>JAVEXN010000071.1:0-3609 GCA_034004015.1 Paludibacter sp.
ACTTACATATTGAGGCACTTGTGCACGCTTTTTACGGGGTAATGGCATATTTCCTTGCAGTTGGTTGCACAAAAATAATGATATAATATTGATTGACAATCGGTTTGCTGTTTTTCAGCAGACCCTAGTTATAAAGCAATTTATAAAAACCCAAAAAAAACTACTCAAGATGTCAAAATAAGAAATATGTTTGACACCCTTTTTGATAATTATTATGAAGATATTGAGTCCAATCGAAAAGAGACATCGATATCAAAATTTTATTTAGAACAAAGAAATATTGATTATTTGGAAACTTCTCCGACATTTAGGATCGTAAGCGATTATATTGCAGGTATGACTGACAACTTTTTCAACAAGGAGTTTGAAAACTTTGTAATACCCAAAAGATTTGGGTATAAGGTTTAGAAAACAATGAATTATATTTTCATTATCTTTGCACCAAAATCCCTACTACTTTCTTGACCATAGAATACAACATATCACGACTTTACTATTTGCTTGACATGTACAAAATGTCGGTTGATGAGTTGCTGGCTTTGCTAAACGAAGACCGGAAGACGCCTATTGTGCGTGAGGAACTGGAAAAAGAAGAGATAAAGCTTAGTTTACTGAAAAAGATAGATGAGGTATTTAAAAAAGGTATCAATTTCTATTTAGACCCGCGCACTCCGCAGCGGTCGTCAGAATCGAGTATCTTTTTCAGGAAAGAAAAGTTTAATTCTGACCTGAATCTGGGGTCGAAAAAGATTGTTACACATTTCGAGGACTTTAAGAATAACTTTACAGCTATTGCCAAGCTTTCGGAAGTGCAGCTATCGCGCAAGGTACCTGTGTTTACCATCAATCAAAACCCAAAGCAGGCAGCCAATGCAGTCTCTCAGTCTTTATATCCCGAATTTAAAACTGAAAAACGCGACTTTCTGAAATCGTTTATAGACCAACTCGGTTCAGCTGATATTTTGGTTTCGGAATTTGTGGAAACATGGAATAAAAAAGAGCGGGTAAATATTGATGGTTTCTTCCTGGCTCCAAATGTAATTGTGCTAAAACGGCAACAAACGTCTCTCCGCAGGGAAATCTTCACACTTGCGCATGAACTTGGGCATTATCTGCTAAATGAAGAAGAAGTTGAAAGCATTGACTTTGCTGATATGTATGGCAAGACTTCAAACAAAATTGAAAACTGGTGTAACGAATTTGCATTTTACTTTTTAGCCGGCAAATATGCCGATACGATTAATCAGCTTACTGTGGCTAACGCCTCCAACGATTACCACATGGAATTGATAGCTGAGATATCGAAGAAAACGCATTTAAGTCGCTTGGCATTATATACCCGGTTGTTGCTGGATGGTAAAATTGCATATCCAATTTATCAAAAGATTAAACAGGATTTTGAAGAACAATTCCGCATACAGGAGGCAAAACTGAAGAAGCAACGGGAATTGGACAAACTGGCTGGTATAGAAAGCAATGCACGTGTAGCACAACCCATAAAATCAACTCTACTTATCTCAACGCTTCAAACAGCCTATTACGAAGGTGTTATAAATGAATATGATTTTTGCAGGACTTTAAATATACAACCTGATAAACTTCCAAAATATCTTCAATGAAAGTAGTTATCGACACAAGTTCACTTCTGTCGCTGGTTCGTTACTACCTTCCATTCGACACTGATGATAAATTGAAAAAACTTTTTCAATCAAAAGTAGAATCAGGTGAAATCGTTGTGCCCGATAAAGTAGCCGAGGAATGTGGATATGTGGCAGGAGGCATTGTGTTGAAAGAGTTACCTTTTCTTGCAGACAAAAAGACTCAAACAAAAACCAACGAATTATTTCCACCCAAAGCATTTTTCAATATGCTTGACAATCAATTTATTAACTTTGCAGTTGTTGGCAAATTATACCTGACAGTTGAAGAATATGAAGCCCGAAAAACGGCCTATCTTGAAAATGCCGATGCTAAGATTATTTTGTATGCTTATACTCAAAACAAACTTGGCAAACCCGTTACTGTGGTTTCCGAAGAATCGTCAGCAGGCAATGATGATAAAATGTATAAAAAGATTCCCACTATCTGCAATGCAATCGGCATTAATTGTATTCAGCTGCCTGAGTTACTACGGAGATTCGGTGAGATTCAGGTGAAATTTTAAGGCAAGCCTCACGGACTCAAAAAAATACGCAATAAAATTCACAAAATAATTGCAGCGCTAAATGTCTATTAAAAAGATATTTAGCGCTTTTGTTTTGTGCCGGATATATATATCTAAGGTTAGGTTCAACATTAGGTTAATGACAGAGCGTTGCGGCTACCCTACCTTTGCAACGTAATGTTTAAGACAAAATATGCCAAAAAGATGGCTATAAGTCAGAATCCGATGACTGGAAAAATGTCCGGTACGATGGGTAACTTTGTTACTTCGTCATTGGGTTCGAAAAACATTGTACGGGCGACAGCGTTCGGAGGTCGGGACGCAAATTCGGAAGCGCAGCAAATGCAGCGCGGAGGATTTAAACTTATCGGCCAACTGTTCCCCATGCTGGGCAGTATTCCTGAAGAGGGATTTGTACAGCGTGACTCTGAAACTTCAGTATTTGCTGCTTTTATGGCAGTTAATCTGAAGTCGGCAATTGACAAGAGCGGCACTGAGGCTGCTGTGGATTACTCAAAGCTGGTGGTGGCAAATGGCACTATGGCTCCGCTGATTGTAAAGTCGGCAAGCATTTCGGCTGAGGGTGTTCGCATTGGCTACAAGCCATCGCTCAAAAATCAGGTGAATCGTAGCACCGACATTATGGTGGCGCTGGCACTTACCCGTACAGGTGAGTTGTGGATTGAGCGTCAGCCGCGTGGTGACGGTGCTGAGGCAACTATTCTGATTCCAATGGAAGGTGTGGTTGCCGACGACGTCCTGGGTGTATATCTGTTTGCTACACGTGCCGATGGCAGCAAAGTAACCAAGTCGGTTTACCTGCCACTCGCGTAAAACAGATTGTGCCGTTTAGTTAACCTTGCAGCACTACGGGAGTTCGCTCTCCGGTAGTGCTGCTTTGTTATATTTACAAAACCAATGGCATTATAAGTTCCTGAAAATATGGCATCCAAAATATTATCACTATTTTTGCAGGTTCATAATTCATATTCAATGAAGAAGCCCAACAAACGAAAAATTATCAACGACCCGGTATTCGGGTTTATCAATATCCCTAACGATTTTCTGTACGATATTATTCAGCATCCGTATTTTCAGAGATTGCACCGCATCAAGCAGTTAGGACTTTCGTCGTTCGTATATCCCGGAGCACAACATACCCGCATGCAACATTCTTTGGGTGCAATGCATCTAATGGGCGAAGCCATTTCACAACTTCGCCAGCAGGGGCACGAAATAACGCCTCCCGAAGCCGAAGCTGTGCGCGCCTGTATCCTCTTGCACGACATAGGACACGGGCCGTTTTCGCATGCACTGGAGCATAGTCTGGTCGAAGGTATCAGTCACGAAGAAATATCGCTGCTAATGATGCAAAAACTCAACGACCATCTTGAGGGGAAACTTGAAATGGCCATGAGTATTTTTAAAAATGAATATTCGAAAAA
>JAVEXN010000003.1:0-213090 GCA_034004015.1 Paludibacter sp.
CTTTGGTCGGTAGACAATATAGTTCATTTTTTCCATCAGGGCAAGGGGGAGTTATTCCTCCTGGCTCTGAAAAAAACAAACTTTCCTATTTTGTCTACAAAGTTGCATTTACTAATTGAATTTTCAAATAACCTATTCTTGTGCTTTTTGAAGATAAGGTCTTAGTCCTTTTTTTAGGATTGAGACTTTTGTATATTTCAGCTAGTGAATATGTGATTTCTGATTTTTTTGTTATTAGTGTATCCAATAGATGTTATTTGAGATTCAAAATTAATATTCATCTCTATTGAGTAAATAATTTTGCCATACTTGTTTATTTCTTCGCCAAAAATGAAATCCATAAATAATTATAATTGTCTTATCAATTACTCATATTATATTTGTGGTAATTAGTGTCTATAATTAAATCTAATATTGTATGAAACGACTTTTCTCTTTTTCTTTTTTATTTTTATTACTGTTACAGCTTGTGTCTGCAACAATAATCAGCTCTGGTAACGTTTATAAAATAACCTCCAATTACACCGGAAACAGGGTACTTACTACCGAAAATTCTTCGCTCGAAGAAAATGCCAAGGTTTTTGTCTGGACTGAAACTAAGGTAAATTCGCAACGTTGGAGAATTACTGATGCGGGTGATGGTGACTTTTATATTGATAATGCATATTCCGAAAAAAGACTCTATGCCGCAAGTGCAACATCTATTGTTCAAAGTTCTTTAGGAACTTCTTCTAGTTATCGTTGGTCTTTGGTTCCTGTAGAGGGATCGGATAATAGTTTTTATATCTTTAATGAGGGTAAAGGTGGTTATTTAGAACTTCAATATGGAAGCCAGTTGGATGATGATGGTGCTCCTTTACGTATAAATGCTTTGGTTGAGCCTGCTGATAATCGTCAGATTTGGACATTTGAGAAAGTCGATGATGTACCTAATGTTTTATCGCCTGAGATTAGAACTGAAATGATGCAATCTTGGAAAGATAGGTATTATGCAGGAGAAGTTAATTCATCTGGTTTTTGGGGCTTAGCAGAAAATATGGAAGTAATTCTCGATGCCTACGAGGCAACCGGGAAGGAAGAATATAAAACGATGTTTGAAGCAATATATAAAAACTTTATAAATAGACAGAGTACAAACTGGATGGGGAATGATTTTAATGATGATATTGCATGGGCAGTACTAGCAAGTGTCCGGGCTTATTTTATGTTTGGTAACGGTGATCTGAATTACCTGAGTATTGCGCGTACCAACTTTGATAATATGTATCGTCGGGCGTTGTATAAAGTTGATGATTTGTATTATTTGCTTCGATGGAAAGAAGGACAGGGTGGAACGACTTCTTGTGTGAATGGACCTGCAGAAATAGCCGCCTGCTATTTGGGAATTGCTACTGGTGTTGAAACATATTTTACTAAAGCTAAAATGCTTTATGCTAGTCAGAGAATTCATCTGTATGAGCCAGCCAGTGGTCGTGTTTACGATCACTTTAGCAATAACTGGGCATCTACATATAATCAAGGAACGTATTTGGGTGCAGCCCTTATGCTTTACAATCATTATGGTGATGAAATGTATAAAGAAGATGCAAAAATGATTATGCAATTTACTGAAAACAATTTGTGTAATAGTTCTGGAATTGTTTCTGTTGAAGGTGGTGAGACTTCTGATTTACCTGGGTTTAAAGGTATTTTAATGAGATATGTTCGCCGCTTTGTTACCGATCTTGGCCAAGTGGATGCTGGTAGTTGGATGCAAAAAAATGCGGTTCATGTATATAACAATCGCAATTCGGATGGTATTACATGGACATCGTGGCATGAAAAAGCCAAAGAAAAAGATTATACTGATGGCTTTGGCTCTTTTACGGCTGTTTCGGCAGTGATGAATGCTCCTTTGGATCTTAATACTATTTATAAAGATGCTTTTTCAACTATACAGGCTGGTAGCTTTAATTATATCAGTAAGGTTGCATCTGAAAATAATACGGAAGGCGAAAAACTCGAGATTACATCTATCGAAGAGGATGCATATCTTGGTTATAATAATGTTGATTGTAAAAATAAATTTGCAACTCAAATTGAGTTTGAGGTTTTAAATGATGCAACAGAACGTTCTGTTGAAATCAGATTGGGTTCACCAACAGGGTCGCTACTATCAACGGTTCAGATTCCAGCTTCAAATTCTTCATGGAAAACTATTATAGGTGATTTAGATATTCCATTAGATGGTAAAAACAATGTTTATTTAGTTTTTAAAGGCATTAAAAACTCATTAAGATTCAAATCTTTCAAATTTGTTAGCTCCAGTGTAGTTTTTTCAGATATTACTGATAATGGAGGTAGTATAAATTCATCCATAACTCAAACAAATATTCTGAATTTAATTGATAATAAGATAAGTACAGAATATAAGTCATCCTTCACAACAGGAAGTTCATTAGTATTGACATACAATTCTAAAGTTCCTGTAAATCCGAAAAGCTATATGTTAGTTTCAGGGGCTGGAAGTTCAGACTATGATCCTTCTACCTGGAAATTGCAGGCATCAGAGGATGGTCAAAATTGGGTTGATTTGGATACACAGACTAATCAAACATTTGGAACTCGCAATTCTATGAAAAAATATGGAATTGGAAACAGTTCACAAACCTATTCCTTTTTCCGCCTCGTGCTAATAGCAATAATGGGAAACTCCAATAAATTATGTCTTTCTGAATGGCAAATATTTGGTTCTTCAATTTCTGAAAATGATATTACAGCAGATGGAGGTGTTCTTTCTGTGCAATATACTTCTGGAGTGGAAAATTTAATTGATAAATCTATCGGAACTAAATACCAGGTTAATGGTCAGACTGATTTTTGGGTTCAATATGATGCGACTGCAAGATACAAGCTCACATCGTACACTCTTTCCAGTGCAGATAATAATGCCTCAAGTGATCCTAAAAGTTGGGTATTATATGGTTCTGATGATAACTCCAATTGGACTGTTATAGATGAACAAGATAATCAGTTGTTTTCAGAACGAAATGTTACACAAACCTATTTATGTAGTTCGGTAGTAGGTTACAAGTGTTTTAAACTGAATGTTTTGTCTGCAAATGGGAGTACAAACACTCAATTGTCAGAATGGCAATTGTTTGGAGATTTATATTTTGATCCATATTATCAAAATTTCATTCAAACTGGAGATTTATCTTCTTTTGGGGTTGATTCTATAACCCTTTCTAAACTAAATGATAATAATCCTGAAACAAACTGTAGTATTGATTTCACAGATTTGCCTGCTGAAATTATTTGCAAAACAAGAGTTCCGGTTCAAATGCAGGGTTATTCAATTTCATCTTCTGGTGAAAATGATGATTCAGATCCTAAATCATGGATACTACAGGGCTCAAAAGATGGACAGTCCTGGAGCCTGATTGATAGAAGAACTGATGAAGTATTTGAATCAAGATTCTCGAAACATACATATATTAGAACTAATTCCAATGCATATAGTTATTTTAAATTAACTGTTAGTGATGCAAAAAACGCAACATCTAATAAAGTAAATATTTCTGATTGGGAGTTAATTGGAGTTTCAGTAAGTGCATATGATGTTACATATAATCCGGGTGGTATAATAACTGCTCAATTTGTTGGGAATTACGATGTAGATAAAAATATTGATGAAAGGTTTACGAAATTGATTGACAAAGATAAAGCTGGGAAATACTGTATTGATTATCGTAAAACTTTCTGGTCTGTGTATCAGTCTGCTCGCCCGGTAAAACTTAATGCATATAGTCTGACTTCGGCGAATGATGCTCCGGAGCGTGACCCTAAAGAGTGGAAATTGTATGGCTCTAAAGACAATAAAAACTGGACATTAATTGATTATCAGAAAGATCAGGTATTCTCATATCGTTATACTACGAATTATTATGTATGTTCTAATACAGAGAAATATAGTTATTATAAACTGGATGTAATAAGCAATTCAGATGGGAAAAGTGTTCAACTTGGAGAGTGGCAATTATTTGGTGAGTTTAATGAATATTCGGATGATATAACAGACAATGGAGGCGTTCTTACAGCATCTGTTGATGCAGATCCTGGCTCGGTATTAAGTTACTTAACCGATAACAACGAAACAACTAAATATCTTACGAATATATCAACTACAAGTTTTGGTGATGGTATATGGTTTAAGTATGAATCTGTGTCACCAGCTTTATTGACTTCTTACACATTGACTTCTAGCAATGATAATCCAAACAACGACCCTAAAGATTGGGTATTGCAAGGATCAAATGATGATGAAAACTGGACAGAATTAGATGCACAAACGGGTGTGGCTTTCGATAGTCGTAGTGAAAAGAAAGTTTTTCAAATATCGACTAGTACTGAGTATAAGTATTTCCGACTTTTTGTGAGTGAAAAGAAATCTGCTGCACGTGGTTTTCAACTTGCCGAATGGGAATTGTTTGGAACATTCAAAGTTGCAGTAAAGAATGTTGAAAGAGATATTTTGAGTTTATATCCTAATCCAGCAACAGATAATGTTATGGTTTTTGCACCTGAAGAAAGTCAATTGACTATCTGCGATTTTAAAGGACTTATTTTGCATACTCAAACTGTTCAGCCTGGAAATACAAGCTTGAATTTAAGTGAATTACAACAAGGAATGTACCTTGTGTCACTTAAATCAGAAAACTATATTTATTCTGAAAAATTGATAAAAAAATAAAGTTTAAAAACAATCCACACTAGAGCTTTGTGATTGAGCTCTAGTGTGGATTTCATTTATTCAAAATATATAAATCCATTTGTGCTAGAACTTTTGTATTTAAAAAGTTTTTTTAATCAAATAGCTAATGAAGAAATTATTGTTAATAAATATTGCCATTTTTTGTCTTAGTCAGTTATCTGCTACTGATTTAGTCCCAAAAACTCCGAGTAATGGAATAGGTAAGCAATATGTAAGTGTTTATGCGCACAGCGGTCAAGTTGTTGGAACATCAAACCTTGCTTTTAATTTATTATACAATAACTTGGACTTGAATAGTTCGAAACGTTGGTATAATAACAGCAATTGGTTTCCTTGGGTGATTTTTGAATTTACTGATACGTATAGTATTGACAAAATTGAATTTCGAGATGTGGGAACTGTATCTGAAAACTATGCGAATGTACAAGAATACTCCGTGTACGTTAGTTCTGAGAACCCCATGAATTGTCAATGGCGAAAAGTTTATAGTGGTGTGGATGAAGGTGATATTGACATTAAGAAAATTGAACTTAATGATGTGGATAGTGTGCGATTTGTTAAACTCGTGTGCTCGCCTGGAATGAAATCTGATAACACATGGGATAATGGTGTACGTATTTATGGTTTAGATATTTATGGGGAAATTTCAGAAAAGATTGAGCGAGAATCGGTAAGTGTAGGAAAAACAGTTTTAGCTTTTAATGCTAATTCAAGTTATTATAATAGTCCTTTAAATTTGTTGGATGGAAATACTACGAATGTTGAAAGCTTATGGTATACAAACCGACCTAGACCCACTGATAGTTTGAGTTGGGTGGTAATTGATTTAGAAAATAACTATAATATAAATAAATTTCGTCTGCATGATGCAAGAACCTTGATTCCTGATGGATCAAATTTGATGGGTTATAATGTATATGTTAGTCCTGATTTGCCAGATATTAGCAAAATTGGGGCGAATATAGATGAAAATACTTGTTGGACAAAAATAATTGATGCTTATGCTGAGGACAGAACAGATGTTGATGTGAAAGTAGATGACCTTATTGCTAATGGAGTTAGATATGTAAAACTTGAAGTTCCTCGTTCTCGAACTACAGGGCTTATTCAAATTTATCAGTTTGAGGTTTTCGGTCAAGAAGTACCTAGTTTGGTTCAAAATGTAGTAAAAGAAAATGGTTTTAGTTTAAATACTAACTTTTTGAGAAAAAACAATTCGCTTATAATGAGTTCTGATAAAAATGGTGTTGTGAGGGTTTACAATTTGCAGGGTGTGATGGTTTATGAAGATTATTTTGTTGGGGAAAGTCAAACAATTACAATGAATTATATTACTCCAGGCGTTTATGTTGTGAATTTTAATAATGAAAATCAAAAATTAATTGTTGAATAAACAAGAAATAATCACAAAAAATGATTGCAAAGAAATCTATTCTTATATTTATTTTAAATTTGACTGCTATAGTGTTAGTAGCACAAATTCAAATTGCCGATCGTATAGGTCTAGAAGCTATATCAAACGACCTAAGTGCGACTTATATACTTACTGATGATATAGATTTGTCAGATCAAGCATGGATGCCTCTTGACGAATTTAAAGGTCAGCTTGATGGGAATGGACATATAATTCGTGGCTTGATGTTCAACAATAGTTCAACAAATTCGGTTGGACTTTTTAAAACTTCAAATGGAGCAATCATAAAAAAATTAGGTTTTGAAAATGTCCAAATTACGGGAGCAAAACAAGTGGGGATAATTGTTGGAAATGCGGTTGCTACAGTATTTGAGGAGTGCTACACTAGTAATGGTGTCGTAAATGGGGTTGACCATGTAGGCTCTATCTGTGGACGAGCGCAGGAGGCAACTGTTATTCGCAACTGTTACTCTAGCTCTAAAATTGAAACTATGACTCAGTCGGGTGGATTAGTTGGTGTTACTGAATGTTCAGAGCTCACAAAGTCATATTTTTCTGGAACCGTAAATGCAACCAAACGTGCTAATGGTATTGTTGGTTTAGTAGATGAAACCGATGATTTTATGAAGGTAACTTATTGTGTCAATCTTGCACCTTCTCTAAGTGCAACAAACAATTCTGGTTTGTACCGGATTATTCACGATGGTGATAAGGAAATCACATTAATACAAAACTATTCGCTTTCGAGTACTTTAATTGGTGATCCGAATTTTCTGACCACCAGAATTTCGGACGATGCTAGTAGCTTGGATGGTGCGGATGTTTCCCCTGAAATTGCTCAAACACAGAACTTTTATGAGTCAACGCTCGGTTGGGATTTTGAGGATGTTTGGACTATGCCCGATCTAGGCTACCCACGCTTAAAATGGCAAGAGCTTGAAAGAGAAATAACAGTTTTTAATCCTCCGATTGAAAAGACTCTTACACGATCAACGCCAATAAACTTAAATGAATACCTACCTACTTCTCATGGATATAATCTTTTACAGTTTATAAGTACCAATCCCAATGTTTCAATTTCTGAAGATGGCATTTTATCTGTAAAAGAAAATACGAGTTTTGTGGTTGATGATGTTGAATTAGAATTTAGTGTGAAAGCTGGTTATAGTATTGGAACAGTCGATGTTGATTTAAGCTCAACTGAATCTTACACTTTTACAATTCCGATGAATGTTGGTGCACTTCAGCTATCCGAAAATCGACGCATAAAAGTTTCATCTTTCAATGTGCGTAACGATAATGCAAGTGATGCTAATGAAGGTAACGCTTGGGTAAATCGTTTGCCAGTAATTGCTAATATGATTCTTTTTCATGATTTGGATATTATTGGTACACAAGAATGTAAAAGCAATCAGATACTTGGTTTACGTGACTCACTTGCTCGTTTCAATTATAATTATATTGGACGTGGACGCGGCAGCTATCCTACCGATGATGAGTTCTCAGCTATTTTTTATAAAAAGGAACGTTTTAAACTTCTTGATAGTGGAAATTTCTGGTTGTCGCAAACGCCTGATGTGCCAAGTAAAGGTTGGGATGCAGCCTTAAATCGAATTTGTACATGGGGAAAGTTTGAAGAACAATCAACTGGACTTGTGTTTTTCGCATTTAACCTTCACTTGGATCATGTGGGAGTTACTGCCCGAAAGTATAGTTCAGAACTTGTTGTGGAAAAAGTTCGTCAGATTGCTGATGGAAAACCGACAGTGCTTACAGGTGATTTTAATGTAGATCAACATAGCGATGGTTATGCTGTTATTACTGACCCGTTGTCGTGTTTGTTCTCTGATAGTTTCCTGACGGCACCTATAGTATATAATCCTACGGGAACTTCAAATTCGTTCGATGTGAAAAATATAACCCCTCAGCGAATTGATCATGTGTTTATAACTGAACATTTTATTCCATTGCGATATGGCATTTTTACTGATCATTACTGGACTGATACAACTGGTGAATATCTTGATACAGTGGATTTACCTGATGATATTTTAATTCAGGAAGCAACTACTCGTTTGCCTTCCGACCATTATCCTGTAATGGTGGAGTTGGAGTTTTAAAATTTAGATAATCGAGCTAAGATGCTAAAATTGTTTTGATAGAGAGATTAGGGTAAATAGAATAAGATTTTTTATAAAATGAGAAAGCTAAATTTAATTTTGATATTTGCTTTTCTTTTCGTTTTTGGAGTGTTTGCTCAAAATGGAGAGATGAAAGTTGCATCTTTTAATATGCAAAGTGATTATACTGACGACCTGGACATAGGTAACAGTTGGGCTAATCGTTTAGAGCTTATTTCTACTTTGATTATTTTTCACGATTTTGACATTATGGGCACTCAAGAGTGTGAACTAAATCAAGTGAATGACTTAAAAAATGCATTATTAGAGTTTGAATATGATGCAATAGGACGTGGTGGAGGCACAAATCCTACCGATGATGAGTATTCGGCTATTTTTTATAAAACAAGTCGTTATAAACTTCTAGATAACGGGGATTTTTGGTTGTCGGAAACTCCTGATGAACCAAGTATAGGTTGGGATGCGTCTACGAACAGAATCTGTACATGGGGAAAGTTTAAAGAACTTTCCACTGGCTTTCAATTTTATGCTTTTAATGTCCATTTTGACCACATAGGGGAAACGGCTCGTGGGGAGAGTGCAAAATTAGTGTTGCAAAAAATCGCTGAAATTGCAAATGATGCTCCTTTAATTCTTACTGGAGATTTTAATGTTGACCAAAATAGTGAAACTTATACGCTGATTGATTCGTCTGATATTCTGGATGATAGCTATACGCTTTCACCTGTTAAATTAGCGACTAATGGAACGGTTAATCTTTTTGGCTTGAATACTGTAACAACTCAGCGTATTGATCATGTCTTTATTTCAAAAGATTTTAAACCCACTCGCTATGGGATTTTAACTGATAACTATTGGACTGATGCTGATGGGATATCTTCTCATCCTGAAAATTTCCCCGAAGAAATCTCAGTTCAGCAAGCTACACCTAGATTGCCTTCTAATCATTATCCTGTAGTTGTAGGGTTAAGGTATTGATTGAAACATTTATGAAAAAAGTAATTCTTTTTGATAATCGGATCGACTAAACTGTTATTGTAGTCAGGGTTGTATATCCATAAAGCAATGAGAACGAATTAAACTAGAAGAATGAAACAGATTAATTATATTATTGCATTACTATTTATAGTAAGCAGTTTACATCTTTTTGCAGAGAAAGAAAATATTGCTTCTGCTGTTGATGTACATAAAATTTCTGCTTCCCAAAATGAGTCTATACTTGTCAAAACATTATTATATACATCTTGGCTTACGCCTCCTGAAATAATGTCGAAATTGTACACTGAGTTGCGCGATTTCTTTGTTTCTTCTATGGGAACTAAATGTAGCGATTCCTCTTCTTTCTTGGAGAGCCTTAATGATGATGAATTGGCGTGGTCGGCTTTAATGTATAAGTTTTTATTAGATACTCGACTTTCTGCTACCGATCTGACTAATATGTCCTTGGATGATGAGCGAAACACCTTGATTACGCTGAATAATAAGAACACAGATTTTAGTGTATCGACTTTACAATCGTATTCCAATGCTCGCAATTTAAATATCGCTTATCAATGGTGGTTTGAACAAAACGAATCATTTATGCTGAAAGTTGATAATTTAAATTCTGTTCGATCTTCGAAAGCAGTTTTTGATTTAAAGGACAATCAGCAGTCGGGTATGGATGTTTTGAAAATTGTGGAAGCTAATGAAAGTGCTTTCAAGTATTTGGGTGTTTATCATTCTCAGGTTAGTAGCAATCACTTTGTATTGAAATTGGCTGGTAGTAATAATTTAAAAACATGGACTTATATTGCTGATATTGGTGATCGTTCGCATCAGGGTGATATCAAAAAATGGGGTGATGGCTATATTGTAGCGAATGAGGAAGACGCTGTTGTCGGTTCGAATAATATGCGAGTTCGTTTTTTTTCTTGTTATGAGAATTTAATAATAAATAGTGCATCAAACGATATTTCTCTCCCTCAAATTTTTTCAACTTTAGCTGAGGGAACTCCTGATATTCGTACAGTGATTGGTGATGTACCGGAGTCATCTCATATTGTTATAGGATTTCATTTTTATGACAACGGTGTTCATGATCAGAATGCAGTAGGTATTTTGAAAGACTTTACGAATTGGAGAGCTTGGAAAGATGAGGTTTCTAATTACAATATTCAATTGATGGGTTATTCAGGGAATATTGGTGGACGAAGTGGTTTTAGCTATGATGGCGATTATGTTTTGCAGGAAGCACAAATAACTTCAAATGATTGGAGCAGTTGGAGATTGTTGTTGGGCGATGGAGCTTTTTATTATACTTTAAGTCCAGAAACAGCAAAAGGTTCTAGCTCTTTTGCCAATCCAGGGATTACTTCTATTGGTGAAGATAAATTTGTAGTTACTTCTTTTTTACCTACCGAAGGAAATCAAAGTGGCGAAAGAGGTGATTTGTTATATATCGTTGATCTTTCGGAAGAATCAAACACATCGGTACAAGATGGAGTAAATACAGCTGACTCAGCAATAAAAGTGTATTCAAAAAACGGTCAAATTTTTGTGATAAATGCTCTGCAATCACAAGTAACTATATACGATATAACAGGAGTCATAAAAGAAAAAAGACACCTAAACTCAGCTTTGGAATCTTTCAATGTAGCTGGTGTATCTATCGTTTCTGTTTCCAAAAATGCAAACAACAAATTTTATAAAGTGATGTCGAACTGATTACACGAACGTTATTTTACTTTATTGAAATATTAAATAAAAACTAAATCTTTAAAACTTTAATAAAATGTCTTTAAATTTCAAATTCTCATTAACAAAAACATGTCTACTGTTAATTGTTTTCGTTGGTTATACTGTTTTAGCTTTTAGCGGAACTAAAACATCTAATAATTTAAGTGAATTCTCTAAAAAACGTCAGAGTGTTAAACTTGCAAATACAGTGATTCCGTTCGCTAATTTTCCTGATTATCCTGGAGGTGAAATAAGTAGTATTTATAATTCAGGTCCAGGTATGGCTGTCGATCAATTGTCAACCACATCGGAAGATTCTGAAATGGTTGTTATTAGCAAAACTAATAAGTCGACTTTTACTACTTACATTCAATCGCTTATCGATGCAGGTTTTACTCAAGTAAACACAAATGAGATTGAAAACAATTTGTTTTATACATTTATGAATGATAGCAAGTTGTATTATGTTTATTATACTGGAATTAAAAGAGAAGTTCGTATTATTCAAGACATTTCAACTCGAACTGCACTTTCAGAATTGGACGCTATAGAGCAAGGTTCGGGCGGCACAGAATTTTATCTTTATAGTTTAGATCATACACATGGCGAGGGTCAAACAAGTAAAGTAGATTATTGGAAAATAGATTGTGGTGCTATGTTGATTATGAAATTAAAAGACAATAGTTTATTTTTAGTGGATGCAGGTCATGAGCGTCAAAGTAGTCAAGCGGCTTTAGATGGATTGTTGGATTTTATGTACAAAATTACGGAGCAAGAAGTTGGAACAACGATTAATATACGTGCTTGGTTTTATTCTCATGCACATGGCGACCATGTGTATATGACTTATCCTTTTTTAGAACAATATCACGATGTAATCAATATTGAAAGTGTTTTATTCAATATCCCATCATATCATGTTATAAGAGGTGGTTATGATTCTGGAACATTTTTGATGAAGCAAACTTTCAATACTTATTATCCAAATTGTAAATACGTGAAACTCCATACGGGTCAAAGTTTTTCGCTTCAAGGTGTTACATTCGATGTTTTATTTACACACGAAGATGCGGTGTCTTCAGATGGTGCGTCTCAAATAAGTAATTTTAACGACACTTCTACCATATTACAAATAACCATGGATGGTAAAAAAATAATGTTACTCGGAGATTTATATGGTAATGGAGAGTCGAACTTATTAAAGATGTTTTCGGGAGATATACTTAAGAGCGATTGTGTGCAAACATCTCATCATGGATACAACGACGTTAAAGATTTATATAGCGTTATAAAGGCTCCTTTGGCATTGTATTGCAATTCGCGCGAAAATGCAAAGGATAATAATTTGACTAAATATGAAGGTGTTATTAATGCTACAAATAATGTAAAAACGTTGTTTGCTGATCCAGATACTCATAAGATAACAGTTGAAAACGGGGAATTGATCTCTGAAACAGTTCCAAGTTATCGCTCTTATTTCAAAACAGTGTCACTTCCTGATTTGAGTGAGGATGTAGAATCTACAAATGGTGGTAACAGAGAAAATCTTAACTTTGTAATTAACCAAACATCTTTGTTAAGTCAGCTTATTGATAAATCGGTGACTGGAACAGCTGCTGCTTCTGTTAACGAATCTCCTTATCGTGCTTTAGATGGAACAAATTCTACTAAATACTGTACTGAATTGTTACCGGCAACTATAGCTTGGACTATGAAACGTCCTGTAACATTGAGATGGTATGCTGTTTTTACCGGGAATGATACTGCTGAGAATGAAGGGCGAAATCCACAGAAATGGGTATTGAGTGGATCCAACGATGGAGAGAATTGGACAACTATAGATGCAGTTGATAATGCCAATTTACCAAAGAATAATTTTGCGGGAACTGCTTTCTCTGTTAGTAATCCGCTACCATATAAATACTATGCACTGAAAGTGTTTGCTAACGATGGAGATGATGTTATGCAGTTCTCTGAATTTAAATTGTTTGGTGATCTTAATGCACCTACAGCTTTAGAAAATGTTGACAAGTCTGTTGATTATCCATTTTCTGTTTCGTCAGTCGATAAGAATAAAATACTGTTTCGCTACAATAATGAGTTAAATAGTGAGATAAAAGTATCCATTTTCAATTTGTTGGGTGTGCAGTTGATTGATATGAATATTGAAGATATGATTTCCGTGTTTGATGTCCCAAGTTCAGGAGTATATGTTGTTTCTGTGTCTGATTCAAAACTAGCTTATTCGAGTTCAAAATTAGTGGCGGTAAGATAATTGTTAACTCAAAACTTTTAAATTGCTGAATTCAAGTTGTAAATGCAACTTTAGTTATTTTTAATTTTTTAGTTCATTAAGTATGTTTGGCGAAAAAATCGAGGATAACTTTTTTGAGCTCGATGGGACGGCTCCCAAAGTTATCACCCGCTTTTTTCGAGTGTATTCCAAACTTTCGAAACAATCTGATTTGGAGACAAATAGCCAAATCTTTTTCTTGGTCTGTTGTTTAATTGTTGTTCCACATATTTTACATAATCATGTGTAACGTAGTCAAAATCAACCTTTTTAGGAATATATTGTCTAACCAGACGATTATAGTTTTCATTTGACCCTCTTTGCCAGCTTGCAAAAGGTTTGGCAAAGAAGAAGTCGATATTTAATTCCGTGGCTATCATTTGATGAGAAGAAAATTCCTTTCCATTATCAGATGTAATTGTGTGAAGATATGGTTTCCAATCTTTTAAACAATCAATCGTAGCCACAGCAAGTTGTTCTGCATCTTTGCCTGTCAATTTACAGAGTTTAGCCAAACCTGTTGCTCTGTCATTGATGGTTAATATGGCGTTTTTGTGATTCTTGCCTATAATCAGGTCTATTTCCAAATCACCAAAACGCTCACGCTGTTCAACTTCAGGCGGTCTTAGAGATATATCTGTGCGATTGGGGATTGTTCCCCGCTTGTCGTAAATCACACTTCGCTTTTTGTAGCGACGTCCACGGTTTCTCAGGTCAAGATATAGCGTCCCTTTTTTACGCTTATCTTGCCAAATAAACTGATAAATACGTTCGTGTGATACACAGTTATCTCCATTTGTTTTGGCAGCTCCTGCAATTTGTTCCGGACTGTATTTGAGACGCAATTTATCTCGTATATATGCCTCAACCTCAGGCGTGAAGGTTCTCGCTTTAGCTTTGTATGCCTGACGCTTCAGGTATTTACGATGCGCTAAATCATCTTTGTATTGGCCAGATCGGGCATCTGCATTGCGGCGGATTTCACGACTCACTACTGATTTATCTTTATTTATTACACGGGCAATCTCACATTGTGGATACCCACTTTGCAACATTGTGCAAATAGTATATCTTTGTTCTCTGGTTAAATGACTCATAAATGTCAACTTTGGTCGGTAGACAATATAGTTCATTTTTTCCATCAGGGCAAGGGGGAGTTATTCCTCCTGGCTCTGAAAAAAACAAACTTTCCTATTTTGTCTACAAAGTTGCATTTACTAATTGAATTTTCAATTTAAATACAACAAATTAAATATATCACATGAAAAACACATTTCGATTCATCGGCCTCTCACTAATTTTCTTGTTGGCATTTCCTGTAGCGTCATTTAGTCAGATTTCAATTTCGGATGCTGAAGGACTTGCAGCAATTTCAAATGATTTATCGGGTTCTTATATTCTCGAAAATGATATTGAACTTATTGGGGAATGGCAGCCAATTAGTTTTTTTCAAGGTGTTCTTGATGGAAACGGTCATGTTATTCGTAATTTAAATATTAAAGGTGAGGATAAAAATAGAATAGGTCTTTTTGAGCGAGCTAAAAATGCTCAAATTAAAAATCTTGGAATAGAAAATGCGAGTATCGACGTTGGTACTGCCACGCAAAAAGGAACGAGTGTCGGTGTTTTAATAGGTGAAGCTATGAGTACAACGATTGAAAACTCTTACATATCAAATAGTTCTGTTGTTGGGCGACAATACGTGGGGTCGTTTATCGGAAAAACAAGTTCAGATGGAGAAAACCTAACGCAAATAAAAAACTGCTATTCTACTGCTTTTGTGAAAGCTAGAGGGAATGTTGTTGGTGGTATTGTAGGCTCGATGCAAAATACTTCAATTGAAAACACTTATTTTTCTGGAATGGCTGAAACTGCTGGAATAAATACTGGTGGTATTGCAGGATTATCCGATAATTCGTCAAACTCAGTGACTAATTGTTTGGTGCTTTCTTCTTTTTTAAAGGGAGAGGTGGTGAATAGAATTGTAGGTGCTAAAGATGGAGATTTGTACTTGAATAACAATTATGCTCGAGCCGATTTGCTGATAGGAAAAATTACGGATAATTTAATTGACTTTATAAAAGTACCTGATTCAGAATCTTATTTAAAAGATTTACAAGGAGAAAGTATTAGTTATAATTCGGCTCTTTATTCAACCAATATCAGTCCTTACTCGTCAGATGATATTGAACTAGCTTATAGTGCGTTTAATGAAAGTTACTTGCGACCTGATAAGAATTTTTATAGAGCTGACTATGGGGAAGATGATGTTGCGGCCATTTGGGTACAAGCGATATATTTTGATATGGCGCTGAATGCTTATAAGAATTATCCAACAAACGAAAACAAACAATTTATTGAAGATATTTACGAAGGTTGTAAAAATCAATATGATAATTATAATTGGGACAACGGCCCAGTTTGGTTTATTTATGATGATATTATGTGGTGGACTATGGCGTTTGGAAAAGCTTATCAGATAACAGGGGAATCTAAGTATTTGACTTTGGCTAGAACGTCTTTTGAGCGTGTATGGAGTGGGTCGTCTGTTGTGGGTGATCATGGATCGTACGATCCTGTTAATGGTGGAATGTATTGGAATTGGAATCACGATGATCCTGCCGAACCCGCTTATGGGAGAATGTCATGTATTAACTTCACGACTGTTATTGGAGCGATGAATTTATATAATGCGACTGAAGAAGAAGATTATTTGGACAAAGCGAAAGAGATTTATCAGTGGGCAAATGACAATTTAATGGATACTATTACGGGACGTGTTTACGATACCTCTGTTGATAAAACACATAATTGGATTTATAATCATGCAACTTGTATCGGTTCATCGGTGCTTTTGTATAAAGCTACAGGAGAGAAAAGGTATTTACAGAATGCTGTATTGGCAGCCAATTTTGCTAAAAACCAACTAAGTTCAAATGCTGTACTTCCTTTTGCTACTCATGTTGAGGCTGGTATCTATACAGCAATCTTCGCTCCGTATATTGCCGATTTGATTTATGAAGCAGAACAATATCAGTTTCTACCTTGGATGCGCTACAATATAGATTTGGGTTGGTACAACCGAGATAAAAGTAAAAATATAACGTATAAAGATTATATAAACTCTACTCCGAATTTAAGTGATATTGAAAGTTATGATGCAAGTGGTATACCTGCTTTGATGTTAGTAATACCTCCAGCTGATAATGTCGATATTGAAATCAATTGTAAAAGTGAAGATTTTTATACTAAGAATTTGAATTGGGATTTTGAAAATACTTGGAGAATAAGTAGCGAGGGAACTAATACCTTGCTCCCTATGCTTTCTTGGCAAACTACTCCGTTGAATGTAACTGGTTTAAGTGTGAATGATACTTTGTTGTTACCATATCGAAGAACATTCCAAATGTCTCGTTTTGGTTCTCATGGTCAACAATTGAACTTTAGTTCTGATGATGAATCAATAATTACGATAGAGAACACTGATGATAATCAGGTTTTGTTTACATCGGGTATGGCTGAAATGACACTGGGTACGACTAAAATATATGTTAGTTCTGAAGCTAATTCGCTGGTAAACTCCGCACGTGATTCGTTTTTTATTAAAGTTTTTGATGCATCTATTTATGCAACTGAGATATATACGGTCGAAGATTTAAACAGTATTGCTGATAATTTAAATGGCGAATATAAATTAATGAATGATATTGATTTGAATAATGTTACATTTAGTCCTATAGGGTCAAGTGATTTAGAACCGTTTTCAGGAAGATTTTATGGAAATGGATACACTATAAGTAATCTTTCAATTAGAGATATAGATGGACAGTATATTGGTTTTTTTGGTTATGCTAAAAATGCTATTATTCAAGATTTGACGATGGAAGATGTGTATGTTGTTGGAAAATATGATGTTGGTGGACTTTTTGGAAAAGCTAAAGGAACTACATTTGAGAGAGTTTCGGTTAGTGGTGATGTACGTGGAACAGATCATGTTGGTGGACTTGGAGGAGGGACAGATGATGGCGACTTAACTACAATTATTAATTCATATGTCAATGCTGTAGTGAAAACTAATGCAAGTCAAGTGGGTGGAATTTTAGGTGTTGCAAAATCAACAGTGATTGAAAACTGTTATTCAGCAGGAAGTATTACGGCTCCAACTGCTGACCAAGGAAATAATGCAGGTGGTATTATTGGTCTGAACGAAGATGATAATGTCAGTTTGATAAACGTTGTTTCG
The DNA here is from genome assembly GCA_034004015.1 of Paludibacter sp. GTDB lineage: Bacteria > Bacteroidota > Bacteroidia > Bacteroidales > Paludibacteraceae > Paludibacter. Next base: position 17,563 of record JAVEXN010000003.1, read on the forward strand.
CTTACCAAAAGTATTGCAGGTGGAACATCAAATCAGTTTGTAGCAAGGGGAAATAGTTTGAAAGAATTTGAAAATTGTTATGCACGTAATGATATGTCTTTGAGTGATTTTGCTTCTTCAGATCAAGGACTTCCTCGGGCTGAAGGAGATCAATTGAGAGATTTAACCGATTTTTATAATCAAGATTTTTATGCGGATGTTTTGGGTTGGGATTTTGATGAAAAATGGGAGATAGAAGCCAATCAATTTCCTACTTTAATAAGAACAATATCCACTGGTTTGGAATTTCCTGTGATAAAAGAACAAGATGCTCCATTTAATTTATTTTCTCAACAAGGTTATACGCTTTTTAAAAGCCAACAAAAGTTAGCTATGCAATTGTATAGTATTTCTGGTGTTTTACTAGCGTCCTTTGTGCTCGATGGATTTAAACAGATTTACCTATCTAAGGGAGTTTATCTAGTGAAAGCGACAAAAAATAATGAAGGTAGTTTCGTTCATAAGTTTGTTGTTATATAGTTATCTGCTAACGTTTTTGTAAAACTTCTATCCCATATAAATTAGAATTATTTTTGTTAAGACTTACCACTGGTGATTTTTGTTTGTTTGAATGTCTTTATATATTTATCGTTACATTTTGCTTACTGGTGTAAAGATTTCTGACATACTAGTATCTTTAAGTGACATTTAACTTAATTGAATATAATGTGTAATTTTGTTTTATTAGTTTTGTTCTATAAAATAATCTAAATAATATTTCATGAAAACAATTACTTTATTTTCGCGTACAATTACTTTGTGCTTTTTTATTTTCACTTCGTTCTTTTTGCAATTGTCTGCATCCGATTATATCCCTTTAAGTTTAACTGGCTTTAATGCTGATGCTATTTGTAACTCATCAGAATGTAATGAAATTTCAAAACTGGATGGACAATGGAATTACTATTCAGCAGATAAAAAAGCGGAAGGTGCAATATCTCAATCAATTGTTTCGAAGTTTGGAGTTGAATATATTTTAAATTCTTTTGATGACAATAATGTGTTGACTCTTGGTAGTAATGGTGTGAGCTCAGGTGAACTTGTCCTAGAATCACCTCAATCTGTAAAGGAGCTCTGGGTGCTGGGGATGTCGGCTAGCGGTCAACGAGATATTGATGTTGTTGTAAATTACAGCGATAATTCATTTTCTGAAACTCACAAAATATCATTTCCGGACTGGTACCAGACTAATGGAACAACAGCTGCATATTATGGTCTCGATCGTGTAAGAGATAATAATTCATATGATGGCCGATTAAATTTTGGCTTGTTCGAACGTGTTATCCCTGTTGATTCGACTAAAACAGTTGAGTCAGTTGATTTCTCATACACAGGTTCAGAACAAACATATACTAGTATTTTTGCAATCTCGGCATTTGATGGCGAAAGGCAATCTAAACGTGAATTATATATGATTGCAAATGCACATTTTGACACCCAATGGGACTGGGACGTGCAAACGAGCATCGATCAATATGTAAAAAACACGCTTGTAGATAACTTTAATTTGTTCGAGAAATACCCAAACTATGTGTTTAATTTCGAAGGTGCTATTAAGTATAAGTTTGCAAAAGAATATTATCCTGAGCTATATGAAAAGCTTAAAGGATATGTTGCTTCAGGACGTTGGCATATAAGTGGCGGTTCTATCGACGCCAACGATGTAATGGTTCCTTCAGCTGAATCAATTATTCGAAATTATTTGTTGGGTCAAGAGTTTTATAAAAAAGAATTTGGTACCAAAGGTGGGAATGATATTATGTTGCCCGATTGTTTTGGTTTTCCATATTCATTGCCTACTCTAGGTAAACATTGCGGCATTACTGGGTTTCATACTCAGAAATTAACTTGGGGTTCGGCGTATAACTACGATGACTTTCCTCACTATGGCTTGTGGAAAGGTGTTGATGGTGCCGAAATTTATGCAATATATAAACCAGGATCCTACGTAAATCAATTTCACGAAGATTTATCTTACAATGCTGATATGAAAACTGAAATTGAAAGAAATAAAGAGGAACTAGGAGCATATAAAACGGTACGTTACTTTGGAACGGGCGATAGAGGTGGAAGTATCTCAGAAGGATCTGCCGAATGGATGGAAACAAGTGTTAATTCACAAGGCCCTGTAAATGTTAGCATGGTAACTCCAGATGAGTTTTTTGATGATATTACATCTGAAGAACGTGATTTATTACCAGTTTGGGACAATGAGATGCCAATGAGAGAACATGGAGTTGGTTGTTATACATCTCAAACAATTTTAAAATATTGGAATCGGAAAGGCGAACTTTTAGCTGATGCAACCGAAAAATCATCAACTTTGGCAGATTGGTTGGGTGGATTACCTTATCAACAAGATATTATCAACGAAAATTGGATAAATATTTTATGGCATCAGTTTCACGATGATTTAACAGGGACTTCAATTCCTAAGGCTTATGTTTTTACTAATAATGATTTAGTAAAAGCACAGTTAGATCTTTCTAAAACCCTCAATAATGCAGCTGGGGCAGTTTCTCGAAAAATGAACACTCAAGTTGAAGGAATTCCTCTTGTTGTTTACAATCCACTCTCAATTCAACGAGATGATATTGTTGAAGCAAAAATTGAAGTTGAAACACAACCTAGCAATATAAGTGTTTATGAGCCAAATGGAGATGTTGTGGCTGCACAAATAACAGATTATTCGAATGGTGTTTTATCTTTTATTTTTAAGGCAGATGTTGCTTCTTTGGGATATAAAACTTATGATCTTCACTTAAATGATAATGCCTCTTCAAAGGTTGAAACTTCATTGTCGACTACTTTTAATACCATTGAAAATGGAGAATATCTGTTGAAGTTAAACAAAAATGGAGATGTGTACTCTATATTAGATAAAAAACAAGGAAACAAGGAACTCTTAAAAGATCCTATTCGTTTGTCGATGCAATCTGATCAGCCTGGATATTGGTGGTCATGGGAAATTAGTTGGGGTGATAATGAAAGAGCACCTTTTGCTTATGTAGATGAAAGTGTTGAATTAACTCTTGTTGAGGATGGTCCACTTAGATCGACGATGAAAATTACTCGTTCCAAAAATGGTTCCGATTTTGTTCAATTTATCCGTATGACATCAGGTGTGAATGAAGATCGTATAGATTTTGTAAATGAAGTTGACTGGCAGTCTCAAGGTACTTTGTTGAAGGTGATTTTCCCATTAAGTGCGAGCAATCCTCTTGCAACTTATGATTTATCAATAGGGACTATTCAACGTGGAAACAGAACAAGTAGTTTGCATGAAGTTGCTGGTCATCAATGGGCTGATTTGACGAATACGGATGAATCGTACGGAGTCTCAATTTTAAATGATAGCAAATATGGTTGGGATAAATATGATGACAATACATTAAGAATGACATTGATTCATACTCCTAAAACTAATGGGGATCGTGAATATCAAAAATACCAAGATTTGGGGTTGAATAAATTCACTTATTCATTCTATCGTCATATGGGAGTTTGGGATGAATCTACTCAATGGCAAGCCTCTAAACTTAATCAGCCATTTTTAGCCTATAAAACTCCAAAACATGAGGGAGATTTAGGTAATGATTTTGAATTTGTAAGCTTAAATACCGAGAAAGTTGCTGTTAAAGCCTTGAAAAAGGCTGAAGCTTCTGATGAAATGGTTGTGCGTGTTTATGAATTAACTGGCGAAAATCATTCAAATGTTGAATTGACTTTTCCTGCTGATATTGTTTCAGCCAAAGAAGTTAATGGCTTGGAGGAAGAAGTTGGGTCTGCTTCAATTGAAGGTAATAAACTTACGTTTTCTATTACTAAATATCAACCGAAATCATTTGCAGTGAAATTGGCTGACTTTGATGGTGAGCCACTTTCCGAACCAGAATCAAACAAAGCTAGTTTAGATTATAATATCGATGTAATGAGTAACGATGCTGATAAAAGAGATGGTAACTTCTTGAGTTCAAATTTGGCATATCCTGCCGAATTATTATCGGATGAAGTAGTAGCAGATGGAATTAAATTCTCTATCGGTCCGCGTGACGATGATGAGTTTAATGCTATCAAATGTGAAGGACAGGAAATAGATATACCTCAGTCTACATCGAACAAAAAACTCTATATTTTAGCTGCAAGTCAAGATGTGAACGGTACAACTGCTGATTTTTTAATTGATGGTGTATCTCATTCATTAACTATTGAGTATTTTGCCGAATTTGTTGGTCAATGGGGTACGGTATTTGGTGAGAGTGACTTTAAAAAAGAGAATATAGCGTTTACTGCTACTCATCGTCATAATATTAGTTTAAATAAAAATGATTCTTATTCCTATCTTTATATGTTTAAGTATTGTTTAAGTATTGATGCTGATGCAAAAAAACTGACATTGCCCGATAATTCAGACATTGTTGTTTTTGCTATCAGTACCTCAGATAACGAGAATGATGATGTAGTTGCAGCTTCTACTGTTGCTCATTTGCCTGAGTATGAATATATAGAAACGGAGGATGAACCCGAACCTTGTGCTGAAAGATTAGATCCAGATAAAATATATGCTTCGGGCTACACTAACTTAAGTCAGTCGCCTGCGATGGCTAATGATGAAAATGCATATACTAAATGGTGTGATAATTCTGGCTCAACGAAATATATCATATATGTATTTGATACACCTAAGGAAATTTGTCAATATAATATTGTTCATGCAGGTATTGAAGGGGATAATCAAATTAGTTCTGATTTTGTGTTGCAGTACTACTTCAATTCAGCTTGGGTTACTGCCGACGAGGTGAGTGGAAATACAGAAAATAAAACGGTTAAGTATTTAACTCCTTTTGTTGCTGAAAGAGTACGATTAGTAATATCAAAACCTAAGCAAGATGATGAAAATATAGTTCGCATTTACTCTTTTGATCTGTTTGGTAAAGAGTATGCGACAGGAATAAATGATATTGAAAAACAGCGTGTTGAAGTAATCAATCATCCTAATCCTTTCAAAGATAAAACTACAATATCATGTAATATCCTTGAGAATGTAAGTGATATTATTTTGGATGTTTATGATATTACAGGAGCATTGATAGAAACGAAATCTTATCCTGCAAGATTGGGAATTAATAATTTGGAATGGACAAATAATGGTCATGCAGCTGGAATGTATTTTTATAAATTGTCAGTAAATGATTCTCATTCAATATATGCTTCTGGTAAAATGATTATTTTGTAATATAAAAATAACTAATCTAACAATCTATATCTATGAAGTATTTAATTTATCCTTTGAGCCTAATTTTATTCTTTTGTTTTAGTATAAACGTTCAGGCTCATGATTTGCAACAAGATTTGAAACAATCGGCAAACTCTAAAGTAGTAATTGGACATATCGAAGCTCTTGTAGTTCTTATTGAATTTGCTGATAGGGAAGCTTATTTTACGAAAAATGAAGTTGACAGTTTTTTCAATCAAGTAGGATATTCGAAATATGGGAATAATGGTTCTGTACATGATTATTGGGATGCAGTGTCTCAATCAAGAGTCAATGTACACACAACAGTAACGGATTACTTTAAAGCTCCTAAAACCTTTGATTATTATGATACAGAGGATGGAGGACATACTCATGAATTGATTGATTCTGCACTTAATTGGTTGGATAAATCAGGTTTTGATTTTTCACAACTGACAATTGATGAGAACAACAGGATAAAAGGATTGAGTTTTCAATTTGTAGGAAACTCTGGAGCTAAAGGATTGTGGGGACATTCAAGTGCCCATGACAGATCTTTTGATGGAGTTCAAACTCATTCTTATCAGATTTCAGAGTTAGGAACTACCGAGATGCATTTAGGTGGTATTTGTCATGAACAGGGTCATATGTTTTTTGGTTGGCCCGATACTTATGATATAGATGGAAGTAATGGAGGATCAAATGGTTGTGGTAAATTCGACTTAATGGCCGGAGGTAATTCTGATAGAACTGGTGCACCTAGTAGAAATCCAATGCCACCAAATCCGTATTTCAGATATTTGTCAGGTTGGAATGATTTAATTCCAATGAATGAATTTCCAAATGATACATTAATAGATATTATTGCAAACAGTTTGAATACTTATGTATATCGAAATCCTGACAGGGCAGGTGAGATGTATATTATTGAAGCTCGAAAAAAACCGTATAGAAATGTTGACATGCCTGGTGAGGGTGTACTTGTTTGGCATATCGATAGTGTTATTTCAAATAATGCAAATCAGCAACGTACAGAAGCACAACATTATAAAGTATCTGTAGTACAAGCCGATAATGCATATCATCTCGAAAATGGTTCAAATTCGGGTGATAGTAATGATTATTTTAAAGCAGGTTCTGCCAGCACACTAACATATACACAAACAAAATGGTGGAATGGAGCATATTCTGGTCTTGCTATCAGAAATATTGGTGAAGTTGCTGATACGATGACTGTCTCTTTTGGAACTTCTAGTTCGGAAGATATTGCAATTAAATCTGATAAAACTATCGGTGGTACAATTAGCCCGTTTGGTTTGAGATATTATCCGAAAAATAGTAACAGAACATTCACAGCGACACCTTTAGATGGCTTCTTTATTGAGGATTGCATCGTTGATGGGGAATCAAGAGGTCCCATTTCCAGTTATACTTTTTCTGGTATTGATGACTCGCATAGTATAAAGTTTTTGTTTACGCATAAAGCTGTAACATTAAAAGATATAAAACAAAACTCAGTTGATTATAATTACTACGAAGGTTCTTGGGAATCATTACCTGATTTTAATAATTTAACTCCAGTAAGTAGCGGAACGTTAAGAACCATAACTGTTACTATTCCAGGTGGTAGCGGTGATAACTTTGGAGTAAGGTACACAGCTTATATAAATGCTCCGGAAACAGGTGAATATACATTCTATCTTACTGCTGATGATGGAGCACGCTTTAGCATCGGTGGCATTGAAATAGTTTCCAATCAATGCGAACCGGAAAGAACCGGAAAGATCAGATTACAAGCAGGCTATCACCAGTTTGTACTAGACTTTTTTGAAGCCCAAATAACGCAATCTCTGAGTCTAAATTGGAGTGGTTCTAATTTCTCTAAATCAAGATTGTCCGGCTATGTAAATGGAAGCATTGATACAGGTAATACCTCAGTGAATGATTTATCGGATATGAGTAGTATTAAAATGTGGGTTGCGCCTAAAAATAAATTGAATTTTGAGTGCAGTAATCAGTCGAAAATTAATGTGGATGTTTTTAATATCTCGGGTACTCTCATGGATACACGCTCACTAAATGTATTTAATGGTAGCGCTAATATGTTGCTGAATCCGATTAATAAGGGGGTGTATCTAATTTGTGTTAAAAATGATTTAGATGAATTGCTATTGAAACAGAAAGCGGTAATATACTGATTGCTATAATAATTCCGTGTCAATTGTATATGATCCTAATGGAACATTTAATAAACAGTTGCAATTTTGTAAATACAACAAATCAACGAATTGATCATGTGTTTTTAAGTAATCATTTTACTCCTACAAAGTACGGTATTCTTACAGATCTATATATTGGATAAATAAAGATGGAGCTATAGACATCCAAGTGATTTTCCTGCAGAAACTACTGTTATCTAAGGAACACCTCTACTTCATCTGATCATTACCCAGTTGCTACTGAATTAATGTTTAAGTTTTAAAATACAGATGAAAAAGTGTTTAAAAAAGCAGAATTATCAAATGGTTTAATGTGCCATATGAGAGTTTGGATTAATATGTAGAGACGATAGAATATTTGAAATAGTTCATACGTCCCCGAGTCGATTATATTTTTGTTAAAATTAGATTGTTGTTTATTAGGATATTGTGTGTTGTTTTATTTTGCCTAAACAGACATTTTTAAAATATGCTTCTTAAAAATATATCAAACGATAAATACTAAAGTAAATTATTATGACATAATAGTTCACTTCCCAGCCAAGTTGAAAAAATTGTTTTGAATTAACAACTAAAGTCATTTAGAATATCTATTTTTGCTTTCGATAATTAAAATATAATATTAATTTTTTTAAATCAATTTTTATGAAAAAAAATCACATTGCCTTAAAGAGGATGCTAATGCTTATTTGTTTAGGTGTCAGTTTTACGCTTCTTTATAGTCAAACACCAGTCTCAAATGCTACCGAATTGGCGGCAATTTCAAATGATTTAACCGGTAGTTATATCTTAACTGCCAATATTGAATTAACTTCCAACTGGACTCCATTAGGAGAGTTTTCAGGAACGCTTGATGGTGATGGCCATATAATATCTGGTTTGACCATTAATGATAGTGGAACTGCAGAACGTGGCCTGTTTTCAAAAACCAATGGTGCTACGATTAAGAAATTAGGTATTGAAAATGCAAATGTAGTCGGTAATGAACGTACCGGGGTTATTGTTGGTCTTATGGTCGGCGGTTTGATAGAAGAATGTTATGTGGCAAATAGCTATGTTGAAGGTCGTGACCATGTAGGTTCCATTGGTGGACAGATAAAGGGTGGAGCCGTGATTCAAAACTGTTATGCTAATGCTAACGTTTATTCTAGAGAACATCAAGCCGGAGGTTTAGTAGGTGTAATCAATGAGGATAATACCAAAATTTCAAAATCATATTTCTCAGGTATTGTACGTTGTGCAGCTAACAGTCGTCCTGCAGGTATTCTTGCATGGAGAGATAATGGCACTAACACTGTTGAGTATTGCGTAAATCTTGCTCCCTATATTTTAGGTAATGAAAATTTAAGAGTTGTTGGAAATGATGGTGTAACTTTGACAGAAAACTATTCTTTAGCAAACTGCAAACTATCTTCAGATATAAATAACTATAATGGTGGAACAGTACCTACATCAGATGGTAACTATGGTGCAACCAAAAGACATGGAGCTAACATTCCCGGAGGAGATGCCAACGCACTGACATCAGACTTTTATGCAACAACTTTAGGTTGGGATTTTACTGAAGGTACAGGTGTTTGGAAAATGTTAGGTGCAGGATATCCTGTATTACAATGGCAGTCAGCTCCTGTTAACTCTTCAGCTTTACGTTTAGCAAGTAGTTATTCATTACAGAATGGAGATCAAATCAATTTGAATGATCTTGTTTCAAATCGTGGTTTGGTATTATCATTTAGTACTACTAGCGATAAAATTACCATAGAAGGTAACATTGCTACTGCTCATGATATTAACACTCCGGAAGATGCTATCATTTCAATTTCAGTGAATTCTGATTTTACTGAAACAGATCAGTTGATCATTCATTTGTTTCCTACTGGTCCAATTACTATTTCTACACCTGCTGAGTTAAACGCAGTAACTCAATTTCCAAATATGGACTTCTTGCTAACGGCTGATTTAGATATGACTGGAATTCCATTCTCAGGACTTTGTAGTTCAGCGAGTCCGTTTACTGGAACATTTGATGGTAATGGTCATGTTATTAAAGGTTTGAGTTATAATAATACAGCTACCAGTACCCTGGCATTGATCAATGCAACAAACGGTGCAACAATTAAGAATCTGGGAATAGAACAGGCTAATATAATTGGTAAAAATGATATAGCTGCAATCGTTGGAACAATGAGTGGGGGAACAATGGAAGCTTGTTATGTAGGTAATAGTTATATCGAAGGTAATGACCATGTAGCTTCATTAGCTGGTAAAATCTATGGTGGAGCAGTAATTCATGATTGCTATTCAAATGCAACTATTTTTTCAAGATCAACCCAGGCAGGTGGGCTCGGTGGTGTTATTTTAGATGCAAATTCTAAAGTATCAAAATGTTATTTCTCAGGAAAAGTGGCGATTCCAACATCCAATACACGTCCTGGAGGTATAGTAGCTTTGATAGATAATAATAATGGAATAACAATAGAGTATTGTGTAAATCTGGCATCTTCAATTATAGGTGGTTCAAACTGTAGAATTATTCAAAACGGAAGTCAGAGTACATATACTTTAACATCGAATTATTCAATCAGCACAACAATAATGAATCCTAACGGATCTGTAATGTCGCCAACTGATTCTAATGTAGCAACAAACAAGCTACACGGAGCTAATTTACCAAATGATGCAGATGCATTATCAAGCACCTTCTACGAAACAACACAAGGCTGGGATTTTACTAACACCTGGGCTATGCTACCAACAGGAGGTTATCCAGTACTAAAATGGCAAACTTCACCTCAGGACGTTGCCGTATTTTCAGCTAATAATGGGGCATTGATATCAACCGGTTCAGTTGACTTGAATAAATTGGTTGTTACTAATAATGCAGAAAATGCGATTACATTTACCACAAGTAGTAGCAATGTTACTATCGACGCAAATAATGTTCTTACAATGAATAGTGCTGTAAGCTCGGTTGAAACTGTAATAATTAATATTGCTGCTAAGCCTGATTTCACTCTTGCTTCAGGTTCGCCAACGAGCTTCACCATATCTTTAGTACCAGATGCAGCTGACCCAATTGAGATATCAACAGTAGCAGATTTAGCTATCGTTGAGGCATTTCCAGCTAAAAATTACAAACTGATGGCTGATTTGGATATGACGGGAGTTACTTTCGATGGACTTTGCAGTGTTGACAATCCATTTACCGGAATTTTTGATGGTAATGGTCATGTAATATCAAATGTAACAAATACAAAATGGGCAGCTCAAAAAGCAAAAGTTAAAGGTACTGGTTTGTTTAATGCAACCAAGGGAGCAACTATCAAGAAGTTAGGAGTTGAGTCAGCACTTATTACCGGTATTGATCAAAATGTTGGCGGAATCATTGGTCAAATGCAAGGAGGTTTAATTGAAGAATGTTACGTTGTAAACAGTCAAATTAATGGATATGACCATGTTGGGTCGTTAGTAGGAGGCGTAAACGATTATAACAATGATAAATCAGGAGCTGGAGCTACAGTACGTAATTGCTACGGAAATGCCAGTGTTTACTCTACCAACTATCAGGCTGGTGGTCTGACTGGAACTATAATGAAAGGATTAGTTGAAAAGTGCTATTTTACAGGTATAGTTAAAAATACAGGTGATAGAGCTGTTGGTTTGGCAGGATATCATGACAATAGTGGTGCAGTAGAAGGAGACATTATTGTTCGGAATAATATAAATCTCGCAAGCTCAATTTTATCTCAAAATCAATATCCTGCACAAACATTTAGAATCTTTGATAATAATAGTCGAGTTTGTACTTTAACTAATAATTATTCTATAAGTAATACTTTAATTGGTAAAGCCGATCTTTCATCTAGTGGAGTTGCAACTGTTGAATTAACAACAACTGGTCGAAATGGAGCAAATTTGACTTCAGATGCAGACGCTAAAACAGCTTCATTTTATACAGGAACATTAGGATGGGATTTTACTAGCATTTGGAAAATAAATGAAGGTGTTAGTTATCCAGAATTACTTGCTTTTAGTCCTATTTCAACCTCAAATATCGATCTTCTATCAAATAATCAGTTGGTAATATATCCGAATTTGCTGAATGAAGGTCAAAGTTTTAAAGTAAATAATTCAGAAAAAGGTGTGTTGAGTATATATAGTTTACAAGGTGCTTTGTTAGAGAAGTTGAATATTGAAGCTAGTGCAACAATTAAAAGCAACCTTACGCATGGTACTTATATATTGAAATTTACAAGTAGTAATATTACTAAAAAAGCAAAATTAATTGTTAGATAGATTTTAGTGTAGTAAAAAAATACGTACAGCAATGCTTTGCAGGGTTGTATGTATTTTTTTTTATCAGTATTAAATAAAATATATTGAGATTTATAATTTGAAATAATCTGAGTTTTTTGTTTTAGAATCTTTGTTATTGCACATAGCGAAAAAAATATATTCAGAATCGATATTTATGACTTGTAGATATTTCAGTATAGGTTTCTGTTAAGTTTCAAATTGTACACTTAATTAAAGTCTGACAGGATTACATTTATCAAATACTGTAGAAGATGACTGCTTTTAATTGCTGTGTTTTATCTTTAAAATGGAGAATGCTGTTCTCTGTTTTTTTTAAATTGACAAGTAAATATTTGTGACATTCTATTGTGTCTTTATGCCATCTGATAAACTAATAGTGCGTATTCATTTTTGACTTAAAACATTTATATATTTTTGTACCAATAATATATTAGACTAAAAACAAGAGTGCAATAACTTAAAATTGATATATATGAGAAAATACTTATCATGAATGTTTTTTCTCAACTCTTCTACTTTTTATTCTCTAAAAAATGAACTTCTTCATTGATTTAAAATAACAATTTTAGTAACACTTATTTATTAAAAATAGAATATGAATATTAAAGGAAAATATGTACTTAATCCAAAAACAGGATTATTGACTTTTTCTCTTCTGGTTTTTCTTTCAATCAGTTTAAGCTGTTGTAAAGGCAATAATGAAACTGATTTTGTGATTTTTCCTCCAGATCCAACTAAAGTAACTGAAATTTCAAGCTACTATCCAGATAGTGGAGGAGTAGCTACAAAATTAATTTTACATGGGACAAATTTCGGTACAGATACTTCATACATCAAAGTGTATGTTAACAATAAAAAAGCTGCAATTATCGGATGTGATGGTGAAGCAATTTATGCAATTGTTCCCTCGAGAGCAGACTCTGGAGAAGTTAAGGTTGTTGTTGGAAAAGATGCAGAAGCTAAGGAGTTTACTTATCCAACAAAATTCAAGTATTTCTTCCGTGAAAATGTGACTACGGTATGCGGTCAAAATGGTATTTCTGGAACTGACGATGGTGATGCAAATACGGCGACTTTAAGACGTCCTTGGAATATTGCATTCGATAATGATGGAGTCATGTTTTTTATTGATGAAGGACGTGGACAAAATGCCGATGGAGGTATACGTAAATTTGTAGATGGCAATGTTGAAACAATAATGCGTTGTTCTGCTGGTGTTTTACAATCACCGACTGTTTTAGGTTTCAATCTAGGTCAAGACACTTTGTTTTTAGTTCAAACTATTTATAATGCAAACAGCATGTCAACCGATGCGGCTATATCATATATGACCAGAAATGAAGGTTTTAGTGTGATCAAGCCCTATGTGAGAACTTCTCTTACTTTTAGAGCTACCGCTCTAGCTGTACATCCTATTACTGGTAATTTGTTTTTTAATAGCCGTGCCGATGGTTACCTTTATAAAGCAAATAAAGCTACAGGGGGTTATGATAAAATATTCCAGTTGAATGGTACTGATACTGAATTACGTATGGTTTTCGATCCACTAGGTGAGTATTTATATATTATGGTACAGAATAAACACTGTATTTATAGAGCTAAATATAATAAAACTAAAGCTACTGTTGAAAATCCAGAACTTTTTGCTGGACAGTGGGGAGTAAGTGGATATTTGAATGGAATTGGTTCAGCTGCGAAATTTAATCAACCAAGTCAAGGTACATTCGATGAAGATGGTAATTTATATGTGCCAGATAAAGACAATCATTGTATACGTAAAATCACTCCAAACGGTATGGTTTCATTGTTTGCAGGTAAACCTGGTGAGTCTGGTTACAAAGATGGTTCACCCTTAGAATCACAATTTAAATTACCAGAATGTGTGATGTATAATCCAGATGATAGAGGATGGTATGTAGCAGATAGGGATAATAGTTTAATTAGAAAAATTCTTGTTGAATAATATACAAACATTGTCTTATTATATTGAAATAAGTTCTCTATTTTATAACTTGTTTCAATCAATAACTATAAATAAATTTTTCACACTTGAAAATTATGAATCATAGAATTTTAAGCATAATAATATTTGTATTTTGTGCTATAGGCCTAATGGCACAGTCACAACAGAAAGTTGTTAGTGGTAAGGTGACTGATAAGACGGGAGAACCTCTTATTGGGGTGGCCATTATAGTTAAAGACCAGCCGGGGCTTGGTACAACTACAGATGTGGATGGTAAATATTCAATTAAAGCGGATGAATACGCAGTTTTGATTGCCAAATATATGGGTTACAAAACATTAGAAATACCTGTCGCTAAAGGGCAGTATAATGTGCAGTTATTTGAAGATAATAGAGAGTTGGATGAGGTAGTTGTTTCTGCCGGTGGTGTAGTTCAACGTAAAGCAACGCTTTCTGGTGCGATTACAACGGTTAATGTTGCGACTTTAAAAACAACTTCTGCTAATATGAGTAATGCTCTTGTTGGTAACGTTGCTGGTATCATTGGGCATCAGAGTACTGGTGAACCAGGCGAAAATACAACAGAGTTTTGGGTGCGTGGGATAAGTACTTTTGGTGCGAATTCAAATGCATTGGTATTAGTCGATGGTATTGAAAGATCGTTGAATGAATTGAATTACGAAGATATTGAAGCATTTAGTGTTTTGAAAGATGCGTCAGCAACTGCTATTTACGGTTCACGTGGTGCAAATGGTGTTGTGATTATTACAACAAAACGTGGTGCTGCTGGTAAAGTAAATATCAATTTTAAGGAAGAATATGGCTACAACACACGTTCGCGAACTCCTGAATACACTGATGGTATTACCTATGCTAACATGGCTAATGAAGCGCTAACAACTCGTTATCAATATCCTTTATATTCTACTCAAGATCTAGAGATTATTGAAAGGGGTTTAGATCCTGATTTGTTTCCTGATGTTAACTGGCAAGATGTTATCTTAAATAATGGGGCTTCTAATTATCGTTCTTCTATTTCATTAAGCGGTGGGGGAGCAACTGCTCGTTATTATGTATCTGGTAGCTATTATAACGAAGAAGGAAACTATAAAACAAAAAATGACAATAAATATAGTACGAATGTTTCTTACGAAAGATATAACTACCGTACTAATGTGGATATTAATGTTACTAAATCTACTATTTTAAAAGTTGGTGTTGGTGGTTATATTGTAAACCAGACCAAACCAAGATATTCGTCTAATGATATTTGGGGTTCATTGTCAAATCTGACTCCTTTAACTGTGCCACGTATATATTCAAATGGTTTAATCCCAACTTATGGTGATAATGATAGTATGAATCCAGAAGTACAGTTGAACAATACTGGTTATATCACTTCTTGGAATAATAAAATGGAAACAAATGTTACCTTGGAGCAAGATTTAAAATTCATTACCCCAGGTTTACGTTTGATTGGAACTATTTCTTTCGATTCATATAATAAGAGTCAAATAACAAGATCGAAAAATCCTGAATTGTGGCGTGCCGAAAGAACTCGTGACAGTGATGGAAATCTAATAATGGTTCGTAAATTAACAGAGTCGTTGATGAGTCAATCTGGTTATGCTGATGGAAATAGAAGGTATTATTCTGAAGCAAAACTTGATTATAATAAGCTTTTTGGTGATGATCATAGGGTTACAGGTCTTTTGATGTATTATCAACAAGAACGTGTGAATTCAGTAAATGTTAGTAATGTGAAATCTTCAATTCCTTATCGTAACATTGGGCTTTCGGGTCGTGCTACTTACGGTTATAAAGATAAATATTTGTTAGACTTCAACTTTGGATATACTGGATCTGAAAACTTTGAACCAGGAGAACGTTTTGGTTTTTTCCCTGCTCTTTCAGGAGCTTGGGTTATCTCAGAAGAATCTTTTATCAAAGATAATCTACCTTGGATGAATATGTTTAAAATACGTTATTCGTATGGTGAAGTTGGTAATGACCAATTGGGTGATCGTTTCCCTTATATGTCGTTTGTTGACACTTCAACTTCTATGAATTGGGGTGAATATGGATCTAATTCTGTTCAAGGATATCGTATTTCTACGATTGGATCGGCAAATTTAACTTGGGAAACTGCTAAAAAACATAACTTAGGTGTAGATCTTGTATTGTTAAGGAATAAGTTGACTTTTACTGCTGATATCTTTAGAGACCACCGTAGTGATATTTTCATGTTGCGTAATTTAATGCCTTATTCAACAGGTCTGCAGGATTTACGTCCTTGGGCTAATATTGGTGAAATGGAATCTCAAGGTATTGACGGTTTAATGTCTTATGCCGATAAAATTGGTAATGTAAACTTCACTTTAAGAGGTAACTTTACTTATGCAGTAACTAATGTTTTGAATTATGATGAAGCTGATAATGCATTGACTTATCAAATGACTAGGGGTTATAGACTAAATCAAACTCGTGGCTTAATTGCTTTAGGCTTGTTCGAAGATCAACAAGATATTGACAATAGTCCGGTTCAAAATTTTGGTACTTATTTGCCTGGTGATGTTAAATATAAAGATGTAAATGGTGATGGTATTGTTGATAATGAAGATGTTGTTCCTATTGGAACTAGTACCGTTCCTTCATTTGTGTATGGAGTTGGTGCAAGCTTAAGATGGAAAAACTTTGATTTTAGTTTCTTATTCCAAGGTTCCGGTATGGTCGATTTCTTTATTGGAGGAAACAGTATACAGCCTTTTAAAGGTGGTAGTGTTGGTAATATATTAAGTGTAATGACTGATCCTGAAGACCGTTGGATTTCAAGTGAAATTTCGGGAACAACTGATAGTGAAAATACAGATGCTATGTTGCCAAGATTATCTTACGGTGGTAGTAGTGGACAAACGAATAACTTTCAGAATTCAACTTATTGGTTGAGAGATGGTCGTTATTTAAGATTGAAAAACTTAGAGTTTGGTTATGACTTCCCAAAACCTTTTGTTGATAAATTACATGCACAAAATATTCGTTTAGGTTTCCTTGGTACTAATTTACTTTTATTTAGTCCATTCAAATGGTGGGATCCTGAAGTTGGATCTAGTGATGGGGCAACATATCCTATATCTAAAACATTTTCAATGAACCTTACTGTTAACTTTTAATCAAAGCGTATTATGAATAATAAATATTTTAAAAAAATGAAATTTAAGACTATTGGCTTTTTGATGCTGATTGTGTCATTTAGTTCGTGTACTTATCTTGATGTTGATCAATATTTTGATGATACATTAACTCTGGATTCTGCTTTTACTAAACGTGTTTATGTTGAGGGCTTTCTATCCAATGCTTTCGAAGTTATGTATGTAGACGTTTCTGATATCTCAGCTGGTGGACGCGATGGTGCTTATACTGGTGGTTACGATTTATTTGCATCCGATGAGTTGCTTAAAATGGACGACTATACAAAAAAATATCAGAATGGTGAATATAGTGCTATTGAAACTTTACTTCAAGATAAATGGAAGAGAGTTTTTGAGCCTGTACGTAAAGCTTCAACATTTATTGATTATGTCGACAAATGTACAGAAATGACCTTGGCTGAACGTTCGGACATGAAAGCCCAAGCTCGATTTTTAAGAGCATATTCTTATTGGGTGCTTTTACGTCAATACGGACCTATTCCCCTTATTCCTGATGAAGGTTTTGATATTAGTATGTCATACTCGGAACTTTCTGTTCAACGTAATACATTTGATGAGTGTGTTGATTATATTGCTAACGATTTACTTTTAGCTGCTCATAATCTACCTTTATCTCGTACTGCAAATAATATCGGTAGGCCTACAAAAGGGGCTGCTTTGGCTGCACGTGCACGTCTGTACTTGTATGCTGCTAGTCCTTTGTATAATGGTAATGCGGATTTGTTTACTTTGAAAAATGCTGATGGTGTGCAACTTATTCCTCAGGATTATGATGAGAGCAAATGGGCAAGAGCTGCTGCAGCTGCTTTGGACGTAATTAATTTAAATCAGTATGAATTATTTACAGTTCCTGTTTCGGAAACAACAGTGATTCCTCCATTTAATGCAGAATATTCAAATAATAATTTCCCTAACGGTTGGGCTGATATTGATCCTTTTGAATCATATCGTCAGCTTTTCAATGGTGCTGTATCTGCATCTAAAAATCCTGAGCTTATTTTTACAAGACCGAATGATAATCAATATGGTATTGATGTGTTGGTTCGATACTTGATGCCATATTCTTTGCAAGGAGAAAACTCTATTGCTGTTACTTTGAAGCAAGTTAATGCTTATGCTATGAGAGATGGTAAGTCAATTTCAGATGCACTTGCTGCAGGAGAATATGTTGAAGACGGATTTACAACAAGTCCGACTCAATATGATTTCATAACAAGAGGTGTTTCTTTACAATATGCTAATAGAGAGCCTCGTTTTTATGCTTCTATTGCTTATCCTGGAAGTGTTTGGGAATGTTCGAGTGCTTCTGAAACTGTGTTTAAAAATAAACAAGTATTTTATTATAAAGATCAAATTGATGGAAAACAGTATAGTACAGAAGGGAATTATCCTGTTACAGGAATTGGTATGAAAAAATATTATAATCCTGAAGATGCACTTACTGAAGGTGGTTATATGGTTGAAAAATTCGAACCAGCTATTCGTTATGCAGATGTTTTGTTGTGGTATGCAGAGGCTTTGAATGAATTGACGAAGTCATATGATGTGACTACATATAATGGAGAGCCTGTAACTGTGGCTAGAGATGTTGAAAAAATTCGTTCAGGAATAAAACCTATTAGAATGAGAGCAGGGATTCCTGATCTAGCTGATAATGTATATGCAGATAGAAATGCATTTAGAGTAGCCTTAAAAAAGGAAAGACAAATTGAGCTATTTGCAGAGGCTAAACGTTATTATGATCTTAGAAGATGGAAAGATGCTGAAACTGAAGAAAATATTCCAATTTTGGGTTATAATATCGAAATGACACAGAGTAATTCTCAAAAACAAGATTTCTATCAAGAAACTTTGGTAAGTACATATCCGAAAATTTTTATTTCGCCTAAAATGTATTTGTGGCCTATTCCTCAATATGAATTGGAAAGAAATAAAAAACTAACTCAAAATCCAGGTTGGTAATTATTAATAGTTATGCTAATCACAAAACATATAAGTTTATTTAAGATGAAAAAAATAATATATTTTATAGCAGCATTAATGCTAATAGTCATTAGTCATAGTTGTTCCGATGGCTTGCCAGATGAACAGTTTGAGAAACTAGTTTTACTCACTAAAAATGGTTGGACTGAGCTAGAAGTTGATGTTTCAAAAGCAAATGCTGGCGTTGTCGAGATTCCAATTGTCGCTTCTATCAGTGGTACTTCAACAAATGGTGAAAATTTGACAGTTACTATCGATTTTGATGCAGATACTTTGGATGCATATAATTTTGAAAAATACAGAGCACAAACAGATTTATATTATCATATGATTCCTAGTGCTGCCGTTTCTTTCGAAAGTACAACTATCGATATTTTGAAAGATGAAGATAAAGGTTTGACAGTACTTAAACTTGATTTGAGTAAGATTACTGAAAAATATGATGATTATGTAATCCCTATTCAAATTACTAATACTTCAAAATATGCTTTAGGCGAAAATACACATACTAAAGTTTTATATCATTTGTCTTTAAAAAATAGTTATTCTGGTACATATTCAGGTAATTTAGCTGTTTACAAAACCAAAGGTAGTGCTGAAATAAACGATGAAACTCAGAAAATTACAATTGCTTCAAAGTCTTTGTATGCTCTTACCGATAGTGTTTGTTATTTTTATGCAGGACAGGTAGACCGTTCTGATGTAGATAGAGATAAATATGTTGTAAACATGAAGGTTATTAATGATAGTACTGTTACGTTCCAAAGTGATAATGCTGATCTTGATGTTGTTCTTGAAAGTGCTTCGGTTACTTATGCAGAACAGGAGAATACAAGTGATCAACGTTACGTAAACTTAACTACGACTTTTGATTTGACCTATAAATTTACTGATATTGAGGGAAATAGATTAAGAGCGCAAGGTATGATGTCTATGATGCAGACCGTTTTAAAATAAATTAATCACAAGGCTAAATTATCTTTTGCTTAAAAAATATTTAGCCTTGTAGTTATACAGAATGAAATCTTTAAATTTTTTTATACACAATTACTAAAAATATAAAATTATGAAAACAAAAAAATTACTTTCTTTAATGTTAGCGATGTTTGTATCGCTAGGTTTTTTTGTCCAAGGACAATCTTCACTTATAAGTCGCATGCCGACAAATGGAGTGGGGAAACAAATAGTAAGTGTTCATTCATTTAGCGCTCAAACGAATCCGAATGAAGGTGCAACAAACCTACTAATTCCCGATATTTTAACTACTACTGATAAGTGGTGTGATGCTAGTACTGCAGAGCCTTGGGTGGTATTTGAACTGTCAAACATTTATAGTCTCGACAAGTTTGTAATAACAGATGCGCAAATCTTAGAACCTAAGAATGGAAATATTGCTGAATATAAAATATTTGTTACAACTACTCCTTACGATGAAATTATAGGTGGTTGGGAAGATGCAGATTGGACTGAAGTTGTGCATAGAACGGGTGAAGGAGAAATAATTACTAAAGAAGTGGTTTTAGATGCCCCAGTTGAAGCCAGATATGTGAAATTACTTATTTTAGATAAAGGTGTTCGCGGAGATAATGGTAACCCTGAAAATGCAGTACGTGTGTATGGCTTTGATATGTACGGTACTTTTGCAAGTGCAATTGATCGTGGGAACTTAATTAGTGTGGGTAAAACTATATTAGCAACAGAAGATGCGGTAAGCAAACGAGAAACTGGGTTCAATATTATTGACGGAAATATTACTAATAAATTTGATAAGTGGTGTTTTGGTAGTTACGGTGATAATATTAATCAACGTTATACAATTATCGATTTAGAGGGACAATATGATATCTCAGAAATAAAAGTTTATGACGCAAACTTACTTGAACCGGGTACACCTAATATGCAGGGTTGTAATATATATGTTAGTAAATATGCTCCTGATTTGAGTATTATAAATATGTATGACGAAGACACAAATGATTGTTGGACAAAAGTTGTTGATTCTAATTATGAAGAAGCTGAAGATATTAAAGATTATTTGCTGACAGGTGTATCCGGACGATTTGTAAAAGTTGAAGTTCCATATGGTAAAGCAGGTGACCCTACAAAAGCTTCGCGTGTTTTTGAGGTTGAAGTTTATGGTACCGTTGCGCCTGTTGCAGATAATGATGCATCCTTAAGTTTATTGACTATATCTAAAGGTAGCCTTTCTCCAAAATTTAGTGGAGATGTTACTGATTATACTGTTAATGTAGATAAAGAGACTGAAAGTGTTGTACTCTCAGCTTCTGCTACAAATAAATTAGCAACAGTATTTGGAGCAGGAGAAAAAATGTTAGTAATTGGAGCAAATACTTTTGAAATTGATGTTTTAGCAGAAGATGGAACTACTTCAATGAAGTATATTGTTGTTGTTAATAGAGCTGAAAAATCAAAAATTTCTACACTAGAAACTTTGTCTAGTTCAATTGGATATTTCTCTCCTAGTTTTATATCAGATTCGTTAAATTATTTTGTTGATGTGCCTTTCGGTACCGAATCAATTGAATTGTCAGCGACAGCAACTCAGTCTGGTGCTACTATTGAAGGTCTTGGGGTAAAAACTTTAACTGCTGAAGATGGAGACGTGGTTAATGATGCCAATGTATTCACTGTATTGGTAACTGCAGAAGATGGCGTGGTTACAAAAGCATATACAGTTACAGTTGACATTCAATCTGAAGGATTAATCTCTGTGAACTATGGACTTCCTACAGGTAAACGCATTGTCAATATACATTCTTATAGTGCTAAGGCAAATGATAATGAAAATGCTTATAAATTGTTAATAGGCGAAAGACTAAATACGAATGGTAATACTGGTAATAAATGGTGTGATAATAAAACAGATCAACCTTGGGTTATATTTTCATTAACTGATATTTACGAAATTAATAGAATCGTTATAAGAGATGGAAATCTTGTTGAAAAAGGTGCTACTAATATCTTAAGTTATAAAATTGAGGCAAGTACTACTGGTGTAAATCCAGAGGATTTTAGCACAATTGATGAAAATTTTACAGAAGTTGGTCAAAATATTATAGATATAGATTATCTCGCTGATAACGCCAGATATATTAAAATTACTTTCGATAAAGGAATAAAGGAAGATGGAAGTACTGCTAATGCAATTTGGATATATGGAATTGATATATATGGAATCTTGGCTGAAAAGGTCGATAATAACAATGTAGTTAGTAGAGGTAAAACTATTGTTGATGTTAGTAGCTATGCTGGCGATAGAGAAACTCCTTGTAATCTGCTGGATGGTAATATAAGATATGAAAAAGAAAATGCTGACACTAATGAAATAGAAATTGTAAAGTCTGATCCTTGGGCATTTAATGTTAGCAAAGGTGATGCTTGGGTTATATTAGATTTAGAGAATGAATATCGCGTTGATTCATTTAAAGTGTATGACAATGCTGATTGGATTAAAGGTTATAAAGTTTCTGTAAATACTACTGGTAATGATAATGACTGGACAGAAGTTTATAGCGGAACTTTTGCACCAGATTCTGTTGAAGTCGAAAATGAAAATTGGGAACTTGACACTGTAGTAGTTGGTCCTGATCCAAAAATTGGAATTCTTGAATCTCCTGCAAACGGAAGATTTGTTAAACTGACAATCCCTGCAGAAATGCAAAATGGCTGGACTCGTATACGTGAGTTTGAAGTGTATGGTGGTGTAGTTAGTGGATTAGGAAATTTACAATCAGATAAAAATAAGTTGGTTGTTTATCCAAATCCGGTAAATGCAGGTGATGGTCTTTATTTGAATGAAAGTGGTGATTTGAAAATTTACAATTTACAAGGAATTGTAGTTTTTGATAAATTTGTTACAGGTGCAACTTCAATATCCACAAATAAATTAGGATTAGGAAGCTACATAATTCAATTATCTAACGAAAATGGAATTAAGCAAAGCAAATTAGTTGTAAAATAAGAAAAACCTAAATTATCAGACTAAAAATCCCGGTTAAATAATTTTACCGGGATTTTTTTCTAATTCACGAGATATAAACATTCTGAGCTTATCAATAACTCAGCCTACTAATACCAACTGTTTTTATGAAATTTAAAATTCTATCTTTTGCTCTTCTTTGTTTAATTCAAACAAATCTATTTTCTCAAACAACAGAAAATGTACTTCCAAATTGGGCTTTAGGAGGATTTGAAAGACCCTGTAAAGCCAACCCTATCATTTCGCCAAATGCAAACTCTAAATTTTTCTGTCCCATGAATCAGTCAGAAGTAAAATGGGAAGAAAGCGACACTTTCAATCCTGCAGCAGTTGTAAAAGACGGTAAAATTTGCGTTTTGTACCGTGCTGAAGATAATTCGGCTGTAGGAATTGGATCAAGAGTATCACGTGTAGGTTTAGCTGAAACAGAAGATGGTGTTTCAATGACAAAACGTCCTAGCCCTGTTTTTTTTCCGGCTGATGACAATAATAAGCAGTATGAATGGCCGGGAGGTTGCGAAGACCCACGGGTGGCAGTAACAGAAGATGGAACCTATGTTATTTTTTATACTTCATGGGATCGTTCTGTTGCACGTCTTTGCGTAGCTACATCTGCCGATCTTCTAAACTGGACAAAACACGGACCTGTATTTGCAAAAGCTTATGGTGGAAAATATTTAAATACCTGGAGTAAAGCTTCTTCAATTGTTACTAAAGTAGTAACTGGCAAATTAGTAGTTGCGAAAGTAAATGGAAAATATTTTATGTATTGGGGCGAATATAAGACACATTGTGCTGTTTCAGAGGATCTCGTAAACTGGACTCCACTTGAAAATGAAGCTGGTGAATTATTAGTTTTAGCCAATACCCGTAAAGGTTTTTTTGACAGTGATCTTGTTGAATGCGGACCTCCTGCTATAATTACTGATAAAGGGATATTGTTACTTTACAATGGGAAAAATAAAACAAACAATGACAGAGATTTTCGTTTTAATCCCGGAACATATAGTGCAGGGCAAATGCTTTTTGATCTAAATGATCCTACTAAGTTGATTGATAGATTGGATGTTCCTTTCTTTCGTCCTATGGAGAGTTATGAAAAGAGTGGGCAATACAAAGATGGTACAGTATTCATTGAAGGTTTGGTCTATTTTAAAAAGAAATGGTTCTTATACTACGGATGTGCTGACTCTAAAGTGGGTGTCGCAATTTATGACCCAACAAGAATAATACATGGAGATATTATTCCCGATAACCCAAAAGGGAATGGTATTGGATATTATCCGTTTAGAGGTTTAGGAAATAAAAAAGTTAGTATCTATGCAAGTAGTGGAGAAACTAATGCTGGAGAAAGTGCATTTAATCTTTTATGTTTTGAAAAGCAAAATAAATGGTGTGAGGATAAAACTCAAAATCCTTGGGTGATATTTGAACTCAATGACTATTATGATATAAATAAATTGGTGTTCAGAGATGTGGCTCCTTATGAGAGTGGAAATGGAAATGTTCCTGAATACTGGATTTATACCAGTACTGCCGGTGTAAATGATAATGATTGGGTATTAGCATTACATAAAACAGATCAAGGAAGTATTGATGTCAAAGTTGATTCATTTAGCACTCCAATCAAGTCTCGTTATATAAAATTTGTTGCATCAAGAGGAGTAAGGACAGATAATGGCGCAACCGAGAATGCAATACGTATTTATGGATTTGATATATTTGGAACACTTGCAGAAACTGTAGATAGGGGAGATCTTGTAAGTGTAGGAAAATCAGTTTTGGATTTTTACGATGCAAAAAATTATTATGATCAACCTTTACATTTATTAGATGGTAATCTTAATGCGGATAATTTTTGGCAATTTGATCGTGCCGGTTCGGCTGATTCACTCAAATACGTAATTATTGATTTGGAGAATGAGTATGAAATAGAGAAATTTAAATTGTATGATGCAGGAAACTTTGATAGCAAGTCATATAATCTTAGTGGATATAAAATATATGTAAGTGAAGAAAAACCCGATTTAGATTTGATTACACCACTAATTGATAAAAATACTGTTTGGCGAAAGGTTGTAGATGTTACCGATGTGAAACTTCAAAACACAAAGACTAATGTGATTGAACCCGTTACTTCACGCTATGTTAAACTGGAAATCCCACTTTCTAGATCAAGTGTATTAAATAGAATTTATCAATTTGAAGTATATAAAAAAAACACTTTAAATGGAAATTCTCAAATGTCACTTTCAAATATAAAAGTATGGCCTAATTATTTGAAGGCAGGTGAAACTCTAAATTTTGAGATGAATGAATCAGGAAAGTTATCAGTTTATTCTGTGCAAGGTAACTTAGTTCTTAAGTCTGATTTACATAAGAATATTAATAATTGCGATGTGGATTTGCCTGTTGGTTGTTATGTAGCAAATATAAATACGAATCACAAATCGAAAAGATTTAAGTTTGTAGTTCACTGAATAAATAGTTTTTTAAGCCTTATAAAATAAACGCATATCCCATTATTATGAGAAAAATTAAGGTATTTCTTTTTACATTAATTCTTTTATGGGAAATAACACCCGAAAACATACTATCCCAATCAACAATATATATAGGAGGACATATTAGGAGAGAACGACCTAATACAATTACGACTCTGAAAAACTCAGGATTTGATTGTGCGATTTTATTTAATGTAAATGTTGAATCTGACGGAACATTGACTACAGATGGTGATACAATTTGCTATAATGGAGAATATGTTTTTGGAAAGAAACACCCATATTATATTTCAGATATTAAAAGTTTAAAAGAAGTTCCTACAAACATAACACGAATCGAGATTTGTATTGGGGGGTGGGGAAATGAATCATATAATCATATAAAGTCATTAATTAATTCAGCAGGAGTTGGATCTAATACTGTTTTGTATCGGAATTTTAAAATATTAAAAGATATATTGCCGGAAATTGATGCTGTAAATAATGATGATGAACATGCATATGATGTAAATACTGCTGTGAAATTTCATGTAATGATGGCCGGACTTGGTTACAAATCTACACTAGCACCTTATACGAATAAATCTTACTGGACAGACTTAGCTACAGGTGTTAATAACAGTGTTCCCGGTACTGTTGATCGGGTTTTAATTCAGTGTTACGATGGTGGTGCAGGTAATAATCCTGCCGATTGGCATATAAATAACATTCCTCTACATGCCGGTCGTTTAAATTATCAGGATTTTAATGAAACCAAAAATGTGATGCAAACATGGAAGGATCAGAAGGGAGTTGTAGGAGGTTTCTTTTGGGTATATAATGATGAAACATGGAATTTGAGTAAATATGCAATTGCCACTAACCGTATATTTGGATCGTTATTAGAAACTCCTATTGATAGTATTGTTGCAGTTTCTTGCGAAGATAAAGACTATGGTGGATATAATATAAATCTGAAAATTGGAAATTATAAAACCTTGGATATGGTAAGGTATGGTTTAGCCAACAACGATGTGAGTTCTCTAAAAGTAAAACCAGGATACAAAGTTACTTTGTATAGTGAAGATAATTTTGCCGGAGATTCTTTGGTATTTATCAGAAGCAGTAGTTGGATTGGTGATGCATTTAATGACAAAACTTCTTCTTTGAAAATTGAATATATAAATACTTCAGGTTATTCAGAAAATTATTTCGATGAGGTTAGTATTTTCCCAAATCCTGCTAGTACAGATGTAACTATTAGCTGTACCACAACAGAAAAAGATGTGTCTGTATATAATCTTTCAGGAGAAATCGTGTATAAATTTGATTTGCAAGAAGGTGACAATCATATTGTATTGGGGAATATACCTTGCGGATTATATTTTATTCTGGGGAAATATTTTAGACAGAAGCTCTTGATAAAGAACTAATCCATAAGAATTTGTTAAATTATTGTGCAAATTGTAAATGTCGTTATTCAACTATACAACTAAAAAACACGTGCTAAACTTTAATTTTAAATATCTACTTGCAATCGTAATTCAGCCACAATCTCAGACATAGATTCAATTGTATCATATATATCTTTCAGCGCTTGTAAAAGGTTCAAGGTTTCAACCGCTTCGGGTACACACAATCCTCTTAATCATTTGATTAAGAGGATTGTTTATTTTACATAACTCTGAAAATCCAAACATTTTAAAAACTATCACATACAGAAAGAGCCGGACATACAGCCCGGCTCTTTGAATTAGCGTTACAGAATTTCCTCAAAAGTGCAATTCGTTTATCTTACAATTATCTTTTGCGTCTGAATACCCGAAGCGGATTCAACCACTACAATATAAACTCCCTGTGCCAGCGCTGTATTAAACTCTTTATTTTCAGCCTTTTCTTCCGCAATCATTCTACCAAACACATCCACCACCTTCACTGTCGCAAATTCAGGTAAATTAGTCACTGACAGATTGCGTTGCTGAACCTGCGCATTCCATTCGATCAGCTGATTGTCGTCAA
Source organism: Paludibacter sp. (assembly GCA_034004015.1). Classification (GTDB taxonomy): domain Bacteria; phylum Bacteroidota; class Bacteroidia; order Bacteroidales; family Paludibacteraceae; genus Paludibacter. The sequence continues at coordinate 45,031 of JAVEXN010000003.1, forward strand.
TACCGTTAATTACATTGGCATAACCCTGCAGGTTGGTATTTACAAAACTCACCTGATATGGCCATTGTTCGTCGTTGGCATCGTTGTCGTCCCATGCATGGCGCCAGTGACCTGCAGGAGCGCCCGAAACCACAAACCAAAGTTTATCGCAATTGGCAGGACATTCGAAGCTTACCGACATTTTTCCGGCATTACTGCTCATCGACACAGCATCGGCATTGCCATATACCCTGCTTCCATCTTTGAGCAATGCAACAAAACCAATCCGCCAACCAGCCGAAGCCACATTGAGTTTACGATATCCGGCTATTCCGGCCAAACCTTCGAAATGAGCAGTCACAGTAGTGGCTTTTAATGGCGCATTCAAACGAATGATATTATGTCCGTAATTTTCGGGACAGGCCGTCGAGTCAATTCTCCAGACATTACTTCCCATACTCTTAAACTTCGGCTGCGTTCTCGTTTGAATGTAAGCGGCTCCACGTGTTTTCAGAGCAGGTATATCCCAGGTTGTAAAGCGAGCAGCACAATCCCACATCTGATCGTTAAACACACTTTGCGTAACAGAGGTAATACGTTTATATGCCTCAATCGGATCTTCAGGGAAATAAGATTTATTCCACAAACGACCTATCATATCCATGCCGTGCAAATAAGTCCAATAATCCTGAATAAAGAAATTGTTATAACGTGGTGCTTCGTGCAAAGGGTGTTTGTGAGCAGCAGCCAAATATCCGTTAAACCATTCGTTATTAAACTGATCGTTAGGAAACACTTTATAAGCCTGCCATTGTGCACACATCTCCCAAAAACCATTACTTCCTGAACCATTAGATCCAAAACCATACATCCAACCATTGTTGTCGTTGTTATCGCAATGCACCTGATACTGGAAGCAATGACCCACCTCGTGCGCCACAGTCTGTCCACCACGCGACGACATAGCCCAGGGCGTAAGCGTGAGCAAACCAATGGTATTGTCCACACCCGATCCGGTTGCCTCCCACTCGGTGCTGAAGCGATAACGAATAATCATTTTATAAGTATCGGTTTTCGAAGCGCCGCGGGTGATAAATTTCAGCGAATCAGCATAAAACGCAAACGCTTTTTCAGCAAGTGCAAGACAATCATCTATAGCCGTTCCGGGATTATCACCAAAGCCGGGTTCCCAAAACAAAATCCAGTTCTTCGATTGCTTACTTCGCTCAATCGACCAGTTGTTCGTTGGATTATACACATCGCCCATCATCCAGCCGGGTACATAAATCTTTTTACCCACACTACGGGTAGTTGTAGTCAGGGTTGTTGTGGCTGCATTTATCTGCGTCAGCGTCAGATCACGGTTTTCATAAGTCTGCTCTGCTACCTGAATGGCATTCTGCAAACGTGTTATCTCATCTGCTTTATCGAGAAATGTAAGAATTTGTTTTGCCTGATCAATGGCTTTCCTGAGAGAGACATAAGCTTTTGCTGATATGTCACCCACTTCGATGGCCGCATTTACCGTATCTTTTGCAGCTATCAAATCAGCTTCTACAAGCGGATTTACAGCAAGTGCAGACGATGCAAAAGCAATGGCTGAGTTCAAACGCGCAACAGCAGTATTCTGAATATGAGCGGAAACTAAGTTCTGAGCATCAGTAACACGACGACTCAAGGCCTTGGCTAAATATTCCGCACCTGCCTCACCAAGATACTCCAGTCTGAAATTATCGAACAAAACCCAATAGCCCGTTTGTTTAAATTCAGATTTGGCTCCAATCACAAGTTTTCCATCAGCACCAACCATAATACTGTCGACGATCATTTCGTAATACATATTGCTTGTATTTGCGAGCATGGTTTCTGAAGCCGCCATTGTATTCAGATATCCGTTCACCGATCCTGTACCTGTATAACTGTGTTTGTAAATGGAATTAAATGGAATCAACACATCCGAATAATCCTTGGCCTTTGCATACAAACGGACATAAATCGTTTCTGTTTTTGCTCTGTAGGCCACGCCACCATCATTCGACTTCGGACGCTCATAGCCCTGGGCTTTCAATCGGTAAACTCCAGCAGGCAGGTTCGAAACTTCCTGATACATATCGAATGTTTTCTCGTAAAATTCCACAAGCCTGTAGTTTACAGTGCCCGGATTTGTCCAGCCCGTGTTTGTATTATCGGCAAATGTGGAATTTGTGATTTTGTAGGTCAAATCAAGCGGTTTTGCAGGCGATGCATTCGCATATTGATAAGTCAGAGTAGCCGCTTTCAAATCGTTTGTAGCTTTTTCCACATCAGCAGGAACGATACTTTCAAGAAAACTTTTGGCGGTATTGATAGCTGCAAGCAATTCAGCAGCTCCATTCGCCTGCACATCGTAAATGCTTTCAGCTGTGGCAATCGCCTGTTCCAAAGCAATATCATTGGCTACTTCCACAGCTTCGCACAACATAAAATCGTCGAAACCAAAGCGGTTGTCGAGCCAACGGAAACGGACCATCAAATGCGAATAATCCGGTCCCGAATTTGTAAAATACGCATAGTTTTGCGTCCACAAACCCCCTCCCTGCACACGCGACTCATTGATAATCACTTTTGGCTCCGAAGGCGATGTTTTATTGTTAGTAAGCGATGTTTTCAGGTATATTTCGTTAGCAGCAGGCGCAGTAGCCGATAAATACTTCACCTGATAAGCAAACAAATAGCTCTTACCCGAACTAATCGGCCATGCAGTTCCTATTGATCCTGCCGAACCAGAATTTTCGTTCGCCAATCCAATCAGATATTTTGAATTGGAAACGCCCCCTGTATTTGAGATACTGAATTTTGCAGTTGTGAGAGTTGCTGCCGCAGTAGTGGCATCCGTCCAACCTGTAAATCCGTTTTCGAAACCCGGATTACTAATAAGATTTGTGGAAAGAATTTTGAATTTTTTGTTCTGTACAGTGATGGTATCACCCGGTTGCGCGGCATAAGTATTTAAAACCGCAACACATAACAAGAGCGTCAACCCGAATAGCGACAACTTATTTTTTCTCATGACAATAAAGGAATATTGAATTAGATTACAGAACAAAATTAGAGTTTTTGTACTATTCAAATATGCAGAATACTGTCAAATTGGAGGAGTAGCTAAACAAGCCATTGGTTTTCCGAACGAAACACATAAATTTTCACCCACAAAAAAAGCGGATAAATTTTCATTCATCCGCCTTTTAATACCTTTTCGACCCTCGGCTTACACCAGATCTACAAACAGTTCGCCTTCAACTTCGTTGAATTTTACTTTTCCTTCGCGAGCTAACCAACCCAGAGCCAGATTCAAATCCTTTTCGTTGAGTTTGGTTGCTTTCTTAACGGCTTTTACATTAAGTTCGCCGTTCGACAAAGCGGTCCATATCAGACCGGCATTGTTACCAATTTTCTCGTTAAGCATAATAGTTTGGGTGAAATTGATAATTATGATATAAATTTCATTGCAAAAATAGCAATTTTCTGCTATACAGCATAATTTTCAAACACAAATATCAAAAAACCACCCAAAATATGCCACTAAACATACATTTCGTCAATAATTGACTTATATTTTTGCATCACAACCGCTCTTCTGATCTTGAGTGTATTGGTCAACTCACCTGTTTCGATGCTAAAACCTTTCTTAATGAGGGCAAACTTCTTAATCTGCTCATAGTTGGCCATGTTTTTTTGCAGTTCCTTAATCCTACCCTCTATCAGCGCATAAATCTCAGGCTTATTAATCAATTCATCTGCACTTGCGTACTGAATTTTATGTTTAACTGCGTATTCTTCAATCAATGGTATTACCGGCGCAATAATTGCGGTTACAAAGTTGCGTTCGTCACCAATAACAGCCACCTGCTCGATGTATTTATCGAGTACCAGCAAAGTTTCGAGCGCCTGCGGAGCGATATATTTACCATTCGAAGTCTTAAACAAATCCTTGATACGCTCGGTAAGCACAATCTTATTATCTTTCATATAGCCTGCGTCACCTGTTTTAAACCATCCATCTGCAGTAAATGCAGCAGCAGTAGCTTCTTCATTTTTATAATATCCCGGAAAAATAGTTTTTCCTTTAAGCTGAATTTCGCTATCCTCTCCAATACGTACCTGCACATCGGGCATTATGGAGCCCACAGTTCCAATTTCGTAGTTTACATAATCAAAACAGGTCACCGTTGCTGTACTTTCGGTAAGTCCGTAGCCATACACAATAGGCACACCTATGCTGCGCATAAACACAGCAATTTCATCAGACAGTTTAGCTCCTGCTGTAGGAAGTATATTGGCATTTTCAATTCCGATAGTCTTCTTCACTTTCGAAAAAATCAATTTATCAGCAATCGTGTATTTTACCTTCATCCATACCGGAGGCTGCACACCATTACGCAAATAATCAAGATTATACTGTTTACCCACAGCCACTGCCCATGCCACCAAACCCATTTTGAATGGTTTCATTTTAGCAATATTTTCCTGTACTCCGGCATACACTTTTTCCCAAAAACGGGGTACTGCACACATTAGCGTTGGGCGCACATCTTTAATGGTTTGCTGAATTTCGAGCGGACGAAGATTGATATACACCGATACACCAACAGAAATACAGAAATAGCACCAAGTACGTTCGAACACGTGGGAGAGTGGTAAAAATGCGACCGACACATCCCGATCGGTTACAGTGCTAAGGCGCAGTTTATGTATTCGCATAGCTTCTATAAAACAGGAGTGAGGCATCATCACACCCTTAGGATTTCCGGTAGTACCCGAAGTATAAAGAATGCAGGCCAAATCGTCTGCCGAAGCCTCAGCACTACGCTGCTCCACCTCAAAATGCCGCGTCGAGTTCTCCCCAAGCTTCAACAATTCACTGTAATACATCGAGTTTGCATCAGCATTTAGCTTTACATTCCGATCGAAAACAATAATCCTCCGAAGTGTGTGCGATGTATTCATCACTTCTACAGCAATATCATATTGCGTTTGTTCTCCCACAAACACAATCTGAATACCTGCATCTTTCACAATAAAATCTACCTGAGCAACCGAAGAAGTGGCATACATAGGCACCATTGTTGCACGATTGGCATAAAGGGCATAATCCACAATCAGGTTTTCGGCCATATTCTGCGAAAACTGACCTACCCTGTCGTGTTCACTTACGCCCAATTCTACTAATGCTTTTGCAAGCACGCTCACCTGCTTCTCCATTTCTGTCCAGCTTGTGACTTTCCACGCATCAGTCAGATTTTTACGAAAATACAGAACAGGTCTGCTTCCGTATTTCTTAGCTTGCAGATGTATAGTCTGCGAAAAATGTAGTTCTTCCATGGGCATGTATGTTATTTGTTTTATTGATTGCAAAGATAAAAAATCGTGTGGAATACTACACACTTTCCTGCCTTTTGAGCAAAAATTCATCCAAAACCACCAAAATAGCACCGACAACCCGTATGACGAAATGGTTATCGACTCAGGTATCTATCAAACAATCAAACACAAAGAATGGTTTTATCGAACAGCAAAATATCCCATACGGCAACAATTCGTCTTCAACAAAGATATCTTCCTGTTGTGAGAGCAGCTTTGTCGGACTGTTCAGTACACAACCCGGCACCATTTCCGGACTAAAAATCGATATGTATATCCCTGAATCCCAGAAAATAAAGCACTCCATCGAGCCCAATTGTGGAAATTGATTGTTGTGCATTCGCTTTTACTTTGGGTTTTGCATGAAAGGCAATACCCAATCCGGCCAAATTAAGCATAGGTAAATCGTTGGCCCCGTCACCCACAGCAATCACCTGCTGAAGGTCGATTTTCTCAACTTGTGCAATCAGGCGCAGCAATTCGGCTTTGCGCTTGCCATCCACAATATCACCCTGATGTTTTCCGGTTAGTTTTCCATTTTCAATTTCTAAATCGTTGGCATATACATAGTCAACATCGAACAGTTTTTTCAGATGATTGCCAAAAAAGCTAAATCCGCCCGATAAGATAGCAATTTTATAGCCACATTTTTTAAGAATTCTCATCAAACGCAATGCGCCATCCATTATGGGTAAATTGTTCGCAATTTCCTCGAGCACCGACACATCAAGACCTTTAAGCAAAGCCACCCGTTGTATAAAGCTTTCATTAAAATCAATCTCTCCGCGCATAGCCGCTTCGGTAATTTCGCGCACTTGTGTCCCTACTCCTGCCCTGTCGGCCAATTCGTCGATGACTTCAGTTTTGATTAGCGTCGAATCCATATCGAAACATATCAGGCGACGGTTACGGCGAAAAAGATCGTCCTGCTGAAATGAGATATCAATGCCCAAATCGGCCGATAAACTCATTAGCTTTTTCGAAAACTCCTTTTTGTTTTGCAAGTCGCCCCTTACCGAGAGTTCCACGCACGAACGAATACTTTCAGCTGCCACATCCTCAAGCGGTAAACGCCCGGTAAGTCGCTTTATCGAATCGATATTGAGATTAAAACCCGAAACCACACTCGTAACACGCGAAAGCTGACGGGCATTCACTACTTGCCCGAGAATTGTAAGTACATATCTTCCTGCACCCTGCCGGCCCACCCACGATTGGTACTGTTCTAAAGTCACTGGCGTAAACCGGGGTGTCACATTTAGTTCAGTACATTTAAATAAAATATCCTTCAACACATTTCCCGAATCACTCCTATCGGTAACTTTAAACAATATGCCCAACGAAAGAGTATGATGTATATCGGCCTGACCTATATCAAGAATGGTAGCATCGTAATTACCCAGAATTTCAGTTATGGCAGTAGTTACGCCGGGCTTATCCTCTCCCGAAATGCTTATAAGTATAATTTCACTATTCTGCATATGTAATTAGTTTTATTATTTCATTCAATTTTCTATAAACAAAACACGCAACTGCAAACCCATTAAAAACAAGGTGGAAGGACAACAAGAAAAAGCGATCGACGCAACTTTACAAGAGCGTTAGAAAGAGGAAGGAAGTTCCGGGTCGGTAATGATTTTCTGCAGAGCCAGTGCAGCTGCATTTTGTTGCGATTCCTTTTTGCTTTGCCCTGTAGCCTCGCACATAGTTTTATCGCCAATCATTACAGAGGTATGAAAAACATGTTTATTGGCCGACAAAAGTTCGTCTTTCACCAACACAAAATCCACATTAATTTTATGCTTCTGGCTCCATTCAATAATTTTCGACTTAAAGTTGACCTCCCCATCAGCAATTTTATCAATATCCATAAAAGGAGTGATAAGGCGCTGCTCTACAAACTTTTTACATTGCTTGTAGCCATAGTCGAGATAAATGGCGCCCATCAGAGCTTCAAGGGCATTGCCATAAATATTATTGTTGGTATGTGTATTTACATGTTTCGAAGCCTGCATCAGTTTGTCGAGCCCCAGTTCAAATGCTAAACGATTAAGTGTATCGCGCTTTACAATTTTCGAACGTGTATTGGTCAAAAAACCTTCGCGTTCGTTTTCGTACCTGCGAAACAAAATATCAGTCACCACTGAGTTCAGCACAGCATCGCCCAAAAATTCGAGACGCTCGTTGCTCAACAGGTGTCCATCGTCGGTAGGCACCGACACAGAGCGGTGGCGTACAGCCAATTGGTAATACTCAATACGGTAAGGATAAAAACCAAGAATTTTATGAAAAAGCAAAAAAGGCTCCTTGCGGGAACCCGTAAGAAGCCTTATATTACGTATTATTGCTTTAATCACAACTTAGAGAACATATTTTTTCACAATCAAACTGGCATTATGACCACCAAATCCAAAAGTATTGGACAAAGCTGCATTAACCACACGTTTTTGTGCTTTATTAAATGTAAAATTTAAGTTGAAATCAATATCCGGATCTTCGTCACCTTCGGTATAGTTGATCGTTGGAGGCACAATATCGTTTACAACAGCAAGCACAGAAGCAATGGCTTCGACAGCTCCGGCAGCACCAAGCAGGTGACCGGTCATCGATTTTGTTGCACTGATATTGAGTTTGTAAGCATATTCCCCAAACACATCAATAATAGCTCTTGGTTCCGAAATATCACCTACAGGCGTTGAGGTTCCGTGCACATTGATATAATCAATATCTTCGGGATTCATACCTGCATCTTTCAAAGCTCTTCTCATTACAAGTTTAGCTCCAAGTCCTTCGGGATGACTGGCAGTAAGATGATAAGCATCAGCCGACAATCCACCACCTACAACCTCACACAGAATGTTAGCTCCGCGTGCAAGCGCATGATCAAGATCTTCGAGTACCAAACATCCGGCACCTTCGCCCATTACAAAGCCATCGCGGCTTTTGCAAAACGGACGCGAAGCTGTTTCGGGACTATCGTTGCGGGTCGAAATGGCTGTAAGCGCATTAAAACCACCCACACCGCCCTGCGTAATAGCAGCTTCGGCACCTCCGGCCAAAATTACATTGGCTTTACCCAAACGGATATAATTGAAAGCATCGATTAAAGCATTGGTCGATGAAGCACAGGCTGAAGCAGTTGAATAGTTAGGACCACGAAAACCGTACATAATCGAAATCTGACCGGCCGCTATGTCCGAAATCATTTTTGGAATAAAAAACGGATTAAACTTTGGGCCGTTTTCCAGATGCTGATAGTAGTAACCAATTTCCTGCTCAAAAGTAGCGATACCGCCAATTCCTGCCGAAAAAATGACTCCAACCTCATCTCTGTCGATTTTGTCAAGATCCATACCACTGTGTTCGAGCGCTTCTTTCGCTGACGCTATGGCATATTGAGCGTAACGGTCGAGCTTGCGCACTTCCTTACGATCAAAATACTTAGTTGCATCGAAGTCTTTCACTTCGCATGCAAATTTTGTTTTAAAATTTGTAGTATCAAAACCTGTAATCGGCGCAGCGCCGCTTACTCCTTTAACTAAGTTATCCCAAAATTCAGGAACAGAATTACCTAAAGGAGTAACCGCGCCTAAGCCGGTTACTACAACTCTTTTTAATTCCATAATAAACTAATTATTGTGGAAAAAGATTATTTCTGAATAGCTTCGATGTGAGCGATAGCGTCGCCTACTGTAGAAATTTTTTCTGCTTGCTCATCAGGAATTGAAATACCGAATTCTTTTTCGAATTCCATGATCAATTCTACTGTGTCTAATGAATCAGCTCCTAAGTCGTTAGTGAAACTTGCTGTTGGTGTAACATCAGCTTCTTCTACGCCTAATTTGTCTACGATAATAGCTTTTACTTTAGCTGCAACTTCTGACATAATTTTTGTTTTTAAGTTTATAAATAAAAAATGTTTTATAATTTTGCGGTGCAAAGGAAAGAAAATTTCTCCAATTATCCGAATTTTTGTTGAAAAAAATACATTTTTTTGCACAAATAGCTCATTTTTGAGCAAAATAAATCTTTGTATTATGCCCTCAAAACTAGCTCTTTTTGCCTCAGGCTCCGGCTCAAATGCCGAAAACATAGCGACTTACTTTGCCGGAAACCAAAATTTCACTTTCCCACTCATAATTTCGAATAAAGCCGATGCTTTTGTACACCAAAGGGCAAAAATACTCAACATTCCATCGCTTACTTTCAGTCGCGAAGCGTTTTCCGACGGAAAAACAATTCTCGATTTGTTACAAAAAGAAGAAATTGACTACATTATTTTAGCCGGATTCCTGCTCAAAATTCCGCAGGCAATTATCGAAGCTTTCCCCGACCGTATTATCAACATTCATCCTGCCCTGCTACCCAAATTCGGAGGTAAAGGAATGTACGGCGACCGAGTGCACCGTGCTGTGGTGGAAGCCGGCGAAACCGAATCGGGCATTACCATACATTATGTAAACGAGCATTACGACGAAGGCAGCATTATTTTCCAGGCCAAATGCCCCGTGTTAGCTACCGACAGCCCCGACGATGTGGCCAACAAAGTGCATGCTCTCGAATACGAACATTTCCCGAAAGTGATTGAACAGATTTGGGGGTAGGCCCTAGTTTCGGGTTTCGAGTTTTGAGTTTCAGGGAGAAGCGACTGGAAGACATATTGATTACAACTTATTTTCGAAACCTATTAGGTGTGAAATTATATTGTTTATCAAAAGACAACCTTATTTATTTTTCAGTGACAACAAAGTCTGAGACAATAAATTTTAGTGACAAAGCTTTTAAAAACGAACTCACGTTCGATTAAACAACCAACTAATACGATAATTTATGACTGAAATTTTACATCTACAACCCTCTGCTATTCAAAGTAAGATATACACTATCCGAAATCAAAAAGTAATGCTTGATTTTGATTTGGCAAAAATGTAAAATATTGAAACCCGCGTATTAAATCAGGCAGCAAAAAGGAATAGCGAACGTTTTCCGGAAGATTTCATGTTTCAATTAAATGAATTTTAATGGTTTAGCATGTCATCACAATTTGTGACGACATCAAAACGGCCAAATTCAGCTCTCCCTTATGCATTTACCGTACATGGGGTTACCATGCTCTCTGGTATATTACGAAGCAATATAGCCGTTCAAGTCAACATACAACTTGTGCGTGCATTTATTGCAATTCGCCAATTAGTTTTCAATAATCCAACCGATAAGGTTTCCGAACTCCAAAATGAACTGAAAGAACTAAAAGCCTATATAGAAGACGTGTTCACGGATTATAATGACATAAACGAAGATACGCGAATGCAAATCGAACTCATTAATCAATCGTTAGCCGAGTTACAAACAAGTAAAAAACCACAGATCACCCCCCGAAAACGAGTTGGATTTATTCAGGAGTAACGAATCTGATTTTATGCCCTAACACACCAACTCTAATACATTCGTTTTCTCCTCCCGTCTTTTTTTTGTACCTTTGCAGCCCTGAAATCTACCGGCACAGATTCAGCATAAAACTTTCAAACATAAAACTTTCAAACTAAATAAATAATGGCTCTTCAATGTGGAATCGTAGGTTTGCCCAATGTGGGAAAATCTACTCTTTTCAACTGTCTTTCGAATGCAAAAGCCCAATCGGCTAATTTTCCGTTTTGTACCATCGAACCCAATGTGGGTGTAATTACCGTTCCCGACGACCGCCTGAACAAACTGGCTGAACTCGTAAAACCGCAACGTATTGTACCTACTACAGTGGAAATTGTGGATATTGCCGGACTTGTAAAAGGTGCAAGCAAAGGCGAAGGGCTCGGAAATAAATTCCTGGCCAATATCCGCGAAACAGATGCTATTCTGCATGTGCTTCGCTGTTTCGACAACGAAAATATTGTGCATGTGGACGGTAGCGTAAATCCGGTGCGCGACAAAGAAATTATCGACATTGAACTTCAGCTCAAAGACCTCGAAACCATCGACAGCCGCATCAACAAAGTGCAGAAACAGGCACAAACCGGCGGCGACAAACAAGCCAAAGCGCTCTACGATATATATGTACTATACCGCGAAGCACTGCTTCAGGGCAAATCGGCCCGCACAGTAAAACTCGATCCGCTCGACAAAAAGTTAGTAAAGGATCTTTATCTGCTTACCGACAAACCTGTAATGTACGTGTGTAATGTGGACGAAGCTTCGGCCGTAAACGGAAATGCCTACGTAGAAGCCGTTCGCGAAGCTGTAAAAGACGAAGGTGCAGAAATTCTGGTTGTAGCAGCTGCTACCGAAGCCGACATTGCCGAACTCGAAACTTACGACGAACGCCAAATGTTCCTCGAAGAAGCAGGTTTGAAAGAATCGGGTGTAGCTCGTTTGATTCGCGCTGCTTATCACCTGCTCGACCTGCAAACTTACTTCACAGCCGGTGTGCAGGAAGTGCGCGCATGGACTTTCGAACGCAACTGGAAAGCGCCACAATGCGCGGGTGTTATTCACACCGACTTCGAAAAAGGCTTTATCCGTGCCGAAGTTATCAAATACAACGACTTTGTGACATTGGGTTCGGAAGCTGCTTGCAAGGAAGCCGGAAAAATGAGCGTCGAAGGCAAGGAGTATGTGGTGCAGGATGGCGACATTATGCACTTCAGATTTAATGTGTAAGGAAACGCCACTGTTTCAAACATTCAAAACATAAAAAAAAACACTACTGACTGACTAAACATCTGAGATTCTTCGCTACGCTCTGAATGACAATGCTTTGTATTGATTATGTTTGGGAGGAGGTAGGTTGGCGGCTTCGCCGCCAACCTACCTCCTCCCAAAAACCTAACTTGTTGATTGCCTGTCATTCCGAACGTAGTGAGGAATCTAACAAGCTGAAAAAATTAATTCAAACTATTTTTATCGGTCAGTAGTGAAAAAAAAACGCAAACCGGAAATCAGATTCCGTGTTTGCGTTTTTTTGTTTCATAATCCTGTGGCTTAGCACACAGGATTTGGCTTTATGAGTTTAAAGAAGTCATTTCCTTTATCGTCCACCAAAATAAAGGCAGGGAAGTCAACCACTTCAATTTTCCAGATGGCTTCCATTCCCAGTTCAGGATATTCGAGACATTCCACTTTTTTAATACTGTTTTGAGCCAGAATAGCAGCAGGTCCACCAATAGAACCCAGGTAGAAGCCACCATATTTCTGACATGCATCAGTCACCTGCTGTGTGCGGTTTCCTTTGGCAATCATAATCATACTTCCGCCATTGGCCTGAAAAAGATCCACATACGAGTCCATACGCCCTGCCGTTGTGGGGCCGAACGAACCCGAAGGCATACCTTTAGGCGTTTTGGCTGGCCCGGCGTAATAAATAGGGTGATCTTTTACATATTGCGGCAGTGGTTTTCCGGCATCGAGCAATTCTTTAAGTTTGGCATGTGCAATATCGCGACCCACCACAATGGTTCCACTGAGCGATAAGCGTGTAGAAACCGGATATTGCGACAAAGTAGCCAGAATATCCTTCATGGGTTGGTTCAGATCAATTTTCACCGCATTTCCTTCGCCTTCATTGCGGAATTCTTCAGGAATATACTGACCGGGATTGTCTTCGAGCTTTTCAACCCAGATACCATCTTTGTTGATTTTAGCTTTTATATTACGGTCGGCCGAGCACGAAACGCCCATACCCACAAAACACGAAGCACCATGACGCGAAAGACGCACAATGCGAATATCGTGAGCAAAATACTTACCACCAAACTGAGCGCCAATACCAAGTTCCTGTGCGCGTTTTAAAATTGTTTTCTCCAGTTCCACATCGCGGAAAGCCTGCCCCAGGTCATTTCCTGTGGTTGGGAGTTCGTCGTAATATTTGGTTGAAGCAAGTTTAACGGTTTTCATACAGGCATCGGCCGAAGTTCCGCCAATCACAAATGCAATATGGTAAGGCGGACAGGCAGCAGTACCCAGCGAGCGCATTTTCTCAGTCAGGAATTTCTCGAGCGAGGCAGGATTCAGCAACGCTTTTGTTTCCTGAAAAAGATATGATTTGTTGGCCGAGCCACCTCCCTTGGCAATAAACAGAAATTTATATTCGTTGCCATGACTGGCTACAAGATCGATTTGCGCAGGCAGATTAGTACCTGTATTCACCTCGTCGTACATATTAAGCGCAGCATTTTGCGAATAGCGCAGATTTTCTTCGGTATAAGTCAGGTAAATACCTTTCGAAAGCGCTTCCTCGTCGGTGCCATTGGTCCACACATTGTTACCTTTTTTGGCATACACAGTAGCTGTTCCGGTATCCTGACAAAAAGGCAACACACCTTTGGCAGCAATTTCGGCATTGCGAAGCATAGTCACCGCCACATATTTATCGTTGTCGCTGGCTTCGGGGTCGGCCAATATAGCAGCCACCTGTTTCTGATGTTCGGGGCGCAGCAGAAATGCACAGTCGCGCATGGCAGCACGCGCCATTTCAGTCAGGCCTTCGGGTTGTACTTTCAGCACTTCCTGCCCTTCAAATTCCGAAACCGACACATGGTTTTTGGTGAGTAAATAATACTCGGTTTTATCCTTTCCCACAGGAAACGGATCCTGATACTTAAATTCTTTTGCCATTTTATTGAAATTTACTATTTAGTCAGTTACTATTTAAGTTCGATGAGATATTAAATGATATGTTTCTAACACAATAGAACACATAAAAATTATTTAAGAATAAAAACTTAGTTCACATAGTAAAAGTATCTGTCGATACTTTTATCGCTCTGAAATTATCCCGTTATTCGGGATAATACTATGTGTTCTTAGTCTTTTCTGTTGTTTTCAAAACTACTGTGTTCTATGTGGTGAAAACATATCAATAATAATTATCGATTATTTACCTTTAGTTAGAGCCACAAAATTACGGAAATTTTTCTGTAATAAAAGAGTTGAAGGTTTTAAAATAATTTGTTTAATCGTCATTCACATGAAATAGCACAATATAGCTTTTGAATTATTGTTGTCCGCTAAAAAACCATTGGATTCTTCTACCCGCAGAGGAGAAGGAAAGTAAGATATCTCATTTTACTCATTTATATTTTTGAATCACTACTGACCGACTAAACATATGAGATTCTTCTCCGCCGCGGCGGATCTGAATGACAATGTTTTGTGTTGATTATGGTTGGGAGGAGGAAGAGGAGGAAGAGTTATCCCACTGCCACTATTTTACCCGAAGCAGCATACTTCACTGCTGCCGGTTGTCCATCGTAGCCTACTGAACCAAACTCCACAGCCACAGTCAGCAATAAACTTACAGCTACCTGCATGTGAGCTTTCAGGTTTTCGGGCATTTCTACTGCAAGCGAAAAAGCCTCCACCACACCCACTGCCGGAAACCATGCCGATTCGGCCACAAACGATGCACCATGCACTTCGGGCACTACAGGGCTATAGTCGCGTTGTTGTGCATCAAAAGCCATATCGGACACTGCACCCAGCGCTACCACCAACCGGAAATAAGCCAACGAACGTGGGTTTTGCAAATCAGTAGCTGTGTTGATATACGGAAAACTCACAGTACCCTTTAGTGTATCTCTGTCAATTCCCGATTGCAGCGACACACCCAGCACCGAGTTGAAAACCTGTTTTCGGTTAAAATTGAAGCCCGCAATCCAGTGTATGTACGACGACAACAAGACAGGGCGCATGCCCTTTTCGCCTTCACTATCGGCCTTCTGCATTTTATTAGCCACCCCATTCAGCGTGGCTGTAATATTATAGTCGGCCGCACGATGCAATCCACCAAGCGCCATACGAATGGCTGACACCAATTTTGTGCAGCCACTCCACTCCTTTTGCTGATTCCGGAAACCCTCGTACTGAGGCAACTTCTTTATCTTATCAGCATTTGCCCCACCCTTGGTGCGCATAATTACCTTATCGCTATCGCGACGGGTATAAAAACTCAGACCACTTACACTGCCCGTAATCTGAAAAGGACCTTTTACTATTGCCATGTGAATTTATAATTTAAGGTATCGACAATCAAACAGACCAACAACACATCGCAAAGATAAAAAAAGTTTATAAATAGCTTGTATAATCATCATATATTCTTTAGCTATAAAGATATAGTTTAAATAAAGCTTTAATGTAGTATAGATATAGGTTATATATAGTAAATTTAAAATGTCAAACAAAGCACACTGTATTCACAAGCAATCAAAGCAGCGCAGGAAGCACATTAATAAAATACCTTGAATTATATATTCACATTTAAGATTATTTATTTACATTTGCAAGTACAATAATTACACCCCTCCGGGGTTGGTGGGTGTTGTTGGCTGACCGTGTTACAATAATATCACCCCTCCGGGGTTGATGCGGCGTGTGCTTGGATAGCTGTGGTACAATAATTACACCCCTGCGGGGTTAACGCAAGCCCGGAGGGCTGATATGATTGTAGCTGAATGAACGAGTCGGCGCAAAAACCCCGGAGGGGTGACATGATAAAGTTAGCATAACACAATATCACCCCTCCGGGGTTGATGCGGTGTATGGCTGAATGGTTGTGGTACAATAATTACACCCCTGCGGGGTTAACGCAAGCCCGGAGGGCTGATATGATTGTAGATGGATGAACGAGATGGCGCAAAAACCCCGAAGGGGTGAAATGATAAAGTTAGCATAACACAATATCACCCCTCCGGGGTTGATGCGGTGTGTGGCTGAATGGCTGTGGTACAATAATTACACCCCTGCGGGGTTAACGCAAGCCCGGAGGGCTGATATAATTGTAGATGGATGAACGAGATGGCGCAAAAACCCCGGAGGGGTGACATGATTATACAACATTATACAACAAAAAATCTAATTATTATGGCAGATTCATTTAGTCAGGTTTACCTACACTTTGTAATTGCAGTAAAGGGGCGACAAAACCTGTTACAAAAGCCCTGGCGCGAGGAAGTTTTTAAATACATGTCGGGAATAGTAACGGCAAAAAAAGAAAAATCGATTATCATCAATGGTGTGGCCGATCATGTACATATTTTTGTGGGTTTCAATACCCCAATGGATTATTCCTACCTGATACGTGATATAAAAAACAATACGACAAATTTTATAAATGAAAAGAAATTCCTGCGTACAAAATTTCAGTGGCAGGAAGGATATGGAGTGTTTTCATATTCACATTCGTCCATCAATAATGTTTACAATTACATTTTGAATCAGGAAGCTCATCATCATAAAAAAACATTCAGAGAAGAGTATATAGAGTTTCTACACAAGTTTGAAATTGAATACGACGAAAAGTATCTTTTTGAATGGTATGATTAGGGGACAATAATATCACCCCTCCGGGGTTGATGCGGCGTGTGCTTGGATGTGGTACAATAATATTACCCCTCCGGGGTTGGTGGGTGTTGTTGGCTGACCGTGTTACAACAATATCACCCCTCCGGGGTTGATGCGGCGTGTGTCTGGATGGCTGTGGTACAATAATTACACCCCTGCGGGGTTAACGCAAGCCCGCAGGGCTGATATGATTGTAGAATGAAATGATTGTAGATGAATGAACGAGATGGCGCAAAAACCCCGAAGGGGTGAAATGATAATACAACCTGTATAAATTAAAAAATACTACTGAAAAATGGAAAATGCGAAAGGGAAAAAGCTTACAGATACTATAGAGTATTGGAGCAAAAAATTAATCGAAATACTTGATGCTACAGAATTCGCACCCGGATTCACGGATATAAGCAATTTGAAAAACAAGTTTTACGAACTGAGTTTTGAGAACATATACAATGATTTTGAAGAGGAAGTCAGACATAATAGTGTACACCTTATGAACATTGATTATATCGACAATTATCTTGTCTATCAGGTTCTGCCTGATGAATTCAGAAATCATATGATCGAATTCATCAAATACACTCATAAGAGGATCTTCAAAAATAACTACGAAATAAAATTCCTGCTTGATGTTTACGAAGCCTGCACAAATAACTTCAATAAACTACTTCAACTTTGTTACTCAGAGAATAATACTAATTATTCAAATCGACTCCGACAATTGTTTACCGAAGAAATGCAGAAAATTAATCCGGAATTTGAATCAATAGTACTGGATACTAATCCAATACATAAGAATTCAATATCACCGGTGGAAGATTACAGTATAGAGCAGTTAAAATTGGAAATATCAGAATTAAGTACTGTAAAAGAAAAAGTAAAACACGTACAGACCATTATGTTCGACTACGAAGAGTGGTTTTTGAGAGAAATAGCTTGCGAAACAAACCCTGATGTTGAAGATATTGATTTTAACGACACTGAATTTTATCAGTTCTGCGAAATAGAATTACGCCGGCAAAAGACCATGCAGGAGCTTGAAAAAAATGAAGAAAAGACCAAAACCTACGAGCCTTATGAGTGGGTGGGCACGCATACCGAGCTTCTGGAGTTGTTTACTGCCCTGTATCATTCGAAAAAATTAGAGAGAGTGGATGGAAAAGAATTTACCCGCAAGGAATTTCTTGATTACATACAACATATTTTCAATGTGGATATAAAAGATGCCGAAGGTAAACTGACCCGCGCCACCGACCGCAAAAACAACCGGACACCATTTATCGACAGTCTGCGTACTGCATTTGAAGCTTATGCTGATGGCAAAGAGGAAAAACAACGCAAAAGAAGATAAATTCACCGAAGGTTAAACCCGATTGTTTTTTGTAAATTTGTGGGGTTTAAAAATTATGATCAGTTCACTTAACAACATACAATTCTCAAACATCAAATTAAATACCCATGAACAGATTTCATGGGTAATATTGATTATTGCAGCAATTATAGTACTATGGCTATATATCAGCTTTTTTAAAAGAGTGAAGCTTATGAGAAGTCTCAGAAAAGAGATTGAGACAGCAAAAAACAAACTAATAACGCTAAAAAAAGAGATAAGTAATAATACGCATGAAAAATGGATTTTAAAAGAAGGATATCTGAACATAAAAAAGAATGCTGTAGCGGAACTTGAAAGAATTGAAAAAATAAAATCGGAATTTAATAAATTTACTGATAAGATAAATGAACTTCAATTGGAGATAAATAACAAAGAAGAATTTATCAGCACTCTTGACAACGACATTGCAAGCAAAGAAACTATAGTTAAAGAACTTTTCGATAAGAGCAGAGAGCTGGATGCAATAATTTTATATAAAACCGAGGTGTTTACCGAAGAGGGTTGCACGATTTATGAGCCATCAATCCCGGATACACCAGTAACCTCAACCTCACATTCCAATATGGAGTTAATGGGTTTAGATCCTCTTGCTGAAGACTACATTAAAAGAATTGGATATAGCCCAAACACTGACTTCCAAAACAATTGTTATCCTGCTGTTTTTATGCCCCCCGCAAATTCGACAATAAAGTTTCCCCGTAAAGGTGATAGAGGAATAAAAGGAGTTGCTGAAGAAAGATTTATGTTATCTGTAAAAGAATACTTTAATCAACACTTACAAATTTTCGACGACAGAATTCTTTTAATTTCAAACAATTCACGTCCTTACGAACCCGACATCACACTTCAAAATGAAAAGAATGGTTTAAATCTGTTTATTGACATAGAAATTGATGAGCCTTACGATGGTTATAGTCGTGTTGCAACACATTATGCCGGACAGGATGATTACCGAAACCGGTATTTTACAAACAGAGGATGGTTGGTAATCCGGTTTTCTGAAAAACAGGTGGTAACAAACGCTGTAGGTTGTTGTCGGTTAATTGCCGATGTAATTAAGAGTGTGGATAAAAATTTCCGTTTCCCAGACAGGCTATTAAATGTAAATATAGTTGAGAATGATTCCTTTTGGACAAAGTATGAGGCCGAACAATGGGCAATAAATAATATAAGAGAAAATTATCTGGGAATTGATAATTTTGTGAAACGCTCATTTTATGCTAATAACAGAAATCAGAATTTAATTCTGACTGATGCAGAAAAGCAGGCTGATAATGAGGTAAAAGAAGAATCACACCCTGAGCCTGTTTCCGGAAAATATAATGAGAGAAACAGACATCCCAGAGACCTTGAAATTCAATTCTACCCTGAAACACATATCTATAACATCAAAGGAAATCATTTGTATACGAGTGTAAGTACTTTGATTGACAATTTTTTTCCTTTCGACAAAGGAGGTGCAGCGTTACATGTGGCAAATTCAAGAGGGATTACAGTAGAAGAGGCATTACAGGACTTCGAAAATGCCAAAATATTGGGAACAAAACTACACGGCTGTATTCACAATTTTCTTCAATCTGATGGAATAAAAATACCTGATATAGAGCCTGACATCCGACCAGCATTTAATCAGTTCATGCATTTTAAAGGAAATAATTTGGCAAATAAAACCATTTACAGAACCGAATGGGCTATTTACGATGAGGATGCCGGAATAGCCGGAACCTGCGATTTAGTGGTAATAAATAAAGATGGCACATTTGCTCTTTACGACTGGAAACGCACCACAGGAATCTGGCGTAAAGGCTTTCAGGGGCAGATGGGTATTGGAATATGTGCTGATATGCAAAACTGCAATTTTAATAAATATAGTTTGCAATTAAATATGTATAAGCGCATTCTGGAAGAAAAATATAATATCACTATCAGCCAACTGTATATCGTTCAGTTTTATCCACAGGAGCAACCTTATGAATTGATACCAGCAGCAGAATTGCCAGAAAGAACAACTGAATTATTTACTTTTGCAAAACAAAACCCCTTAAGATAATAACAACCCCCTATAATGTCTCAAACAAAAAAAATAACCCTTTCGCGATTAAATACCTTTCTGAAGTTGCAATGCGACAATTTACGTGCAGCGGGACTGGATGCTGCCGAGTACAAAGATTATATCATTGCCATGATTTTCCTGAAACGGGTAAACGACCAGTTTGACTTAGCCCGCGAGGAAAGAGCAAAACACCTGCGGGAAGAATTTCCGGAACTGACAGAGGAAGAGTTGAACGAGGAGCTGGAGCAAATAAACGCGGAGGAATACGATTTCTTTGTACCACCAATGGCACGCTGGCGGGTGAGCTACCACCCAACTCCCGAAGAAACTGCAAACATACAACGACGTAACGAAATACAGCAGAAGCTAATACAACCCGGCAACAGCGCCGAAGATATTAAAAAACTGTCTACTGAACTACTTAGCATTCCCGAAGTAAAACCCTGGACAGGTATCAGCACTGTGACCGAGAATGTGGGCGATGCACTGACTATTTCGCTAAATGCGCTGGAAGAAGCTAATAGTTCGTTGTTGCAGGGGGTACTGAGCACCACCAAGTTTAACGCCGTAAACACCAAGGGCGAAAAACTGCTGTCGGACGAAGTGCTGAGCGAAATGCTACGCGACTTTAACCGTGTACCACTTACCGACGACAGTTTTGAATTTCCTGACCTGCTGGGTGCTGCCTACGAGTTTCTGATAAAATACTTTGCCGAAAGTGCAGGCAAGAAAGGGGGCGAATTCTATACGCCATCGCAGGTGGTACAACTGATGGGGCGCATACTGCAACCTGCGCAAAATGCCGAAATGTGCGACCCTACGGTGGGTTCGGGTGGTTTGCTAATCAGTTTGAAAAACTATGTGGAAGCCCGCTACGGTACAGCCCGACACCTGACCCTGCATGGTCAGGAACTGAAAGACGGCACCTACAAAATGTGCAAGATGAATATGATTTTTCATGGTATTCTGAATGCAGATATTCAACAGGGCGACACGCTGCTCAATCCCAAGCTGGTGGAAAACGGACAATTGCGCAAATACGATATTGTGGTGGCTAACCCGCCTTTTTCGCAAAACTATACCACGGCCAAAATGGAATTCAAAGAGCGCTTCCAGAACTGGATGAGCCAGAAGAAACAGGCCGACTTTATGTTTGTGCAACACATGATAGCCACCCTCAAAGACAACGGACGCATGGCGGTGGTGATGCCACACGGCGTGTTGTTTCGCGGAGGTGAAGAGCAGCGCATGCGCCAGCGACTCATAGAACAGGGCATTCTGGAATGCATTATCGGTCTGCCGCCCGCCCTCTTTTTTGGTACAGGCATACCGGCCTCTATTCTGATTATCAACAAAGCGGGAGCCAAAGAACGCGACGGGGTGTTTTTTATCAATGCCGACCGCGAATACCGCGAAGGTAAAAACCAGAACACGCTGCGTCCCGAGGATGTGGAAAAGATTTCGTATATCTACACGCATAAAATTGCCATTGATAAATACAGCCGACAGGTAAGCAAAGCCGAACTGCTGGCCGAAGATTATAACTGCAATATACGCCGCTATGTGGATAATGCACCCGAACCCACGCCCCACGATGTACATGCACACCTGAAAGGCGGATTGCCTGAGACGGAAATAGAAGCGCTGAACGATGCTTTTGCCTGCTATGCCGGACTGAAAGAATTGCTGTTTGCTCCGCTGAAAGACGGTTACCGCCAGTTCAGTCACCTGGTAAAAGGCAAGGAAACAATTAAGGACCTTATCCTTAGCTCCGAAGGCTTTGCACAGGCCATGCAGCAATACAGCAATAAGGTGCAGGAGTTCTGGCAGGATATTTTGACGGCTATCGACCAATTGCCAGTCACCCGCGATGTGTATCATTTTACGCAGGATATTCAGCACCGTTTTGCTACATCACTGAGCCAGATTGAACATCCGCTGTTGGATGAATATCAGGGACGGGGAGCATTTGCACAGTTTATCGACGACCTGGCCAGCGACTTTAAATCGGTAGCAGCCAGCGGATGGAATGCCGAGCTGATACCCGAAGAAATGATTCTGGAAAGTCAGTTTCCTGAAGTGCTGGCCGAATTGCGAGCCAAGCAAGCCCGCAAAGACGAGTTGGAAGCGATGTTTGCCGAAGTAGCCGCACTGGAAGAAGGCGAATGGAACGAAGCCGACTATGAGGTGATACCCAAAGCGCAGATAGCCGAGATAAAGGGCACGATTAAGCAACTCAACAGCCAGCTGAAAGAACAGGAAAAAGCCGCTAAAAGTATGGAAAAGCGGATACAAGCCTACCGCAAAGCCGGAGAAAATGCGGCGGATTTACAAGCCGAACTCAACAGCCTGCAAGCCACTATAAGCCACCTGCAAGCCGATATAGCCGCTGCCGAAGCCGGCATAGCCCGCCATACGGCGCTGGAGGCCGAACTGCGCGAATGCACGGTGATGATACGCGCCATAGAAAACCGCAAGGACGAGCTGGTGGAGCAGGCACGCGAAAAGATTACGCCCGAAGAAGCCCAACCGCTCATTACAGAGCTGTGGTTTACAAAACTACAAGTAACACTTACCGGCTACCTCGAGACTCATACCCGCACCCTGCAACAA
Source organism: Paludibacter sp. (assembly GCA_034004015.1). Classification (GTDB taxonomy): domain Bacteria; phylum Bacteroidota; class Bacteroidia; order Bacteroidales; family Paludibacteraceae; genus Paludibacter. The sequence continues at coordinate 67,803 of JAVEXN010000003.1, forward strand.
GCGCTGGAAGCGCTGCACGACAAATATACCGTAACGCTCACCGATATATTAGCCGAACGCGAAAAACACACCCAATCGTTAAATCAATTTTTGGAGGAACTGGGGTATGAGTGAGTGGATTAAGGATGAAATTGGGAATCATATAAAGACTTATGCCGGAGGAACACCTAACAGGGCAATAGATGCATATTTTAATGGAGATATTCCTTGGATTTCTTCAGGAGAAGTAAATCAATCATATATTGATAAAACAAAAGAACACATTTCATTAGCTGGTCTTGAAAGTTCAAGCGCAAAATGGATTCCATCTGGTGCTGTTTTATTGGCTATGTATGGAGCTACAGCGGGCCAAGTTGCGAAGCTCAAAATTACAGCTACCGCAAATCAGGCTGTTTTGGCATTGATTCCTGATGAAACATATATAGATAAAGATTATCTTTTTCATATTTTAGATTTTGAAAAAGAACGAATTCTATATTTAGCTCAAGGTTCAGGACAACCAAATTTGAGCAAAGGATTAATAGATAACTATAAAATTTCTTTTCCCAAGAATGTAGATCAACAAAAGAAAATATCTTTAGTACTTGATACCTGCGACACCGTTATCGAACAAACGCAGGCAGCGATAGAAAAATACAAAGCCATAAAACAGGGCATGTTGCACGACCTGTTTACCCGTGGGCTTACTGCCAGCGGACAACTCCGCCCCACCCCGCAACAAGCCCCCGAACTCTATAAACAGTCGGAACTCGGGCTAATCCCAAAAGAGTGGGAAGTGAAGATTAGCGATAGTATTGTAAGATATATAAATGGGAGAGCATATAGTATACATGAATGGGAAACAACAGGCACTCCTGTAATCAGGCTTCAGAATCTTACAGGTAGTGGAGAAACTTATTATTATTCAACATTAAAATTACCAGAGGATCAATATTGTAATAAAGGTGATTTGCTTTATATGTGGTCAGCTTCATTTGGTCCACATATTTGGAATGGTGACAAAGCAATATACCATTATCACATATGGAAAGTTGAATGCTCAAAAGGAATGCTTCAGGATTATTTCTACTATAATTTGCTGAGATTCACTGATACTGTATTAAATGGAGCAAACGGTTCAACTATGGCGCATATTACTAAAGAAAAAATGGATAAAAGACTGGTTTTAACGCCACCTATACAAGAACAATCAGAAATAACAAGTCGTATTCATTCAATCGACACCAAGCTTCAATCCGAAGAATCCCTGTTATCGAAATATCAATCGATAAAGAAGGGGTTGATGAGTGATTTGTTGAGTGGGAAGAGAGGAGTGTGAGGGTCGGAGACCCGAAACATTTGTAGGGGCAGCGCCCCGTGATATTTGTAGAAAGAATGTTCCCACCCAGCCCACCAAGGGTCGGAGACCCGCAATATAAAAACGGTGTTAGGTGGAAATAATGATATTGCGGTGCTCCGCACCTTTGAGGAGCGTTTGGATTGGATTTCTAAAAATATACCGGTGCTCTGCACCTTGGCACAGAGCGGTTTTTTAGGGGCAGCGCCCATTGTATTTAGAGGGTTGGAAACCTGAAACATTTGTAGGGGCAGCGCCCCGTGATATTTGTAGAAACAATGTCCCCACCCATCCCACCAAGGGTCGGAGACCCGCAATATAAAAACGGTGATAGGTGGAAATAATGATATTACGGTGCTCTGCACCTTAAAAAATATAATGCTACGCTGTAGCTACAAATGTTGGGCGGCTCTGCCGCTACAAATATAACGGTGCATTGCACCCATAAAAATAATACTATGGCTGACACATTTTTACAAATGCATGTACATTTGGTTTTTGCAACCAAAAACAGAGATGCTTCCATTAAAAAAGAATGGAAAAACGATTTGGAAAAATACATAACCGGCATTGTGCACAACCACAAACACAAAATGCTGGCTATAAAATCTGTTTCAGATCACATTCATATTTTTATTGGCTACAATGTGAATCATTTAATCCCTGACCTGGTAGAAGAAATAAAAACTTCGAGCAATAAATGGATTAAAGACAACAAGCTATGTAAAGCCAATTTTGCATGGCAGAAAGGATATGGAGGATTTACACATTCTCATTCGCAAGTTGAAATTGTGTCTAACTACATTATGAATCAGGAAGAGCATCACAAGAAAAAAACTTTTAAAGAAGAATACCTTAAAATGCTCCAAGACAATGGAATTGAATACAAAGAAGAATATGTATTCGAGTTTTTTAAATAATAAAACAGATGAATGGATTGATATTACGGTGCTCCGCACCTTAAATAAATAACGCTATTCGGTAGCTACAAATATGTCGGTGCTCCGCACCTAGGTAAACAGTGTTTTTAGGAGTCCAAGGTATTCGTAGGGTCGGAGACCCGAAACATTTGTAGGGGTAGCGCCCCGTGATATTTGAAGAAACAATGTCCCAACCCATCCCACCGAGGGTCGGAGACCCGAAATATAAAAACGGTGATTGGTGGAAATGATGATATTCCGGTGCTCTGCACCTCAAAAAATATCTTGCTACGATGTAGCTACAAATATAATGGTGCTCCGCACCTAATTAATTTATCATCAATATAAACAGGCGAACTACTGCTTAACATTTAAGCATACAACAAATAATTCTATATGGCAAATCTCTACCTCTCCGGCAATCTCTGGCAGCGCAAAGCCTATGCTTTTTTAAGCGAGTACCTTGATATAAAAGGCATTCGGGAGTTTGGTGTGTCGGGTAGCGGGAATAGTTACCGGCATTTGTTGCGGGTAGAAGATGGTGAGAAGAATTTTATAAGCCGGGAGTTGTACGACTTAACGTTGGAGCGTTTCGGTAGCCACAAAGCAGGCGATTTGAACAGGATACTCACCAATACTGCTTCGTCACAGGCCTATTGCTTTAATCTGTTTCTGTATTTGAACCGGCACAAGGCATTAGCTCACTCGCTATTCAGTCAGCTGCTGGGCAAAATGGTAGTGGTGGAGCATATAGAGTTAGAGTTTACGCCCAACCAAATGCAGGGTGATCCATTCAGTGAGAGTGCCACTCCAAGTGGCGCCCTCACTAAAAGGGCAGACGAATCCATTGGCGACCAATCCACCTTTGGCGGTACCGATGCGGATGTGGCGGTATTTTATTCATATATCGATGATATTGAGGGCTTCACTTCGAGTGAAACCCTCAATCGAAAAAAAGGAGTATTGCTAATCGAATTCAAATTTATAGAAGCAGAGTTTTCGGTATGCAGTTCATTTAAAAAAAAGCAGGAAGTACGGGCTTATTGCTCCGGCCCCGATTATTACAGGGAGTTGGTAACCAACCAGCGAACCGATAGCCGGCAGCAGCCACTTTGTGGCTATACCCGCTACCAAAACTGGCCTTTGACAACACAGTCCGCTATGCTGGATATAAAGCGTGTAAAACAATCAGCTGTTTGTCCATTCCGCTTCGGTCTAAACCAGCTCTGGCGTAATATGCTGTTGGCAGAACGAGTGGCAGAAGTAAGAGGATGCGATGAGTTTGGCTTTTGGGTACTTTCGCCCCAACCCAATGATGCTTATCTGTGGAAACAAAAAGGAGTTGATGTGGAACAGTTTTTCAGGGAAATACTTACTGATAAGGGAAATCAACATTTCAGGAAAGTACATCTGGAAGAAGTGTTTGCCGTATTAGAGAGTATAATCGAAACGGAAGAAGATAAAGCGTGGATGAGCGGGTTGAAAGAAAAATATGTAATAGGATAAAATACAACATTTATGGAACTCACTGCTACTGAAAAGCTACTAAAGAAGAACTTCGGCATTTCGAGTTTCAAACAGGTAATTGCTAAACTGGAAAAAGAACCGAAAGAGACATTCAGCAACAACCTGTTTGTGGAGAAAGATGTGTTTATTAAAAAGATTGAAGAGCTGAATAACTCTATAAACTCATTAAGCGAAGCGTATGCCGATGGATTAAAAATGGCTGAGTCTGGTTCTGTATTTGAAACCTTTGCACGACGGGAACTGGGGAATATACATACGCCTTATGTTAAGATGCGGAAACAATTGGTGCATCATTTATCGTATTTTTATAAGAAGAAATAATTCGTCAAAATGATACATAGTTTAATACACAAAAAAAGTGTAAAAGAAGATACTAAAACATCTTCGGTTATTGGTAACTTATTGCACTTGCCTTCAGCTTTGTTTTGGGAAATACTAAGGGGTTCATGTGTCGAGAATTATCATTTGCCCATTACCTGTGGTGAGATAATTAATATCGAATTTTGGCCAAGTTGGAGCGGACATGGGACAGATAATAAGCAAAGAGTAGAGGCCGATGTTTTTATAAGTTTTGAATTGTTCGATTTAATTATTGAAGCGAAAGTAGAGGATGAAAAAGGTCAATATGACATTCAATGGAAAAATGAATGCAAATCATATTACAACAATTTCCCAGATTCAGCGAAATCTTTATATTTGATTGCGATAGGTGGATCAATTGATATGTCCTGTCAAATTATAGATGTAGATCATATCAATGAATTTGGAAAAAAAATTGACAATCATATAAAAATTATCAAATGTAACTGGATGTCAATACTAATAAGCATAAGTCATCTGATTGAAGAAATGGAATCAATAAAATATGTCGATGCAAATAGAAATTCATACAAAAGAATTTTGAAAGATGTTGTCTACAGTTTTAATATACATTCAATGTATTTTCTGAAATGGATGAATGAGTTAAATACAAATAATTTAGGTATAAATATAGCATCTATTGATTTTTTTAAAACTAATTACAGGTTAACAAATGGAAAATAAAACACAAACACAGAAAGAAATAAACGATGCTTTAGTTGATGTTAGAAAAGCTCATAGGTTAATTTATCAATATCAGAAAAGAGTTATTGACATTATCTATTATATACGCGAGAGGTATTCTATGCCACAGTTTGCAGGTGTGCGACGTTTTTGTAATACTATTAATTACAAACAAGGATTGAAAGAAGAATATGATGTAAAAATGCTACGACTTGAAAGAAATATGTGGGGGTGGGACTTTCTCTATTCCTATTTATTTGAGTTTTATTTGGGAACAAAGAAGTTTTCAAAAAAAGAAATTAGTTTTTCTATTATAGAAGCAAGTGATAGTGGCTTTTATCAATCAAAACAAACCAATAAGCATCAAACAAACATTTCTTCTTTTTCAGATGTGGAAGAATCTGAAACATGCCTTATTTTTGTTTTTGAATCTGTTACAAGCAAAAAGAAAGACTATGTTTGGGATATGGATAATGCCATTCAAAAATTATTAGAAGTTGAAATAGAGATTATTACCAAAACAACTGAGGATAATTACTTTATTGCAAAAAAATACAATTTAACCGATTTTGTTGATCAGTCATCAACAGATAAAGTTATTGAAGAATTTAGTAGAACAGTTGAAAACAAAACTGGAATTAAACTCTTGGAAAAATAATGAAATACTATCTTTTTCTGGACGAATGTGGTGATCAGAACCTGAGTAATTTCAATCCTGATTTTCCATTGTTTACACTATGTGGTGTCATTGTGTCGGAAGTTGCATATACTCAAATACAGAAAGAGGTTGAAGTCCTGAAACAGCAGCTCTGGCCGGGCAAAAAAATAATACTACACTCGCGTGATATCCGTAAATGTCAACGGGGTTTTGAAGTATTGTTTGATCTGGAGGTTAAGAAACAGTTTTATGAATCGGTGAACAGCATCCTGAGTGAGAATGATTACACAATAGTGTGTTGCAGTGTGTTGAAAGAGCCTTATATCCGCCGCTATGGCAAACTGAGTGATGTATATGCTATTTCGCTATCGTTTATAATTGAGCGTTCAGTATTTCTGCTGGATGCGATACAGAAAAAAGTGACAACTCCTTTAGAAATGCATGTGATTGCCGAACAACGAGGTAAAAAGGAAGACAACGGGTTACTGGAATATTACAACGAATTAATGAGCAAGGGTACTTATTTTGTGAACAAAAAAAGATTAAAATCTTATTTCAAATCCTTTGAATTCAGGAAAAAACAAGATGATATAACCGGGCTGCAAATTGCTGATTTGGTTGCTTATCCTGTTACACGTTATATTATCGACCCGAAAGCTGCTAATCCTGCTTTTGAAATTGTAAAGAATAAGATATACACACAAGGAGGTAAAATGCATGGTTTGAAAATTCATCCTTCGGAAGCGCAAGAATCCGAAAATGGCAAGACATAAAAAAAGAGCTACCGTAGCAGCTCTTTTCCGATTGGGGACACCCCGATCCAAGTATTTTAAACTGATAAACAGCTAAAAATTCGTATTTGAGCTGCAAATATAATACATATATTTGTAACTTGTATCGAATCAGATACATTTTTTGAACGATTTAACTAATTGATAGTATGGCCGAATACATTAACGTAGAGCAACCGTTTCTGAATAAACTCCGCGATGCCCACTGGACAGTGATTGATCAGGGTCAGGGAATACCTGCCAACCCCGCACTGTCGATGCGTAGTTCGTTTGCCGAAGTGGCATTAAAAGAAGAATTCATCCGTTCGGTTGGACAGATAAATCCGTGGGCAACAACAGTACAGTTGGAGTATTGTTATGACAAAATACTCCTTCAGGGAAATAAAAAGCTATTGGAAGCCAACAAGGATGTATTCCGAATGTTGCGCAAAGGCATTTCGCTACTTACTAAAAACGAACACACGGGAGAAGAAAATCCGGTGGTGAAGCTTATTGATTTCGACCATTTTAGTAGCAACAGTTTTATAGCCATGAATCAGTTCAGGGTAGATACACCCACCACGGCCAAATCATGCATTATACCCGACATTGTGTGTTTTGTAAACGGATTACCCCTTGTAGTGGTAGAATGCAAAGACCTGTATGTGGCAGAGCCACTAAGTGATGCATACACACAAATACGACGTTACAGTAATCAACGCGACGATGATTTTTATGCCATTACCGAAGGAAAAGAATCGCTGTTTTATCCCAATCTGTTTAATATTATCACTTATGGAAGTGAGGCACGTTTTGGCACTATCCGCTCGGAGTTTGACTATTATTACAACTGGACGGATATTTTCCCTGAAAAATACAAAACCATAGAAACTGAACCCAATGGGAAACGGCAGGAAGTGATTATAATGGGTATGTTTAATCACGAAATACTGATAGATATACTACGAAACTTTACGCTGTTTATGGAGATAAAGCAGGGTGTGGAAGTGAAAATTATCTGCCGCTATCAGCAATACCGCGCTGTGGGTAAAATGATAGAACAACTGCAACAGGGTGAAGATTTTAAAGACCGGAGCGGGGTGATATGGCACACACAGGGCAGTGGTAAAAGTCTGACGATGGTATTTCTGATAAAGAAAATGCGCACTACCTTCGGCCTGAACGATTATAAAATTATGATGGTGGTAGACAGGCTCGATCTGGAAGACCAACTGGAAGAAACAGCACACCTAACGGGTGAAAAAGTGTGGACTGTAGCCAAAAAATCAGGGCGGGTATCACACAGCCGGGGCGAAAGGGTGTTGGCAGAATTGGGCGATGATACGGCAGACCTGAACATAGTGATGTTGCATAAATTCGGAGTCAATCAGGATGCTTCAGCCGAAGCGCTCTTCAGGCTCGGGATAGTGCCCAAATACGAAACATTTCAGGAGATAAACAAGAGCGAAAAGGTATTGATACTGATTGATGAGGCACACCGGTCGCAAAACGGTGATATGAGCAACAACCTGTTTATGGCTTTCCCCAATGCTACACGCATTGGTTTTACGGGTACTCCGCTGATAACACCCCGCCATAAGGTAACTACAGCCGAACGATTTTACAAAGAGCCGAACGATTATATTGATACCTACAAGATGAACGATGCAGTCAAAGACCGTGCAACTGTGGATTTGAAATACATTGGAAAAAGTACGGCTGATGAAATATCGGACAAGGAAGTGTTTGATATGGAGTATGAGGAGATTTTCAAAAAACGTACTGAGGAAGAACGTCAGGAAATTCAACGACGCTACGGCGGCATGATTGAATATCTGGAAAGTATGAACCGTATTAAACCAATTGCCAGGGATATTATGACGCATTATGTGGCGGATATTTTGAGTAATGGTTTTAAAGCTATGGTGGCAGCATCGTCGATTACAGCAGCAGTACGGTTTAAGATGGAATTAGAAAGTCTGATACCAGAGTTTTTAGATGTAGAAGAAGCGAAAATTGGCGAAAGCAGAAACGAGGAGTTGATAAAACGCCTGAAAATACTTAAAATCAGGGCGATTGTTTCATCACAATCGAACAATGAACCAGCTTATATTACGCAGGCACGAATGGAGGGATATGGCAAACATGTCACAGATTCCTTTAAAAAGGATTTTAATATAAAAGACACAACCAGAACAGATACCGGCATAGGGATATTATGTGTGTGCGACCGTCTGATGACAGGCTTTGATGCTCCCATTGCGCAAGTGTTATATATGGACAAGAACCTGCGTGAACATGATTTGTTGCAGGCCATTGCACGCGTAAACCGTACAAAAAAGGGAAAAACGCACGGGTTGGTGGTTGATTATTTCGGAATAACGAAAAACCTTAACAAAGCGTTGGGAATATACACCGATGCCGAAGCTGAGGAAGTAAAAGAGGAACTGGCAGAGTTTGGAGAATACTTTAAGGATATCAATAAGGAAATTCCCGAACTGGAATTGCGTTATCAGAAAATTGTGCAGTTCTTTGTGGCCAATAGAATAGTGGATATAGATGATTTTCTGAACCAGCGCATTACTAATCAGCGTGAGGAGTTTAAACTGGTGGAGGATGTCATTGATTTAGCCGGTAATTTAAAACCGAGAGCTGAATTCGATACACATGTAAAGAATTACTTCGACCGACTGGATTTATTGTTTAATGTAACGGAAGTACAACGTAAACACTGGATACCAGCCAAACGTATCGGCTATCTAATGTGGCGTATCAGATATCATTATAAGGACGATACCATGGATTTGAAATGGGCCAGTGCCAAAGTTCGTCATCTGATTGATAAGTATCTGGTGAATCTGGGTATTGTTGAACGTGTATCGGAAGTAAATATTCTTTCCGAAGATTTCCCTGTAAAGATTGACGAAATGTACAGAGGGTCAAAATCCAAAGCCTCTGCCATGGAACATGCAATTCGCCAACAGATAAAAGTAAAGTTAGAGAATAATGACCCGGCCATGTATCGACACTTTAAAGACCGGATTGATCAGATTATCACCTTGTATCAGGGCAATTGGGAGATAATGATTCAGGAATTAGATGATTTGCGCGAAGAAATTAAAAAAGGCAGAGGGCCATATCCAAAGGTTCCAAAATTACAGGGGCCATTTTATGATTTGTTAAGTGAAGATATACCGGATGAGGAAATGACCGAAGAAACAGAAGATAAATTGATTAAGAATACAGAAATAATATATGGCTATATTCTTGAAGGTTTGCGAATTGCCAATTTTTGGGAAAAACCGGACGAAAAACGCAAGGTAACGGGAAAGATTGAACAACGTATTCGGTTGAGCGGAATAACTGCTATCAAAGGAAGGGATAAAGAACTGGCCGGACAGCTAATGTTGCTTGCCAAGTATAATCACAATGAACTGCTGAAAGTACAGGAATGAATCTGAACGGGTTAGAAATACAGGTGATACGTTCACCGCGCAAAAAAACCATGCACATTGTGATCGAACGAAATGGTTCGGTCAGTGTGCAGGTGCCCGAAAGTACGGAGGACGAAAAGATACTTGCTATACTGAAAACCAAAGAGTACGAAATTCATAAGAAACTGACATACTGGCGGGAACTGAACGATCAGCAGATTGAACGTCAATTTATTTCAGGACAATCGTTTTTATATCTGGGTAAAAATTACAACCTGCAAATTGCGGAAGGTCAGAAAAAGGGGTTGTTACTAAAAGATGGTAAGTTCTTGTTGAGTAATGCCGTAAAATACCCAAGAGAAGCTTTTGTGAAATATTACAAACAGCAAACAGAGCTAAAACTCAAAGAGAGATTAAGACTTTTTGAAAGTGCAGTAAGAACATTACCTACTTCAATATCTGTGAGAGAATTACCTACCCGATGGGCATCCTGTACACCAGATAAAAAAATTTATTTTAACTGGAGGTGTATTATGGCACCACTTCCCGTTTTCGATTATCTGATTGTTCACGAACTTGTACATTTGGAATTTCCCAACCATTCACGACAGTTTTGGGATAAGGTATCCTCCATTTGTCCGAATTATGAAGAACATGAAAGATGGTTGAAAAAGAACGGGGTTAGAATGACGGTTTGAATACAGTTTAAACGAATACATCGACTTAACCCGCAACGCACATAATTATAATTATCAACTACTTACAAAAAACTTTATACAAGTTGTATTACAAGTAGTACAAGCAAATTTAGACGGCACTATAATTTTGCATCGTCGGAATCACGAAGAAGAGCGGGTTGCTTTTCGGGTTCAGAGGATGACAAAAATTCAAATGAGTCTCGCTCAGAACCCAGTCATGGGAAAAATGGCAAAATCGTTCGCTAACGTGAACACCTATGTCCATAAAGGACAAAATGTAATCAGTGCCAAAGCGTTCAACCGCAAGGACCCGAACACGGAGGCTCAGCAGAGTCAAAGGGCAGCCTTTAAATTGATTCGTGAGTTGACAAACAGATTTGGAGGTATTCTTCAGGTCGGTTTCCTTCAACGGCCGGAGAAGCAATCGGCAGCCAATATGTTTATGAAACTGAACTTGCCCGCGGCCATCGACTTTACAGGCGAAAATCCTGTAATTGACTACAGCAAGCTGACAATTGCAAAAGGTAGTCTAACTGATGTAAATGTAATGTCGGCAAGCTTTGCAAATGGGAAAGTAACGCTAACAGTGGACACAAAAGCCGCATGGCGTGGAAGCTACTGATCAGATTCAGTTGATTGCAGGCACAACATCCGGTGCCATGTTTGCAGGTATAAACCCGAGAGGTAGCGAAGCTGAACTTAGCATTTCGCTGACTGTAAACGCCACTGAGGCTTCGGAAATTGCATTTGTATATTTGTTTGTCTTCTCGGCCGACAAATCGAAAGCATCGAATTCGGTATTTGTAGCGTTGGCATAAACCGGATTGTGTTGTTTGGTAATCATTGAGAACTCCCATCGGAAAGCTTCAAACTTTTCCGGCGGGAGTTTTTTCTAATAATACCCGGCATTTTTGAATAATTACACAAATATTATTCGTATTTTTGCGGCCTTTTGTTTTATAAAAAACAGGGAAATATACATTTACAGATAATTACACTCACGGAATGAAGATATTTAAACTGCTCAGCATTACACTCTTTGCTTTTTCATTATTTGCAAAAGCACAAAACACCGAATTTAAAATTACCACCTGGAACGTGGAATGGCTGAGTTGCAGTGAAAACGGGCCAAGCAATGAAGACCTGCAAATGAACAATGCAGCCAAGGTGATAAAAGCCATGAACGCCGATGTGGTGGCCATGCAGGAAATTGGCACAAGTAGTTCGTATGCCACTATCGATACTCTGGTAAAACGCCTGGGCGATGAGTGGGCAGGAAGTATTGTTGCCTGGTCGGCCGACAACTGCGATCAAAATCAGGCCATTGTTTACCGAAAATCGAAAGTACAATTGGTCAGCGCAACGCTAATGAGCAATGCGGGTGGCTCATACAACTGGTCGAGCGGACGATTTCCGGTGCTTTATAATCTGAATCTGATAGCGGGAACAAACACTATTCCTGTGGCGCTGATAAATATCCATGCCAAAGCAATGGGCGACGAAACAAGCTACTCACGCCGTAAAGCCGCTTCCGAAAGTCTGAAAGCCCTGCTCGATGGCAGCACTTATAACTCTAAAAATGTGGTTCTACTGGGCGATTACAACGATTATCTGACAGGTACACAATGTGATAACTGTTCACCCGCCGTATCGCCATACAATAACTTTGTGCTCGATACCCAAAACTACAAAGGGCTTACAGGCGGTCTTTGGGATCCCGGCTACAAGAGTCCGGTCATCGATAACATTATTATCAGTAACGAGCTGTTTGCCAGTTACACAAATACAGTATTGCGCGAAACAACGGCTACACAAACAGTATCGTCGTTCACTTCCACCACTTCCGACCATTATCCCGTAAGCGCTGTGTTTAGTTTTGCAGGTGGCAGCGGCGGACAAACAGGCTGCGAGAACTTCAGTTTTAGCGAAACATTTGGCGAGAGTCTGGGAAGTTTTTCGACTTACAGTGCGGAGGGTACACAAAACTGGGGCTGGCGTGCGGTGTATGGCGCTGTTATTTCGGGTTATCAGAACAGCGTGGCCAACCCAAATCAGGACTGGCTCATTTCACCGGCTCTGGATTTATCGGGCATTAGCGCAGCCACACTAAGTTTCGAACATGCTATAAACTATTCTGTTTCGTCATCAGACTTATTACAAAACCATACTTTGTGGATTACCGACAATTACAATACGTCACAGCCTTCGGCAAGCAACTGGACACAGATGAATATCAACACCATGCCGGCAGGAAACAACTGGACGTTTGTAAACTCCGGTGACATTACGCTTCCAAACAATATGCTGAAGGAGAATATACGAATTGCATTTAAATACCTATCGGATAACACTGTAGCCTCCACATGGGAAATCAGGAATCTGAATGTGACCGGACAATGTATCAACACACAAGCAAACAACACTGTGAACGACGAAAACAGCCTGATTTACACAACAAATGGCAGTATTCAAATTGAAAACAAAATGGCTGTACCAGTAGCTATTTACGACATCACAGGTCGTATTTTATATAATTCGACAGCCACTCAGCACGCTGAATTTAATGCCACACAACAGGGCATTTATCTGGTTCGTTGCGGAAACAAAATGACCAAAGTGGTAGTGGGGAGGAAATAGTTCAGAGTTTCAGGGTTTCAGGGTTTCAGGGTTTCAGGGTTGGATTTGAAAATTTGAAATTTGAAGATTTGAAGATTTGAAGATTTTGGGTTTCAGGGTTTCAGAATTTCAGAATTTCAGAATTTCAAAGTTTCAAAGTTTCAGGTTTCAGAGTTTTTCGTTTCGGACACGATTCTCAATTAATCACGCGCCCTTCAGTCTTTGCTCTTTGGTTCTTGGCTCATGACTCTTGGCTCATGGCTCTGAAAAAACACATACTCAGAATTTCATATAAAAAAAATATTACTGACCGACTAAACATCTGAGATTCTTCGCTACGCTCTGAATGACAATGCTTTGTATTGGTTATGGTTAGGAGGAGGTAGGTTGGCGGCGAAGCCGCCAACCTACCTCCTCCTAAAAACCTAACTTAGTGATTGCCTGTCATTCCGAACATAGTGAGGAATCTAAAAAGCTAAAAGAATTAATTCAAACTATTTTTTATCGGTCAGTAGTGATAAAAAAAAATCGCGTTGAAGATAATTCAACGCGATTTTTTTATGCTTACTTATTTTCAAATCAGAGCAATGCTTCCACTTTAGCAACCAGGGCAGCTTTTGCGGCAGCACCAATTTGTTTGTCAACAATCTGACCATCTTTAAAGAAAAGAATGGTTGGGATATTGCGGATACCATATTCGTTAGGCGTTTCCACATTCTCATCCACGTCGAGTTTGCCGATAATCACGCGACCTTCGTACTCTTTGGCCAATTCTTCCACTACAGGACCAACCATGCGGCAGGGACCGCACCATTCAGCCCAAAAATCTACTACTACGGGTTTACCGCTCTGTATTGCTTCTTTGATGTTTTCATCAGTAAATACTAATGCCATAATCTTTGTATGTTTTTATAATGAATAATTTAATTTCTATTTTGAATAAAATATCTTTCGGGAGACAAAAATATCAAAATTATAAACACCAACTACCATAAATGGTTCGGTTTATTGAAAAATATAGCTATTGAAAAAATCTATTTTTCCTGATTTACCACAAAATCGAGCTTTCCCTGACTTTTGGCTGCTTTGAGCTTTCGGTAGATAGACTGATCGAGTTTCATTCTGTTCTGTCGCGAGAAAAGCTTTACTTTGTTAGGTGAATTTTCGTCCACCACATTCATATACAGATTCACATTTCCCCTGTTGTTCAGCACAATATCGGTAAGCTCGGTAAGCAAATCCTCATCGAGCTGTTGCAAAGGCAGGGTAAGTGTAAGCGATTCAATCAGATTATCCTTCACTTCCCTGAAGAGGTCGATTTTCTGAATTTTCAATTCCAGCTCTTTCGGCTTGTCAGGATCAGAGGCTTTTTTAAACTTCCAGTCGGCACCGCGCTCCTGCACAATGGCCGAAATCAGAATATACAAATCCTTAATCATGTACTTACCATATTCCACGTAATTCGGTCCGAAAAGAGCAAATTCAAAAGCTCCGGCATAATCCTCGAGCGTAAAAATGCCATAGGGATTGCCCTGTTTCGAAGTGCCATGACGGAAATTCGTGACCATGCCCCCGATACGAAGCGGACGGTTTTGCAATTCCTCCAGATTTTTCAGATCGGCAGTAGTAGTGTTGCACACATGATTTATTTCGAACTCGAACTCATCCAGCGGATGCGCCGAAAGGTACATTCCGATCAAATCGCGCTCCTTGTTCAGCCTTTCGAGAGGCGACCACTCAGGAGCATAAGGCACTTCAGGCTTGGTAATTTCCACAGCTTCGGAGTCGCCAAACAAAGAATTCTGACTCATGGCTGTGTCGGCCTGAAATTTATTTCCGTAACGAAGAATGGCTTCGAGTACCAATTCGCCTTTGCTGTTTTCGACAAAAAACTGCTCGCGACGAATATCGCCCAATCCGTCGAAAGCACCACAAAGCGCAAGACTTTCAATGGTTTTCTTGTTACAGGCAGTCAGGTTTACCCTTTCGATAAAGTCGATTACACTTTTAAAGCGGCCATTTTTACGTCGTTCGTCCACAATGGCAATTACAGCGCCCTCTCCCACTCCTTTTACACCACCCAAACCAAAGCGGATATTTCCATCTTTGTTTACGGTAAAAGTCAGATCGCTTTCGTTTACATCAGGGCCAAGCACATTCATACCGAGGTTTTTACACTCGTCCATAAACTTACCAACCTCCGAAATATCGTCGCGGTTGCGCGTTAAGTTGGCAGCCATAAACTCAGCAGGATAATGTGCTTTGAGATAAGCTGTTTGATAAGCAATCCACGAATAGCAGGTAGCGTGCGATTTATTGAACGCGTATTTGGCAAACTCAGCCCAGTCGGCCCAGATTTGCTCCAGTTTGGCTTTAGGGCCAAAACCGTTTTTCTCGCAGCCTTCCATAAATTTTACGCGCAGCGCTTCCATTTTATCCACCAGCTTTTTACCCATAGCCTTACGCAACTCGTCGGACTGACCGCGCGTAAAGCCGGCCAGATCGCGACTCAGAAGCATGACCTGTTCCTGATAAACCGTAATACCGTAAGTATCGCTCAAACGTTTTTCCATTTCGGGAAATGGATAATCGATGGTTTCGCGGCCATGTTTACGACTCACAAACTGCGGAATATACTGCATTGGACCCGGACGATACAGGGCATTCATGGCAATCAAATCTTCGAATTTGGTGGGTTGCAGCGCCTGAAGGTGCTTTTGCATACCTGCCGACTCGAACTGGAAAGTACCTACTGTAAGTCCCTTGCTGAAAAGTTCGTATGTTTTTGTATCGTCAATCGGAATGGCATCGATGTCCAGATCAATTCCTTTTGACTTTTTGACATTCGAAAGTGCTTCCTTGATAATCGACAACGTTTTCAGCCCCAGAAAGTCCATTTTGATCAACCCGATTTCTTCTACGACCGAACCTTCGTACTGAGTCACAAGCATTTCCTCACCCGTTTCTTTGTCCACAGCCGTACTGAGCGGCACCAGATTCGTCAGGTCGTCGGCTCCGATAATTACCCCGCAAGCGTGTACGCCGGTTTGGCGCACTGTACCTTCGAGCATTTCTGCATATCGCAAAGTATTCGCCAGATTCAGATCCATAGAATTACGCGCCTGTTGCAATTCGGGCACATATTTCAGACAGTTGGCAATATTCACTTTGGGCGCTTTTCCATCAGCCCCTTCGGGAAATTTATCAGGAATAAGCTTGGTAAGTCGATCGGCTTCGGAAAGTGGCAAACGCTGCACGCGCGCCACATCCTTGATGGACGATTTGGTGGCCATTGTGCCATAAGTAATGATATGCGCCACACGCTCTTTTCCATATTTATCAGTTACCCAGCGCAATACCTGTCCGCGCCCATCATCGTCGAAGTCGATATCGATATCGGGCATAGAGATACGGTCGGGATTGAGGAAACGCTCAAACAGCAAGTCGTATTTCAGCGGATCGATATCGGTAATGCGCAGACAGTAAGCCACTACCGAACCGGCAGCCGAACCACGACCCGGACCAACCGACACACCCATTCTGCGTGCTGCATTTATAAAATCCTGTACAATAAGAAAATAGCCCGGAAAACCCATGGTTTTCATTACATCGAGCTCAAAGTCGATACGCTCCTTTTGCTCAGGGGTCAATTCAGCTCCATAGCGAAAAGCAGCGCCTTCGTAGGCCAGTTTTGTGAGATAATCGGCTTCGAGTTTTACGCGCACCACTTTTTCGTAACCTCCCAAACGAAGATAACCATCGCCAAACTCTTCACGCAGCATTTCTTCCGTAAACTTCTGTCGGTAAAGCTCTTCGGTTGCAAAATCTTCAGGAATAGGGAAAACCGGCATCATGGGTGCCGAGTCGATATCGTAAAACTCAACCTTGTTGGCAATTTCCACCGTATTTTCGAGCGCTTCGGGAACATCGGCAAAAATCTCGAGCATTTGCTCGGGCGTTTTCAGATATTCCTGCTTGGTATAACGCATTCGCGAAGGGTCGTCGAGATCCTTTCCCGTACTCAGGCAAATAAGGCGTTCGTGTGCTTCACCGTGCTCTTCTTCCACAAAATGCACATCGTTGGTAGCTACTAATTTTATACCCGTTTTACGCGCAATTTTTATCAACTCCTCATTCTGACGCTGCTGTTTGGGGAAACATTCGTAATCAGCATTTGGCTTATCGGTTTTGTGACGTTGTAATTCAATATAATAATCATCACCAAACACACGCTTGTACCACAAAGCCGCCTCTTCGGCTGCCTGCAGGTTTCCGCTTTCTACTTTTTTATGAATTTCGCCCCCCAGACATGCTGAGGAAGCGATGATTCCTTCGCTGTACTTTTCAAGAATTTCGTGGTCGATGCGCGGACGATAATAAAAACCATCCATCCAGCCGAGCGACACTAATTTACAAAGATTGCGATAACCTGTTTTATTTTTGGCCAGCAGTACCAAATGATAACCGCTACGATCTTCCGGCTGCGATTTGGAAGTGCGACTGTTGCGCGACACATATGCTTCGCAGCCCAAAATCGGTTTAAACAAATGCGACTTTGCGTCAGCAAGTTGTTTTTCGAGTTCTGCTTTTCGTTCGTAGGTAAGCCCATCAGCTTTCAGCTCTTTTTCAATGGCTTTTATCTGGTCTTTTACCTTGCCGTTTTTCTTTTTTGCATAGTTGAAAAACTCCTTTACCCCAAACATATTTCCATGATCGGTAAGGGCAATGGCATTCATTCCCGATTTGGTAGCCTTATCGACCAAACCGGAAATTGACGACATCCCGTCGAGGACTGAATAGTAAGAGTGGACGTGAAGATGAACAAATGAACTCATATTAAGTATCTGGAATTTATTATTTTAGAAAAAACACATAGCCTGAAGCTACAATTTGCTAAGGTAAGATTTTTTTGAGAAGAGCAAAAGAAAAGCATGCGGAAGTTATTGACAAGTTATGAGATTGGTTCGGAGTTCGGAGTTTTGAGTTCAGAGTTTTGAGCTTTGAGTTTTGAGTTTCGACACCAATGACAGCGGACTGAGTATTTCACCTTAAACCTTAGTACAAAAAGAGTTTTCAATCCCGGTTTTTGGAACCTTATTAAATTTCGGATAATAACAATACTTCGTTATAAAAACAAATATATAATTGACTAATAAATGTTTTGATAATAAATATCGATTTTCAATATTCTTTGCACATTAATGCCCACTCAAAGGCGCGAAAGCGTAAATTACAAACATAACTGACTTATAGTCAGTTTTAAACAAAATAAAGCAAAGATAAAACTTAACAATCCCCATCCGTTTCTCGGATTGTACCATTGGCGACTTTGCGCCTTTGCGTGAAAACAAATATTTTTTACCGAACTATTGAATACAGTAATAAGGCTTTAGTTTAATCAAACCAAACACAGAACCTTATATTGATATATTTGTTATTAGGTAGAACATTGCAATGTTTTTAATTTTATAATTATAACAATTCAAGGTTCAATCTATCAATTTATCACTAACAAACACCTAATTAAAAATGATTTTTAAAGGGTTTAATCCATTAGACGACAAGACATTCAGAATCATAGACAACGAAGGGAAGGTCATTAATAAAACATTTTTGCCTGAACTCGACGATGAAACAATTGTCAAAGCCTACAAAACCATGCTCGAAGCACGTGTGGCCGACGAAATGGCTGTATCTTATCAGCGACAGGGACGCATGTACACTTATCCGCCCATTTTGGGACAGGAAGCCATACAAATTGCAGCGGGAATGATAATTCGCGAGAACGACTGGTTAGCTCCCGCCTTTCGCGAGGCGGCTGTTATGCAGGCAAAAGGCGTGTCGTTGAAAGAAATATTTCTGTATTACATGGGCAACGAAGAGGGCAGCAATTTCAGCAAAGCCCACCACGTACTTCCCATAAGCGTACCCATCGGGTCGCAGTTTTTATATGCTACGGGCATTGGCTATTCCATTAAATATCAACAAAAAGACGAAGTGGTATATCCTTTTATCGGCGATGGCGGAACTTCGGAAGGCGATTTCAACGAAGCTCTCAATTTTGCCGGTGTGTGGAAAGTTCCTGTTGTTTTTACAATACAAAATAACCAATATGCCATTTCGGTTCCGGTGCACAAGCAAACCAATGCGGTAAATCTTGCATCTAAAGCCTTGGCTTTCGGTATACCCGGCATCAAGGTGGACGGAAATGATTTTTTTGCAATGTATGTAGCCTACAAACAGGCTTCGGAATATACGCGCGCCGGAAACGGACCCGTGTTGATTGAGGCTTATACTTATCGCAAAGGAGCGCACACCACTTCGGACGATCCAACAAAATACAGAACAAAAGAAGAAGAACAGGAATGGGCTAAAACGGATCCACTGAAACGATTACGACTCTATATTGAGCAGAAAGGAATTGCACTGGAATCGGATGATGCAATTATTGCCGCTTACAAGCCAGAAGTGGACAAACAATTTATGGAAGCTGAAAACTTCAAACCCTATCAACTCGACGATGTTTTTAAACACATGTATGTGGACATCCCCGAGGATTTGAAGAAACAGAAAGCTGATTACGAACAATTTTTAAGTTGGAAGGAGAAAAGAAAATGAGCATAATGACCATGGTTCAGGCCATAAACAATGCATTAGATATTAAACTTGCCGAAGATAAATCCATTGTAACCTATGGCGAAGATGTGGGTGTAGAAGGTGGCGTTTTCAGAGTGACCGAAGGATTGCAAAAAAAATACGGAGCCGACAGGGTTTTCGACTCACCGCTTGCCGAGTCGGCCATTGTGGGCACAGGATTGGGAATGGCCATGTCGGGTTTACGTCCGGTGGTGGAACTTCAGTTTGATGGGTTTACCTATCCGGCTTTTAATCAGATTATCTCCAACGTATCGCGCATGAATAACCGTACGCGCGGAAAATTCAAGGTGCCTATGGTTATCAGGTTTCCTTATGGTGGAGGTATAAATGCTGTGGAACATCATTCCGAAAGTCCAGAAGCGCTGTACGGACATATTCCGGGTATTAAAGTAGTAATTCCATCCACACCTCACGATGCCAAGGGACTGTTAATCTCAGCCATAGAAAGCGACGATCCGGTTATTTTTATGGAGCCAAAACGAATTTACAGAGCCATAAAGCAGGAAGTATCCGAAGAAAAATTCAGCATTCCGTTAGGAAAAGCCAAAGTGCTGACCGAAGGAACCGATGTGACGCTGATTGCTTTTGGAGCCATGATACGCGAATGTCAGAAAGCGATGGTAATGGCTGCCGAAGCGGGTATTTCGGTTGAACTAATAGATTTAAGGACCATTTATCCAATTGACAAAGAAACAATTACAAAATCCATTCAGAAAACGGGACGTGTTGTGATTGTAGCCGAAGCACCACAATCGTTTAGTGTGGGTTCCGAATTAATAGCCATTGCCAACGAAGAGGCTTTCTTATACCTGGAAGCTCCACCAAAAAGAGTAATGGGCTTCGACACCATAGTACCTTATGCCAAAGGAGAATCATTTTATATGATATCGCCCGATCGCATTTTTTATGAACTCGAAAAAACTGTCAGATTTTAAGCAGAAAGAGATGGAGCAAACACGCAAACAAACTTTGACGCACAAAGATCTGTTTTTGTGGGAGTTCCATGTGACAAATAAAAAATCAATTATAAAGAGATGAAATATATATTTAATTTTCCTGACATTGGCGAAGGATTAGACGAGGGCACTATCATTGAATGGTTTGTTGAAGTAGGACAAACCATAAATGCAGGCGACACATTAGTTAAAATGGAAACCGACAAAGTAGTGGCTGATATTCCTTCACCCAAAACCGGAAAAATAATCAGTCTATTCGGTAATGTGGACGATGTAATCCATGTCGGCAAACCGCTTGCCGAAATTGAAATAGAGGGAACAGAAACTGTTTCCGAAACTGATAGTGAGACGGGCTCAAGTGTGGTGGGCACTATGGAATTAGCCGACACGAATGCTCTTTTGCCTGCAAGTGAAGAAATACTACCTGTGTCGAAAGATGAAATCCGACTCTCCCGAAAAGTGCTGGCCACACCACATGCACGAGCTATTGCCCGCGAGTTGGGTATAGATATTCATCAAATAACAGGACTGGGGCCATCCGGTCGTGTACGGAAAGAGGATATCGAAAATTACAACCGGAAACTAAAACAACCTGTTACCAAAAGAAATATTCCTGCATCAGACACCGATGACTTGACCTACGAAACGCTGACACAAATCAGAAAGGTGATTGCCAAAAACATGATCAACTCTAAGTTGAATGCTGCGCACGTGACCATTTTCGAGGAGGTGGAAATATCTGAACTGATTGAAATAAGAGATAAGTACAAAGCAAATTACGCTGCCCGCGATGCCAAACTCACCTATCTACCTTTTATTGTAAAAGCCACCGTATTGGCACTCAAAAGACATCGTCAGTTGAATTCGGAAATCGACATGGAAAATGAGCGTATGATTTACAAAAACCGCTACAACATAGGTATAGCCATCGACACGCCCGAAGGATTGGTTGTTCCTGTAATTCGCGATGCTGATCGCCTGAGCATCATGGAGCTCACTCAAAAAATAACCGAATATTCGGTAAAAGCGCGCGAAAGAAAGCTCACTCTGGAAGATTTACGCGAAGGTACATTTACGATAAGTAATTTCGGCTCCATTAGTGGTATTTTTGGCACACCGGTAATCAACTATCCTCAGGCAGGCATATTGGGCATTGGGCGAATTGTAAAAAAACCTGTAGTAAAAAATGATCAGCTCGCCATTGGAAATGTACTGGGACTGTCGATGACGGTTGATCACCGCATTGTAGATGGAGGCGAAACTGCCCGTTTTGTGAAATGTATAATCGATTATCTTTCCGACCCTATTTCGCTAATGATGGATTGATGCTAATTACCCGACTTAGACAAAGAAATCTCAGGAATTACAAATAAGCAAGCGACTGGAATTCGCTTCTCCCGCGATATTCTCAACACAATTGCTTAAAAAAAATCCCGGTTGTCCCCAAAAAAGGAAAACCGGGATATTTTTTTTAGCTCAATCCTACAATTTCGCCATCAACCAGGTCGATATTTACGGCTTGTGGCTCTTTGGGAAGTCCGGGCATTCGCATGATATTTCCGGCAATGGCCACAATAAATTCTGCTCCATTGTTCAGCACCAGCTCATTCACATGGAATACAAAATCCTTAGCTACACCATAAGCTTTTTCATTGTCGGAGAATGAATATTGCGTTTTAGCAATACAAACAGGATATTCTCCGGCACCCAGGGCCATGAATTTTGCAATTTGCGCGAGCGCTTTTTCAGAGAAATTCACACGACGTGCACCATAAATTTTCATGGCAATTTTCTCAATTTTACGCTCAATGCTATCCGTATCTTTATATGTAAAATGAATAGGTTTCGAAGCTTCGGCATCTATCATTTCCACAGCTTTATGCGCCAGCTCCACAGCACCTTCGCCACCTTTTGTAAACGCATCGTTTACCGCAAAGCCAACACCCTGAGCTTCGCAATGCTGACGAAGCATATCAATCTCATCCTCAGTATCGAAACTATATTTATTAAATGCCACCAACACATTCTGACCGAACGATTTTAGATTCTCGATATGCTTATCCATGTTTTCGAAACCTGCCTGTACACCTTCGGCATTCGGCTGTTTAATATCTTTTACCGAAACACCACCATGCATCTTCAGTGCCTGAGTTGTCACCACCAACACCGAAAGCACCGGTGCAATTCCTGCTTTCCGACATTTGATATTCAGAAATTTCTCGGCACCCAAATCGGCTCCAAAGCCAGCTTCAGTCACCACATAATCCGAGTAACTCATGGCCATTTTGGTAGCCACCACCGAGTTACAGCCATGTGCAATATTGGCAAATGGTCCGCCATGAATAAAGGCAGGCGTATGTTCGGTAGTTTGCACGAGATTCGGATGCATGGCATCTTTGAGCAACACCACAATTGAACCCGCAATTCCAAGATCTTTCACTGTAAATGGTTTGCCGGAATGTGTGTAGCCCAGAAGGATTTTCTCAACACGACGTTTCAAATCATCCTGATTTTCCGAAAGACAAAGAATGGCCATTATTTCGGAAGCAGGTGTAATGTCGAAACCTGTTTCAGCCGGAATACCATTCACCAAACCTCCCAATCCGGACACAATATTACGCAAACTACGATCGTTCACATCGAGTACACGTTTCCACAGCACCTGTTTGATGCTGTCGGCCTTGTCGCGATGCTGATATATATAATTGTCGAGGAGCGCCGCAATCATATTATTGGCAGCCGTAATGGCGTGAAAATCGCCTGTAAAGTGCAGGTTGATGTTTTCCATAGGCAAAACCTGCGCATAACCACCACCTGCAGCACCACCTTTCATTCCAAAACACGGGCCGAGCGAAGGTTCGCGCAATGCTACCGAAGCTTTTTTACCGATTTTATTCAAACCAAGCGCCAATCCAATGGACACGGTGGTTTTTCCAATTCCTGCTTTTGTGGGTGTAATAGCTGTTACCAGTATGAGTTTACTTTTGCGCGCTTTCTTTTTATCAATGGAACAACATGGAATTTTAGCAATATATGGTCCGTGCGAAATAATTGATTCTTCTTCTATGCCAATTTTTTTTGCAATTTCTGAAATTTTTTCAAGCTGAATACTGTGTGCAATTTCAATATCTGTTTTCATCTGTTTATAATTTGTTTTTCTGTTGTCAGATGGAACTCACAAAACAAAATTTAATCATTACCCTGTGGGTCAAAATAGATTAAATTTTGTCATGTTCGTTTCATGTGTTTTTAGTTGTTTTTACTGTTAAATAGACCCCGCACGTAAAAACCTCACCTATGTCGAAATTCATTTGTCGTGACAGGTTAATGAAAGGTATTTGACTTATTGTTACTTTTTGCTTTATACAAAGTTGTTTTTATAGAAACTCAAGTTACAATACAAATATAGCACAATAATTTGATTAAAGAAAAACAAACGGTCCGAAGAAAAAGACCAATCCCAAACATCTATCTTTCTCCCGACTAACCCTCTTCAGGCGTTTCAGGCGTATTGAGATTGAGCTGTAAAAATGCAGCATCGAGCCAGCGACCAAACTTATAGCCCACTTCGCGAAACACGCCTACCTGCTCAAAACCAGCCTTGCGATGTAAGTCAATACTTATTTCGTTCGAAGCATCAATCACGGCAATAATACTGTGAAAGTTTTGATTCGTGGCATGACGAATAATTTCATTAAGCAATATTTTACCCAAACCTTTTCCGCGATGATCACGATGCACATAAAGTGAATTTTCGATGGTGTACTTGTAAGCAGGTCGCACCCTGAACTGCCCGTACGAACCAAAACCTATGAGTACACCTTCGTCATTCACAATGCCAATGACAGGAAAGCCGTGCTGCGCTTTTGTTTCGAACCACACTTTCATCGTGTCCATTGTCCAGGGTTTGTAGTCGTACAAAGCCGTACTGTGCAAAATGGCGTCATTAAAAATATCGAGTATTTGTGACGCATATTCGGGCGTACATTGTATTATTTTCATTGAAACAACTGAATTATTTTCGAATTATTAAGAGTGACAAAATTACAAATAGTCGGGAAAAATCTTTCATTCTGAAACAATAAATTCACAGCAAAATACAAATATTGATTATTTGATATAAAAAGTTTATTATTTGACATAAATTCAAATAATTAGCCTTAATTGCCATCTCTACATTGCAATTTAAGGAAAAACCCCTATCTTTGCAGTGTTTTTCAGCCCGTAGATTTTCTCTCACGCCGAATATTACAACAACAACATACACCTCTTCAAATGAACTTATTAGATCAAATTATGGAGCGTGCTAAGGCAAACTTACAACGTATAGTTTTGCCCGAAGGCACTGAAATCCGCACACTCAAAGCGGCCGATATTATTTTAAAGGAAAAAGCTGCCAAACTCATACTTATCGGCGACGAAAAGGAGATTGAAAAGCTGGCGGCCGAAAACGGATTGGCCCATATCAACGAAGCCACCATTGTAAATCCCGAAACACACCCCGATATGGCTACTTACGCCAATTTGCTTTTCGAAATCCGCAAAAGCAAAGGCATGACAGCCGAAGAAGCTGCCAAACTGGCCAAAGACCCGCTTTACCTGGGCTGTTTGATGATTAAAAATGGAGATGCCGATGGCGAACTTGCCGGAGCACAAAACACTACAGGCAACGTACTTCGCCCAGCTTTCCAGATTGTAAAAACGAAACCGGGCATTTCGGTTGTATCTGGTGCTCTTCTGATGTTTACCCCCACCACACAATATGGTGAAAACGGCCTGCTTGTGTTTGCCGACTGCGCCGTAAACCCAAATCCAAACGCCCGCGAACTGGCCGAGATTGCAGTATCGACAGCCGAAACCACACGCGCAATTGCAGGTTTTGAACCACGCATTGCCATGCTGAGTTTTTCAACCAAAGGCAGTGCAAAGCATGAATTTGTGGACAAAGTAGTGGAAGCTACCAAAATTGCCCGCGAAATGAATCCCGAACTTCAGATTGAAGGTGAACTACAGGCCGATGCAGCTCTTGTTCCGGCTATCGGACAAAGCAAAGCACCGGGCAGCACTATTGCCGGACATGCAAATGTATTGGTTTTCCCCGATTTACAGGCAGGAAATATAGGATACAAAATGGTGGAACGCTTTTCGGGCGCACAGGCTGTAGGACCAATTCTTCAGGGAATGGCAGCACCTATCAATGACCTTTCGCGCGGATGTTCGGTGGACGATATCGTTCGCATGATTACAATTACAGCCAATCAGGCAATGAAAAAATAATTCAGAAAGAATACGCATTAAATATAAGAATATGGCAGAAGAAATGATAGAAGCGATTGAGCGATACGGACTCAGCAAACGCAACAGAAAGCGTACGCTGTTCTCGCGCATCGGAGTGGTGGGCTGCGGCAAGGAAGGTAGCGTAATTGCAACCCGCGCAGCACTGAAAGGTATAGAAGTGGTTTTTCTGGAACCCAACCAGGAACGAATTGACAATGCATACAAACGCATTGAAGATCAACTCAATAAAAAAATTCAGAACTGGGGTCTTACGGAAAATGAGAAAAAAGCCATTATTGGCCGCATACAGGGAAGCTCAAACTACGAAGATTTCAGCGGTTGCGATTTTGTGATTGAAGCCATACGCTACGACGACCAAACTGGTGAGCGTCAGGTAATACAACGCAAAGAAGTATTTCGCAAACTCGAAGAAGTGCTTTCGCAGCGCGCCATCATTGCATCGAATGTTTCTACAGTGGTTGTGACCGAACTTGCTGCTGAAATGGAGCATCAGGATCGTTGCATAGGGCTGCATTTCCTTTCGAACATTCCCGATTCACATATTATCGAAATTGTACGCGGACTGAATACGTCGGACGACACTTACAACAAAGTGTGTCAGTTTGCCCGTATGATAAACCATGAATTTGTACAGGTTACCGAATCGTCGGGCCTTGTAAGCCTGCGTCTTTTCCTTATTCAGCTCAACGAAGCCTGCTCCATGCTTATGGAAGGTGTGGCCACAGCTGAAGATATCGACCACGTGCTGACTGTGGGTTTTGGTCACCGTCAGGGTGTGTTCCGCACTGCCGACCAGATTGGCATTGAGAAAATTGTAAAATTACTCGAAAATCTGTACGAAGAATACGGCCATGTGAAATACAAACCATCGCCCATTTTGCTTCGTTTGTCGCGCGCAAAACTTTGGGGAATCAGCAAAAGTAAGGGTTTCTACACTTACGATGAATCAGGAAACATTATTAAATAAGGAGGAACAAACATGAAGATATTAGTTTTGAACTGCGGAAGCTCATCGGTAAAATACAAGCTGCTCGACATGAACAGCAACGAAGAGTTGGGCTCGGGAGGAGTTGAGAAAATCGGAATGAAAGGCTCGTTCCTGAAACATGTGCGCAAAGACGGACAAAAAGTAATACTGAAAGGTGAGATTCTTGAGCATCAGACTGCTGTTGAATATATCCTTGGTGTACTTACAAGTCAGAAACATGGCGCAGTGGAATCGCTCGAAGAAATCAACGCTGTGGGACATCGTGTGGTGCATGGAGGCGAAAAATTCAACTCGAGCGTACTTATTACCGACGAAGTGATTCAGAAAATTGTGGAATGCATCGACATTGCACCTTTGCACAACCCACCAAATCTCGCGGGTATCAATGCCATCAACGAACTGCTGCCAAATGTACCGCAGGTAGCTGTTTTCGACACAGCTTTCCATCAAACAATGCCTGAACACGCTTATATGTACGGCATTCCGTATTCGCTTTATACAAAATACGGTATTCGTCGTTACGGATTTCACGGTACAAGCCACCGCTATGTGTCACGTCGTGCCTGCGAATTTTTAGGTCTCGACTACAGTAAAACCAAAATGATTACCGCTCACATTGGTAACGGAGCTTCCATTACCGCTATCGAAAATGGCAAATCGGTTGACACTTCAATGGGCTTCACACCTATCGAAGGACTTATGATGGGCACACGTTCGGGCGATGTGGATTTGGGCGTGGTGACATTCCTTATGGAAAAAGAAATGATTGGCGCAGCTTCGGTTTCGACACTGTTCAACAAACACAGTGGCGTGCTGGGTGTTTCGGGACTTTCGTCGGACATGCGCGACATTGAAAATGCCGTAGCAAACGGAGACGAACGCGCTACACTGGCGCTCGACATGTACGAATACCGCATCAAAAAATATATCGGCTCGTATGTGGCTGCACTGAATGGTGTGGATGTAATTGTATTTACAGGCGGCGTAGGCGAAAACCAAACCGGAACCCGTATAAAAGTTTGTAAAGGACTTGAATTTATGGGCGTAAAAGTTGACCCTGAGCTTAACAAAATCCGTGGAAAAGAAATGATCATCAGCACACCCGATTCGAGCGTAAAAGTTGTGGTTATCCCCACCGACGAAGAATTTATGATTGCTTCGGACACTTTGGAAATTGTAAATCAGAGCAATTAAAAAATACAGTATTATTGTTGAGGCATTATCGTCTAACTATATTTTACTATAAAAGAGCGGCTTAAAGGTCGCTCTTTTTTTTCACTTCAGCATTTAGCTAATTAACCGGATCTTAATGCAAGGCATCCAACAAAACGCTCATCATCCATGCTCGTAATTATTAAAAGTCAATTATTCTGCTTTGGCATGGATATTGAAAACCAAAAAACAATTAAACAAAAAACATAACTCATTTTAATCAAAACAATGAAAACAACAAAAAGCACATTTACAGCACTTATTATTGCGCTGCTATTCGTTTCATGTAATAATCAGCAACGCAACATCTCATCGCAAAAAGCATTTGAGGACCATCATACCGCTGAAAATTCGCTCGACTGGGAAGGCACTTACATGGGCGTCATTCCCTGTGCCGATTGCGGGGGAATTGAAACATGGCTCACTCTAAATGAAGATTTAAGCTTTACACTTGTCAGAAATTATTTAAAAAACGAAGCTGTACTATCTGACACCACAGTTGGTGATTTCGAGTGGAAAAAAAACAATGTAAAACTTCAGGAAAACAAACCGAATGGAGAAACATTATTCTTCAGCATTGAAGAAAACCAGGTCAGACAACTCACTAATAATGCCAAAGAGGTAGAAGGCGAGCTGGCAAACCACTATTTATTGAGAAAAACAGGAAATCCGATTGTAGAAAATAAACGCTGGCAAATTGTTGAGATTTTTGGTAAAGCAGTAAACAGCAAACCGGATACTCACTATTTGATTTTTCATGCCGACAAAAACAAACTCGAAGCCAAAGCAAATTGCAATATCATACTTAGTCCGTACAGCATCACACAACAATACCGGATTAAAATCAGTGAGGGTATAAGCACCATGATGGCCTGCGAGGACAATCTTGAAGCAGAGTTAATTAAAGCACTTCACATGGCTGACAACATTAGCTTTACCGAATCAACCCTCACGCTCAACAAAGGGCGAATGTCACCACTGCTTAAACTGAAACTAGTAGAGAATTAACAAGCTGAAAAGATCAGCAAAAATTAATCAGTATCGCCGTCACAACTCCTATCATTTTAAAAATGAAATAAATACAAAAATAATTCCGACAAGCAACAAAAATAATTACCGCATAACAAATAAATGTGTATTTTTGCATGAAAGAAAGATAAATATGTCGGAAATGGACGAAATTCCGCAATTGGCGGAGGAAGAAATAATTCAGCAAGAGTTTGAAGCACTGCTCGACGATTACCGCAACACCAATCATCGTCAGAAAATTGAGATAATCACCAAAGCTTTCAATTTTGCTAACGCAGCTCACAAAGGCATTAAGCGCCGCTCGGGTGAACCCTACATACTTCACCCGCTGGCTGTGGCGCGAATTGTGGTGCGTGAAATAGGCCTTGGCTCAACCTCTATTTGTTCGGCGCTACTGCACGATGTGGTGGAGGATACCGACTATACTGTGGAAGATATCGAGAATCTTTTCGGACCCAAGATTGCACAGATTGTGGATGGACTGACCAAAATATCGGGCGGCGTATTCAACGAAATCGCATCTGAGCAGGCCGAAAATTTCCGCAAATTACTGCTTACCATGTCGGAGGACATCCGCGTGATTCTGATAAAGATTGCCGACCGACTTCACAACATGCGTACGCTGGGCTCCATGCCTCCGGCCAAACAATACAAAATTGCTGGCGAAACACAATATATTTATGCCCCGCTGGCGCACCGTCTCGGATTATTCCGCATCAAAACCGAACTCGAAAATCTAAGTTTTAAATACGAACACCCCGAAACATTCTTCCAGATAGAAAAGAAACTAGCTGTCGACGAAGAAGCCCGCACGCTCTTTTATCGTGAATTTTCGAATCCGGTACGCGAAAAACTGACCCAAATGGGATACGAGTTTTTCCTGAAAGAACGTATCAAATCGGTTTACTCCATTTGGCACAAAATGTCGACCCGCAACATTCCGTTCGACGAAGTGTACGACATTCTGGCGCTGCGTATTGTATTTAAGCCTAAGCCCGGACTCAGTGAAAAGGATCAGTGCTGGATGCTTTACTCAGCACTTACCGAGCTTTACAAACCGCATCCCGAACGTATTCGCGACTGGGTAAGCACGCCTAAAGCCAATGGTTACGAAGCATTGCACGTCACCGTAATGGGCCCGCAGGGACGCTGGGTAGAAATTCAGATTCGCAGCGAACGCATGAACGATATTGCCGAAAAAGGACTTGCAGCGCACTGGAAATACAAATCGGGCGAGGCCGACGAATCGGAGCTCGACAAATGGATGAAAACCATAAAGGAATTGCTCGAACATCCCGAGCCGAATGCTATCGACTTTATGGATACTTTCAAACTAAACCTGTTTGCATCCGAAATTTTCGTATTCACCCCAAAAGGCGAGATTAAAACCATAGCCATGGGAGCTACAGCGCTAGACTTTGCATTTGCACTGCACTCCGACCTTGGAATGCGATGTATCGGAGCAAAGGTTAACCACAAGCTTGTTCCACTGAGTTACAAACTCAACAGTGGCGACCAGGTAGAAATTCTGACTGCACGAAAACAAAATCCTCAGCCGGAATGGATTGATTACGTGACCACCGCACGCGCCAAGGCAAAACTTAAAACCTATTTTAAACGCGAAGAGAAATCGCAACTTATCGATGGGCAGAAAATCATTGAAGACGCACTCGCTGCCATCAATTTAAAGCCCGACAACGAAAATATTGTCAAAATACTGAATCACTACGGATTTGGACAGCGGAACACGCTATACACGCAAGCCGCAATGGGCAAAATCAACACTGACGATATAGGCAAAGTAATTTTCAAACAAAAATCCCAAAACGTATTTACCAAATATCTGAAAATACCTTTTGGTGGTTCATCCGACAATAAAAACAGTAAAAACGATCAACCCGAACTTGTACCGGCATCCAAAATCGACCGTAAAAAAACATTTATACTTGCCGAAGAAAATGCAGGAATCAACTATAAACTGGCAGACTGTTGTCATCCTATTCCCGGCGACGATGTGCTTGGCTATGTCGACGACAGTGAAGTGGTGGTTGTACACAAACGACAATGCAACACAGCCTCTAAACTAAAAAGCAACTATGGCGAACGTTTGGTATCGGTGAAATGGTCGACCCACAAAATCATGTCTTTCATCGAAGCGCTCGAAATTAAAGGCATTGACAAGAAGGGAGTTATGATTGAAATTCTGAAAGTCATTTCAGAAAAATATGGTGGCAACATCAACAAGATCAACATTGAAACCAACGGTGGAATTTTTGTGGGACATTTTTACATCTACGTGCACGATACCGAGGATATCGACAATCTCTGCAAAAACATCAAAAAGATTAAGGAAGTAAGTTCAGTTCAGCGAATTCAGGAATAATTATTTTCGTCCAAAATCGGCAGGAATTTCGCCCCAGGCCTCAGTTTCCCATTTTAAAATCTCGGTTTTAAAACTATTTGTCTGAAGCCATTTTTCAGCCCGTTCAATAAGTTCGAAAATAGCAGCATTTCGGTCGGTACGCTCAAGCTTAGTGGCCGCCTTACGCTTTCTTACCCAACTGATTGCCGTTTTGCTGTCAGAATACAAAGGCATATCCAGATTTCGTTGTTTGAGCAATGCCAGTCCGTGCACAAGCGCCAGAAACTCACCTACATTGTTGGTTCCATCATCAAAAGGTCCCTGTCGGAAAATCTCTTCACCGGTTTTTACGTACACTCCACGATACTCCATAGGCCCGGGATTACCACTGCACGCTGCATCAACCGCCAATGTTTCGGTATTAAAAGCACCTACAACCTTCAGTTTTTCCTTGTCGATTTGTGGTTTTGCCGCCTTTCCCACAAAACTCCAGTAAGGCGACAAAAAAGCCTCGCGCGCTTCCTTTTCGGTAGCAAACGATTTGTATTTTGCTTCGGGATAAGCATGTACCTGTTTTTTGCATTCGTCCCAACTACGGTAAATGCCAGGCTCACGACCATCCCACACTACAAAAAAGTTGTTTTTTTTACTCATGTCGTCAAAACTGTTTTTTCTTTCTCGTCAAAAAAGTGTATTTTTGTGCTTCAAAAAAAAAGAGGTCCTGTAGTTCAATGGATAGAACGAAAGTTTCCTAAACTTTAGATTCGGGTTCGATTCCCGGCGGGACTACTTTAAACAACTGACAATGTGCAATTGACACATAAATCTCCCTCACTATTCTTAGTTACTTTGTAACTTTCAATTATGTATTACAAATCGGAAATCATCAATTGTCAACCACCAACTATCAATTCTCCATTGTCAATTCAATCTTCCCGTCCTTCATTTCAATCACCCTATCCGACAATTGCGCCAAATCCTTGTCGTGTGTTACAATCACAATGGTGAGTCCGAATTTGTCGCGCAGTTCGAAAAGCAGTCTGTGCAGTTCTTCTTTGTTTTTTGAGTCGAGGCTGCCCGATGGCTCGTCGGCCAGAATAACCGAAGGATTGTTGATAAGTGCCCGAGCCACAGCCACACGCTGTTTTTCGCCACCCGACATTTCGGCCGGTTTATGATCCAGTCGCTCACTAAGTTGCAGAAAAGCCAGCAATTCCTTTGCGCGAGCATCAGCTTTTGCGGGGTCGGTTCCGGCAATGAGGGCAGGAATCATCACATTTTCGAGCGCAGTAAACTCAGGCAAAAGTTGATGAAACTGAAAAATAAACCCTATGCGACGATTGCGGAAAGCAGCCAGTTCGCGGTCGTTCAGTTTACTAAAATCCACTCCATCTAAGATCACAATGCCATTATTGGGTTTATCCAGCGTACCCAGAATCTGTAAAAGGGTAGTTTTACCAGCGCCGCTCGGGCCAACTATCGACACAATTTCACCTGCCGACACTTCAAGGTCAACACCTTTCAACACTTCGAGCGTATCGAAACTTTTATGTATGTTTTTTGCTGTAATCATTTTTTTAGTTTATGAGGTGACGGGATGACTGGCTGATGAGTTATTAGTTAATTAGTTGATCAGTTAATTCGTAAATCGGTTTGACATTCAGCTAAAAAATTAATCAATTCACCAATGTGCCAATTCATCAATCAACTAAATTCCCACACTTCGATAATATTTGCAAAGTTATTTGTTTAAGTTGTAATTCAATCTTTTTGTGCCTGAAAAAATGTACCTTTGCAATAATTTTCAATAAATAATCAGCCATTTGTTTTGCTAGCAGAAGATTTTGGGAAAATAGAGTTTATAAGAAGTGCCAGGGCCCACAGCGTCAGGGTACGTATTCTTGCATCCGGATTGAAAATAACCATTCCACACAATGCAAGTGAGAAAACAGCCATTGAATTTGTAAACTCAGTAGCACCGAAAATCAGAAAAAAGCAGGAACAATTACGGATTAAAGAAACTGTAAACCCTACAATTCTGACCGAAGAAAGTACGTTACATACACTTACTTTCGATGTAATATTATTAAAAGCAGAGCGAAAAGACATTTTTTTCTCGCTGAAAAACAGCATTCTGACAATCGAATTTCCTGAAAAAGCCGATTTAAAAGCCGGACAAACACAACATTATTTCTGGAATGGCATTAATTACTTTCTGAAAAAGGAAGCACGGCGAATTTTGCCCGACAGAGTAAAGCAACTTGCCGAAAAGTATAAATTCAGATATAGTAGCGTAAAAATTCAGCCCAGCAAAACACGTTGGGGAAGTTGCTCACGCGAACGAAGCATAAACCTGTCGCAATACCTGCTATTGCTTCCGGCACATCTGGTGGATTATGTGATTTTACACGAACTTTGCCATACAATAGAAATGAATCACGGACCACGTTTCTGGAAACTAATGGACGAAGTGACCAACGGACAAAGCAAAACCCTTCGGGCGGGATTGAAAGATTATCATATGCCAAAATGAGAACCAAGAGCAAAGACAAAAGACAAAAGACAAAAGAATAAAGACACGAGGAAACAAGGAAACAGCATGGTTGCGTGATTAATTTAGAAGCATTTCCGAAACCAGAAATTTTCAAATCTCAAATCTCAAAACTTGTCCGCCTTGGCGGATTTTCAAATCCAAACTTTGAAACCTGAAACTTTGAACCCAACACGAAACACGAAACGCGAAATAAAACAATGAACTGGACACAACTTTTATCGACCAAACGATTTGGAATGGAGGATTATCACGGCGTGCGTGGTGACGACCGCAGCGAATTTCAGCGCGATTACGACCGACTGATTTTTTCGGCGCCCTTTCGTCGGTTGCAAAACAAAACGCAGGTTTTTCCGCTTCCCGGCAGCGTTTTTGTACACAACAGACTCACTCATAGTCTCGAAGTAGCTTGTGTAGGACGTTCGTTAGGCGTAAACGTGGCACATCAGCTGAAAGAAAAAGGTAAAAATGCTCCTTTTCTCGACGAGATTGGTTCGGTAATTTCAGCTGCCTGTTTGGCGCACGACATGGGCAATCCACCTTTCGGCCATTCGGGCGAAAAAGCCATTGCCACCTATTTTTCGGAAGGAAAAGGGCAACATTTGCAACAAAAAATGACTGCCGAAGAGTGGAAGGACATTACCTGTTTCGAAGGAAATGCCAATGCTTTCCGCTTGCTTACACACCAGTTCAAAGGTCGCCGACACGGTGGCTTTGTACTCACATACAGCACTTTGCTTTCCATTGTAAAATATCCGTATGCCGCCATCCATTCGGACACAAAAAAACAGAAATTCGGGTTCTTTACTTCAGAAAAAGCTGACTTCGAAAAAATTGCAGCCGAGTTGGGCATTGTGCGTCACCCTAACAATCCTAACCGATTTGTGCGTCATCCCCTCGTTTTTCTGGTGGAAGCGGCAGATGATATTTGCTATCAGATAATGGACATTGAAGATGCGCACAAACTTCGCATTCTCACCACCGACGAAACGAAAGCGTTGTTTATGAATTTTTTCGACGACAAACGCAAACAACGTTTCGAAGAAACAATGACCATGGTAACTGATGTAAATGAGCAAATTGCATATCTTCGCTCGTCGGTTATCGGTAAACTTATCGAACAATGTGCAGCCATTTTTGTGGCGCACGAAAAAGAAATTCTCAACGGCACTTTCGATAGTCCGCTCGTAAAAAAATTGCCTGTGCAACTCGACGAAGCCTATAAAAAATGTTCGTCCACAGCATTTGCCAAAATTTATCGTTCGCAGGAAGTCCTCGATGTGGAACTTTCGGGTTATAAAATCATACTTACTTTGCTTGAACATTTGGTGGATGCAGTACTTACGCCCGACAAGGCCTACTCGCAGCAATTGCTTATGCGAATTCCTGAACAGTTCGAAACCGGATCCGACAGCACTTATGGCAGAGTTATGGCCATTCTCGATTATATTTCGGGCATGACGGATGTGTATGCACTCGATTTGTACCGGAAAATTACAGGAATCAGCATTCCCACATTGTAACTGATTGGGATTTTAGAGTTTAAAAACAAATTCTGTAGAGTTTTAAAGTAATTTTTATCCTCATATTTAATACTTTAATATTATTTTTGCAAAGCAAAACAAAGAGCTATGGCCAAAAAAAACAGCATTCCCCTTTCCAAACGCAATTCGCTTCGCACGCACAGGCAAATATTCACACTTAACGACGAAGAGAACAAGGCACTTAACCGCTATATCAAAAAATATAAAGTGCAAAACAAATCGAAATTTCTGAGGGAAACTGTTATGCTTACCATTATACGCAAATTTGAGGAAGACCACCCCACACTTTTCGATTAAAACTATACGTTGAACAATAAATCTTAAAAAAATGGAATATATCCTTGCTCTTGTAGCTGCAATCGCAGGCTTTTTGGCAGCATGGCTTGTGTTATCGCGCAAGCTTACCGCCTTGAACGATAAATTTCATCTTACTGAAAAACAACTGATTGACGACAGATCAATAGCCGAACGCAACAAAACAGTGGCCGAAGAAACATTGCGCCTTAAGCTTTCCGAATTAGAAAAGACAAAAAACGAACTGGCACAAAATTTGGAGCTTGCCAACGCACGTGCCATTGAACTGGCTACGGTCAGAACCGAGAATATAAATCTCAGGGAAAAAATTGAAAAACAACTGGCCGAAACCGAACAACTCCAAAAGCGACTGACAGCCGAATTCGAAAACATTGCCAACAAGGTAATGAAAGAACGTTCGGATGAGTTTTCGTTGGCCAATCATAAAAACATCAGCGATATTCTGAATCCTTTAAAGGAAAAAATTCAGGGTTTCGAGAAAAAAGTGGAGGAATCGTACGACAAAGACATGCGCGACCGCATAAGTCTGCGCGAGGAAGTACGTAAACTCAGTGAACTGAACACACGCGTGAGCGAGGAAGCCAACAATCTGACACGCGCTCTGAAAGGCGATGTAAAAAAACAGGGCAACTGGGGCGAAATTATTCTGGAGAGAGTACTCGAGCGCTCAGGGTTGACCAAAGGACAGGAATACGACCGCGAAGCTGTGGTGGAAGGCTCCGACAACTCGGTGCAACGTCCGGATGTAATTGTAAATCTGCCCGACAACAAACATATTATCATCGACTCGAAAGTGTCGCTGGTGGCTTACGAACGTTTTATGTCGGCCGAAAATGAGACCGATCAGGCATTGGCACTGAAAGAGCATATCGCATCGCTTCGCATGCATGTAAAATTGCTGAGCGACAAGAACTATCAAAATGCACAACACATCAACACACCCGATTTTGTGCTGATGTTTATTCCGGTAGAAGCTTCGTTTTCGGTAGCTGTGCAGGGCGACAGTGAGTTGTTTTCGTACGCTTGGGAGCGAAAAATTGTAATTGTGAGTCCAACCACTTTGCTGGCCACGCTGCGCACCATTTCGAGTATATGGAAACAGGAAAATCAAACCCGGAATGCGCAGGAAATTGCAAGGCTCAGCGGCTCACTGTACGACAAGTTTATTGGGTTTACTGAAGATATGATTAAAATAAAAAATAATATTGATCGTACTTCCGACGCCTATAACGATGCAATAAAGAAAATGAGAGAAGGTAACGGAAATATTATCCGCACTGCCGAAAAAATAAAAGAACTGGGAGCAAAAACAGGCACCAAAACACTGCCTCCTTCGTTCAGCGATTTGTAAACAGTAACAGTTTAAGTATTTTGATTTTCTCAAAGGATAGATATCTTTAAAGAAATCAACACAGAAATAAAACGAATTACATAATACAATCTTCTGTATTAAAAAGATAAATATGAATATCAGATTAAAAATATCCATTCTTATCATTTCAATCCTCACGGGCTTGAATATTTTTGGGAATAACATTTACACAAACGATACAACTTTACAAATCCCGGTGGTAATTGACCCTGATCAGTTATTGCAAATCTTCAGGGCCGATACAGTTAAAACACCTGAAACGCATAAAGATACCGAACCAAAAAAGGCTGTAATGCACACTGAATCACGCAGAACCTACCGTTCGCATTACCAATATGGTTATGTGCAGTACGATGTAAAAAAAGTGATCAGCGAAACACCGCTCATGAAAATCGACTCATTAATTTTGCAAAACAATCCTTTCTTTATCGACCTTGTTTACAGAGATCAGCCTTTAAATTTCAAGTGGCGATCGAAACTCAAGCCCTATAGCTATTTTTACGAATCAACTTACGACACCATACGTTCCTCGGCATTTAAGCCCATCGCCATTCCGGGCGTTGAGAAAATCATCAGCGACTTACGACAACAATCCTATCGCAGAAATATGCTGAGTTCGCCGGTGTATTACGCGTTTCGTGCCGACCAGCTTCCCAGCATCAATGACCTGAAAAACAGAGCGATTAACGGGTCATCGCTCGACAAGCTACAAATTGCACAAAACAACAACTCTCCGCTTACGAACGGACGGAAACTGGTTGTGGAAAAAGTAAAAATAAGTCACTGGACCAAAAGGGCCAACTCTATGCTACAATTTTCGCAATACTACGCTTCGGAAAACTGGCATCAGGGGGGAACAGATTATATCTCAATTTTAGGTATTCTGAACGGACAACTGAATTACGATAACAAAAAGAATGTACAATGGGAAAATAACGGCGAATGGCGCCTGGGTTTTAACTCGGTTGAAAATGCCATCCGATTTTTCAACACCAACGAAGACATTTTCAAAGTAAACAGTAAACTGGGCATTAGGGCCGGAGGTAATTTCTTCTATTCGAGCTCCATGGACTTTTCGGCTCAACTTTTCAACAACTACAAATCGGTTACATCTGAAGATTTGAAAGCGGCATTTTTAACACCTGTTCGTTTAAACATTGGGGTTGGTATGGACTATAAGTATAAAAAGCTGCTTTCGTTAATGGTAGCTCCGGTGTCGTATAAATACATTTATGCACACAACACCGAAAAAATTCCCGTTACTTCGTTTGGTATCGAGGCCGGAAAAAACTCTCTCAGTCAGATAGGTAGTTCGTTCCGCGCACAGGTTGCCTATTCGCCGGTACGTGAAATTCAGCTCGACTCCAAACTTTCGTTTTACACCAATTACGAAAAAGTGGAAATCGATTGGGAAATTGTCACAAACTTCACCGTAAATCGCTACTTATCAACCCGTTTGGCAATAAACCCGCGTTACGACAACACCGTCATTTTGCCCAACAACGAAAAAGCTAAAATTCAGTTTAAAGAATTGCTGAGCTTTGGTTTTTCGTACAGATTGCTGAATTAATTATTAGAATTAAGTCCCGCAATAAGTTTTGTAAGCCAAGTCATCAGCTACTGCGGGCGCTTGCATAAAATCAGCATCGAAGTCCGAAGTAGTGTATGGAGCTGAGAGCAGATTACTGAACTTCTGAAAATCAGCCAGCTTTCCTGTTTCAGTCACTCGCGCCAACACTTCCTCCACCTTATGATTGCGTGGAATATATACCGGATTGGTTTCTTGCATAAGTTTCAGAGCAGCCTCCCCGGTTATTCCCTTTTGCTGTAAACGTAATTTCCAGTCATTTTCCCACTTCACAAATGCTTCATCCGAATATATTTTATCCTGAATAATTTCAGGATACATAAGTCGCACGAAAGTATTGCTGTAATCGGCATTGTGTTCATACATCCAGCCTAACAAATTATTTACTATAAGAATATCAGATTCAACAGGATGATCGATTGCGATTTTCGCAACCAGCATTTTGTGGTATTTATGTTCAAACAGGTTCTGAAACGAATTTAAAACATCTTCTGCTTTCGCAATCGCCTTTTTTATATCCGTATCTATCAGCGGCAACAGGCTTTCGGCCAATCGGGTCAGGTTCCACAAAGCCATTTCCGGCTGATTACCAAAAGCATATCGCCCACCTGTATCAATGGAACTAAAAACAGTTTCGGGTTTGTATGCATTCATAAATGCACAGGGACCGTAATCGATCGTTTCGCCCGAAACAGCCATATTGTCGGTATTCATTACACCATGAATAAATCCCACACGCATCCAGTTTACTATTAAATCAATCTGTTTCTCCATCACTTTTATGAGCAGCGACAAAGCAGAGTTTTCAGTCTGCAAAAGTTCAGGATAATGCCTTTTTATCACGTAACCGGTAAAAACTTTCAGAGTTTCAACCGACGAAAACTGCGAAATATGCTCAAAAGTGCCCACGCGGATATGACTTTTGGCCACACGTGTAAGCACAGCGCCCGGCTGCACTTGTTCGCGATAGACAGGCTCGCCTGTCACAACCACAGCCAGACTGCGGGTTGTGGGAATTCCCAGCGCATGCATGGCCTCGCTGATCAGATATTCGCGCAGCATAGCGCTCAGTGTGGCGCGTCCATCGCCGCGGCGCGAATAAGGTGTCGGACCTGAGCCTTTTAGCTGCAAATCGAAGCGGCGACCATCGGGCGTAATCTGTTCACCCATAAGCAAAGCCCGCCCGTCGCCGAGCCGCGCAAAATGTCCAAACTGATGACCGCTGTAAGCCTGGGCAAGCGAAGCAGCACCTTCAGACAAAATGTTACCACTAAAAATTTCAGCCAGTTCGTTGGTATTTATATTCCCTGCATTGAGGCCCAATTCTGTTGCCAGATTGTCGTTGAAAGCCACTAATTGCGGTTGAGACACAGGCGCAGGACTACAAACTGTAAATAACTCGCCCGGAAGATTTAAATATGTATTATCGAAATTGAATTTCATTGTGTTTGAGTTTGGCACACAGAATAAACGGAGAATACAGAATATAACAGAATGATTTTCTTGCTGATTATCAAATTATCGCTTATTAGTCTAAATGAATATCAAAAACAGTCTGTAAATACAAATTACCTCCGAATTACGCTCCAGAACTCCCCTTTATGAGCTGGGAGTAAGTGATTATCCGTAATTTCTGTTTATTCTGTGTGCTATGTTACTTCAAAACAACCTCCCTGTCAAATAGTTTGATTTATATTTTCTATGGCTACGCACAAATTTTCATATATTTGTGAGCTAAACGTAAAACTTACCCGCAATGAAAATTTTCAGCACTTCGCAAGTCCGTTCGCTCGACGCATACACCATTGAACACGAACCTGTTGCTTCTATTGATTTAATGGAGCGCGCTGCTCAGGCAATTTTCGAAGCGTATGCAAATTCCTTCAATCTGCAACGTCCTGTACTGATTGTGGCAGGCCCCGGAAATAACGGAGGTGATGCGCTTGCTCTCGCCCGGATTCTGGTTTGGGTAAAATCCGACGTGCGCGTTTTGTTATTGCACAATGGAAAACTCTCGGCCGACTGCGAAACAAATCTGCAAAGGCTACGTAACCTGAAAGCTGAAATTATCACCGAAATAACTGACTCATTTGCATTTTCCAATGTCAACAAAGAAACAGTAATTGTGGATGGCATTTTCGGTTCAGGACTCTCGCGACCGGCTGAGGGAATTTTTGCAGAAGCCATTGACCATATCAACCGTTCAGGCTGCGAAGTGCTGAGCATCGATGTTCCCTCGGGTTTACTTGGCGAACTCAACCCCGACACTTCTGTTCCGATTGTAAAAGCCACTCGCACATTTACACTGCAATTCCCAAAATTAGCTTTTCTGCTTCCCGAAACCGGTAATTTCGCAGGAAACTGGTCGGTGCTGGATATCGGCATTCATCCCGAAGCCATTTCGCAAACCGAAACGCGCTATTTTTTTATTAAAAAAAAAGACATTCAACCCAAAATAAAAATACGCGAAAAATTCTCGCACAAAGGCACTTACGGACATGTATTGATATTTGCCGGGAGCAGAGATATGGCCGGTGCAGCCGTGCTTTCGTCGGAAGCTGCTTTGCGCAGCGGCGCTGGTCTGGTAACTGTTCACAGTGCTTCGTGCAACCGCATTATTTTGCAAACAGCCGTTCCCGAAGTTATTTTTGAATCTGATAATAATGAACATTGCATATCAGAATTTCGTGACCTTACGAAATTCAATGCCATTGCTATTGGCCCGGGAATCGGTCAGACAGGCGAAACTTCTTTTTTCCTGAAAAGTATTCTTTCTGCATATTCAAATCCAATTGTACTCGATGCCGATGCTTTAAATCTCATTGCAGCAAACGATTTACTGCAATTAATTCCCGAAAACAGCATCCTCACTCCTCACCCAAAAGAATTCGAAAGACTTTTCGGAAAAAATACAAATAGTTTCGAACGTCTGCAAAAAGCTTCCACAATTGCTCAAACTCACAAAATCATCATTATACTGAAAGGCGCTCATACACAAATCTTCATGCCCGACGGAAAGATTTATTTCAACAGCACCGGAAATGCAGGCATGGCTACAGCAGGTTCCGGCGATGTGCTGACCGGAATTATGGTCGGTTTATTAGCACAGGGCTATCAGCCTCAGGATGCAGCACTTACCGGCGTGTTTTTACACGGATTGGCCGCAGACCTGATTACCGAAACCGAAGAAACAATGCTCGCGAGTGATATTATCAGAGGATTGAAACTGGCGTTCAGAACTTTGAGATAACTGATCAGTTGATTTTACAGGACATCTTATAAGGTATTATTTATCCCGGAGGGTTTTGACTCCTGATTCGCATTATTTTTTCAAAAAAAAATCTTCCAATTCTGCATTAATTCCGGAAGAAATGCTTTACTTTGCAACCCGATTAATAAGTCTATTAAATAATAAAATTAAATATGGATATTAATTCCGAAAACTCAATGGAGCAGTCAATTCTGGACGCTGCCGAAAAACTATTTCTCGAAAATGGATTTAAGTCCACCTCTACGACTCAGATTGCCAAAGAGGTAGGATGCAATCAGGCACTTGTACATTATTATTTCAGAACAAAGGATAATTTATTCAACAGAATATTCGAAAAAAAATTCGGCGATTTTTTTCAGGTTATTTTCGACACAACACTACTTGAACAATTGAATTTTACCCAGAAAATAAGGCATATTTGCGAGTCGCACTTCGATTTACTGAATGAAAATCCAAAGATCCCAATGCTCATTCTCAACGAATTGTCACGGCGCCCTGATCATATTGCGCTACTTCGAGAAAAGCTACATGTACTTCCCGAAAAACTTTTCGAGATAATGGAAAAGGATATGCAAACGGAAATTGACGCCGGAAGAATCCGACAGGTAAACTTTATGGACATAGTATTGACTATGGTTTCATTAAACGTGTCATTGTTTACGCTTTTGCCAATGGCTGCTCAGGTATTACAAATTGACGAAAATCAACAAAAGACTTTGCTTGCTTACCGACGAAACGAAAATGTAGAAATCATCCTGAAATACCTTCAACCCTGATTTTTCTATTATAATATGAAGAAAATTATTTTTAACATCACATTATTTTTGATCACATTTCAAAATATTGCTGCACAAAACATTACACTGGATTTTTGCCGCGAAAAAGCACGTGCCAACTATCCGCTATTGAAACATTACGACCTGATTGACAAAACAGCTGCTTTCAACATTTCGAATGCCAACAAAGCCTATCTGCCACAGTTTAGCGTGGCTGTAAAAGCCAGTTACCAGTCGGATGTGACGGAAATTCCCGAGTCGCTCGGACTGGTAATTTCGCAAATGAGTGGCCAACCCTTTTCATTCCCGTCGATGAGCAAAGATCAGTATCAGGCGGTAGTGGAAATGAATCAGCTGATTTGGGACGGTGGCATCACCAATGCTCAGAAAAAA
Source organism: Paludibacter sp. (assembly GCA_034004015.1). Lineage (GTDB taxonomy): Bacteria > Bacteroidota > Bacteroidia > Bacteroidales > Paludibacteraceae > Paludibacter. The sequence continues at coordinate 111,118 of JAVEXN010000003.1, forward strand.
AGTATCAAAGCAAGCGCCGAAGCCGACAAACAGAAAACAGAAGCGGATCTTTATGCGCTGAATGAACGCATCAACAATCTGTTTTTTGGCATTATGCTTATCAAAGAACAACTCGGACAAGTGAAAATGCTTCAGGATGAGCTAAAGGAAAACATCAAAAAAGTGGAAGCGTATCAGCAAAACGGACTTGCACAATCTTCGGACCTCGATGCCATTAAAGTGGAATTGCTAAATGCCAATCAGAAAGAAACCGACCTGAAAAGCGTACTCAGAACTTATGTGATGATGTTATCGGCATTTACAGGAGAAAAACTTGACGAAAACAGCATTTTTGAAAAACCTGCATTGCCTGAAACAACGATTGCAGCCGAAAACAAGCGACCCGAAATCTTGTATTTAGACGCGCAAAGCAAAGTACTCGATTCGCAAAAAAGCATGCTCAATGCAGCCAATCTACCTAAAATCGGACTTTTTGCACAGGGTGGTTATGGCCGACCCGGGCTGAATATGTTCGATGGCGAGTTTTCGCCTTTCATTATCGGAGGTTTACGCTTTTCGTGGAACTTGAGCGGTTTTTATTCGCAGAAAAATAATCTACAGAAAATTGAAACAGGCAAAAAATCCATTGAAGTGCAGAAGGAAACTTTCCTATTCAACAACAACCTGGCTAACATACAAATTTTCAATGAGATTGAAAAACTGAAAAACACATTAAAAACCGACGACGAGATTATTCAACTCCGAAGCAATATCAAAAAAGCATCAGAAGCAAAACTTGCCAACGGAACCATGACTGTTACCGACCTTTTGCGCGATATAAACAACGAAAATCAGGCACGACAAAATCGTTCGCTGCATGAGATTCAACTCTATATGACTGTTTATCAATTAAAAAACAATAGCAACAACTAATAAAAAGCATTCATAAATATGAAAACAGCAAAAATATTCATCTCAGCATTCATCGTTCTTCTATTTGTATCCTGTGGAAAAACCGATGGCGATTTCGATGCTGCCGGTTCGTTCGAAACCACCGAGATTCTCGTTTCGGCCGAAGCACAGGGACGCATTATCCAGTTCGACATTGAAGAAGGTCAATCAGTGAGCGAAAATCAGATTGTTGGATATATCGACAGCACACAACTTTTTCTAAAGAAAGAACAACTTATTGCGTCACAAAAGGGTTTGCAAAGCCGTCGTCCCGACATTCGAAAACAGATGGCGGTACTCGAACAGCAAATTGCAACAGCAAAAACTGAGAAAAAACGCGTGGAAAATCTGCTGAAAGCAAATGCTGCTACTACTAAACAGCTCGACGATGTGAATGCACAGATTGCCGTGCTCGAAAAACAACTCGCAGCGAGTAAAACCACGCTCGAATCGACCGACGAAGGTATGAGCAGCGATAACAAAGCGCTGGATATTCAGATACAACAACTTGAAGATCAATTGGCAAAATGCCGTATTGTAAGTCCGGCTACAGGCGTAGTGCTTACAAAATATGCCGAAAAAGGCGAACTGGCTGGGGCCGGAAAAGCATTGTTCAAAGTAGCCAATCTCGACAACATGATACTCCGTGCGTACATTACCAACGAACAGCTGACACAAATCAAAATCGGACAAAAAGTAACAGTGACAGCTGATTTCGGTGAAGAACAAAAGCAATACGAAGGAACAATAAGTTGGGTTTCGGCCAAATCGGAATTTACGCCCAAAACCATTCAAACACGCGATGAACGTGCAAACCTGGTGTATGCCATTAAAGTTAGCGTAAAAAACGATGGCTATTTAAAGATTGGTATGTATGGGAATGTGAGGTTTAATTGACAGTTGACAGTGTATAATTGAACATTAATGACAAATCAAAATAACATATCCGACATTGCCGTTTCGTGTGCGGGCATTTCGAAACATTACAAAAAAGTGCAGGCTCTGAAGAATGTAAGTTTCGAAGTATCGAAAGGAGAAATTTTCGGAATTATCGGACCGGATGGGGCTGGCAAAACAAGTCTTTTCCGCATCCTTACCACACTGATTCTGGCCGACGAAGGAACCGCAACAGTGAATGGTTTCGATGTAGTAAAAAACTACAAAAACATTCGCGAATGTGTGGGTTATATGCCCGGAAAATTTTCGCTTTATCAGGATTTGACGGTTGAGGAAAACCTGGAGTTTTTTGCTACTGTATTCAATACCAGCATTAAAGAAAACTACGATCTGATTAAAGATATTTATGTGCAGATTGAGCCTTTCAAAACACGCAGGGCCGGAAAGCTGTCGGGTGGAATGAAGCAAAAACTGGCTCTGAGTTGCGCATTGATTCATAAACCGGCTGTACTTTTTCTCGACGAACCGACCACAGGAGTTGATCCGGTATCGCGTAAAGAGTTTTGGGGAATGCTGAAAAATCTGAAAAAACAGGGTATCACCATACTCGTTTCCACACCTTACATGGACGAAGCGAGCCGGTGCGATCGTATTGGGTTAATTCAAAACGGCAGCTTCCTGACCATCGACACTCCGGAAGAAATCATTGCCGGTTTCGGACAAAAACTATGGGCTGCTCACAGCAAAAACATGAACAAACTGCTCGCCGACCTAAGAAGCAACCCTGATGTAAAAAGCAGTTTTGCATTCGGTGATTCGATTCATATTACGCTGAACGAAGATTACAAAACTGAGCAATTGAGACACGAGCTGGAAGTCAAAGGACATACCGGCATCAGTATCAGAACCATTAAACCCGGCATTGAAGACTGCTTTATGGAGCTAAGCAAAGAAGGAGTAAGAGAGTAAGAGGTAAGAAAGTAAGAAACTATGAATGAAATAATAAAACCATTGTCGGAAAAGGTTATCGTTACGGAAAACCTGACTAAAAAGTTCGGACACTTTACTGCGGTCGATCATATTTCGTTTGAGGTGAACCGTGGTGAGATTTTTGGTTTTCTGGGTGCCAATGGAGCCGGAAAAACTACTGCCATGCGTATGTTGTGCGGACTGAGCAAACCGACATCGGGAAATGGGACAGTAGCTGGTTTCGACATCCACAAACAACCGGAAATGGTCAAAAAGAACATCGGCTATATGAGTCAGAAGTTTTCGCTATACGACGACCTAAAAGTGTGGGAAAATATTGAACTTTTCGGAGGCATTTATGGCATGAAAGACAAAGAAATCAAGCTCAAAACCGACGAACTAATGGCCAAACTTAATTTCGAAAACGAACGAAACAGTCTTGTAAAATCGCTTCCTCTGGGTTTCAAACAAAAACTTGCTTTCTCGGTATCCATATTTCACACGCCCAAAGTGGTATTTCTCGACGAGCCTACAGGCGGTGTCGATCCCATTACCCGACGAAAATTCTGGGAACTGATTTACGAAGCTGCCGCAAGCGGAATTACGGTGTTTGTCACCACACATTATATGGACGAAGCTGAATATTGCGATCGTGTGTCCATTATGGTGGATGGCCGCATCGAAGCACTCGATTCTCCGGCAAACCTGAAAGAGCAATACAATGCCCGCAACATGGACGGAGTTTTTCAACAATTAGCCCGAAAAGCCAAACGAATTGACGCTTAGATAGGATCAGTACAAATTTATCTTATTCCCCTTTAGGGGTTAGGGGCTCATGAAACAACTTTTATCATTTATCCGAAAGGAATTCCGACATATTTTCAGGGACAAAACAACAGTTATGATACTGTTGCTGATGCCTGTGATTCAGATTATTCTGTTTGGATTTGCCATGTCTACCGAGGTAAAAAACACCAAAGTAGCGGTTCTTGCCAATCAGGCGGATGAGGTGACACGACAACTGATCGAAAGAATCGATGCCAGTCAGTATTTCGAAATAGCTGTGATTGCGCACAACTCCGGTGACGTCGACAATGCATTCAGGGATGGAACAGCCAAACTGGCAATCATTTTCGAAAATGGTTTTTCGAAAAAACTCACGCACGACGGCAAAGCGCATATCCAGCTGATTGCCGATGCGACAGACCCGAATGCAGCCACCTCGTTTGTATTTTATGCAGGAAACATTATCAACAGTTACCAGCAGGAATTAATGCCTGTGCAAAGTGCAGCCGGACTGATACAACCCGAAGTAAAAATGCTCTACAATCCGCAAATGATCAGCGCCTATAATTTTGTACCGGGCGTACTGGGCATGATTATGCTGCTTATTTGTGCAATGATGACTTCCATTGCCATTGTACGTGAAAAAGAAATGGGAACGATGGAAATTCTGCTCGTTTCGCCTATGAAGCCCATTTACACCATGCTGTCGAAAATTGCTCCCTATTTTGTGCTGTCGGTCATCAACTTTGCAACCATCATACTGCTATCGGTATATGTGCTTCATGTGCCTGTTGCAGGAAGTTTTATAAGTCTGGTACTTGTTTCGCTGCTTTATATATTTGTTTCGCTGGCACTTGGACTGCTTATTTCAACCATTACCAGTACGCAGCTTGCAGCTATGTTTATTTCGGGAATGGGTTTAATGCTCCCCGTAATGCTGCTTTCGGGCATGATTTTTCCCATTGAAAACATGCCGGGCATACTGCGGTTTATCTCGAATTTTGTTCCTGCGCGCTGGTATATCGATGCCGTAAAAACCATTATGATAAAAGGTTTGAGCATCACCGATGTGGGAACCGATGTGGCTGTGCTGAGCGCAATGGCCGTATTGCTTGTAATTGCAAGTGTGAAGAAGTTTAAAGTGCGGCTGGAATGATGTGATGATGTGATGATGTGATGATGTGATAATATGGTGATGTGAAGATGCAACCATATTGACATTACAGAAGTTTAAATGTTTCACGTTCTCTCCCCTTTTGGGGAGAGTTAGAGAGGGGTAAGAAATTATGATAAAATATTTATTAAAAAAAGAGTTCCGGCAAATCATAAGGCATCCGTTTATGCCAAAAATGATTTTCATGTTTCCGATAATGGTGTTGCTGGTTTTTCCGTGGGCGGCGAGCTACGAAATCAGCAATCTGAACCTGAGCGTGATCGACAACGACCACAGCAGAATGTCGCATCAGCTTGTGGAGGCCATTACAGCTTCGGGGTATTTCAAAATTACCAATGTATCGAATGGCTACAATGACGCGCTGAAAAGCATTGAAAAAAACGAATCTGATTTGGTTATCGAGATTCCACAACATTTCGAAAAAGATATTACAACAGGCACAGGAGTAAAGGTAATGATTTCGGCCAATGCGGTAAACGGGATGAAAGGAAGTGTGGGAATGACTTATATTTCGGGGATTATCTCAAATTTCAACCAGACAAATCTTTCAAAACAGTTTCCGCAGACAGCCAAAAGCGGACTTATGCCTATTCAGATCGACGAGCAATATCGTTTCAATAAGCACCTCAATTATCAGGTTTTTATGGTTCCTGCGCTTATGGTCATGATTCTCACTTTGGTGTGTGGATTTTTCCCGGCAGCATCTATTGTGTTCGAAAAAGAACTGGGCACTATGGAACAAATGAATGTTACACCCGTTCCTAAATTTACTTTTATCATTGCAAAACTGATTCCTTACTGGATTGTAGGTATTATTGCCATAAGCATCGGCGTAATCATTTCGTGGTTGGTGTATGGATTAATACCGGCAGGACATTTTTATGTACTTTACGGATTTACAATTGTGTATGTATTTGGCATTTCGGGGCTTGGCATTATCATTTCGAACTATGCTCACACCATGCAGCAGGCATTTTTCATCGTATTTTTCTTTATGATGATTTTTATTATGCTGAGTGGACTTTACACGCCGGTGCAAAGTATGCCCGAATGGGCGCAATGGATAGCTGCCTTTAATCCATTGAAACACTTAACGGATGTTATGCGAGCCATCTACCTGAAAGGAAGTGGTTTTGGCGGATTGCTGAAAGAACTGATTGTACTGATTGCCTTTGCAGTATTTTTCAACACATGGGCTGTGATAAGTTACCGCAAAACACAATAATTCAGAGTGTTTTGCGGGCACGCCATACCTGCCACGAGTTAAACATATTTTGCCAGAGCACATAAGCACCCGGTGCAATGGACGAAATGGGATTCAGGAAAGTTTGCGCCATCCAAATGGCAAGCACTGTGTTTTTCTGTCCGAGTCCCTGGCCGCCAGCCACCGTGTCGTCGTATTTACGACCGATTCTCCGGCCTGTGAGAAACTGTGTGAGACAAACCACCAGCGCCAACACACCCATAGCTACTTCCACCCAAAAATGATTCATTCCCTGATCGATGACAAACTGCACTGTGCGTCCTGTAACCACTATAAGTGCCAGACTCCAAAGGTAGAACGACGCACCTGAAAAACGACGTATAACTTTTCCGATTGCGGGAAGAAATTTATTGATAAGCAGAGCCGCCACAAAAGGAGTAATGAGCAAAACAGCTACTTTTTTCGAAATCTCTAACACCGACTCGAAAAAAGGAAGTTCGTTGTAACCCACAAACGAAAAGAAAAGCGGCGCAAAAAGAGCCACTGTAAAATTGCTGATCAGGCTATAAGCAGTAAGACTTGCCACATTTCCCCGCAACATCCCCGCAATAACCGGCGCTGCCGTTGCTGTGGGGGCAAGTACACAAATCATCACGCCCTGAGCCAGAATTTCGTTAATGGGTCTCAATACAAAGTAAACCGCCGCACTTCCCACTATCTGAAAGGCAATAAGATAGAAATGCATTCGGGTAAAACGCAATCCCGAAAGCGACAGTTTGCTGTAGGTAAACAGCAGCATGATAAAAATCAGGTAAGGAATCAGAAACGATAAAACACCCACCTGATTATGAAAAATGACGCCCAAAGTCATGGCAATGGGCATCATATAACTCTTAATTGTTTTCAGCATTTTGATAACGGAAGCTTATTCCGTAAAAAATATAATTCTGTGCAACTAAGCTGCAACTTTCTTCTGGTCCATTTTGCGGGTCACATAACCGTAAATAAGCAGAGCCACAGCCGACACAAGACCGATTCCTACAAATACAAACCAAATGTAATGGGCATTTTGTGTGGCTGCTGCATAAGCTTCGGGCGACGCAAAACCACGGGGATCCGGAAGATATTTTTCGAGCAAAAAGCCCGACAACCCAAACGCAAAAAGATAGGAAAAGAAGGAATGCAGATGACTGAAACCAAGATAAAGTCCCTCCTCGCCTTTTGGCGACTGCAATGAGAAATACTCAAGAAAACGTGGCGAGATAAAACACTCGGCCACAGCCTGCATGGCAATTCCCACAATCATCATAAAAGCCACAGGGTGCAATCCCATAATATAATCGGTACCCACCAGCGTTCCACCTGCCATCACAAGCGCCGAAAGCGGAATAATGAGCATCCCGATAGTCATCGACGTAATTGCTGTACGTTTTTTCATAAACGAAGTAATGAAATTTACGAGCACAAACACAATCAGCGGGTTCACATTGGCATACCAACCCGGCGAAGCATCTTCACCAATCAGGCGAATCACATACTTAGGCATGGTAGCGTACATTTGGCTTTGTATCATCCAAAAACCACTGATAATCAAAATCAGAATCATCAAACGTGCATTGGTAAGCACTTTCAACATTCCGCGACCAATTTCGGCAAAGCTTTTTCCCTGACCTTCGGTTTTTACCGATTTATAAAAGAAAAATACAGCTATCAGCGCAAGCAAAGTCATTGCTGCCGAAAAGAAATTAAGATACACCAAACCCTGATCGCCCATGCTTTTACGCAGCGGGTCGACTACCGTTTTACCCGTAAAAGCACCGATATTCACCATCATGTAAAACACCGCAAAACCCTTTGCACGTGTTTCGGTAGTTGTTTCGCGCGCTACAGTTCCCGATATGACAGCTTTGATAAACGAGCCGCCAATCACAATTAGCACCAAAACAGGTACAATCGACCAACGCAAATAACTGTTTTCGAGACCACTGAAGGTAGTGGTCATTTCGTAGTTTACCAGACCGGCACTTTCGAGCATAGTGGGCAAAAGACCCAAACCACCATATCCGAGCGTGAGCAGGGCAAAAGCCAGAATAATGGCCGACCGGAAACCTATTTTATCGGCATAAGCACCGGCAAAAGTGGGTAAAAGATAAAGGAAAGCCGAGAAAGTACCGGAAATAACCCCGGCTTCCACGTCGGAGAATCCCCACACATTCGAGAGATATAAGGTAATCACAATAAATACAGCGTAATAAGCCAGACGCTCGAGTAACTCGACCGAGTTAGCCACCCAGAAAGCTTTAGAGAATTTTCCCATTCAAAATAAGTTTTATTTGTTTAATATTGAATTTTCAGAACGGCAAAAATACTAAAAAACATTGTGATAAGCACTTAGCAGAAACTTAATTAATGTGAGTTAGATATAAGAAAATGGTTAGAAAGTCAGCAAAATTCAGAAACAATTATAATCTTTATAGTACCAAAACACAGGCATCCTGCTAAAATACAACACCATACCAATCACTAACGGTGATTATCGGAACTTTCTTTTTATATGATGTTTCTCAAAAGAATTACTATCTGTTTTTTTTATAAGTCAACATTTAAATAACGACCTTTCTAAGCTAATATCCGATAATCGTTTTATTGAAATTGCAACCCAAAATCTTGTATTTCTGAAAAATACATTCCAATCTTTATCGACCTCTAAGAATTTGTTTTTCCTCCATGTTTTTGTACAATTTTCTATTGAAGAAACAAGTGTTATCAACTTACTTTGCCATCGTGTTATTAATAATGTAATTTCCTTTGTTTAATCTTTTAATTTGTATTGTATGAAAAAAACTACCTTCTTTATTTTTCTTAGTCTCTTTTGCTTCATGTCTGTGGTTAATGCCAAACAAAATGAACTAATTCCTCAGTACATTGTAAACGAAGCGTTTACTGGCGCAACAGCATATCCTGATGGATGGGCTGATGCCACTGCCATATTCGCTTCAAACAATGCTGTTATTTCATGGACAAGTCCTGGAGCCGACCAGTTGAATTTAGCTGCTACAGGTTCAGGGACCCGTGGTCGCTCCATTGTCTTCCCAACCAGTGGTACTGAAACAAAAGTGTTTGTAGATATGGATTTCATGGTAACATCTGCAGCGCTTGGTAACAAAAATGCTTTCGGACTTGCATTACATGACAATGCAGGATTGAATATCCTTTCTTTGTACGCATGCGGAAATGATGCAAAATGGCATTATTGGAATATCGAAAGTGATTCAATTACTTTTTTAAATGATCAATGGGGCACATTTAATCGTGCTGGCGCTGACTTAGCTATTGTCAATGGACGGAATGTCGGATCAACTATTGAACTGGCTTATGCGACAAATGTTTGGTACAACTTAAAGGCTGAATTAGACTTTGGAACAAAGAAAGTAGTAAAAATGACCCTGAAAAATATCACTTCACAAGAACAGGTAAGTTCAGACAACATGCCGTTTTTGAGCAACACCGCAGCCGATTTAACCAAAATTACTGTAAGAAATACCCGTTCAAGCAATGCTGGTAACGGTGCGAATGCTAACCTGAATTTCTCCTTGGATAATTTTAAAGTTTACAAAATGGTGGAAAATACTCCTACCGGTTTGAACAACCACAGTGATTTTAGAATTTTCCCTGCACTTACAAGTGGAGAAGTGTTTCTAAACGGTGCCGCTGTAAACATGGTAGAAGTTTGTAGCATGACTGGAAGTGTCGTACAGCAAATCAAAGGTCTCTCTCAGAACAATAGTATCAATATTGGTCATTTGTCAGCTGGCACATATCTGCTACGTGTGCACTTTGCCGATGGTGGTTCAATGATACAGAAAGTGCTGTTAAGTAAATAGTTTGTGTAAATTATTTGAAGTGTAAAAAATACCGGGTGTTTCATCCGGTATTTTTTTTGGGAATTATTTTTTGATAAAAAACATGAGTTCGATATAAGAAAATAAAAGGTAGTGAAAATACCTTCGCAAAACAAGATTATAGTTTTTCACCTAAGAAAGAAACAATCAATTAATACTAATGCGACACACAGTAGTTCCATGAACCACACATTAGAAGAGTTGCACAACAGGAACTATCACTTCTCTTTTTCCACCTTAATCAGTTTCAGATTTTTATACTGCAACCTTACCCTGAGCCATTGCAATAACTGCTGTTCGCGATTAGCATCGGGAAGCGTGCTAAACTCTGCATAAAACACAGGAATGGTATCGGTAGTGTTTTTCAGATTATCGTAAAATATACTGCGCGACACCGAAAACCCAACTACTTCAGGGTACTGAATACTCAGCTCTTTCCCCAGATTTTGTCGTTCGCCTGCAATGTCGTTGAGCTTTTGCAGTTCAGTACGAAGTTTAAAATTCTCAGCTTCCTTGGCCTGCAATTCTTCATCTTTTTTCTCAAGTAATTTACTGATAACACCTGCCTGAGCACCCAAATCGAGCGAACCTGAGGTTTGCTTAATCTTCAACGCGGTATTTTCGAGTCCAAATTCGACCAAACGGTTTTCGAGTCTTCTAATCTGACTGTCGGTCAGGGCATTTCCGACCAACGAAATGTGTATTGCTTTCTTTTTCCCATCATATTCGCGACGCACATTCAGGATTTCCACATCCTCAAACATTACCTCGTTTTGTATGGTTTGTACGTACTTAATTGCTTGCGAATTAAACCGTGTTTCGCCAACTACATTCCATGCCATATAAACACTGGGAACAATCATCAATACCGAGAAAATGGTAATATTCCGTCGTTGCACACGTCGCTTCACCGGATCCACAATTTCTTTTACAGGAAAATGGAGATAGCGGACCACAATAAAAGTGGCCAGGGCAATAAAGAATGAATTAATAAAGAAAAGATAAAAAGCTCCGAAAAAATAACTGAACTGACCGGTGGCAAGTCCGTAACCGGCCGTACAAAGCGGAGGCATAAGTGCTGTGGCAATGGCCACGCCGGAGATAATCGTAATTTTCCCCTCCTTACGTGAGGCAGCCACAATGCCGGCCATACCGCCAAAAAAAGCTATCAGCACATCGAAAATAGTGGGTGTGGTGCGCGCCAATAATTCTGACTGCGCATCGCTGAGTGGGCTCACAATAAAATAAGTGGTGGATGCCGTCAAACTAATAATCACCATGATCAGCAAATTTCGCAATGAGCTGCGAAGCAACATATTGTCGTCGATACCAATGGCCAGACCCACACCGTTGATAGGTCCCATCAGCGGCGAAATAAGCATGGCGCCGATAATCACAGCTGTAGAGTTTACATTTAACCCCACCGAAGCCACAATTACGGCAAGAAATAAAATCCACACATTGGCTCCTTTGAACTCAATGTCCTTGGTAATTGAAGCTATGGTTGCTTCAATATTGGTGTCGTCGTGCAGATTCGAAATATCTCTGATTTTTTGATAAGTCCTTTTCAAAAAACTCTCTTTTGTTACTTTTTCTTCCATCGTGAGCTTATTATTGTTTGAGTTACGAAAATAGTGTTTTTTTTGTTATCATTCAGAAAGCATTACATAGAAAAAACAAAAAAGGCTTGCCTGACAACTCAGACAAACCTTTTTATATCAGAAATCAGGAGCTTAGTTTTCGACGGTCAACTCATCGATCAGTCGCTGAGCGCCACCTACTTTTTCCATTACCCAAAGCACATAACGAATATCCACATTAATAGTACGTTGCAGGTCCGGCTCAAACACAATATCGCCACTCATGGCTTCCCAGTTACCGTCGAAAGCCAGACCGATCAGTTCGCCTTTGGCATTGAAAATCGGACTTCCCGAGTTACCTCCAGTGATATCGTTGTTGCTAAGGAAAGCCACATGCAATTCGCCTGTTTGTTTGTCCACATAAGCACCAAAATCTTTTTTCACAATGGCCTGTTTCAGTTCGGCAGGCACATCAAATTCGTAATCGCCGGGTTTTTCCTTTTCAAGAATACCTTTTGTAGTTGAATAATGTTTGAACTCAATGGCATCGGCAGGTTTGTAACCTTTTATTGTTCCGTAAGTGAGACGCATTGTAAAGTTAGCATCCGGATACATTGGCTGCGCTTTTTCCTCGGCCATTTCTTTCATTCCGGCTTCGTAAAGACGTTCGGCATCGTCAATCCTGGCCATTGCATCTTTAAACTCGTCGTTCTGAATTTCTTTGGCTGTAGCATACACTTCGTCGATAAACAAAAGTGCCGGATCTTTCGTGAAATTCAGTTTGCCTGAACGCACAGCTTTTTCGAATTTATCAGCATTGCTGAAAGCCGATTTAGCAAAAAGACTTTTGGCATAACGGCTGTAATTTCCCTTGAATTTTTTATCGATGGTTTTGTAGAATTCGGGCAAAGCATCAGCACTCACAGCTTTACGATACACTTCGAGCATTACAGCAAAAGCTTCCTCGTCCACTTCCTGATAATAATCTTTGTAAATTTCTCGTCCCTGTTTTACAAGTTCATCTTTAGGCAGATTTTTTGTCGACAAACTACGAATACGTGCAGCAATACGTGGCATTTCCACACCCGAAATCAGCGATTCGCTCAGGAAGCTAATAGCATGCAGGTAAGGGAAAGCCGTTTTGTTCGATTCTTCGAGACTATTAAGCACCTTGCCGTACTTTTGCTGACGTTCCGGCGTTGTTTTTACCCATTCGGCAAAAGCCTGTTCGCCTTCGCGTTTGCGTTCCACAATTTTCAGTTTTTCAACGGCAGTATTCATTCCGATACTGTTTTTCCAGTAATTCGAACTTCCGGCAAATTTGCTGGCATAAGCAATATTAATAGCTTCGCTGGCCACCATATACGATTTCCACACATCCTGTTTGGCACCACGCACATCGATACGGGCACGGTTGGTGGCATTGGTGCGGTTCTCAATTCCCCACGAAGTAAGGTAACGGCTTGTAGAACCGGGATTTCCCATAATCATGGCATAATCGCCGGGCATATATCCTTTGTTCGAAATTTTGGCAAAACGTTTCGGAGCGTAAGGCACATTGTCTTTAGAGTACGAGGCAGGTTTTCCACTGGCATCAGAGTACACACGGAATACCGAGAAATCGCCGGTATGACGGGGCCACATCCAGTTGTCGGTATCGCCACCAAATTTTCCTATCGAAGTAGGAGGCGTGTAAGCCAAACGTACATCTTTAAATTCTTCGAAAGTAAACACATAAAATTCATTGCCTGAATAAAATGATTTAACCTGAATCTGATAATGAGTGTCTTTGCTTTTTTCGCTGCGAATAGCCGAAAGAATAGAATCCTGTTTTTTGCTGCGTTCCTCGCCCATCAAATCCCATGGAAGTTGCGAAATCACACGCTCGGTTACATCTTCAACGCTTACCAGAAATTTTACAGTCAGCCCCGGAGCATGAATTTCATCAGCGAGTTCTTTGGCAGTAAAACCATTTTTCAGGTAATTATGATCCACCGAACTGAGTTGCTGAATAGCACCGTATCCGCAGTGGTGGTTGGTAAACAAAAGTCCCTGATTCGACACCATAACACCTGTACAGCCATTTCCGAACACAATTACCGCATCTTTCAGACTCGCTTTGTTATCGCTGTAAATATCTTCGGCCGTAAGCGTGCAGCCCAGGCCATTTATTTTCTGGATGTTTAGTTTTTCGATCAAAGGCAACATCCACATTCCCTCGTCGGCACGCACTCCGGCAAACAATATCACCGAAAGCATCAGAATAAGTATTCTTTTCATTATTAAATAATTGGAGTGTTTTCACACTGTCGGTAAAAGCCTTTCAATTTTCACGGCGACAGCATCTTAAATTTGTTTCATTATTAACGACAAAAATATAAAATATTTATGCATAAATGAGGGACATGAGAAAGAAAAGTTTTTTATAAGAAACAATGGAAACAAAAGCCAAAATCTATATCTCACCTGCACCCATTGTTTAATAATTTGTATTTCCTGAGAATTACTGCTTGCTATAATATTTCATTGCTTCGGGCAATGCTTCTTTCATTTTTGCAATGCGGTTTGCATCAGTAGGGTGAGTGCTCATAAATTCGAGTACCGATCCCGAACCATCGCCTGACATTCGTTGCCAAAAAGCGACAGCTTCGTTGGGGTCATATCCGGCCATAGCCATAAAAATTAGTCCAAGGCGATCGGCTTCGTACTCGTGCTTGCGCGAATATGGAAGGATTACACCTACCTGAGCACCAAGTCCGTACAAAATATTGATAGTCTGGCGGGTTGTAGCCGATCGACTGGCCAAAAGCATGTCGGCAAGTCCGGCTCCAAACGAAGCCACCATTTGCTGGCTCAGGCGTTCGTTGCTGTGTTTAGCCACTGCATGCGCAATTTCGTGTCCCATGACTACTGCCATTCCGGCTTCAGTTTGTGTTTTTGGCAAAATTCCTTCGAAGAAAACCACTTTTCCGCCCGGCATACAAAATGCATTTACGGTAGTGTCCTGCACCAAACGAAACTCCCATGCGTAATTTACGGTGTCGGCTGCAAGGCCATTGTTCTTCATGTAATTAAATACTGCATCAGCAATGTTATCGCCCACTTTGCTTACTAATGCAGAGTTTTGCAGATCCTTCGATGCAGGCACCGAGTCGACAAACTGTTTATATGCTGTTGCACTCATGCTTAGCACTTCGGCATCCGAGACCAATAAAAGCTGACGGCGGCCTGTAATCATCACACTTGAGCATGCGCCCAGAATTAAAGTGATTAAAATAAATAATGTAATTCGTTTCATATTTTTATGTGTTAAATTAAACTGTCTTCTCTGTTTTTTGAAATGCCTTGTAGTTATTGTCAAAAATAATCAGATTATTTGTATAATAATTATGTTCAAAAATTTATCTTTGCAAAGATATAGATTCGTTTTTGCAATTCTCAATTATTAAGTTGAATTTTTCTGTGTTTTATGAATAAGTCTGTGATGTTTACGCGATTTTTCAGATATCTGAAGTCAGTTTTGGCTACGGTATTTGTGCTTTATCTCTCTTTTGCCTCGCCGGGTGATTTTCGCAAGCTACCTGCCATTCATATACCTCACGCCGATAAATTTGTGCATATAGCAATGTTTTTTATGTTGGCTTTTGTGCTTTGTTGCGACTTCTTCAAGGCTCATAGAAATGTCCGGATTCCGAATGTGTCATTTTGGATTGTTTGTGTTTTATATCCTGTTGTTTTGGGCGCTCTAATTGAGTTTGCACAGGAAACATGGTTTTACCCTCGTTCAGCTGAGTGGTTCGATTGGCTGGCTGATATACTGGGAGTTGTGGCAGCGGTTGCTGCTTCTTTATTTCTAAAAAAGAAAGGAGTCCTGGTATGAATTACGATCAATTGCATTACCGGATTGCAGTGACGTTAATCAGAGGTATTGGCCCGAATCTGGCTAAAAACCTGATAGCTTATCTTGGAAACGAACAGGCTGTTTTTAAAGAAAAAGCTCAGAATTTATCGAAAATTCCCGGCATCGGCGACGTTTTATCGCGTGAAATTGTGAATCAGAACGTATTGAAACGTGCCGAAGAGGAGGTGAACTTTGTAATGAAAAACAAAATTCAGCCGCTTTATTTTACCGAACGCGATTATCCTTATCGTCTGAAAGAATGTGCTGACTCGCCGATAATGCTTTATAGTCGTGGCAATTGCGATTTGAATGGCGGGCGGTTTGTGGCCATAGTCGGTACACGAAATGCAACCGATTCCGGAAAAGATAATTGTAAAAAGCTGATTGCCGATCTTGCTGCTTTAGAACCCCGTTGCGTCATTGTAAGCGGGTTGGCTTATGGTGTGGATATTTGTGCGCACAAAGCTGCGGTCGACTTCGGACTGCCGACAATTGGAGTTGTGGGGCACGGGCTCGACCGGATTTATCCTTCGGTACACAGGCCTGTAGCAAAAAAAATGGTTGAAAATGGTTTGCTGCTGACCGAATATATCAGCGGAACAAATCCCGACCGACAGAATTTTGTGCAACGTAACCGCATTATTGCAGGCGTTAGCGATGTGACAGTTGTGATTGAATCGGCTGCACGCGGAGGCGCACTCATTACATCTGAGGCGGCCAACGAATATAACCGCGATGTGTTTGCATTTCCGGGGCGTGTGACTGATGAGTTTTCGGCAGGTTGCAATGCGCTTATTAAAAATAATAAAGCTGCCCTGATCGAATCGGCTGCTGATTTGATAAAATTTATGAGTTGGGAAAATAAAACCGGAGCGGGTAATGCGCCTGTGCAAACGGCTCTTTTTGTAGATTTAACATCTGATGAGCAAAACATTATCAGTATTTTGCGGCAACAACAGGATGGATTGCAAATGAACGAGTTGGCTGTAAAAATGGAGCAATCGGTAAGCAAAACTTCTGCTATGTTGCTCGAACTTGAGTTTAAGGGAGCTGTAAAATGCCTTCCGGGAAATGTTTATAAAATTATAAAGTAAACCCCTAACCCCTAAAGGGGAAAAGAAATGTATACAAGAGAAGAATTAAGACAGTTGAAAAAAGAATTTTGGGAAGGCTTCGGATTGTTTTGTAGCGAAGTGCCGGCATTGAAAAGACGTAAAAGTAAATTTATGCTCTACAATACCAAAATGAAAGGTGTGGAACTGAAGTTTGATGCTACGCGCGAAGGCGCTTTTGTAATTCTGGAAATAAATCATTCAGATGCTGCCCGGCGTTTTGAGCTGTACGAGCAGTTTGAACAATATAAATCGCTTATGGAAAAGGGCTTCCCGGAAGGTTTAATCTGGAATTTTGCCTATGTGCGTGAGTGTGGTACCGAAGTTTGCCGCATTTATACACACAAGCCGGGTATCGATATTCACCGGCGCATCCACTGGATGGAGTTTTACAGATTTATGTCGTCGGAGATGTTGAAACTCGAAAAGGCTTTCAGACAGGTGAAAGAGGCGATAGAATAAATCTTTTTTATAATATTTCTTTTGTGCGATGATAAGTATCGAACATGTTTTGATTAAATTATCTCAAAGGCTGTTTGATTCACTAACCCGAAATTATTGCTTCGAAAACTCTGAAAGGCCTGATTTTTCAAACATCTATTTTGACGTATCATTTTCAAAATGACAGTTTTTTTAGCTTGATTAAACCAATGTTTTTTTGTAGTTTTGCATCCCATAATCAAACGTAAAAACGGAATATGGAACGCAAACGAATCAAAAAAGCTTTAGTGTCTGTTTATCAAAAAGATAAACTCGATGTAATAATTAAAAAACTTCATTCTGAAGGTGTAGAATTTATTTCTACGGGTGGAACACAAACTTTTATTGAATCGCTTGATATTCCGTGTAGTGCAGTTGAAGATTTAACCGGATATCCTTCCATTCTGGGAGGCCGCGTAAAAACACTGCATCCGAAAGTGTTCGGAGGAATTCTTTCGCGTCGCGATCTGGAAAAAGACAATGAGCAAATTGCAGAATACGAAATACCTGAAATCGATCTGGTTATTGTGGATCTTTACCCTTTCGAAGCTACTGTGGCTGCCGGAGCTGATGAGCCCACAACTATCGAAAAAATTGATATAGGTGGAATTTCGCTGATACGTGCTGCTGCCAAAAACTTCAAAGATGTGGTTATTGTAGCTTCGCAGGATCAGTATCAGCCCTTGCTCGAAGTGCTTGAAGCCAATGGTGCACAAACAACCATCGAAGAGCGTCGCTGGTTTGCAAAAGAAGCTTTTGCTGTTTCGTCGCATTACGATGCTGCAATTTTTAATTATTTTGATGGAGACGAGAAATCGCATTTCCGCCTGACACAGAATAATGCAAAAACGCTTCGTTATGGCGAAAATCCACATCAGCGTGGTGTGTTTTTTGGCAAATTCGACGAAATGTTCGAGCAGCTTCAGGGAAAAGAAATTTCGTACAACAACCTGCTCGATATTGATGCAGCTGTAAATCTGATCAACGATTTCGACGATATTACTTTTGCGGTGCTGAAACATAACAATGCCTGTGGTATTGCATCCCGACCAGTATTGGTGGATGCGTGGAATGCAGCTTTGGCCGGTGATCCGGTTTCGGCATTTGGTGGAGTACTTATCACAAATGCCATTGTGGATAAAGAAACTGCTGAGGAAATGAATAAAATTTTCTTCGAAGTGGTGATTGCTCCCGATTATGATCTGGAAGCAATTGAAATTCTGAGTCAGAAGAAAAACAGAATTATTTTGATTCTGAAAAATGCAAAATTGCAAAAACAACAAATGCGCACATTGCTCAACGGAGTATTGATGCAGGACAAAGATTTGCATACCGAGACAGCCGAAGACCTGAAAGTAGTGACTGAGGTAAGTCCCTCTCAACAGGAAGTGGAAGATCTTATTTTTGCAAATAAAATTGTAAAACATACAAAATCGAACGCCATTGTGCTTGCCAAAAACAAACAAATGTGCGCCAGTGGAGTAGGACAAACCTCGCGTGTGGACGCGTTGGTGCATGCTATCGAAAAAGCCGAATCGTTTAATTTCGATCTGAAAGGTGCGGTAATGGCTTCGGATGCATTTTTTCCATTCCCCGACTGTGTGCAAATAGCTGCAGAGGCCGGAGTTACTGCTGTTGTTCAACCCGGAGGCTCTATCAACGATCAGAAATCGATTGATACCTGCAACGAAAAAGGACTTTCGATGGTGACAACAGGAATCAGACATTTTAAACATTAATTAATGTGATGATGTGGTGATGTGGTGATGTGATGATGTGCTAATAACACGGAACACGGAACACGGAACACGAAACACAAAACACAAAATATAAACATGGGATTATTTTCATTTACACAGGAAATAGCGATTGACTTAGGAACAGCCAACACTATTATCATACACAACGACAAAATTGTGGTTGATGAACCTTCGGTGGTTGCACTCGACCGTCGTACCGACAAACTGATTGCCATTGGAGAACGTGCACGCCAAATGCAGGGAAAAGAAAACGAAGGTATCCGTACTGTACGTCCTTTGCGCGATGGTGTGATTGCCGATTTCTACGCGGCTGAGCTTATGATTCGCGGCATGATTAAAATGATTCCTACCAAAAGCCAGCTTTTTTCTCCTTCACTCAAAATGGTGGTGTGTATTCCTTCAGGAAGTACCGAGGTGGAAATTCGTGCGGTTCGTGACTCGTCGGAACATGCAGGTGGCCGTGAAGTGTATATGATTTATGAACCCATGGCTGCTGCAATTGGTATTGGTATCGACGTGGAAGCGCCTACCGGATGTATGATTGTGGATATAGGTGGTGGTACTACCGAAATTGCCGTGATCTCGCTGGGTGGTATCGTGTCGAATAAATCGATTCGTATTGCCGGTGACGACCTCACGCTTGATATTGTGGAATACATGGGACGCATGCATAACATTAAAGTGGGTGAACGTACTGCAGAGCTTATCAAAATCAATGTAGGAGCTGCTCTTACCGACCTGGAAGATGCTCCTGAGGATTTTATTGTGCGTGGTCCGAACCGTATGACTGCTTTGCCAATGGAAGTGCCGGTTTCGTATCAGGAAATTGCACATTGCCTCGAAAAATCGATTTCGAAAATTGAAGCAGCTATTCTGAGCGCTCTCGAACAAACGCCTCCTGAATTGTATGCCGATATTGTGGAAAAAGGTATTTACCTTGCCGGAGGTGGAGCATTGTTGCGCGGACTCGATAAACGTCTGACTGATAAGCTTAATATTCAGTTCCATATTGCCGAGGATCCGTTGCGTGCTGTGGCCCGCGGAACAGGCATTGCGCTGAAAAACGTAGATAAATTCTCGTTCTTAATTCGTTAATAAAAACTTTACAGTATCCGGTGAGTGTAAGCAGTTGACATTAGTTTTCTGCTTGTACTTGCCGTTTTTTTCTAAAACAGATTTATTCTTTTATGAAGAACCTGATCAATTTTTTAATTCAGTATAGTGTCGTGTTTTTATTTCTTTTGCTGGAAATAATCTCATTCACTTTGATTGTAAAGAATCAGGGATATCAGAAAAGTGTATTTTTATCCTCAAGTAATTCTGTTGTATCAGGATTGTATAAAGTCAGTAATTCTGTGTTTGAGTTTTTCAAACTCAGTGCTGCCAACGAAAGCCTTTCAGAAGAAAATACTGCGTTGAAAAATGAGATTATTCACCTCCAAAACGAACTCGCAGCATTAAAGCCCGAAACAAAAAGTGATAGTCTTAATTTCAAAATACCACCCGAAATGGAATATGAGCTTATTTCGGCAAAGGTAATTAATAATTCTACTCATAAACTTCAGAATTACATTACGCTAAACAAAGGATCACGCGATGGTATTCATGCCGACATGGGTGTTGTGAGCGAAAATGGCGTGGTGGGTATTGTGAAAACCGTATCGGAAAAATTTTCGGTGGTCATTCCTGTGCTGAATCAGAATATAAAAATCAACAGTAAGTTTAAGAAAAACAATTACAGTGGTCCGCTTGTGTGGAACGGAAAGGATTACCGCTTTGCAAATCTGACCGACATTGCGCGACATGTTGAATTTTCGCTTGGCGATACACTTATCACGAGTGGTTTTACCAATACTTTTCCTGAAGGAATTCCAGTAGGTGTTATCAATGATTTCAATATAAAGGAAAGTGATCCGTATTATAATATACAGGTGAAACTTGCGGTAAATTTTCGTACTTTGTCGCATGTAAAAGTGATAAACTATCTGAATTACAACGAACAGCGAAATATTGAAAAAGCTGCTGAAAATTAAATCATGCTTATAGTCGTACAAAATATCATATCATTTATATTGTTGGTGCTTGTGCAGGTGCTGGCACTTAACAATATTCAGTTTTTGGGATATATCAATCCCTATATTTATATTTTATTTATTCTGTCGCTGCCGGTAAGGCTGCCGCAATGGATCACTTTGCTGCTAGGCTTTTTGCTGGGTCTCACTATCGATACTTTTTCGAACACAATGGGTACGCATGCCTTTGCCACAGTGCTCATTGCATTTTTGCGCAATGGCATAATCAAACTCTTTACATCTATTGAAGAAGGAAATAACCCTGTGCCTTCGTTTTACACTTTTGGGGTGGCTGCTTATGTGAAATATGTGATTTTGATGACGCTTGTGCATCATACCACGCTGTTTTTTCTCGAAGCATTCTCCTTCTCGCTATTCTGGGTAGTTTTTTTCAAGGTAATTCTAAGTTCCATTGTCACAATTCTGATTATTCTCGGAATTCGTTCTTTTTACCGGAAATAGCCAAATGATCTGAGTCTGAAATAAAAATATGATTAACGACACTTTACAAAACCGGAGATTTGTGATTGCAGGAGTGATTACTGCCATCGTGCTTTTGTATATTGTGCGACTCTTTTCTCTTCAGATTCTCGACGACAGGTACAAGGAAGGTGCTGACAGTAACGCTTTTCTGAAGAAAACGCAATATCCTCCGCGCGGACTTATTTACGACCGCAACAACACACTGCTTGTATACAATAAACCAGCTTACGATATCACTCTTATTATGAGAGAAATACGCGATCTGGACACACTGGCTTTTTGCAGAGCGCTGGCTATTGATAAAAAATTTTTCATCAAGCGTATTGCCGAGATCAAGGATCGTAAACGTAACTATGGATACTCGTCGTACACGCCACAGGTGTTTATGACGCAACTCAGTATCGAGGATATTGCTACCATTCAGCAATCGATGTATAAATATCCCGGTTTTTATATTCAGAATCGTACGCTTCGCGAATATGCGTTTCCACATGCCGCACATGTGCTTGGAAGCATTGGTGAGGTTTCTCAAAAGCGTATCGAAAACGATAGCTACTATAAGTCGGGCGACTATGCCGGTCGTGATGGGGTGGAATATACTTACGAAAACTCTTTACGTGGCGAAAAGGGTGTCGAAATTCTGCTGCGCGATGCAAAAGGTCGTATCAAAGGCAAATACGAAGATGGACGAATGGATGTGGCTCCCAAAGCGGGAAGCAACCTTGTACTGACAATTGACATTCAGCTTCAGGTGCTGGCCGAGAAACTGCTTGATGGTAAAATTGGCAGTGTGGTGGCCATTGAACCTAAAACGGGTGAGATTCTGGCGCTGGTTTCGAATCCGACATTTAACCCTGCTTTGCTTGTAGGCCGCCAGCGTTCGAAGAATTATGCTGAACTGGTGCGCGACCCTACGAAGCCGCTTATGAACCGTGCCACTCAGGCCCAATATTCTCCCGGCTCCACTTTTAAGCCTATTCAGGCACTTGTGACGCTCGAACTTGGTGGGATTAATGAGCATACACGTTTTAGTTGTAGCGGAAAAGGCTCTACGCCAATCAAATGTACTCACTCGCATGGTTCGCCGGTCGATCTGCTGAATGCCATTGAGCAAAGTTGCAACCCCTATTTCTGGCACGCATTCCGGTCGACCATTGAGAAGGATGGCTACGGAGAGAAAAACACAAATTTCAAACATAGTTTCGATCAGTGGCGCGAGGCCGTGATGAGCTTTGGATTCGGACATAAATTCGAAGACAGCGATGTGTATGAACAAACACGTGGAAATATCCCGAGCGAAAAGTTCTACAACAGATATTTTGGCGAAACAGGCTGGCGGGCAATGACCATTCGCTCACTATCGATCGGACAGGGCGAAATTCTGGTTACCCCGCTTCAGTTGGCGAATTCTATGGCTGCAATTGCGAATGAGGGTTTTTATGTAACTCCTCACCTGAACAAAAACGACACTATGCAAAAACGCATCCACACTGTAAAGGTGGATAAAAAGCATTTTCCTATAGTGAATGAAGGTATGTGGCGTGTGTTCGAATTTGGTACCGGACGGAGAACGAAAATCCCGGATGTGTCGATGTGTGGAAAAACAGGAACTGTACAAAACAATCACGGTAAGGACCACTCGCTTTTTGTGGGTTTTGCACCGCGCGAGAATCCTAAAATTGCAATTGCCGTGGTGGTTGAAAATGCCGGCTTTGGCGCCACATGGGCTGCTCCTATTTCGAGTCTGTTGATGGAGCAATATCTCAATGGAAAAGTAGCACGAAAGGAGATGTACGATCATATTATTATGTCAACAACAAATAGTGATGTCAAAAAACGTTAGTATAAAATACGCACTCGACTGGACAACTGTCGCCTATTTTGTGCTTCTGGTCTTTATGGGCTGGATAAGCATTTATGGTGCAAGTTACGATTTCGACCAAACCAGCATTCTCGATTGGGATCAGCGTGCGGGTAAGCAGTTTGTGTGGATACTCACAGCCTTTGGCATTGGTGGAATGTTGTTGTTAGTAGATTATAAAATGTATAACTTCTTTGCGTATATTATTTACGCTGCTGTAATACTGCTCCTGATAGTCACTATATTTGTAGCGCCCGACATTAAAGGTTCGCGGTCGTGGTTAGTGCTGGGGCCGGTAAGTTTTCAGCCTGCCGAACTTGCTAAAATGGCGACTGCACTTGCTTTATCGCGGTTTATGAGTGCTTATAATTACAGAATAAAGAACTGGAAGGATCTTGTTCCTTTGGTAATGTTTATTTTGCTGCCGTTTGCGCTTATCATTTTACAAAAAGAAACCGGTTCAGCATTGGTTTTTCTGGCTTTTACACTTATGCTTTACCGCGAAGGAATGAATGGCATAATTTTACTGCTGGGTGTTTTTGCCATTCTTCTCTTTGTGATTGTAATTAAATACAGTATTATTCCGATTGGCATTGAACAGGGTTCGTTGGGAATTGTGGTTGCTTCAGCTTTAATCCTTATTGTGCAGCTTGGTTATGCATTCTTTTTCTCAAAGCATCGTCGTGAGGCTTTCATTTTACTGGGTGGAATAGCAAGTGTTGCGGTCATTGCAATAATTATCAACATCTGGTACAAAATTAATTTTGATTATGTAGCAATGTTTGCCGTGATGGCATCGGCGGTTTATTGGTCTTTTGTTGCACTGTTTAAAAGATATAAGAAGTATTGGATGCTTGCCATGATTAGTTTCGGAGCCATTGTATTCAGCTATTCGTCCGATTATCTTTTCGAAAAAGTGCTTGAGCCGCATCAGCAAATTCGTATTAAAGTGCTTCTGAACATGGAAGATGATCCCACCGGAGCAGGATACAATGTGAATCAATCGAAAATTGCCATCGGCTCAGGTGGTTTTTGGGGAAAAGGTTTTTTGAATGGAACGCAAACAAAACTCAAATATGTGCCGGAGCAGGACACCGATTTTATTTTTTGTACTGTAGGTGAAGAACATGGCTTCTGGGGCTCAACGCTGGTGTTGGTTATTTATTGGTTGCTTCTAATGCGCTTGTTGAGAATTGCTGAGCGTCAGCGGGAATCGTTTAACCGCATATATGCATATTGTGTTACCAGTATTTTCTTCTTTCACCTTATGATTAATATTGGTATGGTACTGGGAATTATGCCTGTAATTGGTATTCCACTTCCGTTTTTCAGCTACGGAGGTTCGTCGCTGTGGGGTTTTACTATTCTGCTGTTTATTCTTTTGCGCCTCGACGCTTCGCGCCTCGAACGAATGCGTTAAACCATTTCCTGTCAGAAATTCCATTTCAGCATTACCCTGAAATCAGATCGTCGGTTGCCTTTGCTCATTTCCATGCCTGTGCCAATGGTTTCTCTGCCATCAGCATATATGGTTTGCGAAAACTTAAACCAAAGTGAGAAATTGTCCGACAGTTCATATCTCATATTGCAATAAAAGCGGCTTCCCTGTCCGTAAAACGATGGGATAGAAAAAGCATAGAGCACATCCTTTTCGTATGTATAAAAACGATTCTCGTAATCTGCCGCATCGAACATCATATAGCGTAAGTCAAATTTCAAAGGAATTTTTTCGAAAGCGTAAGTTACATCCTGAAGCGCTGCAAATCCATAAGTTTTTTCAATGCCTTTGTAAAATTGCATTTCGAGCATTGTGCGCACTGTAATTTTTCCGTTTGTAAAGTTCAGCTGATATCTGATCATGCCGTCCTGTTGCGGCAACGAAATGGGTGAGGCTGTGTTTTCGGCTAAATAGTCACGCGGTTTTTCCTCAAACTTTCCCCGCAGAAACATATTCAGCGATCGGTTGTGCTGATAATCTATCTGGAGTAAATAGTCGCGTCCCCACGAAGGACTGCTTACGTTGTAGCGTGCATAAGGAAATCTGTAGCTGTCGGCATAAGCAGAAATGCGCCATTTGCGGTATGGTCTTATTTCAATTCCGGTATAATATCCCGTTTCGTTGTTCACTCTTGTGTTTTCAGAGAATGAGGATGCGAAAAATGTATCGTAAGCAGGTGAATAGTAGCGATAAAGTAAAACCATATTCACCAGCGAATGTGGCATGAACGATACATTGTGTGTTGTAGCCAGAGCCATTTCCTGATTCAGAGCCAGTTCGCCGCTAATGTGGAATTTGTCGAACCTCGTTCTGTAGTAAATACTTGTGGCTGTTTGCGTTTCACCTCTGAAATAGAACTGATTGTATAGCTCGGGATTTGGCTGAAGTGAATGTTCTAAGTTTGTGTGAGCAAAGCTGACTCCGGTTCGAAAGTCAGTGTGGATATACTCAGCGTTAAAACCGATAGTAGATTGTGCTGTTTTTCTTTCTTTTAGCAAATCGTTTTCGGTGCGGTGAGTTCCTGTTTTGGTTATTGAGCTAACTATACCGTCCGAAACTTCTGCATCGAGTTTACGACCGGAGAAAAAGGCTGAGATTTCAGTGTTTTTCAGTTTAATGGTAGCGCCACCTCCTCTGAAAAAACTGTACTCGTTGGTTGAACTGTATTTCTTCAGCCCGGTGCCACGCGTATTTATATTTGTAACCAGCGATGACTTTCCGGAACCAAACGCATTGCCAAAAACTAATCCCTGTCCGAATGAAGCTCTGTAATCGCCCAAAACAATTGTTTTGAAAATCCCTGAATTGTTGAGTTGAAAATGTGCTGAAACAAAATCGTACGTGCTGTTTGAGCCGGAGAAAAATGCTTCGCCTGCATCTTTTTCAAATGTGATGCCCGCATATATCCGGTCTTTAAAATGATATTTGTATTTTAACGAATTGTAAAATGCCGGGCCCTCGTAGGGAATTGAATCCGGATATTCGTCTGAAACTGCAAGGTAACCTTCTTTTACGGGAGCGCTGAAGTCGAGCCTGAAAAGTATTTCGTTTTTGCCATATTTTATTAAGTCGTGGCGATTTATGGCAGCAGGTTTCTTTTCCATTGTTTCAAGCATTATGAATGGCAGCATACGCCTGATGTCTGTCATGTCAAGTCCATCAATCAGTTGCAGTTCGTAAATTGTATGCAGAGGACCGAATTTATAAATGTGATACAAGATATTCTCAATCTGAAGGTCGTTCAGAAATAACAGTTTCTCAAGTTGCTCTCTTTGTGCTTTGTTCAGATTTACAGGTTGTCCGGTGAGTGAAATCAATTCGTAGTAAAATGTTTCGTAGTCAATTTCATCGCCCGACTCGGCTGTGTATTGTTCAAATATATCGGCAATGAGTTGGTCTGTTTCTGTGAGTGACTGTTGCGCCGTAAGCCGCGCGACAAACAGGATGACGATTGCTATAACTAAGCTCTTTCTCATACACTATATTTTTTATCGTGAATGAAACCTGTAGCGAACTGCTGCCGAACTCACCAGGCCTAGTATTGGATGTAGGCCGGTGTTCAGATCGAGTCTTAGGCGACCTGTGATAACTCCAAATCCGAGACTGGGAACCAGAAACCCTGCATCCTCCACCCCTGCTTTAAACTGTAGTCTTTCGAGCATTGTGTATTCAATCCCGGCTGCAAACCGGTAATTGCTGCTTATTTCCTTGTCCACCTGTATGCGGCCTACAAGCGCATCGGAGAAAAAATATGAGCCGCCCAAACTAAATATCGAGGGCAAACGTTTTATATTTTGTTCATACACTATGTGCGATTGGAAAGGATTGAATACTGAGAATCCGAGATGTATGGAAGGCGAAAGTCGCGTCTGAAGTCCTATTTGAGGAAAAAAAATACCGGAATATCGGTTCGATTCAGCAAAGTATGTACTGAAATAATTGAATTCAACACCAAATGAAAAGCGTGACGAAAAATCACGGGCAAAGCCCACACCCACCATTAACTCATGATAAGTGGCAAATCCGAAATGCGATGCTGAAATTCCGGTGTTGAAATACTTTGTTGGAAGTGCAAAGTCGATACTTTTTGTTGAAAGTTCGCTGAGCATGTAGCGATTTTCGAAGGCAAGGCCTGCTTCAGCCTCTTCAAGCAAGCTTAATGCCGCAGGATTTGCAAAGGCCGACCAACGTTGCATGTCCGATACACCTGCATTCGCAGTGCTTTGCGAATTTGGTACAACATTTGATATCTGAGCCTGCATAGATGTAAACAGCAGGATGTAGAGGGATAATGTGATTTTTTTCATAAGCCGGTTTTTTAGTTAGTTTTATGAAGCATCCCAACTTCTTATGCTAAAACGGTTCAAATATAGATAAAAATTTACATATTTTGCATTTGACATGAATTTATTTTTACAAGCCGTTATATTATTTACTACAAAGCACTAATTTCTTGCACATAAACAGATTAAATTTGCGTGCTGCAGTAGCTAAATATTCATTACTGTCTATAAAAGTATTTTGAGATGAACGATTATATTTAAAATAATTTACTATTTTTGTCAGAAGATGAAACGCAATTTATACTTAATTGTAGCACTGTTGCTCTTTTTATCAACAGAAAATATTCATGCACAGAATGATGGCCGGAACGAATTCGTCCCTCATGGCGGAGCCCGTTTGATGGTGCAAATCAACGGCAATGATACAATCTTGATGGCATTTTTGCACGATTTGTGGGTTTTCCCGCGTAACACTTTTAAGAATAAAAGGCAGGAGCAATACTTTTGGCGCACTGTACGCGATGTAAAGAAAACACTTCCTTATGCTAAAATGGTTGCTTCGGAGCTGAACATGGTGAATATGAAGCTTGTGGATATGAAAAATGAAAAGGAAAGAAAGAAATATCTGAATGAATATGAAAAGGCTTTATTTAAAAAACACGAAGCCGATTTAAAAAAAATGACAATAAATCAGGGACGCCTACTGATGAAATTGATCGACAGAGAATGTGAACGAACATCCTACGATTTGATTAAAAATTACCGGGGTAGTGTTTCCGCATTTTTCTGGCAAGGTGTTGCGCGTGTTTTTGGCTCCAGTCTGAAGTCGGAATACAATGCACAGAAAGACGACAAGGTGCTCGAAAGAGTGATTGTGTTGGTCGAAGCAGGGCAGCTGTAAGCTGTTTTTTATTTCTTTCCTCTCTGAATCGTTTGTTGAATTTCTAACTTTAAACTAAATAATGCTTGCTTATGAATAAATTAAGTTCTATTATCAATTCTCTGACAGGAAGTAAAAAAAAGACAGCTGTAGTCTCTGAAAAAGAGAAAATCAGGAATTATATCCGTCAACGAAAACAAGTTGTCACTGAAACCGATAAGTCTCTTGATGCACAGCGCGTTTTTGATAAAATAGAACTTATGCCCGAGTTCGAGGAAGCACATACTGTTTTACTTTACTGGTCGATGCCCGACGAGTTGCCCACTCATAATTTCATTGTAAAATGGAGTAAGCGAAAACAAATTTTGCTGCCCGTAGTGAAGGATGATGATATGTTGATTAAGCCTTTTTCGGGAAAAGAAGATTTGAAAAGAAGCACTTTTGGCATATGGGAGCCCGATTCGCAAAAAGAATATATGAACCAAATCGATTTGGTAATTGCCCCGGGAATTGCATTCGACAAAAACAAAAGCCGTTTAGGTCGCGGAAAAGGATATTACGACAGGTTCTTTATCAATAAAAGAATTGTAAAAATTGGTGTGGGTTTCGACTTTCAGCTGCTTGAGAGTGTGCCAACTCATCAATTCGACATTAAAATGGATAAAATCATTACGCCGTCTTTCAGTATTGAGTAAGCACCGGATTAATCTTCCTTATCATCCGCAGGGGTAAGCTCGGCTTCACCCTTGCGGTAATAATATATCAGGCCGTACGATTTGCATTTCTGAAGGCGCGCAAAAGGTCTTTCGTCTTTAAATCGCGCTTCTACCTGATTCCAAATATCCAGAATAATGGTATCGCCTTTTTCGCGCAACGAAACCAACTCTTCCCAACTGCGCGTGGTGGTAGTTTGATGAATTTTTTGGGTGGATTTATATTCCTTGAATACTTCGTAATGCACCTGTACCTTTGCAATTGCCGGATTGTATATCGGGAAACCTCCGTTTCTCATCCTTTCATTTTCGCCGTCGATAATACATTTACCCCAATGCAGTAATGCTGTTTCAGTGGTAAGATCTGGCACAGTGTGTACGTTCGGATCTAATTGATAAAATAGTTTGTGGTCTTTTTTTATGTCGCCCCTGATAACTGCTAAATTCAGAACCTGAATAAAATGCGAAATGTAAAGCCGTGCGTTATGTACAATTTGCTGATAGCGTTTGTTGGCCGATACCTGATTGTCCAGCGTTTGTTGGTAATGGCTGAGCTGTTTCTCAAAAACCGACAGGTAGCTTTTGGCTTCATGAATGGTTTTAAACAGTATTACCTGATCGGCAAAATTTTGTTTTTCTGCTTGCTGCACAGCAGCACGCAAAGCCCTTAAACGGGCCTGATCGGTATTTGGTAAACGGCGATAAGGCATGCTATTCAGAGTTAGGAATTTTCGGCCATTGAATAATATTGCTATTGTTAGTAATATTAAAAAAACAATTCAAAGCCGAAAAAATCATTATTTGCCTACAAAGATAAAAAAATTAATCGTTTCGCGACATTAATTTTTCGGCTAATTTTCTCAATTCATGCTTTTTATTTACTTCAATACTTACTTTTTCGAGCGATGCGATTGCCTTTTCGTAAAAACACAACATCTTGTCTTCGCATATCTTTTGTACACCCAAACTGTTGTAAATATTTGTTACTGCTGCAATTTTCTCTTCAGATTTAAACTCGCTTGCTGAGAGCCAGCAAGTAAGCTGCTCTGCAACAGAACCTTTTGCCAGATTTAATGCATGAATAAGCAGATAGGTTTTTTTATTCGATAAAATGTCACCTCCGATTTTTTTTCCAAAGCTTGCCTCATTTCCGTAAACATCGAGCAGGTCATCTTTTAGTTGAAATGCAAGTCCTATATTGATGCCAAAGTCGTAAAGGGCATTCGCATCGCTGCTGTTCGCTCCTCCTGCTATTGCCCCTGTTTTAAGCGCGCAACCAATCAAAACAGCAGTTTTCAGCCTTATCATTTCAAGATATTCGTCAGCTGTCACATTGTCGCGGTTTTCAAAATCCACATCGTATTGCTGACCTTCACAAATTTCCACTGCTGTTTTCGAGAACAGATCGAGAATCTCTTTTAAATGAGTCGCCGGACTGTTGGCTATGAGTTGATATGCTGCAATTTGCATTACATCGCCCGAAAGTATGGCTGTGTTGTCGTCCCATTTAATATGCACAGTAGGTTTTCCACGTCGAATAGGCGCTTTGTCCATTATATCGTCGTGAAGTAATGTGAAATTATGAAATACTTCGAGACCGAGCGCCGGTGAAATTGCGGCTGTCACATCGTCAGTATAAAGATTGCAGGCCATGAGTGTAAGTGCGGGGCGAATTCTTTTGCCCCCTAATGAAAGAACATAGGCGATAGGATCGTAAAGTCCGCGTGGCTCACGGTTCCAGTTAAGTTTTTCTATTTCGCGGCTTACAATTTCTGTAATTTCTTCAAAAGTTTTCATTCATCTGATTGTGAGGTGGTTATTTTTTAGGGTTTTGTTGAAATTCATTTTCAATGATTTCAGTCATTACATCCTTAATGTCGAGCCCTGCAGCTTTTACCTGTTGCGGAATAAAGCTTGTAGCTGTCATTCCGGGCGTTGTGTTCACTTCGAGCAGGTTTATTACATCGCCATCCGAAATGATATAGTCGATACGCACAATGCCTTTACAGTTCAGAATGCCGTAAATTTGTGCGGTAAGATTCTGCACGCGGATAGTCAGTTCGTTGCTGATTCGCGCCGGAGTAATTTCCTGCACTTGCCCTTTGTATTTGGCGTCGAAATCGAAAAACTCATTTTCGGGAACAACTTCGGTTACAGGAAACACAACCGTTTTTTCGTTGGTTTTATACATTCCGCAGGTAATTTCAGTCCCCTGCATAAATGCTTCGATCATAACTTCCTTGCCTTCGGCGAATGCTTTCTCGATAGCTGGTTGCAATTCGCTTTCGGTTTTTACTTTTGTTACTCCAAAGCTGCTACCGCCCACATTTGGCTTTACAAAGCAAGGATAGCCAATGCGTTTTGTTATTTCGGCAGAAGCAATTGTTTGTCCGGCACGCAAAACTACCGATTCTGAAACTTTTATTCCGAAACTTTTCAGATATTGATTGCAGGTGAATTTATTGAAAGTGATGGCTGCCGAAAGCACATCGCAGCAAGAGTAGGGAAGCCCGATTAATTCAAAATAACCCTGAAGAATTCCATTCTCGCCGGGTGTTCCGTGTATGGTAATGTACGCAAAGTCAAAGACTGTTTTTACACCGTTTCGGGTGAAACTGAAGTTATTCCGGTCGATGGCAATTTTCTCGTCATCCGACCATTCCACCTGCCAGGTGCGGCCTGAAATGGTAACAATAAACACATTGTAGCGGTCTTTATCCATAAACGAATAAAGTCCGGCTGCACTTTTGAGCGACACAACGACTTCCGATGAGTCGCCTCCGGCTACGATAGCAATATTCTTCTTCATATTCAACAGAAGGAAAGTGAGTTATGCTTTAAATAAATTATATTTGTTATTTACGTTTGATAATTGTGATTTGTAATTTTCAAATCATTAAATTTACAAAACTTGTCCCGTTTTACGGGATCTTCAAATTCAATCAAAAGGTTATTCGACGGAAATTATAAACCTAAATGTTCTTTTCCGTATTCGCGCCACATCCTTATTAGTTCCTGCAGGTCATGAGGCAGTTCGCTGTCGAAATGCATATATTCACCTGTGGTTGGATGTACGAATCCGAGCGTTTTTGCATGCAGAGCCTGTCGCGGACACGCAAAAAAGCAGTTTTTTACAAACAGCTTGTAATATGCTGAAGTACTTCCGCGCAGAATGACATTACCACCATAACGTTCATCGTTGAACAATGTGTGGCCGATATGCTTCATGTGAACACGAATCTGATGTGTTCGTCCGGTTTCGAGGCGACATTCCACAAGCGTCACAAATCCTAAGCGCTCAACCACTTTATAATGTGTTACTGCATGTTTGGCGTAGGGATTTTGTCCTTCGGGAAAAACGGTGAATTGCATTCGGTCGCGCGGATCACGTGCCAAATCGCCTGTGATGGTTCCTTCGTCTTCTTTTACATTGCCCCATACCATGGCAAAATATCGCCTGTGTGTGGTTTTGTCGAAAAACTGTTTGCCAAGATGCATTTTGGCATGTTCGGTTTTTGCAATCAACAGCAGGCCCGAAGTGTCTTTGTCGATGCGATGCACCAATCCGATACGCGAATCGTTAGGGTCAAACTCAGGATGATCTTTCAGATGCCAGGCAATAGCATTTAGCAGTGTTCCATCGAAGTTTCCAAAGCCGGGATGCACCACAAGACCCGGTTGTTTATTTACCAGGATGATATCATCATCTTCGTACACAATATCGATGGGAATATCCTGTGGGATAATTTCGAAATGTGATGGCGGATATGCCAAATGGATGGTGATAATGTCGAAAGGCTTTACTCTGTAGTTCGATTTTACGGGCTTGTCATTCACCCTAATATGACCCACATCGGCGGCTTCCTGAATGCGATTGCGCGAAGTGGCGGCCATGCAGTTTACCAGATATTTATCGATGCGAACCAGGGCTTGTCCTTTGTCTACCACAAACCTGAAATGCTCGTAAATATCCTGTTCCTGCCCGACGATTTCTTCTACATCGGCATCTTCAATATCTTCAAAATAATCGTTTTTTTCCATCTCGTTTTAAAGGAATTATCAGAAAAACTGTTCGTCTTCTTCTGTATTCTCTTCTTCCTCAAAGCTTTTGTTTTGTAGCGATTTGTCTTTCGAAAGCCATACATCTACGCGGCTTCCAGCATCGATACTATGTCCTGCTGAGGGTCGCTGGCGATAAATGAAATAGTTTTTTTCGTCGCCATTGGGTTGTACGTCGTATTGAATAGCTCCGATAATAACCGATGCGGAAATCGTTTCGGTGCGAGCTTCATCCAGTGTTAAGCCTTTTAGCGATGGAACACTTACTATTTCATCGCCAACACCACTTCCCACAACCAGCGTCAGGTAGCTGTTTTCGGGAATGCGCATTCCGGGTTCGATGCTTCGTCCACGGTATTTAATGTCTATAACAAGGTCCTTGTATTCCGAGGGTTTGTAATCGACTCCGGATACATTCAGTCCGATGGCTTTGAGCATTGCATCGGCTTGCCTGAACGAGACATCGGTTACATCCGGAACAGGGATCTTTCGAACCTGTCGGGAGTTGATAATGATGTATATAGGTCTGTTTTTTTTGACTGTGGAATTTGGCACCGGAGTTTGTTCGATGATGGTTCCCAGTTTTTTGTTGCGTACGTATACCGAGTCGATGACTTGTGGGTAGAGGTCGTGATTTGAGAGCAGAAGTTGCGCTTCTTCCACGTACATGCCTCTGAGGTCGGGGACAACTTCAAATTCGCCATGACGCGTGTACTGATCAACAATTAAAAGCGTGATCCATGCAAGTGCAACAAATATGGTAATAGCCAGTAAAATTCGTTTGAGTACAAACCCGGCAAAACTTTCTTTCCAAAATTTTTTGAAATCCATTTTCAGTAAATAATTTATTGCTTGAGTAGGTTAGAAATCCCTCATAGGGTACTTGTGAGCAAATGATTGCCAAAAATAATGAAAAAAAATGACTTACAGCTGTAAATGCCAAAAAATGGTTTTGCAATGTAAATCCCTGAGAAGGCTTTATTTGCCTGAATAAACAAAAAAAGTAAAAACTTCCGGAGAGGTTTTTACTTTCTTTATACTGTTTGTTCAGCGGATTCGTTACCTTTTGTGACGACCTTCATCGGCAACTGTAAGCTTTGCTCTACCTTTGGCACGACGTGCTGCTAATACCCGGCGACCGTTGGCAGTTGCCATTCTTTCACGGAATCCGTGTTTGTTTCTTCTTTTTCTTTGCGAAGGTTGGAATGTCCTTTTCATTGCGTATGATGTTTTTTGTTATTATTTCTACTGCTTTGGAATTCGGACTGCAAAAATAGCTGTTTTTTTTGAACTGGCAAACTGTTGATAACTTTTTCTTCGATTAAAAAATCTAATTGTATGAAAGATTTTTAAAAGTTTTAATTCAAAGTTTCGTTTTAAACCCTAACTTTGCAATGCAAACAGGCTTCTTATCCTGTGTTGAAGGTTTTTCAGAAAAACAAATAACTATGTTTCGAGTATTGATAGTGTTTTTAAATATTATTACCCGCCTACCTCTGAGAGTGTTGTACTTGCTTTCGGATGTATTGGCGCCGTTTGTTTATCATGTGGTCAGATATCGTCGGAAAGTGGTGAGACAAAACCTTACAAAATCGTTTCCTGAAAAAGGTGCTGCTGAAATAAAGAAAATCGAAATAGAATTTTACCGTTATTTTTGCGATTTATTTATCGAAACGCTTCATCAGCTGAATATGTCGGAGGCCGAAATGCGTCGCAGGGTGGAGTTTGTGAACAAAGAACTTATTACGGAACAATATGACAAAGGGAAAAGTGTAATGATGTTCACAGCACATTATGGTAACTGGGAATGGATGGCTTCGCTGTCGCTGTGGTTACCAAAGGATAAGCCCGCCTGCAATGTATATAAAAAACTCAAGGCTGATAATTTCGATAAGTTTATGTACAATCTGCGTATGCGCTTCGGAAGTCGTAATATTGAAACGCAGCAAACTTTCCGTACTTTGCTGAGCATGAAAAACAACGGACAATCGGGTACTTTTGGAATGATTTCGGACCAAACCCCGACTGCTGCAGGCGCACGTCACTGGATGAATTTTCTGAATCAGGATACACCGGTGCTGGTAGGGGCAGAGCAGCTGGCACGCAAGTTTGATTATCCTGTAATGTTCGGCAGTGTGAGTCGCGTGAAACGTGGCTACTATCGTTGTGAGTTTATTATGCTCGACGAAAATCCAAAATCAGCACCAGAGTTTGAAATTACCGAAAAGTACATGCAACTTCTCGAAGCCAAAATAAACGAAGCACCGGAATTCTGGCTTTGGACGCACAAACGGTGGAAACACCGAAAGCCTGCAGGACTATAAGTATTCAGGCAACGCGGCGTTTGCCTTCTGTTCTTTTTCCATCCAAACGCACAGGAGTGAAAAGAATGAGAGTGTCAGCACTCCATCGCCTCTTCCGAGCATGGCTTCGGTTAGCAGATTAAAAGCTATGAGTAAAGAGAAATAAAAGGCAAAGCGGCGTGCATTTCCTGTAAGAAAACGGTGATACAGGAAGAAAAATGCAATCAGGTATAAAGCCCCCGCTACACCTAGTTCCATCATTGCCGCAAAATACTGATTGTGTGCACTATATTTTCGTGAGACGAATCGCTCAGGGAAATTATTGGCTTTGTGTTTTTCAACCAGATAGTTTGTGCTATTTCCTGCTCCCAATCCGTATGCAATATAATCCGAAGGTTTCTCGAATACAGCATGCCAGATAAGTAAGCGTGGTTCAATCAGCTCATTGTCTGTTTTTCCTGTTTTAAGTGCTTCGAAATCGTCCGACTTAAAATCCTTCATGCGGGGATGATATTCCACGAAAATAAACACTCCGATAGCTACAATCATAAAAGCCGATAAGGTAACCCACAGCCTGTATTTTTTATCGATATATCGCCATAAAGCCACAGCCATAATGAATATCAAAGCCAGAATCATACTGCGTGAACCTGTGAAATAGAGCATGATTAGCATGGCTACAGCTGCAGCAAGGATAATTATGGCTGTAAGGTATTTTCCATAGCGTGGAGCGTATTTATTATACAAGAAAGGTAATGAAAAAATGGCTACAACCAGTATTGTATTGTAGTAAAGGCGGTGTTTGATGAATGAAATCCATACTGAAAAGTTTTCGGCATTAAAGCCCTTCCAGAATGCTTTGTCGCCTGAATTCAGAAAGTATTCGACATTGTTGAGATAAAGAAGTGTCATTGAATACGACAGCACAGAAACCAACACCCCCACTACCAGACTTACTAATATTGTAGAGGTTTTATAATATCGGTTGACGCCAAAAAGTGCCACAGGTACTATGGCCAGGAAGGACATTTGTTTTTCGAGTATTGAGAGACCGGCTTTCTTATCTTCAGCCCACAGAATTGAAACTGCTTCCCAAATATAGAAACCAGCCAACATTAAAATTATTATTTTGGATTTATCGAACGAAAAATTGTTTTTTTTCAGAAAGCGTCCTTCAAGTAGCCATGTTCCCAGCCATGCGACCCACA
Source organism: Paludibacter sp. (assembly GCA_034004015.1). Lineage (GTDB taxonomy): Bacteria > Bacteroidota > Bacteroidia > Bacteroidales > Paludibacteraceae > Paludibacter. The sequence continues at coordinate 147,673 of JAVEXN010000003.1, forward strand.
AAATATTAAAAATACGATTGGGGAAAGCAGCCGAAAAGGCTACAGCCAGCACCAGTAAATAGTTAGTGAGACTGATGATTTGTTGATATTTATCGGCAATTTTTTTTAATTCCATAAAACAGTTTTTTAATCGTAATAGCCCGTAAGTGTGAGCAGGGATTTAAAAATTCGCGTGTGTAATTTATTGAATTTGTTGCGATTCCCTAATGTTGCAAAATCTGTTCCGGGATTATGATATGTAAGAGTATCTCTTTTTCGCAAGTAATCCTTCCATGAGTTTCCTTTTTCATGACTAAACGAGCCGCAACCTTCTTCGCGTGCCTTTTGCCTTACTCCAAAGCGATTCTCCATTTGCTGCGGAGAGCGAAACTGGTAATGCATCACTCTGATTTGTTTGTGATATGTGAGTCCGCACGGCTGAGGCTTGAACTGGTCAATATTCCATTTAAGTCGTTTGCTGTGGCGCAGGAAACGTACTTCGGCCCATGTTTGCTGGTTGTGGTAACGGATTTTATCTTTGTCGGTTTCAAAGTTTCCGCTGAACTCAAATTCGGCCACATCCTCTTCGGTAATGTGAAAGTCGATACTGGCTTTCGAAACCTGTTTGAAGCGTTTGGGAATGCTTTGCAAAAATTCGCGGGGCGATTCCACGTAAAACTCATCAGCATCCATACGAATGCACCACCAATCGTCGTCTGTCATTTCGTATTTAAACGCATCGAACATCAGTGCACGCAGACCAATACGAAACGGACGTGCATCCTGAGCAAACGGAATAATGCATGGGTGGAGAGACGCCATATCGTTCACAATTTCCCATGTGCGGTCGGTGCTGCCATTGTCGAGTACGATGAGTTTGTCGCTCCACTCCGCAGCTGCTTTGAGTGTAGATGCAATAATATCTTCCTCGTTTTTTACCAGCATTAAACTGTATATTTTCATTGGGCGGTTGATTGTTTTTCTATTCCGTTTTTGCAAATATACTCGTTGTTTTCTTTTTTCTGTTGCATTATGGCTGCGTTTTCAAGTTGACTAATCCAGTTTTCCTTGTGGTGCAAATGGTATTGTACAGCCAGATTTCGTACTGATTTATGTGTAAATCCGGCCATTTCGAAACGCCAGCTCAGGTCAATGTCCTCGCCAATAGCCGGCAAAATATAATCTTCATCGAAACCATTGATAGTCATAATCATATTTTTTGAGAATGACATATTGCAACCTTTCAGGTAGTTTAGTTTTCTCATTTTAGGTAAAAAAACCCAAAATCCATAAGGTGAAATAAACAAACCTTCTTCGGTAAACTTCATTCCCTTGCGAATGCCGAAAAATGCCTGACGAATTCGCTCGCGCACAGTTTCGATATTTATTTTACCTGAAAGATAGTCGTTTGTGGTTTTCGGATCGAGTTTTACGCGTTTTCCACTCAGGATTTTACCTTCACCGGCATTGGCTAAATGCATTTCCACGAATCGCGGGTGTAGTATACAATCGCCATCGATAAAAATCAACCAGTTGGCGTTCGCAGCTTTAACGGCGGAGTTGAGTGCTCTGTTTTTTCGCCAGCCCTCGTCGGGTTGCGTCAAATGCTGATATGGATGGCTGAATGAATAATTTTCGATAAATGACTTCATTTCCGGCGAATCGCCATCTTCGGTAATAATAATTTCGAAATCGGATTCGGTTTGATATTTTGTTGAGTCGAGTACAGCTTTCAGGAACTCAGTGTTTTTGTACACTGCCACAATCAACGAAGCTTTTGGTTTTGAAGAATTTTGTTTACGAATGAAATATCCGCGTGTTTTTCCCAAAAAACCGGCTCTTTCGTAATAACCGATTGCTTTTGCATCAGCTTTGTAGCTTTTTCCGGCTGTTGGCGATTTTGCCGAACCGTAAAAGCTCAATACTTCGAGTGTTTCGTTTTGCCATTCGAATGTGCGAATTCCGGTTTCGCCCTGTGTGGTTTCGAAATTTTCAGGAATATTATACACAAATTCTTCATAACCCGGCTTTGATACAATGCGCTCAGGTTCAAACAAATGCTTCACCCTGTTGATAGTTTCCGACCATGTGCGGCTTTTGTGCAGAGGGCCGCCTAATTGCTTATAAAAAAACACTTTATGTCTGCGGTTGAGCTGGGCGATGAGTTCCGACTTCAGATGTCGCGTGCGTTTACGTTTCGAGTCGGGACGAACTCTATAGTAGAGTCCCACTTCGGGCAGGCGATGCATTTCACCACCATTTTTCAGCATGCTAATCCAGAAATCCCAATCTTCGCGACCCAGAATTTCTTCGCAATAGCCACCTGCTTTTTCCCAATCGGTTTTACGATACATGGCGCAGTTGTCCATAAGGTTACGGCGTGCCAGTAACTTCAGACTAAATTCAGGAAGTTCCCAGCGACCCGTTTTGCCTCCGAAAAATTCAGCTTCGCAGCTTACGATTTTTACCTGTGGATTTTTTTCGAGCACAGCGACACATTTCTCAATGTAATCCGCTGCAACCAGATTGTCGGCATCAACAGGTAAAATGTAAATACCGGCGGCATTGCGGATACCTGTGTTGCGTGCTACCGAAGCACCACCATTGTGTTGTTGAATAAAACGTACACGGTTGTCGGCTTTGGCGTACTGAGCACAAATGCCGGCTGAACTATCGGTCGAACCATCGTCCACCAACAGCACTTCGAAATTCGGGTAAGTACTTTTGAGTACCGAATCGAGTGTTTCAGCCAGAAACAGCTGCATATTATATACCGGCACAACGACCGACACAAGCGGATAGTCCATTATCTCTCAGATTTTGTCTTTGTTGTTTATCAGTTTACGCCAATAATATTTCAGCGGATTGCTGTATTTCAGATGTTTCCACGGACGACTGCTGTGTGGCATGTGTAGCACGGGCAGGTTTGTGAGCAGATAATTGCTGAATCCGAGTTCCACACTTTTGTGCGAAATAAATACATCGTACCACGATTTAGTCGGGTCGAGTTGCTCGAAACTGAAAGTTTTCAGTAAGTTGTTGGTAAGTAGTGTACAGCAAAAACTCAGTCGCTTGCGCGTGTTGTTTACACCTGTAGGTAATTTATCTGCGTAAAGATACGGGAAGTTAATCTTCCTGGTTTTATCCACAGTTACAGCTGCCAGCATTCCCGGTTTGTCGAGTGTCGATGCATAATTAGCCAATGCCTGTAAAGTATTTTTTTCGACAATCACATCCGATTCCACAATTATCAGATGCGCATTGTCGGCAATGGCTTTTTGCTGTGCAGTTTGTAGCACAAGCAGGTAGTTGGGCGAAGGATGTGAGGTAAGGTCTGCCAGATTGATATGTTCGAAACCCAGTGATGTTGCTTTTTTTTGGAGCAATTCAGTAGTTTCAGCTGTACTGAAGTCGTTGTATATAAAATACGAAAAGCCCGTACCTGTTTCCGAGTCCATAATGCCGTCGATGGTTTTCAGGGTTGTTTCGGGTGAGTCTTTCACCGGGGTTATTATATGTAGTTTATTCATTCTTCAATTTTTAATTTTCACACTTGCTGCTTTTCCTTTTGTAAATATTCAGCGGAAAATGCACAAGTTTCATAAGATAAATCTCCGGTATAATCAAGAATTTACGAAAAGCCGGAAACCGAAGATCTAAGGTATCAGTAAAATATTCGATTTCATTTGCAATCTCGCTTACAGGTATATTGCGGCGTACCATTTTACAAAGCAGTTTCGTGAGTCCGCGATAATCAATCCAGGCAATTCTTCTGCTTGATAGAGCTTGCATTTCTTTGCTGTACAGAGGTAATTTATTTTTCCACTTTCTGAATACTTTTATCAATGCCCTATAATAGCATTCATTAGGATTTCCCCTCGAAAAGTGCTCAAGTACAATGTCGTACATTACATAGTTTCGGTAGCCATTCACAGCCGATTGTATACAAATATCGAAATCGTAACCGTGAAAGTCTCCAATGCTTTCGTCGAAACTTATTTTTTCAAAAATGTCTTTCCGACAGCACAAAATCACCCCATCGAGCGTAACGACCTCTCTGGCCGGATTATTATAATTTCCGGGAAAAAGCTTTCGTCTAGTACGCCTGATACCAAGTTTGTCCGATTGAATTATATTGACCCCGGATAGCTTTTTACTCCATGCAGCCGGCACTTTCGATACAAAGTCGCGACCCGCCACACCACAAATACCCACATCCGGAAGTTGCAAGTGCCGTATGATTTTCTGCCCCCAATCAGCCGAATGAAAATGTACATCTTCGTGCAAAAAACACAAATTACTATACTTACTCATCTTAACACCTTCGTTATAAGCGGTGTAAATGCTGTATTTTGCATCCGAATTGTCGATATGTACGAGTTCGTACTCCAACCCGATTGTGTCTGCGATATTTTTCACAAAGTCCGGAGCAAGCATTATATTTTTTGAACATATGATAACAGATAGCATAATTACGTGAGTTTTTTCATTAAGGTTTGGCGTTGTTACTTTATAAACTTGTTGATATAAGGGATTTTATTCAAAGGAAAATCTCTTTTTACAACCAAAGTAAGAAATGCAATTAATAAAACGCTTTTCAGTAACAGATCTAATGCAAGATATGATGTATTTATAAGGTAACTCGTTGCAAACAGCACCAAAGCGGTAAGTGTGTAAATCCCTATCGATTTCATGTCGTATTTAATAGGCATGTGTTTCTGGCCTACAAAATACGATAAACACATAATGACAAAATAGCATGCAAATGCAGCCCAGGCTGAAGCCATATAACTAAATACGGGAACGAAAATAATGTTGACAGCCAAAGTGATGATGCTTCCTATAACGGAGAAAATTGCACCGTACATGGTTTTGTCGGTGAGTTTGTACCAAAGCGAAAGGTTGAAAAATACGCCCTGAAAAATATAGGAAAAAAGCACCACAGGTACTACTTTGAGACCTTCCCAATAATCGTTACGAATTACAAATTTGAAAATATCAAGGTAAAAAACCATTCCCAGGAAAATGAGCAATGAGAAAATAACAAAATACTTCATTGCGTCGGCATAGGCCAAAAGACTGTTTTTATCTTTATGTTGCGCAAAAATAAAGGGTTCGTAGGCATAGCGGAATGCCTGAGTAAACATCATCATAACCATTGCCACCTTAAAGCAGGCGCCGTAGATACCAAGTTCTGATTTGGCAAGGGCAGGATCTTCAAACAGATATGGAAAAATAATTTTATCCAATGTCTGATTCATAATGCCGGCAATTCCCAAAACCAGCAGTGGAAGAGAGTAACGAAGCATTTTACGCAACAAAGCAGTGTCGAAACTGAACTTTTCGGCCAGAATTTCGGGAAGCAAAGCCAGCGTTACGACACCTGTTGAGAACAGGTTGGCCACAAATACATAGCCTACGCCATAGTCGGGATTATAGAACCACGAAATGGTTTCAGGTGCATTTTTGGCAAGCCACGGACACGCCACAAGAAAGAAAACATTGAAAATAATATTGGCAAAAACCATTAGCAGTTTCAGCGATGCAAATTTTATCGGCCGGTTTTTGTAGCGAAGATATGCGAAAGGGATGGAGCCAAAAGCATCCATCGCCACCACAGCGCCAAGCATAGCAATGTATTCCGGATTTTCGCTGTAATCGAGCCAACCGGCAATGCGATTGGAGAATAATATGACCAGAATTGTAAACAGAAGCGATGTGAAACCTACCGAAACCAGTGTGGTACTGTATACTTTCCCGGCCTGATCGCGGTCTTTATTCGCAAAACGGAAGAAGCCTGTTTCCATGCCGTATGTCAGTATTACAAGCAAAAAGGCAGTCCATGCATACAGGTTGGTTACCACGCCATATTCCGACGAACTGGTAAGCACATAGGTGTAAAGTGGCACTAACAGCCAGTTCAGAAAGCGTCCGGCGATACTGCTGACGCCGTAAATGGCTGTGTCCTGAGCCAGTTTTTTCATTTGTTTTTTCTGAGGCATAGGATGCTTTTATAAGTCAGTTGTTACTGAAAAATACTTTTAATTTTGTTGATTACTTTCTCCGCCCAGCGAAATTCGGGCGAACTCTCCATGTCTTCGGACGTAATGTATCCTCCCTCAATCAGAAGTTGTATTGCTTCGTCCAGTTGGTCGGGACGAACCTGTAGTTTTACTCCGCCATTTACATTGGCCAGATAAGCACGGTTTGTAAGCTCATCTTTTCCGAAACATTCAATCCCGCACGACTCGAGGTATGCTTTTACCATTTCAAAATCCACTGAGTTGCTGAATGTTCTTACAGTGATTCTTTCGTCCATAATAGTTTGTTTTTAAACGGTTATATTGAATGGAAATTACACAAAACTCCTGTCCTTTTTAAGTTGCTCGTAAGCTTCGTTTATAGCACGAAATTTTTCAGTAGCCGATTTTTTTACATCTTCGCCAAGCGAGTTTACTTTATCCGGATGATATTTCATAGCCATTCGGCGATAAGCTTTTTTTATTTCGTCGATGCTTGCAGAAGGTTCAATCTCAAGTGCTTTATACGCCCAGTCCTTATCCACATTTTTTACATAAGGAGCTTTCAGTGATTCAAAATCGGCAGCAGTGATTCTGAAAACACTTGCAATTGTCTGTATTACTTTAAGTTCTGCCGCATTTACATGACCATCAGAGAAGGCTACATCGAACAGAAAATGAACGAGTTGTAGTTTGGCTGAATAATTCATAAACTGATTGATCTGCATGGCCATTTCTCTTTCGTTGAGAGGCTGATCGAGGATGCGTTTTAGAATTTGCAGTGCTTCGAGTGCGCCTTCTTCGCCAAAGTTTGTGACCAGAAAGCGCTTTACAACATTCAGTTCTGCTTTTTGTACGTTACCATCCGCTTTCATTACGCAGGCAATCATAACCAACAGGCTCATTTTAAAATCACCTTCGGTAGTGTTGCGCGAGGGGCGGTTGTGAGTGCTCTGACGTGAGCTTGTGGTGCTGCCGCCTTCGAACATCGAGCCGAGTGCAAATCCAATAATTGCTCCCATAGGTCCTCCGAGTACCAGTCCCAGTCCACCGGCCAGCCATTTTCCAAATCCTGCCATATAATTCTTTCTTTTTTTATGAATTTGCAAAGATACAAAAAAACAGTTCTACTTGATAAAATTTTAAAGTTCTATGTGGTTGATTTGCTAATCAACAGATAAAAAAATACCCGACTAACAATTTTGTCAGTCGGGTATCTGTTTTTGTCTTGAAATCAGCATTTTTACATTTCCCATTGTTCACATGAATCAATCAGATCGTCGAAGGTTTTAATTTTCGATTTGGCCTGAATTTCCTGAATCTGATTTACTACAGCTTCGTCGTAGCTTTCGGCTTCCACATCGCGGATAACACCCAAAGCAACAGGGAATTCCGGACCCTCCATCAGAGCCAGTTTCAGTTGAAGAGTCGAATCCTGACATTTGGCATCGTGTATCAAAAGGTCATTCTCGGTAATTCCGTTTTCGCCTATGGTAACCACCTTGAGATTGAAACCATCGAGCACCAACCCTTTGTCGCTGTTAACACCGAAAATCATGGGTTTACCATGTTCCAGAATAATCACGCGGTCGTAGCGGGTGGTTTTTTCAGACAAAAAACTATGTGCCCCATCGTTGAAAATTACACAGTTTACAAGCGTTTCCACTATCGAAGTTCCTTTGTGTTTTGCTGCGGCTATCATGGTCATGTGCGACGATTTCAAATCGACATCGAGCACGCGTCCGAAGAATGTACCACCTGCACCAAAAGTCAGTTCAGCCGGACGAAAGGGTCGCTCAATTGTTCCGAAAGGCGACGATTTGGTTACATAGCCTTTTTTGGTTGTTGGCGAATATTGTCCTTTTGTCAAACCATAAATCTGATTATTGAAAAGCAACACATTGATATCTATGTTTCGACGCACGCTGTGAATAAAATGATTTCCACCAATGGCCAGGCAGTCACCGTCGCCGGTAATTTGCCAAACGGTAAGAGCAGGGTTGGCCACTTTAACACCTGTAGCTACAGCAGCTCCACGTCCGTGAATACTGTGAAAACCATATCCGCTGATATAATAGGGCAGGCGCGATGAGCAACCGATACCCGAAACAACAGCTGTGTTATGAGGTGCAACACCCAGTTCGGCCATTACCTTTTGCATTGTGTTGAGCACAGCATAGTCGCCGCAACCCGGACACCAGCGTACAGCCTGGTCGCTTTTAAAGTCCTTGAGCGTATATTGAATTGATTTTGTTTCCATGTCTCTAATGATTTTTCCGGTATTTACTTACAGAATAGTTTCCAAATGCGATTCGATTTCCGAAACGGTGAAAGGTTGACCCTGCACTTTGTTGTATTGCAGATATTCACCCGGAACTTTCGAACGCAGGTAAGTGGCAAACTGTCCGCTGTTTAGCTCGCAAACTATTACTTTTTTATATCTTTTTATCACTTCTTCCGTATTTTTCGGAAGCGGATTGATATAGTTGAAATTTGCCAAAGCTACTTTTTTGCCCTTTTTGTTCAGCGCGTTTACAGCTGTCATCAAATGGCCGTGAGTTGTTCCCCAGCCAATTACCAACAAATCAGCTGATGCATCGCCTTCCACTACAAGTTCAGGAATTACGTTGCTGATATAATCCACTTTTGCCTGACGGGTATCTACCATTTTTTGGTGATTTTCCGGATCGGTTGAAATTGAACCTGTGTTGTAATCCTTTTCAAGTCCGCCATTACGTTGATTAAAACCTTCCGTACCAGGAATAGTCCAGTAGCGTGCTTTTGTGTCTTCGTTGCGGGCAGTTACATTGAGACCTTCCATGCCCGGTTGGGCAAAATTAGGTTTGATTTCCGGAAGATCGGCCAGTTTTGGTAGTTTCCAGAGTGAAGTTCCGTTGCCGATAAAAGCATCGGTAAGCAGAATGACCGGAGTCATGTGTTCCAGTGCAATTTTCGAAGCCATAAAGGCGTAATGGAAACAATCGGCAGGTGTGCTTGCTGCAATAACCACGGCAGGACTTTCGCCGTTTCGCCCGTAAAGTGCCTGAAGTAAGTCGGTTTGCTCGGTTTTGGTTGGAAGACCTGTTGACGGACCTCCACGCATAACGTCCACAATTACAATCGGAAGTTCGGCCATTACAGCAAGTCCAATGGCTTCTGATTTCAGCGCCAAGCCGGGACCGGAAGTACTTGTGGCTGCCAGTGAGCCTGCAAACGCAGCGCCAAGAGCTGTGGTGATACCTGCAATTTCGTCTTCGGCCTGAATTACTTTTACGCCCAAATCTTTGCGAAGTGCAAGTTCCTGCATAATATCGGTGGCAGGTGTGATAGGGTAGCTACCCAGAAAAAGTTCGAGACCGGCCTTTTTCGAAGCGGCTATCAAACCCCATGCAGTTGCTTTATTCCCGTTTATGCTCGTGTATTTACCTTTAGGAACATCGTGTGATTTCTCAATTTTATAAGTATTTACACTCAGGTGCAAATTGCCACCATAGTTGTAACCATCGGTAAGCACTTTTATGTTGGCTTCGAGAATACTTTTCTTTTTCGAGAATTTGTTTTCAAGAAAATGAACAGCCTGATCGACCGGACGATTGAACAGCCAGCAAATAAGTCCGAGTGCGAACATGTTTTTGCTACGCAGAATGGATTTTGCATCCATTTCGAATCCTTCGAGACTGCTTTGTGTCATCGACGAAAGCGGAGCCGGAATAAGCTGAATGGTTTCAGAAATACCCAGTTCTTCAAAAGGATTATCGGTTTTAAAACCGGCTTTTTCCATATCCGATTTTCGGAACGAATCTTCGTCGAAAATAAGTACCCCACCTTTTTTTACTCCTTTGGCATTCACTTTCAGAGCTGCGGGATTCATGGCTACGAGTACATCGGCATCATCGCCCGGTGTGTAGATTTTTCCTGCGCCCAAATGAACCTGAAATCCTGAAACACCACCCAAAGTACCCTGTGGGGCTCTGATTTCGGATGGAAAATCAGGGAATGTAGAAATTTCATTCCCCAGAATAGCCGAAAGATTGGAAAACAGCGTTCCGGTAAGTTGCATACCATCACCCGAGTCGCCGCTGAAACGTACTACCACGTTCTCCAATTCGGTTGTTTTTATACTGCTCATTATGATTAGATTGAAAAGTTATGTTTTTATTTTTACAGGCATATTTCAGCCGGGAAATAGAACAAATTAAAACTCTGCATTGTTCGGTGTGCGCGGGAAAGGAATCACGTCGCGAATATTGGTCATACCGGTTACGAAAAGCAACAGACGCTCAAACCCGAGTCCAAAGCCCGAGTGTGGTGCAGTTCCAAAACGACGTGTGTCGAGATACCACCAAATGTCTTTGGTAGGTACGCCCATTTCGTCGGCACGTTTCTGAAGTTTATCAAAATCTTCCTCACGTTGCGAACCTCCGATAATTTCACCGATTTTCGGGAAAAGCACATCCATGGCGCGCACTGTTTTTCCGTCGTCGTTCTGTTTCATGTAGAACGATTTAATTTCTTTAGGATAATCAGTCAGGATCACCGGTTTTTTGAAATGATCTTCCACCAGATAGCGTTCGTGTTCCGATTGCAGATCGGTACCCCAGTCCACAGGGAATTCAAATTTATGTCCGTTGGCCACAGCTGCTTCCAGAATGGCAATACCTTCGGTGTAGGTAAGACGTTTGAAATCGTTGTTAACCACAAAATTGAGACGTTCGTACAATTCCTTGTCATACATGTTGCTCAGGAAGTCGAGGTCGTCTTTACAGTTTTCGAGTGCCCAGCGAACACAATATTGAATAAAGTCCTGAGCGAGTTGCATGTTTTCCTCAATTTCGTTGAATGCTACTTCGGGTTCAACCATCCAGAATTCAGCAAGGTGACGCGGAGTATTTGAGTTTTCGGCACGGAAAGTAGGACCAAAAGTGTAAATTGAACCCATCGACATGGCTGCAAGTTCCCCTTCGAGCTGTCCCGAAACTGTAAGGCTTGTTTGTTTACCAAAGAAATCGTTGTTGTAGTCAATTGATCCGCTTTCGTCTTTTTTAAGATCGTAGAGATTCAAGGTTGTTACCTGAAACATTTGACCTGCACCCTCGCAATCCGAAGCTGTAAGTATCGGCGTATGAAAATAGAAGAATCCTCTGTCGTGAAAAAAACGGTGAATGGCCATTGCCATGTGATGACGAATGCGGAAAATAGCTCCGAAAGTATTCGTGCGGGGACGAAGGTGGGCAATTTCGCGTAAGAACTCGAGTGTATGCCCTTTTTTCTGTAACGGATACGTTTCCGGATCGGCAGTGCCGTAAATTTCAATTTCGTTGGCCTGAATTTCTACAGTCTGGCCTTTTCCCAACGACTCCACCAGCGTGCCGGTCACGCTGATACATGCACCTGTAGTAATGGGTTTCAGATATTCGTCACCAAACTTTTCGTTATCGGCCACCACCTGAATATTATGAATGGTCGAACCATCATTCAACGCAATGAAACTCACGTTTTTATTGCCTCTGCGGGTACGAACCCAACCTTTTATGTTCACTTCTGCACCAAAGTCAGTACTTTTCAGTGCATCCACAATTTTTGTTCTCATCATAATCGTTATATGGTATTTTATGCTATTTCAATTAAGTCTGCAAAATTACTAATTTCTGCTGAGATTCTCAGTCTTTTATATAATAAAAAAGCACCGGCTTTTGTACAGTCCGGTGCTTTTAATGATATTAATAAACAGTAATTTATTTTTTCTGTTCAATGTTGCCAATCATGCTCATGGCGCAACGGAAGCCTATATCGTTGGCTGCTTTGTCCTGATCGAGATAACGACGTGTAGAAGGATTGAGCCAGTATACGCGGTCTTTCCACGAACCACCTTTGTAAATACGTGTGTTTTTAGAAATCACGGGGCGAAGCACATCGGTAATGTCCATGGTGTCGCGTGCAAGCAAATTAGTGTTTGCAAGGCTGAAATTAATCTGCGACTGTGGGTCGCCATCTTTAAAGTCGCGGAAGTCGATGCTGTCGTTGGCAATGCGGCCAAGAGAGTCAATCTGATATACATTACGTCCGAACTGGTCTTTTCCTGTAGCACGTGGAGTAAGATAAACATTGCCACGGAATGAGTTGTATTCAGCTACCACTTCGTAGCTTGTGGGGCGATATACATCGAGCACCCATTCGTTTACGTTTCCGGCCATGTTGTAAAGTCCGAAATCGTTAGGGTAATACGAGTTTACAGGAGCTGTAATGGTGGCACGGTCGTTCAGGCTTCCTGATGTTCCCATCATATCACCACGTCCGCGAACAAAGTTAGCCTGCATTTGTCCGAGTTGTTTTTTGGTTGGATTACGCATTTGAGCGCCCGACCATGGATAGATTTTGCCTTCGGGAACCATACCATCGGCACCGGCCTGAATAGCATATGCGGCAAATTCCCACTCTGCTTCTGTTGGGAGACGGAAATCGGAGAATAAAATACCATCCGACATATCCACTTTACGAACCTGACCGCCAAGATTTGTTTTCGGACGTTTTCCGGCCTGTGGCTGATAAGTGCTCTGGAGCAGATATTTTTGTGTGTTGAAAATAAAGTTATCGCGAATTGAATCGTATGACAAATTTTCGAGTTTTGTAAAATCAGGAGGTGTAATGATGCCTGCACGTATCAGTGCAAGTTCGTTCACACGGTCGGTACGCCATGAACAATAATCCATTGCCTGTTCCCATGTAACACCAACTACCGGATACTGATCGAAAGCCGGATGAGTGAAATAGTTTTGCAGATAAGGTTCGTTGTAAGCAAGCTCTTCGCGCCAAATCTGTTTGTTAGGTTGTGCTTTGTCGACTAACTGAGGAGCTGTACGTGCAAAAACCACTTCCATCCAGTTGGTATATTCGCGCCAGTCCACGTTGCGTATTTCATACTGATCCATGAAAAACGAACTAACAGTGATTCTGCGGCGCTTGTTGTCACGCGGAGCAGTTACAAATTCACCTTTTTCACCAATGGTAAACGAACCTCCTTCGATGGCCACCATTCCTATGGGTGTTTGTAGTTTGTAGCCCGGTTTTACTGTAAACCCGGTACTGTTTTTATCGTTGTATTTCCAACCAGTCACACCCGAAGTAGTTTGGTTTGGTTTCTTACCAAAGGCCACTATGACACTTATTCCTATGAGGAAAAAACCGATTTTTGATATTGTTTTGATTTTCATAAGGGGTATGAAATATTACAAATGATCTTTTTTAATTACTGAATAACACTGCAAAAATAGTATTTTTTTTGCTTTTTGCTCTGTTTGATGCTTATTTTTTCGGCATTTAAGTCAAAACAAGTATTATTATAACTCAATTTTCGACTAAAACGTATATAAGTATCTCAAAAAATATTCATCTGGTTAGTTTATACGCAATTGAGTCCCATGCTTATTTGAAGCGGGAATGTTATTCAGATGTCAATGTCAGGCAGGATTATCATTTAAGGTTTTATATTCAAAACATGTCGGTATAAGTCTTACTTCTGACTGGTGTTTGTATATGGGTGTCGTTATTTTTTCTTACATTTGCAGTTGTTTTTTTGAGTTTGATTGTTACAAATTGCTCATTTTCTATGCAAATTAAAATAAATAACCGCCTGACCGATTTTTCGGAACCCCGCGTGATGGGAATCGTAAATGTAACTCCCGATTCTTTTTACCCCGGTTCGCGCTATCAAAAGGAAAAAAGCATTGTTCATGTGGTTGAAAAAATGATTCAGGACGGTGTTTTCATTCTCGACATAGGGGCTTATTCAACACGCCCCGGAGCAGAGCCTGTAGGTGCTGCGGAGGAAATCGAAAGACTCTCGTCGGCACTTGAAATTATTGTAAAACGGTTTCCCGATCTGTCCGTGTCGGTCGATACTTTTCGTGCACAGGTGGCGCGGCATGTGGTTCGTGAGTTTGGTGTGGGCATGATCAACGATGTGAGCGGAGGGACGCTCGATGCAGAAATGTTCGAAACCATTGCCGATCTTCAGGTGGCTTATGTGTTGATGCACATGCGGGGAACGCCTCAGAATATGCAGACACATACCGAATACGAAAATATCACTTCCGAAGTGCTTGGATTTCTGCAAAAACGCATTGCCCAGCTTCATTTGCTGGGAGTGAACGATGTGATTGCCGATCCGGGATTTGGATTTGCAAAAACGGCAGAACAAAATTTCCGACTTTTGCGCGAAATGCATTATCTGAAAGAGCTGAATGTGCCATTGCTGGTTGGCATGTCGCGAAAGTCAATGATTTACAAAACATTGGGCATTGAAGCAAGTGAGGCGTTAAACGGTACAACTGCTCTTAATATGCTGGCATTACTTAACGGAGCTGCCATACTCAGAGTTCACGATGTAAAAGAAGCTGTGGAAACGGTAAAGTTGTTTAGCCAATACCGTAAAGCATGAATATTATATTAAAAAGTTGAATGACTTATGGGTTTTCAGATAGGAATTAAAGATATTGTCGATATTGTGCTGGTGGCATTTTTGCTTTACCAAATGTTTAAATTATTGAAACGCTCGGGGGCTGCCAATGTTTTTTTCGGCATTTTGGCATTTCTTACAGTCTGGTTTCTCGTGTCGTATGTGTTTCGCCTCGAATTGCTCGGAGGTATTTTCGATCGGGTGGTTAGTGTGGGTGCTTTCGGAATGATAGTCCTTTTTCAGGACGAAATACGCCGTTTTTTTTCAAAAATCGGATCGCACCGCCGCTGGGGTTCTTTCAGTTTTCTGAAACGCTTTTTCAGCAATAATTCCGACGAAAAGGAGAAAACCAATATTCACCTGATACAAATTGTGTTGGCTTGCCGAAACATGGCAAAAACAAAAACAGGTGCGCTCATAGTGCTTTGCCGTAATTCCGACCTGGATACCTATTCACATTCGGGCGAGCAAATCAATGCAACCATCAGTTCGCGATTAATTGAAAATATATTTTTCAAAAATTCGCCCCTGCACGATGGAGCAATGATTATCACCAACCAAACCATTAAAGCAGCTTCGAGTATTCTTCCCATTTCGAAAAATCAATCTATCCCCAAACAGCTTGGTTTGCGTCACCGGGCGGCTCTGGGCATTACCGAGCAGTCCGATGCCATTGCCATTATTGTGTCCGAAGAAACCGGCCATATCTCGTGGGCTATTAACGGACAACTTACTTCCCATGTAAAACCGGAAGAACTAGAGCATTTTCTGTCCGAAGAAATGTCAATGTAAGCTACACGTTTACTGAATTTTTACTCCCTGATCATTATTTTAGGAATAAGGTTTTCAACTTTATGCTTTCCTGTTTGTTATAATTACTCAGTAACAAATAAAAGAGTTATAACTTATGGGAAAAATTTCAGAAGTAGTAAAGCCCGGTGTGGTAACCGGAGCCGATCTTCAATTTATTTTTAAAGTAGCCAAAGAAAAAGGATTTGCCATTCCGGCAGTAAACGTAGTGGGTTCATCCACTGTAAACGCTGTGATGGAAGCTGCCAAAGTTGCCAACGCTCCTGTGATTATACAGTTTTCGAACGGTGGTGCTGCCTTTAACGCAGGTAAAGGCCTGAAACTCGACGGACAACAAGCTGCCATTCTGGGCGCTGTGGCCGGAGCTAAACATATTCACACGCTGGCCGAAGCTTATGGTGTGCGTGTGATTCTTCATACCGACCATGCCGCCAAGAAACTGCTTCCCTGGATCGACGGATTGCTCGATGCCAGCGAAAAAAACTTTGCTGAAACAGGCAAACCGCTTTTCAGCTCGCACATGCTCGACTTGTCGGAAGAATCGCTCGAAGAGAATATTGAAATCAGCAAAAAATACCTTGCCCGCATGAGCAAAATGGGTATGACCCTCGAAATTGAACTAGGTATTACCGGTGGCGAAGAAGATGGTGTGGACAACAGCGGCGTGGACAACAGTCTGCTTTACACTCAACCCGAAGATGTATATTATGCATACAGCGAGTTGAGCAAAGTATCGCCTAACTTTACCGTGGCTGCATCGTTTGGTAATGTGCACGGTGTTTACAAACCCGGAAACGTGAAACTGGAACCGAAAATTCTGAAAAACTCGCAGGAATATATCAAAGCCAAAGATGGTTTGAGCGATGATATGCCGGTAAGTTTTGTATTCCACGGAGGTTCAGGTTCGTCGCACGAAGAAATTCGCGAAGCCATAAGCTATGGTGTGGTGAAAATGAATATCGATACCGATACTCAGTGGGCTTATTGGGATGGCGTTCGTGTATTCGAAGCTGCCAACCGCGATTACCTGCAGGGACAAATCGGTAATCCGGAAGGTGCCGAAAAACCAAACAAAAAATTCTACGATCCCCGCGTTTGGATTCGCAAAGGTGAGGAGTCGATTATTAAACGCTTACAGGTTGCATTCGACGATTTGAATGCTATCAATAGTCTGTAACAAAAGAAAAACGAAAACTTTTTTTTGAATAACGACTAAAAACGAAACGAGCTGACAGATATCTGTCAGCTCGTTTTTTTTATGCTAAAAAATGATTTATCCGTAAATCACATTTCCGTTTTCGTCTTTAAATTCGTCGAAACTTTTGTTGTATTGCTCCATAGCGCGGAAGCTCATACCCATGCTCGAAAATCCGCCATCGTGGAAAAGGTTCTGCATGGTTACTTTGCGCGTGAGGTCGCTGAACATTACCACGCAATAGTTGGCGCAATCATCCGCTGTAGCATTGCCCAGTGGCGACATGCGATCGGAGAAATCCACCAGCGAATCGAAACCTTTGATACCGCTACCGGCAGTTGTCATTGTAGGCGATTGCGAAATGGTGTTGATACGAACGCCCTTTTCGCGACCGTAGATATAACCAAAGCTGCGGGCAATCGATTCGAGCATCGATTTGGCATCGGCCATGTCGTTGTATCCGAAAAGTGTGCGCTGAGCAGCTACATACGACAGTGCAAGCACTGAACCACCTTCGCTGATTGCATCCATTTTTTTTGCTACCTGTATCATTTTGTGGAACGAAATAGCCGAAATATCGAGTGTGGTAATCAGCATATCGTAATCGAGGTCATCGTAAGTACGTTTTTTGCGAACGTTAGGCGACATACCTATTGAGTGTAACACAAAGTCGATTTTGCCGCCAAGCGCTTCCATCGACTGAGCAAAAACCTGTTCGAGATCAGCTACACTTGTGGCATCGGCCGGAATAAGTTTGGCATTCAGCTTTTCGGCCAGCTCATTGGTGGTTCCCATACGCACAGCCAGTGGAGTGTTCGATAAAGTAATTATTGCACCTTCTTCCACCACGCGTTCAGCAACTTTCCATGCAATCGACATATCGTTGAGAGCACCGAAAACAATTCCTCTTTTTCCTTTTAATAAATTATTACCCATGTGTTCTTTTTAAATGTTTTTTTAATCAGAATAATCTGTAATTTGTAACTTAAAAAATTCAATTTCGGCACAAAGATACGAAAAATGTGCTAAAATGGACTTTTTTAATAAAATGCTTTGGAGCCGGAGTTTGTTCACTGCTGTGAAAATTAGTACCCGAAACAGTAATTTTTCCTACCTTCGTCCTTTGTTTCGTGAAGAAGTATTGCGACTTCCACCAAACGATTTGCCTTTCGCCCCTGCACCCGATTGCTTATCGCGTAACTCACGCGATTTCGGATTTACGTGAGGCTGTTTTTCAGCTTTTTTGTTTGACCTTGTGTTCGTTTTGGCAGCCTTATCAAAAGTTGTTCCTGAACTTTTGGGCTGCTCATTTTTCAATGCATTTGGACGTTTGGATTCCTTTGTGGTCTGCATTTTCAAATCGTCGGACGACGAATCAGCAATTGCCTCCATAATCTGCGCAATCTCTTTATCCTCAAGCAAACGCCATTCGCCCACAGGAAGACCTTTGAGCGTGACATTCATAATACGAACACGCTCAAGTTTCACAACCTCGTAGCCAAAGAATTCGCACATGCGACGAATCTGACGATTAAGACCCTGAATCAGCGTAATGCGAAAAATATTAGTAGTTTCCTTAGAGACTTTACATTTTTTGGTAACTTCGCCCAGAATTGGAACTCCGCTGCCCATTCGCTGAATAAACTCTTCGGTAATGGGTTTATCAACCGTCACCACATATTCTTTTTCGTGCTGATTGCCTGCACGCAAAATTTTGTTTACAATATTTCCGTTGTTGGTCAGAAACAAAAGCCCCTGCGAATCTTTGTCGAGACGGCCGATGGGAAAAATACGTTCGTGAAAGCCAATATAACCAACCACCGAATCCTTTGCGCCAATTTCGGTTGTACTTACCAATCCCACAGGCTTATTGAAAGCCATCAACACGAAACTTTCGGCATCGCGCACTTCTACCGGGTTGCCACTCAGCAAAACCTTGTCGAAAGCCGGCGAAACCATATCGCCGATTTTTGCACGACGACCATTAATGGTCACATGTCCGGTTTCGATGTACTTGTCGGCTTCGCGGCGCGAGCACACTCCGCTATCGCTGATAAATTTATTTAAACGTACTTTTTCGCTCATAAGAAGCTTGTTTTTTTTGCAAAGATACTATCTTATTTTGCATTCAACACATCAATCAGTTCCGTCATCACCATTGCACTTGCTCCCCAAAGGTCGGCATTGGGTAATTTATAATAAAGCGCCCGAACCGATTCTGTGGTGGACGGCACGTGAAAATCTTTTTCGGAAATCACATTTTCCGCGAGAAATTTTTCAAAATCAAGCTCAATAATCTCGGCCACCTCCCGTTCGTCGGGCTTATATTGAGGCCTTTCGGACAAATAACCCACAAAAATACTAATCAGGAAATTGCTGGGTGGCACATAGATATCGGTAAGCCGCCCGAGCAATTCAATTTTGTCGCGCGTCACACCAATTTCTTCTTCTATTTCGCGAAAAGCAGTATTCTCCACTGTGACATCCGAATCTTCGAACCTACCTCCCGGAAATGCAATTTGCCCGGCATGAATGCCTACATACATCCCACGACGAATAAAAACAACTTTGAGTTTTTCGTTTTCGTGAAAAAGTAGAATCATCACGGCGCTTTTCTTTGCCTGCTTTTGGCTTTTCATGTACGAGGCTATTTCGTCGGCACGACTATCGGGCGCCAGTTTCAGATGCGACGACAAGCCCGGAAGCTCTCCATTAAGTTTCTGACGAATAAATGCTGCTGAAAAATTCATTTTCAAATTTCCTTTTCAAAAAAATAAGGACCATCAAAAAGCACTTTGACTTTCTGAAAATCCTCATTTTATATGGGGTTGTAAATTTTCGTTCTAAAAGTTTACTGACAAATCACACAGCCTTCACATTTCGAAAGTTCACCACGTAAACGCTTCTCAACCAGCATTTTCATTCTGTCCTGCAAAGCATCGATACGAATATGATCAATCACATCGGCTGTAAATGCAAACATCAGCAACAGGCGTGCTTCTTTTTCAGGAATTCCGCGCTGACGCATGTAGAACATGGCCGATTCGTCGAGCTGACCAATGGTGGCTCCGTGCGAACATTTCACATCGTCGGCATAAATCTCGAGCTGTGGTTTGGTGCGCATTTTGGCTGTACGGTTTAGCAGAATATTTTTATTAGTCTGGTAAGCCTGCGTTTTTTGCGCATCGCGTGCTACATACAATTCGCCTGTAAATCCACCTTTCGACACATCGTCGAGCACATATTTAAATAATTCTGTGCTATGACAGTTAGGTTTATTGTGCCGGATGGAAGTATAATTATCCACCTGCTGATTTTTGTCGCCCACCACCATACCGCAAAGTGTGGTTTCGCAATGCTCGCCATTGATACCAATTTCGATGGTATTGCGCGTTACCCCATTGTGCAGCGTAATTATGTTTCCAAGCACATTCGACGACGCTTTCTGGTCGATAAGCAAAGTAGAAAGGTTGGTCGTTTTGTTATGCGTATTTTCGAGCTTGTAATGTTCGTAAGTGGCATATTCGTCCACAAAAACCTCAGTCACACGGTTGGTCACAAATCGCACATCGTCCATTGTGTGGTCGCACACCAGCAACTGCGCTTTTGCATTTTTCTCCAGAATAATCAGATTATGACTATTAGCCATAAAATCGACATCCGAGCGCATGATGTTGATCAACTGCACAGGGCGGTCGAGTTGCACATTTTCAGGCACATACATAAAAAAGCCATCTTGTGCAAAAGCGCCGTTGAATGCCACAAGACCATCGTTTTTCGTGGCTGTAAGCTTTCCGTAATATTTTTCGACCAAAGCCGGATATTTCTCCGAAGCTTCACGAAGCGAACAAACAATGACACTTTCGGGCAAATCATCATTACGTTTATCATTCACCGGATAAAAACCATCGTTCAGCACAAAATACAGATAGGACTGAATACCGGGCACATCGCATTTAAAAACCTGATAAGGATTTACAGGAATACTCAGGCGATTGATATTCAAACCATAATCGTACGAAAGCGCATCAGTCAGGTCGGTATATTTGTACTTTTCGAGCTTAGTCGTGGGAAATCCCAGCTTCTCGAAAAGCGCAAATGAAGCATCACGACCCGCATTCATCAACGCCGACGAATGTTTTTTGATGGTTTCGTGATACTGTTTATATAAATTGATATATTCAGCCCCTCCTAACCTCCCCACAAGGGAGGAATTGAAGTTAGCTTTGTTATTTATTTCTTTCATCTAAAGTTATTTCTTAAGAGAATATATTTGTCTTTAAGTCCCCTTGTGGGGGATTTAGGGGGCTTCCACTTCCTGCTTAATCCAGTCGTAACCTTTTTCTTCGAGTTCAAGTGCCAGATTCTTATCTCCTGTTTTTACAATGCGGCCATCATAAAGCACATGCACGAAATCGGGAACAATATAATCGAGCAAACGCTGATAGTGAGTAATCACAATTGTGGCATTGTCAGCACGTTTGAGTTTATTTACACCATTGGCCACAATACGAAGTGCATCGATATCAAGGCCCGAATCAGTTTCGTCGAGAATGCTGAGTTTCGGATCGAGCATAGCCATTTGGAAAATCTCATTACGTTTTTTCTCACCACCCGAGAAACCTTCGTTTACTGAACGGCTTGTGAGTTTGTTGTCCATTTCCACAAGTTCCTTTTTCTCGCGCATCAAACGCAAAAAATCGGTTGCCGAAATAGGATCCTGACCACGATATTTGCGCTGCTCGTTGATAGCAGTACGCATAAAATTCACCATGCTTACGCCGGGAATTTCCACCGGATACTGAAAACTTAGGAAAACACCTTCGTTGGCACGTTCTTCGGGCGCCAATTCCAACAGGTCTTTTCCGTGAAAGCTCACTTCACCATGCGTCACCTCAAACGATGGATGACCGGCAAGTACCGATGCAAGTGTCGATTTTCCGGCTCCGTTCGGACCCATTATAGCGTGTATTTCGCCCGGACGAACTTCCAGGCTTAGTCCTTTTAATATTTCTTTGCCATCAATATTGGCATGTAAGTTTTTAATTTGTAACATAATTAGCTGCCCCCTAACCCCCTAAAGGGGGTACTTCTCGTATTTCTAAAAGGGGGGTGAGAAGTTTGAGAATTTATTTTTTTTATATTTATCAATACTAATTACAATTCCCCCTTTAGGGGGTTGGGGGGCAGGTTCCCCCTTTAGGGGGTTAGGGGGCAAGTTATCCCACACTTCCTTCCAGCGTTATTTGCAATAATTTTTGTGCTTCTACCGCAAATTCCATTGGTAGTTTGTTTAGTACTTCCTTCGCATATCCGTTCACAATAAGCCCCACTGCATCTTCGGTAGAAATACCGCGCTGATTGCAATAGAAAATCTGATCTTCACTGATTTTCGAAGTCGTGGCCTCGTGTTCCACAATGGCTGTTTCGTTGTTTACTTCCATGTATGGAAATGTATGCGCACCACATTTATCGCCAAGCAACAAACTATCGCACTGCGAGAAGTTACGGGCATTTTCGGCTTTTGCACCTACACGCACCAAACCGCGATAGCTGTTATTACTTACACCTGCCGAAATACCTTTCGATAAAATGTGACTGCGTGTGTTACGACCCAGGTGAATCATTTTTGTGCCTGTGTCGGCCTGCTGATGATGATTGGTAACCGCTACCGAATAAAACTCAGCCGACGAATTGTCGCCCTGAAGTATACAACTCGGATATTTCCAGGTAATGGCCGAACCGGTTTCCACCTGCGTCCACGACAGTTTTGAGTTGTCGCCTTTGCAAATACCGCGCTTGGTTACAAAGTTATAAACCCCACCGCTACCATTTTTATCGCCGGGATACCAGTTTTGTACAGTTGAATATTTAACCTCAGCATTTTTCATAACCACAATTTCCACAATGGCGGCATGCAGCTGATTCTCATCGCGACTTGGAGCTGTACAACCTTCGAGATAGGAAACATAACTGTCCTCATCTGCCACAATAAGTGTACGTTCAAACTGACCTGTGTTCACTGCATTGATTCGGAAATATGTAGAAAGTTCCATTGGACAACGAACGCCTTTGGGAATATACACAAACGATCCGTCGCTAAACACAGCCGAGTTAAGTGCGGCATAAAAATTATCGGTCACCGGTACTACCGACGACATATATTTCTGAATCAGGTCGGGATGATGTTGCACCGCTTCGCTGAACGAACAGAAAATAATTCCCTTTTCAGCAAGTGTTTCTTTAAAGGTCGTTTTCACCGAAACACTGTCCATTACCGCATCCACAGCAATACCCGAAAGCGCCATTTGTTCTTCGAGCGGAATACCGAGTTTGTTGAAAGTTTTCAGCAATTCCGGGTCCACTTCGTCGAGACTTTTTGGTCCGTTAGTACGCGGTGCTGCGTAATAAGATATTGACTGATAATCTATTTCAGGTATTTTGAGATGTGCCCATTCAGGCATTTTCATTTCTTTCCATTTGCGAAATGCATTGAGACGATACTCAAGCATCCATTCCGGCTCATTTTTTTTGGCCGAAATAAGACGAACCACATCTTCATCAAGTCCGACAGGAATAATATCGGTCTCAATATCGGTTGTAAATCCGTATTTATATTCGCTTTGGGTTACTTCGTGTAATATATCTTCTGCCATAATTGTTTTTAGTTCTGAATATCAACTCTCATTCCCTTAAAAAAGGAAGATTGAAATAATTTGCAAAAATACGAAAAAATTGCACTTCTTCATGCCATTCTGAAGTGCTAATGTACGCAGATAACAGTCTGTTTGTTGTTTTTGTTTTACAAGCCAACTATATTTGACAGATTTTTGGATTTTAAACCTTTAGCTGAGACAACGTTTAGCCTTAAAGCTCGTTTTCAGATTGAAGTATAAGGAAATAAATATAAAAATCATTTTTCAAACTAATTAATTAACCCCCTTATCGTATTTGCGAAAAAATAATATCTTTGCATAGCAAAACAATTTTTTCAAACAGAAATATTTTATGGCTGAGGAACTTGAAAAGAAAAAGAGATACAGAAGAACCAAAGCAGCCATCGAACGTGATGTGATGCAGGCTGTTGATTCACTGATTGAGGAAGAAGGTTACCGGAATCTTACACTTACTGCTGTAGCCAACAAAGCAAAAATAGAACCTGCTGTTTTCTATCGCAGGTTTGCAAATCTCGAAGAACTTTTCGATGTGTATACCCGCAAGTACGACTACTGGCTCGGTACTATTCTGGCAAGCATGCCAACCGACCTGAAAGAAGAGGAAAGCCTTCACTGGATTTTGCAAACGCTCATACAGTCGCTGCTTAAAAACAAAGGTATGCAGCAGTTGCTTATCTGGGAGTTATCAGACGACAATCCCACGACCCGACGCACAGCGCAACTCCGCGAATCGATCAACGAACCGCTCATTCGTCTGCTCGAACATAAATTCAAAGGCAGCAGTCTGGACATTAACGTAATATCAGCTGTTATCATTTCAGGCATTTACTATTTAATTCTGCACCGAAAACGCTCACACTTCTGCGATGTGGATTACAACAGTCGCGCCGGAAAAGACCGATTTAAAGAAGGCGTTCGTCAGCTTACAAATCTGCTGTTCGAAAAACTGAAAGAAGAGGAACGCATTGAAAGCATAAAAAATAAGCTTCGTGCCGAAGGCGTAAGCGAGGAAATTATTGCAAAATGCTTCTGAGAAATCCGTTTTATCACATAAAAAAATCCTGTCACAATTTTGCGACAGGATTTTTTGTTTATGCCCTACCAACTGGATATGCTATTTTAAAGCACCGGGCTTCGCATACGTTCGACGGGATTTTTGACTTATTTCAATGGACATATCCGTGAGAACGATACTCTGAAGCCAACTACTGACACGGGAGTAACTTTTTAATCTACAGACAACAACGCACAAAATACAGCAAAAAAGCCGCTGCAAAGCATTTTGTGTGGATATAGTAGGTTTTTGAGAAACTGAGGCTGTATCAAAAGAAAGCAGAACACTTTTGAGACAGCATCGTTCAAAAATACTTTGTTTTATTTAATCACTACTGACCGATAAAAGATAGTTTGAATTAGATTTTTTAGCTTATTAGATTCCTCTCCGCCGCGGCGGAGAAGAATCTCAGATATTTAGTCGGTCAGTAGTGTTATTTAATTATCAATTTCGTTGTAAATGTTCTGTTTTCCTGAATAAGCTGCACAATATAAATTCCTTTCTCATAATTAGAAATATCGATTGCTTCGGTGACAGAACCTTCTGTATTTTTACTCAACAGTACTTTGCCATTCACCGACATGATATTGATGTGACAATTACCGGAAAGTGAACGAAGCACAAATGAACCTGACGCCGGATTTGGATAAATTTCAGCTTTCCGATTGGTATGCGGATTATCAATATCCGTTTTTATAAATGTTCTTACAATATTACTTATACGTACCTCATCTATATATCCACTAAGTCCTGTACCTAATAATAAATCTTTTGTATTTAAAAGTGTCATTCCGTCAGTATAAGTTGCTGATGTTTCCGAAATCTGTATTCTGTTTTTATCGCGTACAACAACCTTGATTTGCTTCTTTTTAGTATCTCTCATAAAAGCAATATGATACCATTCGTTAAGTGTAGGACTACTTCCTGTAATTCCAATTCTATTTTTCAATTCAGAGAAATAATATCCATAAAATACATTTCCCCACCACGGATTCACTTCGAGTGAATAATTTGACAAATACGCATCTGTATCACCTGGTTTCCAGAAAATATACATATTACTGTTGGCATTGTAGGCGGTTAGTTTTACCCAGGCTTCGATGGTCCAGTCACCGGTAAGATTCAGATTGGCATGATGCGGTACAGAAAGTGATGAACTGTTTTTATAACTCAAGCCAAGATTTGAAATGGTCGATGCTTCGCTTGTCAGATTAAGTATATCGCCCACCGCATTTGGTGCTGCCTTGCTGCGATTATTCAGGTCATTGTCGAAGTGCAAGAGCAACAACGTATTTTTGTCGTACAAATATGGTCCGCCCACTTCGTTTGGTTTTACAATGGTAAATGCATCGCCCTGGCTGTAATTTGCATTGTTTGTTATATCGGTTAAACGCAGTTTGCAACTTCCGGAAATTTCAGTAGGAACAATCCAATTATATATATTGGCAGCTGTCGAAGTATTATTCGTAATTGTTGTCCAGTTAGCACCATTGTTAAGTGAGTAATCAATTTTGATATTTTGAATTCCGGTTGATGCCCATTTAATTGCAGTGCTGTCGCCACTAATCACATAATTATTTAAGGTGGGCGAAATGATATTGATTTTCGTCAAGTCTGTCTTTATGAACGGTCCGTAAGTAGTTGAGACATTCAAATTATCAGGAGCTGATATTTTGATATAAAAACGGGTCGACAGACTTCCTGAATTCCATACACACGATGTGCCTGTGGTTCGGTTCACTACTTCCGTCCATGTTTTGGCATCGTCAACGGATACCGACACATTGAGTTTTATGTCAGCTTTTAGTGGTGTCCAGCTTATATTTACCGTTGAATTAGTTTCGTCTTTATCTGCTAAAGGATTTATTAAGGTGGCAATTGGCAACTGTTGCACACGCACATCAAAATCGAAATAAAAATCTTCCAGAAAAGCCTGTGCAGTTGCATATCCCAGTGATTGGTAAGCTGCTACATCGTTCATTTGTATAGCTTTTATCAGTGGATAACCACCTTTGCGGTACTGATAGTCAATAAAGAAATACCCCAGTGTATAATATCCGTAATCGGGCGAAGGATAAATGCGCGTTTCTTCGTAAGTAGGGCGATGTCCGAAATATTTCTGTGCAGCTGTCATACAATCAATCCCACTCTGACGCAGCTGAACAAGTTTCTCGTCAGTAATAGGGTCGTCGCTGCAAAATGATGGAAAACCTTCGTTGAGCCAGGCGGTAACAGTCCCCTGAGGAAAAATTCCCTGGAACGAGTGTGCCAGTTCATGTTCGCACATTCCTTCGAAATACACCACTTCTTCAGCTTTGCTGGCACAGGTGGAATGCACTCCGGATGACCAGGCAGTTCCTCCGGTCAATCTTTCGGGCGGAAGTCCGTTGCATGGTTTGCCTTCCAAATCACCATCGATGCAGGATGGTAAAGTGAAAAAACTGATCTTTTCGCCATGCTGCACTTTGAAATTTGTGACATAGTTGTTGTATGCTGTTTCAGTCCAGTTGGCAAACGATGGAAAATTCAGTGCTCCATCGACCGGACGGGTGTAGAATTTCACATGGTCCGTTTCCTTATAGAGTTTAATGCGCAGATTTTCGTCGGGTTGCAGGAATCGATGGTAGGTATATCGATTAAAATCGGCGAGTAAACCAGCCAGATCATCCACATTCCACCAACCGTTCATTACGTCGAAGCCCGAAGCATTGATGGTGGTAACATTGGGATATCCCCAGTTTTTGAAGATACTCATAAACTCGGCAAAAGCTCCGGCAATGGCTAACCCGTTATTACTGATAAAAGTTGTTCTGTTGTTCAATACATCGAAAGACGAGAAGCTGCCACCATAAGCATTAACGGCCGTTTTGATAGTGGCATCATTCGGAAGAATTCCGGCTTCGAAAACAGGAAAACCTACTTTAAACAACAAAGGCAAATTGCGTGTTTGATAAAAATAATACATATACGACTGACACAGATAATAAACCGCCACTTGTGTGGTATTTGCAAAAACCGCTTTTTGTTCTGTGGTAGTTGGCTCGCTTATATTGATGGTTCCATCGGTAGCTACAAATCCGGCATCGAAAGCAAAAGCATCGGTTGGTTTCTGACTTTGATATTCGGTTGCAGATAATAATTTGAATGAGTATTTGAATGCACTGAATGCCGGATTGTTCCATATTTTCCCGTGGTATCTCAATACTTCAATTTTGTTATAAATTTTCGCCATATCCACTCCCTGGATGGCTGCCATTGCCGATGAGTTGAAAGTAACAGCACTCAGCGTTACTGCACTGTTGGTGATATCCAGTAAACGGTAACCCGACACTGTTTCGTCGGTGTTGAGTTCCAATCCGTTGTTTGGCGCAGTTGCTGAATTGGTATAAAATTTATACTCGTTCAGCGAGTAGGTATTCACAGGTATTGTTACCGAATAAATTGTTCCTGATTCAAGCGTCATTTCTTTTGTGCCGAGACCATACTCATCTCCTTTTACATACACTTTATCGGCGCCCGGAATGAAGAATTTCGATGCAATCATATCGGCCATGTTTACCGAAAATTTTACGTTTACAGAGGTTTGCGTATTCAGATATGTGTCCAGAAACGCATGCCATGCCGTTTGTAATGCTGCCAGATTTGCATAACCAATATCAGCATAATTCATATTTTCAACGAATTTAGCCATAGCAGCCATTCCTTTGGTTTTGATAATGTAATAGGCCACAATCGACGAATATGCATAACCCATATCGGTGTCGAACACGGTGGCAATATCGGGTTTGCCTTTGACGTCCATCACCGATTTAATCCAGTCTTTGGTGGAAAAGTTACGTCCGAAATAGCAAGCCACACCTTCGTTGAGCCACGCCGGTAGTGTGACTTTCGTTTTAGTGGCATTCAGACAATGCGTATATTCATGAGCACAAAGCCCGAGCGCATCATTCATCCCCATTTTAGTCGGCGAAAGCATTATCAGCAGATTTTTTCCGTATGCCGAACCAGTCGACCAATCGGAATTTTCGGGATAGCCCTGTGCCAAATGCAAATGTGCCAGATCTTTGTACAGATAAATGGTGGTCTTTTCGGTAGGAGTGACCTGAAGAGCTTCCGAAACGATTTTATGCAATATTTCCATGCGTTGCAGAAAATAGTCAATCGCATTCTGATCCTGCACATTATAAACCACCGTAAAATGATCGGATGTTTTGCTCAGATTCATATCCACATCGTTATAGTATACCGTTGCCAATGTCAGGTTATTGGTGCCGAAGCTTATATGTCGGTTGCCATTATAACTTGCGGGGAAATTGTTTTCCCATCCGGTGTTATCAGCGTTAGCAGCAGTGCTGAAATACTTATAGTCGATGTATATGTTCGAAGCCAGCGGAATCGTCAGCGAATAAATGTTGTTGTTGCCGGCTTTCAACATATGGGTTAATTCGTAGTTGTTGAACGATCCACGAATATAGAGTTTGTCAGTTGCCGGATTGAATTTATTCTCCGATATCAGCACACTGGCATCTACCGAAAAGCTAATGTTGGTTATCGCCGGTGCTATGGTAAAAACACTGCTTACCGAACTTACTGAATTGTCCGACGCATCGGAAATGCGGATTAACGCAGTGGTGGTTGTGTAAGAGGGTGTTGTCCAGTTATATGTCAGCTGACTTGCCGGAACCGAAGCTGCTATCATATTCCAATTGGCACCATTGTTCACCGAGTATTCAATTTTGATATTTTCTACTGAAGACGAAGTCCAGGAAACCGGCACAGTTGTGTTGTATAAAATTCCTTTGCCGTTTAATTGATCGGTATTCAGAATCAGAGATTTATTAATAATATTCTTCGGAATAATGAATTTTACCGGAATACTGAATCGGTTTGCCCAGCAGGTTTCGTTGTGGTCGTCGCCGGTAAATACCTGCGTTTTCCAGTTTGTTGCAGTATAACCTTTAAACCGCACGATAGTATCAGCCAAAGCCTGATTCTGCGGATAATTGGCATCTAACCCAATCGTTCCGTGATCGAAATAAATTGCATGTGTGGTTGGTGACGGCAGTTTACTGAGCAGGTATTTCCGGAACGAATCCGGAATGGAAGCATCATCGGTGTTCAAAACTCCCCAGTGAGTCGACATGCAAATGGCCGAGCCAAAAACAGCCGGATATTCACACATGGCATACCACGAAATCAATCCGCCCATACTTGAGCCTGCAACACAGGTGTTCGAGGCATCTGTATTTACTGAATAAGTTTTATCGACAAACGGTTTTACTTCATCAACAATAAATTTCAGGTATTCATCTGCTTTCGGATCGTTATTCATTTCGGCGGATTTAGCCGTTTTGATATTGGCAGGCAGATAATCCATCGATTTTTCGGGATAATACTCGGCATAACGGTTGCTGCTGTTCCAGATTCCTACCACTACTACATCCTTTATTTCGCCTGAACTCATTAATTGCGCCAGGGTTTCGTCCACTTTCCATTCCTGACCATTCCAGGTGGATGTCGCATCAAATAACATTTGTCCGTCGTGCATATAGAGTACGGCGTATTTTTTCGATGCCGAATATCCTGCAGGCAACCAAACATCTACCGTTCTTGCTCCAATAAAAGTGCTGTTAAACGAATATCGTACAACGGTTCCGGAAGATACTTTCAACGTATTGGCAATTTGAGTTACTACAGCTCCCGGTTCGTAAACAGCTCGCCACTTGATAACCACATCGGCAACATTGTAGGTTCGGTTAGCTATAGGCACACCTGCAGCATCAAGCTCTTCGTAACCCCAATCCGGCCCTGAGCAATACTTATATGGCTGTGTAGGGTTAGCATTTGCAAACGAAATTGTGTAGTGGGTTTCGTCCACTTTAGTCATTGCCTGATGGCTCCAACCAATGATTTCACCGGCAAAGTAGCAAGCTTTCGTGCCTGTAGGTACGGTGACATTGTACGTTAAACTAAAAATGTTTTGAGTAATGAATAATACAAAGAGAAACAGAAGCTTGCTACGGACACCGACAGCAATGATTAATAAATGTATTCGTTTCATTTGTAAATAAATTAGGAGGTTGAATATGTTGTATTAAACTACTAACTAATTAAAATGATTGCTCAGGGATTAGAGGAAAGTCAACAGATAATTATTCGAATCTGAGCGAAACGGAGATACAAAATTATATATATTTTTTAATTATCTCACGTTACGTGATCATTAGCATCATTTTTTGACATTTTTTATACAATCATCCTGTCAATTACTTGAAACCAAAAATACTCAAAGAACACAACTATTTCCCCTGACCAACTGCATATGCTACCTAAAGCACTAAGCTTTGCACACGTTCCACGGGAACCAGAGGTCACGACCACAGGGAGTAATTCCGACTTTCGTCGAACGAGCGCCGTTATTTGCTCGTTTAAAGAACTTGTCCGTGAAGAGTGGCTTCTACTAAAACATAAATGGTTTATTCTTTTTATAGACATTTATCTATTCGTACCCGAATGTTTTCTACTTCCGACAGAAATCTTTCGGGTATGACCCAAAAGATTTCATGTTTCGATAGAAAGTTTTCTGTCTTTACCCAAATGATTTCGGGTTAAAATAGAATGATGTCTATTTCGACCCGAATGATGTCATGTTTTTAAAGAAAGATTTCTACTAAAACATAAATGATCGATTCTTTTTATAGACATTTATCTATTCATACCCGAATGTTTTCTACTTCCGACAGAAATCTTTCGGGTACGACCCAAAGATTTCATGTTTCGATAGAAAGTTTTATGCTTTTACCCAAATGATTTCGGGTGAAAATAGAAAGATGCCTGTTTCCACCCGAATGATGTCAGGTTTTAATAGAAAAATGTCTGTTTTTAATTCGAGTTCAAAGCTTTTTCATTCAGCGTTGCCGCACGATGGCATCATAAATAAAAAAAAAATCCTGTTGCATTATTGCGACAGGATTTTTTGTTTATGTTCAATGGCTTTTCTCTAAAATACTTACCAACCATTTCCAGCATTTCTGAGTAGAACTAATGCTGAGCCTTTCGTCGGGCGAGTGCACACCATACATTTGCGGGCCTATGGAAATCATATCCAGATACGGATATTTTTCGAGGAATAATCCGCACTCAAGCCCTGCGTGAATAGCCCGCACTGAGGCTTTTTCATTGAAAAGTTCGCTGTAACTTTGCTCTGCAATTTTCAGAATTTCCGATTTTACATTAGGTTTCCAACCCGGATAACCGTCGCCATGCGTTACCGAAGCGCCTGCCAGCAAAAGCACAGATTCCACCTGATTCGCAATGTCGTATTTCGATGATTCCACAGAACTACGTTGACTGGTTGTAATCAGAATCTGACCTTTCTCCTTCATTTTAATCGATGCCAGATTTGTGGAGGTTTCCACGAGCCCGGGCATATCACGACTCATGGCTTTCACACCATGCGGACAAGCATAAAGCACATTCAGAAGGGCATCGGAGGCCTTTTTACCAATCACCGTAGCCGGAAGTTTCTCAGACTCGAGCGTCATGACAAAACCAGGCTCTGTGTCTCCGATTTCCTTTTCCACATCGGCAATATAATAGTTGAGCAATACGCGCACACGTTCCTTTTCGGACCATGGCACACAAACAGTGGCCGAAGCTTCACGCGGAATCGCATTTCGCAGATTTCCACCATCAATCTTACTGATTCGCAGGTCAGTTTCTTTGTTGACAGTCCATAAATAGCGATTCAGAATTTTATTTGCATTACCAAGTCCTTTGTTAATATCATCGCCCGAGTGTCCGCCTTTCAAGCCTTTTACTGCTACTGTAAAAGCAAAATAACCTTCGGGAGCTTTTTCTTCGGCATATGGCAATGTAGCTGTGGTGTCAATTCCGCCTGCACAACCAATAAAAATAACGCCATCATCTTCCGAATCGAGATTTATCAACACTTTTCCGGTCATAAAATCGTTTCCAAGTGCAAAAGCACCTGTCAGTCCGGTTTCTTCATCAACTGTAAAAAGGCATTCGATAGCCGGATGTTTCAGATCAGCAGAAGCCAGCACAGCCAGCATCATAGCCATTCCAATGCCATTGTCGCCACCAAGCGTAGTGCCTTTTGCACGCACAAAATCGCCATCGATAAAATACTGAATAGCATCAGTATCGAAATTAAATTCCACCTCATTGTTTTTTTCGCAAACCATGTCCATGTGCGCCTGCAAAATCACGGTTTTGGCATTTTCGAAGCCAGTCGTAGCAGGTTTAAGAATCAGCACATTGCCTGCATCATCAGTTTTAAAACCAAGATTCTGCTGTTGTGCAAAGTTTTTGAGATAAGCAATCACCTTTTCTTCTTTTTTCGAAGGACGTGGTATTTGGGTAATGTCGTGAAAGAAATTCCACAACAATTTTGGTTCGAGTGTTTTCATGTTGTTTATATTTACCCCTAACCCCTAAAGGGGAACAGAGATTAGTTTAAATTATTTATAATCATCCCCATG
Source organism: Paludibacter sp. (assembly GCA_034004015.1). GTDB lineage: Bacteria > Bacteroidota > Bacteroidia > Bacteroidales > Paludibacteraceae > Paludibacter. The sequence continues at coordinate 180,367 of JAVEXN010000003.1, forward strand.
TGAGTCCAAATTATTTTATTTGGTCATGTGTGACAATTTCGTGGGTTTTAAATTATACGATTTTTACCAATGGTTTTTTAAATCCGTATGTATCATAACTTCGAATCACAAATCGTCGTATCAGGATAATATTTGATATGCGCTCCACAAACTCCCCCTTCGGGGGTTAGGGGGCTGATTATCTATCGACTACAAAAGAGCAGCAGCCTGATTATCAAGATAAAAATCGGCAATTCCACTGCTGTCCCACACCTGCGATGCAGGATATTTTGCCGCCACTTCGTCTTTCGATATAATTTGTTTCAGCACCTCTGCTTTGCCTTTCCCGGTAATCAGAAAAGCCACTTTTTGAGCATTCCTGATAATGTTTCCAGTAAGTGAAATGCGTTTCTGTCCGCTTTGCGGATGCACAGCCACTGCCACCGCCTGCTCCACATCGAGTAAGTGCATTTGATCGGGAAAAATGGAAGCCGTATGTCCATCGTCGCCCATTCCGAGCAGGATAAGATCGAACACCGGATAAGCATTTTGCGCCGGAAGTTGTTCCCTGAGCACCTTCTCATAACGCGCTGCTTCATCGTCGGGAAAATCCTCGCCCTTCATCCGGAATACATTCCCGGCCGGAATCATTGGCCTGCGCAACATTGCATCGTAAGTCATGCCATAATTGCTTTCCGGATCGGTGGGTGGCACACAACGCTCATCAACCCAAAAAAGCTTCACATTCTGCCAGGGTACTGTGTGTTCGTACTCTTCGGCCAACAAACTGAAAAGCAGCTTCGGAGTACTTCCTCCCGAAACTGCTAAATGAAGAAACTGATTCTGTCCGGATTTTTCGACCGCCATTGCAGCTATTAATTCAGCCACAGCACGGGCAGTACTTTCCGGATTATCGTAAGTATGAATTCGATATGACATAAAATAGAATTTGTTTCGCTTATACTTTTTGGTTGATATAAATGAATATCAAAATAGTGGGTATAAGTAGTATTTAGTTTTATTGTTTTTAGCTAAGTACATTGAAATATTTAATGATATGTTTCTAACACAATAGAACACATAGAAATAATTGAAGAAAAAGACTTAGTTCACATGGTAAAAGTATCTGAAGATACTTTTATAGCTCTGAAATTACCCCGTTTTTCGGGATAATCCTATGTGTTCCTGATCTTTTCTCTTACTCTAAAACTACTGTGGACTATGTGGTAAAAAACATCATTAATAATTATCGGTTACTTATTTGAATTTACTCCGTTTTAAAATTCTCAAAAGGCTGACGCCATTTCACGTATTTATCAGCAAAAAGCGCATTCGATTCGTTTGGCCCCCAGGTACCTGCTTCGTAAAAATAAAGCGGAATTTCTGAATTATTCTGCCATGCCTGCAAAATCGGATCAACAAATTTCCAGCTTGCTTTCACTGCATCGGCACGTGCATAAAGCGTGGAATCGCCAATCATACAATCGAGAATAAGCCGTTCGTAAGCTTCGGCAATTTTTTTATCAGCAAGATCAGAATAATGGAAAGCCATATTCACATTCTGCACTTTGAAACCTGCACCCGGAATTTTCATTCCGAAATCGATAGCGACTCCTGCATCGGGATGAATTCGCAGAATAATCATATTGTTGGGTTCGGTCAGACAGAGCTGTTTAAATAACTGATGCGGAGCCGGCTTCAGATGAATAACGACCTCTGTTACACGCTCGGGCAATTGTTTTCCGGTACGCACATAAAAGGGAACTTCGCCCCATCGCCAGTTGTCGATAAACATTTTCAAGGCCACAAAAGTCTCGGTTTTCGAGTTGGGAGCCACTCCTGTTTCCTGCCGGTAACCTTTTTGTACTTCCTCGCCTACCTGCCCCGACACATATTGTCCGCGCACCACAAAATCCTTCACCTCGTTGCCTTTTATCGGACGCAAAGCCTGAAGCACTTTCACTGTTTCGTTACGAATAGAGTCGGAATCGAATACTGCCGGCGGCTCCATAGCCACCACTGCAAGCACCTGAAGCAGGTGATTCTGAATCATATCGCGCATAGCGCCGGAAGTATCGTAATAACCTCCGCGATTACCCACACCGATTTTCTCTGAAGCAGTAATTTCCACTCTGTCGATATATTTACGATTCCATATAGGCTCGAAAAATCCGTTCGAAAAGCGCGTCACCATTATATTCTGAACAGTTTCCTTGCCCAGGTAATGATCGATACGATAAATCTGATCTTCATTGAATCCATTATGCAGCTTTTTATCCAGATCGATGGCTGTATCGTAACTGTATCCAAAAGGTTTTTCCACAATAATGCGTTTCCAGCCGTTATCTTCCTGATTGAGTCCGAATTTCACCAAATGTGCTGCCACCACTTCGTAAAGAAATGGGGGAATTGAAAAATAATAAACGATATTTTGTTTTATTTCAAGCTTTTCCGACAAGTCATCGATATACTCTTTCAGCTGACCAAAATCTTCTTCGGTCTGATTGTGTACTTTTTTATAATACACTTTTTCAAGAAAATCATCGAGTTTAGCAGCATTTTCATTCAGCGAACGTTTTGCAAAAGTGCTCAGACTTTCGCGCACATCATTACGGTATGCCAACGCATCTTTTTCCTGACTGCCCGCACCAAGCACCACAAAGCGCTCAGGCAGCAAATTGTCCACATAAAGCTGAAAAACAGCAGGAAGGAGTTTTCTTTTCGCAAGGTCACCGTTCGAACCAAAAATGACCAGTATCTGGTTTTCTATATTGTTTTTTTTCATCTGCATATAATTAACATCATAGCCACTAAAGGGGAATAAGACGAGTTAAGTTGGTTCTTTAATGCTTGTAATTACCCCTTTGTGTCTCAAATTTATTTTATTTGTTCATGGGTGTTTCACTCATTTTACGTTTATCAATTCATAACAAGCTGAATGCTGTTTTGTTTATCGAAAAATACTATTCTGCAATAGATTCTGCATCGGAAATTTTTTAGAACCACTTTTTCCTCCTGAAAAGCAAAAACATTACAATTGCCACAACCACCATTACAACCCACATTATAAAATATCCATTTTGCCAATGAAGTTCAGGCACATAATCGAAATTGGTACCATACACTCCCACAATAAATGTAAGAGGAATAAACATAACTGAAAAAATGGTGAGTGTACGCATAATATCGTTCAGACGCGTACTCATTACAGTGTGATAAATATTGAGCTGATCATACAGAATTTCGCGATAACTATCCGACAATTCTCCCGCTTCGGTAATATTATCCTGCAACTCTTTGAAATGGAAACGGTTCTCGTCATGAAGCAATTCTGATTCAAGTTTCACTAAACTCAAAATCATTTCACGGGCAGGTTTTATGTTTTTTCGCAAAAAGTTCAACTCCTTTTTGTAGTCATTTATCTCATCCAAAAGTTCTTTTCTGGGTTCATCAGTCATTCTGTCTTCGAGATTTTCAATTTTCTCGCCCATTAATCCAATGATGTAAATATAATTATCCACCACCACATCGAGCAATGCAAAAGCCAGATAATCGACCCCCGATGTTCTGATTTTATTTTTATGTTTACGTATTCGTTCACGAATTGGGTTAAACACATCCCCTTTTTGCTCCTGAAAAGAAAACAGACAACCCTGAGTGAGAATCAAACTCAGATTATCCACCGAAATTGTACGGCTTTCATCTTTAAACTGCAACATTTTCAGCGTTATAAAAACCCCGTTATCGAACTCCTGAACCTTCGGACGAAGCGATGGATTCAAAATATCGGAAAGAATATGAAAAGGAACACCTACCAACGCGCCTATTTCTTCAATTCTTTTTTCGTCATGAAGCCCATCAATATTCAGCCAACTCAGATTAGTTTTACCGAGCAGAGCCGATATTTTCTCTGTTCGTTCAATGTCAAACTCACGCACCTCCTCCTGATCGAAATCCATCGCAGTGATGGTTATATTTTCAGTCTTCTTTTGCCCGCGAAAAATCAATGCGTAGGGCGACAAACCAATCTCTTCTTTCTTTTTACGGGTATAACGCGACATGTGTTCTGAGTTTTATGGTTCAATAAATATTAATTGAAAGACGAAAACACAAAGGTAAAAAATTTTTACATTAAACATCTGCTTTTCGTTCAGGATTAAAAAGGGCAAACCACCTCAGAACATACATGAATTTGAACAGACTGACAAATTTCTGTATATTTGCAGCTTGCATATTGATTTGAGAAGAAAAAACTTATTTCTGGCACAATGATTGTTGCAGCAACAGTTGCATTCGGAAGCATTTTAAGTTATAATGAAATTTTTGAAAATCATACTATTTGCCTTTTACATCCTGCTCAACTTCGGATTAGTTGTAGCACAGGAAAACACAAACACACCCGAACGAACACCCGAACAGGAAGCCACCCGACAAACCGAAAAAATGCAACAGGAACTAAACCTGACAACCGAACAGGCGCAACAGGTACACGAAATCAACCTGAAATATGCCCGCGAACGCCAGGTCTCAAATTCGCGCACCGAAGCGCTGCAACGCGTCAAAAACAAAGAACAGGATTTGCGCAGAGTTTTAAAACCCGACCAATACAACGCATTACAAAACAAACAATACGAACGTTCAGCTCCAAATCCGGCCATCAGGCGCACATCGCCTGCCAATAGCAATTCGTATCGCGAACAAAACACAGAACCAGCATATCGCACCGGTCCGCGCGTGAGGCAGCCAAACAGCGGGAACGGAACTGCACGTCAGCGCCCGAACACAGGCGAACAACGCACACAGCCTGCACAACGCAGCACAAACGATGACAATCGTCGTAGAGCAACTCCTCCAACCGAAAGGAATTCCGGCGTAAGAAGTACTACACCCTACAATCCGCCATCGCGACAAACCACAACTCCATCGCCCACGCCCGGAAGAAGCGCCGAAACCTACACTCCTTCGTCGCGTGGAAGCGACAATAGCCGAAACCCCGAAAGATCAACCGAACGATCGACAAACACTCAACCGTCCGAAAGAAGTGGCAGTTCAAATTCGGGCAGACGATAAAAAAGCTATGCCAAATCCATATTTCAGATTCAAACAATTCACCGTTTTCCACGACAAATGTGCCATGAAAGTGGGCATAGATGGCGTGCTGCTTGGCGCATGGACAGATGTGACTAATGCCGAAAGCATTCTGGATGTGGGAACAGGAAGCGGACTTATTGCTTTGATGCTTGCGCAACGATCCGAAGCTACAGTTACCGCCATCGACATTGATGCCGATGCTGTGATACAGGCAAATGAGAATATTGAAAATTCAGTCTGGAGAAGTAAAATATCGGCCACTCAGATCACATTACAAGAACTTGCCCAAAGCACCGGCACTAAGTTCGACCTTATCGTTTCGAATCCTCCTTTTTTTATAAATTCGCTGAAAGCACCTGACGAAAAGCGAAACACAGCGCGACATACCGACACGCTTACCCACGAAGAACTGATTGACAATACACTAAAATTAATCAGCCCAAACGGAAGTATTTCTATCATTTTGCCTGTAGAAGAAGGCACTAAATGCATTGAATATGCTTTTTCGAAAAAACTGCATTGCAAAAGAGTGGTAAAAGTGCATCCGCGACCCGAAAAACCAGCACACCGGCTATTGATTGAACTTACTCCGGTAGAATGCGAAACACAAAGTTCGGAACTCTGTATCGAAAATGGCGAGCGACACAATTACAGTCCTGAATTTACTGCAATTGCATCACCCTACTATCTAAAACTCTGACTTAATGTGCTTCGAGCCAGTTAGCGCCCACGCCACAATCGGCAATCAAAGGCACTTTAAGCGTAATAGCACTTTGCATTTCTTCAATCACTATTTTTTTAGCCTGTTCAATTTCATCTTTGGGAACCGAAAAGTTCAACTCATCATGCACCTGCAAAATCATTTGCGTTTTCAGATTTTCCTGTTCGAGACGCTTCTGAATTTTCACCATCGCAATTTTAATAATATCGGCTGCTGAACCCTGTATAGGTGCATTTATCGCATTTCGCTCGGCATAACCACGTACTACACTGTTTTGCGAATTTATGTCGGCCAGATATCTTTTGCGGCCAAAAATTGTTTCCACATAGCCATTTTCACGCGCAAGTTGCACGGCATCGTCCATGTACTTTTTCACATCAGGATAAGTAGCAAAATAGCCATCTATTAACTCTTTTGCTTCTCCACGTGGAATTGCCAGCCGTTCAGCCAACCCGAATACTGAAATACCATAAATAATACCGAAATTGGCCGTTTTGGCCTTTCGGCGCATATCCGAAGTCACTTCTTCAAGCGAAATTTTGTTGATTTTGGCAGCCGTCGCTGTGTGAATATCGTGACCGCTATTGAAAGCTTCGAGCATATTATGGTCGCCACTCAAATGTGCCATAATACGAAGTTCGATTTGCGAATAGTCAGCGCTGAAAAACACACAACCTTCGTCGGGGATAAAGGCTTTGCGAATTTCCTTGCCCTGCGCATCGCGTATCGGGATGTTTTGCAGATTCGGATTGGTGGAGCTAAGACGACCCGTAGCCGCCACCGTTTGATTAAACGAAGTATGTACTTTACCGGTTTTGGGATTTACCAACAAAGGCAACGCATCAATATATGTACTCAGCAATTTGCGAAAGCCGCGAAAATCGAGAATTTTACCCACAATAGGATGTTTGGAACGGATTTTTTCCAGAATATCTTCGGAAGTTGAGTATTGTCCGGTCTTTGTTTTTTTGGCTTTGTCATCGAGTTTAAGACGCTCAAAAAGCACTTCGCCCACCTGTGCCGGCGAAGCTACATTGAAACTATAACCTGCCATTTCGTGAATTTCCTCTTCAATTTTAATGGCTTCGGCAGTCAGAATTTCCGAGCTTAGTTTCAATGCATCCGAATCGATTCTCACACCATTATGCTCAATGGTAGCAAGTACTTTCATCAGTGGCATTTCAATTTCATAAAACAGGTTTTCAATGCCGCTTGATTTAAGCTCCTCAGCCAGAATTTGTTTCAGCTGAAAAGTAATGTCCGCATCTTCGGCGGCATAATCTTTCAACAAATCGATATCCACAAAACGAATATCGAGCTGATTTTTACCTTTCCCACCTACAAGTTCTTCATAATGAATGGTGCGATAACGCAAATAAATTTCCGCCAGATAATCCATTCCATGTCGCAACTCAGGCTGCAACAAATAATGCGCAATCATTGTATCGAAAAGATTCCCCTTAAGCTCAACACCATACGACCACAGCATTAGTAAATCGAATTTTATATTCTGACCAATTTTTTCGATATGCGTAGCCTGGAAAAAGGGTTTGAATTCGCGCAATATCTCTTCCGCTTCAGCGCGTTCCGAAGGCAAAGTCACATAATAAGCTTCGCCCTTGCTAAAACAGAACGACATTCCAACAATATCGGCCATAAACGGATCGACTCCGGTAGTTTCGGTATCGAAGCAAACCGATTTTTGCATAAAAAGTTTCGAAATAAGGTCGGCACGTTGCACTTTGGTTTCGACGAGCATATAACTATGAGCCACATTTTTCAGAGTCAACAGCTCATTTGCAGCCACAGGTTCGGGCTCTGTAAATTGCTTTACAGCTCTTACAGGAGCAGTCTGTTTCTTGTCGGGCGCATCGGGCGCATCAAACAGCGACATTTGTCCGGCAGGCGCTTTTGCCGGCGAAAACTGCACATAAGTGTTGGCTTCGTCGGGCGGAAGCGAAGTAAATGGCTTTGCTCCAAACTTATTGCGTGTCATAGTTCGGAATTCCAGCTCATCGAACAGTTCTTTAAGTGCATCTTCGTTTGGCCCCTCAAGCTCAAGAGCTTTTTCATCAAACTCCACAGGCACATCTGTTTTGATGGTAGCCAGAAATCTTGAGAAAATAATCTGATCTTTGTTTTCCTCTACTTTGGTTTTCAGCGCACCTTTCAGTTCGCTGGTACGGGTAAGCAGCACGTCAATACTCCCGAATTCCTTCAGCAGCTTCACAGCCGTCTTCTCACCCACACCCGGACAACCCGGAATATTATCCGACGAATCGCCCATAAGCCCGAGTAAATCAATCACCTGCCCGTGACTATCAAGATCGTACTTTTCGCGAATTTCCTTTGGCCCCATTATCTCAAAACCTCCGGTGTGTTTTGGTCGGTACATTGAAATATGGTCGGACACCAACTGCCCGTAATCTTTATCGGGCGTAAGCATAAACACTTCAAAACCTGCACTCTCAGCCATTTTCGAAACTGTGCCGATTACATCGTCAGCTTCAAAACCCGGCACTTCGAGAATGGGAATATTATAAGCCTGAATTATTTTTTTAATATATGGAACAGCCAGTTTTATATCTTCGGGGGTCGATTCGCGCTGTGCTTTGTACTGCTCGTAAGCTTCGTGACGAAACGTAGGTCCGGCCGGATCGAAAGCCACCGCAATATGCGTGGGTTTTTCGCGCTTCAACACATCTTCGAGGGTATTTACAAAACCATAAATAGCAGATGTATTGAGACCTTTTGAATTAATACGCGGAGCACGGATAAAAGCATAATACGCCCTGTAAATAATGGCGTAAGCGTCGATAAGGAAAAGTTTTTTCATTCTTCAGACATTTAATAATTATTGTTGATTTGTTTTCATCACATAGTACACAGTAGTTTTGAAAACAACAGAAAAGACTAAGAACACAATAGCATTATCCCGAATGTCGGGATAATTTCTGAGCGATAAAAGTATCGTCAGATACTTTTACTATATGAACTAAGTCTTTTTCTTAAATAATTTCTATGTGTTCTATTGTGTTAGAAACATATCATTCAATATTTCAACAAACTTAGAAGTAGCAAAGATAAAGAATTACAGGCAAACAACAATTTTTGCAGACACTTAAGTAACAGGAACAAAATAATGTCGCATTTTAAATTTATTACAATTAAAATCACTACTGACCTACTAAACATATGAGATTCATATCCGCCGCGGCGGATATGTTTTCACCACATAGTACACAATAGTTTTGAAACAACAGAAAAGAATAAGAACACATAGGATTATCCCGAATATCGGGATAATTTCAGAGCGATAAAAGTATCGTCAGATACTTTTACTGTGTGAACTAAGTCTTTTTCCTCAATTATTTCTATGTGTACTATTGTGTTAGAAATATATCATTTAATATTATTCGCTACTTAGCTCCATATATTTAAAACGCAAAACAGTAAATTTGGCTGTATTATTCTTATTCACTACATTCTTTTTGTTACTTAAACCTGTATACCGAATTAAATATTCTGACAACCAACTATCGCACCATATATATTTATTCACTATATCTGATTACCATATAAAACGTATATAATACGCATATAAAATGCATATAAAACGCATATAAAACGCTCCTATATATCCGTTTTATATCCTGTTTATTTCCATTTTATTTGGTATTATAATATATTGAAAATAATATTGAGTATACAGGTTGCTCACTGTAAACAAAAGAACAGAGCCCGTAAGAGTCGTTTTCAATTACCACTCTTCACGGATATGCCACCCTTCAGGGATATGTCCTTTAAACGAGCAAATAATGGCGCTCGTTCGACGGGTTTTGTAAACCCGTCGGAATGTATTATAAGGATTTTTTAATCCGCTAAGCTACAAATGTACATTTGGAAAATACTCATAAACTTGTGGTAGCTTTAAAACACATCGGTATCATATCGGAACACAGTTCCTCATAGTATATTCCGACGGGATCCGGAATTACTCCCTATGGTCGTGACCGCTGGTTCCCGTCGAACGTGTGCGAAGCTTAGTGCTTTTAAATAGTATATCCGTTTGGTCGGGGGTAACTTATACAAGCTCTGTTTTATGACAAAAAAGATGTATTTTAAGCAGTTTTAATTCGTTTAGGCAAAACTTAATAAGCCCCAATGTTGTTTTAACGAAAATTACTTATAAAAATCAATTGAAAATCGCTTGAAATTGTAAAATTGATTACTTTTGCAAGCCGAACGACAATTCCCACATTCTCTATGAATTTAATAGATGACATCAGAAAGCCGATAGCAACTGAAATGCAGATTTTCAAAAAGATATTTGCGGACTCACTACGTTCGGACAATCCGCTACTTTCGAGCATTAACGACTATGTGCTACAGGGGAGCGGCAAACAGCTTCGTCCTATTCTGACGATTCTCTCATCGAAACTCTTAGAAAATGTAACCGAGGCCACTTACAATGCTGCACTTTCGTTAGAGTTACTGCACAATGCCAGTCTTATTCACGACGATGTGGTGGATGATACTATGGAGCGTCGCGGACGCCGCTCGGTAAATGCACGGTGGTCGAACAAAGTGGCTGTCCTTTCGGGCGATTATATGCTTTCGAATGCACTTATCAGCGCCACACGCACCCGGAATCTTGATATATTATTTGCAGTTTCAACCATTGGAATGGAACTTTCGGATGGCGAACTACTACAACTCACCAACACACAACAAACCAAAATTACCGAAGAGGATTATTTTAAAGTAATCCGTAAAAAAACAGCTTTGCTCTTTGCTACCTGCACCGTGGTTGGCGGATATGCCGCCGGCGCAACAGAAGATCAGGTACAGAAATTGCGTAACTTTGGAGAGTATCTTGGAATCTGCTTTCAGATAAAAGATGATATTTTCGACTATTATTCTGATATTGAAATAGGAAAACCCACTGCAAACGACCTCAGAGACGGCAAGGTAACACTACCGCTCATTTATGCCCTCAAAAACACCACGGGCGAAATCAGAGAAAAATGTCTTGCAATTATCGACAGCAAAGACTTTAGCAATGAACACGTGGAGTTGATTATGAATTTTGCAAAAGAAAACGGAGGACTCGAATATGCCTCACAATTGATGATCGATTTCAAAAACCGTGCTATCAGCGAGCTCGCCGACTTCCGCGATGGAGATGTAAAAAATGCGCTCATTCAATGCGCTGAATTTGCAGCTGCCAGAAAAAGCTAAAACAACAGCAATAAACATAACCGCATTGATACTTTTCAGCAAACTAAAGACATGACCAACAGTCATGTCTTTTTTCATCCATAAACATCGACAAAATCCGATTTAGATACATCTTTCAGAAATTAGCGATTTATCTCAATCAAAACCTTAGCTCTCTTTCGTCAATTATGTCATGACAACGAACTTCCAACAGAACAGACACAGACACCTTATCTTACACAAACTATTATCATTCAAAGAATTACAATAACAAGAAAACAAACAACTACAAACACACATAAGAATTCACATATATTCATCGTAAAATAATTATCTGCAACAACTAAATTATCATATTTTATTTCTATTTTTGCGCACTTTTTCTTCAAGAAAACACAATCTAACTATTTCAGATTTAATTCCGAAAGCACAACTAAACAACTCAAAGCACACACAAGCAGCCACAACAATGAAAAACAAGTATAAAGATCTGATCGAACAAAGCTTTGAATTCCCGAATGAAGAATTCAATGTAATTGAAAATAATCTTGAATGGTTTGGAGTTCCGCTTATGGACATTATCAAACAATATGGCACTCCCCTGAGAATAGCATATCTGCCGAAAATAGGACAAAACATTCAAAAGGCACGACGCATGTTCAATGTGGCAATGGCCAAAGTGGACTACAATGGCGATTACAACTATTGCTACTGTACTAAAAGTTCCCATTTCTCATTTGTAATGGAGGAAGTGCTCAAACAGGGAGTTCACCTGGAAACATCCTCGGCCTTCGATATAAACATCATGGAATCGCTTTACGAGCAGGGACTTATGAAACCTGACACCTACGTAATTTGCAACGGATTTAAGCGACCACAATATGTAGAGAACATACAGAACCTTATGCGACAAGGATTTACAAACGTAATCCCTATTCTCGACAATAAATTTGAACTCGACTTGCTCCTGAAGGACTTCGACATGAAATTCAAAGTAGGCATACGAATTGCAGCTGAAGAAGAACCAAAATTCGACTTCTACACCTCACGACTCGGCATCAGATACAACGATATTATTCCATACTATATGAATAATATAGCTGAGAATGATCAGGTGGAGTTGAAAATGCTACACTTCTTTATTAACACCGGAGTAAAAGACACTGCTTACTACTGGAATGAGCTAAACAAGGCAATCAACCTGTATTGCGAGTTGAAAAAGAAATGTCCTGAACTCGACAGCCTGAACATTGGCGGAGGCTTTCCAATTCAGACTCACCTTGACATGTCATACGACTATGAATATATGGCCGAAGAAATTGTGGCACAGGTAAAAAACATATGCGACTTAAACGGAGTAGCCGAGCCACATATATTTACCGAATTCGGATCGTACACAGTAGGCGAAAGCGGAGCAATGCTTTACTCTATTGTAAACCAGAAGAAACAAAACGATCGTGAGCTTTGGAATATGATAGACAGTTCGTTCATGACTACACTCCCTGACACATGGGCTATCAATCAGCGCTTTGTATTTCTGGCCATCAACAACTGGGATTCTGAATACGAACGCGTAAACTTAGGCGGACTAACCTGCGATAGTGAAGATTTTTACAACGCAGAAGTTCACTCTAATGCAATTTTCCTCCCGAAAATGCAGGAAGAACGCGAACAATATATCGGATTCTTCCACACCGGAGCTTATCAGGAGTCACTCAGTGGCTTTGGTGGCATACAACACTGCCTTATTCCCGCGCCCAAGCTGGTAATAATCGATAAAGACGAAGATGGCGAATACTTTACCAAACTTTTTGCAAAAGAACAAAGCTACAAATCGATGTTGAAGATTCTGGGCTACTGACACAGAACTCAACAAAAACACAACGGGTCGCATTTTACAATGCGACCCGTTGTGTTTTATAATTATCAAAGACTTTATCAGAAGTAAGTCACTTCATGACCTTCGATAGAGGTAAGCAGATTATTAGCCAAACGACTTGCTCCGAAGCGGAACATTTTGTTATTCAACCACTCATTGCCAAGCAGAGCTTTTACAATAGTATAATGTTTCACTGCATCATCAGTAGTCACAATTCCACCCGCAGGCTTATAAGCCACCTTCACTCCGGTTTTCTCATACCATTCCTTGATAGCAGAACACATTACATAAGTAGCTTCGAGGGTTGCAGCCACAGGAATTTTACCAGTTGATGTTTTGATAAAATCGGCACCGGCAGCCATTGCAATCAAGGAAGCCTTCTTGATATTTGAGGCCGACTGAAGCGCTCCCGATTCTATAATTACTTTTAAATGTGCATCGCGACAAGCTGCTTTCAGTTCAGTAAGTTCTTCGTACATTTCCTCGAAATTACCTTCGAGAAATTTACCAATAGAAATCACCACATCAATTTCGGTAGCACCTTCGGCCACAGCCATTGCAGTTTCGGCAACCTTCACTTCAATAAAAGTCATCGACGAAGGAAATCCGGCGGCCACCGAAGCAATACCGATATCCTCTTTGAGATATTCTTTTACCACAGGCACCATCGAAGGATATACACAAATAGCACCTACATTGGGCAAATGCGGATATGCAGCTTTGAAACCGTTTACTTTTTCGCACATTGCAATGATTTGCGCATCAGTATCGGTCCCGTTAAGTGAAGTAAGGTCAATCTGACTCAGACACTGCTTGTACACTTCCACATTATTATTGCTTTCGAAACTCTCTGATAAAATTCGATCGATGTCAGCTTTTACTTCCGCATCACTCAAATTGCAATTATATAACCTAAATAAATCGTCGAACTTGCTCATAATTAATTATATTAAAAAACCTCAGACCCCAAACAGATCAAAGTTTATCATTTTCTAAATGTCTTTTATTATCGCGGTTTGTTTTTTTCTCGATATTCTTGCGGAAAGCCTCTGTCAGGTCCACACCTGTTTGATTTGCCATACAAACCAAAACCCAGAGCACATCGGCCATTTCGTCGGCAAGATTGTATTTCTCATCCGATTTTTTAAACGACTGATCGCCATAAGTACGGGCCATAATCCGCGCCAGCTCACCCACCTCCTCCGTCAGAATGGTCATATTCGTAAGTTCACTGAAATAGCGCACTCCGTATTGTCGAATCCAGTCGTTGACCATTTTCTGAGCCTCTGATATGGAAATATCATTATTCATTCAGTCGGGCAATGATCGTTTCGTTTCCGGTAGTTTTATCACCTGTTTTTACAAATATTTCAGTATCCATTGGAAGAAACAAGTCAACCCTTGAGCCAAACTTAATGAAGCCGAGATGTTCGTTCAAATGACATGGTTTTCCGGCATGTGCATAGGTAACAATGCGACGTGCCAATGCTCCTGCAATCTGACGAAGCAAAATTTCGGTACCGGCATGTGTTTTAATCACCACAGTAGAGCGTTCATTCTCGTGACTCGATTTTGGAAGATAAGCTCCGATATGACGTCCATCGTGATGTATCGCCTTGAGTACAGTACCAGCCACAGGATACCAGTTGGCATGTACATTGAAAACCGACATAAAAATTGAAACCTGAATTCGTTTATCTCCAAAATATTCTGATTCTTCGGTTGGCTCCACTACCACAATAGTGCCATCGGCCGGTGCAACCACCAATCCGGGATCGTCAATTTCGACCACGCGTGTAGGATTGCGAAAAAAATACGCAAAAAAACACAACACAGCTGCCGACACGCTTGTGGTGATGGCCAGCGCTAAATGCGGGAAACGAAGATAAATAAACAGGTTAAGAACGAAAAGAATAAAAAGAAGGGACAATAAAATAAGCCGGCCTTCTTTGTGAATTTTAATATATCTCATTATTTTTCAGTTTCAAAATCAATTTGTTGTACCACTCAATACGGGCGGCATTTTCGCACAATACAAACGCGAAAAGTAAACAAAAATATATAAAATCTTCTACCAATGCAAGCCTGCAAACAAACTTTTTATTTCACACAGAATTGATTAACTTTGCAGCTTCAAAAAAAGGCAGAATAACAGCATCGGAGCCATAAGCCGAAAAACAAATAAACTATTCTGGTAATTCTGCCTTAAAACTCAAAAACTCAATATCAAACATATGAACCTATCATTGCTTTCAGCCATTTCGCCCATCGATGGTCGTTACCGTAGTAAATCGCAGGATTACGCCCTTTATTTTTCTGAATTTGCACTTATCCGCTACCGCGTTCAGGTAGAAGTAGAGTACTTTATTGCGCTTTGCGAAATCCCTCTTAAACAGCTCGAATCAGTGCCAACAGACTCATTTCCAAAGCTGAGAGGTATTTATCAGAATTTTTCAGAGGCCGATGCACAACGCATTAAAGACATTGAAAAAGTAACAAACCACGATGTAAAGGCTGTGGAATACTTCCTGAAAGAAAAATTTGATGCTTTATGTCTCGATGCCCACAAAGAGTTTATTCACTTCGGACTTACTTCGCAGGATGTGAACAACACTTCGGTTCCACTTTCGGTAAAGGACGCATTGAATAATGTATATTATCCTGAAATTGAAAAACTGGTTCAGGTGCTTACACATTTGGCCGATGAATGGCGCGATGTGTCGATGCTTGCCAAAACACACGGACAGCCCGCTTCGCCCACACGTTTGGGAAAAGAAATAATGGTTTTTGTAAACCGTATCAATCAGCAGCTTACGCTACTCCGTCAAACTCCGGTAGCAGCAAAATTTGGTGGAGCCACCGGCAACTACAATGCTCACAAAGTGGCCTATCCCGCAATCGACTGGAAAGCCTTTGGGAATAAATTTGTATCGGAAAAACTGGGTCTCGAACGCGAACAGTGGACCACGCAAATTTCGAACTACGACCATTTGGCAGCTCAGCTCGATGCCATGAAACGCATCAACAATATTCTGATTGACCTTTGTCGCGATATATGGACTTATGTATCGATGGAATATTTTAAACAAAAAATTAAAGCCGGAGAAGTTGGTTCATCGGCCATGCCACACAAAGTAAACCCAATCGATTTTGAAAATGCAGAAGGAAATCTGGGAATGGCCAATGCAATTTTCGAATTCTTATCAGCTAAACTTCCTATTTCGCGCCTGCAACGCGACCTTACCGACAGCACAGTGCTCCGTAACATCGGAGTGCCATTTGCCCATACCATGATTGCCACACAAAGCATATTGAAAGGACTGGACAAATTACTACTAAACGAAACCGCCATTTACCGCGACCTGGACAATACATGGGCTGTGGTTGCCGAAGGTATTCAAACGATACTTCGTCGCGAAGCGTATCCTTCGCCTTACGAAGCACTAAAATCGCTGACACGCACCAACGAAGGAATTACCGAAGCTTCAATACGCGACTTTATTGAAACACTCAAAGTGGACGATACTGTAAAAGAAGAACTTCGCCGAATTACGCCAAGAAATTACACCGGACTGTAACCATAATTTCAGATACAGCTCACAACATCAATTCGCTCTGCATTATGTTTAAATTTATCACTCTGATTAAAAGATTTGTTCCACCATATAAAAAATATGTGGTGCTAAGCTTGCTTTTCAATTTACTTGCGACTGTCTTTAGTCTGTTCTCGTTTGCAGCCATTATACCTGTGCTACAAATACTCTTCGGGCTCGACAGTGCAGAAACAAGCTATATGGCATGGAGCTGGAGTGATGGATTTCAGCATATTGTGGAAGCTGCAAAAAACAACTTATTTTACAGCATTGAGCAATTGATTTTAAATGTAGGTCCTACCTTTGCATTACTGTATCTCGGACTTTTTTTGGTAGTAATTACTGCATTCAAAGTAGGTTCAGCATTTCTGGGTGCTTATTTTATCATCCCAATCCGAACAGGAGTGGTACGTGATTTACGAAATCAGCTTTATCAGAAAATTCTCAGTTTGCCCATTGGCTTCTTTACTGAAGAACGAAAGGGCGATATTATGTCGCGCATGATGAGCGATGTGACCGAAATTGAATCCTCGATAATGAGTTCGCTCGAAATGATATTTAAGAATCCGATCATGATTTTCATTTATCTGGGCGTAATGTTTGCCATGAGCTGGCAACTGACCATTTTCGTACTGCTTTTGCTGCCATTCAGCGGCTGGCTCATCGGACGCATTGGCCGTTCGCTCAAAAGTTCGTCGAGAAAAGGTCAGGAGCAAACAGGAGAAATTCTTTCGCAAATAGAAGAAACACTGGGCGGTTTGAGAATTGTAAAAGCCTTCAATGCAGAACACAAAGTCAGTGCGCGCTTTTCAGATCTTAACGAAAAAATCCGTCAGACTTTTACCCGCATGCACCGACGCTACAACCTGGCACATCCTGTAAGCGAACTCATTGGTACAATGGTGATAGCCGTTCTGCTTTGGTTTGGCGGAATGCTGATCGTGGGAAACAACAGCAGCATTGGTGCAGCCGAATTCATCTATTATCTGGTGATTTTTTACAGCATCATTGCTCCGGCAAAAGACTTATCGAAAGCCACTTACAGTGTACAAAAGGGTTTAGCTTCGCTCGAACGTGTGGATAAAATTCTGCAAAGCGAAACAGCCATTACCGAACCTGAAAGTCCGGTAGCCATGAAACATTTCCATAAAGAAATTGAATTTCGTAATGTCAGTTTCCGTTACCAGACCGAATGGGTTTTGCGCAATATTGAGCTGCGCATTCCGCAGGGCAAAACTGTGGCGCTTGTGGGACAATCAGGATCGGGAAAATCAACGTTGGTCGATTTGCTTCCGCGATACTACGACCCCGAAGAGGGACAAATTCTGATCGACAGTGTAGATTTAAGACAACTGCGCACATACGACCTGCGTACTCAGTTGGGAAATGTAAATCAGGAGGCAATTTTATTCAACGACACCTTCTTCAACAACATTGCATTCGGAGTTGAAAATGCCACTCAGGAACAGGTAACCGAAGCTGCAAAAATTGCCAATGCACACGATTTTATTATTGCCACCGAAGATGGTTACCAAACAAATATTGGCGACCGTGGAAGCAAACTCTCGGGGGGACAACGTCAGCGCATCAGTATTGCCCGTGCCATTTTGAAAAACCCACCCATACTGATTCTCGACGAAGCCACATCAGCGCTCGATACCGAATCGGAGAAACTGGTACAGCAAGCACTTGAAAATCTGATGCAAAACCGAACTACTCTGGTTGTTGCACACAGATTATCGACTATTAAAAAAGCTGATGAAATTTGTGTGTTACACGAAGGCCGGATTGTGGAAAGAGGAAGACACGAAGAACTTATTGCTCTGAACGGATACTACAAACGGTTGGTAGACATGCAATCATTTTAATGATATAGCATTAGAACGGCACAAAAAAAACATTGAAACATATATTTATTTAGTTAAATATGGCATTATTTAAAAAACAAAAAATATCTTTGCTGTAAATAAGAATAAATCACATTTATTTAAAACTAAAAAGATATGAGTTTACTGAAAGAATTTAAGAGTTTTGCCATGCGTGGCAATGTAATCGACCTGGCTGTCGGTGTGATTATTGGTGGAGCATTCGGGAAAATTGTGGCTTCACTTGTAGCCGATGTGATTATGCCTCCAATCGGGTTACTGGTAGGTGGAGTTAACTTCATTGATCTGAAATGGGAAATGAAAGCGGCCGAAATAGTAGATGGTGTTGAAAAAGCTGCTGTCACACTGAACTATGGCAACTTCCTTCAGGTAACATTCGACTTTATTATTGTGGCATTTGCCATTTTTATGTTCATAAAGGGAATGAACAGATTGAACAAGAAAAAAGAAGAAACTCCTGCACCTGCAGCACCTCCTGCTCCCTCGAAAGAAGAATTGCTTTTGGCTGAAATACGCGATTTATTAAAAGAAAAGAAGTAACCCTAATTATAAAAAGGGACTATATCAAAAATATTTTTTGAACGCAAATTACGCAAATTTTCGCAAACAGAATATTTAACTATTCAATATCACACTGAATAACAACAATATAAGATTTGCGAAAATTTGCGTGATTTGCGTTCAACTTTCTATTAAAACGGCCTCTTTTCTATTTCACTCAAAACCCAGCAACTTACCCAGGCCTAACTGATTAATAATAATCAGAATAATTGCAACAGGTGCAAGATATCTTACGAGAAATAAATAAAGCTTGAAATAGCCCACTTTCAGTTTTCCGGCATTGCTCATTTCGTTCAGGATTTCATTTTTATCCATCTTCCAACCCACAAAAACAGATATCAGCAATCCTCCTAATGGCATCAAAACTTTCGAAGTCACATTATCGAACAGATTAAAAAATCCCATTCCAAAAATTGTGACATCACTCCAAACCCCAAGTGATAGTGACGAAAGCATTCCTAAAAACAGTATTCCAACAGACACATACACTATCACCTTGTGTCGTTTAAAATTAAACTCTTCAACCAGATAAGCCACAATCACCTCGAGCAATGAAATTGTAGAAGTAAGTGCAGCTACCGCCAGTAAAACAAAAAACAAAATCGCCCAAAAATATCCACCTGGCATGTGAGCAAACACATTTGGCAGCGTTATAAATACCAGTTCGGGGCCCTGTGCCGGATTTATACCTAATGAAAAAACAGCAGGAAAAATGGCTACAGCAGCCAACACAGCAACCAAAGTATCGAGCAATGTTACTTCAGCCACAGTATGTTGAAGATTATTTTTTTTACTGATATACGATCCATACGTAATCATACACCCCATCCCAAGACTGAGTGAAAAAAACGCCTGTCCCATAGCACTCAGAATAACCGAGGAGTTTATTTTGCTAAAATCCGGTTGAAAAAGAAATCTTAAACCATCAGCACCTCCCGGCAATGTGACCGCCCTGATTCCCAATGCAATTATAATCAGAAAAAGCATTGGCATCAGAAACTTTGAACTTTTCTCAATCCCATCCTTTACCCCAAGATAAACGATTGACGCTGTAAAAACAGTAAAGAGTGTCATCCAAAGCAATGGCCTTGTAGTATCCGTACTAAAATCGGTAAAAACCTTCGTGAGCGCTGCAGAATCTTTTGCACTAAACTGATTACCAACAGCCTGCACAACATATTCGAGAGTCCAACCAGCAACAACCACATAAAAACCAAGAATCAGAAATGATGTAATCACACCCATAAGCCCTACAAGCCACCATTTCTTGCCTGGCGCAAGTTTACGAAACGAACCCGCCGTGTTTGCCTGTCCCATTCGCCCAATCACAAACTCAGACATCATAACCGGCATACCCAGCAAAACCACACATAATAAATAAATTACCAGGAAAGCGCCACCTCCGTATTGTCCAAGTTCATACGGGAATCGCCAGATATTACCCAACCCCACAGCCGAACCTGCAGCCGCAGCTACTACACCCAGCTTACTACCAAAATTTACTCTTTCCTTTTCCGTCATTGTGTTTGTAATAAATATTGACACAAAAATAACCAAAACAAACCAAAATGTAAATTACAGAACCAAAATTGAAGCAGTTTTATAGTTTTTAAGCTAAAATCATATTATTTTTCCATTAACCGTGAACAGTAGCCGGCACTTTCTGTCGCTTTTACATTCAATACAAACATATCAATTACAGCAAAGTCAATAATCGAAACCATCCGTTCCTGCTTTTTAGCGAAATTCATTATCTTTGCACAGAAGTAAAAAAATATCTGAATGAGAAAGTTAGTTTTTGCCACAAACAATGCTCACAAACTGGAAGAAGTGAGAGCTGTACTCGATAATAAAATTGAAATTGTAAGTCTGAACGAACTGGGTTGCTACGACGACATACCCGAAACTGCCGACACACTCGAAGGAAATGCACTGATAAAAGCTGAATATGTTTTTAATAAATTTGAAATGGCTTGTATAGCCGACGATACCGGCCTTGAAGTGGAAGCCCTCAATGGCGAACCCGGAGTATACTCGGCACGTTATGGTGGCGAACCGCACAATGCTCAGAAAAACATGCAAAAACTCCTTACAAATCTCAAAGGAATCGAAAACAGAAAAGCCCGTTTCAGAACTGTGATTGTACTCAAGGACGCTGAACGCGAACTCTACTTCGAAGGGACTATTCACGGACACATCGCCGAAACTCCCTCAGGCGCTGCCGGTTTTGGTTACGATCCTGTGTTTGTGCCCGATGGCTACAACAAGTCCTTTGCTGAGCTGGGACCTGAACTCAAAAACAAAATCAGTCACAGAGCGCTTGCAGTCGAAGAACTTATCCGATTTCTTAAAAACGACATCGCAAAATAACCTTTACTGTTTTTCCCGGAATTATAAAATAAAACCGCTAAATTTCAGTTATTTATTTGTACAAAAAAAGAAAAACTCACTCCCGAAAATCATATAACTTGAATATGAGAGCATTAAAATTTATCATCATATTACTTTCCCTCACAGGAACTTTCTATAACCTCAATGCCCAACTGGCAATGGGCAAATGGCGCACCCATTTGGCCTACAACCAGGTAACACAAATTGCACAATCGGAAAATAAAATTTTTGCGGTGAGTGAAGGTGCACTCTTTTCCATTGACAAAGAAGATCTTGGCATGGAGTTTTACAGCAAACTCAGCGGATTAAGCGATGTAAACATATCCAGAATTGAATACGACAAAATAAACAAGCAACTTCTGATTACATACAACAACGGGAATATCGACCTGATGACCGAAGGCGGCATTATAAACATTCCTGACCTGTACATGAAGCAGATGAGTGCCAGCAAAAGCGTAAATCAAATCCGCTTTCTGGGCGATCGGGCATATCTTGCCTGCGATTTCGGTATCATGGTGGTAAATATGACCAAACGCGAAATTGCCGACACCTACTTTATCGGCCCGAATGGCACAGAACTAAGAATCATTGCAACTACAACGTTCCAGGACGACATTTATGCTATTAGCAAAGATAAATTATACAAAGCCACGTTGAATAGTCCTAATATATCAAATTATCAGTATTGGGAAACTGTAAACAACCTGCCCGGCTCCGGCGACCTGAAAGCTTTGGTTAGTTTTGCAGGAAAAATCGTAATTCAGAGAGATAATAAATTATATTATTATAACAACAATGTATGGACTGCACTCTTTCATGATCTGAGTATTGGAACACTGAATATTTCTGACAACAAAATGTTTATTGTTGATCTTGAAAACAACCAACTATATATTGCAGATGAACAATTCAACAAGAAGATGGTTGATGGCATTGGCTTTGTTTATGATACCGAATATGATGAAGAACGTGACATTACCTGGCTTGCTGCAGGGAATTTTGGCCTGCTAACATTTGACGAGAATGCAACAAACAGAATAACAGAATATCAACCCAAAGGGCCACTAGTTAACAAAGCTTGGGATATGCAATTCAATGGGAATAAACTAGTAGTTGTCCCAGGTGGACGCTGGGCCGCCTTTTACGAAACTCCTGGAGATATTATGATGTTCGACAATAACGACAATAACGAATGGACAAATATAAAACATACAGATATTGAAGCCATAACAGGTATTCGATGTCGAGATTTTATTACTGTTGCAATTGACCCGTTTGATAAAAACCGCTTTTTTGCCGCAAGCTACAGTAGCGGATTATACGAATTCCGAAAGAATCAATTTTTCAAACATCACACCTCTTCTAATAGCACACTTGAAAGTATTTCTAACAAACAATTATACTATATGACAGGCGGTACCAACTTCGATAATGACGGAAATTTATGGGTTATGAATAGCTATGCTAATAAGTCGGTAAAAGTCCTGCTTAAAGACGATGGATGGAGGGAGCTTGATTTTCCGATATTTAAAAATATTCCTACCATCGAGGATATTTTAATATCGAAAAAGAAACAAAGTCAAAAATGGGTAATATCAGCACGTACTTCTGTAGCAGGAGTTTTTGTTTTCGACGACAACGGCACGATTACCGACCAATCAGATGATCGTTCGGTTTTCTTTAAACAGTTTGATAATTCGGATGAACCAGGTTCGAAAATTACACCTACATACTATTATGATATTGCCGAAGATAAAGACGGAGTAATATGGGTTGGCACAAACGAAGGTCCGCTGCTTTTTTATAATACTTCAAGAGTATTCGACGAGGGGTACACATGTACAAGAGTGAAAATTCCAAGAAATGATGGAACTGAACTGGCAGACTATCTGCTTAAAGACGAAAAAATCAAAGCCATTGCCATCGATGGCGCAAATCGCAAATGGTTAGGTACTGAAAGTTCAGGCGTTTTTCTGATGTCGGAAAACGGGCAAAACACAATACAGCACTTAAATACCACAAACAGCCCATTACTTTCCGACGATATTCTTTCGATAGAAATAAATCCCTTAACAGGTGAAGTTTTCTTTGGTACAAGTAAGGGAATTATTTCTTACCAAAGTAATGCAGTAGATGCCGACAATACGTTTAACAACGTTCATGCATATCCCAATCCGGTTCGCGAAAATTATAATGGAGTAATTACGATTACCGGACTTGTGGCTGACTCACAGATAAAAATTACTGACATCAACGGCAACTTAGTAACAGAAACAGTATCGAATGGAGGTATTGCAACCTGGGATGGAAAAGACTACAGAAAAAGAAAAGTAAATACCGGCATTTATCTTGTAATTGCTGTTGCGCCCGACGGCTCTCAAAGTGCAACAACTAAAATCATGATTATAAACTAAATGAGGCAGATAAACATCAATATTCCATGTTTTTTTTGCACTCACAATTATACTTCATTGCCCTATCATTAAATACTTTACAAGTATCGGAGCATTCAACACCTACAATCCATATTTTGTAAGTATATTAGTAATCCTGAGTGTAATAGTTTTATCAGTAGCGTCCTGGTATTTTATTGAAAAACCCGCTTTAGCAAAAGTCCGAAAATGAGATTATTATCTGAACTTCAAAATAACAACATGGAAAAACGTCAGAGTATATTCATTTTCGGAATAACGATTATGCTGTATGCTATCCTTAAAATACTTTCGTTCAACGATGGAATGTTTTGGGATTCGATTCTTATACTTTCGAAAACAGCCACATTTTTGCACGACAATGGTCTGAGTTCTTTCATATATCCTTCAGCCATCGACAACGGCGATCCTCAGCTTGTTCCGTTTCTAATTGCATTCGCATGGACTGTAGCAGGCAAGTCGTTGTTTGTCACACACCTGCTCTTTAGTATAGTATTGATTTTTACGATTCGTGAGGTCTACATCCTCGCAAGGCAACAGTTTTCTTTAAAGAATTCACATTGGGCTTTCGCACTTATACTATTCGAACCTGCATTAATGTCGCAAACACTGGGTTTGTATCAGGACGCTTTTATCATTCTTTTTGGCATCATGGCCATTCGAACAACCTTAGGCGACAACAAAAGACTACTCTCAATGGCATTACTGCTATTAAGCAGCACAAGTCGAAGAGGTATGCTATTAGCTTTTGGTATTATGTTCGCAAGCTTTTTGATACGACTCATTCAACAAAAGAACTTATTCAGGACTATAAAACTGCAACTTCCGGAATACTTACCTGCAGCACTTTTTGTACTGACTTTTATCATTTGGCGAAAAGTAAATTACGGTTGGTTTTTCACCACAGATCAAACAACAACCGGGCAACCAGCCGATTTTGCAACTTTCATACGCAATTGCATTATACTAATTCGCTGGTTTGTGGATAACGGACGAATTTTCCTGTGGTTAGCAATTATCTATCTTGTAGTCAAAAACAAAGTAGGGCTCGGTTTTATCAAAAAAGAGTACAAACTTATTGTTGTTCTCCTTTCTATTCTGTTTGTAATGATGTCGGTAACACTCACCTTGCAAAATCCTTTTGGAGCCCGGTATTTTATCTTACACTACATGCTGATCGTTTTACTGTTGTCAAAAGCAATTGTGGAATATTTTGAACCACGGAAAATTCGAAATATATTTATCGGATTAATCATTTTGCTCTTCTCCGGAAATTTTTGGTTTTATCCTGAAAATCTGGCTCAATCGTGGGACACGACGATATCGCACAAAAATTACTTCACTCTACGAAAAGAAGCTATCGGTTATTTTGAGAGCAATAATATACCAATTGAAAATGTATCTGCAGGATTTCCAACGTACGCAGCATTTAAATATACCGACATTAACAATGACACCCGGAAATTCAAAGAGACCGATCTAAAAAGCGAATGGGTAATTTACTCGAATATATTTAACTACAGCGATGAAGAAATTGCAGACTGCAAGAAAATGAAGCTCATGAAGCATTTCAGAAGGGGAAACCTGTTTATGAGCATTTACAAAAATCCGGCTTACCACCTTAACGAAAAAAGCGAATAACCATTTTCAGTGGTTTCTTTCGCAACCAGGGTAATTTTGTCGGAAAACACCTCAGGAAGAGTGGCATTATTTTGCACATACAGGTACTTCAGATTACAAATTTCAGCAAAACTCAATTGTGAATCCTCAACGGAAACAAAAGTTCCATTTAGCTTCTGGTTTTGCACGTATTTATAAAATGTACCTTCCTCGACTCTTGAAAGCAGC
This sequence comes from Paludibacter sp., assembly GCA_034004015.1. Taxonomy (GTDB): domain Bacteria; phylum Bacteroidota; class Bacteroidia; order Bacteroidales; family Paludibacteraceae; genus Paludibacter. The sequence goes on from JAVEXN010000003.1 coordinate 205,971, forward strand.
ATTTTCTTGTTTCGAGAGTTCGAATTCTGAGAATAATCTAATGCCGTAAAATCGCTCATACCTATAGTAAACAATCCATTACGGTAACTATCAAAAACACCACCAACCACAAAAACCTTACTCACAACCCGCAATTCGTAACCTGCATAATACTCCTTTGAGTGAATAAACCCGCAATTTATAATCTCCTCATTATTTATCCCGAATTCTGCCAATACTTTATTTTCAAAATTTTTCTCAAGCTGATTATGTTTAGCAGTCACTAAGTATTTCACACTATAGAATGCCGATGACAAAAGTAAAAAGGTTAGAATGTAAAACACAGCCTTTCTTTCGCCGGTATATTTTACAAATAGAAAAGCACAAAAAACAAGAACTACCAAAACGATGGTGTTTGTAAAGAACTGAATTCCATCGTAATTTCCGGCCATAAACACTGAAGCAGTCAATGAAAGAAACAAACTCAAAAGTAGAAAAAGGATGAAATTGCTGTTACTCGTTACTGATCTGGCACCTACAAGAAAAGGTAATAACGCAAAAGGAAAAATATAGACAATGAGCACAAACGCTCTTTGAAGTGTATGGACATAATTAGATAATTCGTAAAATTTCAATTCAGTTTTGACCGGAGAGGCTATCCACAAAAATTTATAAAAAATACCGAATGCCAATATATAGATAACCAACAATAAAAAATCTGATTTTGAAAAAACAGATCTTTTGAAAAACTCCTTTCGCAGCACTAAAATCACAAAAAACATGGCAGGAAAAACGATTGGCAAGAAAATTATATTTGCTAAAGGCAAAAACAATAAAGAAACAATGATTTGTTTTTTATCATTTACAATATAATGATTTAGTGCAAGAAGCGAAAATATGAGTGCCGGCAATAGTTTGTGATATGCAAATAAGGTCTCGGCATGTACGCCAAAAAAGTCGACTGCTAACCCTACTTTTGAAAGCAAAGAGCTAAAAAAACTGGTTGGCGACACAGATAAAATCAAAAATGCATAAACTATAACTTTGTAACTGAATTTATCAAATAAGGAAATGACACCCAAAAGACTTATCACAGCCAAAATCGTTGGGGTAATAACTGTTACAGATATTTGAGCAGGTATATTAAAAAAACCTGATATTACAGCCGAAATCCACAATTCGTAATAATGGTATGGAGTAGGACTTAAACCAAACAAAACATTATCGAACTGATTTGTACTTTCAAACCCAAGATTCATAAACTGAACCGTTTTGGAATAGAAGTGCCAATCGACAAAAGTATCAGTATATGATTTACTTTGAAAATCGAAAACCGAACTTAAATACAATAGAAAAAACGGGATTGTGAATACAGGTATTATCCAAAAGAACTTCTTATAACTTAGTTTTTGTTTTACAGGAGTTTTATATTTACGTAAATACCAAAATAATAGAAGAAGGTAAATCCAACCTGTAGATTTTAAACCTGTTTTTACAATTGAGTATATACTAACCAGGAAAGTTAGACCAACAACGATATCAACAAAAGCAGTGAAAAAAGAAAAATCTTTATCAATCTTATTAATCAAAGTCCGCAAGACCCTACCAGTTATTTGCGATACTAATAACACAAGCAACACAACAAAAAAATAGAATACAATTGTTGTATGCATAAATAAAATCCTGTTTTTAGATTTTTTACTTCCTGTTTATCAAATTCAGAAATTCCTCGCGGGTTTTGGCTTGTTGGAACACGCCGGTAAAATCGGAAGTGGTGGTAATGGAGTTTTGTTTTTGCACACCGCGCATTTGCATACACAGGTGCTGCGCTTCAATCACCACAATCACGCCCATAGGTTCGAGGGTTTTCTGTATGCATTCTTTAATTTGTGTGGTCATGCGCTCCTGCACCTGCATGCGACGGGCAAAAACCTCGACCACGCGGGCTATTTTGCTCAATCCTGTAATTTTGTGGTTGGGAATATAAGCAATATGCGCTTTGCCAAAAAAAGGCAGCATATGATGCTCGCACATAGAGTAGAAATCAATGTCCTTTACAATCACCATCTGCCGGTAATCTTCAGTAAACATAGCCGAACGGAGAATTTCCTCAGGATCCTGTTCGTAACCATTCATTAAAAACTGCATAGCACGAGCCACTCTCAGAGGCGTTTTAATCAATCCCTCGCGTTCGGGATCTTCGCCAAGCATGGTAATTATTTTATGATATTCAGATGCAAGCTTTTCAGTTTTTTCAGTGTCGAAAGGTACCGGTTGATTGATATTAAAATCCATAATATTCTTTTTGAAATAAATATAAGATAATCGATAAATATTTGTTTTTCTCTATTTCTTCACTACAAACCGGTGCACTTCAACCATACTACTTGACGAAATCTTCAAATAATACACTCCGTTAGTCAGATTATTTAAGTGAATCTTATGTTCTGCGAAATTATTTTCCATTAAAATCTGGCCTGTAGAGTTATAGACAACCACTTTGTCAATCTCGCCATCGCCACTATTCACGAACAATACATCTGAAGCAGGATTTGGGTAAACCGTGAATGTTCGTTTTATGCTTTGAGTTTTATAGCTTCCGACAACAGAATAATTAAATAAAGAATCTAAATAAGCAATCCTTTTATTTGTCCAATCTTCCATATACAATAAATGTTCAGGATTATCTGAGAAATCAGTCCATGCCATTTCCTCTCTATCAAAAGCACCATTCGACTTTAAATACAAATAATTATTTTTAAACAAATCCTGCAAATCGTTCGACTTTAGAATTGTTGATCTTAAAGAAGCCCATCTTTTACGAATTTTCTCAGGAAATACATTCTCAGGTTGATTATTCCATAATCTATTATAAACTCCATTTGACAAAATACCAGTTGTAACTGAGTCATTTAAACCATCCCAGGCTATCCCAAAAGTACCATCGAGGTCCCATGGTACAAAAAAATATGGTTCATCAGAATCATATTTAGCTACATACACATTTTTACCCGTATTATCTCTGGCTCTCAGTAAGTTTAAAAAAATAAAATAGTCAATTGCATTATCAACATGCAGCTTACGTTGAATATCACTGTAAAAAGTATAAGAGTCCGATTTAATAACAAATTCAACAAAACTATAGATAAAGCTCCAATCAATCACTCCATCAGGATATTGAATTTCAAAACCACTCCAAACAGAGCTATTATTGTCGTAATCAGGCAGTTTATCAAATGTTGATGCGCCCCAGCTAATCCCCTTATATAACTCCCCTCTGAACTGCCCATCAAAATCCTTAAGCTTCAATTGTTTTTTATCAACTCGTTCTGACAAACAATATATACCTTTATATGACCCATTTAAGAATAAATCGACATACTCCATCTCAATTCCATTCTTAGCCTTTGTCTCAATATCAGAATAATGACAAGTATGAATTAACCTCCATAGTTCGTGATTTGTTTTATTTCTTATTCTCAAGGGTTCATTATATAAAGCAAGTAAATTCCAATCATCATCTTTTCTCATGCCTAACAATGAGACATCCTCATTCTCTAATCCAATTGAATCTTTCCAAAACTCTATTCGATATGATTTTTTTGGAAATGATTGTGAATATCCTCCTCTCAATTCAATCCCGATATTTGCATCAATTACAGCACCTCCAGGCTCAGTCATATTAAACTTACACGGAATCCTTGGTTCATCTGTTATTGGCTCCTCTATTTTTAAATCTACGACAGGTAATTCTGAAAATATAATATTGTAAAGGCTGTCCTCAGGATTGTTGAATATCTGATACATCTGTCCCTTTACTATAGTTTCTATTGGATTAACAAACCGATAAACTCTATCTAAAACAATTGTTTCAATACGTTCATCAAGCATCAACGATAGTTCTGCAATATCTTTATTTATGACAATAAGTCTTAAATCATTGTCAATATGATACCATTTTTTTTGAATGCTAATTTCTTCAATTGCGCTTGACGTTTGGACTCCACAAATAATAAACAAAAACAATAAGATATTCTTCATAATCAGTGTCTCTTTTAAAGATTTACATGATCGCGTACGGTGTAGGTTTCGCTACGCAGTGATGGGAATGCTTTAATTATTTCGGAGCGCAATTCCTGAGCATCCTTTTGCGAACGAAAATCACCGATACGTACTTTCCAGAAAGGAGCAGAATAGCTTACGTAAATCATATGGTCGGGAAATACTTCACGAAGCTCTTTTTCAATTTTATATGCCTGACTTTTGGCTGTTCGCTGCGTATTACTCGAAAACACCTGTACACGATAGCCTCCGGTCAAAGTAGTTGAGTTCGACTGAGGATTTAGCATTATGCTCTCAATTTTTTTATCCTGAGTAACAACTGCTACAGCTCCGCTTACCGAATCGGGAGTCGCCAGATTTTCAAATATATTCTTTTTTGTGGAATTACGCTGTTCCTGTGCATTGCTGTACACAACACCTAAAAACAGGATAAATAATACAAGAAATTGTTTCATAGACAGTAATTTTTATATGCAAAGTTACAAAATGTTATGCGGATGAAGCAAGTTTTTGCTCTTTTTGTTGATAATTTGAAATTTATATCTGCAGTCTGATTCACGGATACGCTTTTCACACAAACAACTAAAACACTAACAAACTGATCATTATATTTATAATTCTTATTTTTTTATTTTTCATTTCTAAATGTTTATCTTTGTTATCCAAACCACAAACAAATGACAAACACTCGCAAATCGACGATTATTGTAGCCGGAGGCAAAGGCGAACGCATGCAAACCAACATTCCAAAACAGTTTCTTGAATTAAACGGGAAACCTGTTTTAATGCATACACTGGATACTTTCAGAAACTTCGACCCCGAAATGGAGCTGATTCTCGTTTTGCCGTCCTCGCAAATTGAGTATTGGAACGCACTTTGCAAAAAGCATGCCTTTAGTGCTCCGCACAAAATTGCCGAAGGTGGCGCTACACGTTTTCATTCGGTAAAAAATGGTCTGAAAGCAGTTTCGTCACCCGATTACATAGCAATTCACGATGGCGTACGACCACTTGTAAGCCACGAAACTATAACCGATTGTTTTGCAGAAGCCGAAATTTCCGGTGCAGCCATTCCTGTAGTTGATGCGGTCGACAGTTTGCGGAAAATTACGGAAAATGGGAATGTTGCAGTTGACCGATCGCTGTATAAAATGGTGCAAACACCACAGGTATTCGAAGCCGGTTTGATACTCGAAGCATACAATCAGGATTTTTCCGATACTTTTACCGACGATGCTTCGGTGGTGGAAGCCTTCGGTCATAAAGTGTCATTGGTAGCAGGCAACAGAGAAAACATTAAGATCACCACGCAAACAGACATGTTGCTGGCCGAAGCAATTTTAAAATCAAAATAAACCGTTCTAATCATTCATTCAACAAATATTTCCGATGGATTTATCGATGCAGGACATAAAGTATCTTCCCGGAGTAGGCCCCAAAAAAGCCACTCTGTTTGCTACCGAGCTTGGCATACGCTCGATGGAAGATTTGCTGCGTCATTTTCCGTACAAATATGTGGATCGTAGCCGGTTTTATTACATTCACGAAATAAATGGAAACATGCCCTACATACAGGTAAAAGGGCAGATTCTGAAATTCGACAAAATTGGCGAAGGCAAAACCATGCGACTCTCGGCCATTTTTACCGACGGAAAAGATACAATCGAACTTGTGTGGTTCAAAGGCATAAAATTTATACTTGAAAAATATAAAACAGGTGTTACTTATGTGGTTTTCGGCAAACCGGCTCCGTTCAACGGAAAATACAACATTGTACACCCTGAAATTGAACCGGGCACACAAAAATCCATTGATGAACTGGCCGGACTTCAGCCATTTTACAATACATCTGAAAAAATGAAGTCGGGTTACCTGAACTCACGCGCTGTTCAGAAAATTATTCAACCACTACTTCAAACGCTGAAAAATGGCGTACCCGAAACATTACCTGCATATCTGCTGGGCCGATATGCATTGATGAATCTCACCGAATCGCTTATCAATGTGCATTATCCCAAAAATGCACACGCATTGAACAAAGCGCGGCAAAGACTCAAATTCGAAGAGCTTTTTTACATTCAGCTCAGCATACTCCGTCAGTCGAAATGGCGCGAGCAAAATTTCCATGGATTTATTTTTGAAAAAGTAGGAGAAACATTCAACACTTTTTACAAAGATTATCTGCCGTTTGAACTTACCGGCGCACAAAAACGTGTACTGCGCGAAATACGCACAAATGTGGGCACCGGCAAGCAAATGAACCGACTCTTGCAGGGCGATGTAGGGAGTGGAAAAACTTTAGTGGCGTTAATGGCCATGCTTATTGCCATCGACAACGGTTATCAGGCCGCGCTAATGGCTCCAACCGAAATTCTGGCCAATCAGCATTTCGAAACCATTAAGAATTTTCTGGGCGACATGGGTGTTTCGGTAGCTCTGCTCACCGGCTCCACACGCCCCAAAGTTCGCGAAGAGCTTCATGCCCGGCTACGTTCGGGCGAAATTCACATTCTGATTGGTACTCATGCACTTATTGAAGATACTGTGCAGTTTGCAAATCTGGGCTTTGTAGTTATCGACGAACAGCATCGCTTTGGAGTGGAGCAGCGCTCAAAACTCTGGAAAAAAAACGAACATCCACCACACATTCTTGTCATGACAGCCACACCAATTCCACGTACACTGGCCATGACGCTCTACGGCGATCTGAGTGTTTCGGTGATTGACGAACTTCCTCCGGGCCGTAAACCCATTCAGACATTTCATTACTATCAGAGTAAGCGTCAGTCACTGAATCAGTTTATGGCCAAACAAATTAATGCCGGACGACAAATTTACATTGTGTATCCACTCATTCAGGAGTCGGAAAAAATGGATTTGCTCGACCTCGAGAATGGCTACAACTATATTCGTGAAACATTCCCCGATTATAAAGTAAGTAAAGTACACGGAAAACTGAAAGCTGCCGAAAAAGATTATCAAATGCAACAATTTGCTTCGGGACAGACGCAAATAATGGTGGCCACTACAGTAATTGAGGTCGGTGTAAATGTGCCAAACGCTTCGGTTATGATTATTG
>JAVEXN010000004.1:0-210550 GCA_034004015.1 Paludibacter sp.
CTTTGGTCGGTAGACAATATAGTTCATTTTTTCCATCAGGGCAAGGGGGAGTTATTCCTCCTGGCTCTGAAAAAAACAAACTTTCCTATTTTGTCTACAAAGTTGCATTTACTAATTGAATTTTCAACTCAAAAACTGAACGAACTTATAAATTCGGAAGACGAAGGTGAAGCTGAAAAATTAATGCAGCAGCAGGTACAAAAACAATACGGAGTGTCACTCAGCGAATTTGAAAATGTAACCAATATGAGCCCTGCCGAACAGGAAAAATGGGCGAAAGAATATGCAAAAACCGACAAAGCAAAACAATCGTCACAAAAAGCCAAAAGCGATTACCAGTCAGCAGAAGAAATAAACAGGCTGAATGCCGAAATTACAGCTTACATCAATGATTGGACGGCTATGCAGATGGACTTACAAAAACACCTGAGAATTGCAAAAACCGAATGCGACACATGTATCGAAAAGGTTCAGCGAAGTGCACCTGAACCCAGGTATCAGGGTGAACACTGTGTTAATGAGCATGCAATTGACGAATACATTGAGAAAAACGAAGCAATATGTTACAATAACTACTGTAACTACATGACTCCTAAAACAAAAGTATATCTGAATAAGAAAAAAGCCGATCTACCTAAATTATATGAACTTTTGGCCCGCAAAAATAAACTTGAAAACGACATTGCAAAATCAGAAACCGGCATTGAAATGAACAATGTCGTTTCAGAAGACTTAATTGCACTGGCTTTGGTAAAAGAGTTTGCAAAAGAAATGCTGAATGTGCCCTAACCTTTACAAACAGGAGTGCTACAAAGCCACAGCATCCACTTTTCCGAGCGAATGATAACACAGATAACCTTCGGTCTGATAACCCATTCCTTGCATTAAAGCCATATATTCCCTTACCTGAGCTATGTATTTTTTGTTTTCGGTATCGCCGAATTTATAGTCAACCACAATCGCCTTTTGTCCATCCAGCACAACCCTGTCGGGTCTGTACATCTCACCCGATGGCGTCAGAATGGTAGCCTCATTCAACACCTGCAAATGAGGTAAAAACCATTGTGCCACTCCCGGAATTTTCCAAAACTTTTCAAACTCTGCATTGATAATGTCAGCATCCTTGCTGTCGATAATTCCCTGCCCAAGCATTTGCTTTACGGCATTTTCCTGATCAGCAGGCACTTTAATCTGCATCAGAATTTCGTGCATCACTATACCGTAGTTCAGCTTACTTTCGGTAATATCTTCGTTGTGCTTTAAATAATCCTTGCTTTGGTGCAAAATACGCAACCTGCCTGCGCTACCTACTGTGGGGTAATTTATGATACTCTGACCTTTGGGCACTTCTGCCACTTCTTCTGGTTTTTCGAAAGTCTCTGTTCCGGCACAGAAAAGCCTTTCTTCTTTTTCTTCGCAGGGAATATCGTATGGCTGCAAATGTTTATTCTTCAGACAGAAATAAATCATCGACGAAAGAGAGTTGATTTTTTCTTCGCTTTCGGGCTCTTTTGCCGGCGCGGGAAGCATACAAATCAGTTCGTGGCGGGCGCGGGTGAAAGCCACATACGCCACATTCAGGTTATCGATATACTGATGCATAAGTTCATCGTAGTAATTTTCGGCAAAAACCGATACACCCAGCTTTTTGCTAAACTCAACGGGCAGCAACGACAAATCGTTGAAAGGCGCTTCGGTAGGCGTACACCAGAGAATGCTCCGGATATTTCCCTTTGTTTTCTCAAAATCCCAATCGCAGAAAGGAATAACCACTACTTTGAAGTCAAGCCCTTTCGACTTGTGAATGGTCATTACCCTGAAAGCATTTTGCTGATCGGGTGTGGCAATGCATTGCTTTTCACCGTTTTTGTCCCACCATTTCAGGAAACTGTACAAATCGGCAGTACGCGAAGTTGTGAATTTATACACCACATCCTGAAAAGCCTGCACAAATACAGCTTCGTCGGGCCATTGACCCACACCGAAAAGTGCAATCATTTTCTCGGCCATTTCAAAAAGTGAGCTGTTGCGCAGCTTCATAAGTTCACGATACTTTTCATCGCCAAACAGCGCATCAAGTCCTGTTTCCGATTGTGCGTTGCTGAAGCAGAAATTAAGCGCCTCGTTATCGCTCATATCCATTCCGGCACGGGCAAACTCAAATTTCACGATTGTTTTCTGCACCGTATCATCGGGCGAAATAAATAGCTTGAGCAGCCCGAGGATAAACCTTACTGCATGCGATCCGGCAATTTGCAGACCCTCGTTGCCCATAATATCGTACACAAAACCTTCGCGTGCAGCTGCTGTGGTTTTGTAATTCAGCAAAGTGCGGGTTACACGCATGGCTTCGTCGTTCTTTTTTACCAGAATGCCCACATCGGAGGGTTTGTATCCTCTTTCCTGTAAATTTTCGAGAATGGCTGGTAACTGCTCCAGACTTTTCTGAGTCCACTTTTCTTCTTTTTCGTTGGGAATAAAGGCAAACTTCACAAAACCTTCGCCCGCATTGGGTTTAGTTTTCTGCGCCGTATTTTTGTATGCATGTTCAATTCGTTGAGCCAAAGGAGCCAGCCCGGGATATACAGGAAGCACTTCATTCAACTCCAGATTGAGCTTTTTCTGAAGCAGCCAGGCCGCCATCTTAAAGAATGTATTATTGAATTCCACAATATTGCGGTCGCTGCGCCAGTTGGTATCGAGCTCCTCTTCGTGCAACTGCTCCGGCCGGAAGTCGTTGAGTATTTTCTCGTCGAGCAATTTCCAGTCAGAGTTTCGCCAGCGATAAATGCTTTGCTTTACATCGCCCACCACCAGATTAAATTTATCCGACGATAAACTATTCCATATCAACGGGTAAAAGTTCTTCCACTGCAACACTGAAGTATCCTGAAACTCGTCGATCATATAATTATCGATATGAATTCCGGTTTTTTCGTACACAAAAGGCGTATCGCTTTCGTCGATAATGCGGTTGAGCAGCATATTGGTGTCGCTCAGCAACATGGTGTTTTGCTCGCCCGTCAGTTTGCGAATTTGCATGGCCAGGTCCGACAAAATGCCCAGCGTATTGATATGTTTCAGCACGATATCGGCCGAATTGTAGCGCACAACATCCTGTTCTGTGAGCTGAACCAGCTGCTGTAAGGCCTGCTGCAAACCATCGTGATAAGCCGAAGCTATGGCGTTTTTTATATTGGCGGGAGCCTTTTGTGTATAACATTTCGACTCATCTTCGGCCATTGCGGCAATAGTTTTGGTAATATCGAGCCGTCCGTTCAGAATTTCATCAAAAACCTTGGTACTGCTACGCGAAAAGTCGGAATGTTCAAGACCATATTTCTGCATTACAGCCAGCGCTTTGCCTGCATTTTCCTTTAAAGCATTTGTATAAATCTCCTTAATTTGTCGAAGTTTGCTCCTGAACTCATCCAAAAATTCTCTGTCGTGTAGTTTGCGGTTGGTTTCCTCTGCTTTAAACTGATAACTTTCCTTGAAAATTTCGCGCCCGAGCGCCGTAATGCTTTCGCGTGTATCCCAGTTTTTCGATTCTTCAACCCTGTCCTCTGCAAAACGCGTCAGCCATTTCAGTAACTGTGGATTTTCCTTGTCGGAAAGCGCCATAAACAAATTATCGACCGACTGTACAAGCGTATCATCCGTATCAACCTGCAGGTTATATCCTCCATGTACGCCAATTTCACGCGCAAAAGCACGTATTACCTGCTGAAAAAACTTATCGATGGTGCTGATCTGAAAAGCTGAGTAATCGTGAAGAATCTCAATCATTATGTTGCGGGCCTTTTCGTCCACCTGATTTTCATCAAACCGGAATTTCGTCATCAACCCCTTGCGGTAATCCGACTTAGCATGCGAAGCAAGTGCATAAAGCTCATGCAGAATACGGGTTTTCATTTCCTCGGTAGCTTTGTTGGTAAATGTCACGGCCAGAATACGGCGATGTACATTTTCGCGCTTTGGGTCGAAAAGCAAATGAATATAATCCTGAGTAAGTCTGTAGGTTTTTCCCGATCCGGCCGAAGCACGATAGATATTCAACATAGCAAGTTATTTTAAATGAGGAATTTGAACAAACAACAATTACACAAAGCCTGCAAAAGGCATATCCGTAATTACTGCTCCCACAAAGATAACTACTTCGCTCTAAAAACTGTGAATTTGTGTTCGGAATTTTTCATTTTGAAATCAGACTAATCCGATTCATTTTCATCGAACCATTCAAAAGTATATTCTTCATTATACTCTATTTCAAATGCTTTTAGCAAGGCAATATATTCATCTTTAAATGTTTTCTTCTTGTGATGCTGCTTTTGGTTTTCGATGTAATTGATAACTGTATTGAGATGTGATTGACTATACGAAAAAGCACCAAACCTTCCTGCCAATTAAAATTAGCAGCTGTAAAATGTTTTTCTTTAACAAATGAATTTGAAGATTTTTTCACTTCGCGAACTAAGTCAGATAAGCAGCATGACGGCTTCATGCCAATAAGGAAATGAATATGGTTGGAGGTACCATTTATGGCAAGCATTTTCTGACCTTTATTTTGGACAATGCCTGTAATATATTTAAAAAGTTCGTCTTCCCAGGTAGGTTTAATCAGTGCTTTTCGGTTTTGCACCGCAAAGACCACATGAATGTAAATTTGAGAAAAAGTATTCGACATAATTTTTAGGGTTTAAAGTTGTTTAATGTGTAAAAATATGAAATAATGTGTACATTTATCCGGAAGCTAGTACATATTTATTAAAAGACTATATAACCAACTATACATTTCTTTATCCCGGAGGAATAACACATTTATAGAAAACACGTTACACCAACCAACCATACGACCCCGTCGGGGTCGAACCATCGCCCGCGTTGGTCATTTTCTATAGATATGTGACGCCTATGGCGTCAAAAAAAAACACAAAATACATGGTCTTTTTTCTTTATCCCGGAGGGATAACATATTTATAGACAATGTATCACCAACAACAACCATGCGACCCCGACGGGGTCGAACCATCGCCCGCGTTGGTCATATTTTATAGATATGTGACGCCAATGGCGTCAAAAAAAACACACAAAATACATGGTCATTTTTCTTTATCCCGGAGGGATAACACATTTATAGAAAACACGTTACAACAGCCAACCATACGACCCCGTCGGGGTCGAACCATCGCCCGCGTTGGTCATTTTCTATAGATATGTGACGCCTATGGCGTCAAAAAAAACACAAAATACATGGTCATTTTTCTTTATCCCGGAGGATAACACATTTATAGAAAACACGTTACAACAACCAACCATACGACCCCGACGGGGTCGAACAACACCCGAAAATGGCTGTTTCTTCTACCGATATGCGACACCTACGGCGTCGAATTTTCATATCCCTTAATGCGGGATGACAATATCATTGCGTAAAAATTTACCCAAACCGATTCGTATCAGCAACCTATTCGAAATAATTCTATAGCCTCTAACCCTCCATGAGTACGGTCATGGTAGCAAAAAACTTATGCTATTAGAATTCTATCCATCAATAAATCTATATATTCATTGTTCTGTTCTTCCTGAAACAACACATTTTGCTTGTTGAAATCCGAGATTGTCAAATCGCCATGCCAGTTGACTTCTAACAATTTGGCATTTGAAATGATACAATTTGAATACTTTCAAATTTCATTTTATCATCAAACACTCAAACCGAGCATCACAAGCATAAAATACGACTTCGGACAAAAAGCAGAATAAGAGATTGCAGAAACACTGCAATCTCTTACATAAACAAACATATTAATAAACAAATGAGATGCGTAAGATTATATGTTAGAAGCGAACACCAAGTTTGAAAACTGGTGTCATAAATAGCTTAAATTGATGTGAGTCGGCTACATAAGGTTGCATTCCGGTTGGTTGAAACTGAATGGAGCCAAAGTTATAATTAAATGGAGCCAACTCAAAGCCGATATTTAAGCCTTCGCTGATATTATATTCCAAACCACCTATTATTGAACTACTTATACCAATCATTTGACCTGCACGATACGAATCGGTGTAAATTTCAATAGGATCGCCATTTACATCGTTGATCCCGGTGTACGGACGATTTATACCGAGCCAACCCATTTGATATCCGGCACGAATACCGAGATATGGAAAAATGCGATTGTTTTTGGTAGTAAAATAGTAGTTCGAACCAACCGAAGCGAACCATTTGTTCGACATTTCGGCATTGATATACATATAGTCGGGTATTGGCATATCAGCCACTGTTAAATCACCCTCAATAAAATCGCGTTTGGGAGTTAAGCTCATATTCATCGAAAAACCGAGGTTAATGTCAATTTTGTCGGTTACAAAATACTTCGCTTCAATCCCCGCCATATTGGTAATGCTATTGTTGTTAAGTTCACCTATGTTCAGATATATTGCCGGATTCTCACTTTCGTTTTGTCCTGCTTGCCAAATACCCACTTGTGTGGCATTATTGGCAGGGAGGAGTGTGTTGAGTGAATTCTCACCCGGAAAATACAGGCCGTTACCTAGCAGTAACGAGGCCTGAAAATTTCCTTTTTTGGGGGCAAACTCCTGAGCAAATATTGCTGTGGTAAAGCCAAACAACAAGACAATGACACTAAATTTATATTTATTCATTTCTTACTGTTTTTCAGGTTGAACTTATTTGTTATCAGCATTAATATACTCAAGCAGTGTGGCCAATTGTTTGGTGTATGTTTCAATTTCTTTATTCAAATCAGCAATTTGAGTCTCAATATTTTTTATGTCAGCAGCTAAAATCGCTTTGTAAGCTCCACCAGAAACAGTTGGATTAGCTTTGAATATTTTCAGAGCTTCTTCATATTGTTTTTTCTGTTGTTCGTAAATTTTGATATTATCTTCAAGTATATTTATCTGACTTGCATAATTTGTAATACCGTTATTTAGATTATTCATCAGATTTTCGTAGCGGGTCTTTTCTTCATTTGCAAGATTTCTATCTGTTTTTAAAACATCTATTGCAATAGTTTTTGTATTGTAATTGGTAGTAGCAGTTTTTATTGGATCTGAAATTGCTAATACGTCAGTTTTAATTTTTGCCAAAGCAGTGGTTGCGGCATTAAACATATCTTTTATTTTTGCCTGATTATCAATAGCTGTTTTATCGCTTTCATAATAGTATTTTGCTGACATATAAGCCACATAAGTAGCGCTTGAGTTAATATTTGCACCAAAAACATAATTACTGTTTTTATCCTCAAACTGATTTGTCAATGGATTCCAAACTGCATCAACCTTAGTAGTGCGAATACCATTAATACCCCATACATTGAGCGAAGCAGTACGTAAATTGGTATATGTAGTTGATGTTTGACTCGCTTTATAAGCTGTAACCGCATCTTCCCATGCTTTAAGATTACCATTAGTGGTTCCATTGTATGAGTCTTTTTTTGAATTCATGGTTGAAAGTCGCGATGCTAATTCTGCATTTTTATCTTCAATTTCCTGAGCTTTCAAAATATACTGATTAAAGTATTCAGGGCTGTAAGACAATATCGAACCTGGAGTTTTGTATGCATATACATTGCTTTGAATAACATTTGTTTGATTCCCTGTATTAACATCATACTGATATATATTTGTCATTACAACATTAAAATAATTTGCACCTGAACTAAATACAATTTCTGACTTTGGGTTTGACACACTGCCACCTATTGCGCTCCATGTTTGTAGCTCAGCAGGCACAGCCAATTTATACGTAAATAGTGTTGGTTGATTATATGCATTGTTTTTTGCTTTCAAATCAACATAAGCATCATTAAGTTCGTTGGCTACTTTTGTAATTTCTCCATTTTTTGTAGCAATGGTTGCAAGTGTAGCTTTAAGTTTTTGTTCGTAGGTAGTTAATAAAGCTTTTTTACCTGTTGTGTCGTTAAATAATTTGTAATCGGAAAGTGCTTTTTGAGCTGCAACAATTTGTTTTTGCACATTGTCGATACTTGTTTGTTGAGCCAAAACCTGATTATCATAACCATAAGTATCAAATTGCTGTAATGTTTTTTGGTTATTCAATAGTGTTGTTTGTTTGGTATTAACAATACTCCAAGCAGCAGTTAGCCTGCTATAAACATTATTGTATTGTAATTTATACATTTCAGGAATACCTATTGTTTTAAGTATATTCAACTGTGCAATTGCTTTCAAATAATTCTCTTCCGCAAGTTTTGTTGCTGCTTGTGCTTGCAAGAAAGCAGCATTTTGCTGCTCAAGTGCAACTTTAAGTTCTGCTTCAATTTTTTTTATGTCTGCTTCGCTTTGTGCTTTCAATTTTTCGGCATTATACTCAGCAATGGCTGCTTGTGCAGCTTCTTGTCGGGCAATTGCTGTTGCTTGTGCTGCTTGTGCTTCAACCAACGCTGCCTGGGCCTTTTGTACCAATGCTTGTGCTCTCAGATATTCACTTTTAGCACTTCTTAAGTCGGCAATGCCGGCAGGTTCGTTGTTGTCTAAACACGATGTTGTTACCAACGATATTGCTACAAGAGCAATTGCAAAAAAACTTTTAATTGTTTTCATTTTTCTAATTTTTAGTTTACAATAAAATTATACCTTTGTAATTGTTGATTATAAATAGATACAAAACTACAACACTAAAAATCATCAGACAATTTCTGATATTTAACATTGATACATAAAATAAACTGTAAAGGTAATAAACTGCAAACAGTGGAAATATCCTGCAAAAAATCGTGTATATAAATTTATTCTATTAAGAATTTCAAAGAATGCAAAATGACGAGAATATAGAAATAACAACGCACTTTTTCACTCATATTTTATCATCAAACATACAAACCATGCATCACAATCACTCAATTCCACTTCGGATAAACTTCGCAGACACATATGTTATGATAAAAAAACGGTTTTGGTATGTTTCTATACCAAAACCGGGACTGAAAGCGACAAAAAGTTGTAGGAATAAATAATTGCTAAAGCATAGAAATTCGATTATAGAAATCTTTCTGATAACGGCGCGATATACAAAACTCTTCGTTAAAAGGAGGCACAAGTTTACACTTATTATCAAATGTTATGGAGGCCACATATCCTGAGTTAATTATCTGATATTGATTGGCCTGCCACAAACAATCGTTTATATTTAAAATATCAGAGGCTGTAGTGCCTCGTTTCAATGCTATCGACTTTTCGTTTACATCGGTGGCATGCCATGTTCGGCACGATTTTTCGTATTCGAAATATACAATTTTATCTATTTCAAATTTTTCGATTCCCAAAGCTGTATTAACAAACAGAAATTGTTTTTTTAGGACATCGGTGTTAAATAAATCTCTGGTAGAAAAATTGGGTTGAGAGCTATGTATCTTTTTGAAATATCGTTGCATTACTTCATCGAATTCACTCTGACTAAACGGTTTTAGTAAAAAGTCGAAAGCTCCGCTTCTAAGAGCATTTAGTAAATACTTTTCGTAAGCAGTACAAAAAACAATCTGCATTTGCCAGTTAATGCGTTCAGACAAAGCATTGAGCATTTCCAAGCCACTTTCCTGTGACAACTCTACATCGAGAAAAAGTAAATCGGGTTTTTCTTTCAGAATTAATTGTTTTGCATTCACGGTGTTTGTTGCGCATCCTATAATTTTTATTTCCGGATAGGATTTTAGCGCTAAGTCGATGTTGTTGATGCAAAATTGCTCATCATCGATAATAAGTGCTTTTAACATACATTCGTTCATAATCAACAAAAGATTTATATATCGTAATTAAAATCATTAGGTATAATTATCTGAACTCTGGTTCCGGTTTGCTCATTTTCATTTAAAGCTTGTATATCAAATGTAATCTTGTGGGTGTTTTTTTCGTTTAACAGAGCAATTGTTCTGAAAATCACACTTAGTCCGGTACCAGTACCTTTTGTAGCAGTATTTAATTCAGGTTTGTACGCATGACCATTGTTCATGATTTCAATTTTCACTCCCGCATTATCGTTTTGAATACTGATATCAAGCTTTTTAGATCCGGTAATTGAGTGCAAACCATGCTTAATGGCATTTTCCACAGGGAGTTGAATAATCATTCCCGGCACTTTAATGGCTTCGGGCGACAAACCGGGCTCTACAGAGAGCTTATACACAAAGTCATCACCTAATCGAAATTTTTCGATAGCTATATAGTTCGAAACAAAATTGAGTTCCTGCAGCAAACTGACTGCAAGCTGTTCGGTAAGTTCAAGACTTTGCCGAAGCATCTTCGCCAAATAAAATAGTTCAGAATTTTCGGGCTTATTTGCAATTTCGGAATTCAACACATTGAAAATAAAATGTGGTGAAATACGATTCCTGATATTCTTCATACGAAGTTTTGCAACAACTTCCATCTGTTTAACTCTTTCGAGTTCAAGCTTTCGCCTACGCATTATAAAGAAAAAAATCACAGCCAATATTGTGATGATTGAAAAACCAGCCCAACGAATAATTTTAATATTTAGTCCTTTTATTTCATCATCTTTGGCTGCAATCAGATATTCTCTTCGTAAAAAAGCGGTATCCTGTTTATAGCGCATTTCTGTTTCTGCAAACATATTACTCATTCTTTCCGAGCGTAACGAATCAGTAAGACGATTTGATTTGAGCTGATACTGAAATGCCTTTTCATAATCTTTAGTTGCATTATAGAAATTGACAAGTGCATTATACCTAAGCCCCAATATTTCTGCATCCAAAGCATATGCACTATCAACACTCGAAAAAAGAATTTGCCTTGCCTTTAATGGTAATTTTTGTTTCAATGCAATGTTAGCCTTTACTGATGATATGTAATCGCGCACAAAAGTATTTCCCATTTGCTCAAAAAAAGTGTAACTCTTTTCCGAATACTCAATGGCTTTATTTAAGCTATCAAGCCTACAATAAACATCTGACAGATTTGCATAACATAAATGCATATAATACTCTGCATTGACAGGCTCAACCAACTGAAGTGCTTTTTGAAAGTATCTCAATGCACCATAATAATCGCCTTTAAAAAAATAGGAATTAGCTCTGTTGTTGTAGAATGTATATCGTTCCGACAAATTGCGATTAATTTCAAAGACCTCGGCTTTAGCAAAATAACTTTCTGATTCTACGAAATTACGTAATCCCAAATAATAAGCTTGTCCGAGGCCAAAATATACCGGAAAATAATATGAACTATCTAACCGTAGTGAATCAATAAGATGTAAGGCTTTGCGGTAATAATTGATACCCGCAACATATTCTCCATTTCGCAATTTATTATCGGCATAATTAATTGACACATCAACAGTTTTAGGAAAGTCACGAATTTCTTCTGCCAAATCAAGCGCCAGTTTATTGTAAAACAATGCACTATCAATTTTTCCTAAAAAAGACAAATATACCGCTCGATTATTGAAATTCGTAAGTTTTAAAACACGAACTTCTTCATTATTATTGTCATTTACAAACTTGGAAACTCTGTTCAAATAAATCAGAGCAGAGTCCATCATATTTATTTGTGTATAGTATATTGCCAAATAGTCGTATGCCTGATAAAAGCTAAGACTATCGGGAGCAGATTGAAGCGCTCTTATTATCAGATTGTGTGCAGCTGTGGGATTGTCGAAGATCGAATCTTTTGCAGAGATAAGATATTGATCGAATGTCGTTGTTATTTGTTTTGCATTTTCGCTACAAGCATAAAACAACAACAGTGTATACAAAACAATTAGCCTCGATGCTTGCTTTAACATTTTTCAGACAGGTATAAATTTATCACAAATATATTGTTTTTTTCTAAACAATTATACTAACAATGAAAAAAACGACAATGCTGTTTAGTCGAAAATATCGAAATCTTCTCATTATTAGGAACTCTGAGTCTAAATCAATCGTTTAAACTTCCATATAATACAATAAAATTTCACTACTGACCGATAAAAGATAGTTTGAATTATTTTTTTTAGCTTATTAGACTCCTCTCCGCCGCGGCGGATCGGAATGACAGGCAATCAATATATTAGGTTTTTGGGAGGAGGTAGGTAGACGGCTACGCCGCCAACCTACCTCCTCCCAATCATAATCAATACAAAGCATTGTCACTCAGAGCGTAGTGAAGAATCTCGGTTGTTTAGTCGGTCAGTAGTGATTTCAAATGAATATTATTTTCATTCAAAATTGACTGTTTGTTATGCATTAATTATAACATAATTGAACTTTCGCAAACTATTAAATACTTGATTAATAATCATTAGCAATTTCAATGCCGCTGATAATAAGAGGCTTATGGAATACTGTTCATTTGTATTTATATTTTCTGCAAACCTTTGATTTTTTCACTTGAGGTGAAAAAGCAAACTTACACAAAGCGATGCTGCTCTTAGACGCACGACCTCGGCTGGTGAGCCGAAAAATAAGAGAGGAAGGCGGTTAAAAATCGTCCTTGTTTGAAGTTCGTAGTGAGCGCTCTTAAAATTGCAGGCCCTGGGTCGAACTTCAGTTTGGACGATTTGAGCCTTCCGAACGTAGATTTTTCGAGCGAAGCAGGCGAAGCTTGAAAAGCACGTTTAAGGGAAAGCAACACAAAATTTATTTTGATATTGCTGAGCGTAGTGCTTTCAATTTATTAAGTTTTTGTTTACTTTTTGTATCAAGACAAAAAGTAACTCGGGGTTTGGGGCGGAAGCCCCATTATCAGAACTTGCGAAAGTTGAGTTACATTCGATTACCTCTGATTTAGCCATAATAGTAGCTTTTCAGTTTTTCTTAAATAATCAGACACCCGCTCTTCATTTGGTATCACTGGCTGATAATCGGGATAAGGTCCCTGTAGCTGATATTTCATAAGTATTCCAAGAAATACTTCATACTCTTCAGCAAAAGTCAATCCGGCAATTTCAGACAAATACAAAAGATTATGTGATCGGGGCGCTATATCAGAAGTATTCTTTACGACAATTGCTTTAATAGCTTTTTCAATTACTCAGTGACAAAAAAAGTAAACCCTGTAGATATCGCTTGTTGTTAATCAGAACCTTTGCTGACTCTAAGTCATCAAAGGCACTATTAAACCAATAATCAACTTGTTTTTGAATGTTTATCATTTTTGTGTAACTTATTTCTTTTTGATTGCGAAAAACAGCAGAATGCTATTTAATTAATCTATTGAGAAATACATGTCCATTTTTTAAGCAAAGAGGCATGTTCCTTGTGTGAATATTTTGAAGCTATTATATTCTCCACCTCTTACAGTTGCAATCGCAAATATACATAAAATTAAGATGGGAAAAACGCAGCTTAGAGATTTTTTTACAATAAAGGAGACAGGAAGCAATACCAATTTGGTTTTGTCAAATACCATTAAGCACGCAAAATTTAGCATAAGCCCACACTTTCAGTTGCTTTACAGTATGATTATGTCCATAGCATCTCCGCTCTGTATAGGGAGTGTAAAGCACAAAATCACAATTCAGATACTGTTATGATACAGAGATACTATAGTAATATTATAGTGTAATATAATACTATAATATTATTTTATATACAGTATGTTATTAACTCAATGATTTTTTATATTTTTGCTTTACGGTACGGAACTACTACGGAGATGAACCGTAAACACATAAGCTTTAAACAATACTGATATGGCTACTGTAAATGGAATTTTTAAAGTCACAGGGAGTTTACAAAATGTGTCGTTCTACAGCATCAAGGGGAGCGACAAGGTGTATATGAGAACAAAAGGTGGCCCTACAGCCCGCCGAATGAAAGTAGGACCTGAATTTGCACTGGTACGCAAGCATCAGGCGGAATGGAAAGGTTGCGTGCTTTTCTCGCAACGACTCAAAATGTGCCTCGACAGCATTTACCGTATGCGCGACTTTAATGTGGCGCCCGTACTGAACGGCATTGCAAAAACAATAATGAAACTCGATACCGAAAATGAAATTGGTAAACGGTCGATAATGCTATCGGAGGCGCGTGAGACACTTGAAGGCTTCAACCTGAACAGGCAGTTTCCGTTCAACTCGGTTTTCAGGACTTCGATACATTTGGAAATTGATAAAAAACAGGGGCAAATGAAGGTTGAAATACCACGTATTGTGACTGCCAACGATTTGTATAATGTACAGAAATTGCCATTTTTCAGACTTGTATTTAATCTGACACTGTTCTCCGACCTGAAAGCATCAGGCGACAATGCGAGCAGCTACTACACAACTAAAAACGAAAAGTACGCATACAACAGAGTAGAACAGTGTAGCGAATGGTTTTCGGCCAACGATATCATTTCGGCACAAACACATACGCTTGAGTTTAATTTTGATATTCCGGAAGAAAGCGCAGAACAGATTACGGCTTTGGGATCGGTAGGTATTGAGTTTGGAAACACAGCTGTGGGCGGCAAAATTGAGCCGGTGAAACATGCCTGCTGTGCTAAAATTATCAGTGTGGTGTAAGGAAAATACAGAAAGAAAAAAAGTGGTAGCTTCACCTGCCGTGAAACTACCACTCTCTTTATAATTGCAGATACTGTTTTTTATTTTGCAGTTAGCTGAATATCCAGGATAAAGATATTATCGATGGCTTTGTCGCCGAGGTTATCAAAAAATGAGTTTGAACCGTAGCGCACGTCGAATTTCGAACGATCCACTTTCAACTGTGTTTTGTACACATTGTTTTGCTTGGTGACAACAAAGTTTACAGGTTCTGTTTTGCCTTTGATGGTTATATTGCCCGACACATTGGCTTTGCCATTGCTGAACTTGGTGGCTTTGGTTACAGTAAATTTAGCTGTCGGGAATTTCTCAACACCGAAAAAGTCATCGGACTTCAGGTGATCGACCAGTTTTTTGTTGACTCCTTCGTTCTCAATGTCGGTGCAGGTAATAGAATTCATATCGATAACCACACTTCCTTTTACAATATCTCCGGATTTAAGTTCAAGCGTTCCGCTTTTTACTTTGATTTCTCCATTATGCGAACCACCAATTTTGTTACCTGTCCACTTAATTACTGCATCGGAAGGTTTCACATTAATTTTTTGTGCAAATACTGCAAACGTGCCTGCAATCAAAAGCAGGGCTATCAATTTTACTTGTTTCATATTCAATTCTGTTTTGTTTTAATTTGTTTTCAGTGAATCTCAAACAATAAAACAACACAGTACGATTGAATGTTGGAAAGATTTTTTGTATAGCTAATAGAGCTTGTCTATAAAAAACGGGCTGCTGAAATAATTTTCAGCAGCCCAATTCTCAAATCATCACATCAACACATCATCTCATCATCACATCATCACTTTCCTCTGATAATCCGTTTAATCTCATTCAGTTTATTGAGTGCTTCCACAGGAGTAAGGTTATTGATATCGAGATTTTTTATTTCGTCGCGGATTTGTTCGAGCACAGGATCGTCGAGCTGGAAGAAGCTGAGCTGCAAACCTTCGCGATGTTCGGCAATTTCGCCTATGGGTTTCGACACACCATTCTGACGGTTTTCCGATTCAAGTTCTTTCAGTATTTGCTCCGAGCGTTTCACAATACTTTGTGGCATGCCCGCCATTTTGGCCACATGAATACCAAAACTGTGTTCGCTGCCTCCACGCACCAATTTACGAAGGAAAATAATTTTCTTGTCCACCTCTTTTACCGACACATTATAGTTTTTAATGCGACTGAACGATTTTTCCATTTCGTTGAGTTCGTGGTAGTGAGTGGCAAAGAGCGTTTTGGCATGTGCATTAGGGTGTTCGTGAATATATTCCACAATGGCCCAGGCAATGGAGATACCGTCGTAAGTACTTGTTCCGCGCCCGAGTTCATCGAACAAAATCAGACTACGCCCCGAGAGATTGTTCAGAATGCTGGCCGCTTCGTTCATTTCCACCATAAAAGTCGATTCACCCTGCGAGATATTGTCGCTGGCACCCACGCGGGTAAAGATTTTATCCACCACACCGATTTTAGCGCTTTCCACAGGCACAAAACAACCGATCTGCGCCATCAGCGTGATAAGTGCAGTCTGACGTAGCAGGGCAGACTTACCTGCCATGTTCGGACCGGTAATGATAATAATTTGTTGTGTTTCGCTATCGAGATACACATCGTTGGCAATATAGCTTTCGCCCACAGGCAATTGCTTTTCTATTACCGGATGGCGTCCCTGACGAATATCGAGCACATCGGAATCGGAAATTTCGGGGCGCACATATTTGTTTTCGGCCGATACGCGTGCAAACGAGAGCAGGCAGTCGAGCTGTGCAATAAGATTGGAATCGAGTTGCACCGCTGTAATATATTCAGCCAGTGCAATGACCAAATCGTTGAACATACGGGTTTCAATGGCCAGAATCTTTTCCTCGGCACCCAGAATTTTCTCTTCGTACTCCTTCAACTCCTGTGTAATATAGCGTTCTGCATTCACCAGCGTTTGCTTGCGAATCCATGTTTCAGGAACTTTATCCTTGTGCGCATTACGCACTTCAATGTAATAGCCAAACACATTATTAAAACTGATTTTCAGACTTGGAATACCTGTAGTTTCACTTTCACGATCCTGAATACGTTGCAAAAACTCCTTGCCCGAATGAGCCAGCATGCGCAGTTCATCCAAATCAGCATCAACTCCTGCACGGAAAATATCGCCACGATGAATCAGCGTAGGAGGATCGTTGTTCAGTTCACGTTCAATTTTATCAGAAATACTGTGACAGGCATTCAGTTGCTCGGCAATGCGGTTAAGAGTCGGATTTTCGGATTCGGCACAGGCTTCCTTGATAGGCTCAATGGCTTTGAGCGCCACTTTAAGCTGCACCACTTCGCGCGGATTAATGCGTCCGACAGCCACTTTGGAGATAATACGTTCGAGGTCGCCGATAAGTGCAATTTGTTGTTCGAGCAGATTTTTGAGTTCGGGATTGCGGAAAAAGTACTCCACCACGCCGTGACGCTCCACAATGGGTTTCACATCTTTCAGCGGAAAAGCCACCCAGCGTTTCAGAAGACGCGCGCCCATGGGTCCGATAGTGCGGTCGAGCACATCCACCAGCGTTTTAGCGCCTTCGTTCATCGAACCGTAAAGTTCGAGATTGCGCACAGTAAAGCGGTCGAGCCATACGTAGCGGTCTTCCTCAATACGCGAAAGCTGAGTAATATGACCCGTTTGCTGATGATGCGTGAGGTCAAGATAGTGCAAAATAGCACCGGCCGCCACTACAGCATCCGGAAGATTGCTTACACCAAAGCCTTTGAGGGTTTTGGTTTCGAAATGTTTCAGCAAGCGTTCGTTGGCCGAATCGGGGATATAAGCCCAATCCTCGAGCGCATAGCTAAAGAATTTATTCCCGAAAATGCTTTCAAATTCTTTCTTTTTGGTTCGGTCGAAAAGCACTTCTTTGGGACTAAAGCTGCTTAGCAACTTATCCACATACTCGGCAGTGCCTTCGGCTACCAGAAATTCGCCTGTGGAAATATCGAGAAAGGACACTCCCACCCTTTGCTTGTTGATAAATATGGATGCAAGGAAGTTGTTTTCTTTATGATTGAGCGTGGTATCGCTGTACGACACGCCGGGCGTTACCAATTCGGTCACACCACGCTTTACGAGTTTTTTGGTAAGTTTCGGGTCTTCAAGCTGATCGCAAATAGCTACACGCTTGCCTGCACGCACTAATTTAGGCAGGTAGGTATCGAGTGCATGATGCGGAAAGCCGGCCAGCTCAACCGTTTTGGCAGAGCCATTGGCACGACGGGTAAGGGTAATGCCCAGAATTTCGGAAGCTTCAATTGCATCCTGTGAGAAAGTTTCGTAGAAATCGCCACAACGAAAAAGCAAAATCGCATCAGGATGTTGCGCTTTGATTTCGAAAAATTGCTTCATTAAGGGGGTTTCTACTATTTCGTTTGTCATTTAAATATTTTATTTGAAGATTTGAAAATTTAGAATTTGAAGATTTGAAAATGAAAAAACACACAAAAATGAATTTTCAAATTTCAAATCTTCAAATTATCAAATTACATATAGCCGCAGTCATTTTCGACCACTCATATTTTAGTTTCTCTGTTTTTATGTTTCCGATAAATGCATCGGCGCGCTGATTTTGATAAAAATCGACAAGTGCATCAGCAATCTGCCTGGGTTCCACATCGACCACATAACCTACTTTTCCGTGTGGCACAATTTCGGCCAATCCGCCTACATTGGTTACCAGCATGGGTTTTTCAAAATGATAAGCAATCTGACTTACGCCACTCTGCGTGGCTGTGCGGTAAGGCTGAGCTACCAAATCGGCAATGCCGAAGTAGTTTCGCACTTCGCTGTCAGGGATAAATGAAGTGCGCAGTTCTACAAGATTTTCGAGTTTGAGCTTTGCAATTTGCTGCAGATAAGGCTCGGGGTTTTCGTAAAACTCACCGGCCACAATCAGCTTTACAGGAAATTCGCGCAAACGCTTATCGGCAAACGCTTCGAGTAACAAATCGAGCCCTTTGTACTGACGGATAAAGCCAAAAAACAGCAGATATGAAAATTGCTCGTGCAATCCAAGCTTCGTGGCAGCCGATTTTTTGTCGGGCAATTCACCAAAATGGTCGTAAATAGGATGCGGCGACACAGCTATCGGTTTATTTTGCTTATCGAAGTGCCTGATATCGCGAGCCACAGCGTCGGCCATAGCCACAAAACCATCCATACTGCGAACAAAATAGCCGGGAAAAAGTTTGTCGAGCACAGTAGGTTCGTGCGGAATCATATTGTGTACCAATGCTATCATTTTTGTGCGTGGCGAGCGGGCAAACCGCGCAATAGTTCCGAAACAGGGCGCCATAAATGCCATCCAGTAACAAAAGATTACCCTGTCGGGCTGCATTTTTTTTATTTCGCGCCCCACAGCCATCCAGTTCAGCGGATTTACAGAGTTTACACGCCGGCGAATACGCAAACCTGAAGGAGCCTTTTCGTCGGAAAATTGCGACTTTCCGGGGAACAGGAATGATGGATACTGAAGCGAGAAGGTAAATACTTCCACCTCGTGACCTTCCTTTACAAACTCATGCGCCAAGCGCTCATTATAAGCAGCCAGTCCGCCACGATACGGGTGTGCAGTACCGACTATGACTATCTTCATTTTATTGATATTTTTGTTTACAAAAGCTGTTTTGAGGCAGTTTACAAGTTCGTTGAAATATTTAATGATATATTTCTAACACAATAGAACACATAGAAATTATTTAAGAAAAAGACTTAGTTCACATAGTAAACGTATCTGATGATACGTTTTACAGCGCTGAAATTATCCCGATTTTCGGGATAATCCTATGTGTTCTTAGTCTTTTCTGTTGTTTTCAAAACTATTGTGTACTATGTGGTGAAAACATATCAACAATAATTATCGATTACTTATCTGCAAAAATACAAAATTTATCAGAGGGCATGGGTTTATTAAAGTTATATTTTTTGAACAAAACATTTACAAGCCTAATGCATATCCGACACAGATGTTTGTTTTTTCTGATAATTCATGTTTTTTTAGAGAAATAATTTTATTAATAGCCAAAAAATCACTTAATTTGTAGCCTGAAAATAACGAACATAAAAACATATAGCACAATGAAAACCCTTTTGAAGTTCTTAGGTCCCATTCTGATATTGATTGGTGTAATTATATTGTCGGTTTATTTCTTTACCGGATCGAGCTCGAATGCATATCTTGCTTCTGCCGGCATTATTATGGTTGTAGGATTTCTTTCACACATCCTTATTAATCGTAAAGTACAATAAGAAACAAACTGAAGAAATTTCAAAAAAGCGGCTCTGATACATCTCAGAGCCGCTTTTGAATATATTTATGGATTTTACTCCATACTTATATGGATATTTTAAACATAAAAAAACAATATCTTTGCGATGTTGTTAGACTATAGAAATATTTCTAAAGTTTTTTTATGTATCACTCTAAAATAATTATTTTATGAAAAAGCTCTTTTGGTCAGTACTTCTGATAATTCCATTTCTTACCGGTTGCGATCTATTGGGTGAGTTAACAAAAATCCCACTTCCTATCACACAATCAATTACGATACCTGCTACTCCGGTTCCGGGAAGCCAAACTATCGAAACACCTGCGATTGAAACAGGACTCGACAGTGTACTCAATGAAGCCGGTGCAAGTTTGGATTTTATTGAAGTAGTAAAACTATCGAAGATGGAATTCAGCATTTCGAATGGAAACGAGGATTTAAGTTTCCTGAAAGATGTAAACATTTACATTAGCTCTACAGGCAAGGATGATGTAAAAATAGCCTCAGCCACTAATGTAGGCAATGTAACTGAGCTGAAATTTACTACTCAGGATGTGGATATTAAAAGTTTTATTCTGGGCGAAAGCTTTAAACTGAAGATTGAAGTAAGTACAGATGAAGCGCTTAGTTCAGCCACAGAAATTCAACTGGACATGGTGTTTATGATGGACCTGAAAGTATTGGGAATGTAACACAAAAAGACATTTACAAAAAGCAGGCTGTTTCGGATATTGAAACAGCCTGCTTTTTTTATACAAGGACAAAAGGGAATTATTGCGCCGTAATTTCAATCTGCTGATGGGGCAATCCTTCTACTGAAGCTTTCAAAACTATTTTTCCGGCTTTGCCCGAACTTTGCACTATGGCCATACACTTACCGAAAAACAAATGACGTTCTGCTTTCTTCAGCGAATTGTGGTCGTTCTGATTACCATTATCGGTACCTGCCACAAAACCCTCACCTGTGACAGTAAACTTTACCAGTTTATCAGCCAGTGGATGTGCATTTCCCTGTGCATCGAGCAATTCGCAGGTTACAAACGAAAGATCGTTTCCGTTGGCAGCTATTGTGGTTCTATCGGCTTTCAGGCGGATAGTGGCTGGCTCACCGGCTGTACGAATTTCGCGCACAAGCACTTCGCGACCACCTTTGCGCGATACTGCTTTGACAACTCCCGGATCGAACTTTACACGCCACATTACATGCAAATCGTCATTTTGCTTGCTGCGCACACCCTGCGAAACGCCATTGATAAAGAGCTCCACTTCGTCGGCATTGTTGTAATAAGCCCATAGATCAACTGTTTGTCCTGCCGCCCAGTTCCAGTGCGGAAAAACATGCAACACATCTTTCGAAGTCCATTCGCTCTGATACATGTAATACACATCTTTAGGGAAACCGGCCAGATCGACAATTCCGAAATACGAACTGCGAGATGGCCACCAGTAAGGCGTCGGCTCGCCCAGATAATCGAAACCTGTCCAGATAAACTGCCCTGCAATATGAGGATATTTCTTTACAATTTTCCATGTCGTTTCGTGGGTCGAACCCCAGGGCGCATGACTGTTGTCGTAAGCCGAACATTTTTGCAGCGGATTGTGAAAAGGTTTGTCCCAGCGCTCGGGCCAGATATGCATACTATCTGATGGCATAAGGTAAAAACCACGGGTTTGAAGAGACGAAACCGACTCTGTGACTATAAAAGGAGTTTTGGGAAAACGCCTGGTAATGTCGGCAAATTCGTTTTCGTGATAATTAAATCCAATCAGATCGAGCGATTCGGACTGGAAAAGCGGGTTGATGTCGCGCGTTTCGTTGCAACCGGCTGTGACGGGGCGTGTAAGATCGAGCGACTTTACAATTTCCACCAGGCGACTTGTAAGCAGCGCATTGAAACTTACTTTTCCATCTTTATAATCATCAGGATTAATATCGCGCTTCTGATTAAGCAACACATTGGCTTGTTGCAGGTTTATGGTATCGCGGTTTTGCTGAATCCACTGTTCCTGCACTTCGTTGCCAATGCTCCACATGATTACCGAAGGATGATTGCGATCGCGCACCACAAAATCAGTGAGGTCGCGCTCGTACCAGTCTGCAAAATCGAGCGAATAATCGTAGGTTGTTTTGCCTTTGCGCCAGATATCGAAAGCTTCATTCTGCACAATAAAGCCCATGCGGTCGCAAAGATCGAGCAATTCAGGCGCAGGCGGATTGTGAGCAGTACGAATGGCATTTACACCCATGGCTTTCAATATTTCGAGCTGTCGCTCAATGGCGCGTGTATTGACCGCAGCGCCCAAAGCACCCAAATCGTGATGATTGCACACGCCGTTTATTTTCAGAGACTTTCCATTCAGGAAGAATCCTTTTTCCACATCGAAACGAAACGAGCGAATACCTGTAAAAGTACTGTATTCGTCTTTCAGCAATCCGCCCACATAAAGTTTGGTCACCACTTTGTACAAATACGGACGATCGATATCCCACAGCACGGGTTTGTGAGCCACGAGTTTCTGAACCATTTTTCCCGTTTTTCCCGGAAGCATAATCATGGTTGCATCGGTTTTGGTAAGCAGCTTACCCTCCGCATCGAAAAGGCTTTGCTCAACTTTCACCTCGCGACGAAGCGTCATATCGTTTTTTACAATGGTTTGTACATTAATGTCGGCACTATCGGCCGAAATACGTGGCGTAGTCACATAAGTGCCGTGATAATCCACATGCATCGGGTCGGTAAATACAAGACGCACATTGCGGTAAATGCCCGACCCCGAATACCAGCGCGAATTGGGTTGCTGCGAATTATCGACTTTCACGGCAATTACATTCTCAGCGCCGAAACGAATATGCGGCGTAAGATCGTAACGAAATGAGATATAGCCATTGGGACGTTTACCCAAAGAAATACCGTTGATCCAGACTTCGCTGCGATGATAAACGCCATCGAATTCCACAAAGACCTTTTTTCCGGTCATGTTTTTTTCTACTGTGAAGGTTTTGCGGTACCAGCCCAATCCACCCGGCAAAGCGCCACCTCCGGGAGTAGCAGGAGCTTTTTCCTGAAAGTCGGACTCGATGCTCCAGTCGTGCGGAAGACGAAGCACGCGCCACTGCGAATCGTCTAGCGAAACCTGTTGGCCGGCTACTTTGGTATCGTCGAGGCTGAATTTCCAGTTCTGATTAAAATCGGACACCACACGGGTTGGTTTGGCAGCCATACATGAGCAGGAAAGTAAAACTACCCACACATACAAAATTAGTTTGTTCATCATTTGTTCTGTCTTATTTTATTTACAAAAATAACACAAAAAACGAAGCAAACAGAGTGCCCAATCGTTCAAAAAAAGGGTTTAAATCGAAACAGAAAACAAATAGCAGAGCAACAACAACCTGTCTAACGGGCATACAATCGCGCAGCTTTATACAGACAAGTTGTATCGAAAAACTATTTTATAATATATGTAACCCGTCACTTTTGGTGGTATATCTTGATTAAATAATCAAATAGTGGCATATATCATACCGCAACTAACAGTCAACACTATAAGGTAGCATTGTGAATTACGCAGGAATATATTGAAGTCGTCTTGACTTTTTGTACACAATATAATTTCGCTCCCAACGGAGCTCTGAAAACACTCTACAATCAATAGATCTACCATAATATCGCTTCTCCGAAGCTAAGAAATTGCTCCGTTAGGAGCATAATTATGGTAGCTATTATTAGTCCTTTGTGTAAAATAGCTCCGTAGGAGTGACATTATAAAAAGTCAAGACGAGTTCATTTTTAAGATTTTCTTATCCCCTAAGTCTACAATGTAAAAATAATTTGTTATTTTTACCAGTCTTAATACCCCTGCTATCACGGCTACGATTTAAAGCACAGGAATTCAAATTTTTCAATTAAATATGAAAACAAAAAACATAATTATTCAAGCATTACTGTTGTTATCTTTATCAGTTTTTGCAAATAGTAATGATCAACAGACATCAAACACTAAGAACAAAAGCTATGGCGGGCTGGAGTTGGGATATTTATCGGAGCAAGCATTCTTTGCTCACATTACAAGTTGGAGGAGCGTAAAACCATGGTTTGATTTTGGCATGGGAATAGGTGTACGATATAATTCGTATTGGGGAAAAACCGTTATTCCTGTTTTTTTGGATTTAAAAGCCGGTATCCCCGATAAAAAATTCTCTCCTTATCTATCAGCAAAAGCAGGTTACGCATTAGGTGGTGGGGTATTAGTTAGTCCAAAGTTTGGATTATCAATTAAAAACACCAATAACAAAGCCATTAATTTAGGATTGGGCTACGAAATGCAACAAACAGGAAATTCATACTATAGCCAAAGGATTGAAAATTCCGTATTACTAAGCGTTGGTCTAACATGGTAAGCATTTTACAAAGAGATTATTAAAATACAAATAAAAGAAATTCTATATGAAAACATCAAAAGTTCTTTTTGCTTTTCTTTTGGTAATGGTGTGTGGAATAACACCTTCCTATTCTCAGGACTATATGGATAAAATTGTAACTGAATCGTGCAACTGTATGGAACAAATACCCGATTCACTCGACAAACAGGAATCGCTGATGTATGTGGGTACCTGTATGATTAATGCATCGATGCCGTACAAAAAGAAATTGAAAGCCGATTTTGGCATTAACCTGGATAATATTGACAACGAAGCAGGGGAAGAGCTTGGCAAAATAGTAGGTCTACGCATGGCAAACAAATGTCCAAAAGCATTGATGAGGATTGCCAACCTTGCCAATGAACCGGAAAAAGGAGACTCAGAAAAAGAAGTGCAGGCTGATAGCAAAATATTTACCGGAACAGTAACTGCTATCGAAAATGAACCCTTTGTAGTGTTTAGCATAAAAGACGATTTGGGTAAATCATCCCGCTTCTTCTGGCTCAACTTTGTACAATGCGACTCCGATCTGGTTGAGCACTATTCTACTCTTGTTGGCAGCACTGTAAAAATACAGTATAGCACTTCTGAGTTTTTCGATCCTAAAATCAACGAATACCGACAGTTTAATATTATACAATCAGTCAATATATTCAAATAGTTGGCTATGAAAATACCTGTTCAATCTTCACGGATATGTTCTTTAAATAATAACAGATGGTTTGACAAATAATATTTTAGCATTACAATTCATTGCAAGAAAATACAAATGAGAAATTATTCAAACAAAAAAAGCATTCCGGTGGAGGTTCGGATCATTGTGATTATTGTTATTTTAATGGCATTACTGTTAGGTGTAAATAGTGATTTACTTAGATTCTTTTCGCGGATTTTCAGATATTGGTTTTAGAATTCCCCCACTAATACAGTATATATTCACAAAACTTAAATAGTGTTACAAACAAAACAGAAAGCCCGGTTAATCGTTTAATATAGAGTTTAACAAAAACACCCGAAAATACTTTTTATACGATATGAAAACCGGATTTTTTCTCATAGTAACACTTTTCACTCTTTTAATGGCTTCGTATGTGAGCATACGTGGCTGGCAGGCTTTGCAACATGCAGGAAGCCTTCGTTTTTGGTATCTTGGCGCCAACATACTGCTGTTTGCAGTTATGATGTCGAGCTTTATGGCACGCGGCATTTTGTCGCCCGTAGCCATGAAAGTAGTCACAAGTGTGGGCTTCAGCTATATGATCATCATGATTTATCTGCTGCTGTCGTTCCTCATCGTCGATTTGGTTCGATTGGCCAATCTGGCCTTTCATTTTGCTCCCGCGGGAATGAAGACTTTCCGTTATGTAGCGTTTCTGATCAGCGTTTCGTCCATTGCCATTGCCATGATTTATGGAAATTACAAATTCAATCATCCTGAAATTGTCAATCTCGATTTGAATATTGACAAAGCGCCACAGCAAAAAACTTTAAAAATTGTTGCGCTGAGCGATGTGCATCTTGGCTATTCCATCAACAAAACAAACCTGCAGAAATACGTAAAACTTATCAACGAACAAAAACCTGACATTGTACTGATGGCAGGCGATGTGGTGGATAATATCACCCAACCGCTTATTGAGCAAAATATGGCCGAAGAACTGCGACAAATTGTGGCGCCACTGGGCGTGTACGCCATCAGCGGAAACCACGAGTATTATGGCGAAAACCCTTACATAGCTGAGGAATATCTCAAATCGGCCGGTATTACTTTTCTGCGCGACTCCACAATACTTGTCAACAATAGCTTTTACCTGGTGGGGCGCGACGACCGTACCAACCACAAACGCAAAGAAATTGCGCAGCTCACTTCTGCCATCGACCACAGTAAACCCGTGATAATGCTCGACCATCAACCCTATCATTTGAACGAAGCCCGCGAAAATGGTGTCGATCTGCAAATTTCTGGTCACACGCACAACGGACAGTTTTTCCCCGGCAATTTGTTTGTAAAACAAATGTACGAACTGGGCTATGGATACCGCAAAATTGAGAATACACACTATTATGTATCGTCGGGACTTGGACTCTGGGGTCCGAAATATCGCATTGGCACACAATCGGAACTGGTGGTGATAAATCTGAAATTCTGATTTAAAAAAACAAGAACGCAAATTACACGAATATTCGCGTAATTTGCGTTCAAACATTTTACATGTAAACAATATCTGAATCTATTGTTTTACAATTTTCAAAACATGCGCTTCGTTCTCGGCGTTTACAGCTTTCACAATATAAATTCCGGGTTCTACGCCTGTAAAGTCAATTGTACTCACATCATCGTCGTTTTCGATATGTTTAATAATTTTTCCGCTTATATCGCATACAACCACACGCGTTACATTAAAGTCGACAGCCTCAATATGTAATATAGTCTTCACCACCACCGGATATGCCCGAACTTTGCCTTTCGATGCATTTTGTAATCCGGTTTCGTTTTTAATCTGCAAAACATAAGGATTCTGATAGTCGATATAATCGATACTTCCTGAGTTAAACACGATGGTTTGCGTCAAATCATAATAGCTGTCGGTATCTTTGCTATACACTTTGAATGTCAGCGGATAAGAATCACTTTCGTTTCCACGCACCGAAATATAAAGCTTACCATCAGGCTGCGAAATAGCTGTAGCTCTGCATTCATTATCTTTAAACACACCAACCTGCGTGTTCAGAACCAGCTGTTCATCGTATTTCACAACTGCAATCAGTGGCATATTGTCGTCAAAAGCACTTTCGTTGGCAACCGACCACAATGGTGATTCATTAATAACAGATTTAGCACGCATAGCCGCAGAAGAAACCGAAGGATAGATAAATGATTTCGGCATATTATCGCCGGAATAATAGAGATATCCCCTGCCGGGAACAAGGCTTCGGAGCGAACCAACCCATGCACCGTTTTCATACACGGCAAACTGAGTCTGACCTTTTATCATATCGTTTTCAACGGCCTCCAGACCCGAAAGTGCTTCATCAACGGTCATATTGAAACGTGGCACATACGCTATCCAGTTCCAGTTTTGAGTAATCGGAACAGTCACATCAGCCGGATTCACCTTTCGTCCGCTTATCAGCAATTCTGCACTTTCCTTCATTCGGAGTTTGTACATTTTTCCGATTTTCAGACTGTCGACAGTACCGTTCCAGATATCAGCAGTGGCATCGGTAGGCACAGAGAAACCTATATCATTCTTCAGAACCACCGATTTATGATCGACAGAACCGAAAATACCGGACAATGACATGTTTACGGGTTTCACATTAAGCGCCATCCAGTTCCAGCCCTGTTGCAACATTGCAGACTGCTCGATATAATCAGAAGCCCGTACTAATACCGGAGTACTCATTTTTCCATACAGTTTATTGCTGACAAATGTGATATTTTCAGACACATTTGCAGCAGGATAAATCTCACCGGTAGAAGCATCCCATGCTTTGAATATTACAGGTTTATTCAGATGTTTATCATCACCATAAATATCCATTACAAGATAATATGCATCATAATTTTTATAATATTCAGGCGAAGCCAGTCCCACACATTCATTTTCGATAAATGCAGCTACAATATCTTCAGAATCTTCGGAAACAGCTCCTTCGAAATGCAATTGTCCGATTAAATTCATTGATAATTCGTAATTGGCATGCTGAGTCGTCCAACCGGGCTTTATACCGGTTACTTTCAGCAGGATATTCAATGCAGAATTAATCTGCAGATTTCCTGTGAGGTAAATGGTTTCTTCGTAACTTCCAATCGGAAGCGCCTCATCGACTGTAAAGATCAGCAAGTCAGTTGCCAGTGGTTTAAGTGTTCCGTGTGTTTTCGAAACGGTTAACCAGCCCGGAAGTTCTTTAACCGACCAGTTTTCGTTGGTAGCCGACTGATTTGAAATGCTGACGCTAAACTGTCGCGGAACAAGCATTTCTTTGGAGATACTGATATTCTGTTCACTCCATAGCAGCGAATTATTATTGACATAAGCTATCCACGAAACAGGCTGCACCAGATTGTCGTGCAAATCCTTTACATCTTTCACACGGATTTCGAGCGTTGTACCCTCAATATCGGCCGCATTGGCTGTAGGCGTAATTACAATTTTATTATCGGAAGCCACAAAGCTGAAAGGTACATTTTGCAACGGACGCTCCACCTGAAGCGTAGGAGCATTTGTATCCGAAGCCACAGCTCCATTCACGGGATTTACCAACAAAGAATCGGTCACAGCATCGGTCCAGGAATCATAAGCGACAAGCATACTGCTTTCAATTGCCAGTCTGTCGAATGGAATGTAAACCAGCAATCCATCTTCACTTCCGGTAAGACGGTTGTAGATATCGGAACGAATTGCTCCCGCTGTAAGTGTCGATTTCCAGAAACGGAATTCATCAATTGCACCTTTGAAATACTTTCCGACATTGTTCATTTCGGTAGCTGAACGATAATTGTTTGCTCCCAAAAGGTATTTATCGCCGTTAACCCATTTCACAGCAGTCGGAGGCAATTGTCTGACAGCCTCACCATCGATATAAGCCACAGTACTTCCGTTGCGAAGCACATTCAATGCAAAATGATGCCAGGTATTATCGAGATAATTACTGTCGGACAGGACATAAGCCACACCATTGGTGCGCAAGCTTAGTTTACTGTTTTCATCAAATGCCACCGACATTTTTTTAGACGGTTCAATATCCAGAACACCATCACCACAAGAGAAAAGTGTTGCATTTGACTGCTTTTCACCATTGAACCAAAACTCTATGGCAAAATTATCCTGCTCGAGAAGCGCCACATTTGCAGCCGGAACTTCCACATAATTACTACCATTGAAATGCACGGCATAGTTTCCAAAATTGCTGTACCACATTTGAGATGATGGCAATATGAGATGGCGACTGCGGGCTTTATCGGTATTTATACTGCCATGACCTTCGTTCATAGGCCAGTAACCCACCATATTCAGTTCTTTGCCTGTTTTGGCCGAATACATGTGATGGTCGTTGATGCTCGACATATCCTTAGTCCAAAGTGATAATTCGTGCATATTTACATTCAGATTTGCACCTGCAAACAATCTTCCCAAACCGCTATATGTCTGATTTAGCTGCGTTGTTTTGTCGAATCCGAGTTTTGACGAAATACTTCCGGAATAATGATAAACATCAAAATATCTGCTTGTATTATTGTAACTGAAAGCTAAATAGCACCATTCGTCAGACGGAAGAGTATTTGTTGATGTGTATGTGACACCCTGAACAGTGACTACAAGTTTGTTAGCACTGTTGAACCCTACCGAAAGACCATCACCATGTGCCAAAAGCGTTCCGGCAGCTCCGGCTTTACGGTTATAGAAGCTTTCGAAGCTAAACGACCTGTTAGCAAGTGCAATGCCCGCTTCGGTGTAAGCCGGCTGTCCGCCTGTAAATTTCACAGCGCGGCTATGGTCGGTTTCACCCTTGTTCAACGAAGCCTGAACACTGATCATACTTTCGTACACATTCTGAATTTTTTCGTTGAAAGTAATGGATATTTCACCGTCAGAAGTCAGAATTCCATTTGATGGTAATGGAGTTCCCAATGATTTTGGTCTTGAGAAATCGACATAACCACTTACCGCATCGGAAGAATAGGTAGAAAGCGGGCTACCCACAATTTTATTTTCAGAATCAATATTGACCGAAGCAGTTGTTGCACGTAACTCATAAGGTCCATCTTGTGGAACTTTCCACTTGTAAACCAAAGAGGAACGGCTACCGATATTTTCCTTTACACCCTGTGCATTTGCATACAATGCCTGGGGATAGAATGTAGTAATTGTACTCCACGAGGGCGAACTTGTG
Organism: Paludibacter sp.; assembly: GCA_034004015.1. Lineage (GTDB taxonomy): Bacteria > Bacteroidota > Bacteroidia > Bacteroidales > Paludibacteraceae > Paludibacter. The sequence goes on from JAVEXN010000004.1 coordinate 30,156, forward strand.
GGTCTGTATTCCAGCCTTATATAACCAAAATTGGGGAAGTTCACATCATAGCTGTCAATCACAATCTGTAAGGTATCGCCTGACTGATTCTGCGTATTTACAATCCAGTTATTTACCGGTTCCTTGATAGCCACTTCGCTGCAGGCCGGGATAAATTCCACCGAAACCCATGTTGTATCGGCAATATCGGGCAGAAAATCAGTCGGATCGTTCTGACAAGTCGATCGCAGAACAAGTCCGATATTGTTGTACACATCAACGCTTCCTTTACTTACGAATAATGTTTTGGTAAGCACTTCGCCGGCTTTCACCAGGAACGTACGTCCGTTTCCGATAATTCCACCATCGATTTGCAGTTCGGCTCCATCGGGATTTGTTTCTTCATCTACAATCAGCTGGAACCACACATCGTCATTCGTCTCGGATTCGTTTTTCATCTGAAGTTTAAATGATGCTGCTTTGTTGGCAGGCACATTCAATACTTTAGCCGGGCCATAGACATCGATTTTAGGTACTTCTATTTGCATTGTACCTTCGCTGAGTATATGCTTACCCGGTTCGAAATACTGTGAACGCACTTCGGCCTCGTGAGGACATGAAGTACGACCGCCACGCGATTTAAAGGCAAAAGCTCCCAAATCGGTCACACCGTAATCCACACTGATTTCGTCGCCAAAGCCATCTTCTTTCAAAACAAAACCACTATTTACGGTATATTCGGCTTCATCGGTTCCGGTTTGAGCTTCACTGTGTGTATATTCAATTGATGTTTCAATTTCAGTTCCGATTCCTTTAATTTCCATACCGGTGGTTAATCCCAGCGAAGGAGAAAGTACCCATGTAAATGAACTTGTGTAAGATTTCGATTGTGTGGATTCAATCGAATATTCCATTTCGCTGCCACCTCCGAAACTGTAGTTTCCGGCCTGTCGCATTTGTACTTTCGATCTTTCGCTCTCTACAAGTGCTTTGGTCCAGCCATTTATCTGATTATTTGCCCACACTATTGAATCCTGAAAAGTTTTATGTTTTTCCAATCCGAATTCTGTCCATGGGTTACCATCTCCCCAGCTTGCAGGGAAATAAATTGTATAACTTGGTCCATCGTAAGGACTCAGCGGTGTTGCAAGCGTCTTAAATGCTGATTTATCGGTATTCATTTTGCCAAAGTTGACGTCGTCGCGCAACAGTTTCGACACGTATACAGGTCTCTCTATCTGGTTCAAATCAACCACAGTACCTTTATCTTTCAGCAAAAGATTTATCGCATTTTTCCATTTCGGAATCATAATTTGCTCAAGTTCAACCTGTGTAAACACAAAGCGTGTAGCAAAAGTCTGACCGTATGCGATACTTGCAGAAGGAGCAATTTTATACACCGAATCAGCACCGGCTTTTGCCCAGGGCGTAGTTTCCACATCTCCTTTTGTTATACTTACGCCATTCGTGAGGCCATACTGAATATTAGTGGAATTGCCAATAAACACATCACCCAAATGTCCCACATACAAAGGATCGTCAGAAGTACTCAAACGTTCGGAGAATGTTGTGGTTTTGGTTTTCTCGTTTGATTTATTCCACTTTTGCTCGCTTTTGATTCCTGTTTTGACATCTAATTTTGTCTCAGCAGTTTCGACCACACCAGCCATTACGCCTCCGCCAAAACCACCCCAAACACCCACAAACATTGTGATTTCAGCTCCGAAATCGAGCGTTGCATTCAGCTCCTTCAGCACTTCATTATCCACAGAAGTAGTTGTGGTTGAAGACATTTTACTTCCTTTTTCAATATATGAATAACTGGAACTTCCCGGCGGATCGTGTAAAACCATATCGATTTCATTAGGACCTGAAGTCATAAAGTCGGTTCCTGTACTTTTTTCGCCAAGATGCCAGGCCGTCACAGGATCACTGCCACGATTCCAGTAATAACTGAAGTTTCCAATCTGCACAGTGGCTGAAATCTGATTCTGAGCTGTAGTAAGGTCGGGCAAACCACCTACGAATGTATATTTTGCTGTTCCCTGTTCGTCAAGTTCCACACCAACTATGTTTCCGTTTTGTCCTTCCTGCTTAAGTGCAATAGTATTATCCACATTTACAGTACCGGTAACAGCTGTATGTGTTATCACCGGGCTGGCTGTCCCGGCTGAGTAATTTATGTATTCTTCGTATGCCTTGAAATACATTGTATAAGCATTTCCCTGACGGAAAACAGGTTTTCCGAAAAGATAGGAAGCCGAATCGTTCGCGTGAACTGTGGCAAGCTGCAATGTATCCGTCTGTCCGGTAAGCTGATCTCTGACTACAAAGGTCTTTTCGCCAAGATAAGGCACCACTTCGTTATTCACAATTTGCTGCATACTGAAAGTTGGTGTCGACTGATAGTACCATTGCCATTTGTCATGGTAGCGTACCGTATCCGACTTTTCGCTGTATTCCCAGTGATCCACCATTCCTTTTTTGTCCGTTACAAATACTGAATCGGTCCAGGTGCGGACTTCTGTTTGCATATACGAATCGTTGGGAACAGCCTTGTTGCTTAAGTCAAGTTGAGCCCGCTGATTGTAAATGGTCATTTTTCCATCGGCAGTTTTCACGTTGATATCGTCGATACTGAATTTTTCAGGAATAAGCCATGCTACAAATTCTCCTGTTTTCGGACTCACATGTATTGTTACTTTATCTTTCTGATATTTTACAATTGAAGTGTCATTCGATAAAACACCTGTCCGTTTCCATTCTCCGTTGTTATGATTCATTATCGCTGTACTGTAGCTTTCGGCCAGACGCAAATCGTACTGATCTGATTTTGTGTTTATCAGTGTGATTGAGTCCACTCCGATATTGTTCAATGATTCGCCAAAGCCAAGCACTTTATCGTTTTCCTTCAAACCGCCGGTAACACGGCCAATCAGCTTCACTTTTGTTTTGTCAACAAAGTTCATTTCAGTAATATCATCCTGAAAATCGATCATGTTCGATTTCTTTATCTGAGCAAAACCGTTGTTGGCAAAAACATGTCCGCTTTTCTCAATTTGCAGTGTGTGCTTACCTATAGGCACTGAAAGCGTGAATTTCCCTTCAGCATCAGTGGTGACAACCTGTCCTCCCACACTAGCCTGCGTTCCATCGATACGGAAACTACAGCCAGAAACAGGATAATTGCTACCTTCGTAAACAACTTTTCCCTGCACCTTGAAGGCAGACATATCTGTAAAATCCACATTGTTGTAGGTAGCAGACGCCTGACTGAAGAACAGTGGTTTATTGCCGGGACTGAATTTATGTATTCCCAAAAGTGGTTTTAATATGGCTGTCGAGCCTTCGCCGGTGTAAGGAATTGTGGTGATCAGGTAATTTCCATTCACATCCGTAGTGGCTTTGTTGTAACATGGTGGAACATACACAGCCGACCGCAACAATGAGGAGGATATCATTTTACCGTGATTTTCGTTGAAAACACCATTTCGTCCCGAAATATCGAAAACCTCCTGAATCATTGGTTCGTTGAATCGGTAATACAACGACAGATTTGCTTCTTTTCCGGACAAATAACTGTCGTAGTTCGAAAGAATTGTCGCAGAATCAAGAGCAGTTTTCCAGAATCGGAACTCATCCAGATATGCATTCAGATTATATTTTATTTCAATATAAGGATTTGGATTGTAATTATTCTGTGTATAATTACTTCTCTGTTTCTGAGCTTTTTGAGCTTGCTGGTTTTGATTATAATAATAAACATCACTCAGATAAGTACTTCCGATAAAAATGTCCTCCACTCCAGGATAAGCTCCGGAGTAAATGGCATCAGTCATGAAGCCTGACACCATATTTTCATATACCTGCGTTATGGTTTCGAAATGTTTGCCATTGATATATAACTTTGCTGTTCCGGAATTTTCAGAAACGGCATAGCTCACAGTCACATGTACCCATTCGTTCAGTGGTAATTTATAATTGAAAATGAAACTATACCGGCCATCGTCGTAGAAATCAGTTGTACTTACGCCATCCCATGTGTCGAAAGTAAGTTTATAGGCTGTTGTACTATCGGCGCGGAGTGCATAACGATATTTAGCCGAAAAGTAAGATGCATTGTAGTCGGTTCTGGTTTCACGTATCCAGAACTGAGTTGTAAATGCTGTAGGTGACCATAAATCCGCTTTGAAAGGTAATTTTACATGATTGTCGAGTTCAGTACTGAAGGGCAACGACCGGTTGGCATACTGCGATGAAGCATCGCTTTCGACAATAACCGAAACGCCACTTACCGCATTTCCACCTTCGAATGTAACTTTTCCGCTGACCACACCCAAAGGCTGTATAAATCCGATGCTGCTCATTTTAGCACTCTCGGTCGATCTGTCGCCACAATCGTTCCATGCTTTTACCTCATAACTATAATAGATACCGGGAATAGCTGAATTGTCGATATACGAATACTGAGTGGTATGCGCCGAAACCGGTACAAATTCGTGAAGGCTTTCGGTACCGGCATTTTCAGCATCTATCATTCTGCGGGTAATGCTATAACGGCTAAAAGTGTTTCCTGCAGTAACCTTCCATTTCACAACTACGCGGTCGTTGAAAAACCCTTTCGAAACACTTACCGACTCAATATTACCTTTGGCCTCAAACAGTTTAACCACATCGGGGTTTTTCATTACAGCCGATTCGGATTTTACGACTGCCGTATTATAATCGTCCCCTTCTTCGAGCCTTACCTGATAATGAAAAGGAATACACGATTCTGTCAGATAATTATCCATAATGGAAAGATTGCTCCCAATAGCGCTTACCCTGACCTGATCGACAAAATTTGCTGAATAGTCAAAGTCTGCCTGATCGACATTTTTCCGGTAAAGACGGAAATACCAGGTATCATTCAGCCGTCCATTGTCCTGTTCCCACAACACCTTAATTCCGGAACTGCTTCCTTCAGCATAAATTCCTTTAAATTTTACGATGTTTGTATTTAATTCAGCATAGGATGTTTTGGCAGTTGAACTAACTCCATTGACCATTTCATTCCATTCAAAATTAGCTCTTCTTATTCTGAATTGCACATTTTTGATACCCTTATTCAGCATGGCTTCAGGATATGCAAAAGCTATTTCCTGAGTTGTTTTGTTTAAGTCGACAGTCAGGTTTCCCTTTGTTAGTGAGTTGATTGCGTTCCACTGATTTCCATCAAAGCTCCATTCAATTACATAATCCCCTGTCGGAGAATCTGTAGTGGCAGGCTGAACTAAATTCCACCTCAGAGTAATGTCCGAATCTGTGTTTTTGATGGGTAATACCACCGGATTTACCGGAACAGGATATGCCGGTAATGCCAGTTTTGTTTTCGACAGGAGAATATCATTATCCCATGCCACATCGGCCCGTCTGATACGAAATTCATATTCGGCAGCAGCTTTGTTTATGTCAGGATATTGAATTTCAATCGTTCGGGATATGGTGTCGGAATAATTCAGATGACCTTTTTTTATAACCACCTCACGCCATTGCGATTCGCCAACCCTTCTCATTTGCAAAGAGAAAGGTTGTGGGCTGGTTGTTTCGCAACCCACGCTTTGTGTCCAGCTGAGTTTTATTCGCCCTGTTTCTTTAAGCACTTCGGCATTCAGGTATTTTGGTCGTCTGAAAAATGCCTGACCATCGTTTCGCAGCGAATCTTTGGCGTCCAGGTACCATATTTTTTCGCCCGTATTTTCGTCTGCATTTAAGTCGAGTTTCTTAATTTCAGCGATACTTGTTCTTTTGGCGATATTCGAAGGATTAAAGTTTTTAATGCCCACAATCCATATTACATTATCGTCAGGTACCGTTACCCCCCAACCAAAATTTGTTCCACTCATTTTTCTTACGGCAGAACTGCTGTAATTGCCCACAAGAAGACCGCGATAGCCGGGACCTGCAATTCCTCCATAATCGAAATGTCCCATCTGCACAACTCTTTTCACATTAAAAACTCCGGCCTGTAGCCAGCCGAGAATTCCTCCGAAAGAAGCATTTTTACCGCCATCGTTCATAAGCAATTTCCCTGCAAACAAACAATCGGACATGTTCAGAGTTCCATTTCGCAATGTGCCAACCAAACCGCCCGCATCGTTACCACCACCTTCCATTTGATAAGAATCAATAATCGTATTTCTCACCGATGATGCACGCAGATTCACTGTAGCTCCTTCAATTTTACCTACCAGACCTCCAAAGGTATCCAATACACCAATCTTAGAGTTTTTTACATGACAGTTTTCAATATTTACTGTAAAACTTAAACTGATATCACCGGCAACTACTCCTCCATGATATGTTTTCTTTGCCTCAATGATCGCATTTTCGAAAAATATATTTTTCACGGTTACATTTCCTCGTATTGTTCCAAACAAACCCAGACACATATTCTGACCCCTTCCATGATAAATTGAATAAGTGTCGAATCCTCTTGTGCCGTCCTTAATTGTCATGTTTTTGATGATAAATCCATTCCCATCAAAAATCCCATTGAATGTTTTTGTAGGTTGCGACGAATAATCACTCCAGAATCCAATCGGTTCCCAGAGATGAGCTCCAAGGTCAATATCGCTTACCAGTTGATAATATTTGCCCTGTGAGTTGTAGATTGTGCCGCTATATTCGTTTACCAGATAAGCCAGGTATGCCAACTGACCCGCATTTGCAATACGGTAAGGATCGGTTTGAGTTCCGGAGCCTCCATCGAAAGCTGTGGCCCTGAATCCGGACTTTAACCACAATTCGGAATCTGCTGCATGTAATTTAACCGCACTTGTAAATAACATCACAAAGCACAGACAATAAAGCAATTGGGTAGTTTTGTTTTGCATGACGTAAGTTTTTTGTTGGTGGGGGAAACTGGAAAATATGTGGAGCTGTAAACTCCTGTATTAAGCTTTTTATAAACAAAGCATAAAGAAAACACATTTAGTTGTTTTACAGCAATTTTCAGGGGGTAGTTAAGGGGTGGTTTTGCGTTTGTAGTAAAAAATGCTAATTTTGTTGCACTGAAAAAGTTACATATCATATGAGCGGTTACAGAACATATTTTCATCAAACAATTGATAAAATTGCGCACTGGATTTTTATTATAAGCGCAATAGGAATTGTAATCGACTTAAAAACGCCTGCGTTCGGACATCCGGTATGGATAAGTCATCTGAACTATCCCATCCTGACTGTGGCAGTTCTGGCATATACTCTGTTTCTTTTCCGACGGATTTCACCACGTTATCTGCTACTAATATACAGCTATACTTTCACGGTGTTTTTCTACGTTCCGGGCATAGTCGATCCGGCAATCAACAATACAGAAACACTTTATTATTTTTCAAAAACGTATTGCTGTGTCATTTACATCTTCTTTACAGCACTTACAGGTATGGGCATTCACGTGCTTTATCTGGGAGGACTTAATCTTGCACTTTATCTGATCACTTCATTGCGCTTTGCTGCTCATCAGGGCTTTTTCTATATCGACTATATCAATATTTTTACTTTTATTGTGGTTCCGGTGGTCATTTATATTGTGTTCAGGCAGATAAATACCTTTATAAAGAAAACTGAAGATGAGAAGGAACAACTAAAAGAGGCCGAGAAAAAGATTCTGAATTTTAAAATTGATGAAGAAAATAAGCGTAATCACTTTTTATCGGTAATTCAGCAATCGGATATACAATTGCTGAATGAACTGGAGGAAAGAATAACCGGAATATCAAAGCTGGATGAGCTGAGCGAAATCAGAAAGGAACTTTTGATTCTGAAAAAAAGATGCCATCTTTCGCTCTACAATGCCGAAAGCAGCGAAAACGCACGCTGGCAAAAACATACCGATACTGAATTTATTACAAGACTGAAACTGAAATATCCACAACTCACCACCAAAGAACAATATATCTGCTCGCTCATAAGATTAAGACTTTCATCGAAAGAAATTGCCGAAAAACAGAGGCTGAGTGTTGAAAGTGTAAAGTGGCACAGAAAAAACATCCGAAAGAAACTGAATATTGCCGACAATAAGTCTTTGATTGATTTTATATCAGCAAACTCAAATTTCGATATAAACGAGGGTTAAAAACAGACTAAAATTCACCTCACCTTCCCTATTGGCTGACAGTTGCAAAAAATTATTATGGTGAAACTTATAAATATATTGTATTTCAATGTCTGTTTACTGACTTATTATTTAACCAGAAGTATAACAGTATATATAGATCCCTTTTGTTGGACAGCAAATATTAAATTCCTAAAAATGGGGTTCAAAATATGGAAACAACAAATGGAGAAAAACTATCCAGAATTTATATATCAAATGAAGTATGATAAGAATTTAAAATTTTTCTCATATCAGGGGTTTATGCTATTACTTGGTATGATTAATTTTTTGATTGTCGGTCTGTTACAAAGTTCAGTTGAAAAAGTTCTGATAGTTGGTGGCGTAATATTTTTGATTACTTATATTGGAACTTATTTTATTGTTTTCGACAATGATAAATATTATAAATATCAAAAGGAATTCATAAAAAACAAAAGATATAATTACTCAATTGTTTTATTCGCGTTATGGATATTGCTTGTAATTGCTTTATATATTCTTTTTTTTCGTAAATATTTTCCAATAGTATAGCGGTCTTAAAATCTCTGTGCACACGGATATGTTCTTCCAGTGAGTAAACGTGTTGAAGTTTGGTACTTTAAATCAGATATCCATTAAGTCAAGGTTAACCTCGAACCTGTGCCACGCTTGCTGCTTTAAATACTATATCTTTTGAACCGGGCATTCTCCCAATAGGCATTGCGCCCTTCAATGCATTGTACTATTCGTCCTTTTTACTTATTTCCCATTAATTTTTATTACAAAATCAGGATTTACACTTGTGCAGAATCAGGATTTACACCAATCGAAAAATGACAAATTGAATTTAACTTTGTGCAACGAATTCAATCTGTTTTTGCAGGGTGAGATCGTTTTGGTAAACTTAAATGAATGTGATATAATTAACGTAAAACTAATTTTAATATATTGATATGATGAAAATGAATTTTAAAGTTGTCAGACTACTTTGTGTTGCCATGTTAGCTGTAATAACTACAAGTTGTAAAGAAGACGAACCTGAAGTTAAGGAACCTACAAAAATCGACGAAACAACGATTTTTACCACCAGGTACACAAAGGAAAAAGTGTGGGATGCGTTCAGATCACCTGCCTATCCTGTGGCCGGGGAAAACTGGGAACTATATAACCTGAAACCAGCTATTGATGACGAGGGTGAAATTGACTTTGGTACAGACAGGTATGTCCAGTTTGTGGCAGTGGAGGATAATAAGAATTTAGAGTTTTCGATTGTAGACGACTTGTACAAAATCGGGGCAAAATACTCTATTGCACTTAACTTATACGAAAGTAACGGTAAACTTGTAAAAGAGATTTCAAGGTATGGTCAGATCATAGGAATCGGCGACAAAGGTTTTATGTATGTTGCTGAAGAATATTATGGAATGTTTTTCCCGATAGCCGGAGCTCAAGAAGGTGGTACTGTAAGTTACAGTCCTACCACTGCAACAGTTACCAAACTGAGTCAGTTGTATAAGTAATTTATATTCAAAATGCTAATCTGAAACGACAAGCCAACATATTGAATGTTGGCTTGACGTTTTTCTGTTCACACGGATTTATTTAATGAGTGAATAATGGCACTCGTTCGTGTGTGAAGCTTATTGCTTTATTGAGGCAAAATTATTTCCCTATTGGCTGAATATTTCTGCGCACATCTTTCGATATTTCCAGAAACATAAAGTTTTGCTTGCCCGAATGTACACCTGATTTATTCTGTTCGTATTTTTTGCGGGCATATTCTTTGGATTTATCGAAAGTGATTCGCGACATTTGGTTTTGCGATTTGCCAACCATAGTGGAATCGAGTTGCTCATCGGGGAAGAAATCGTCGAGATCGACATCGCCAATCATTGTGGTTTCCAGAAAATTTATGTCTTTTTGATTCGAGTCGGTATAATAGCCCACAAACATATGTCCGGGAGTGCGCACCAGCACGGGCACGATATTAATGGCCCGGAGCAGTGACGCAAAAAGCACGCTTCCGTCCACGCAATTGATTTGTGAGGAATTGAGGGCATCTTCGAAAGTGCGCACACGCTGCGAAAAAACCACATTGCTCGACAGACTGGTATTGGCCACCGAACTATAGCGGAATTGTCGTTTTTGCAACACATTCCACAAAGCATACACCTGACGATCGACTGCATCGGCCTTACCTGCCTGATAACCCAAAAAGCGGTTTACAATACGTGTGTTCAGTGCTTCGCGCAGTACCTGATCGATCATGGGATGATCTTCGTTGACATAAGCTGCAAAGAAAATTCCGGTATCGTGGTATTTTTTTCCATTGCTCACATAACCCAGCAAACACTCGTTGATACTCCTTACCGAAAAGGTTCTGACTTTCTGACCAAGGTCTTTGCCATTCATTTCGGCAGTTATCAATACACTTATCGGCTCGGCCTGCAGGTTGTTTTTCAATGCTTCGTAATTCCAGACTATATCAGGATAAATCACGTAATTGGTATGCGCTCTGTCGAGTACAAATTCGGACACCGAGCGTGCATAGAAACGCGATTCAGCCACTTCCACCCGCACCCGACTCAAAGCCTTAGCAGAACGAACACGCACCGCAATGGTCGATTTGGGATTGCCCACATACATTGTGTCCGAAGGTTGAATGACCTGCGCATCGGTAGTAGCTACCGAAAGAATGGCCGAAGGGAAAATATTTCCGCCAAGATCGTCGGTTATTTCAAATCCCAACCGGAAAGGCGAGGGAACAAACCAAAAGAAAATTCCTCCTGCAATTACCAACATCAATACGATAAGCAACCACCATTTCTTTGCGCCATTTCGGGCTTCCTGTATTTTATTCATTGTAAGCGGGAATTATTTAATTTGAATAACTATTTGAATGGTATTTACTTCACATTCAGAATATAGCACTTTTCGGGTTGCGAAGCCGCCACACCTTCTCCATCCACCTGTGTCACTTTTTGCACAAACAAATGCAGCTTGCCTCTGTTACGCCAGAGTTCAGTGTCGTACGAAGGTTCCCACGCATTGACACTGAAATCAGTAAGATCACTGATTTCCCAGAGGTTCTTTTGCAAATTAGTGCAGGTGGCTTTCGATACTTTCGAATCGCGTTCGCTGTCGCGGAAAATCAGCGTCACTTTTGCGTTCTCTCCTTTTCCCTTTACCAGAATCTGTGGCCGGGAAACGGGAATGCTTTTCGTACCACCTCCACTCAGCGAAAAGGCTGTAGTTCTGAAACCGGCATTATTGGTTCGCCATTCGCCATTTATATTGTAGATAATTCTGTATTGAGGAATTTCCGAGTCTGCATCGCGCCAGTAAGTGGCAATAAACGGATTTCCGGCGCAGTCGGTCGTCATCGAAGTCTGATTAATCAGTTCGCTCCGTTGTGGAATACGAAGTGCATATTCGGCATTTACAGCATTTATAGGCATTGGATACTTTTCACCGTTTGATTTTTCCCAGCTCAGACCGCCATCGGTCGATCGGGCGTAACACATGGAATGATTGGTAGACACATCCCAGGTGGCGCGCCACACCCACGAAAGGTGGATAACTCCTTTACGATCGACACAGGCCTGCCAGTAAGCGTTTTGTTTTTTCTCGCCATCAATCAGATTAGCATGCAGTTGCGACCATTTTTGTGTTTGTGTATTGTAGCTGATCAGCACCAGATTTCCACGTCCCGATTGACCGTCGCGATACATAAAAATCAGATTACCGTCGGGCATTCTGAAAAACTCGGGATAAGTGACATTGGTTTCGTGACTTCCGGTCATGGGCATTTTATCGGTGAGTTGCAGCGAAAGCGGTTCTACCGAACGTGCATAATTCAACCTGTGACCGTGATGATCCCACGACACATGCAGAAATCCGTTTCCGTCGGCCATTATGCTAATGGTATTGTGTGCGTCTCGAATATTTCCGCTGTATTGCGTTTCGCTGATTTCCCATTCTTCTGAATTAAGCATCCTTTTGGCCAAAACCAGTTTGCCCTGCTGATTGTAGAAGGCAGCAAACTGTGTTTTTCCGTGTGTAACTACTGAATTTTTCCGGAATACCACTGCATTCACCGAGTTTCCGGCCCAGGCATCGGCTATTGGAGTCAGTTTTTGAGAAAAAACAGACACGGAGAAAAACAGCGTAATAAACAAGAAATATTTCATACCAAAATAAACATCAGAACATTTCATACACATTTTTCAAAAAGACAGGATATAGATTGTCGCGTTTAAACATATTCATGTAAAAAAGCACAATCATATCATTTTCAGGATCAATAATATATTCGGTGCCGAGCATTCCACCCCAGGCATAAGCCGTATTCGAAACTGCCGGAACGGGTTTTTTCAGCTCATTGTAAAGCTCAAAACCAAGTCCGAACCGGAAACCATTTCCACCTGAATTCTTTTCAGGCAAACGGTTAATGGTGGTCATAAGTGTCACCGTTTCGGGTTTTAAAATCCGACGACCGTTGAATTCTCCTTTGTTCAGAAGCATTTGGCAGAATTTCGCATAATCTTCGATGGGACCGTTCAGCCCAATCGCACCTTCGCAATAAGTTTGCTCGCTGCTCACAGCTCCTTCGGCATACATGGTGGTTCCGGGAGTAAGAGCACCATTGGCAGCCACATAAGGTTTTACAAAACGGTTCAGCGCCTCCGGACTGTAATACCAATCGGTATTATTCATGCCAAGTGGTTTAAGAATAGTTTCCTTCACATATTCGCGCAGTGGTTTTCCCGAAATAATTTCGACCATATAAGCCAGCATATTGGTGCTGATATGATAATTCCATTCAGTACCCGGATCGAAGCCAAGCGGATATTTTGCCAAAGCCAGCATTTCATCTTTGAGATATGGAGTTTTGGCCGAAACACCAAAAGTGCGCTGTCCTGAAGTTTTTTGTGTTGGAATATCAGCACCAAAGCCCGCAGGCGCACCGGCTTTCATACCTTCTGCGCGGCGAATTTTCCCTACCAGTCCGGCATTTAAACCTGAAGAATGTGACATCAGATGCGCAAAAGTCATGGGTGTTTTTACCGGCCGCGTTTCATAAGTACCATCCTCGTTTACTTTTGTCACCACTTTGTCCGGAATCTCAGGAAAATACTTCGACACAGGATCGTCGACCGAGACCAACCCTTTTTCAACCAGGGTCATAAATGCCACAGTAGTTATTGCTTTGGTTTGTGAAAACAACACATAATAATCGTCGGGAGTAGCCGGAATGTTATTTTCAACATCTTTCAGACCAAAGGATTTTTTGTAAATCACAGTACCGCCTTTGGCTACAAATGCCGTTACACAATTCAGCTTTTTATTGTCCACAAAAGATTGCAGCAACGAATCGACGCTTTTAATTTCGTCAGCCTGCACACCCGACAATGCTGGATTTTGTTTGTAATTGAATTTCTGTTGTATAGTTTTTTTCTGCGAAAACAAATTTGCCGGGACACAAATAAAAGCTACAAGAATGATTTGGAATGTGATTTTTTTCATCTGTACGGTTGTTATTTATCGTGAGTACTCAGGAATTAAATAGTAATTTTGAAAAATGAAAAACTATCTTTTTCGTTTAAAAAAATCCTTCATCAACGCACTGCATTCTGCTTCGAGCACACCCGAAACTACTTCGGTTTTTGGGTGCAACGCCAATGGAGCAAAACGGGCAAAACCACGCTTTTCGTCGGCAGCACCATACACAATGCGGCTTATCTGCGACCAGCCAAGCGCTCCGGCACACATTACACAAGGCTCCACAGTGACATAAAGGGTACAATCCACCAGATATTTTCCACCCAGGAAACCTGCAGCAGCAGTTATTGCCTGCATTTCGGCATGAGCAGTCACATCGGTGAGCGTTTCGGTAAGATTGTGGCCGCGCGCAATAATTCGCCCCTGACAAACCACCACAGCGCCCACAGGCACTTCGTCGCGCTGCGCAGCCTTTTGAGCCTCCTGCAAAGCCTGACGCATAAAGTAAATATCAGGATTTAAGTCCTTTGTTTCGTTTTCGGAATAGTAATTCAGAGACATAATATCTTTTGACCCACATTAAACCAGCAGAAACCTAATGTATCATGAATCCAATTGTCAATTATCAATTGTCAATTGTACATTCATCACACATCTTCTTCCACCACCAGATTGTCGATAATAAATGTCTGGCGGTCTGAAGTATTTTTACCCATATAGAACGATAGCAAGTCCTGAACGGCATCTTCCTTGCGCAGACTTACCTGATCGAGACGAATGTCTTTTCCGATAAAATGCTGGAACTCGTCGGGCGAAATTTCACCGAGACCTTTAAATCGTGTAATTTCGGGATTCGTACCAAGACGTGCCATAGCAGCCAAACGCTCTTCCTCGGAATAGCAATATACCGTTTCTTTCTTGTTACGCACACGGAAAAGCGGCGTTTGAAGAATGTACACATGCCCTTTCTTGATCAGATCGGGGAAAAATTGCAGAAAGAAAGTAATCAACAACAAACGAATATGCATTCCGTCCACGTCGGCATCCGTAGCCACGATGACCTTGTTGTAGCGCAAACCTTCGATGCCATCCTCGATATTGAGTGCAGCCTGCAGCAGGTTGAACTCCTCGTTTTCGTACACAATTTTTTTGGTAAGCCCGTAGCTATTGAGCGGCTTTCCACGCAAGCTGAATACTGCCTGAGTATTTACATCGCGGCTTTTGGTAATGGAACCACTGGCCGAATCACCCTCGGTAATAAACAAACTTGAATTTTCGATCAGCTCATTTTTCTTCTCATCTTTGGTAAGCGTATCGTTGAAATGATAGCGGCAATCGCGCAGTTTTTTATTGTGAAGATTCACTTTTTTAGCACGTTCGCGGGCCAGCTTGGTCACTCCGGCAATGGCTTTTCGCTCCTTTTCCGAATCCTGAATTTTCTGAAGCATTATTTCAGAAGTCTCATTATTACGGTGCAGGAAATTGTCGAGTTCTTTTTTCAGAAAATCGGAAATAAATTTATTCACCGAAAGGCCACCTGTGGGCGACATATCGCGCGATCCGAGTTTTGTTTTGGTCTGACTCTCGAATACAGGCTCTTCCACGCTGATGGCAATGGCAGCAATAATCCCGTTTCGGATGTCGGTAAATTCCTGATTTTTATTGTAGAACTCTTTGATAGTTCGCGCTACAGCCTCGCGAAAAGCACTTTGGTGTGTTCCGCCCTGTGTAGTATGCTGACCATTTACAAACGAATAATACTCTTCGCCATACTGATCGCTGTGGGTAAATGCAATTTCGATGTCCTCGCCTTTGAGATGAATAATGGGGTAAAGCGGGTCGGAAGTCATGTTTTCGTTCAGCAGGTCGAGCAAACCGTTGCGCGACAGAATGCGCTTTCCGTTGAAATTAATCGAAAGCCCGGTATTGAGATACGCGTAGTTGCGTAACATGGTTTCGATATAGTCTTCCTTGTACACATAGTTTCCGAACATTTCCTTATCGGGTACAAAATATACATAAGTACCGCGTTCCGAACCCGGTTCAGCAAAAATATCAGTGTCGGCTTGCAGTTTTCCCTGTACAAATTCAGCCCTTCGACTTTGTCCATCGCGGTAGCTCTGCACCACAAACTGCGACGAAAGCGCATTCACCGCTTTTGTTCCCACACCGTTCAGACCTACCGATTTTTTAAATGCTTTCGAATCGTATTTTCCTCCGGTGTTCATAATAGACACAGCGTCCACCATTTTTCCCAAAGGAATACCGCGTCCGTAGTCGCGCACTTCCACATGTCCGTCTTTTACGCGCACTTCCACATTTTTACCCATTCCCATGCGGTATTCGTCGATACAGTTATCGAGTACTTCTTTGAGCAACACGTAAATACCATCGTCGGCATGGCTTCCATCGCCAAGCTTACCAATGTACATTCCCGGGCGGCGACGCACATGTTCGAGTCCTTCGAGGGTTATAATATTGCTGTCGCCATAATCAACCTGTTGAACAATTTCTAATTCTTCCATAAAAATAACAGTAAGCGGTAAACGGTTAGCAGTAAGCGTATTCCTTTCACCTTCTATTTTATTTCAAACAAATTTACAAATATATAAACCTACGAACTAACGGGCCACCCAGCTTTCAGGGTTTTGGAGGGCTTTTCCTTTCCACACCTGAAAATAAAGTTCCGTTTTGTTGTCGTTTTCGCCATCGGTATAAATTTTTCCAATGGATTGTTTGGCGCTCACTTTGTCGCCCACATTTACATAAATGCTGGTGAGATTAGCATATACAGTACGGAATTCTCCATGCTTAATAATCACTGCATTGTTACTTCCCGGAATCGAAAAGCGTTGTGTGACCTCGCCTTCGAACACTGCGCGGGCATTTGTTCCGGCCGGTGTTTGAATGTAAATACCTTTGTTGTTGGTGGTCACATGTTTCAACACCGGATGCGGATGCACGCCATAACGTCCGCTGATAAAACCCTTATCGGTTGGCCACGGAAGTCGTCCCTGATTGGCCGCAAAGTTACCTGAAATCAGTTTTTCTTCTTTGGTCAAAGTACTCACCGAGCCCGATGGTTTTGCCACAGCTGTTTCGGTCTTTTCCTTTGTTCCGGCATCTTTATCTTTCGGGGTTCCCTGTTTTTTCT
Organism: Paludibacter sp.; assembly: GCA_034004015.1. Classification (GTDB taxonomy): domain Bacteria; phylum Bacteroidota; class Bacteroidia; order Bacteroidales; family Paludibacteraceae; genus Paludibacter. Next base: position 46,910 of record JAVEXN010000004.1, read on the forward strand.
GCTCCGCAATACGACGTTTACGCTCTTCTTCTGCCCTTTTGGCCTCAGCTTTGCGTATCTCCTCTGCAATGATACGGGCAATTTTATTATTCAGATCGTTGGCAATTTTCTGCTGTTTTTTGATGTCATCGCGCAACTTACGCTCTTTTTTCTGAAGGTCGGTAAGCAAAACCTTTTCCTTTTTCTGATCGTTTGTCAGTTTTTGGGCTTCCACTTCCTTCTGCTTTACCACTTCTTCTTTGGTCACTTTATGTTTGTTCAGACTGTCGGCCTTTTCAATAATCTGCGTTTTTACCTTTTCAATTTTCCTGACCTGATCCTTACGGTAATCGGTATATTCCTGAAGGTAACGAAGCCTGCGATACGATTGATCGAAGTTATCGGCCGAGAGTACGAACATTATTTTGGAATAAATACTTCTGTTGATATGCGCTTCCTGTACAAGACGAGCATAGTCGCGCTTGAGTATTGTCAGGCGGTTTTCGAGCATACGTTTTTCCTGATTCAGGCGCTGCATTTCGCTGTCGAGTTCATTAATTTCCTTGCTTATGTTGGAAATCAGTGTTTTTCGCTCATTGATATTTTTATTGATAATGGTCAGTTTGTTGAGCGAACTGCGTTGCGATTTTTTAGTCTCATTCAGCATTTTGTTGGTCGACTCAAGCAATTGCAGCGTTTTTTTACGCTGCGCTTCGAGTTGCTTCACTGATTGTGCGGTTACCGGACTTATTGTGCCAAGCAACAAAATGATGATAAGGACTTTAGATAATAATATTCGAAACATGGCTAACTGATTATTTTTTCAACAACTGGTCAATACTTACTTTTACAAAACGGCTACGATCAATAGCCTGCAACTGTACATTTTCGTTGAATGTAACGCGATTTATCGTGAAATCGGCCTTAAATGTGCGTCGGTTTCCGGATACAGTGATATTTATTTTTCGTGGAAACACAATCTCACCTGTAGGCTCAAAAGTTTCGTACAAAGTGCTGAGCACGTAATTGCTTTTTTTTGCCACGATATTCTGCTTTGTAATACGGTTAAGTTCATTACTGTTGGTTACCTGCTGCATCACATCGCCCACATAACTGATCACCGATCCGGCGCCTTCGCTTACTGCTGTCATCTGATCAAAATCGGGATTTTGTTGTCCGGAAACAAAAAAACGATTCGTCATAAGCGCCTCCACCGACTCATAATTGAGCTCAACACCAAACTTTTCGGCAAGATAATTATAGTCGGCTGAATAACTACGGCGGTTAAATTTATCGAACACATGCAAACTATCCCTGTCGATTTCCACCTTAAACAACTCAATACCAAGCGCCGGCATAATCGAAATATGCAGAGCCGAATCCTTTATCAGCCTGCAACTTGCCGACACCGACATCGATCGTCCGCTCAGGTCGAGATTTACATTCATTTTACTCACATTGGCTGAGCTGAACTGAGGTTCGGCCTGTTTCAGTTTTTCAACCAGAAGTTCCACCGGCTTACGTTCCGATTTCTGCTTTGTAACCACTTGCTGTTTGGTTTTACAGGCAAAAGTGCTACACAGAACCGCCAAAATATAAATGAAATGTTTCGTTCGCATAGTTTTTTCAATTAAAATGTATTCTTACAAAATTCCCTTTTCAATCTTTAGTTTAATTTCGGGAGTATCAATACCTTTTTCCAAAGCTTTTTTCCACATTTCCTTTGCTTTCCCGGTATTGTTTGTTTTCCACAGAATGTCGCCATAATGATCGTAAATAACCGCAGCATCATAATCGGGCTTCAAATTATCCACAGCTCTTTCAATGTAAAATTTTGCGAGCGAATAATTTCCCTGCATGTAAAAAATCCAGGCATAAGTATCGAGATAAGTGCTATTCGACGGTTCTTTCTCCACTGTTTTGGCACTCATCAGTTCAGCTTTTTTCAGTTCAATGTTTAGTTCCGAAAGATAATACGCATAATTGTTCATCACATACACATTTGCCGGATTGGCTTTCAACGACAACTCATAGGCTTCAAAAGCCTCTTTATGTTTTCCCATTTTATAATTCAGATCGCCAATCTGTGCATAAAAATCGCTACGCAGCGGCGCCTGATTGTCCGATACGAAATTCACGCCCTCTTTGTTGGCTTCGAGTGCAGCTTCATATTTCTCCTGCTGAAAAAGCACAAGTCCCTTGAAAAAATACCATTGCGGCATAGCCGGAATTTGCTCAATGGCACGATTGGCAGTGGCAAGCACATCTTCGAACTTTTCTTCGCTCATATACAGTTGCAACATCTGTAGCCATGTTTGCTCGTTTTTCGGGTTGATGTTGAGCATCGATTCCAATTCGTTTATTGCTTCGGCATTGCGACCGCGATACTGCAAAAACAAGCTGTAATATCCATGTACCTGTTCTTCGAGCGGATAATGCTCCACAAGCAGTTTGAAAAGCGATTCGGTTTCGTCGAGGCGGGTGGAGTCGCGGATAATTTTGGGTACAAACTGCCCCAGAATTTCCATTTTCTCCTCCACTGCCAGTTGCGGATTTTTAAGCGCAGTCACAATGGAACCTGTAGCTTTATCGGGCTGCCCTACAGCCTCGTAATACTCCGAAAGCGACATGTAAATATAAGGATTTTCCGGGTCGGTTTCAAGCACTTTCTGATAAATGGCAAAAGCTTCGGGATACATTTTTTGTTGCATGTAAATGTCGCCACGAATCACTTTGTAACGCGAATTAGCAGGATAACGCCCTATGAGTCTGTCGATTTCGAAAACAGCTTTTTTAATTTTATTCTGACTGGCATAAAGGTAAAATTTCTCAAAAGCCACCGATTCCTCAATTCCGGTAATTTTTTCGAGCGCATTGTATACTTCAATCGCTTTTGCGGTTTCCCCTTTTTGTTTGTAAAGCGTTCCTAAAAGCTGGTAAGCCTCTTCCTTTTCCGGAAAATTATGCAGCAGGTTGCGCGAAACGGCTATGGCCTCATCCAACTGTTTATTGTCGGCATACATGGCCACCAACCGCCTGTGATACCACCAGTTAAGTGGATCGGCATCGCTGGCTTTTTGCATAAACTGAACGGCCTGTTCCTTTTCGCCCAAAGCAAGATGCAAACCGCTAAGTTCCGCAAGTAGCCCCGCGTCGAGCGAATCGATGGCATAGCTCATCCGAAAACTTTCGAACGCCTGATCGTAAAGACCAGCATCCTTCAGCCGCAGACCTTCGTAAAAAAAGTAACTGAACCCGCGTTGTAAAGAGTCAGACAAAGCAGGCGACTCAGCTACAGCCACTTTTTTCGTTCCGGCACAAGCTCCGAGTATCAGTAAAATAAATGAATATAATAAAAACCTTTTTGCAGTCATTAATTTCAATTTTTCATTAGCCAAACAGCCATATATCAGTGTTTTCCGGTATGTCCGAAACCACCGGCTCCGCGTTCGGTACTTCCAAGTTCTTCCACTTCAATCCATTCCGCCTGCGCATGTTGTGCAATTACCATTTGGCAAATGCGTTCACCATCCTGTATTTCAAATGCTTCAGCCGAAAGATTTACCAGAATCACACATATCTCGCCACGATAATCAGCATCGATGGTGCCCGGCGAATTGAGCACGGTAATTCCTTTTTTAATGGCCAGACCACTACGTGGACGAATTTGCGCTTCATAGCCTTCAGGAAGTTCTATATATAAACCTGTGGGTATCAGCTTACGTTCGAGCGGTTGGAGCACTACCGGCAATTCGAGATTGGCTCTTATGTCCATACCGGCCGACAAGGGAGTTGCGTATTGAGGAAGTGTGTGTTTCGATTTGTTTACAACTTTGATTTTCATCGGAATAACCTTATGAATAATTTATATGTATTAAAAAATTTACCTAAGCCACAAAAATACAATTTTTTATTGTGATGGCTCCGACATAAGTTGCTAAAAAATAATATTTTCTGTTTTGTAAAATAAGTTATCAAAGTCATTGCAGCTCTGTTTCCTGATTCGAAAACCAAAATACATCCTGAAACAATTGTTGCATAAATATTTTGATAAATTCATTCTCCCGACTAAATAACGGCTATAAAACCAATTAACATCCGATTTTATGAATTTTTACCATAGAATTAAAGAAAAATTTCTTTAATTCCTTTCTTCTGTAGAAAAAAATATAGTACTTTTGTAGCGCTGAAACAGCGTCTAAACTTGAAGAGATAGTAAAAGTTAAAATAAATCACTTAATTTAAAAACAAATGGCAAACTTGGATTTAAAAAAGTATGGAATTTCGGGTAATTTCGAAGTTCTGCACAACCCTACTTACGAAGAACTGTTCCAGGCAGAAATTGATCCTGCAAACGAAGGTTTTGAGAAAGGCGTATTAACCACAACTGGTGCAGTATCAGTGGATACAGGTAAATTCACCGGACGTTCACCTAAAGATAAATTCTTTGTGAAAGACGCTGTTACCGATGAGCACCTTTGGTGGGATGGTACTATCAACCGCCCAACTACTCCCGAAGTTTTTGCACATTGCAAAGACCTTGTTACCAAACAACTTTCTACTGCTAATAAGCTATATGTAGTGGATACATTCTGCGGAACCAACGAAGACACCCGTCTGAAAGTACGTTTCGTTATGGAAGTTGCATGGCAGGCTCACTTTGTGACCAACATGTTTATCCGTCCTTCGCACTACGAACTGGCTAACTACGGCGAACCTGATTTCGTATGTTTGAATGGTTCGAAAACAACCAACCCTAACTGGAAAGAACAGGGATTGAACTCTGAAGTATTTACATTGTTCAATCTGACTGAAAAAATGCAGGTTATTGGTGGCACATGGTACGGTGGCGAGATGAAAAAAGGTATTTTCGCTTTGATGAACTATTATCTGCCGCTGAAAGGTATGGCTTCGATGCACTGCTCGGCTAACGTAGGTAAAGATGGCGACGTAGCTATTTTCTTCGGTCTTTCGGGAACAGGTAAAACTACTCTTTCGGCTGACCCGAAACGTTACCTGATTGGCGATGACGAACACGGCTGGGACGATAATGGTGTATTCAACTACGAAGGTGGTTGCTACGCAAAAGTTATTGATCTTGAAAAAGACAAAGAACCAGATATCTGGAGAGCAATCCGTCGTGATGCTTTGTTGGAAAACGTTACTGTATTGGAAGATGGAACTCCTGACTATTCGGCTGCTGCTTCAAAAACCGAGAACACACGTGTTTCTTATCCAATTTATCACATCAACAAGATCGTTGCTCCTTCACGCGCAGGACACGCCTCGAAAATTATTTACCTTTCGGCTGACGCATTTGGTGTATTGCCTCCGGTATCTATTTTGGACGAAAAATCAGCTCAGTATCACTTCCTTTCAGGCTTTACTTCAAAATTAGCCGGAACTGAACGTGGTATCACTGAACCGGTTCCTTCTTTCTCTCCTGCTTTTGGTGAAGCTTTCCTGACTTTGCACCCAACTATGTATGCAAAAACATTGATTGGCAAAGCCAAAGAACACAACGCTAAAGTTTACCTGGTAAACACTGGCTGGAACGGAACAGGAAAACGTATCTCGTTGAAAAACACGCGTGCAATCATCGATGCGATCATCGACGGTTCAATCGAAAACGCTCCAACAGTTCACATTCCTATTTTGAACCTTGTAGCTCCAACTGCTTTGAACAATGTAGATACTGAAATTCTTGATCCACGTAACACTTATGCTGATGTAGCTGAATGGGAGACCAAAGCTAAATCGCTTGCTGCTAAATACATCAAGAACTTCGAACAGTATTGCGACAACGACGATGCAAAAGCATTGATTCCTTCGGGACCACAACTCTAAGAGTTGCGCATACTCTCTGATAAAAAATTTGGAAATGAGCTGTACGGTTTTTCGTACAGCTCTTTTTTTATATTGAAAATCATTATTGTCCGGTAAAATTCTTTGAAATAACAAAACACTGTCATTCATTTCAGCCGTGGCGGAGAAGAATCTCATATTTTTACCGTACAACATTCATAATCCATACACACTCTATTGACTATGAATTAATTAGAGAAAAGCGTGACTAAAAGACCAGTGTCTTCCCGATCGCTTTGTGCTATATTTCAACCCCTGGAAAGAAACGGTTTCGCAATACTTTTATTTTACAACATGCTTTGCGTAATTATAATTGTGAAGTTTATACACTTCCACAAGCATTGGCAATCGTTTCAGGAAACTCTCATAATCCTTTTTGTACGACGGCGACCATTGTACTTCGCAAAGTGCAGCCATACGTGGCAACACCATGTATTCAGCATGACGGAAATTCGGTACATATTCGGTCCACAAATTGGCCTGCACACCAACAATACGGCTTTTTTGAGCATCATTGAGTTCAGCAGGTATCGGATTGAAGCTATAAACTTTTTCTACCGGAGAATTCCCGCCAATAGCCAAAGGTTCTGTTTTAGACTCTTTAGTCTGATAGTGATCGAAATACAAATGAGAATTTGGTGTCATAATCACATCGTGATCCATTTTGGCAGCTGCGATTCCTCCACTTATTCCACGCCACGACATTACAGTAGCGTCGGGAGCCAGACCACCCTCGAGAATCTCGTCCCAGCCAATCATACGACGGCCTTTTTTATTGACAACTTTTTCGGCATAACTGATAAAATAGCTTTGTAATCGCTCTTCAGCTGAATGATGTTCGTCGGCTTTAAGACCTAGTGAGACAATGCGTGCCTGACATTTCTCACATTTTTTCCAATTTGTTTTCGGACATTCGTCACCGCCAATATGAATATATTTCGAAGGAAAAATATCCATAATTTCATTTAGAACATCGGTAATAAATTCAAAGGTTTTGTCGTTACCCATGCAAAGCACATCATCAGACACGCCCCATTGACGCCAAACCTGGTAAGGCCCCCCTGTACAACCCAACTCAGGATACGAGGCAAGAGCACCAAGCATGTGACCGGGCATATCAATTTCGGGCACAACATTGATATAACGTTCGGCTGCATAGGCCACTATTTCGCGGACTTCGGCCTGAGTATAAAAACCTCCGTGAGACTTTCCATCGTATTTTCCGCTATTGCGGCCAATCACAGTTTCGGTACGTTTAGAACCTATTTCGGTAAGACGCGGATATTTTTTTATCTCAATACGCCAACCCTGATCTTCGGTAAGATGCCAGTGAAAAGTATTTACATTGTGCAGCGCAAGCATATCAATCCAGCGTTTGACCGAGTCCACTGTACAAAAATGACGGGCGACATCCAGCATCATACCACGATAGGCAAATTGAGGTTTATCGCTAATCTTTACGGGTGGCATTTCTACTTTTGCAACCCTTGCTACAGGTATCGCTTTGCGAAGTGTCTGTATTCCGTAAAACACACCTATTTCCGATGCTCCGGTAATCACAATTCCTTTGGGTGATACCTCGATTTCGTAAGCTTCGCTGTTTTTCGAAACCAAACCGGTTTTCAGCAAAATAGCTTTGCCACCCGATTTGGCCGCTTTCATTTTCAACTGAAGTCCTGTATTTTCATTCAGATACTCACTCAGAAAAGCAGCATTACGCTTCATTTTTTCATTTCCGGATGTGTACAGAATTTTTGTGCCTTTACTGATTACAAAGCCTTCTCCCCTTTGAATATCAATTCGTTCCGGAATGGGAATTACCTGATAATCCACATTTGCTGCCTTTGGCTGATATACAGCAAGGCAAAATATTGCTGCAAGCAATAAAATTGTTTTTTTCATGGTGTTTATTATTGTTGAATTATTTACTGATTATTGTTTTTTGAATATGCTGAATTTCAATATTATATCTATTGGATTTTGTTATCTCTGGCGAAGATATGGTAATTTTTTTACTTTTTCCCGGCAAAAGATCAAAAAAGTTGTCGCTAAACCGGGCTCCATGTACCGGAAATTTTACAAAAGCATCTTTGACCAGTTTATCTGTCTGAAGAGTCAATTCGCACAAGCCTTCGTTGTATTTAGCTGTATATTTTATTTTAGGTTCGGGTAAAATCAGATCCTTGGTTTTATTTACAAAATATATTTGTTGATTGAGCAATTTGCCTTTGCTGTTCGTTAAACTGAATTTTATAAAGGTATTTTTGCGTTGCTCATCCGACAATAACTCGCTGATTTTTTCTTTCCAAATAACTTTTGAGACATTGGCCTCTATACTGGTTTTCTTCTGAAAACGACGAATTATTTTACCTGAAAAATCAGTTACTTCAGCTTTTAAAGTCAGGTCAGGAGAATTTGTAATTAAATCGGAAACGAGATACACAACAAGAGAATCATTGCGTTGAACGGGACTTACGAGCAAAGGTTCGAATGCGCGTTTCGCCTGATAGTGCAGTGCTTTCCAGTTACCAAAATAATCGATTCCGGACCACGACACCACAGGCCAGCTATCGTTTAACTGCCAGTACAAAGTACCCATGCAATAAGGTTTGTTGCGTCGTTGCGCTTCGAAACCATACCTCATTCCATGTCCCTGAAGCACAAGACCCACATAGACAATATCTTCGAATTTTTCGGGTACCACATAGTCACGCTCCATATAAGTTCGAATCAACGAATTTCCAATGCTGCTCTTTTGGTGCGCATTCATCACTTCCGACTCGAGCTGATAATCTGCAGGATTTGCAAAACGGGCAATTGTTTTCATTTCGGGGAAAGACTGAAATCCGAATTCGCTCATAAAACGACCCGTTTCGGTATCGAAACTTTCAAACTTCTTACGACCATACCACACTCCCCAGTTATGACTGTCGCCAAAAGCCCACGAATCGGGCTTGCCCCATGTGGACGAAAGTGGTGAGCCGTGAATATACGATCGGCCCTGATCGAACTTATCGACCTGTGAAGGCAACAGTTCGCGGAAAAGAAGATCATATCCTCTGAACATTTCGCTGTACACCGAAGCCGGATATCGTTTGCTCCAACCCCACTGATACATACCTTCGAGAATCTCGTTGTTGCCACACCAAAGCGCCAGACAAGCGTGATTGCGAAGCAGTTTGATATTATACTCAGTCTCTTCGCGAACTCTGTTCAGAAATGTATCATCGTGTGGATATGTGGTACAACCAAACATAAAATCCTGCCACACAAGAATTCCGTTTTCGTCGGCGAGATTGTAAAAAAGGTCCGATTCATAAGTTCCGCCACCCCACACGCGCACCATATTCATATTGGCAGCCAATATATTGCTGAAAAGTTCACGATAACGGGCTTCAGTCACATTGGGCAACATGGCATCCTGCGGAATGTAATTAGCTCCTTTGGCATACATGGGTATACCGTTCACTTCAAAATAAAACGATTCGCCATACTCGTCTTTTTCGTTTACAAGCCGTATCGTACGAAATCCGTATCGTTGCGACTTTTCCGACAAAACGGAATTTCCTTTGCTCAGAGTGGTTTTTACAGTATAAAGTACAGGCTTTCCCCAACCATGAGGCATCCAAAGTTCTGGTTTCTCAATTGTCAGATTTACAGTCAGTTTGTTCCGACCAGACATTAACAAAACATTCTTTGTTTTTGTCAGTACTGATTTTCCGTTAAGCAAATAGTCTACAGTTAGTTGTATACTATCAGCTGAGAGTGCGGAAATCTCGGTTGTATGATTCACATTGGCCTTTATGTCCGAAAGCGACATTTGACGAATATGCACATCCTCAATTTTGGCTGTATTATAAAAGTGCAAAGCAACCGGACGCCAAACACCACTTGTTACCATGCGGATTCCCCAGTCCCAGCCATAACTGTAAGGAGCCTTACGTGAGAAAATACTTAGTTTCTTTTCGTGATGATCGTTGTCGGCAGGATAGTTTATGCCTGAGGATTCCCATTGCGAAAGAAGCGATGTAATGGGTGAATGGAACAGAATATGCAGTTTATTTTCGCCTTTTCGCAAAAGCTTTTTTACATTTGCCTGATATCCTCTGAACATATTATCCGCTTTCAGAATAAGCGAACCATTGAGATACACATCGGCATAAGTATCCAATCCTTCAAAGATAATTTCAGCTCCGTCATGCTTTAAATCATCTTCCGAAAGCTGAAATGCAGTTCTGTATTCCCAATCACGGTTTTCGACCCATTGAATTTGTTTTTCGTTGGTACCAAAAAAAGGATCGGGAATAAGATTGTGCCTGATAAGATCGCTGTGAACGGTACCCGGAACCCGCGCATCGAGCCATTTTCCGGTTCCCGATTCGCAAAACTGCCAATTGTTGTGTAACGACAGGCTAAAGTCTGTTCGATTTTGAGCCTGCATTGAGAATATTAGTGTCAGCAATACAATGAATGTCAGTTTTGTTTTCTTCATGGAACCGGATTTTTAATTTTTCAACGAAGTAACAATTTTATTTTGGAAGGTTTAATCGTTAATCGTGTGAAACAAGGATAAATTTCCATTGAAAAAGAGTATTGCAGCTCTGAGATTATCAAAGTTATGATAACCTTGAGCCATTCGTTGAATTTTTGCAATTTTACTATTTGTTTGTTCGGCTCTACCGTTCGAGATGGTTGAACCGATTTGAGAAACAATATCCTCGATGTGTTTTTTGATAGTTTTAGCTGCTTTATTGATATGTTTATTTGAAGAATGAATCACAGATTTGTACCAGGCATTGAAATACTCAAGAGCTTGCTCTGAAGTTTGGCACTCATACATGGCAATGAAGTTTTCCCTCATTCGCCAGGCAGATGCGGTTTTGGTATTGGATATATTCTCCAGTTCAAATGTAAGTCTTTGCTTGTGAGTCATTGTATCCAAGCATTTTAGAAAAACGAAACGGGTCTTTTTCAATAATGGTTCTATTTTTACTTCTTCTCTGCGTGTTAAGTCGATGGCATTTGTCAAATATTTGACAACGTGAAACTTATCGTGTACCAATCGGGCATTCGGACAGTTTTTTTTAAAGCGTTTATAAAAGCATCCCACATGTCGCAACAGATGGTGGTAATACACATCAGTCGATCAGGATTTAAAGTACTCGTTATCAGGTTATCTGCTGATTGTTCAGTTCTGTCTTTAGAAACATCCAACACAGTTCCTGTACGGCTGTCCGTGAGAACACTAATGTATTGATGACCTTTTCCATAGCTTTTCTCGTCCAACGAAATTTGTTTTATGGAAGATAAGTCTCTCTGCTCCAATCCTCGAAGAACAGAACGATGCATAATGCCACACATCTTATCATCGCTAATATGCATCAACTCGGCTGCCGATTTCTGACAATGAGTTGCTTGCAAAGTGCTGATACTCTTGTTCTCAAACTTCTTCGTGTGTGAAATGCCACTATCAGCCCAGACAACTTCAATGGTGTGTATTTTTCCATCAGAAGTTTGAATACGAGGCAAACGATAATGAATAAACGTAGCATGTTCCATGCTATCTAAATATCGCCAAACACGTTCCTGTCGGTAATCATAGATAGGGAAAATCTCACCGGTGGACTTATCAATCCACTCTTTGTGACGATAGGAAATTGTTACGTGAATCATATCGTGGGGATCATCAACTGAAATATTTACTACTTGCCAGTCGGAACCCAAACGCAAAAGACGCTCGTATAATTTATAACTACTATCTTCCATAAATATAAAATGATTGTGATAACAAAAATAGCTAATTTATCCTTGTTTCACACTATTAACGACTAAACCATAAAAATAGAAGGGTTGACCTCACGGTCAACCCTTCTGTCGTTAATGTAAACAAACGCATTAACTGTTAAGAGAAAATCATCATTCTTATTCTAATTCCAATATGTGATAGTTCTGCTTTCCGTAATTACATCAGACCATGCTGATTCAGCACCATTTTTGTATTTATATTTTCTGCTAGTCCAGTTATCCTTATCATCGTATATGTAATCAAAATATACCTGTTCGTATTCTTCTTCAACATCTGTCAACACATCCTTTTTGTCATTGTAGGTAATTGTGCGAATACTTACCGTAAGCTCTTCCCCATTCAGATTTTCATTTCTTACACTTTTCAAAAGCTGATATTCATCATCTTTCTCAAAAGTGTGAATACGGGTAGTTATGTATCCCTGACCCATAAAACCCTCAGAATACTTTGTAAACATCCCGTTAGATGCAAATTCCATATCCTTCATAAAACTCCATGAAGTACTACTGCTTACCGGATACTTTCCATCGTATTTTACAATCAGGGTGTCTTTTTCGGAATCGTAGGTATTTATTACAAGCAAGTCATCACCCTGAAAAACATAATCTGTGCGCCAATTTTCACCTATCATCGATTTCAGATTTGGTGTTAGGCCTGTTTCATGAAGATGAAAAGCTGAGTTTATAACATATTTACCATGAGTATCATAGGCGAATGTAGTTGTATTGGTACTACTTACATTATTGCTCACATTAGTTGTGGTCTTACTCGTTAATTTACCATCTGAATTATAGTTATAAACGGTAGAATTACTATAGTTTTCAGATGTATATGAGTCACTTGTCATGAATCCCTTTTCATTAAATTCGATTCGCCTGTCTTCGGTCTGTACCGATTTTACCTTGCCACGCAGTTTAAGTCGAACCAAACTATTCGACGACCAGAAGTTCTTAAAATCTGTGTTTACATCTGTGGGTTCGCAACCGCTAAACACAATTGCAGTTACGATAAATAATACCCAGAATAGTTTTGTTTTCATAATGTATTACATTTAAGAGTTGTTTATGTGTTGCATAAATAATTCAATCATAGCTTCGCTGCAAAATTACATTCAAACCAATATTCGGGGGTATGCAAAACGTAAATTTTATTACGCAAAACGTACAAATTTTCAAATTAAACTCTTTTTAGTAACACTTTTTTACATTATTTTTGTACAAAATTTAAGAACACTATGCTAAAAACTATTCTTTTACTCACACCGGTTTATGTAACACTGTTTTGGTCTGTAGTGCTGCTAACCGACAAATCTAACTATAGCATACCGCGATCTTTTCTTTCAAAATTCATGATAGCAGCTTTTGTTGTTTATCTCTCTCACTTTTTTTTCTATTCCGGCCTTGAAAACATTTACATTGCTATTGACCCGATTTATCAGCTCAGTTCATTACTGGTATACCCGCTATATCACATCTACTTCCGGTTACTTACAATTGACCAGACATTCAGCATAAGAAAACACTGGCATCTTCTGTTGGCTCCTTTTATGTGTTTTATACTTTATTTAATTGGAGTAATTGTGGCTGATAATAATGAATATAAAATGTGGCTATTCAACCGTAATCTTAATTTTACATCATCGGCGATGCTATATCTCAAAACAATAGATCAACTTATACGTGTATGCTTTATCATACAGGTTGTTTATGTAGTCGTTAGCAATTTTCGGCTTATTACGAAATACGGGCACAAAGCCAGTCACTTTTATTCAAACGCAACCGATAGCTCCACAATCCGCATTACCCTGCTGAATTATTCAATGATTTTCACTGCAATTTCATCTATCACACTCGCTACACTCAGACGCGACTTCTTCAAAAACGAATACACCGGCATTATCATTGCAGCTGTAATTTTCTCATCCATGCTTTTTTTGATTGGATGGCTGGGCGACCGGCAAAAAGTCCTGAACCCGGCTTTTGAAAGTGAGAACAGTCACGAAGAAGAAACTCAAAACGACAATTCATCTGACAACCAGCACCTTTTGATCGACAAAATTGAAACCCTGTTTACAGAACAACAACTTTTCCTCAATAGCAAACTTAACATTCTCGACATAGCATCTGCATTAGGCAGCAACCGAACCTACATTTCATATCTTATCAACAAAAACTTTAATCAGAATTTCTGTAGCTATGTAAATCAATACCGCATTCAGTATCTCGAAGAAAAAATGCACGAACAGCCGGAACTACCTAATCAGCAACTTGCAGAATTGTGCGGATTCGGCTCTACCGACTCCATGAAACGCGCCGTGCTCAACAAAACAGGAATGTCGCTACAGGAATGGAAGTCGAAACGCCACAACTCAATCATAAAAAAACAGTTAATAGACGATTCAAATCACTGAAAATCCTATAAAATATGTTATATAACATAATTATTCAACATGTTTTCGTTGATTTTCTTGGATGATATTGAAAAAAGCAATACTTTTGTACTGTGATTTTTTCATAGTATTAGATTTAAGGTTAACAAAGATTGGTAGTAAAGCGTTACTACCTTTCGCGTTTTTATAGGGTAGGTGTTTCCATTTAAACTCTATATAATTTCAGGGCTGTTCGGATTTTTCCGAATGGCATTTTTATTTTGGTAAAAAACTAAAAAATAGCTACTTTTGTAACCCGAAACATAATCCACAACCACAATGAATATTCTTCTCCTCGGTTCGGGCGGTCGCGAACATGCACTCGCCTGGAAAATTGCTCAAAGCCCACGTCTTACAAAACTTTTTATCGCTCCAGGAAATCCCGGAACAGCAACAGTTGGAACAAATCTTCCTATTGCGGCCGACGATTTCGACTCAATTAAAAACGCTGTGATTGAGAATAATATACACATTGTGCTTGTAGGCCCCGAAGATCCTTTGGTAAAAGGTGTAACCAATTTTTTTGCCGACGATGCGGAATTGAAACACGTTACAGTGGTTGGCCCTGACAAAGTAGGAGCACAACTCGAAGGAAGTAAGGATTTTTCAAAGCAGTTTATGATGCGTCACAACATTCCGACTGCCGGATATATGAGTGTGAATGCGCAAAATTTCGAAGAAGGAATTGAATTCCTTAAAAAACTCGAAGCACCCTATGTCCTTAAAGCCGATGGACTGGCAGCCGGGAAAGGAGTATTGATAATCAACGACATAGAAGATGCGAAAGCTGAACTAAAATCAATGATAGACGGTAAATTCGGAGCTGCGAGCCAAACAGTTGTCATCGAAGAGTTTCTTTCGGGCATCGAATGCTCTATATTCGTAATAACGGATGGTAAAAACTATAAAATTCTTCCTGAGGCAAAAGATTACAAACGCATTGGCGAAGGCGATAAAGGCCTGAATACAGGTGGTATGGGCGCTGTGTCACCTGTGCCATTTGCGACACCCGACTTTATGAAGAAAGTGGAAGACCGCATCATTCGTCCTACTGTAGAAGGCCTTTATAGTGAGGGAATTATATATAAAGGATTCATTTTCTTTGGTTTAATAAAAGTAAACGGAGAGCCTTTCACCATTGAATACAATGCGCGAATGGGAGACCCCGAGACTGAAGTTGTTATGCTTCGATTGAAGTCCGATTTTGTTGATTTGCTTGAAGGTGTAGCCCAGGGGGGCTTAAATGAAAAACAGGTGGAATTCGACGAACGTTCGGCAGTAACTGTTATGCTGGTATCGGGAGGCTATCCCGAAGATTATGAAAAAGGGAAAATAATCAGCGGATTAGACAAAACTGAAAACAGCATTGTTTTTCACGCGGGTACAAAGCAACAAGGCAATCAGATTGTAACAAACGGAGGACGTGTAATTGCAGTGAGTTCGTATGGAAACAGCAAAGATGAAGCACTCGCCACCTCATTCAAGAATGCACAACTAATTGATTTTGAAAAGAAGTATTTCAGAAACGATATAGGATTCGACTTATAAAAACGACATGGCAAAAATACTTGTTATCGACGACGAACGAAGCATCAGAAATACCCTGAAGGATATTCTTGAATTCGAAAAGCATGAAGTAGCTTTGGCCGGTGACGGGCAAACCGGACTCGATGCTGCACAGAGCGAAAGTTTTGACATTATATTTTCGGACATAAAAATGCCGGGAATGGATGGCATTGAACTACTTACAATGCTGAAAGAGAAAGAAGTAGAAGCACCTGTGGTAATGATTTCGGGACATGGAAACATTGAAACTGCTGTAGAATGTATCAAAAAAGGGGCATTCGATTTTATTGAGAAACCTATTGATCTCAACAGACTGCTCATCACTGTGCGCAATGCCCTTGACAAAAGCATTCTTGTCACAGAAACAAAAACTCTCAAAAAGAAGATAGCCAAACGCCATCAAATGATTGGCACTTCGCAGGCCATCGAAAAGGTAAGAATGATGATTGACAAGGTAGCTCCTACTGACGCAAGAGTATTGATTACCGGTGAAAATGGCACGGGAAAAGAAGTGGTAGCACGTTTACTATATGAACAAAGCACAAGAATAAATGCGCCATTTGTGGAGGTTAACTGTGCAGCAATACCATCGGAACTCATTGAAAGTGAGCTATTCGGACACGAAAAAGGTGCTTTTACGTCAGCAATTAAACAACGGATCGGCAAATTTGAACAAGCGGACAACGGCACAATTTTTCTCGACGAAATTGGTGACATGAGCCTTTCTGCTCAGACAAAAGTACTTCGTGTGCTTCAGGAAAGTGAACTAACACGCGTGGGTAGCGACAAAAGCATAAAAGTGAATGTGCGTGTGCTCGCTGCCACGAATAAGAATCTGAAAAAGGAAATTGAAGCAGGAAATTTCAGAGAAGATCTTTTTCATCGCCTGAATGTAATTCCGATTCACGTGCCTTCGCTCGACGACCGAAAAGAAGACATTCCACTACTAATCAATCACTTTTGCGAACTTATTTGTAACGAACAGGGCATTCAGCTAAAAAAATTCGATGCCGCTGCTGTTGAGTCTTTGCAACAACGTTCGTGGACAGGAAACATTCGTGAACTTCGCAACGTGGTAGAGCGTTTGATTATTTTAGGTGGACGCTCTATTTCAAAAGCAGATGTAGAAATGTTTGCCTGAAAATTTCTTTTATTCAAAAAATATTCTGATTTTGAAACAAGCCGGATTAATTACAAAAATGATTAGTCAGGCTTGTTCCATACAACTTTAATTAAAAACAATTGTATGAAAGCTATTCACGAATTGAAAATTGCCATCTGCAGCGACCATGCCGGTTTTGATCTTAAACAAATTGTAAATCAATATCTGATTGATAAAAAGCCTGTTGCTTATCATGATTTTGGAACCTACACGGCCGAAAGTTGTGATTATGCTGATTTTGCGCACCCTATGGCCTCAGCTGTAGAACAAGGCGAATTCGATTTCGGCATCTCAATTTGCGGAAGCGGAAACGGAATCAGCATGACTGTGAACAAGCATCAGGGCATACGGGCAGCACTTTGCTGGAACGAGGAGATTGCCCGACTTGCACGCCTCCACAACAACGCCAATGTATTGTCGTTACCGGCACGTTTTGTGTCGGTGGAAGAAGCTCTGAAAATGGTAGATGCATTTTTCACAACCGACTTCGAAGGTGGTCGCCATCAGGGACGTATCGATAAAATTCCGCAATGCTGACTTTTGAAAATTTGAAGATTTGAAATTTGAAATTTGAAGATTATTTTCAGCCTAACATATAATTGATTTATATAGAAATACACAAATACTTATACAAATAATGTCGAGAACAGAAATTTCGAAATATGGCGAGTTTGGCCTGATAAAACATCTTACTGAAAATTTTCCTATAAAAAATGAATCAACTCTGAAAGGAGTCGGTGACGATGCGGCTGTGCTCGATTACTCAAAAGCAAAAGCGCTTGTAACTACCGATTTGCTGCTTGAAGGAGTACATTTCGACCTGATTTATGTACCCATCCGACATTTGGGCTATAAAGCTGCTGTAGTGAATTTCTCGGATATTTATGCCATGAATGGGCAGCCCAAACAAATGACTGTGTCGCTTGGCGTTTCAAAACGTTTTTCGGTAGAAGATCTAGAGGAATTGTACGCCGGCTTTAAACTCGCCTGCGACAATTACGGTGTGGATTTGATTGGCGGTGACACTTCGGCTTCACTTACCGGCCTGACCATTAGCATAACTTGTATAGGCGAAGGTGAAGAAGGTAAAATTGTATATCGCAACGGAGCAAAACCCAACGATCTTATTTGTGTGTCGGGCGATTTGGGTTCGGCTTACATGGGCTTACAATTGCTCGAAAGAGAAAAAATTGTATTTACAGCCAACAGCGAAGCACAGCCTGACTTCGAAGGAAAAGATTATATCCTTCAACGTCAGCTAAAGCCAGAAGCACGCAAAGATATTGTAGCTGCTTTGGCCGAAAAGGGCATTGTTCCTACAGCTATGATGGACATATCGGACGGACTTTCGTCGGAACTTATGCATATCTGTTCGCAAAGCAATACAGGTTGTCGCGTGTACGAAGATAAAATTCCTATCAGTTATCAGGCAGTTGTAATGGCCGAAGAACTAAACATGAACATAGTAACCTGCGCACTGAATGGTGGCGAGGATTATGAATTGCTGTTTACAGTCTCGATGGAGGATTACGACAAAATTGTAACCATGGAAGGCATTGGAATTGTAGGACATATGACAAAACCGGAACTTGGATTGAATCTGGTTGGTCGCGAAGGTGAGGAAATTCAACTTCAGGCTCAGGGCTGGAATTCATTAAAATAAAAAAAGTCCATCTTTAAATAAGATACGACTTCTATAAAAATAAAACCACATTAGACGACAGAGAAATCTGTTTTCCTAATGTGGTTTATATGTTTTAAGGGACAGGATCGTAACCACTTCCGCCCCATGGATGACAACTAAATATACGCTTTACGGCAAGCCAGCCACCTTTCAGAATGCCATGTTTAAGAACAGCCTCTACAGTGTATTGTGAGCAGGTTGGCGTATAACGACAGCGTGGAGGAATTAGCGGCGAAATGCTGTAGCGGTAGAAGTAAACAGGCAGCAAAACGATATGACGCATTATTTTTTTCATTTTTCAGCTTTGCTTTCGTTGTTCAGAGCTAACAAATAATGCAGTACATTTGTTTCAACGCGCTTGAGAGCTGTTTTCATTTTCAACTCCACAAAATTCCACTCGGGTATTGCATCTCCCACAAAACTAAACGCCACCTGTAATTCAAGATTATTACTCTCACAGAACTCTTTCAAATCGCTTTTATTCAGCCTATAGGCTTCGCGCATAAGTCGCTTTATACGGTTACGGGCAACTGCTCTTTTGAATCGCTTTTTGGGCACAGTGAATAGTATTTTAGGCGTTTCTTCAGTATTTCCAACCTTAATCGCATACACAATTCTGAAAGGGTAGGCAATAAAAGCCTCTCCTTCGCTAAAGAGTTTCCCTATACGAATATCACCGCAGAGATGCTCTTTTTTAGGAAATGTGTATTTATGATTCATTGGGAATATTTTTCTCAGATATATCTAAAAAAACAATCCCAAAAGTACGGAAAAAGTCCGATACTTCAGGGATTGATTATTATGAATGCCTTGCAGCAATTATTTTTTTGTCTTTTTAATGTTATCTTTCAGGAAGTTATCCAAAGCCATAGTCATAGAAGGCACTCCGGGCAGTGGAGCTTCAAGATCGAGACGAAGACCCGCATCGCGAACAGCCTGACATGTAGTAGCTCCAAAGGCTCCTATATTCATTTCGCCCTGTTCAAGATTTGGAAAATTTTTAAGGAAAGATGCTACACCAACCGGACTAAAGAAAATTATCAGGTCGTAATTAAATTCCTCATCAGGCCCAAAATCGTTACTTACGGTTTTGTACATGACGGCTTTCTGGAAAGTAATTTTTGAATTTTCCAGAATCGACATAGTATCCTCATTCTGAACATCCGAGGTGATAAGAAGAAACTTCTCATCAGCATGTTTATTCATAATGGTCACTAATTCATTCATTTTTCCGTTGGCACCATAAAAAACCTTACGCTTACGGTAATGAATATAATGTTGTAAATATACAGCTACCGACTCAGAAACGCAAAAATACTTCATTGTTTCGGGCACAGTAACGCGCAACTCTTCGCACAAGCGAAAAAAGTGGTCGATACCATGGCGGGCATTGAAAATAATAGCCGTATGATCGAGAATCGATATACGCTGTGTTCGAAATTCCTTTGCTAAAATTGGCTCAACTTTGATAAAAGGACGAAAATCGATTTTTACACCGTATTTCTCGCTGATATCATAATAGGGCGATTTTTCGCTGGAGGGTTGTGGTTGTGAAACCAGTATCTTCTTAATTTTCAAAGCAATGTACTTTAATAATTAAACATTTATATAATCGTCCGTATAATTGAATATATTAAAAATACGGGCAAAATTTCGAGGGTGCAAAGATACAACAATAAATAAAAACTTGTGACTGCTTTTTGGAAAAATATTTGAAATAGTTTAAAAATCAGAAAAACAAACAATAACACACACACTACAAGACTGATATACACCGTATAATCATTTAGCCACAATGGAAAATATATCTGAAATATCAACAATGGAAAAAGCACTATTCCAAGATAAATTAAAAGATTAAAATAACTCTCGCGAGCAATTTTTAAAGATTGTTTTTCGAGGAAAACATATCCAAGTACCTCGATGCTTAGAAATTTAAAAATATAGAATAAAAGTGTCACCCCAAGCACCAAAGCATATTGCGTAATTTCGAAAGGTTTTCCGGACGGAATCAGAAGAATATACCCATAAAGACTCAACACACCTACTGAAAAAAGGATCAGAATAAAGCGCGACTGAAAATCATTAATAGTGGTTTTGCTGAAAATGCTCGAACGGTCCTTCAGTTGAAAAAATGTGCGCACCGATTCGTAAAACCAACCTGATGAACGCAGGAATGAAACCACCATCATAAGAAAAAGAAAGAGTATTGTGCCAAAAACCCAGCTTTCCGACTCGGGAAAAGATGGATGCGGAATGCCCTCGAAACCACGTGTCAGTTTTGCAAGCCTCAAACTATCGGCAAGAGCAATACTATCAGCACGGATAATGCTGTCGACACGCATAATACTGTCAGCCCTCTGCAGACTATCTGCTTTCAGCAAACTGTCGGCAAAAAGTGCACTATCGGAGAGTATGTGTATGGAGTCGTTTAAAGGCATTTGAAATTTTTAAATAGCAGCAAATTTTCGTACGTTACTGTCCCAGACAGGTGCATTTTTAATAGCATCCAAAACTTCTTCAGGTTCATTCACCACTGTCCATATATCGCGATGAATATCGCGCATAAAATTTTCGTCCACAGCACGATGTAACACACTGATCAGACCATCGTAATATCCATTTGTATTTACAATTATAATAGGTTTGGTGAAAATCCCGAGCTGTTTCCAGGTAATCACTTCAAGCAATTCCTCGAGCGTACCACAACCTCCGGGAAGCGCAATAGCCGCATCGGAAAGGAAAGCCATTTTCTGCTTTCGATCGTGCATAGTTTCGGTAATAATGAGCTCGGTAAGTCCTTTGTGGTGCCAGTTTTCGTCGCACATGAAGCGTGGAATAATACCCGTCACTTCGCCACCTGCAGCCAGCGCACTGTCCGACAGTTGAGCCATAAGCCCCAACGAGCCTCCACCACAAATAATACGAATGCCTTGTTTGGCCAGAATTCGCCCAAGCCGATCGGCAGCATCGAAGTAATTCTGATCTATTTGAGTGCTCGAAGCACAATAAACACAAATATTCTGCATGTAAAATGGAAGTTTTTTATTATTCGAAACATTAAGTATGCAAAAATACAGTTTTCTTTCCGTATTTTTGATTTTCAATATTAAAAACAATCAAAAAATGATACTTGTTACAGGAGCTACGGGCTTGGTTGGAGGCCATTTGATATGGCATTTGCTTCAGGAAAACGATAGAATTGCGGCCATAAAACGCTCGTCGTCGAACCTTGAACCATTGAAAACAATCTTCAGATTTTACAATGCCGATCCCGATGAGATGCTCAGTCGCATCGATTGGCGCATTGCCGATGTACTCAACGTTGAAAGTCTGACCGCAGCCATGCACGATGTGGAAATAGTGTATCATTGTGCAGCAGTGGTTTCGCTCGGCAGTGGCAGCGATGTACTTACCGACACCAACGTAAGAGGAACCTGTAATGTAGTTCAGGCTTGCTTATCGGCAAAAATCAAAAAACTGTGCTTTGTAAGTTCGATAGCAGCCTGCGGAAAATACAAAGACGGAAAACCGGCTGACGAAAATGCAGAATGGACCGATGATCTGTCGCGCTCGGCGTATTCGCGCAGCAAGTATTATTCAGAACAGGAAGTGTGGAAAGGCATTGCAGCGGGACTGAATGCGGTGATTGTGAATCCCGGGGTGATTTTGGGCGTTTCGGGACAGAATGCAGGTAGTTCGCAGCTTTTTTATCAGATGCAAAAAGGACTTATTTTTTACACCATGGGTGGTACTGGCTATGTGGATGTGCAGGATGTGGTGAGAGCGATGATAACGCTTACCAAAAGTGAAATTTCAGGCGAGAGATTTGTGCTGGTTGGCGAAAATGCATCGAATAGAGACATTCTGTGGTATATGGCCGATGGTTTTGGTCGCAAACGTCCGTTTATCAATGTACCAAAGTCAGTGCTGCTGTTTGCAGGCGGCATGATGGAAGTGTTCGGAAAAATTTTCGGATTTCAACCGCTTATCGACAGAGGAACAGCACGTTCGGCAACAAACAGGGAGTTTTACAGCAGTGCAAAAATTGAAAAGGCGATCGGTTTTAAATTTACTCAAATGACTGATACAATTTCCGGCGTTTGTACATTTATGAACAAAAAATAGCAAAATCAGAGTTCCTGTGAGTAAAACCCGCTAACTGCTTTTTCGATATTGGCCAGAATTTCATCGTCGGTGCCGCTTACCGAAACTCTTGCCTGTTTGTAAAATGCTTCGCGAACCGACAGGCCATCGGCTATAAACTGCCGCAATTCGCTGCCTTTCTTCTTGGCAATAAGTGGTCGTTTTCCGGCACGCGACATTTCAAGACGTTCGGACAGCTGGTCAGGACTAAGATTCAGATAAACAGTAAGTCCGTGTGCATTCATAAATGTCATATTGTCGAAAAAACAAGGTGCACCACCTCCGGTTGCAATCACACAATTTTCGAATTCGGCCACTTCGTGCAGACAGTCTTGTTCCATTTTTCGAAAAGCATCCTGACCCGACTCTTCGAAAATCTGCGAAACGGTTTTATGGTACTTTTCTTCGATATGATGATCCATATCCACAAAAGTAAGTCCCAGGTTTTCGGCAAGTTTAATACCCATCGAGGTTTTGCCCGAACCCATGTATCCTATCAGAAAAATTCGTTTCATTAAAATGCTAAATTTGAGCTACAAAAATACAATATCTTTTATACTGCCTTACAACAT
Source organism: Paludibacter sp. (assembly GCA_034004015.1). Lineage (GTDB taxonomy): Bacteria > Bacteroidota > Bacteroidia > Bacteroidales > Paludibacteraceae > Paludibacter. The sequence goes on from JAVEXN010000004.1 coordinate 70,118, forward strand.
ATATTCGATTTATTGAAAAAAACTATTTTCAATAAATGATTTTTCAAAAAACACAGTCGGAAATTTCAATCTGACTTTTGATTTATAATGCCGGAAAATATTATTGTAAATATCATAATGAAAGCATGGAGTATAAATAATTCAACTATATTTGCAAATAAATTCAACATTAGGTAGAGTGGAAAAAGAAAATGCTGTCTTATTGATATTCACAGGTGGAACAATTAGCATGTCGGAAGATCCAGCAAACGGCGCTTTGAAGCCGATTGATTTCGACAGACTTCAGGAATATATGCCTGAATTAAAGAGAACGGGAGTAAAAATTAAGAGCATTCCGTTTTTGCCGCTGATTGATTCTTCAGACGTGGATCCTGCCCTTTGGGAGCGAATTGCCACTACAATTCAGGATAATTACGAGGAGTACGATGGTTTTGTAGTATTGCATGGTACCGACACGATGGCTTACACAGCTTCGGCACTGAGTTTTATGCTCGAAAATCTGGCCAAACCGGTGATTCTTACAGGCGCACAGCTACCTGTAGGTATGCTTCGCTCCGACGCAAAGGAAAACCTGCTGACAGCCATTGAAATTGCCACAGCGAAGGAAAATGGGGTTGCGCTTGTACCCGAAGTATGTATTTTCTTCGAAGACACACTGTTTCGTGGCAACCGCACAACCAAAAAAAACGCCGAACATTTCAATGCATTCAATTCATACAATTATCCGGCTTTGGCCAAAGCGGGTGTACACATAAAATATTTCAGGACTTACATACACTATCCTACTCAAGGTTCGGCATTAAAAGTGCGCACCAAAGTCGATCGTAATGTAGCCATTCTGAAACTTTTTCCCGGAATAACCTCTCACACGGTAGATGCTATACTGAACATTCCCGGCTTGCAAGCTGTGGTGCTCGAAACTTTTGGCGCAGGAAATGCTCCACGCCAGCTTTGGTTTTACGATGCACTGAAAAAAGCTACCGACAAAGGAATTCTGATTGTAAATAAAAGTCAGTGTGGCACAGGAACTGTGGAAATGGGCCGCTACGAAACCAGCCTGAACCTTATGAGCGCGGGCGTAATGAGTGGTTACGACATTACTACCGAAGCCATTGTAACAAAACTAATGTACCTGCTCGGCGAATGTGCCAACGTGCAGGAGGTAAAACGAAAGCTCAGTATCAGTTTGTGTGGCGAAATGACGGTTGGGTGATGTGGTGATGTGATGATGTGATGATGTGAAAATACGATGATATGATGATAAAAAAAAAGATTTACCGACAATAAGTTGGGTAAATCTTTTTTTTAATATATACTCCCCTTTAGAGCTTGTCCCGATTTATCGGGAGGGTTTGGGCTTATTATTCTACAATAAGCAGATAGTAGTTTTTTTTGCCTTTTTGAGCCAGCAGATATTTTCCATCGAGCAGGCTTTCGTTGCTGATAATGCTGTCCTGATTTTCGAGTTTCTCTTTGTTAAGACTCACACCACCCGATTGTACAAGTTTACGCATTTCACCTTTCGAAGGGAAAACCGCAGCATGATCGACCAACAGGTCAATGGCTTTCACACCTTCGTCGAACAGTGATTTAGCTACTTTAAATTGCGGAACGCCATCGAAAACAGCCAAAAGCGTATCTTCGTCCAATTTCCTCAACGCATCCGAAGTGGCATTTCCAAACAATATATTCGAAGCTTCCACAGCGGCATTGTAATCCTCTTCAGAGTGCACCATACATGTCACTTCTTTGGCAAGACGTTTCTGCAAATTACGCATATGAGGTGCAGCAGCATGCTCGGCAATCAGATTGTCGATTTCTTCTTTATCAATAGAAGTAAAAATTTTGATGTATTTCTCAGCATCAGCATCACTTACATTCAACCAAAACTGGAAGAATTTATAAGGCGAAGTATAACGACGGTCGAGCCACACATTTCCGCTTTCGGTTTTTCCAAATTTTCCGCCATCAGCTTTGGTAATCAGCGGACAAACAAGGGCAAAAGCATCGCCATCGGTTTTACGGCGAATAAGTTCAGTTCCTGTGGTGATATTTCCCCATTGATCGGAGCCGCCCATTTGAAGTTTACAGTTTTTATTCTGATTGAGCCACAGGAAGTCGTAGCCCTGAAGTAACTGGTAAGAAAATTCGGTGAACGACATGCCCACACTCGATTCAGCGCTGAGACGTTTTTTTACCGAATCCTTAGCCATCATATAGTTTACAGTAATGTGTTTACCAATGTCGCGGATAAAATCCAGAAAAGAATACTCCTTCATCCAATCGTAATTGTTCACCAATTCGGCAGCATTAGCAGCATCACTTTCGAAATCGAGAAATTTTGCCAGCTGTTTTTTAATGGATTCCTGGTTATGGCGCAGGGTTTCTTCGTTGAGCAGATTACGTTCAGCCGATTTGCCCGAAGGGTCGCCAATCATGCCTGTAGCACCACCAATAAGCGCGATGGGTTTATGTCCGGCACGCTGAAAATGGCGAAGCATCATCACGCTTACAAGGTGTCCGATATGCAGTGAGTCGGCTGTAGGGTCGATTCCCACATAAGCAGTTGTCAATTCTTTGGCAAGTTGTTCCTCGGTTCCCGGCATTACGGTATGAATCATACCACGCCATTGAAGTTCTTCAATAAAATTCATGCGTTTATATTTTTATGTCTTAATTTTCAGCTTATTTTTTCAGCCTGCAAAGATACAACTTTTTGGCATAGTGAGTGAAAGAAAATGCAGGCTTTATTTGAAGGGCTACTTTTTTTTATTCAAAAAGTATTACTAATTTTGAAAATCTATTTGCAATACACATCCATATGAAAAATAAAATTCTCCTTCCATTTATTTTGGTATTAATGAGTACCTCATGTGTCCAAAAACAATGGATTGTTTCCGAATCCACTTCCGTAAAAATTCCCATCGACAGCACTGCCGATAAAATTGCTGACAAAGCATACACCGAATGGCTTCAACCTTTCAAGCAAAAGGTGGATGCTCAAATGAACGAGGTAATCGGCTACTCAGCCGTAACCATGCGGGCTCACAAACCCGAAAGCTTGCTATCGAACTTTAGTGCTGATGTGTATCTGAAAGCAGCGTCTGATTATATGAAAATGCATGTGGACATTGCTATCGTAAACCTCGGCGGACTGAGAACGCAGGTGCCCGAAGGAGATATTACCGTAAGGAAAGTGTTTGAGCTTATGCCTTTCGAAAACGAACTTGTAGTACTTTGGCTTCGTGGCGATAAACTACTCGATTTGCTCAACGGATTTGCTGCAGTGGGCGGTCAGGGTGTGGCAGGTTTACGCATGACTATTCAGGACGGAAAAGCCACTGATATTACCATAGGCGGAAAAGTTCTTGACCCGCAAAAACTTTACAGCATTGCCACCAACGATTATCTGGCTGGCGGAAACGACAATATGCCACAACTTGCTATGCACGAAAAACGTCAGAATACAAGTCTGAAAGTTCGAAATGTGCTTCTCGACTACATAAAAGGCGAAACTGCAGCCGGCCGGAAAATTGAAAGCCGGTTGGATGGTAGAATCCGGTAAAAACCCCTGACCTGCCCCCAAACCCTCCGCCGCAGCGGACAGGCTCTAAAGGGGTGTTTTTGGAGCAATAATCAATATTTGTACGCTTGAGTTTGGTTGTACTTTTGTAATAAAATCATTTTTTACGCTATATTTTTTCTGAAAACGTCATAATATGCACTTCTTGAAGTGCGGAGTAGACAAAAATAATCCTATTCTCTATTCCCCTTTAGGGGTTAGGGCTAAATTAAATACATTATGAAACAGCTATATATACTAATATTCTTATTGTGTTTTCAGTTTGCAGCATTTAGCGCAAACAGAGTAAAATTAGTTATTCTGCACACAAACGACACTCATAGTCAAGTGGAGCCAAGTGAGAAATCGTCGCTGGCCACTTCCGATATGGGTGGTTACGCACGTCGTATAGGCGTGATTGAGAAAATCCGTTCAGAGGAGAAAAACGTGCTTTTGTTCGATGCGGGCGATTACTCTCAGGGATCGCCATATTTTAATTTTTTCAATGGTCGTATCGAAATCGATGCACTGAACCGCATGAAATACGATGCTGTGACCATGGGAAATCACGAGTTTGACAATGGAATTGACACTCTGGCTGCTATTATTCAAAATCTCAGAGTACCACTGATCAGTTCCAATTACGATGTCACAAATTCTGTAATTCGGGATTTTGTGAAACCATGGATAGTAATCAAGAAAGCGGGACTAAAAATTGGTGTCATGGCTTTGAATGTAAACCCTGAAAGTCTTATTCTCGAAAGTAATATCAGGGACGTCAATTATATCGACCCGGTGGCAAAGGCTCAGGAAATATCTGAATATCTGAAAAACAAAGAAAAATGTGATCTGATTATCTGTCTCTCGCACCTTGGATCCGATAAGGACTCAAAATCGGTAAACGACTTCGAAATTGCACGTAAAACAAAATTTATCGATGTGATTATCGGTGGTCATTCGCACACTTTGCTCGAAAATACTAAAACCCAAAATGCAGCGGGCCGCGACGTTATTATTGCACAAATGGCCAAAAGTGGTTTCTATCTTGGGCGCATCGACTTATTGCTCACTAAAAAATGAATAATTGAAATGCTCAGTTGTTAACTATCAATTATGCATTATCATTTGTTAATTAACTCCCAATTTTATCCCATTTCATAAATTATTTATCGATAAAGAATAAATTATTATTGCAAAAGCTTGCATTAATGAATTATTCCATATAATTTTGCAGCAGATTTCGTTTACAAATAATAAAATAGAAAAATGAAAAAACTGCTTTTGGCTTTATTAATAGCCATTCCTGTTTTCGTAACAGGGCAAAATCAAAGCTCAAAATTTACGGTGACAGGTATTGCCACCGACTCGCTCACTCAGGAAACACTGCCTTATGTAACCTGTTCGCTTGCTCCTGAGAAAAATCCTGCACAGATTTTCAGCCGCTTTGCCGGCGATTTGGATGGCAACTTCAGCGCCGAAATTAAAAATGCGGGCACTTATGTACTTGTTGTTTCGTGTGTGGGTCAGGAGCCGTTTACTACTACCTTTACAGTATCGGAACAAAGCAAGAAGGTAAATCTTGGCAAAATAAAACTTGCCCCGGCTCGAAAAGCTCTTAAGGATCTCGAAGTCGTAGCTGTAAAACCACTTATCAAAGCCGAGGCCGACAAAATTACCTACGATGCCGAACAGGATCCGGAATCGAAATCGTCGACTGTGCTCGATATGCTCCGAAAAGTGCCAATGGTCACTGTGGATGGTCAGGATAATATTCAGCTGAAAGGTGCTTCAAACTTCAAATTCTTCCTGAACGGCAAGCCTACCAACATGTTCAACAACAACCCCGGAATGATTTTAAAAAGCATTCCGGCCAATATGGTGAAAACCGTAGAAGTAATCACTCAACCAGGCGCCAAATACGATGCCGAAGGTGTGGGCGGTATTATCAATATTGTGACAGTGCAGCAAAGTTCAGCAAAAGGTTATTCGGCCACAATCAACGGTCAGGGTTCATCGCGTGGTTCGTATGGTGGCGGATTGAATCTGATTCTGCAAAGCGGTAAGTTCAGTTTTTCAGGAAATTACAATTATAGTGTACAGCAAGGCTTTCCGGTAAAAACTTCAACTGTACGCGAAACTTATGTGCCCACTCTTTATCCTTATGGCACTCAGGTAGCTACTTCGACAAACAAAACTCCTATGCAGTTTGGTAGCGGGCAGCTTACCTACGAAGCCGATTCGATGAACCTGCTTACTTTTTCGTTCAATCGTCATTTCGGACGTCCTGAAACAACCAACGACGCTAAAACCGAAAACTACGACAATGTGGATCCGCTTGTTCGTAATCAGGTTTTTGGCTATACACAAAAAAGCACCCAAAATCAAACCTGGGGTGGCACCGATTTCGGACTGGATTATCAGCATTCGTTCCGCAAAAAGGCCGAAATGATTACTCTGTCGTATCGCCTCAGCAACTCGCCAAACAGCAGCAATTTTGATGCGACAAATACACTCGATTCAAATTATGTATCTCAGCCTCAGCGCGGACTCGCTCAACACATCAAAAGCAACAATATAGCGAATACAAACGAGCACACCTTTCAGGCCGACTATACAAATCCTGTAGGCAAAGGGCAAACACTCGAAATGGGTGCAAAATATATTCGTCGTCTCAACAGCAGTCAAACCGAAGAAACTTTTTATTATTTTGATTTCACGCAGGCTTATCCGTTTCCAACCTTTAGAGGCGACAGCACAAATTCATTCAGCAACAATCAGGACATTGCAGGTGCATATGGTACTTACACCGCTAACATTGGTAAATGGAGCCTGAAAGGCGGTTTACGTTACGAATACACATGGTTGAAAGCAAACTTCGACGACTCTGCCCGCAACTTTGGCACAGAATACGATTCGTGGGTTCCTTCAGCCATAGCTACTTATCGACTTACCGATATGCGCAACATGAAACTTGGTTACAATATGCGCATTCAGCGTCCCGGAATCGGCTATCTGAATCCTTATGTAAACCGCAGCGACCCTAATTATATAAATTATGGTAATCCGAACCTCGACCCGGAAAATAACCATAACATCACACTGGGTTATAGCGATTTTTCGGCAAAATACAACCTGAGTGCCGAACTTGCATATTCTTTTGTAAACAATGCCATCGAACAATATTCGTTTATCAACCCCGGAAGCAGTGTGCAGGAAATCACTTACGACAATATCGGAAAGCGCAACCAGATAGGCATGAACCTGTTCGGAAGTTATCGCGGCGTAAAATGGCTGAATCTTTATGCCAACGGAAGCGTAAATTATGTGGATTTGCGCAGCAACAATTCCGACATGGCAAATTCAGGATTCACCGGACGTGTGTTTATGGGCGGAACTATCACGCTGCCAAAAGATTTTCGTATCAGCACCGGAGCAGGTGGAAATCTGGCACAAATCAACCTTCAGGGAAGTCAGTCGGGCTTTATGTTTAGCTATATGGCCTTGTCGAAAGATTTCTTCAAAAAACGCCTGAATGTATCTTTGAGCGGAGTTTATTTGCCTTTCCCGAAAATTGAGGTTATTACGAATGGAGTGGACAGCAACACCGGCAACCCTACATTCTACCAACGTACCGATGTGGATATTACGAAAAATGCAGAATTGCGCATGAATATCTCGTATCGTTTGGGTAGTATGAATATGCAGGTGAAGAAAACAAGCAAAACCATTTCGAACGACGACCAAAAAGAAAAACAAAATACAAGTTTCGGCGAATCGCCAATGTAATTTTGATTATTTGATTTTGATTTAATTTACGCTAAAGGCCTGACAGATTTTTAATCTGTCAGGCCTTTATTTTACCTACTGAAAAATAAAAAGGCCATTCGGAAAAAACCGGACAGCCTGAAATTAAGTTTGTTGAAATATTTAACGATATATTTCTAACACAATAGAACACATAGAAATAATTGAGGAAGAAGACTTAGCTCACATAGTAAAAGTATCTGACGATACTTTTATAGCTCTGAAATTATCCCGACATTCGGGATAATCCTATGTGTTCTTTGTCTTTTCTGTTGTTTTAAAAACTACTGTGTTCTATGTGGTGAAAACACATCAACAATAATTATCGATTACTAATATAGTGTTTAAATGCTGACATCAAACCCCTATAAAATGCGAAAGGTAGCTTTGTCTCACGACAATCTACCAATCTTTTTGTTAACCTTAAATCTAATACTATGAAAAAATCACAGCACAAAGGTAAGGCAGTTTGAGTGATTGTGCAAGAAAACAGCTGAAATATTTGCTCAAAATTGTGTTTTATAACATATTTTTCAACTTGCACGCATGAAAGTATTTGGTTTTCACATATTTTTCAAAGCCACAAAGCTATTTTCTCCGTTCGAGTATCACACAACCGATGGTTTCAACCTTCGTTTTATTCAGTTTTGCAGTGCCAATAAGCTTTGCATGCGTAGGAATATCCTGAAAAACAGATTGAGCGTGAGCTTTGGTTACAATTAACTGTAATTCATTTCGCACAGAAGCTTCAAATCTCAGCGGAGCCACACGCCATTCGGTATTACTGTTGAAATTATCGGCCACAAGCTCATGCCCCGAATAAATCCGCGCCACATCGCCGGTGTAATTCACAGCAAGAATAAGATCGCTCAGCCCATTGTTTTCGGCAAGCGGCAATGTAATGCTCCATTCTTTCCAATCGGGACTGCTAAGGTTGCGGAAAATTGCAGGTTCGGCAGTGATCACAGCTTCCGAAAAATCACCTATACTTTTTAGTTCTGAAGGATATGTGTACGAATCCTTCATCAACCACGACCGATCGCTCAGTATTTCGATTTTCTGCGTATTGTAATACTCCACCACAATGCGTGCAGCAAAAGTTTTTAATCCTTCGGTAAATGGAAAATCAAGATAAAGCGCATTTTCACCATTCTGAAGATAAGCAGTCAGGTCGATGTGGTTCAGCGCCGAATCTTTGAATTCCTGCTGCACCCAACGATTGTTTACATTGATACGACAAAGGCTTTCGCTTGCCATATAAAGTGTAGCTTTGCGGATTTGTGAAGGATTTTCGAGACTGAATTCCTTTATAAAAAAGCGATGGTGAAGCTGATTTTTTTGCGTAAGCTTAGTCTGGCTATTTGCCTGAAGCCATTTGGCATCGCTAAAGAGCGATTTTTCGGTCAGCACAGGGTTTATTACCGGAAGTTTTTGCCGAATATCATATCGCACATACAGCCCATCGGTGGTAGTTGTCATTTCCTGATCAGGCAAACTGAAGCCGGCATCCGGGCCATATTTCAAAACTGTAAATTTCGGAGAAGCACTGTAAATTTGAAGATTTCCGCTTTTCATCGCGAGTGTCTGATCCGAAATGTACAGTTCGTTTTCGCCATTTTGCTCAAAACCCATGCATTCAGGGCTTCTTTTTCGGAAAGCACTGTGATAAAATGCGATTTCCCAGAACTGTTTGTTATTTTAATATGACTATGAATGCCCGGACGACGTACATTCACCACATATTGATTACCCTCAGGTTTAATCCTGCGTCCATCGTATTCGACAGTTGTAATTCCTTTGGCATCGAAACAAAAATCGGCTGGAATATCGCCATTGGCATAAAACACAGTCCCACCCTTTACTTTGCAAAGTGCTTGTGCAGTGGCATATTTAAGCGTAAAAGCATCAAGCGAAAGATTTACAGGCCAGATAAAAACAGAGCTATCAGGAATCTGAATATCTTTTTTCGGAAAAATAAAACTCTCATTTTCATTCAGTTTTACTTCGAAACGCACATTTTTACGCATTTCGCGTGGCATATATCGGCAATAATTTATTCCGAACAGAAAGGCTGAATTTACATTTTTGCGCAAAGCAATCTGAAGTTCGCCTGATTTATTGTTGATAATCTGAGGTGCTGTCACAGCCAGTTCAGTGCCAAAATCGCGCAGGAAGTAATGTAGTTTTTTCACTTCACGATAAGCCTGCGAGACTTCGCCCGATTCGCCGATAGCAGCCTGAAAATCGTACGATTTATCGGGATTTTGGTTTTGATAGCCCGTTTCGTCGCGGTCTTCGGTTTGCGAATGCAGCAGGCCCTGTGGATTTGTGCCACCTGCAAACACATAATATCCGGGCAAGTTGCTTCCCGAACCAATTTTAGCCGTCACCATGGCCAAACCATCTTTGGGACTAATCACCAATCGGCGATGATATGTATTTTGAATGCCAATACCCATTTCGCAGGTAAAATACGGATATTCATCATAACTCATATATTGTTTCTGAGTTGCTGTTTCGTCGCCTATTTTTTCATTTCCCCTGAAATTGTCGAACAGAAAATTTTCTTCGCTCACCTCACGTCGCACATGACTTGCCCAGGGTGCATCAGGATAAGCACCAAAAAGCGGAATCACTTCGAATGGAGGCACAGAACCGTTTTTCCAGCCTGTAATTGTGTAAAGCGGCACATCCATTCCGAGCGATTGAGCCAGTTGCTTGAGCCACATGATGTGCGCCTCGCCCGATTTAGCACGCCAATATTCGTTTTCGAGCTGCACACCAATCACCGGACCTCCATCTTTATAATATAATCCCTGTAACTGTTTCGCAATTTCTCCGAAAAAGCGCTTCACATATTCTTCGTACACAGGATGATTTACGCGCGTTTTGATTTGTTTTTTCCGTAGCAGCCAATCGGGGAAACCTCCGTTACGCGCTTCGCCATGCGCCCATGGGCCGATACGCGGATAAGCATAAAGTCCGTTTGCAGCACAGAGTTTCACAAACTCACGCACATCGTACAGACCACTCCAGTTGAATTGCCCTTCCACTTCCTCGTGATGATTCCAGAACACATAAAAAGCCACAATATTCACTCCTCCGGCTTTCATTTTCAGCAGTGTTTCTTCCCATTTCTGACGGGGCACACGGGTAAAATGCATTTCGCCCATTACCGGCACCACTGGTTTGCCGGCAATGGTCAGATAGCGACTGTTTACAAGAATTTCCTTTCCGGCAGGTCCGGCATTTCCCATTTTAAAAACCGAAGCAGGTACAGTATCAGTCGGCTTTGATAAATCGAGTAAAAAAGGATTTGCAGCATTCAGAATTGCCGAAAGACATATTCCTGTTATCAGGATACACACTTTTTTCATTGTGATAAAATTCAGTTTATATTTATTTTTACAAAGAAACAAAAAACGTTTCAAACACGTAGAGATAATCATTTCAAATACATGTAAGTATCTTCGTTTTAATGTAGTATTATACAAAAAACCGGTTTTAAACAAAAATCCATACTTGTTGTTTTTAATTCAATAAACATTAAATATCAAAACATATTTATAAAAATGAAAACACTCACAGCTCAGGAATCAGCTGAATTACTGATAATCACTGAAACCCGTTTCGAAAAAAACAGACAAAGACATACCGACATAAAATGGGAAGATGTAAAAGCAAAACTTCTGAAAATGCCGGAAAAACTGGCTTCGCTGAAAGCAATGGAAGACACGGGCGGAGAACCCGATGTGATTGGTTACGACCCAACAACTGGCGAATACCTTTTCTGCGATTGTTCGGCAGAAACTCCTGCCGGCCGACGAAACGTGTGCTACGACCGTGAAGCACTCGATACCCGAAAAGAGCATAAACCCTGGCACAATGCCATTGACCTTGCTAAAGAATCAGGCATTGAAATACTGGACGAAACCCAATACCGCGAACTGCAAAAACTCGGAAAATTCGATGCAAAAACTTCGAGCTGAATAGCCACTCCGGCCGATGTGCGCAAACTAGGGGGAGCCATGTTTGCCGATTATCGCTACGGGCGGGTATTTGTGTACCACAACGGTGCTCAATCGTATTACGGCGTGAGAGGTTTCAGAGGATTGCTCAGAGTTTAAATAAAAAATTATCTGTACAAATTATCAGAAGTTGCATTTGCAAAATCGCAAATAAACTCCGCCACTACATTGCTGACAGCTTCGGCAAAAAGTTTTCCGTTTTCGGCACTTGCATATTGAGGGTTTCCAATCCCTGTATCTTCGCTCACACACAGCCAGTTGCGTGGCAGCCAAAACGAACGGTTATTCAAACCTGAAATTGCGAACTGACGCGTGGCACCCGTTCCGTAAGTTTCCTGAGGTTTCACATACTCAGGGTAATAATGCAGCATCATCGAAGTTTCAAGTTCGCCGGCATGATCGCCCGGCTCGGTAAAGAAACTGCGCGCATCCACCACTTTGTACCAATCGGTGGTAACGATCAGAAAATCGGGAAATTCGACAGCCAGATCGCGCACTACTCCATTAAAACTATTCCCGCCATGCCCATTCATTATGAGAAGTTTGTTGATTCCACCCCGCTTCAGCGAGCTTACCACATCGTAAAGTATAGCCTTCTGTGTTTCAACACGCATGTGGATACATATTGGGAAGTCGGTTTGACCCGGATTTTGCGAACCAAAAGGAATAGCAGGCAAAACCACCGCTTGCACGCCCTTTACTTCAGCTTTGGCCGCAGCATCGAGACTCACAGCCCGCGAAAGCAGGTTGTCGGTGCTGTATGGTAGATGAAGATTATGAGGTTCGGTAGCTCCCCAGGGCAGTATTGCCAAACGAAATTGTGACGATTTCACATCACTCCAGCTCAGAGCATCAATATTGGTCATTTTGGTATTTTTTTACGATAAAATTATTTCATACAAAGTAATGCAAATTACGGCAATTTCAACCATATCCTGAAGTTTATTTACATTAAATTCTTCATTATAATGATGAATTCTGGTTCGTTTGCATGATCTGAAAAACAGATATCCGGCGATTAGCATTTATGCAAAACAGCAATATTGTTCCAATTTTAAATAATATCAATCCAATAAACATTTTATGAAAATAAATACAATTCAGATATGAAAAACAGTCACTATTTTTAGCTTTCGAAAACTAAAACCATAATCCTTCAAAACTAATTTCCGGACAGATTATAAATCAGAAACCATATTCATCATCAATAAAATACTAAAAACATGAAACGTACTTTTTTAATTGTGGCGGCTATCATTGTAGTCGCAGTTTTGTTACTTTTTGCATTCAACAAATTTTCGTGCAAAGGCTCCGAATGCAGCGATAAATGCGCCGAAAATAAATCGCAGGTGCAACTTTTCGATGCAGCAGCGTTCGAAAAAACCATTGATGGCAAACAGGTAAGCCTCTACACTCTGAAAAACGAAAATGGTATGACCACACAGATTACCAATTTTGGCGGACGGGTAGTAAATCTTTGGGTAAAAGACAAAAACAACGAATTCCGGGATGTAGTCACCGGTTTTAAATCCATTGACGAATATCTGTCGGCGAACGAGGTATTTTTCGGAGCACTTATCGGACGTTATGGAAACCGTATTGCCAAAGGAAAATTTACACTCAACGGAAAAGAATATCAGCTTGCAGTGAATAATGGTGAAAATCATTTGCATGGTGGTCCGAAAGGATTTCATAATGTAGTTTGGGATGCACATCAGTTCAAAAACGAAGCAGAAGAAGATGCGCTTGAACTTACTTACCTTTCAGTTGATGGTGAAGAAGGTTACCCGGGAAATCTGAATGTAAAAGTGGTTTATACGCTGACCAAAGAAAATGAACTTAAAATCGAGTACGCAGCTACCACCGACAAACCCACAGTGGCAAATATCACACATCATTCGTTCTTTAATCTGCACGGGTTTTCGGGTGGTACTGCCGAAACTGTCAACACCCATGTGATGCAAATAAATGCATCGAAATACAATCCAACAGATGGCGGACTTATTCCTACTGGTGTTTTAGCCAATGTGGAAGGCACTCCTATGGATTTCAGAAAGTTCACAGCCGTTGGCGAAAGAGTGGAAGCTGATTTTGCTGACCTGAAAAATGGAAAAGGCTACGATCATAACTGGATTCTGGATAAAAACGGCGAAAAAGTAACTGAAGCAGCTGTAATTTACGAACCAGCTTCGGGCATTCAGCTGCGCGTCATTACCGACCAACCAGCCATGCAATTTTATGGCGGAAACTTTTTTGAGGGAAAAGATACCGGGAAATACGGTGAAGTGTATAATTTCCGCACTTCGTTTGCCATGGAAACGCAACATTTCCCCGACAGTCCCAACCAAAAAAGCTTTCCTACAACTACTCTGAATCCCGGTGAAACTTATAGCCACTTGTGTATTTATAAGTTTGAGACAAAGTAATTGCAAAAAAAGCAGCAAACTAAAACGGCGATAGAACAATTTCTACCGCCGTTTATTTTTTTATCAAAGCTCAATGCTTATTCCACACTGAATTTATACACGCACCATTCGTCGTACTTTTGACCCGGGCGAAGTAATGAACTTGGGAAGTGCGCCACATTTGGCGAATTAGGAAATCCCTGTGTTTCGAGGCAAACCGAATGTTGTTCTTCGTATGTTTTGCCGTCTTTAGCCACTTGTTTATCCACCCAATTGGCCGTATAAACCTGCATGCCGGGCTGTGTTGTGAAAACTTCCATTTTACGACCACACGATGGAGCATAAATATATCCTGCAAGCACACAATCGCCCTGCTGCTCTTTGCGGAGACACCAGTTATTGTCAATTCCACGTCCGGGCACATAAACCTCAGCATCCACACGTTCGCCGATAACAACAGGGTTGCGGAAATCAAATGCAGTTCCGTCAACAGGACGAATTTCGCCCGAAGGAGCGAAAGAATCATCGAGAATAGTCACAAAATCGGCATTGATTTGCAACAAATGATCGCGCACAGTACCATTTCCGGCACCTTTCAGATTGAAATACGAGTGATTGGTCAGTCCGATAACAGTAGGCTTATCAGTCGTTGCTTCGTAGTGAATACTCAGCTCGTTATCGTCAGTAAGCTCGTATGTACAAGTTACATCCAGGTTTCCGGGATAACCTTCTTCGCCATCGGGCGAAAGCAAGCCAAGCACCAGTTTCGAAGAAGTTACTTCTTTTACATCCCACACCTTGGTATTGAAAGCATCCACACCACCATGCAGTGCGTTTGTTCCGTTATTGACAGCCAGATTGTATTCCACACCATCAATTTTAAATTTACCATCCTTGATGCGGTTTGCAAAGCGACCACACACAGCACCGAAGTACTCTTCTTTTTCAATCACTTCGTCGAGTGTATCGAATCCGAGCACCACATCATCGAATTTTCCATCGCGATCAGCTGCAAAAAGGCGAACCACTTTGGCCCCGAAATTGGTAATATCGGCACTCATGCCATTGCTGTTTTTCAGTGTAAACATCGAAACAGTCTTACCATCAATTATTTTTTCCATAATAACTTTTTTTGAACCACAAAAGAAAACAAAAGGACACAAAATCAATATTGCAATTACTTCAGATCACATTACCGAAGATACTTTTATTTCGTAAGTATTTAATCCGGAATATTTCTGAAATAATCATTCACATAGGTTTTCTGACCATCTAAAAACAAATTGATTACATTGAAAATTATCATTAACCCTTTGGGGGATTCTAACAGATTCATATAATTCATAAGTTTTGCAATATGAATGGGGTGAACCTCATCACATGATTTTATTTCCAGTACTAAAATATCTTCAATTAAAAAATCACATCTGAAATCAATATCTACATCAAAGCCTTTATAGAAATATGGAATTTTATATTCAGATACAAAATTTATTCCTCTGATTTCCAATTCCTTGGCAAGGCACTTATGATAAACACTCTCCAACAGACCAGGACCAAGTCTTTTGTGAACCTCGATGGCTGCACCGGTAACCTGATAAGTCAAATCCTTCAGATATGTTTTTGTAATCATAGTACCTGTTGAAAAACACAAAAGATACATCACAAGCAGAAAGGGTATTTCTTCTTTTGTGTATCTTTTGTGTATCTTTTGTGGTTAATTTGATTTAATATTATTCTACTCTGCGAGCGCCATCACCGATTTCGGCAATGTAGAATTCAGGTTTAATACCGATTTTAGCTTCGTAAGCAGCGCCTACTTCTTTGATAAAGGTGTCGATGGCTTCATCTTTTACAAGCGAAACAGTGCAACCACCAAAACCACCACCAGTCATACGTGAACCAATCACTCCGTCGATTTTCCATGCTTCGGCAGCCATAGTATCCAACTCAGGACCAGTCACTTCGTAATCGTCGCGAAGCGAAACGTGCGAAGCATTCATCAATTGACCAAATAAAGTCAGATCGCCGGCTTTCAGAGCTTTAACAGCATCAGAAGTACGTTGAACTTCGCCAACAACGTGGCGGGCACGTTTATGAGCAACAGGATCGGTAATGGCCGATTCGATTGATTTGAATTCAGCTTCGGTAAGTTCAGCAAGATATTTCAAAGGACGAACAGTATTCAGTTGCTCCACAGCTTTTTTACATTCGGCCACACGTTGGTTGTAAGCACCAGAATCGAGTTTGTGAGGACTGTGAGTATTCGAAATCAGGATTTTTACGCCCTGTAGTTTCACAGGCACAAGTTCAAATTCGAGCGTGTCGCAGTTCAGGTGAATAGCGTGATCTTTAGCACCATTGGCCGAAGCAAACTGATCCATGATACCGCAATTTACCAAAGCAAACTCATGTTCCGATTTTTGACCGATTTGAGCAAGTACTGTACGGTTGAAGTCAGTGCCGAGCTGATCGTTGAAAGCAAAAGCAGTTACCACTTCGAGGGCAGCCGACGACGAAAGACCTGCACCATTAGGTACATTACCCCAGATAAGAATGTCGTAACCCTGAGTAATAGCAATGCCACGTTTTACAAACTGAGCAATTACGCCAAGCGGATAGTTTACCCACGATTTGTCGAGCGGAGTAGTCAGCTGATCGAAGCCAAGCGAAATAATTTCGGGCTGGTTCAGCGATTTAAAGTTCATTACGCTTTTGTCGTTTTTAGCCAACAACAAATAAGTTCCGAAACTAAGTGCGCAGGGAAATACCGCACCACCATTGTAGTCGGTGTGCTCACCAATAAGGTTTACACGTCCGGGCGAGAAATACACTGCTTCGCTGGCTTTTCCGTAAGCCGACTCAAAAGCTGATTTTAATTCTTGTACTGTCATATATTTATTTTTTTATGTTTTATAAATTTGCTTACAAAAATAACAAAAATGTGACGTAAATGTGGGTCAAAATTCATGTTGTAAAGCATATTTAAGACAAGCATAGATAATTCTATATTTATTGTATATATCAATGAAATGATTTTAACATAGCAACTCATTAAAAATCTGATTTTTAATGGATATATTAGACATACTGTCTTAAAAAAAACACAATACTCAAGAGTTTATTTAAATTTCGAATTGCACTTAAAATACTCTATTTTGATCAAATTTTATTCTAATTCGACACATTACTAAAATAAAAAAAAGATACATAATTCCACACAAATAATTAGATGTTATTTGAAAGAAATATCAAAATTACATGGCACATCAGCTTTTGTTAAACACATCAAAAAAACGACCTCGGTTGAATAAAACATAATTATTAAATAGTAAACCATAAAAAAAACTATATTTGCATTTCTGTTTTACTATTGTAATCACAAATCATTATGTCACTTACGGAGAAAAATGAACTAGAGCTGCTTAAGAATTCATCAATGCAATCTTTTGATGCTTTATACTTCCGGTACAGTGCAAAACTATACAATTTTGTTCTGAAAATATCGAAAGGCAATAGCTATATGGCAGAAGAGCTGGTACAACGCACATTTATAAAAGTTTGGGAAAACCGAGATCAGATAAATCCGGACAAAACTTTTATATCCTACCTTTGTACAATAGCAAAAAACATGCTCGTTAATGAATATGAACATCAAACCATACAGTTTATTTATAACGAATATGTGCGTATTCAAGTGACAGATATTGAAAATATTACAGAATTGGATGTTGACAAAATGCTATTGGACGAATACATTGAAAAATTAACTGAAAAATTACCCCCAAAGCGTCGTGAGATATTTATTTTAAGTAGAAGAAAAGGATTAAGCAACAAACAAATTTCAGAACTTCTCCACATTTCAGAAAGCACAATAGAGACTCAGTTGTCAAAAGCACTCGCATTTATGAAAAATGAATTAAATATGTATTATGAATATGTTTTTGTCATTGTTTTTTACCTGTTTGTTAAATAGTATTAATTACAAATCATTAAATAGTGCAATTCACTCTTACAACTGTATACAAATAGAACATGAATTATTAAAGAATGAAGAAAGAAGAATGTCTTAATATATTTGAAAAGTACATCCTCAATACAGCAACAACTGACGAGGTAAAGCAACTAAGCCACTGGATTAAACACAACAGTAAAATATCCGATTGGATAGAGCATCAAATATTAAATTCGTCAACCGAAATTGATAAAAATGTTCAAATGAGAATGTTATTGAACATCAAATCTAAGATTGATGAAAAAAAACCAACAGTAAATAAATCGAATAGAAACGTTCGTTTTCATTTCAAAACATGGATGCGTATTGCAGCTATGTTTGCATTGCCCATACTTGCAGCAGCCGCAGTTTATGTATATATGTCGCGATCTGACATTACAGAACCGTTAATTGTATCGGTCGACAGAGGACAGAAAGCGTGTGTTACACTTCCTGATGGCAGCAAAGCATGGCTTAATTCACTTTCGAAGCTAACATATAATAGCAATTACAACAAAGAAAAAAGAACGCTTCAACTAGATGGTGAGGCTTATTTTGAAGTAGCTCATAATCCCCAAAAGCCGTTTATTGTGATGAGTAATGATATTTCGGTAGAAGCTCTTGGTACTTCTTTCGGAGTTAAGGCCTATAACGAAGATATTGAAATATCGAGTATTTTAATGAAAGGAAAGGTACGAGTAACAACTCCAGCTGGCATTACTATTTTAAAACCAAACGAACGAGTTTTATATGATAAGACAAACAAAATAGCAAATAAATTAAAAGTAACCAACGCCATTGACTTCACTGGCTGGATACACAACGAATTACGTTTTGAAAACGAATCACTTGGCGAAATTGCCAAAAATATTCAGCGCATTTACAATGTGAAAATTATTTTTGCATCCGAACGTTTGAAAAAACTGCGTTACACCGGCACCGTCGAAAACAACAGCTTGGAGAGTGTGCTAAACATAATTACATTAACATCGCCAATATCATTTCAAGTAGACAAACAAACTGTTATGCTGTTTGAGAATCAAAATCTTATGCAGCACTATAATCAGTAGCAAAATAAAATAAAGAATTGAAAAGCAGCAGATTGATTTTAGGTTTCAGTCTGCTGCTTTTATTTTTTTATAAAAAAACGAATTGTGAGTAGTGGATAATAATTTCTTAACTGTATACTTAATAACCAAGAATTCTAATAACTAATTTTTAAAATAATGGAAAGAAAAATCATCACTCGCCGTTTAAGGGGAAAGTGCGTAAAACTATGCTTATTTGCTTTGGTGGCACTTTTTTCTCCAACTCTCACCGCCCAGCTATCCATAAACGTGCAAAACAAGCCAATCAAAGAAATTTTAAAAGTAATTGAAGCTAAAAGTGAATATCGCTTTTTTTATAATGAGGGACTCAAAGGGCTTGACCATGTTGTTTCCTTGCAAGTTAATAATGCAGGAATAGATGAAACCATGAAATTACTGCTAAGTAACTCCGAGATCTCACATAAATTGGAGAGTGAAAATCTAGTTGTATTGATTGCAAAAGTCAAGGAGAATCAAAACTTACAAAAAAGAATCACCGGAGTAGTAACCGACATCAATGGGGAATTTATTATTGGAGCATCGGTGTTGGTTAAAGGCACAAAAAACGGAACAATAACTAATTTCAATGGACAGTTTACAATAGACGTTACAGAAAAGTCAGTACTGTCCATCTCTTATATTGGATATAAAACTCAAGAAGTATCTATCGCCGGCAAAAATTCGTTTCTTATAAAGTTGGTGGAGGATGTTGAAATATTAGGTGAAGTGGTTGTAACTGCTTTAGGAATAAAAAGAGAAGAAAAAGCCTTAGGTTATGCCATTCAATCGGTTCAGGGCGAAGGAATGCAAACCGTAAAAGGAGTGGATATGGCAACTTCTCTAACGGGTAAAGTTGCCGGTTTACTTATCAAAAACAGCACTGAGTTCGCTCAATCGGCCGATATTCAAATCCGTGGTGAGAATCCATTAATAGTAATTGATGGAGTTCCCTATGGGAATATGTCTTTGAAGGATATTCCATCGGACGACATCGAAAACCTGAATGTGCTCAAAGGAGCTACTGCATCGGCACTTTACGGCTATAGGGGCGCGAGCGGTGCCATTATGGTTACTACGAAAAAAGGAAACAGCAAAAAAGGAATGGAAATTTCTATCAACAGCGGGACTATGTTTACGGCAGGTTTTCTGGCAATACCAGCGTTGCAATCTACATTCGGCCGGGTAGTTAACACAGCTACAAACACATATTCAACCGGAGGAGATGGATCTTGGGGCATCCCTATGGATGGACGTGATGTAATACAATGGGATCCCCTAACTAAATCGTGGCAATCTATGCCATATTTGCCAAGAGGTAAAGATAATTTCAAAAACTTTCTTGAACAAGGTTATGTGTTAAACAATAATATCAATATTGTACAACAGGGAGAATTTGGAAGTTTCAGAGCATCGGCAACTTGGGTGAATAATAAAGGACAATACCCCAATTCAACCTATGACAAGTATACCTACACCATTGGTGGAGATATAAAATTGAATAAATTACTTGTTTCATCCAGCATCTCTTATAACAAGCAAACCTCCCCAAATATAGGATTCAGCGGGTACACCAGCTATGATCCCATGTACAGTTTATTAGTATGGTCGGCAGCCGATTATGATGTAAGAGACTATCAGGACTATTGGCTCATCCCAAACGAAACTCAGAACAACAGCTATACAGACTCAAGCAATAATCCGTACTTTGATCGATACGAGCGAACTCATAGTACAAATAAAGACATTATAAATGGGACTTTATCGGTAAACTACGATTTTACAAAGTGGTTGAAATTAACTTTGCGATCGGGGTTTGATACCTACAGCGATAGACAAGATGTACGTGTTTCAAAAGGTTCACTTATAAGTGCTGGCTCTGCGACACTCATTCCTAACGGAAATCAAGTTTGGGGCGAATCAGCTAACGGATCGTATAGTACAGGAATAAGCCGTGGATATAGCTTTAATAACGACCTGATATTGACAGGAAGTAAAACATTTGAAAAATTTAGTATTGATGGACTTTTTGGAGGTACCATTTTTTATAAGCAAGATGAAGGTATTGAAGCTAAAACACAAGATGGCCTCACCATACCTGGGTATTATTCTTTAAATGCTTCGGTTAGCCCTGCCGATGTAAGTTCTACAATCTATCGTCGTCAGGTAAATAGTATTTACGGGCGTCTGGCAATGTCGTGGAATAGTTTAATTTACGCCGAAGGGACTTTACGAAATGACTGGAGCTCAACACTCTCACAATCAACACGATCATACTTATACCCATCTGTTTCGAGCAGTTTTGTTGCCTCAGAGTTACTACCAAAAACAGACTGGCTTTCTTTGTGGAAAATACGTGGTTCGTGGACAACTTCTAAAACACCTGCCGATGTTTATGCGATTAATTCTGTTTATACCATTACCAACAGTGCATGGGGGAGTTTAAGTTCAGCCTCATATCCGGGTAGCATTCGTAGTTCAGTAGTAATGCCTGAATCATCAGAAACATTTGAGGTAGGTACAGCACTTAATTTTTTTGTCAACAGAGCTTCTATTGATTTATCCTACTATAGCAAACGAATGTACGATGGATTGACATGGGGTGGAATTAGTTCAGCCTCAGGTTTCACAAGCAACTATGTAAATACCGAAGAAGAAGTCACTCGTAGAGGGGTTGAAATCACAACCAATGTCACTCCTATTAAAACAAAAGATTGGCAGTGGGATATGTCTGTTAACTGGTCGAAATATGCACGTTATTATACAAAACTAGACGCCCTGTATTCCGAGGATAAACCTTGGGTAAAAGTAGGTGAGCGCTATGATGCGTATGTACTCTACGACTATTTACGTGATCCTGATGGAAATGTAATTCACAACGCAGGAAAACCTCTTTATTCTGATTATACATCTAGATTTGGCTATTCAGATCCTGATTGGATTTGGGGTTTTAATTCAGCATTAAAATATAAAAATTTCCAATTATCAATTTCGATGGATGGTCGCGTTGGTGGTCTTACCCAAACAATTACTGAAATGTACATGTGGCGTGCTGGTTCGCACCCAAATTCCGTTGTTGATGAAAGATACCTTGATGCAACTATTGGTGGCAGTAATTACATAGGAGATGGCGTTAAAATTGTTTCCGGAACAGCAACTTACGACACTTATGGAAATATAACAAGCGATACAAGGGTATATGCTCCAAATGATGTTGCCACAACATATGAAACTTACACGAATACTTTACACAAGGGAACTGCCTGGGGAGGAGCGGCATCTCCAATCGATGTATATTCAACAACTTTTCTTAAAATCAGGGAAATCTCGTTAACATACACACTTCCAAAAGACATATGTAAAAAAATATATACCAAGGGGATTTCAATTTCCGCAATTGGACAAAATATATTTTTATGGTCAAAGCAGTTCAAGTACTCCGATCCTGATGGAGGATATGATAATTTTAGTGATCCCTCAATTCGATATGTAGGATTTAATGTTAAAGTCGGTTTTTGATTTTTCAAATCATTAAATCACATTAAGAAACACGCAATTTAATGTTGAAATTATTTAATACTATTACAAATGAAAAAGCTAAATAAATATATCTTTATCGGAATCTCATTTCTGATTTTCCAGCTAACCGGTTGCAATGAATTTGATGAAATAAATACAAACCCGGATGCAACAACAACCGTTAGTGCATCATTGCTTTGCACTAATGTTATCCTGAAAACTTGTAAATATAGCAGTGAGGCTAAAAGCTACATCGGTGAAAATGCATTACCCAAATACATAGGCTATGCCAATGAAGGACAACTTGATGCTCAATATAACAAAATTGGAGCTAGTAGTTTTGGCGCCATGACGATATTGCCTAACATAGAACAAATGATAATCGCCTCGAAAGGTGGAGTTATGGAAGATTCATATAGAGGTGTAGCGAAGTTTGCCCGCGCCTATATGTTTTTTAGATTAACTATGGAAATGGGTGACATTCCGTACACTGAAAGCGGTCAGGGCGAAACCGGCCTTTTTAGACCAAAGTATGATACTCAGGAAGAAGTTTTCATTGGCATCCTGGATGAACTGAAAGAAGCTGACCAATATTTTGCAAACGGACGAACATTTACAGGTGATCCCACACCTTATGCAGGCAATCCCGAAAAGTGGCGGAGGGCTACAAACACGCTAGCACTTAAAATTCTAATGACTTTAAGCAAAAAAGAAAACGTTTCTTCTCTGAATATAAAAGATCGTTTTGCTGAAATAGTAGCTTCAGGGTTTATATTGGAAGCGAATACAGGATTTTTTGGCCTTACATATTCAACCCAAAATAAACACCCATTATCAGGTACAAGTAATTTATTTACCAGCCGAACAATAATTAGTTCATTGCTTATGGATAATATGAAGAAACTGAATGACAGAAGGCTGTTTTACTATGCCGAACCAGCAGCATCAAAAATATCAGCTGGAAAAACACAATCCGATACCGCAGCCTATGTTGGTGTAGACGTGTCAATTGATTATGCAGCATTGAATGCGGGATTTAGCGCAAATAAATATTCAGTGCTTAACAAACGCTACCTGACCGAAGCAGCCTGTGAACCGCGTATGTTATTGACCTATGGTGAGCAGCAATTAATTCTGGCAGAAGCCCGTTTGCGGGGATGGATTACTACAGGAACTGCCGAGAACTATTACCAGCAAGGAGTTAAAGCTTCATTAGCAGTTGTAATGGCAACAAAATCATCTTATGCACATGGCAAAGCCATTGATCAGAATTATATCGACAACTATTTTACCGGCGAAGCAGCTTTTAAAAGTACACCCGATGAACAGTTGAAACAAGTCTGGATGCAACGATACATTCTCAGTTTTATGCAGGATGCCGAATACAGTTATTTTGAATATCGTCGAAATACTTATCCTGAATTTCCAATTAACCCGGCTACAAGCCTGAATGAGAATAATGTTAATGCAATTCCAATGCGTTGGCTTTATCCAAATTCAGAGACTGATTATAATCGCGAGAATCTAATTATTGCACTCGATCGCCAATACGAAGGTTACGATGAAATAAATAAAATCATGTGGCTCCTTAAATAATATAACACATCAAGAATTCTGTATATTTTTCAACTTTAAAAATAAATATTATGAAAACGAAAAGATTACTTTTTTTATTGCTAATTACGGCTTTTACTATGTCCGTAACAGCCACAATTCCAACTCGTAAAGGTTGGTGGAAATTTGATGATAGTGCAGATATGTTGAAAGCAACTATCGGAAATCCGCTGAGCACATATGGCACAGAGGCTAACGGATCAGCATTTGGTCCCGTAGAGGGCAATCTGGCAATTGTTGACCCAATTGGCCATGCATTGATTATGGATCATGGTATCGGTGCAAATGGAGGAGGAACTCTTACTAACGAATACTCACTACAAATTGACTTTATGGTTCCGGCTCCTATTCCAAATTATGTGTCCTTTTTTCAGACAGGCTTAATGAACGATGCCGACGGCGATTTATTTGTAAAAGCAAATGGCGTAGTAGGATTAAGTGACTTGGGGTGGTCTACAAAAGTAGTTGAAGCTGACATCTGGTATCGGATGATTGTGTCAGCAAAGTGTGGAGAATACTATCGGGTTTATATTAATGGAGAACTGTATCTTGAAAAATTAGGTATAGCTGTAGACAGTCGTCATGCACTAAAATCTTTACCACATATTTTTGGTGACGATGATGGTGAAGATCCCACTATTCATTGTGCTGAACTAGCAGTTTGGGATGTTGCCCTAACCGAAGAGCAAGCGCTGGAATTAGGCAATGCATCTCAGCCAATGTTCCCACAACCCAAAGGTCAATGGAAATTTGACGATGCCAGTGATTTAATGAAAGCAACGATTGGAAACAATCTTGTTCCTGAAGCTACAATTACGCATACAGCCGCCGATGGACCTGCTGATGGTAATGGAGCTATTGTTGATGGATCTTATCAATCGTTGGTAATGAATCATGGTATCGAGGCCAATGGAGGAGGATCATTAGTAAATATTTATTCATTGCAAATCGACTTTAAGGCCATCGGAACATCCCCAAGTTACTATTCATTTTTCCAAACAGGGGCATCAAATTCGGGAGATGGCGACTTGTTTATAAAATGGGCTGGCGATGGATTTATCGGACTGGGAGTACTTGGTTGGTCAACAAAAACAGTCGTTCCTGAAACATGGTATCGTATGATTGTTACTTCTACAGGAGATACGTACAGAGTTTATATTAATGGAGAATTGTGGTTAGAAAAAACAGGAATTGCTATTGACAGCAGACATGCTTTGCAATTGGCAGATTTACCACATCTTTTTGCTGATGATGATGGAGAAGAAGGCATAATGCATTGCGCTGAAATAGCAGTTTGGGATATTGCATTGAGTCCTGAAGAAATTGCTCAACTTGGTAATGCAAATGGTGAAATTACAGGATTACAGCATCCATTGGTATCGAATGCTGACTTGTTGGGTCAAAACTACCCAAATCCGTTCGCCATAAATACAGTTTTTCCTTACACAATTCAGGAAGCAGGAAATGTTACATTCCGTGTTCTTGATTTAACGGGCAAACAACTCAATGTAATTTCCGAAGGGAACAAAACTCCGGGCAATTACAAACTCGAATTAAACACAGAAAGTTTAGTTAATGGTATATATTATTTACAATTGATTACCAACAATCAGACTAGTGTACGCAAGATGATTGTATCAAAATAAACACATTCTGTTCATTTTGTAAAAAAGAGGGTATTTCTTCATCGGGAAATACCCTCTTAAAATAAAAAAAGGGAGCAACTATATTTTGTTTAATTCCTGCTTTGAACTTTCTAAAAAAATCAAAATGATCAAAAAATATCATTTCATTATCGCTCAGTTTTTGTTGCTGTTTTTATACCAGCCAATAAACGCCTCAATATCATCAAGAACTGGATGGTGGAAATTCGACAAAGCAAATTCTCTTACTCTGCCAGAAAACGGATATGCTGCATCGCTTACTTTAGTGGGCAATCATGTAGCGGTTGCAGGGCCCGAAGAGAGTAATGGCGCTGTTTTGATTGGCATTGGAAGTTATTACGAAATTAATCATCATATTTCGCCAAACGGAGGAGGGAGTAAAATAAACGAATATTCGATACAAATAGACTTTAAAATTCCGGCAAATGGAGTTTGGTATAGTTTTTTTCAAACTAATGTGGCAAACAACGACGATGCCGAACTCTTTATAAATCCTTCAGGAAAAATAGGTGTTGCAGCTGTTGGATACAGTAATTTCGCTATAGTTCCCGAAGAATGGTACAGACTTGTAATTACTGTAAAAAACGGAGTGGAATTTAATTATTATATCGATGGTAATTTAATACTCTCAGGCACAGCTCAAGCTGTAGATGGCAGATTTTCGTTGAGCGAGAAACTATTAATTTTTGCTGATAACGATCAGGAGGATGGAGATATTTGTTGTTCGGAGCTTGCGGTTTGGAATAAAAACCTAACTGCTTCCGAAGTAAAAGAATTGGCTAGTTGCACGTTAAATCCTGCCTATTTATCGACACGAATTCCATACTTACAAAGCCCGGGGCAAACAAATATGACGGTTTGTTGGCACGACACTGCCACTGTACAAACTCAAGTAGTATATGGAATAGATTCACTTTCGTTAAACTTAGCAACAGCCGGAAGTTCGGAAATAATAAGCCTGCCATATCGTTGGCATACAGTTAAACTTATCAACCTGAAAGCTGATTGTCGTTATTACTATCGGGTAATGAGTGGTGGAAATGCTTCCCAAATTTATTCATTTAAAACTTTTCCTTTAAATAATTCAACTGCAAAAGTACGTTTCTTAATACTTGGCGACACACACTGTTCGGATACAACCATGGCCGGAAAAGTGATTAGAGCTGCCAGAGCTAAAATGATTGAAAAATTTGGTTGGAATTTTAACGACTCAGTCAGAGCTATTTTGCATACGGGCGATATTGTTGTAAGTGGAAGTTCGCCCGAACAATATACCAAACAGTTTTTTAAACCCCTTTCATCAGTAACACCATATATGCCGACACTGGTGGTTGCCGGAAATCACGAGGCAGAAAATGCCAATTTCTATAATTATCTAAAACTAAATGATCTTTCAGTTTTTCCGGAGTCGGCAAATTTAAATGAAAAAATATGGCAAATACGTGTAGAAAATTCTTTATTCATCGGTCTTAATACCAATATTTACGATGAATATGGTCAGGTGCAAGCGGAATGGCTGAACGAACGATTAAAAGAGGCAGAATCTGATGCTGAAATAGATTTTATATTTATTTTTTTTCATCATCCCCCGTTTTCGGAGCTTTGGGCGTATGTTAACTCGCAGGATGGAGGTTCAAATTATGTAAAAAATAGTTTGTTACCTGTTATCAAGAAATATACAAAAGTGAAAGAAATTCATTACGGACATACCCATGGTTTTGAGCGAGGTACATTAATGGGCAATAATCAAGACGGTGATTTCAGGGCTATATGTGGTGGAGGCAGTGGCGGATTTCTTGATCCGTGGGCTGCTGGCGAAAATGAAGATTTGAATGATATTCACAAAACAATCAGCGAATATTGTTACCAGATACTTGAAATTGATCCCAATAATGCTTCATACACAAATACAGCTTATAGTTTGGGAACACTTTCGCATCCCAAAAACAGTGAAGTACTTGATACCTGGCACTTTTTAAAAAACCAGAAAATCCCTGACAAACCAAGCATTCATAATGTAATACTTACTGATAATTATACACAGATTAAAAGTTCTGAATTTGCAGGCAAAGATTCTATCATGTCAAAGAACATCCAGTTTTACAGTGCGAATAATGTAACCGTACTAGATACAGTAATACATAAACAAAATATTTTTGGAGTTGATGTTAATAATAATCCGATTGATTTAAATGCAACTATAAACTTTTACGAATCAAGAATAGCACATTCTCAATTTGTTTACAATGAAGAATATAGAGCTCGAATTCGGTACCGTGACAATAATTTAAAATGGAGTGAATGGTCAAACAATTACCCTTTTATAGTAAATGGTTTAAATGAGGTAACAAATAGCAAAATGTACTTACAAAATTATCCAAATCCTTTTAAAAACGAAACAAAAATTGAATATCTCCTAACTGAGCTTACCAATGTGACGTTGAATATTTATGCTTTGGATCACAGGTTAATTTATAATTTAACCAAAACAAATCAACCAAAAGGAAACTACAGCATACTATTTAACCCAACACAATTAAGTTCTGGTGTTTATTTTTGCAATTTGATTACCAATAATGGTTCAAGTACAATTAAAATAATTAAATCAAATTAAAATATCATTTTATAAATATCCCTATGAGAATAAAAATTCTTGCCGCACTCCTATTGTATTCCACTTTTATGTTTTCGCAAAAAGAAATACAACTTTATTCCACAAGTAATCCGGAAAAAAGCTTTATTGAAGAAAACGAGATTGCAAATGGAACAGAATGGATTACCTTTGTAAGCCGAGCACGCATGTATATGTATCCTGCCGATAAAAAAAACAAAAGAAGAACTTCGGTGTTAATTTGCCCGGGTGGAGGCTATGGTGGTTTAGCTGCACAAAAGGAAGGAGTTGAGATTGCACACTGGTTTAACAGTTTAGGAGTTACAGCCTTTGTTTTGTACTATCGAATGCCTTTTGCTCATCACGAAATACCTTTGAAAGATGCTAAAACAGCCATACAAATTATACGAAACAACTCAAGACAGTGGGATTTAAATAAAAAAAGAATTGGGGTTATCGGATTTTCAGCTGGAGGACATTTAGCTGCCACTTTAGGCACTCATTTAGATAAGATTAACAAACCAAACTTCATGGCACTTATATATCCGGTAATATCTTTTCGTCCAGCATTTTTTCCGGGAGGAACATGCGAAAATTTATTAGGAAAAAATCCTCCCAAAGAGCTCATAAATTTCTATTCAAACGAATTGCATGCAACCAAACACACACCACCAACCTTTTTGGTACATGCACTAAACGATGAAGTGGTAGAACCGTTACACAGCCAAGCATTTGCCGATTCATTGAAATCAAGAAAAGTAAACTACGAGCTTGTACTGTATAAAAATGGTGGTCATGGTTTTGGTATGAGACCGCAAAATGTTGATGCCGACCAATGGCCAAATAGATTGAAGGAATGGTTGAAAGCAGGAAAATTCATATAAACTTAAAGCTTGAACATATAATTATTCCCCTTCTTCTCATATTACATTGAATTCTCCGACAACCAAAAATAAATATAAATACATGAAACGAGCACGACAAACAAACTTTGACACACAAGGAAATGTTTATGTGCGAGTTCCATCTGACAAATAATTAAAATAAAAAATAAATAGATGAAATCACTCAAATTCACAATTATTATATTTACCTTATTATTAGCCAGTTATAATTCAGCACAATCAAAAAAAGGCTACAAATTGGTTTGGCAAGACAATTTTTGCGGAAAACAGATTGACACAACAGCCTGGACACACGAGGTATCCAACCCAGGATGGGTAAATAATGAGCTTCAATATTATACAAATGGTAAAAACTCACGCGTGCATCGAGGTAAATTACTAATTACAGCACGTTACGAAAATAACGAATACAGCTCATCCAGATTAATAACCCGCAACAAGAAGATATTCAACAGTGGTATTGTTGAGGTTAAAGCTAAACTGCCCAAAGGAAATGGCACATGGCCTGCCATTTGGATGCTAGGCAACAATATTGACGAAGTTAATTGGCCGGCTTGTGGCGAATTAGATATAATGGAGCACGTTGGTCGGGTTCCGGGATTAATCCACTCTTCTATTCACAATAATTCGGGATATGGTGCTACACCCTACTCAGGAAAACTAAATATTGATCAGCCCTATTCAAAATTCCACGTATATGGAATGAAATGGGACAATGATTCGATAACATTTTATGTTGATGGTAGAAAAATTTACAACTATCATCCACAACCAAAAGACAGCAACAATTGGCCTTTTGACAAACCGGCATATCTTATTTTAAACATCGCAATTGGAGGTACTTGGGGTGGCGAAGTGGATAATTCAATTTTTCCTACCAACATGACAATTGATTATGTACGTGTCTATCAGAAAAATACAAAATAACAAATTTAATAATTTCGACATGACTAAAAAACACATTAATATTCTTGCTTTAGTTGTTTTCATTTTAGCTGCATTCTCAATAAATATTTATGCAATTAACGTTACAGGAAAGGTTACAGCCAGCGGAAAACCTATGGCGGGAGTTCAAATTACCGATGGCACTAACATAGTTGAAACTGACGCACATGGAAAATACTGCATTGATGTGATACATAACTGTGAATTTGTTTATTATACACTGCCGGCAGGTTACGAATCTCCTATCGAAAATGGAATTCCCGTATTTTTTGCAAAGTTGAATTCGACATCCAAAAAGCAAAAAATCAATTTTGAACTTATAAAATCAACAAAATCACAAACCCGGCACAACCTGATTTTATGGGCCGATCCGCAAGTATTAGAAACGAGTGAATTTGATCAATTACAGGAAGTGATTGATGATGTAAATAAAACGATTGCTACATTTCAGCCCGAAATTCCTGTGCATGCCATAAGTGCCGGTGATAATGTATTCGATCGGTTGAACTTTTTCGATAACTATAAACAACTGATATCGCAAATCAAGGTTCCATTTTACCAGGTAATAGGAAATCACGATATGGATTATAATAATCGTTCGAACGAATTATCGGATAAATCGTTTAAAGATGCTTTTGGACCAACACATTTTTCATTCAACCGTGGAAGTATTCATTACATAGTTTTAAAAGATGTTTTTTACTATGGATTTTCATACCGATATTTCGGGTATATTGATGAAAATCAACTACAATGGATCGAAAAAGATCTGAAAAAAGTCCGTTGGGGCAGCACTGTAATTGTGTCGTTACACATTCCAACTATTTATGGCGAATCTGAGAAATCCGATAATTATAGCACAACACTATCGAACTCGGTAATGAATAGAGATGCTTTGTATAAAATTCTGAGTCCTTATAATACACATATTTTAGCTGGCCATAGTCATACAAACTGGCACACGCAAGCTGCTCCTAATATTATCGAACATGTTCATGCAGCAGCAAGTGGCGCTTGGTGGCAAGGCGAAATTTGTGTGGATGGTTCTCCCAAAGGCTATACTGTTTATCAAATTGATGGCGATAGTGTGACATGGTATTTCAAGGGCATTAATCAAGAAAAGCATCAACAATTTAAACTTTATAACCTCGCAGCTGATATTAAAAACCCAAATTGCATCATTGCCAATGTATATAACTTTGATTCAAAATGGAAAGTTCGTTGGTACGAAGATGATGTTCTGAAAGGCGAAATGACACGTTACTGGGGAACAGACCCATTAGCTGCAACACTTTATTTGCCCGGTAAAAATAAAAAATACGACTGGCTGAGCGCCGGCTCAACCTATCATCTTTTTAAAGCCCAACCACAAAACTCAAAAGCAAAAATTAGAGTTGAAGTTATTGATCGTTTTGGCAATAAATACTCTCGTGAATTAAATAACGATAAGCAAGAGTAAAGCTATACGCTGATTTTAAAAATTCTGCAAAAACTCCGTCAGGTTAACTTCTCTATCTAAATTTAATTTTTTACGAAGCCGGTACCGACTCAT
Organism: Paludibacter sp.; assembly: GCA_034004015.1. Taxonomy (GTDB): domain Bacteria; phylum Bacteroidota; class Bacteroidia; order Bacteroidales; family Paludibacteraceae; genus Paludibacter. The sequence goes on from JAVEXN010000004.1 coordinate 101,806, forward strand.
CTCGACACTGCGATACGACATATTTAAAAGTGGAGATATATCTTTTGAAGATAAATCCATCTTTAAATATGCGCAGAGTTTTTTATCGCTTACGGTAAGTATCGGGAATTGTTCGCCCAAACGTTTTAGATAATTTTCGTAGACCAAATCGAAATTTTCCTGAAATTTTTTCCAGTTATTGTCGTGTTCAATATTCACCCTGATTTCGTCCTGCATACGTTTAATTCTTTTGATAAGCGCAGGCTTTTCAGCCGCATTTTCACTTAGTTCGTCCGAAATTTTGTCGAGATTCTTATTGATTTCAAGCAGAATTTCGTTTTTGCGGATAAGGTTCATAGTCGAACTGGCCAAATCCTGCGATTTATGCCGGAGTTCGTACTGAAGTTTCTGGTTCTTAAGGGCAATAATTTCCTTTTCTTTTTCCTTTGCATCGGCTTTAAAGCGTTTTTCCTGCTCTTTCATTTCAGCTTCCTTGCGGGCTTCCATTTCGCGTGCACCCATTGCAGTTTTGTAGCGGATATACCGTAACAGCAAATACAAACAAACAAGCAATATAACGCCATAAACCACAAAAGCAGCAATAGTAAGGTACCAGGGAGGCGAAATACTAAACGTAAAGGACGTTTCGGCAATCTGAGAATTGTATAAATTCATTGCCCGAACCCTGAAAGTATAGGTGCCGTGTGATAACTTGGTAAACTCCTTACTGTTTACAGGCGAAAATTGCGACCACTCACTTTCGAAACCTTCAAGTTTATAACTGTATAACATCGATTTTTCGCTGCGGAATTCAGTTCCCACAAACTCGAAGCGAACGGAGTTCTGATTCGACTTAAATTTCGGAGTACCATTGTGAATATCCACAGGAACAAAGCCCCGCACCAAAGAATCGCGGGCACTGGTGATGTACACATTTCGTATCGCTATTTTAAATTCAGCATTTGGGTGGGCTAAACGGGTTTGATCTACCAGCGAGAAACCATCTTCGGTGCCAATCAACACCTTTCTATCAGGCAGAAAGCTCAGATTCTCGAAGCCGGGCACCAGTCGGTTGCGCAAGGGAAAAAACGAAACCGAATCGACTTTGTACTTATTTCTGTCGTTTCGAAAAGACGTCATAATTTTTGCTCCCGATACACACCAATAATCTTTCGTGGGCGATTCGTACATTTTTACCGAAAACGCCGGAATGCCAAAAAGCTTATTGAAAAAATCCGACTTTTCAATTTTGTCGTTTTGCTTGCTGTAACGAAAAAAACCTCCTTCAGTTGAGAAAACCATTTCGCTTGCCGCAGAAAAAAGCGTATTGTTGTGCGTGGACGGAAAACCTTTGTCCATACCATAGAAATTTACGTTTTCAACGCTGTCAAGTGCTTCATTCAGCCTGAGCCGGAACACTCCTTTCATCCAATGACTGACCCATATTCCGGAACCATTGTCTTCGGCAAACATTCCTCCCGATTCATTAAAACCTTTTATATAATGACTAAATATCCATTGCTGATTCTCCTTTTTCAGAATAAAAAATCCCTGATACGAACTACCCAGAATGCGACCGGGCTGATTCGTGAGCAATCGTAAACCCCACGTACCTCCTACTCCTTCTATTTTTCGGACTGTTCCTGAATTCTCAATCACAAAAACACCTTTGTCGCTACTGCAGAACACCTGTGAATCAATCTGATCAAGACTCCAAACCTGTCCCTGAATTTCCTGAACGAGTTTTATTTCTGATAACGGTTTTCCTTCATTGTAACCTGACAAATAAAGTCCCTGATTTGTGCCGAGATACAGTGAGTTTCCGCGAAGAAGCGAAGCATAACCAGCTCCGTATAGATTTGTATTGCCAAACAAATCGTAAATGGGCGAATTGATCATTACATAATCAATACCTTTGTCGAGCCCGAGCCATAAGTTCCCGGTTTTATCGAATGAAATACTGAGAATAGTATTGTTTTGCAATCCGGTTTGTGTGTTGCAGAAAATGTTTGAACCATCGCTCAGATTTTTCACCAGCAAGCCGTTTCGCACTGTGCCAATTGCCAGCTGATCTTTGTATATGGCTGCACAAAAAACCTGATTAGCGCGCAAAAAATCGTCGGTGTAAGTTTCGAAACGCTCTACTTTTTCACCGTTGAAAAGGAAAATACCATCGAAATCGGTCACTAAAAAAATGCCAACGGTATCAAAAACGGCACTCAGGAAACTTATTTCAACGGTGCCTGTCACTGGGGCGAAAGCTGGAACAACGGCGCTTATCCCAATTACGCACGTGCTACCACAAATCCATACAGTCTGCAGGACGACTTTCATCTCTACACGCTCATTTGGGACGAAACAGCTATCCGCATGTACCTCGATTTGGACAAATATCCCAACAATGCGCCTTATTACGAAATGACCATCAATGGCGAAGATGTGGTGGGTAATCCGCGCCGATATTTCCACAAACCAAACTTTGTGATTCTGAACTTAGCCATAGGTGGCAATTTTACACAACTTTGGGACATCAACAAAATCACCGCACTAAATGCTGCCAACAATTACGAAGCGAAAATGTACATCGATTTTGTACGCGTATATCAGAAAGGCGTGGCTGGCGAAGAGCTGTACAGTAAAGGCAAAACAAGCGTTCCGGCCCTTTCGCAAACCCAGCAATACCGCATTTATCCTGTTCCGGCCAATGAGGAACTCCGTATTGAAGGACCCGCAACACCTGATGAAATAAAAGTTTTCAGCATCAGTGGTCAGGAATTAACAACCGCATCGAACACCAGCACAGTAAATACATCAGCCTTAAAAACAGGCAACTATCTGATCAGAATCAGCCAAAACAACGGACAAAGCGAAACACATTCGTTTGCAAAGAAATAAATCTGCAGTTTGATTCGGCATAGAATTCGTCCGGCATAGGCTTCGGCCTGTGCCGTGGCAAAAAGCCTGCTTATGGCTGGCACATTTTAAACGAAATCCCAAAGCGTTTCAATGTGTAAAGTAAAACTTTCCTTTATCTTTGACATAACGAAGACACTATACCAAACACAGCTCCAATAACTCCGCATATTTATACTATTTAAAATCTATAATATTACAATTTTATCTTCGCTGTAGGTTCGTTGTGCATTCGTTGTGCATTCGTTGTGTATTCGTTCAATTTATCCACTTTCTAACACAGGCGGAATATTGAGTATTTATACAAAAACCCGGGGAATTATATTGAAAATCCAATACAATTCCCCGGGTTTTATTTTAGCAATGAGTTATTATTTTTTGATAATCAGTTGCTGATGTGAGCCGGCTGCTGTGCTTACTTTTACAAGATATGTTCCTGCATTCAGATCAGTCATTTCCAGTGCGTGCGCATTGCCTTCGGAGCGCATCATAAGTGTTCCGGTAAGCGAATAAATTTCCACAGCACTGATTTCGGTAGCCGCTGAAATGTTTAGTCGGTGTACAACCGGATTCGGGAAAATTTTCAGCGAAACCGCATTCGGGTCGTTTACCGAGGTTGTTTTATAAACCACGCTCATATAAAACAGATTGGCTGTGTCGCCTTTGGTAATTTCGTGCGTGCCGGCAGCAAGTGTCAGTGTAAGCAAACCGTTTACAGCATTCAGCGTATTGCCGTTTACTTTCACTTTGCCGTTGAAGCCATCGTTGAATACCAGCGTCAGAGTCGATTCTTCGGTTGTTGTGAAGCGAATAACCGTGGTCGATTCCATTTTCAGACACATTGTAAGCGTGAGTCCGCCATAATTCACAGTTCCTTTGGAGTCGGAAAGATTGCCGGTGATATTGAAAAATGTGCTTGTTTTGCCCGAAAGCGTAAAGTTATGCACTTTGTCGCCGGGGTTTACTTCGCCATTGTCACCACCATCGTCACCTCCATCATCGCCTCCATTGTTTCCGGATTCGCCCTGCACTGCCACAAGCGAGGTTTTGTAATTTGTCAGAGCTGTTTTTAGCGCAGTATTTACATCGTACGAAGTATCGTCCACCGCATTGTTGAAAGTCCATTTGAAATCGCCACCGTTGACACGACCTGCATATTGCATAACTGTAGCTTTCGCATCTTCGGGACTTTCGGCTGTGTAGGCATACATAACCGAGGCATTGGTATCGAAATTATTATAAGAAGTAGCTCCCTGATAGGTTTTTACGGTTGCAGGAACAGTTTCATTGCGCGATGTAGCCACCCATGCATCAAAATCGACTGTGGAATTTGGAAAACCACCGGCACCATAAGCCACAAAACGACGCTGACCGGTCATGTAATTATTGAAAGCCTTTATAATTCCACCGTTTTCTTTCGAAAAGGTGGGCATATCGCTGTAGTCATTGGCATTTTTTGTTTCGTTAAACACATCCGAACCCTGCATGGAAATTAGCATAGGATATTTACAATTACGAAAATAATTTCCTTCCACAAAAACCGATGAACCTTCGGTAGCTCCTACACCATATTTCGAAATACCATCGTAATAATTGTTGTACACATGTGCCGAATAATAACGCACACGGGGATGACGCGAATCGGAATGGTCGTACCAATTGTGATGATAAGTCACAAAAAGTCCTTCGGTGCCACTTTCGCTGAGTCCGAGCAAATTCGATTTTCCGGTGTCCCAAAAATGGTTGTACGCAAAAGTTACATAAGTGGAACGTTTTGCATCGAGTGCGCCATCGCCCTTCGCCTGATCGGAATCGCTGCCGGCATCGCCATAAAAAAAGTCGTTATGGTGCACCCAAATATAATCATTATCCTGCTGTAAGCCAATATTGTCGCCTTCGCCACTGTTGCAGTTCATGGTGGCTATGTTCCGGATTTCGATATTCGTTGCATTTTTGATGCGAATACCCCAACCATCGGCTACTGCATCGTCGCCAATACCTTCGAGCGTGATAAAACTTGCGGCATTGTTATTATTTTCAATCACCACATCGCCATTCAAAAGATAGGATGGGTCACTAATCTGACCAATCATGCGGACAATAAGCGGACGGGCATCTCTGCCTTTTTTAAAACCATCGAGAATTGTTTGTAATCCCACACAGGGATTGGCATTGGCACCTGTCACATCCAGGCTTACAGTATTTTTGGTATTTTCGGTAATGTAAATAATCACCGCATTGTCTTTCGGAGTGCCATCGGCTTTGTAGGCACCGGGCACGCGACCATTGGCAAAGGCAAAACCTGTACGGTCGTGTGCCATTACAGTGAGCAATTCCGAAACCACAGGTATTGCTTCCACACCATCGGTCAGTGCTGCCACTTTCAGCGTATAGTTTCCGGCTTTCAGTCCCGGAATGTCAGCGCGAAAATAAGTTCCGTAGCTGCGAATAAGCTGATTATCGATTTTGCGGTCGGTGATTCCTTCGCCGCTATAATATACATTGTAGGTTTGAGCACCTTCTACCGGCGTCCATTTCACATAAGCAGCTTCGAACCAGCCGGCAGCTTCGGTTATTTGTTGCGCATTGAGCCACACAAGGTTTAAAGACAGAATAACAAAAGAGAGTAGCAGTTTTTTCATTTTAGCAGATCTGTTTGAAAGATTATACAAATTATGGAATATCGTGATTCCCGTTTTGCAAATTTACAGAGTACAGACTGTTTGAAAGTGGTATAAACTGGTTTTTAATGTAGATGGATTGGCGAAGTTCTTTTTTTTATCAGCCAAATAAAAATACTTTGAAATGTTTACAGAAATAATTCTTAAAACAAAAGGGATTGATATATTTGCAAATCATTGTTATCCGGTAAAAAAAATTAAAGAGGAAAATTTAGATCTCTCACTCCGTTCGAGATGACAATCAGTCAGTTATATATTTGGGAGGAGGTAGATTGGCGGCGAAGCCGCCAATCTACCTCCTCCCAACAAAATTCAACCCCAAATATTGTCATTCAGAGCGAAGCGAAGAATCCAAATATTTTACCGGTCAACATATATTTGCAAATCATTGTTATAAACCATAAAAAAATAGTCCTATGAAAAACTGTCCAAATTGCCACGAGGAGATGGAAGACAATTTTGATGTATGCTGGAATTGCAATTTCAGCATCAGCGATAACAAAATTCTTGAATTTGAATCTGATTCAGAACCCAAACGTAAAATAAACTGCCTGCGTTGTACTGAAGTTCAGATGATTCCATCCGGCGTTTATAATTTTCACGAAGGCACCAATTTTGGACTTTTCGGAAATCTAATGGAAATATTCAACAACCGCGAAAGCTTCGATCTTTATATTTGTCCCAAATGTGGCAAAGTAGAGTTTTTCTCGCCACGCTGACATTTGTCAGATACGCGGCTTCATATTCAGCTCAAAGTCAAGCATTTTAGATTCGCGTTGTACTTTTATACGCAGTGCGCGCGATGAGGATTTTTCGAAAACAGCACGCATTTCGGCCAGCGTCATGCTAAATACGTTTTGCCCATCGATGGCGGTAATCATATCGCTATCGCGCAAACCGGCACGTGCAGCGGGAGATTCGTCCCACACATGAATCACTTCGAATTGCGGAATTCCATTCGTAGCCTGCACTACTTCAAGACCAGCCACATTATACTTGAATTCCTTTTTGAAATAGGCATTTGGTTTGAAATAAAATTTGCGGTGATGCGTGTCAATAATCACATTAAACCGTCGCAGGAGCTGTCCGCCAATGGTACCATCGCGGTCGGTGTCGCGAATAATTCCGGCTATCGATTGCGGATCGGGGAAAACCACCACCGGATTTCGCACACAATAATTGGCAATACAAATCTGAGGTACGCGGGCATAAATCCCGGTAACTTCGCCACTCAAGCCCTCTCCTATCCTGCCCTTTACCGATTTTTGAGGAATGCGCACTGCATTGTTAGTCAGCGTCTGAAACCAGGCTGTCAGTTCAGCGCCAGTGTCGATAAGCATTTTTATGGTGCGTAATTCTTCCTCCGTTTCGAGCACCGAAAGATGCAAATACATTTTCTGCCCTTCGAGCGTCATGGGCATAACACCGAAATCGTCGGGAGCTACAAAAGTAGCCGGATCGTAAAACCGCAACCGCCGGCGCGAATAGTCGATAGCCACCACATGATTGGCAAAGAAATCGGCTCCGGCTATACCGTTTATTTTGGAACCTGTTTGGCGACTCAGATTAAAGATATCGTCAGTGAGTACAAATACGCTTCGGTTGCTGAGTTTAAATTTACGGTTAAGTTGGAAAGTATTTCCATCGCTCACATAAGCATTCATCACATTTCCCGAACCCAGCCCCTGCAATTCACGCATGCGACTGTATTCCAGATCCACGGAATCTTCGGCATGCAGTTCGGTAATAATAGTATTGCGCACGCCTGTATCGAGAATAAACCGCAACCGCCCTGAGCCATTTACCGACACATTAATCACCACAAAACTACCCACCATTTCGAAAGGCACAGAAGCCACCGGCCTGTTGCGTACAGCAAAGGCTAATTCTCCTGCCCAAAGGATAATGATGACGAGTGCAAGTGTTCGTCGCATAGTGTGTGAGTTTTTCGACTTGCGAAGATAATTATTTTTTTGATTATCAGTACCCGGAGAGGGAAAGTTTCAGAGTTTCAAGTTCCAGGTTTCAGAGTTTCGCGTTTGTGGATTTGAAAATTTGGGATTTGAAGATTTGAAAATTATCCACAGATTACACAGATTAACACAGAGGAATTTTCAACATTTGTCCTTCGTCTTTTGTCTTTTGTCTTTGTTCAAAGTTTCAGGTTTCAAAGTTTCAGTTTTCAAAGTTTCAGGTTTCAAAATTCCACCATCTCCCAATAGTAAATGGTAAATGAATAAATGGTAAATGCTCCGGTTTGCCAAATCCAAATTACCGCATTATCTTTGCAGCCGTTTTCGGCGCAAATGCCGGAACGTGTGCTTGAATACCACGTAAAAAACAAGAAAAAATGAAAAAACAAGTTTCTGTCGCTTTTATGGCTGCAGGCTTACTCTTTACCGTTTGCCTGATTGTAGCCAACATTATTGAACAAAAATTAATCCGCATCGGCCCTATCGAAGCCACTGCCGGATTATTGATCTTCCCTGTATCGTACATAGTAAACGACCTGATAGCCGAAGTTTGGGGCTACCGCAAGGCGCGTCTGATTATCTGGTACGGATTTGCCATGAACTTTCTGGCTGTAGTTATTTTCCGACTGAGCATTTGGGTGCCGGGCTCCGAAAATTTTACGCACGGCGATGCTTTCGACCTTGTGCTGGGCAATACCCTGCGTATTACGCTGGCCAGCTTTGCTGCTTTTCTGGTGGGTTCGTTTCTGAATGCCTATGTTATGAGCAAAATGAAAATACTGCAACGCGGTCGTGGATTTTCCATTCGTGCAGTTGTTTCGACAATTATTGGCGAAGGTGCCGACTCGATAGTGTTTTTCACGCTGGCTTTTTATGCCATTATTCCAACCAAAGATATGTTGGTATTGGTGGCCACACAAACAGCCATGAAAACAGCTTACGAGATTATTATTTTACCACTTACTAACGTGATTGTAAAAAGGGTGAAAAAAATTGAGGGAGTCGATGTGTACGACGAGGACATTTCGTACAATCCTTTAAAGATAAAAGACCTCTAAAAAAACAACTCATTTCATATTCAACGCACATTAAAAAGCCGGATGATCAGTCTCTGATTGTCCGGCTTTTTTTATCCGAAAAGTATCACTTAACAAACAGGAAAAATACTAAATTCGATATTTATAAAAACATGTTATAAAGCATAAAATCATAATAAAATACGTCATTTTAACCATATCACGGCAAAATACGTCATTTTAACGTCGGAAAAGTATCATTTAATGATAAAAAAATATGTTTAATCTTGTATAAGATGCTCTACATTTGCAAAGTCGAAATGTGTCATTTTGTATAAGGATTATTCATTTCGGAATAACTAACCATTAAATATAAATTCTAATTCCATGAAAAGAAAAATCATTTTTCTATCAGTGCTACTCCTGTTCGGAGTATGCTTAGTTTCTGCACAGCAGAACCTTTCTGTTTCGGGAGTTGTTACCGATGCTACTGACGGCAGTTCGCTTGTTGGTGTGTCTGTGCAAATAAAAGGAACATCGAGCGGTACAGTGACCGACATTGATGGGAAATACTCCTTAAACGTGCCTCAGGGTTCCACTCTTGTTTTTTCGTACATTGGTATGGAAAAGCAGGAAATTTCGGTAAGAAGTAGAGTTGTTAATGTGAAAATGCAATCCGATGCCAGAATGCTGGACGAGGTTGTAGCGGTAGGTTATGGAACCATGCGCAAAAGCGATTTGACAGGTTCAGTATCCAGTCTTTCCGGAGACAAGTTGACCGAGTCCATTGTAACAAATGTTGACCAGATTCTTCAGGGGCGTGTAGCAGGTGTGCAAGTACAAGCCAACTCCGGCGCACCGGGCGCTGTTAACTCTATTCGTATTCGCGGTACAAGTTCTCTGAATAACTCCAATGAACCGCTTTACATTATTGACGGTATCCCTGTAAGCGGTAGCGCTACTTCTACCATGGGTTTCGATTGGTCGGGAGGTTCGAATGGACAAAATCAAGCCAATCCATTGTCTAATATCGCTCCCAATGACATTGCCTCCATGGATATTCTGAAAGATGCTTCGGCAACAGCTATCTATGGCGCTGCAGGCGCAAACGGAGTTGTTATTATTACTACTAAAAGGGGAAATAAAGGAAGCAATAAAATAACCTACGATGGTTATGCATCCATACAAATACCATCAGGCCAGTTGGATATGATGAATTTACAACAATTCGGAACTTATCAACAGCAGCTTTATAACGAAGGTTTTTTACCTAATGTCGACGTCGCTTATCTGGATCCTTCTTTGCTTGGTAAGGGTACTAACTGGCAAGATGCGGTAACCAGAGAAGCCTGGGCTCAAAATCACAATTTATCTTTGACAGGTGGCAACGAAAAAACACAATATGCTTTTTCGCTTGGCTACACCAACCAGGACGGTATGTTGATTACTTCTAATTTCAAACGTTATACCGGTCGTATGAATATTGATAATGAATTTAATAAATACCTTAAAGTTGGCGCTACAATGTCATATGCGCGTACAAATGAGTCGATTATCAATAACGACGGTATCAACGGAGTTGTTATGCAGGCAGCTTTGATGTCGCCGGCAGTACCGGTGTATGACTTTGACGGAAATTATGCAGGACCTGAATCGGTAAACGGTTCTTCTATCTACAATCCGGTTGCTTTGACTACAGATATGAGCAACACCTTGCAGAGAGACAGGATAACAGGGAATGTTTATGCACAGATTACATTTAATAAGAATCTGAATCTTCGTTCTGAATTTGGGTTTGATGATTCAAACAATACCGGTAAAGGTTTTAAACCAAGTTATGAATACGGTCAGTTGAAAAACACTGACATTATTATCCGACAACAGGAAGACCACAGCATGTATTGGATATGGAAAAATTATGCTACCTATAATCAGTCGCTTGGAAAACATAATTTCAGTATTATGGCTGGTAACGAAATATCTAAATCGGCATGGGAAGGAATCGTTTTACAGAAAAATAATTTGTCCTCTAACGATATTCGTGTTATTGGTGTAGACGGAACCTATGTGCCAAGTGATGGTTCGAAAGATGGTTCGACGAGCGCTTCTGTTTTCGGACGTGGTAACTATAATTATGCCGACCGTTATTTGCTGACTGCGACTTTACGCGCAGATGCTACTTCAAAATTTGGATCTAACAACAAATGGGGGTATTTTCCTTCTTTTGCTGGTGCTTGGCGTATGTCGGGTGAGGAATTTATGTCTTCTGCCACCGATTGGTTGTCAAATCTGAAGTTACGTGCAGGATACGGACAAGTAGGAAACTCCAATATCGGAACTTATCTATACGGTTCTACCATGCGAGCTCTCCCTACGTGGTTAGGTACTGCTTATCGTATGGCCAACAATGCCAATCCAAATTTAAAATGGGAAGCATCGGAGCAATATAACGGTGGCGTTGATTTGGGATTGTTCAACAACCGTATTGATTTAACCGTAGATATATATTACAAAACAACAAAAGACTTATTATTACAACCTTCGGTTTCGCCTGTAATTGGCGGATCAGAATGGAAAGATATTGCAACGCCCTATATGAATATGGGTAAGGTTGATAATAAGGGAATTGATATTGCTTTGAATACACACAACATTGCCAGTAAAAACTTTAATTGGAACAGCAATATCGTATTTTCTTTGAACAGGAACGAAGTAAAAGCTTTAGATGCTTTGGGAACGCCTATTTACGGAAAATTGGACTGGTATGCAGCTTTTCAGACTGTATCCATGATTGCAGTCGGGCAACCTATTGGCGTGTTTTATGGTTATAAAACCGACGGTTTATACAAAGATGCCGAGGATGTAAAAAATTCACCACGTCCTAAAAATGTTGATGTTCACAGAACGACAGGCGCATGGGTCGGCGATGTAAAATTTCAGGATTTAAGCGGCCCTGATGGAATTCCGGATGGTATTATAGATGAAAATGACCAAACGATTATCGGAGATCCAAATCCCGATTTTACATTTGGTTTTACAAATACACTCAATTATAAAAACTGGGAACTCGGTATCGGGATAACAGGTTCGTATGGAGCAGAGATATTAAATTATGTACGTGTGAAAACAGAAGGTTTAATGTCTCAATGGGATAATCAGGCTGTATCCATACTCAATAGGGCTCAACTGGGATATATCGACGGTGACAACAGCAATGTATCGAATGTGGACAATAGTTATATTTCAAATGCATCCAGCAATCCTACTCTTCCACGTTGGAGCGGTAACGATTTAAATGGAAACAACCGTATGAGCGACCGTTGGATTGAAGATGGAAGTTACCTGCGGATCCAAAATATATCATTATCATATACAATGCCTCAAAAATGGATGAAATCTATTGGAGTGTCAAATATCAAATTATACGCAAACGCTCAGAATGTATATACTTTTACAAAGTATTCGGGTTTAGATCCTGAGATTGGTTCATACAACCAACGTGCGGGTTTGTCGAATGTAGATATGGGACGTTACCCTTCTCCCCGGGTTTTCACTTTTGGCGCTAATATTTCATTCTAATAAAAAAGATCAATATGAAAAATACAATTAAAACAATATGTCTTTTGGCTGTATTGGGAATAACAACATCTTGCGATGATTTTTTAACCGTTACTCCTCAAGCTCAACAGGTACTTGAAACCTACTATACATCCGAAGAAGCTGTAAATGCCAATACGGCATCGCTATATACCGGATATGCATGGCAGGATTTTGATATGAACTTTATGTGGATGGCCGGCGATGAACTTTCAGGTGATTTGTACTATACTTACGATCAGGAAGGTCAGTTTTATTATATGACCTTTAATAATGGGAATTCGTATCTAACACAAGGTTGGAATGGATTGTACCGCGTCATTTCTTATTGCAACAATATCATTAATGGTATGCCGACGGTGGCACGAGCAAATGGTGTTTCTGAAACAGTTATCAACCGTGCCTTAGGTGAAGCGCGTTGTATCCGTGGTATTGCTTATTATTTCCTGACAGAATACTGGCAAGATGTGCCAATTATTACCGACAATCTTATCTCAGGAGATAAAGTAATCCGTAACAAGCAGGCAAGCGTATATGAATTTATCCGCCAAGATTTGGAATTTGCAAAGGACAATCTGCCTGCAAATTCTTTCCAAGCCGGTCGTTGTTCAAAATATACGGCTGTAGGCATGTTGGCAAAATTACATTTAACCATGGCATCGCATTTGAGCGATTCGGAATCGGCAAGCAATTTTGCACAAGCAAAAACCTATGCGGCGCAAGTAATTAACGAAAGCGGATTAGAATTGTACAGTGACTTATCCACTATGTTTTACCCTGCCGGAAATAATTCCTCCGAATCTTTATTTTCTATTCAATGCACAACAGATGGTTATGCTTACGGCAATCCGCGCAATGTTTCGCTTTCGCGCAATGCATTGATTAATCTCGGTTCCTCATGGGGTGCAGGCAAAGGTCCGACACTCAGTTTGCAGGAATCATTCGAACAAGGCGATTTACGCCGTTATTACACTTTTATGCGCAATGGTGACAATTACTCCAACCTTGCCGGTGGGGGTTATACTTACTATAATTTTTCTGAAGACGAAAAAACAGAAACTTCCAACGAAATGTTAGCTCACATAAGAAAATACATTGTGGGAGCCAACAGCGATTGTGGCGGCAAAGCCGGAGCATCTAATCAGGATGCCGGAAATAACATTTATTTGTTGCGTTTGGCTGATGTTTATCTTACTTATGTGGAAGCAAGTATCGGATCGGGAACTTCAACATCGGATGCATTGGCGTTGGATGTATTTAAGAAAGTTCGCAACCGTGCAGGGCTTGGATCTGCTTTTACAGCCATCACCTACGAACAGCTTATTAAAGAACGCCGTGTAGAGTTTGCGCTTGAAAGTATAAATTTCTTTGATATTAAACGTATGGGATATCGGGATATGAATAAAGCAATTTCTTATCTGAACAGTATGGATCGTGAACGTCAGTATATTTCGAATGGACAATTTACATGGTCCCAACGGAATGCTGCCGGTGCATATCATGGTGGTTTTACGCCTGTTGATCCTGAAATTGATGCTACAGGTAAAGGCACAATTTTTTATCTGAATAAAGATGCTACTAAAGTTACTATTACAGCCGAAAAATTGGTATTACCTATTCCAGCTGAAACTCTAACAAAAACACCCTCGATTACACAGGAGCCGGTGGATTATGAATTTTAAAATTTAATCATTATGAAAAGATACTTTTTAAATATAGCAATCGTAGTTTTGGCTGCGGTTACTTTTAACGCTTGTTCCGACGACAACGATGGCGCAGTAGTGGGCGGAACTCCGGTAGTGAGATATGTACGTCCATGCGATGCGTCTATTTCGGACTCTTTGCTGGCTGGGGCTTATTTGGGAGATCGTGTTGCAATTATCGGCGAACAGCTGGCTGGTGTAACCGAAATTTATTTCAACGATCAGAAAGTCAAATTAAATCCGAATTTTGTAACTGAAAATGCCATTATTTTAGATATACCCTCTGGTATTCCGGGTGTAAAACAAGATTTGATTAAGTTATACACCAGTACTGATTCGTGTTATTACTCATTTGAGACTTTAGTGCCAAAGCCTACGGTTAGCTCTATGGACTGTGAGTTTGTAACTGATGGCGATGTGGCCTATATTCATGGATTATATTTTGTGAACGATGGCGCTTCTCCATTAAAAGTAACTTTTAAGGGGAATAAGGAAGCTGAAATTATCAGTCAGGATTTAACTCATCTGACAGTGCGGGTGCCGGCAGGTGCGCAACCAGGACCGGTAACAGTAACTTCGGTATACGGAGCGACAGTAAGTTCTTTCTGGTTCCGCGATAGCCGTAATATCATCCTCGATTTTGACCATACCTATCCTGATGGGGGTTACAATCATGGTTGGCATGGAGGGGCAGGTTATAGTTCTGTAGGTGGTATTAATGGTCAATATCTGATTTTTACCGGAGAAATGACTGATGATAAATGGGATGACTCAAAATTTGGCTATGAAAAATGGACATATCTTCCAACAGATCCTGATTTTGTTGATGCAGGCAAATTAGCTGATTATGTATTGAAATTTGAAGTCAATGTAAGCGATGTTTGGTCGGCTGCGGCGCTTCAGATAATTTTTACCGGAGCTCAGGATGTTCTGCTTAACTGGCAAAACGGTAACGGATTAACCTATAGTTCGGCATGGGGTTCTGCCAATGGTTATATCGGTGACACCTCCTGGCCACGCGCTTTGTGGATGCCCTGGACTTCGACAGGTTCTTTCAAAACGGATGGTTGGATTACCGTATCCATACCTATGACTGATTTCAAATATAACAGCTCAGGGGGTACCGCAGCGCCTAAAGGATCAGGTCATTATTCGGGGATAACCCTGTTTGTGAACGGTGGCGGAGTGAGCGGAACTCCTTGTACTCCAACTTTCAATATTGATAATGTACGTATAGTAGAAAAATAAATTTATGAATATGAAAAAGAACATATTATATTATTCAACATTGCTGCTTTTATTGATGGTAAGCCTTTGGTTTACGTCATGTGAAGATGATAAAGTTGATTCGGGAGAAGTACGTCTTGAAGCATTTGGTCCTAGTCCCGCTTTACGGGGAAGTAAAATTACTTTTATCGGACAAAATCTGAATAAAGTTACCAAGGTTATTTTCCCATCTAACATTGAAGTTACTGATATTGAATTAATCAATAATGGTGAAATTAAAGTTGTCGTTCCACAAAATGCAACGGTTGGTCTTATTAAACTTATAGCAGGCAATGTCGAATTGACTTCTAAGTCTACATTGAGCTTTACTGAGCCAATTTCAATCTCAAAAATATCGCCTTCGCCGGTAAAAGCAGGGCAAAAGTTGACGATTGAGGGTGATTATCTGAATCTGATTCAGAAAATTTTGTTTAAAGACAATGTGGAAGTTAAATGTCAACAGTTTACAACATGGGAACGTGCTAAAATCGAACTCATTCTTCCGGCCGAAGCACAATCTGGAATTATTATTTTGGGCGATACAGCTGCCATTCCTTTAGAGTTGGAATCGGAAATAGAGCTACAGGTGGTTCTTCCTTCTGTAGATAAGGTTTTAGATCTTACCAATAAAAAACCGGGCGCTGTAATCACAATTCCAGGTAAAGATTTGGATTTGGTAAGTTCTATAGAATTGCCAAGTGGAGCAGTAGTACCGTTTAGTATTGTAAACAGTGCGCTTGTGTTTACGCTTCCCGAAGATGTTACGGATGGCGCTATTGTTATGATTCCAGCTTCGGACGTGCGCGTGGCCATTGCCAATATCGGTATTGCAATTCCTTCTGAATTGGTAGCCGAACCTGCCACCGGATTGAGAGGCGGGGATGTAATTACTGTGAAAGGACTAAACATGGAATTGGTAACGAAAGTTGTATTCCCCGGAGTAACCAATGCAGTAACTCCAAATTCGAAGAGCGCTACAGAAATAAAAGTAACTATGCCTGATAATGCAAAAAGCGGCAATTTGGTTCTGAACACAGCAAGCGGCAAAACTGCTTCAGTAACAATTGTTACGCTGAAACCCGATGTAGTGGCTTACAATCCTTCGCCGGTAGCAGCCGGTAGCGATGTGGAATTGCAAGGACATAATTTTGATTTGGTAGCTTCTGTTACTTTTGGTGGAGACAAAACAGTGAATGTTACGCCTTCTGCTGCCGATAAATTAAAAGTTAAAGTGCCTGTTGATGCTGAATCGGGAGCAGTTTACCTTACTATGAAAAACGGGGAAACCGTAGCATGTGATGCTTTGGAAATTACGAAACCAGTATTCTGTTATATTCCTGTACTTCCGGGCAGCGATGTAGAAATCAAAGCAGGGACTATCCTCTCAGTTGATATTCAGAATGGGGATAAACTGACCAATGTTCAGGTAAAAGGAGCTAACACTCAATATATTCTTCAGGGCTCGACGCTTTATATTCTTATTCCGAGTAGAGCGGGTGGAAGTACGGCGCTTAAACTCATTTCATCGAATGGCGAGGTACAATATACTATCAACGTGATTGGCTCGGGAGTGAAAGAAACCGTGGTTTGGGAAGGCATGATTGACATTACTTGGAGTGATGGAGGACGCGTTATGGTTCCTGCCACAGCTTTCGATGGTGTAAATGCAGGCTCAATTCTTAAGTTTTATTTCCAACAAAAAGATGCATGGGGTCAAGCACAAATCAATAATGGTAAGTGGGCAACTATTCCATTCGCTGAACTTGGAAATGATGGTTATCTGAAAACCGATGGGCCAATGATCAATAACGACAAGTCGGTAAGTTCTGTTGAATTAGTATTGACTAAAGACGTTCTTGCAAACATCAGAACAAATGCGGATGGAAATGCAATTATCATTCAAGGCTCGGATTGGATTTTTTCGAAGGTGAGCATCATTACTCAAGGTGCTTCTTCTACAAGCGAATCGATTTGGACCGGTTCACAAGACATGGGCAGTTGGGCGGGGAGTATTCAATTAGCAGCCGACAAGTTTACTTCTGCAAAAGTTGGAGATGTAATTCATGTTAAAGCCAGTGTTCTCGCCGATGCACAAGGATCGTTCAAAAATGGTTCGTGGTCGGAAATAGCTGCAGGGACGGATTACTTCACCATTACCGGTGATTTTGATTTGACCATAACAGATGCTATTTTAACTTCACTGCAATCAGGGGGATTGATTGTCAGTGGCAAAAATTATACGGCCACCGAAGTTACTATCGTGCATAATTAGTTGTAAAAAGGGGAGAAATTCTCAGGAGTAACTCCCCTTTTATTTAATAAATAAGTAATAATATTTAATGATCTGTTTTTTAAAAGTAAAAATCAGATCAACAGGTTTCGTAACTCGTAACTATTTACTTGTAACTATTTAGTTATATCAGAAGTATTTTTTTTAATCATTATATCAATTCACTTTAAAACAATTTTAGTATGGCAAACATTTTGCATCGCATCAAAGCCATTCTTTTTCCGAATTGGCTTACTGATGACCCGAATGATTATTCAGCCCGGGTGGTATCCGAACGTTCGTTGAACGTATCGGAAATTTGTAGTACGGCAGTGAACCGTGGCGGAGCAGCCACTACCGCCGAGGCTATGGAACATAATGTGAATCTATTTCTGAAGGAAATGGCTTATCAGCTTTGCGACGGTTTTTCTGTTAACACGGGCTACTTCACAGCCACCACGCTTATACGAGGCGTGTTTAATAGTCCTACCGAAACTTTTAATCCTGAAAAACACTCCCTTATTTTCCAGTTCAATCAGGGTGAAACCTTGCGCAAGGAATTGGATAGTATCGAAGTGAATATTACCGGTGTGGGCGAAAGCAGTATTACCGTGGCGCAAGTTACGGATGTAAAAACAGGTTCGGTGAACGACCTGCTGACTCCCAACCGTAATTTGAAAATAAGGGGTTATAAACTGAAATTAGTGGGTGATCATCCCGAGGTGGGCGTGTATTTTGTAAACGAAGCAACGGCCGAACGCACCAAAGTGGATGCTACCGATATTGTGACCAATAATCCTTCGGAACTGGTTATCGTTATCCCGGCTTTGGTTGCCGGCATCTATACATTAGAAGTAAGCAGTCAGTTTTCGGGTAGTAGCACTCCATTAAAGGAAGTAAGGACTTCGAGATTTGATAAAGTGCTTACAGTAAAGTAAACGCCGGAATCATCTTCATCCACCCTGAACAGAGGTCTTCAGGAGGCCTGAACAGGAGTGTTCGGTCTGTCGGAACAGAGGCTTTCAGGATAGCTGAAGACAGGCTTTCGGAGTAACTGAAAAAAAATAAACCGAACGGGCTTTAAACCGCCTGTCCGGTTTAAAATACAGAACTACTTTATCGCGTTATTTTAGATAAGGTGAGTGTCCGGTTTTCTTTTAATACAACTGAGCAATTAGTTTGTATTAAGTAATAATGCGAATCAGGAGTTGAAAATAATTCTATTTTGTTTACAACAAGTTATTTCCCGTAGGGAATGTATATCAATAGGAAATAGAAATATTCATAATCAATTCCCCGTAGGGGATAAACAAAGATAAAACGTTAATGTCCTACGGACAATAAAACATTGACACTTGTTTATTCTATTGATATTGAAGTACTACGTACTATTTTTCAACTCCTGATTCGCATATATATTTGTTTTCAAACTTTTGTATTAAAGGTATACATACAAAAGTTAAGTATAAACTTTAGCGGAACGGCTTTGCAACGATAATCTCCGTTCCGATCATAAATAAGAATTTGTTATTGATTACTTATTATTAAATAGGGGGGGGAATTATTCTCCATAATAAATTTCCCCTTTTTTGTGTATTTCTTCATGTATTTTTAAGATGTTGTTTTCTCTCGGGTATTAGTTTTTTTAAGGTTTTTTATCAAGTTAATTATAGATTATGAAACAAAATATTTTGGTGATCACTTTTTTCCTTCTGTTGTTTTCGTTAACGTCCTGTGGTTCGGAAGATCCTGTAAAGGACGATCCATATCCTCCTACGGTTATTTCCAATGTTCCGGTGAATAATACCGTTGACGTTGCCATTAACACCGATATTACAGTGTTGTTTACCGAAAAAATTGTATTGGCAGCCAATGCGCAGATTAAATTAAACGGCACAGTGGTGACTGCCTCAGTTATCAATGCCAGAACGCTTACAATTGAAAATAAAGGGCTGGCAAGCAGCACAGCGTACACCTTGCTTATTCCTGCTAACGCCATCAGCGATCTTGCCGGTAATTTTGCCAAGGAAATATCGATTTCGTTCACTACTGTCAAAGCTGAAGATCCGATCAGCATCACTTCGGATCTGGTAACTTCCAATCCATCAGCGCAAGCTGTAAAATTGTACAACTTCCTGAAAGAGAATTACGGCAAAAAAGCCATTTCGTCCACCATAGCCAATGTCAACTGGAACATCAATGAGGCCGAATGGGTGAAGCAGCAAGCAGGCAAGTATCCTGCCATGGCTACGTTCGATTATATTCATCTCATGTCGTCGCCCACGAGCTGGATTGATTATTCGAATACCACTATTGTGGAAAACTGGTGGAACAACAATGGAATTGTAAGCGCCTGCTGGCACTGGAACATACCTACGGCTTCCGGCGCTACCACTTATACTTATGACCCTGATAAAACTACGTTCAAAGCATCCAATGCTATCCTCGAAGGGACTTGGGAAAATACTGTTGTAAAAGCCGATTTACAAAAAATATCCGGTTACCTGAAATTACTTCAAGCCAAAAATATCCCTGTAATATGGAGACCTTTGCACGAAGGCGCCGGAAATATTTACGAATACACGGGCGGTAAAGCCTGGTTCTGGTGGGGTGCGAGCGGCGCCGCTGCTTATAAAGCCCTTTGGATTTATATGTTTGATTATTTCAAAAATCAGGGATTAAACAACCTGATTTGGGTATGGACCACCCAAACAAAAGACAATGCTTTTTATCCGGGCGATAATTATGTTGATATTGTTGGGCGCGACATTTACAACAAATCCTCTTCGTCAGTCATTGCTGCTGAGTTTACATCGATCCAGAAAATATATACCCGAAAGATGGTTACGCTGAGTGAATTTGGCAATGTAGCTAAAATATCGGAGCAATGGACAGCAGGCGCCAAATGGTCGTATTTCATGCCTTGGTACGATTATGACAGAACAAACAATGTTACTGAAGCCGATTTTAATAGTACTGAACATGGACATGCCAATGCAGCCTGGTGGATTGATGCTTTCGGTGCCGACTATGTGATAACGCGGGATAAAATGCCGAGTTTGAAATAGAACAACTACCCCTATCCCCTAAAGGGGAAAAAGAAATATTGGAAATAACAGATAATGAAAAAGAACGATATACTATATAAAGCCAGCTGCAGTTCCCCCTTTAGGCTTCGACGTGAGCTCAGCCGAACGGGGTTAGGGGGCCGGATTTATCAAGGCTTAGGCCTCTTCATTATTTCTCTTCTGCTGTCGTTTCAGCTTCAGGCGCAGGTGTCTTTTAATCGTGGGGTTAATCTTACGGGTTGGTTTCAGACATCCAGCGCTCAACAGATTCAGTTTACAAAATATACAAAAAAGGACTTTCAGAATATCAAAAGCCTTGGTTGCGATGTGGTTCGTTTGCCCATCAACCTGTTTTATATGACCAATGGCAGTCCCGATTATACAATCGACCCATTACTGTATGAATTTTTAGATCAGGCAGTGGACTGGGCCGAGGAATTGCAAATGTATTTGATATTGGACAATCATACAAATGATGACCTGGCGAGTAAAAACGCTAATCTTGAAGCCGTACTTACAAAAGTGTGGGTTCAAATGGCAGGGCATTATAAAAATCGTTCCAACTATGTTCTTTACGAAATACTCAACGAGCCGAATGGAACACTTACTACGGCTGCCTGGAGTAAAATTCAACAAGCTGCCATTACCGCCATTCGAACCGTGGATACAAAACATACAATTGTAGTAGGCGGTGCAAGTTATAATAGCTATACCGAGTTGGCTGCATTGCCGCTTTATACCGACAACAATCTGATTTATACCTTCCATTTCTACGATCCGTTTATGTTTACGCATCAGGGCGCCACATGGGCTTCGCCATCGATGGCTTCGTTGGCCAATGTACCCTTTCCGTACAATGCATCCACAATGCCGTCTACCCCATCTGATCTTGTCGGAAGCTGGGTGGGCAATGCTTTGACCAATTATAAAAATGACGGTACATTGGCAAAAGTGAAATCGCTGATTGATATGGCGGCGGCATTTAAAACAAGCAGAAACGTAAAAGTGTACTGTGGCGAATTTGGAGTTTATATCCCCAACAGCCCCAATGCCGACCGGAACTACTGGTACGAGGAAGTGCGAAAATACCTTGAAGCAAAAGGCATCCCATGGACAACCTGGGATTATCAGGGTGGGTTTGGACTGTTTACAAAAGGTTCGGCCGAGTTGTTCGATTATAACCTGAACATTCCTTTAGTTACAGCGCTCGGTTTAACAGCGCCAACTCAACAAACTTATACCCTTAAAGCCGATTCGGTGGGTTTCCCTATTTATACTGATTATATTGCCGAAAAAATGCTCGAATCGAGCAATGCAAGTGGTGGTACAATCAGCTTTTATTCCACCGATAAACCGAACAACGGTAAATATTGTCTGGCCTGGAGTGGTTCGGGACAATATGGCACTGTAGGTTTCAATTTTTCGCCCGATAAGGATCTGTCCAAACTGAAAACTGAAAATTATGCATTGAGTTTTTTGGTAAGAGGAAATGCACCGGGCGCTAAATTCCATTTACGGTTTACCGACACAAAAACTTCAACAACCGACCATCCCTGGCGAATGAATTTTGCAATGGACGAAACCACTGCACAGTGGGATGGGAAATGGCACAAGGTATATCTTCCGCTCTCGCGTTTTGCTGAAGGCGGATCGTGGGACAATGCGTGGTTCAATCCGGCTGGCCTGTTCGACTGGAAAGCAGTGGATCGCTTCGAAATTGTAGCCGATCAGGCATCGCTCGCAGGTAAAACATTCTGGTTCGATAATATTCAGCTGTGCAATCAGGACACAGCGCAGGTGTACGAAACTTCTACTTTTACCGATGTTGAAACAGTTCAGGCTAAGAAATTGAAGTTCAATATTTTCCCAAATCCGGTGTACAATCAGGCAACAATAAGTTACTCAATAGCCGACAGCGAACCTGTCAACATAAGCCTGCTGAATTTATCGGGTCAAACAATGGAAACAATTGTTGATGCACATCAAACAGCCGGTGATTACCACATTCGCTGGACAAAAGCCAATAGCATAAGACAGGGAATATATATTTGCCGCTTAGCAGTCTCCGATAAAATTTCGCAATGTAAAATGATCGTAATGTAATTACTCAAAATAATGTCAAAGATGAAACAGCCATGCCAATTTATTTTGACACACAAGGAAATAATTGTATGGCGTGTTCCATGTGACCTTAATTAAAAAAAATAAAAAACAAACACATGAAAAAGTTATTATTACCCATATTTTTGTGTCTAGCACTCAGCGCTTCAGCTCAGTGGGCCTTTCGTTTGCCGGCCATTATCAGCAACCACGCCGTTTTTCAGCAATCAGCTGATGTAAAATTGTGGGGTTGGGCACAAAGCGGTAGCACTGTGAAAATTATTTGCAGCTGGAATCCTACCGACACTGTAAAAGCCGAACCCCGTAAAGATTGGACCTGGGATGCTATTGTAAAAACACCGAAAGCGGGTGGGCCGTATAGTATCACATTTATAAGCAGTACTCAGAAAGTTGTCGTTAAGGATATTCTGATCGGCGAAGTATGGCTTTGTTCCGGACAGTCGAACATGGAATACGCTTTCAACTGGGAATCGAAACCCATTGATGTGGGCGATGAAGTAGCCAATTCGGCAAACAATGAACTGCGCTTTTTCCAGCTTTCGCACACTTACAGCATTTATCCTAAGGACAATACCGACGGAGAATGGAAAGTAAGCTCGCCCGAAACCACTCCTTCGATGAGCGTGGCAGGATATTTCTTCGGAAAAACAATCAACCAAAAATTAAAAGTACCGGTTGGCTTAATTGCCTCATATTGGGGCGGTACCAATGTGCAATCGTGGATGACAAGTGATGTTTTTGAAAATAATGCAGAACTGAAAAAATTGGCCGACGACACGAAACCTGTGAACTGGGCTCCTACCGAACCCTCAGTTATTTACAATTCCATGCTACATCCACTTGTAAATTATAATATTGCAGGAGCCATTTGGTATCAGGGCGAAGGAAATACGGGCGAACCGCAAAACTACGGTAAACTCTTCGAAGGCCTGATAAAAGGATGGCGAAAAGCTTTCGACAAGGAATTTCCGTTTTATTTTGTGCAGATTGCACCCTGGAATGGTTACTGGAAAAACAGTTCTGCTTATCTGCGCGAACAACAGGCGTCGGTGCTTTCGTTGCCCAAAACAGGAATGATTTCGGTTGGCGATTTAGTGGACAATATCAGCGACATTCACCCACGCATCAAAAAAGAAGTGGGCAACAGACTTGTAAATCTGGCATTGAAAGAACAATACGGAATACAGGAAATTCAGCCTTATCACCCTAAATTCAAATCGTTTACGATCAATAAAAACAAAGTAAATATCCGTTTCACAACTACAGGAAAGCTCACAAGCAAAGCAAAATCGCCTGCAAATTTTCAGCTGGCAGGTGCCGACAATAAGTTTTATGCTGCTATAGCCAAAATTGAAAAAGACGGATCGGTGACGCTTAGCTCCAAAGAAGTCAAAACTCCTGTAAATGTGCGCTATTGCTTTACAAACGATGCCATGCCCGATATATTCGATGTAAACGGTTTGCCATTGTTGCCTTTCAGAACTGATAATCTGGAATATAAACCCTGATTTTAAATCAAATTTCTGAAAACAAAATCTTTTTATCAATAGTTAAGTAAAACCTGCAACCCCCTATTATTCCCCTTTAGGCGTGTCCGTCATGGAGGAGGTTAGGGGTAGTATTTATATTTTTCAATAACAATGAAATTCAAAATCCTGCTTATTTTAAATCTGACAGTTGCGCTGTTTGCGCACGCTACAAAACACGACGAAGCCGTTGAAAAAATCCTCAACCAAATGACCCTCGAGGAAAAAGTGGGACAAATGGCTCAGGTAACTGTCGATATTATGAAAGACCGCAACACATGGAAACTGAGCGACTCGCTTATGCGCAAAGGCATTGTGGACTACAAAATTGGCTCGCTGCTCAATACATGGAATAATTCTGCACCCGAACTGAGCGAATGGTTCGAAACGCTGAAAACAGTGCAAAGCTACACACAGCAAACACGTCTGAAAATACCTTTGGTTTATGGGGTTGATGCCATTCACGGTGCCAATTACACCAATAAAGCCACACTTTTCCCGCAGCAAATCGGACAGGCAGCTACATTTAACCGTTCTCTGGTGCGCCGTGCAGGCGAAATCACTGCTTACGAAACCCGTGCTGCTTCGTTGCCCTGGACATTTTCGCCTGTACTCGATTTGGGTATCGATGTGCGCTGGCCACGACTTTGGGAAACTTTCGGCGAAGATCCTTATTTAGCTTCGGCTTTGGGAGTTGAAATGACCAAAGGTTATCAGGGAAACGACCCACAAAGTATTGGAAAATACAATGTAATGGCCTGTGCAAAACACTTTCTGGGCTATTCGGCTCCCGTGTCGGGCAAGGATCGCACACCCGCCATCATTTCCGATAATGTGTTGCGCGAATATCATTTGCCATCTTTTCAGGCAGCTGTCGAAGCCGGAATTGGTTCTGTCATGGTAAATTCAGGACTTATCAACGGCATTCCGGTGCATTCAAGTCATTATTATCTCACTGATTTATTGAAAAATGAATTAAATTTCAAAGGTGTAATTGTGACCGACTGGATGGACATCGAAAACCTGTATAAGCGCGACAAATTTGCTGTTTCGTCGAAAGATGCAGTGCGACTGGCCATCAATGCCGGTATCGATATGGCTATGATTCCTTACAATTACGATTTTTGCGATTACCTGATTGAGCTGGTCAACGAAGGCGCTGTGCCCATGTCGCGCATTGACGATGCCGTACGTCGCATTCTGAAAATGAAGTTCGAACTCAATCTTTTCGAAAGACCTTACGAAAATCCTGCTGACTACCCCCTGTTTGGCTCTCAGGAATTCCGCAAAGCAGCCTACGAAACAGCTGTTGAATCAATGACTTTATTGAAAAATGAAAACGAGATTTTGCCATTATCAGGCAATAAAAAGATTTTAGTGACCGGGCCAAATGCCAATTCGATGCGCTCGCTCAACGGTGGCTGGTCGTATTCGTGGCTCGGCGACAAAACCGAACAATATGCGGGCGAATACAACACTATTCTCGAAGCTGTACGAAAAAATGCAGGCGAAAAAAATGTGATTTACAGTCCCGGGGTTGCGTGGGTTGAAAAAGGAAAATACTGGGAAGAAAAAGAAATCAGCATAAAAGCAGCCGTGCGTGCAGCCCGCAAAGCCGATTATATCTTGCTCTGCCTGGGCGAAAACAGTTATACCGAAAAACCCGGCGACACGCACGATCTGGCTTTGTCCGACCTGCAGATTGCACTTGCAAAAGCGCTTCAGGCCACAGGAAAACCTGTAATTCTGGTGCTTAATCAGGGTCGTCCGCGCATTATCAACCGCATCGACGAAAAATCGAAGGCAATATTAATGTCTTATCTTCCGGGCAATTTTGGTGGCGATGCCATTGCCGATGTGATTTTTGGCAAACAAAATCCAAGCGGAAAACTGCCTTACACTTATCCGAAATATCCGCATTCGCACGTCAACTACTGGCACAAATACTCCGAAGAGCAAACACGTGCCGAAGGTATGTACAATTACGAATCGGACTATGCGCCATTGTACGAATTTGGTCATGGACTGAGTTATACCACCTTCGAATACAGCAATTTAAAACTATCGAAAACAAAAATAACCGAAGATGAAAGGCTCGAAGTAACCGTGGATGTACGCAATACCGGCAAGCGCGATGGAAAAGAAGCAGTGCTGCTTTATCTGTCGGATTTATACGCTTCGTTGGCACCCGACATGAAACGGCTGAAAGGATTCGAAAAAATTGAACTCAAAGCCGGTGAAACTAAAACGGTGAAATTCAAAATTACAAAAGCTGAACTTTCGTTCGTCAATATTGACAGCAAAACAATTGTGGAACCGGGCGATTTTGAAATAAAAATCGGGAATCAGAAAGCTGGTTTTGAATTAACCCCCAACCCCTAAATGGGAGTTTTTTGGGTGCATGATTCTAAAGTAATAAAAATTTCAATCAATAATAAGTATAATAATTTTCCATAAACAAAATTCCCCCTTTAGGGGGTTAGGGGGCTTATGAAAACATTCAGCAATATAATTTTGCTTTCAACAATTCTTCTTTTCGGAGCATGCAGCCCGAAATCAGGAAGCGAATTTGTAAGCATTAAAAACAATCAGTTTATGCTCAATAATCAACCATATTACTTTGTGGGAACCAACTTTTGGTATGGTGCCATACTCGGCTCGAAAGGTCAGGGCGGCGATCGCGAAAGGCTGATTCGTGAACTCGATTTCATGAATGCAAACGGCATCGACAACCTGCGCATACTGATTGGCGCCGATGGAGAAAATGGCGTACCTTCGAAAGTGGAACCAACCCTGCAAACTGCTCCGGGCGTATACAACGATACTATTTTCGACGGACTGGATTTTCTGTTGGCCGAAATGGGCAAACGCGGCATGAAAGCCGTGCTGTATTTCACCAACTCATGGGAATGGTCGGGAGGTTACAGTCAGTACCTCAACTGGGCCGGAAAGGGCAAAAATCCCGTGCCTTCCGTCGACGGATGGCCGGCCTATATGGAATATGTGAAGCAATACGCCACTTGCACCGAATGTCATGAAATGCTGAAAAAGCATATCGAAAAAGTGATTACACGCACAAATACTTACACCGGTAAAAAATACAGCGACGACCCGGCCATTTTTTCGTGGCAGATTGGAAATGAGCCCCGCGCATTTTCCGACGAAAACAAAGCTCCTTTTGCTGCCTGGATTGCCGAAATGGCCGCTTACATCAAGTCGCTCGACAAAAATCATTTGGTTAGTTTGGGCTCCGAAGGTAAGCACGGCTGCGAACAGGATATAGCGCTTTTCGAAAAAACACACAGCGATCCGAACATCGATTATCTCACTTTCCATGTGTGGCCCAAAAACTGGAGCTGGATGGACAGAGACAATATGGAGGGAACGCTCCAAAATTCGATTGATAGCACTGCTAAATACATTGATTTGCATCTCGAAGTAGCCCGCAGACTGAAAAAACCTGCCGTAATGGAAGAGTTCGGTTTCCCGCGCGACAATCATTTGTACACGCTGGACGCTCCAACCTCCTTGCGCGACGCGTACTACAAGGCTGTTTTTGAGAAAATTCTGAAAGCTTCGAAGGAAAAAGATGTGCTGGCAGGATGTAACTTCTGGGCATGGGGCGGTTTTGGCCGTCCGCAACACGAATTCTGGCAAAAAGGCGACGATTATGTGGGCGATCCTGCTCAGGAAGAACAGGGATTGAATGCGGTTTTTGATACCGATTCCACAATATCGCTTATAAAAAAATACAATTCACTGCTGCGCAATCGTCCCGTTCTGGCCGATATTCATGCTTTACCGCAAACTGTGGCGCTTTACGAACGCATGCTGAAATTAATGAATAAAGGCATAATGTTCGGACATCAGGACGACCCCGCATACGGACACAGCTGGTACGGCGAAAAAGACCGCTCGGATGTGAAAGACATTACCGGACAATATCCTGCTGTAACGGGCTGGGAAATTGGTCACATCGAAATTGGCGCCGAATATAACCTCGACTCCATTTATTTCAGCGACATGAAACGCATGATTCGCGAAGTGCACGAACGTGGCGGCATCAACACCATTAGCTGGCATGGCGATAACATTGCCACAGGAAAAACCGCCTGGGATTGTGCTCAGGACACAGTGGTGCGAAGCATTCTGCCCGGAGGAATGCATCACGAAGGATTTATTGCTTATCTCGACAAAGTGGCCGACTTCTTTTCAGATTTAAAGGACAGCAAAGGCGAACTGATACCCGTGATTTTTCGAATGTATCACGAACATACAGGCGGTTGGTTCTGGTGGGGAAACAAACAATGCACACCCGAAGAATACAACGAACTTTACCGAATGACATTCCGCCATTTACGCGATAAACGTGGTGTACATAATATTCTGTACGGTTTTTCGCCTGCCGGCATCAGCACCGAAAAAGAATTTCTGAGCCGTTATCCGGGCGACGAATGGGTTGATATTATTGGTTTCGATACTTATTTTTATGCTCCCGAAAAAGAAGGCTCAGCAGAAAAATATACGCAGGACATCAAAGCCGGACTCGAAGTAGTCACCAATTACGCAAAAAAAACAGGCAAAATTCCTGTGCTGGCCGAAACCGGTCTCGAAGGCGTGGTAATCGATAACTATTTCAGCGAAATTCTCTATCCTGCCATTCAGGATTTCAGAATAAGTTATGTGCTCCTTTGGCGAAATGCCTTCACCATGAAACATCACCATTATGTACCTTATCCGGGTCATCCGGCAGCCGACGATTTTAAACTTTTTACTGAAAAAGAAAAAATATTGATGATAAACGATTTAAAATAAAGGCATTTACACTAAAACGACATTATTACAAACTATCAAAAATATCTCCGAAGCTTTTTTGAAATAAAATCAGAAAAGAACAGGAGAAAAAATACAAGCATTATGGCAACATTCAAACAGGCTTTGGAAAATCTCAAAGCAAAACATGAGGAATTATTGAGCAGAAAGAACATTAAATCGGAGTCAGGAAACGGTATTTACGACCGTTACGAATATCCTGTACTTACCGCAGCCCATGCCCCACTCCATTGGCGTTACGATTTCAACCCCGAAACAAATCCGTTTCTGATGGAACGCATTGGCGTAAATGCCACGCTTAATTCCGGCGCAATAAAGTGGAATGGTAAATATCTGCTCGTGGTGCGTGTGGAAGGCAACGATCGTAAATCGTTTTTTGCCATTGCCGAAAGTCCGAATGGCATCGACAATTTCCGTTTTTGGGATGAGCCTGTCACCATTCCCGAAACCGAAGATCCCGATACCAATGTGTACGACATGCGACTCACCGCTCACGAAGATGGTTGGGTTTACGGTATTTTCTGCAGCGAACGCAAAGATCCGAATGCTCCGGCAGGCGACTTATCGGCAGCAGTAGCTGCAGCAGGTATTGTGCGCACTAAAGATTTGCTGAACTGGGAACGTCTTCCCGATCTGAAAACCCGCAGTCAGCAACGCAATGTGGTGCTTCACAACGAATTTGTAAATGGGAAATATGCGCTTTACACCCGTCCGCAGGATGGATTTATCGATACTGGTAGCGGTGGCGGCATTGGTTGGGCATTGGTCGACGACATTACAAACGCTGAGGTAAAAGACGAAAAAATCATCAATCACCGTTACTACCACACCATAAAGGAAGTGAAAAACGGTGAAGGTCCGCATCCGATAAAAACCGAAAAAGGCTGGTTGCATTTAGCTCACGGCGTGCGCAATTGTGCTGCCGGACTGCGTTATGTGCTGTATCTTTATCTGACCGATTTGCAGGATCCTTCGAAGCTGATTGCCGAACCTGCAGGACATTTCATGGCGCCTCAGGATGACGAACGCGTGGGCGATGTATCAAATGTTCTTTTCTCCTGCGGTTGGATTCCGGACGAGGATGGAAAAGTATTTATCTACTATGCTTCGTCGGATACGCGCATGCATGTGGCCACTTCCACCATCGACAAACTGCTCGATTATGTGCTTCACACTCCGGCCGATGGTTATCGTTCAGCGACTTCGGTCGAAAGCATTAAAGCACTGATTGCCAAAAATAAAGAAATCGGATATTAATTTGCAAAATAATCTGATAAACAGAATTTCAAATCACAAAATAAAGTGTTTTCATCCAAAATAAAATACCGGCTCTTACTGGCAGCAATGCTCACTGTGTTGAGTCTTCCGGCACGCGATACTCTTTCGCTGGCCGGAAGCTGGCAGCTTAGACTTCAGGACGGAACAACATCTGTCGTGAACGCACCGGATTTTGTGTTTACTGACAACATTCAGTTGCCCGGGACACTCGACGAAGCACAGAAAGGTCAGAAAAGCGAACCTACTAATTCCACGCATCATTTGCAACGGCGATATTCGCATTACGGCAAAGCCTGGTATGCACGCGAAATAACGATTCCAGAAAGCTGGCAGGGAAAACTGATAAGTCTGAAAATGGAACGCACACGTCCCACAAAGGTGTGGATTAATGGCGTTTCAGCCGGAGAAAACAAGCTTATTTCTGCACCTCAGTTTTACGAACTGACGAAATATCTGAAAACAGGCAAAAACCGCATCGTCATTGAAGTGGATAATGGTCAGGAATGTGGTTTGCCACGCGAAATCGCCTCGTCGCACATGTGGAGCGACGATACGCAAACCAACTGGAACGGCATTTTGGGCGAGATTAGTCTCACAGCCCGGAACACTGTACATTTCAGCAGCCTGAAAACCATTCCCGATGCCGGTCTGAAACAATTGAAAATTTGTGTCACAATAGAAAATTCGCTAAACGAAACTGCTGATTATCAAATTCAGAGTATTGTTTCTAATGGTTCAAAAAAACTTTTGGT
This sequence comes from Paludibacter sp., assembly GCA_034004015.1. Lineage (GTDB taxonomy): Bacteria > Bacteroidota > Bacteroidia > Bacteroidales > Paludibacteraceae > Paludibacter. The sequence continues at coordinate 132,781 of JAVEXN010000004.1, forward strand.
TCAGAAGCAAAATATGCGTGTTAAGCCTGGACAAAATACGCTTGAATTTGTGCTGCCTCTGACGAAAAATATAAAGTTGTGGGACGAATACTCTCCTGCGCTTTACACACTTGCTGTCAGCCTGCACAAAGACGGAGCAAAAACCGACGAAGCAAAAAGTACTTTCGGTTTACGGACTTTCAAAAGCGAAGGCAAACATTTCAGCATCAACGGGCGGAATATCTTCCTGCGTGGCCGACACGATGCTTGCGTATTTCCGCTCACAGGTTATGCACCCATGAACGAAGAAGCCTGGATTTCGTATTTCTCTATCCTGAAAAAATACGGTTTCAATCATGTGCGTTTCCATTCGTGGTGTCCGCCTGAAGCAGCTTTTGCAGTGGCCGATCGCATGGGTTTTTACCTTCAGCCCGAATTACCTTACTGGGGAAATATCGCCAATGATGCATCGGATCCGGTGCGCCGCTTTTTGTTGGCCGAAGGAAAAGCTGTGCTCGATGCTTTTGCGCATCATCCTTCCTTTGTGATGTTCTCCACAGGCAACGAACTCTGGGGAAGCATCGATGGCATGAAAGCACTGACAGAGGCATTCAGACAACATGACGAACGACCACTTTTTGCGCTTGGCTCAAACTTTCATCTGGGTTGGTTGGGCGAACAGGGCGGCGAAGATTTTCTCGTGTCGTGCAGAGTGGGCGGACAAAACGATGCGCAGTACGAACCGCATGTGCGCAGCTCATTTTCGTTTGCCGATGCCGCTGACGGAGGTTTACTCAATGCAAGCTATCCGGACTCGCGCATGAATTTCGAAAAAGGTGCTGCAATGACTACAAAACCTGTCGTTTCGCATGAAACAGGTCAGTTTCAAATGCTACCTCATCCCAATGAACTTCCGCTTTACACGGGTATTTTATCGCCTCGCAACCTCGAAATTTTTATCGAAAGGTTTTATGCAAAAGTCTGTAAGGAAAACTATCAGCGTTATTACGATGCCGCAGCTGCACTGAGTCTGCTTTGTTACAAAGCCGATTTGGAAATGATGCGCCGCACCGGCAATCTGGCTGGCTATCAGATGCTCGATATACAGGATTTCCCGGGTCAGGGAACTGCTCTTGTGGGTATTTTGAATGCTCACATGCAGTCGAAAGGAGTTATTTCCGAAGAGGAATTCCGCTCATGGAACAACGACATTATGCCTCTATGGCTCGCCGATGGATTTACATTTTACGATAAAGACATTGTGAAAAGCGAAGTGAAAATTTCGAATTTCTCAAAATCTTCATTGAAAAACAAAACTTTACGTTGGAAACTTCAAACCGAAAAAGGAGAAATTCTTTTGTCGGGAAAAATAAAAATAAATGCTCCTGCCGGAACACTAAGCGATGCTTTTCAGCTTCCTATTCAGCTTCCTGCAGTTGAAAAAGCAGTTTTCTGTCGCTTGGAAATACAAATTCAGGGCACTAAGTACAAAAACACCTATCCGCTCTGGATTTATCCTGCAAAAAAAGAATTGCCAACTCCGGCAAACGATCTGAAGATTTTTGAAAAGGCTGACAGCGCACTTTTTGCACATTTAGCCAATGGCGGAAAAGGGCTTTTGATTCCTGTCGGAAACAGCTATCCGGATCAAACGGTTGGCGGACTTTTCACCAGCGATTACTGGAATTATTCCATGTTCAAAAGCATTTCGGAAAATGCAAAAAAACCAGTTTCGCCCGGCACAATGGGGTTATTGATACAAAATGAACATCCGCTGTTCGACCATTTCCCCACACAAACACACAGCAACTGGCAATGGTGGCCTGCCGTACGCATCAGTCATCCGCTGATTATTGACAGAGCTGCCGGGAAAATTAATCCGATAGTGGAAAGCATCGACAATGTGGAGCGCGTACATCGACTGGCAACTATTTTCGAGTGCAAAGTCGGAAATGGAAAATTGCTTGTTTGCATGAGCGATTTACGAAACAGCCTTCATTACAAGGAAAATGTGCAACTTTACAGCGCCATAATAACCTATCTGAACTCAGACAGTTTTAATCCGATTGATAGCATTTCTGCTGCTTTGCTGAAAACACTTTTCACCGAAAAATCAGCAGAAAACAATATTCAGGGAGTCAGGAATATTTCGTACGATGAATAAACACATAAATATTTACAGTTAAAATTTAAAGCATGAAATTTACAAAAATCACACTCGCAGTAGCGATGAGCTTAGTCACTATGGTAGCGGTAGCGCAGAAATTTGAAGGACTTGCAATGACCCCGCCAATGGGCTGGAACAGTTGGAATAAATTTGCATGCGATGTAAGCGAAAAACTGATTATGGAAACAGCTGATGCTATGGTTTCCACCGGAATGAAAGACGCGGGATACGAATACGTAGTCATCGACGATTGCTGGCAAATTGGCCGCGACTCGCTCGGATTTATTGTCGCCGACCCCGAACGTTTTCCTTCGGGCATCAAAGCCCTTGCCGATTATGTACACTCTAAAGGTTTGAAATTCGGAATTTATTCCTGCGCAGGCGATAAAACCTGTGGTGGTCGCCCGGGAAGCCGTGGCTACGAATATCAGGATGCACTGATGTATGCCAAATGGGGTGTCGATTATCTGAAATACGACTGGTGTTTTACCGAACATCTCAACGCGCAGGGCGCATACACCACTATGAGCAAAGCCCTGAAAGAAGCCGGACATCCCATTGTGTTCAGTCTGTGCGAATGGGGTGGCAACAAACCCTGGCTTTGGGCCAAAGAAGTAGGGCATTTGTGGCGCACCACCGGCGATATTCACAACTGTTACGATTGCGTGTACAGCCATGGTTCATGGACAGCCTGGGGCGCAATGCAAATTCTCGATATGCAGGATGGACTTCGTCAGTATGCCGGACCGGGCCATTGGAACGATCCCGACATGATGCAGGTGGGAAATGGTATGACCTACAATCAGGAACGCTCGCATTTCTCTATGTGGGCCATGATTGCGGCTCCTCTGATGTCGGGCAACGACCTGCGCGACATGAATCCGCAAACGCTCAGCGTGCTTACCAACAAAGAAGTGATTGCAGTAAATCAGGATAAGCTGGGAATTCAGGGCTTTCGTCACGAAGTAAAAGACAGTGTGGAAACCTGGATAAAACCACTCAGCGATGGTTCATGGGCAGTTGCATTTCTTAACCGCTCGGAGCAGATTCGTAAATTCAGCATCGACTGGAATACTTTCAGCGTAACCGATCCGCTTTACAAAATGACCCTTACTACGAAAGATGCAAACTTGCGCTTCAGGGATGTGTGGGAGAAAAAAGACCTGACTTTCAAGCGTAAAAAGTATCAGTCTGACTTTGTGTTGGATGGCGATGATATTGTAATGCTTGTGATAAGTCCGAAAGTAAAAAAATAAACTAACCGTATTTTAGAAACATACAATACAACTGAATACCGGCCATTCGACGTACTTTTACAGCACAAAATTCTGAATATTATTTGTGCTGAAAAAGACGGGAATAAAATCTGTATACTGTAAAAAAAATATCATTCTATGCTCACAACCATCGATTTTGCCATTATTGGCGTTTACCTGGGGATGCTGATTTTTATCGGCATTTACCTCAAACGTCGCGCTTCCAAAAATCTTGAATCCTACCTTCTGGGCGGAAAAACCATTCCGTGGTATATGCTCGGTTTGTCAAACGCTTCGGGCATGTTCGACATTTCGGGCACGGTTTGGCTGGTGGCCATTACGGTAGTTTATGGCATAAAAAGCATTTATATTCCCTGGCTGTGGCCGGTTTTCAACCAAATTTTCCTGATGGTGTATCTCTCTGCCTGGCTACGGCGTTCCGGCGTTACAACAGGTGCTGAGTGGATAGCTTTCAGGTTTGGAAAAGATAAAGGAGCGGTGACTTCGCACTGGATTATTGTGATTTTTGCCATTTTGGTTTGCCTGAGCATGTTGGCTTACGGTTTTATCGGCATGGGTAAATTTATTGAAATTTTCCTACCGTTGAAAACCATGTTTCCGGTAATGAGTTTTGTACCCGATGCTTATGTACCACATGTGTGGGGCATTGCTTTTACGCTTTTTGCTGTGTTCTATGCACTTTTAGGTGGTATGATGAGTATTGTTTGGGCCGATGTGGCGCAATATGTAATTATGACGCTGGCTTCAATTGCCATTGCAGTGATTGCTATGGTGCATCTGGACGTGATAAATTTCAGCGCTTTGTTGCCCGAAAGCTGGTATTCGCCGGCTTTCGGAATGAAGCTGGACATGAACTGGACGGGTAAATTTGCGGAGTTCAATCAGCAAATACAAAGTGATGGCTACGAACTTTTCTCGCTATTTTTTGGCATGGTGCTTATGAAAGGCATTCTGGCCAGTGTGGCCGGACCAGCGCCTACTTACGATATGCAGAAAATTCTTTCCACCAAATCACCACGCGAAGCGTCGCTTATGAGCGGTTTTGTGTCGGTGGTTTTAATGCCGGTGCGTTACCTTATGATTGCGGGAATTGCAGTGATTGGACTCATTATTTTTGATGAAATAAAAGACCAAATCACTAATGTGAGCGGCAGTGTCGATTTTGAGTTGGTGTTGCCAGCTGTGATAGCCCATCCGTGGATTCCGGCAGGATTGGTGGGATTGATTCTGGCTGGTTTGTTGGCCGCTTTTATGTCCACCTTTGCCGGAACGCTGAATGCAGCGCAGGCTTATATTGTAAACGATATTTATATTAAATACATAAAGCCCAATGCTACAGCCAAACAATCGAACAATGCCAATATTATTGTAGGATTGGTGGTTGTGGTTATAAGTATACTGTTTGGCGTGTTGGCCGAAAACGTAAACAGTGTGCTGCAATGGGTAACGGGTGCATTGTATGGCAGTTATATTGCTGCCAATATTTTAAAATGGCACTGGTGGCGCTTCAACAGCAAAGGCTTTGCATGGGGCATGATTGGCGGTTTGATTCCTGCGCTTATTTTGCCTTATGTGCCGGTGGTAAATACGGTTTTGCCGCTGTATTATTTTCCCATAATTCTTGTTTTTTCAATCGTTGGTTGTATTTGGGGCACTTATTCGGCGCCAGCTACCGACACCGAAGTGTTGAAAAATTTCTATGCCAAAACGCGTCCATGGGGATTTTGGAAACCCATCAATGATATGGTGGTAGCCGAAAACCCCGATTTCAGGAAAAATACTGGTTTTGGACGTGATATGCTGAATGTTGCAGTAGGCATTGTGTGGCAAACCGCGCTTGTGGCAGCACCCATTTATTTGGTGGTGAAACAATTCTGGGCAATGGGCATAGCACTCATGTTTGTGGGAATCGGAACTGTGATTTTGAAGAAAAATTGGTACGATAAGCTTGAAGATTAAGCCCCGACCCCTAAAGGGGAGATTCTAATAAAGCAAACAGAACTTAATAAACGCACTCTTAATTCCCCTTTAGGGGTTAGGGGCCAATAAAATATAAAGGATGCAATACGGACATTTCGATGATAGCCGTCGTGAATACGTCATTACCAATGCACGTACACCCTGGCCATGGATCAACTATCTCGGAAACGAGGATTTTTTTAGTTTAATTTCAAATACTGCTGGTGGATATTCTTTTTATAAGGATGCCAAATTCCGCCGTATCACCCGTTATAGGTACAACAATGTGCCTATGGACAACGGGGGAAAGTATTTTTATATCAACGATGGTGGCACAGTCTGGAATCCGGGTTGGAAGCCCTGCAAAACCGAACTCGACAGCTACGAATGTCGTCACGGCATGAATTACAGCATTATAAAAGGCACAAAAAACGGCGTGGAAGCCGAAGCGCTATATTTTGTGCCGCTGAAAACACATGCCGAAGTGCAACGCCTGCGCCTGACGAATTATTCCACCGAAACAAAAAAACTGAAAATATTCTCTTTTGTGGAATGGGCTCTCTGGAATGCCGCTACCGATATGGAGAATTTTCAACGCAATTTTTCTACCGGAGAGGTGGAAATTGAAGATTCGGTAATTTATCACAAAACCGAATACAAAGAGCGCCGCAACCATTATGCCTATTACTCGGTAAATGCAGCCTTGAATGGTTTTGACACCGATCGCGAAACATTTTTTGGTTTGTACAATGGTTTCGACGAACCACAAACGGTGCTCGAAGGTGCGTCACGCAACTCCGAAGCGCATGGTTGGTCGCCCATTGCTTCACATTATGTGGAAGTGACACTTGCGCCGGGCGAAAGTAAAGACCTGATTTTTATGCTTGGATATGTGGAGAACGAGCATGAAGATAAATGGGAAAGCAAAAATATCATAAACAAAACAAAGGCAAAAGCTTGTATTGCACGCTTCGATACCACTGAAAAAGTGGAAATTGCTCTGGCTGAATTGCGCACATATTGGGACAATTTGCTGAGTGCATTTAGTGTGGCAACACACGAAGAAAAGCTCGACCGCATGGTGAATGTATGGAATCAATATCAATGTATGATAACATTCTGTTTTTCGCGTTCGGCATCGTTTTTCGAAAGCGGCATTGGTCGTGGCATGGGTTTCCGCGACTCGAACCAGGATTTGATAGGTTTTGTGCACCAAATACCCGAACGTGCACGCGAACGCATTATCGACATTGCCTCTACGCAATTTCCCGACGGCGGTTGCTACCATCAATATCAACCATTGACCAAAAAAGGAAACAACGAAATTGGACAAGGCTTCAACGACGACCCGATGTGGCTGATTCTCGGTACAACAGCTTATATCAAAGAAACCGGCGATTTTAGCATTTTGGACGAAAAAGTGCCTTTCGATAATGTGTTGGGTTCGGAAGTGAGTTTGTTTCACCACCTCACCGTTTCGTTCAATCATGTCATCAATAACCTTGGTCCACATGGTTTGCCTTTGAGCGGCAGGGCGGACTGGAACGATTGTTTGAACCTGAACTGTTTCTCGAACGACCCGAACGAAAGTTTCCAAACCACCGAAAATAAATCGGATGGCAGCCAGGCACAAAGCCTAATGATAGCCGGACTTTTTGTGGTGTATGGCCGCGATTATGTGGAACTTTGTAAAACCCTGGGCAAAACTGCCGAAGCACAACGCGCACAAAACGAAGTGGACAAAATGGTGGTAGCTATCAAACAAAATGGTTGGGATGGCGAATGGTTTATACGTGCTTACGATTATTTTGGGAATAAAGTAGGTTCTAAAGAAAACGAAGAAGGCAAAATATTCATCGAATCGAATGGCTGGTGCACCATGGCGGGCATTGGGCTCGAAGAAGGCATGGTGGATAAAGCCCTCGAAGCGGTAAAAGAGCGCCTCGATTGCGAGCATGGCATTGTGCTCAACAATCCGGCTTACACAAAATATTACATCGAATACGGCGAAATATCGAGCTATCCGCCGGGTTACAAAGAAAATGCAGGCATTTTCTGTCACAACAATCCATGGATAATGATAGGCGAAACGGTGCGCGGTCGTGGCGACAGAGCGTGGGAATATTTCCGCAAAATTTGCCCTGCTTATACCGAACACATTAGCGATTTACACAAAGTAGAACCCTATGTTTATGCACAAATGATAGCCGGAAAAGATGCTTTCAAGCCCGGCGAAGCCAAAAACTCATGGCTCACAGGCACAGCAGCATGGAACTTTTACACCATTTCGCAATACATACTTGGCATACAGCCTACCTACGAAGGTTTGCGCATCGAACCCTGCATTCCGGCAGAGTGGAAAACATTCAGCGTGAAACGTAAATTCAGAGGTGCGCAGTACCATATTGAAGTGAAAAATCCGAACGGCAGGATGAAAGGCGTTGCCTCGCTTACTGTGGATGGGAAAACCATTGAAGGAAATATAATCCCATTGATGCCCGCAGGTGGAACTTACAGGGTGGAAGTTGTTATGTAGCATTTTAAGCCCATATTCACGGGTTTCAAGCCCGATATAGGGTAATTCGGACTTATATTTGGCAAATATTAGTCCGTAGACCCCTCCGTCGGACTGAAATTCATCGAAATCAAGCCCGACGATGCCAAAAACAAGTCCGACGGAGGGGGTAACGGACTTGTTTTCGCCGATGTTGAACTTGTTTTCGCCGATGTCGGACTTAATATTGGCATCTATGAACTAAAATCTTATGTTTTCAGATTAAAAAACAAGATTATTCGTTTTACTGAAATGAAATACAAACTTTTAGAACTCAAAAAAGAACTCAAAGAAGAGTTGACGCACAATATCCTTCCATTTTGGATGGATAAAGTGAAGGACGAAAATGGTGGTTTTTTCGGACAAATGACCGGCCAAAACGAATTGCAAAAATCTGCTGCTCGTGGTGGCATTCTGAATGCTCGTATTCTCTGGACTTTCTCATCGGCGGCCCGTATTCTTGGCAACGACGCATACAAAGCCGCTGCTGAGCATGCCAAAAACTATATTTTCGATCATTTTTTCGACGCGGAATTTGGCGGAACATATTGGATGCTGAATGCTGATGGTACTGTAGCCGACGCCAAAAAACAGATTTACAGTCAGGCGTTTTTCATTTATGCATTGGTGGAGTATTATCGCCTTACAAATGATGCGGAATGCCTCGAACGCGCGAAAGAGTTGTTTTATTTCATCGAAAAAAATAGTTTTGATTATCAGAAAAACGGCTATTTCGAAGCCTATAGTCGCGATTGGAAATTGCTCGACGACCTCCGCCTGAGCGAAAAGGATGCCAACGAAAAGAAAACAATGAATACGCATTTGCATATTCTTGAGGCTTACAGCAATCTTTATCGCGTGTGGAAAGACCCTGTTTTAGAACAGCAATTGCAAAATCTGATTCTTCTTTTTACAGATAAAATTATCAATCAGGATAGTTTTCATCTCAACCTGTTTTTCGACGAAGACTGGAATTCCCGCTCCACACTGATCTCTTACGGTCACGACATTGAGGCCTCGTGGCTGGTTGATGAAGCTGTTTTGGTGCTGAATAAAACTGATATTATTCGCAAAGTGCGACCTATTGTGCTGAAAGTAGCCGATGCCGCTGCCGAAGGTTTACGCCCAAACGGCGCCATTGTAAACGAAAAAAACACAGCCACCGGACATATTGATACAAACTGCGATTGGTGGCCGCAAGCCGAAACCATGGTAGGTTATTACAATGCATACCAAATCAGTGGAAATTCAGCTTATCTCAATAATGTATTGAAAAACTGGACGTTTATCAACGAAAACATTATCGACAGGGAAAATGGCGAATGGGTTTGGGCCGTGAACGAAAACGGCATTAAAGACCGTAAAAACGACAAAGCCGGCTTCTGGAAATGCCCTTATCACAATAGTCGTATGTGTCTGGAACTGATAGAGCGAATAGCTCCGTACGAAGATTCAATTGAAAAATAATAATATAATCTTATAAAAAATCACTCCATGAAAACATCAAAACAAATTCATTTAAACAAATTCACCGAAAAAATTAAGTCTCCAAACGGGGAACTCAAGGGGCTTTTTATTGGCCTTTTGTTTTCATTTTTTATGACAGCCTGTTCGGCGGCTCACAAAGCGCCCGAAAACTCGCCTGTAGCCCTGAATGGTGCATTACAGGTGAAGGGAATTCAGCTCTGCAACGACAAAGGCGAAGCGCTTATGCTTCGTGGCGTAAGTTTTGGCTGGCACAATTTCTGGCCACGTTTTTACAACGAAGATGCTGTAAGATGGCTGGCTACCGACTGGAAATGCAATGTAGTGCGCGCTGCCATGGGCGTGGGTCCCGACGATTCGTACCTTCAGAATCCTGAGTTTGGCATTAAAAGCGTTACCAGTGTGGTGGATGGCGCCATCAAACAGGGACTTTATGTGATTATCGACTTTCACAGTCATAAAATTCATACCGAAGAAGCTAAAAAATTCTTCACCCTAATGGCTGAAAAATATGGTAAATATCCAAATGTGATATACGAAATTTTCAACGAACCCGACTATTACACATGGCCCGAAGTAAAAGCATATTCCGAAGAACTGATAAAAACCATTCGCGCCATCGACCCCGACAATATCATTCTCGTTGGTTCGCCGCACTGGGATCAGGATATTCATCTGGTAGCCGAAGATCCGATTGTAGGACAAACCAACCTTATGTACACAATGCATTTCTATGCCGGAACACACAAACAATGGCTGCGCGACCGTACCGATGCGGCAATGGCCAAAGGTATTCCAATATTTGTGTCGGAATGTGCCGGCATGGAAGCTACCGGCGACGGTCCGCTCGATCCTGCTGAGTGGAATGCCTACCTTACCTGGATGGAAGACCGCAAAATAAGCTGGGTTGTCTGGTCGCTGTCCGACAAAAACGAAACCTGCTCCATGCTGCTGACGCGCGCCGAATCAACAGGCAACTGGAGCGACGAGCTTATCAAGGAATGGGGCAAAACGAGCCGTAACGCCATCAGGGGGTTGAATAAATAGAAGTGGAAAACCCCAACCTTTTTCTTTTCACCACATAGTACACAGTAGTTTTGAAAACAACAGAAAAGACTAAGAACACATAGGATTATCTCTGATATCGGGATAATTTCAGAGCGATAAAAGTATCGTCAGATACTTTTACTATGTGAACTAAGTCTTTTTCCTCAATAATTTCTATGTGTTCTATTGTGTTAGAATTATATTAAGTTTTTCAACGAACTTAATTGTATATTTGAACTTTTTATACGAACAAATAATTTATTTCACCCGAAAACTGAATACATCATGCAGGTATCAAACATATTTCGCGAAGTGACGCCGCTTTCGGCCGAGGATTGTTTTGTGATTCGGAGTCGCGTAAAAAGTGAGTTCAACTATCCCGTACATGTGCATCCCGAATTCGAGCTCAACTATATCGAAAATGCACCCGGTGCCCAGCGCCTTATCGGCGATTCGCTTGAGGAAATCGGCGATTACGAACTTTGCCTTATTGGCAACGAAAACCTCGAACATGCCTGGATGAACGGCAGTTGCGACTCGAAGGATATTTTCGAAATTACCATTCAGTTTCACAAAGACCTTTTCTTCGAAAGTATGCTCAGCAAAAGGCAGTTTCATTCAGTGGCCATCATGTTCGAAAATGCAAAAAAGGGCATTGTGTATTCCCGCGAAACCATTCTGAAAGTGCGCGACTTGCTGCATAAACTTTGTAAAAACGAGGAAGGATTTCATTCTGTAATTGATTTGCTCAACATACTGCAAACACTTTCCGAAGACAAAAACTCGCGCATCCTGGCCACTTCCACCTTCGCCAACCGCGACGATTCATCTGACAGCCGGCGCATTCAGAAGGTAATTGATTATCTGCACGAAAACTATCAAAAAGAAATCCATTTAGCCGATGTGGCCGGGCATGTAAATATGTCGGAAGTGTCGTTCAGCCGCTTTATGAAAAAAAGAACAGGCAAAAATTACATCGAATATCTCAACGACCTGCGACTGGGCATTGCCTCGCGTCACCTGATCGACACAACTAAAACAGTTGCCGAGATAAGCTACGAATGCGGATTCAACAACCTGTCGAACTTCAATCGCATTTTCAAAAAACGCAAAGGCGTCACTCCCAAGGAATTTCGCGAAAGCTATACCAAAATGCGCATTCTTATTTAAAAAATTGAGACATCAGCATCATAAGCAGTTAAACAATCGGATCTGTTCCGGCGTTTGTCATTTGTATTAAAACAAGCATAAAAATGCACAAACCCGCTATATTTTTCGACCGCGACGGAACGCTGATTGACGATAAAGGTTATCTCACGCAAATTTCGCAGGTTGAATTTTATCCCGAAACTTTCGTGGCGCTTGAACTTCTGAAAGACAAATTCGATTTCTTTATCATCACCAATCAATCGGGCATTGGGAAAGGTATTTGCACGCCCGAAGAAGTTGAAGCTGTAAATCAGTTTGTAGTTGATGAGTTAGCCATGAAAGGTTTTATTATCAGGGAATTATATTCGTGCCCGCACAAAACCGAAGACAATTGCCAATGCAAAAAGCCATCGCCATGGTTTATCGAACAAGCCATCGAAAAATATAATATCGACACGCAAAACTCATGGATTATCGGCGATCACGCTTCTGACCTCGACTGTGGCAAAAATGCGGGAATTAAATCGGTATATGTACTTACAGGCCACGGCGAAAAACATTTGCCCGAAATTGATGCCGAATATCCTGTGTGTAAAAATATTCTGGAAGCTGTCCGGTTTATATTAACAGAAATGCACATTAGCAACGCGCATTCATAAATTAAATTAACCGGAAAACAAAAACTCAGATTATTGTTCTGAAAATTCTATATTTGCGCTGTTGTTTCACTCAAATACCCGCAAATATGAAAAACTGCATTTTTCTGCTTTTGTTTTTTGCGCTGAATACAGCCTACAGTCAGGAAATCCCCGATGGACCTGCTTTCGACCGCAACTGGCTGATAAACATGGATAGCACATCTGGTAAAACTGCAAACGGACTTATCCGGAAACCTTCGCTCAGCAACCTGAGCCTGTCGTCGTACGAACTGAATACACTGAGCAACTTCAACCACTCAGTGCCCGAAATAAAAATGCCTTCCCTGCCTCAAACTTTCGACTACACTCGAAACCATTATGGCATTATTCCACTGAACGACAATATGTTTATCAGCACTGCACGTATCAATCAGAACTATATCGGGCTGGGTGGAATGTCGTCGGCGGGAGCAAATCTGAATTATTTTATCACCGACCGTATTACTTTCTCGGGGGGAGCCACTTTCTCGAAGTTCAATATCTACAACGATTTCCGCAATGAGATTAGCTTCAACGGGAAACTACGGTTCGAACTTTCCGATCGGGTATTTTTCAACGCTTTTGGCAGTTACGCACCGCAAGCAGGACTCAACCCGAATATTCTTCGTTCGCTCAATCATTCTATGTTTTCACAATCGAGCTATGGCGGAGCCTTCGAATTCAAAATTACCGACAAATGGGGTATAATGACAGGCGCCGAACGCGAATTCGACGCCTTCAAAGGAAAATGGGTTACCAGGCCTTTAATTATGCCTGTGTTTTATACAAAATAAGGGATTTCATACATCTGCATATCAATACTTCAACTTAATATCTGAACCATAATGACTGTTCAGCTTTTCCTCTACTTTCGAAAAAACTTCTTCCACCGTGTAGGTCTTCTTTGCTGAAATATCCATTGACGAAGGATATTCAATTTTAGCAATATCCGGATTCTTTTCAATCTCGCGCAAAAGCTTTTTACCTGCCGGGCCCGAAATATCTATTTGAACATTAACTGTATTCATAATAAGAGTTTTATGCTACAAATATAATACATAAAATAAAAAATGAATCTCAGGATCGAAATATCCTCTTACGACATTCTTCCTTTATAATCCTCATAACCAAATTCGCGAATCAGGTTAAATTCGTTGTCTTTGGTCCAAATGCCAATAGAAGGATGCGAAACGCCATTGAACATAGTGGTTTTTACCATGGTGTAATGAATCATATCTTCGAACACAATACGGTCACCGGGCTTCAGCTCTTCATCGAACGACCACGAACCGTAAAAATCCCCTGATAAACAGCTATTTCCACCCATACGATAAGCAGGTTTTCCGGTCACTACATCGGTAGCTCCCACAATTGCCGGTTTGTATGGCATTTCCAGGCAATCGGGCATGTGACACGAAAACGATACATCGAGCATGGCGGTTTTTATACCTTTGTTTTCCACTACATCCACAACCGACGACACCAAAACTCCGGTACGCCATGCAAAAGCGCTTCCGGGCTCCAGAATAAGCTGCAAATGCGGATATTTAGCTTTGAAATTCTGCAACAAAGTAATCAGATGCTCCACATCGTAACCTTCTTTCGTCATCAAATGACCGCCACCCATATTGAGCCATTTTATTTGCCCGAACAAATGTCCAAATTTCTGCTCCACAACAGCCAGTGTCCGCTCCAGATCGTAAGAATTCGATTCGCAAAGCGTATGAAAGTGTAGCCCTTCGACACCAGCAGGCAAAGTATCGCCAAGCAGTTCGGCTACCACACCCAGTCGCGAACCGGGCGCACAGGGATTGTAAAGATCAGTCTCCACATCCGAAAACTCAGGATTGATGCGCAAACCGCAAGACACATTGTAAAACTGTGTTTGCGGATACAGACGTTCAAACTGTGAGAGCGAATTGAAGGTAATATGGCTGCTGCATTTCACTATTTCGGGAAATTCACGATCGGTATAAGCCGGTCCGTAAGTATGTGCGGGACTGCCCATTTCCTCGAAAGCCAAACGCGCTTCGGCCAACGAACTGGCTGTAGAGTACGGAATATATTCGCGCACAATAGCAAAAGCACTCCACATGGCAAAAGCCTTAAATGCCAGAATTATCTCTACTCCGGCTCTGTCCTTTACCGATTTAATAAGTTCCAGATTGCGGCGAAAAGCCACTTCGTCGAGCACATAACATGGCGACGGTATTTTTGAATAATCCATCATTGTTTGGTTTGTTGATCGCCCAATCCTTATAAGAAACAAGCGATATTATTTTTACAAATATATTTTATCTACAAAAGGGAACAAAAGAACACAAAAGGAAAAATACTGAAAATCAGCTTATGTATCTCTTATGGTTTGAAATTCTCTGATGCAAAAGTAATTAAAAAATCTATTGTATGCATCAGTGAGAGTGTCACTCGAAGTGACGCCCTCACTTGTGGAAGTTCTCACTTGTGAGCCTCAAAACTCCCCCGTTTAGTGAGCCAGGGGTTGAATCTCTCCCGCTCCTCTTACTTCTGCCGATACTTCATTGGTCCAACCTGCACGCTGAAAAACTGCTGTTTGCACTTTTATGAAACGAATTTCGGGCAGCGATACTACATTTCCGAGCGAATCCACAGCATTCGAAATATCCAGTCGGTTCGATCCTTTTACATTATCGAAATCTGTTCCGTAGATATTCTCAGCATATCCCCACTGAAAGCGGTCGCGGGGAACAGTCCAGAGTTGTGCCTCCGAGGTGGATTGATTGATATAAGCATCCGGCAACCGCGAAGCGTTGAAAGTAATACTGTCGGTTGTGGTCGATGCCCACCACCATTTGGCCGAATTTCCTGCTCCATGCGCCGAAAGAAGTTCTCCCGTTTCGCCACGACTATCGCGCCAACGCACATTTGCACTATCGGTTTCGGGTTTGTAATAGCGCACCCAATAATTCCGCAAAGTACTATCGTTCTGACTTCCCTTCAGTTCGTACCATGTTTCGTTAGGCATGCCGTCGCCATTTTCGTCCTGCATTACATATACAATGGCAGGTTCGGGCGCAGTTCCGCGTAAAGCAAAAACTTCAAAATCGGATCCTTCACCGTTTATTACATTGCGTTCAAAAGCGCCCGTGATATAGCCACCAAAACCACCCAGATAAACCCATTTGCTGTGCAATGCCGGATCTCCTTTAAAATACAGTGTATCCGCAGGCAAAGCAAGCGACGAGTGCTGACCCGGCCCGTATACATATTCGAAAATTCGGGTAATAAAATTTCCTTCCTCCTTGATATCAGGTATTTCTTCCTTCGGAATACAATTCTGGAAAATAAAAACGCTGAATAAAAGTGCTGTAAAATATTTGAGTTTCATTAAAATCAGATTTTGTGCAAAGTTAGGGTTTTTGTCTTAAAAACATAGTACAGAGTAAGCAAAACAGACCAGTTAATGTTTATAAATCATTATAAATATCCCAAACCTCAGGCTGAATACTATCACATTTTTAAACGTGTAAAAATCTGTAATTGTTCATATTAAACAATCAGAACAGATGTTTATTGTTTTTAAAACTTACAATATAAAAGCTATCAATTAAACTAAAACGAACTCCGATTGTTTATAATGGTACGAATCATAATTTTTATTTAAATGAATACAAATAAGAATATCCCAAAAGATATCGAAGAACTTGAAAATGAGGAGTGGTTTTACTCACTCGATTATGTGTTACAGCAATGGGGCCCCGATCGCGTGGTGGAACTGCTGCGTCAGTTGCAGGTACGCGCACACAAGGCGGGCGTAAAACTGCCATTTACTGCCAACACGCCATATATCAACACCATAGCCCGCAACGAGCAACCGCCTTATCCCGGAAACAGGGAAATAGAGCGGCATATCAAAAGTATTATACGCTGGAATGCAATGGCCATGGTGGTAAAAGCCAACAAAATTGAAAATGGTATTGGCGGCCATATCTCTACTTACGCCTCAGTGGCTACGCTTTTCGAAGTGGCATTCAATCATTTCTTTAAAGGAAAAGACAATCCGGTGGGAGGCGATCAGATTTATTTTCAGGGACATGCTGCTCCGGGTGTATATGCCCGTGCTTTCCTCGAAGGCCGCCTGACAACCGAACAACTTAATAATTTCCGTCGCGAACTGAAACCGCAGGGCGGACTTTCTTCTTATCCTCACCCCTGGCTGATGCCTAATTTTTGGGAATTCCCCACTGTATCGATGGGACTTGGCCCGATTATGTCCATTTATCAGGCACGCTTCAACCGCTATCTGGAGGATCGCGGACTGAAAACTACCAGCGAACAAAAAGTATGGGCATTCCTTGGCGATGGCGAAACCGACGAACCGGAAGCGCTCGGAGCTATTACGCTGGCTGCACGCGAAAAACTCGACAACCTGATTTTCGTGATTAACTGTAACCTGCAACGCCTCGACGGGCCTGTGCGTGGTAACGGAAAAATTGTACAGGAACTCGAAGCTGTATTCCGCGGAGCCGGATGGAATGTGATTAAAGTGCTCTGGGGTGGCGACTGGGATCCTATTCTGGAAAAAGACAGCAAAGGAAAACTCGTAAAACGCATGGGCGAAATTGTGGACGGCGAATCGCAAAAATTCTCCATTGCCGATGGCGAATATGTGCGTCAGCAATTCTTTGGAAAAGACCCCGAACTACTCGAAATGGTGAGCCACCTTACAGGCGACCAGATTCGGAAAATGCGTCGCGGTGGTCACGACCCTGAAAAGGTTTTTGCGGCCTACAATGCAGCCGTAAATCACAAGGGACAACCAACTGTGATTCTGGCAAATACCATTAAAGGTTACGGACTTGGCGAAAGCGGCGAAGGTAAAAACATTACACACTCGCAGAAAAAACTCAACGAGGACGAACTGAAAGAATTCCGCACACGTTTCGGCATTCCATTGTCGGACGACGAAGTGGGAAAAGCGCCTTTCTACAAACTTCCCGAAGATTCAGCAGAAATGCAGTATCTGAAAAAACGCCGTGAAGAACTCGGAGGGTCAGTGCCTGAGCGTCGTATCACCGTACGACCAATCAAAACGCCTCCCGAAGAAGTTTTCGAAGAGTTTTATGCAGGCTCGGATGGTCGCGAACTTTCCACCACTATGGCTTTTGTGCGAATTCTCACTAAATTATTAAAGGACAAAGAAATTGGTAAGCTGATTGTACCTATTGTACCCGACGAAGCACGTACTTTTGGTATGGAATCGCTCTTCCGTCAGAATGGTATTTACTCGCACGTAGGACAGCTTTACGAGCCTGTGGATAAAGAATTATTGCTTTATTACAAAGAAGCCAAAAACGGACAGATTCTCGAAGAAGGAATTACCGAAGCAGGCGCTATGTCGTCGTTTATATCGGCAGGTACTGCTTATTCGACGCACAGCATCAACATGATGCCTTTCTTTGTGTATTACTCTATGTTCGGACTTCAGCGCATCGGCGACCTTGTATGGGCTGCTGCCGATATGGCTGCCAAAGGTTTCCTTGTGGGCGGTACAGCAGGACGAACCACGCTGGCAGGCGAAGGACTTCAGCATCAGGACGGAAACAGTCACCTTTTGGCTTATCCTGTTCCTAATCTGGTGACTTACGATCCGGCTTTTGCTTACGAACTGGCCGTGATTATACGCGATGGTATTCGTCGTATGTACGAAGAGCAGGAAAAAGTGTTCTACTACATTACCATTATGAACGAAAACTATCCGATGCCTCCAATGCCCGGCGATGTAAAAGAAGGTATTCTGAAAGGAATGTACCTGTATCAGCAGGGAAAAGCGTCGAAAAAAGAGCTTACAGCCAATCTGTTGGGTAGCGGAACCATTATGAACGAAACCCTGAAAGCTGCTGAAATTCTGCAGGAAAAATACGGTGTTTCGGCCAATGTGTACAGCGTGACAAGCTACAAGGAACTGCAACGCGATGCACTCGATGTGGAGCGTCATAACCTGCTGCACCCTGAAAAGGAAAAAATAGCTTATGTATCGACACTTATTCAGAACGATGGCGTGATTGTGGCTGCTTCAGATTATGTGAAAACATTGCCCGATTCTATTGCCAAATGGTTGCCTAAAAAACTTTACTCACTTGGGACAGATGGTTTCGGACGCAGCGAAGGCCGCAACGAGTTGCGCGACTTCTTCGAAGTGGATGCCAAACACATTGCATTTACCACACTTTATGCCCTTTATAAAGAAGGTAAATTCAAACTGGCCGAACTGAAAAAAGCCATGAACGATCTGGGAATTGATCCTGAAAAACTGAATCCAATGGTTTCTTAATTAAGATTTTTCGAAAAACAATCACAGAACCTGTCTTATCCCCCCTTTAGGGGGTTAGGGGGCAGTTAGAAAAAATTATAAATAATGAGAAATTTTGTAATACCCGAATTAGGGGAAAATATAAACAGCGCCACAGTGGTCAAAGTGCTTGTGAAGGCAGGCGATATGGTGGAAGCCGATCAGCCGCTGCTGGAACTCGAAACGGACAAAGCAACCATTGAAGTGCCTGCCGATGCAGCCGGAACCGTTGCCGAAATAAAGGTAAACGAGGGCGAACAGGTAAGTATCGGGCAGCTTGTATTGGTGTTTGCCGGCGAAAGCGCTGCAACGCCCGGGCCTGCAAAAGAAGAAGCACCTGCACCTGCTCAGCCTCTGGCTACGCCTCAGCCTGCACCTGCGCCACAAGCTGCTCCCGTAGCAACTGCCGGCACCGGAACGCTTGAGTTTACGTTGCCCGAACTGGGTGAAAACATTCGCACAGCTACCATTGTAAAAGTGCTTATTGCAGTAGGCGATACAGTAGAAAACGACCAGGCTGTACTTGAAGTGGAAACCGACAAAGCAACCATCGAAGTGCCTTCGTCCATTGCCGGTAAAGTAACCGAAGTGTTGGTGGCCGAAGGTGATGCAACGCCGATCGGAGCGGTAATTTTCCGCGTTTCGGGAAGTGTGGCTGCACCCGCAGCAACTCCTGCCGCGCAACCCGCAGCTGTACAAACGGCAGCTCCTGTGGTGGCCGAAGCTAAAACCGAATTTGTGCCGGAAGTTACCAAACCAGCCGAAGCGCCTAAAGTGATAGCTTTGGAAAATCAGCCACCTATTCTGCAAAATGCAGCGCCCGCAGCGCCATCGGTTCGCCGCCTGGCACGCGAAATTGGCGTGGATGTAAATCAGGTAAAAGGCAGTGGTCCCGGCGGACGAATTTTGCTCGACGATGTAAAAGCTTACAGCAAATTGCTGCATCAGCAACGCAACGAAGTACAACACATTCGCGCCGAACAACATCAGCAACCCCTACCCGACTTTACGAAGTTTGGCAATGTGGAACGTCAGGCTATGTCAAATATCCGCTTCAAAACTGCCGAACATTTGAGCCATGCATGGCACACCATTCCGCATGTCACACAGTTCGACAAGGCCGATATTACAGCGCTTGAGGAATTCCGTAAGAGCTATGCCAAAACTGCTGAGAAAGAAGGTGTAAAACTTACAGTGACGGCCATTCTGGTGAAAATAATTGCTTCGGCGCTGAAAAAGTTCCCGCAGTTCAATTCGAGCGTGGACATGATGACGAAGGAAATTATTTACAAGCACTATTTCAATATAGGCATTGCAGTAGATACTGACTTTGGACTGATTGTGCCGGTAATTAAAAACGCCGACCAACTGAATGTAATCGAAATATCGAAGGAAATGAATGCGCTGGCCGAAAAAGCCCGCAACAAAAAAACTTCGATTGCCGATATGCAGGGCGGCTGCTTTACCATTACAAACCTTGGCGGAATTGGCGGAACAGCCTTTACTCCTATTGTAAATGCACCCGAAGTAGCCATTCTGGGCGTTTCACGCGGAAGTATCGAACCTGTGTATATCAACGGCAAGTTCGAACCCCGCATGATGCTTCCGCTGTCGCTTTCGTACGACCACAGAGTGATCGACGGTGCCGACGGTATCCGCTTCCTGCGCTGGATAATCGATGCCATTGAGAATCCAATGAAGTTTGTAATTGAGGGATAAAGCCCAAAACCAGCCCCCTACCCCCTAAAGGGGGAATAAGAAGGGGATTAGGGGGCAGATACAAAAAATATAAACATATGAATAACATAACAGAAAATAATTCAGGTGGCTTAGCTAATCCCCCTTTAGGGGGTAGGGGGCTGGTAGTCATCGGAGGTGGTCCCGGCGGATATGCGGCAGCGTTTTATGCAGCCGACCTGGGCATGAATGTGACGCTGGTCGATCTGGAAAAAAATCCCGGGGGCGTTTGCCTTTACAGGGGTTGTATTCCGTCGAAGGCATTGCTGCACGTGGCCAAACTTCTGAACGAAACAAAAGAAGCCAAAGAATGGGGCATTAATTTCGGCGAACCTGAAATTGATCTCGACAAACTGCGTGGGTTTAAAAACAAAGTCGTAAACAAGCTTACAGGCGGACTCGGAGTGCTTACCAAACAACGTAAAATAAACTTCGTTCAGGGTCGTGCGCGCTTTGTTTCGTCGTCGGCCATCGAAGTAAGCCGCGAGGATGGCTCCAAAGAGCAAATATCGTTCGATAAAGCCATTATCGCCACCGGATCGGTCATTGCCACCATTCCGTCGCTGCAAATCGATAGCCCGCGTCTGTTGAACTCTACGTCGGCGCTCGATTTACCCGCCATTCCCAAAAGCCTGTTGGTAGTGGGTGGCGGATATATCGGACTCGAACTTGGTTCGGTGTACTCAGCGCTGGGTACTCAGGTGTCGGTAGTGGAGTTTATGGATCGTTTGCTACCGGGTGCCGATCAGGACATGGTGTCGCACCTGCAGAAACGCATTTCGAAATCCTTCGACAAAATAATGCTGCAATCGAAAGTGGTGGAAATAAAAGAAGCCGCTGACGGTTTGCTCGTGCGTATCGAAAACAAAGACAAGCAAATAGAAGAACACACGTTCGACTATGTGTTGATGTCGATAGGGCGCAAGCCTTCCACAGCCGGACTGGGACTCGAAAACACCCGAGTGCAGGTAAACGAACGTGGCTGGATTGTGGCCGACAATACGCTGAAAACCAACGACGAAAACATTTATGCCATTGGCGATATTGTGGGCGAGCCTATGCTGGCGCACAAAGCGTCGCACGAAGGACGGGTGGCTGTAGATGCTATTGCCGGCAAAAAAGTGGCTTTCGAGCCGCTGGCCATTCCGGCAGTTGTATTTACCGATCCGGAAATTGCATGGGCAGGAATTACCGAAACGCAGGCAGCAGCCAAAGGCATTCGCTTCGAAGTGGCTAAATTCCCATGGGCTGCCAGCGGACGCGCAACTACTCTCGACCGCAGCGACGGGCTTACCAAACTGATTATCGATCCGGACACGGAACGCATTCTCGGCGTGGGCATTTGCGGACCGGGAGCCGGCGAAATGATAGCCGAAGGCGTTTTAGCCATCGAAATGGGCGCCACAGTGAAAGATCTCGCCCTTACCATTCACCCGCACCCTACACTCTCCGAAACAGTAATGGAAGCTGCCGAATTGTTCTACGGACATTCGTCGCATATCTTTAAGCCTGTGAAGAAGTAAAGCTATTTTTAAAAACAAAGCCCTGTAATTCGTTTATCCGATTTTACAGGGCTTTATTTTATCTCGAAGCAGGTCTCAGCCCTCCACCACGTATAGGAGTTGCTGGTGCACCTCCGGCAGGTAAGTTAGGAGTGTTGGTATTGATATTTCCGGGCGAAGTACTGCGCGTTCCCTGTCCCGTGCCTGAAGGCCCGCCACCGGGTGTGGCAGTTCCCATCAGGGTGCTGGTGCCAATTTTTTCGCGCGGTTTCTTTACGAATGTCAGCATCACATCGTCGCTGGTTTTGGGGCGTTGATCATCGAGCCAGAAATAGTTTTTCAGATACAAATCGCCTCCCGAAAGCTGACCGAGCGGATACATGATGCCATTGGATGCCGAGGTCATTACCATGCGTTCAATTTTCTTATTCTTCAGATACATTACCACATAACTGCTTTCGGTTTTATTGATACCTATGAGCGAGGAATCGGCTTCGTCTTTGGGGTAATAAATGGTTTCGGCATTTCCGTTTACGTTCACGCGGTAAAGCTGCCCACTATCCATGTAAGCAATAATTTCCTTGCCCGAAAGCTGATTGAAATAGAGTGAATCTTCTTTCTGAATGGCTATGGCCGAACGTTCGATATGCACTCTTTCCACTTCCTCATTTTTGGTAAAAATGCGGATATATTCGCCCGAAAGCTGATTTTCTTCGGCCCAGAGCACCGGCTCGCCAAACAAATGCATTACCGAGTCGCGACCTGTGTACACCAGCGAATCGCAAATGCCCTGCACATCGTTGCGATAGAAACGCACGTTATAATATCCGCGCGCCACATCGTAAATCGAATCCTTATAAGTGCGCAGCGTGTCGGCATGCATCCACACCGTATCTTTTGTCGACCAGTCGACCAATAAAGCCGAGTCGGTTGCAAAACCTTCTTCGGTAGCTTCGTTGTAAGTTACAAAATCGCCGTAAAGCGTGGATTTTTGCACCGTATCCTTCATAATTACATTTACAAAAGCTTCGCCGTATTTTTTGGCTTTATCGTAAAACACAGTATCGCCGGTGAGCGTTTTTCCGTCCTTGTGAATCACATCCGAACGGTTCAGGAGCATCATTTGCTCGGTATTGGTATTGTACCATCCCAGCGTGCTGTAAATGTCGGTCTCGTCCTGATAAACAATGTGTGTGGGGCCTGTAATGCGCGCAATATTCGTTTTGGTATTGTAGCGCATGCTGTCGGCATTCATTTTAAAGTTAGTATTCACCAGCTTCACGCTATCGCGAAACATGGCATCGTTTGTTCCCGGAGAATATTGCCCCCAAATGGAAGTAAGCGTGTTTTCGGTATCCACAATTTTTCCTCCGGTATAATAATAGGCCAGATCGGTATTGCGGTCGTAGTTCAGACTGTCGGTGGTAAGCGTTGTTTTGCGGTTTTCCATGCGCACATTATGACGCAAACGGGCCATGCGGGTATTTCCATCGTAATACAAAAAATCGCCGTACACGAACAGCGTATCGCCCTGCACAATGCGCACATTGCTGAAGGCATCGAGCGAATTGGCTTTCTGATAAAAATAAGCACTGTCGCAATAAAGCAATGCGTTGTCGTGACGAAAGCGTACATTTCCCCTGAGAATTTGCTTATCAGGGTTTATCATTTCGTCGAAATCAATCGATTCGGTATTTTCGAGATAGATAATGGTGGCTTTCGAATTGTTGAGCGGATTGACAATGGGTGCAAGTGGTCGTGCAGGAGGCAATGGCTTTGGCTTGCGGTTACGTCCTTTTGATTGCTGAACAGCAGGCTTTTTGGTTTGCTGATTTTCGAGCACTTCCTTGCGCAACTGTCCCGGTTTGTTTACTTTTACAGGTGTTTTATCCTGTGCATTGAGCAACACGCTTGTGCCCCACATAGCCAAAACCATGAAGAGCGAAAAAACCCCCAACCTACGGAGGGGGTTTGTATGTATGTGCGGTTTAAACATATTATTCCTACAAAACATTACTTTCAGAAATTTTATTTTTTAATCCATCCCGGATACTGGAATTCGCAGTTTTGCCATTTAGGATCGATACTGATATAGGTTTCTCTTTGTTTTTTTACGATCCAGTTTTTGATAAATTCCTCGCGCTTGATTCCTTCGTAATAGTTTTTCAGCATTTGATAATCGTCGGTAAGGTTGGCACGGTGATTTTCGGTTTTCGATTTTACCTTTACAATGGCCACCACTTCCTTGTTGGTTTGTGGACTGATCATGCTGAATGGTTTCGAAACTTCACCCACATTCATACCGTACACTATCTTAGCCACTTCCTGAGGCAGATCCTGATATTCGAATTTTGAAGTTCCGCTTTTTTCGTTGAGCATTAAACCCGCATTCATAGCGGTATTTTTATCAAGCGAATAATTCATTACAGCTTTTTCGAAAGTAATTTTTCCGTTTCTGATTTCGCCGGCAATAGAATCGAGTTTTTGAATAGCCTGATTTTTATATTCAAGAGATACGCGTGGTTTCATTAGTATGTGACGGCAATTGAGACGGTCGCCACGTTTTTCGATAAGCTGAATAATGTGAAATCCGAATTCCGATTGTACAATACGCGATACTTTTTTAGGATCGGTAAGGTTGAAAGCCACAGCCGAGAACTCGGGTACAAGCTGTCCGCGTCCCATAAAACCAAGCTCTCCTCCCCTTTTGGCACTTTCTGTATCTTCGGAATACAGACGGGCAAGTACCGAAAAATCGGTGGTTCCGCTATTGACTCTTTCAGTAAAATCGCGCAGACGTTCTTTCACGCGGTTGATTTCTTCGATGGGCACAGGAGGCTCAAAACTGATAATCTGCAGTTCTACCTGCGCAGGAACCATAGGAATACTATCTTCGGGCAAATTATTGAAAAAGCGGCGTACATCCGCCGGTGTCGATTTGATATCGCCCACTAATTTCTGCTGCATTTGCTGAATAATCATTTGGTCGCGAAACATCACACGCAGGTCTTCGCGCAATGCAGGAGTATTTTTGCGGAAATATTCTTCCATTTTTTCTTTAGAACCAATTTGCGAAATAAAGAAATTCAGACGGTTTTCCACCTGATTCATTACTGTACTTTCGCTAACTTCGATACTATCGAGTACAGCCTGATGCAAAAACAGCTTGTTGATAGCAATTTGCTCGGGAATCACACAATAAGGATCGCCCTGAATGGGAGTTCCTTCGTATTGTGCTCTGATGCGTTGCTCCTCAACTTCGGAACGCAGAATAGCTTCGTCGCCTACAATCCAGATAACTTCATCGATAATATTTTTCTGTGCATGAAGGCCAATGGCCATTGATATAAGCGATAAAAACAAAAAAGGTTTCTTCATTTTAAAATGTTTGTGCTTTTAAATATCCTATTATTTTTCAAAATAATTTACACTGCCATTGTCCACTGCATCCTTATAAATTTCGTTTTCGAAATTGCTAATAAATTCAGCTTTCAGTTTATTGAGAATAAGGTTCGAAATTCGTGGACGGGCCATTTCGAAAGGCTCTGTCTGTCCGGTTTTTCTGAAATCTTCAATTCTCAGAAAATAATGTTTGGTACTGTCCGACACTTCCACAAATTTCCGACCCGATACATATGCTGCGGGATCTTCAATTTGTACCGGAAATTTCTTCAGAATCTCCGAAAAAGGAGTCCATTTATTGCCGAAATAGTCGTAACTAATAGCATTTTGCAGACTGTATTTTTCAATATTTTCAAGCGCCTTGGTATCGCCCGAACGAACCCATGAGCGTACGTTATTTATTTTTGGAGCATTGACAGGTACTACCAGAAATATTCCCTTGATAATATTTTCGCTCAGCTGAAACTGATCTTTGAAGTTCTCGTAAAAAGTATGCATTTCTTCCTCCGAAGGTTCCTGAGGTAAGCGTTGCTGAATAAGTTTTTGCTGATACTGATGAATAATGAGTGATTTACGATATTCTTCGAGCAGCTGATCAATTTCTTCTTTGTTGCTTATATTACGTTTGGCATTTTCGTACACAAGCACATCGGTCACCCATTTTTTAATATAACTATCGGCAATCTGAGTGCTGTCGTCACTGCTTACATTGGGCGGAATAATATCCTGCACCTGATCGAGGTAAAGAAATTTACCTTCAACCTCGAGCAAAGACTTGCGTTTCACATCCGATTTTTCTTTCTGACATGAAAATGCAATTCCGGCAATAGCCACCAACCAAAGTAATCTGTTTAGCCTCATACGAAAAACAAAGATAATATTGGAATTAATAATTTGGAGCTAAATTACAAATAATAAATCAGAATAAAGGAATTTTAATGTTAATCGGCTCGATACAAACGGGTTTTGAATGAGAAAAATAGAAAATTTCAACACGTCCAATTCCCAAAAGGGGACTGAAATGAAAGCTTATCAACAAACTGTTGAAAACTATTGAAAACCGACTGAAAGAAATTGATAAAAATGATTTGTAGAATCGGAAACAGTGACGCATATATCTTTTGTTTCGGACTTACCAAAAAAGATAGCACTTTTTTTATAGCCCTTTTTAAACCTGTTTTCCGTAGTTATAAACCATCAGTTTCGGGAAAAGTTTCTAACTTTGCAGTTATAAACAGTGTGTTGATAAAGTTAGTATTTTTGTGAAAATCAAAACTAAAAGACTTTTGTAATTGTTGAAAGCTGTGTATTCAATATTGTATAACCAAACTCACAAGTATTCTGCAAATTATTTATCAACCTTATCAACACCCTATTATCATCACTATAAGGTTTTTTGAAAAAATAAAAAAAGAAATATAATAATGATTGTTTGAAAACTCAGTCATGCAATCCCGAAAATTGAAATTCAACTAAAAATGAACAAATCTGAATTAATAGCTGAAATAAACCGGCTGAAAAAAGAAAAAAATGCTGTGATCATGGCCCATTACTACCAAATGGGGGATATTCAGGATATAGCCGATATGATTGGCGATAGTCTGGCACTGGCGCAACATGCAGCCAAAACCGATGCCGACATAATTGTTCTGTGCGGCGTGCATTTTATGGGCGAAACAGCCAAAATTCTGTCGCCACAGAAAAAAGTACTGGTGCCCGACCTCGAAGCCGGTTGCTCACTGGCCGACAGCTGTCCTGCCGACGCGTTTGAGACCTTTGTAAAGGCTCACCCTGATCATACTGTCATTTCGTACGTGAATACCACAGCAGCCGTGAAAGCGCTTACTGATGTGGTGGTGACTTCGACCAACGCAAAGAAAATTGTGGATTCGTTTCCCAAAGATGCGAAATTAATTTTTGGCCCCGACAGAAATCTTGGAGATTATATCAACAGTGTGACCGGTCGGCAGATGTTATTATGGGACGGAGCATGCCATGTTCACGAGCAATTCTCAGTGGAAAAGCTGTTGAAACTTAAAGAAACTAACCCCTATGCTGAAGTGCTTGCACATCCCGAATGTAAGAAACCTTTGCTGCTGGTGGCCGATTTTATTGGAAGTACAGCTGCTTTGCTGAATTATACTATAAGCTCTGATAAAAAGAAATTCCTGGTAGCTACCGAAAGTGGTATTATTCACGAAATGCAGAAGAAAAATCCTGATAAGGAATTTATTCCGGTGCCACCCAACGACAGTACCTGTGCCTGCAACGAATGTAATTTTATGCGTTTGAATACGCTCGAAAAGCTTTATAAATGTTTGCTGAACGAAAGTCCTGAAATTTTGGTGGAAGAATCGATTCGCGAAAAAGCTGTAAAACCGATTTTGAGAATGCTTGAACTGAGTTAATATTACAGATTTCGCAGATAGAACACAGATTACACAGATAAGAAAAAGAGACTGTCTCAAAAGCTAAGATGTGAAAACTAAAACTTACAAATCAAAACTTTCAGCTGCCCCCAACCCCCTAAAGGGGGCTGTGACATTGTGCAAATAAAGAAATTACGTTGCACGCACTGAGTCCCCGCAATTTATCCCGATTTATCGGGAGGGGATATAGGGGCAGAAATGAAAAGTTCTTATAATTTGTAAGTTTAAAAGTGTTCATGCATACTTTTAAGACAGCCTCTTTATTATTTTTTATATTAGTGTATTGATCAGAATTTTTTGAAACCGATAATTTCGCGTACTTCACGAATGGTTTTTGCAGCGCTTTCCTGCGCTTTTTCCTTTCCTAAGCGTGCCACCTTCGAAATGTAGGCTTCGTCGCTTTTAAGGGCGTTTATTTTATCTCTGAATGGTTCTGTAAAAGCAATCATATCCACAGCGAGCTGTTTTTTCATATCGCCATAGCGAATGTTGCAATTATTGTATTGGTCGTTGAAATAGTCGAATGTTTCTTTGCTCGAGACTACATTCATCAACTGGAAAATATTCTGAATCACTTCAGGTTTTTCCTGATTCGGTTCGGTAGGTCCGCTATCGGTTACGGCTTTCATTACTTTTTTGCGGATAGCTTCGGGTTCGTCGGCCAGATAAATGGCATTGCCTTCGCCTTCCGATTTTCCCATTTTTCCACTACCGTTCAGTCCCGGAATTTTTAACAATTGCTGGCCAAAATTAAAAGCCTGTGGTTCGGGGAAATATTCCACATTGTACATGCGGTTAAATCGGTTTCCAAAAGTGCGGGTCATTTCCAAATGTTGTTCCTGATCTTTTCCCACAGGAACTTTCGAAGCTTTATGTATCAGAATATCAGCAGCCATAAGTGTGGGATAGGTAAGCAAACCTGAATTCACATTTTGTGGTTGCTGACGGATTTTATCCTTGAACGAAGTACAACGTTCGAGTTCGCCGATATAAGCATTCATATTCAGAAACAAATACAATTCAGCTACTTCGGGTACATCGCTTTGCACATAAAGTGTGGCTTTTTCGGGATCGAGACCGGCAGCCAGATATTCAACGAGAATTTGTTTTACATTTCCGTGTAAATCGCCCGGTGTGGGATGCGTGGTAAGCGAGTGATAATCGGCTATAAAAAAATAGCAATTATGCTCGTTTTGCATTTGTATAAAATTGCGCAAAGCGCCGAAATAATTTCCTAAGTGTAAATTTCCTGTGGGGCGAATGCCACTAACTACTGTTTCCATAATAAATAACTCCAGCCCTCTAAATCCACATTAAAGCAGACTTAAAGACCTATATTGTTTATGTTTTTTTTACTGTTGATACAAATTAAAAAGTCTCCTTAAAGAATACTTTAGATATTATTCAATTGGAATTGAACGTTTTATACGCTGATCGAGCGAAGTAAGTGTTTCGGTTGCTGCTACACCCGGAATTTCCTGAATACGTCCGTTAAGCAACTGCATCAGATGTTCGTCGTTGCGGGCATAAAGTTTTATCAGAATGGTGTAATGACCTAGTGTATATTGCGATTCCACAATTTCGGGAATTTTTTCGAGTTCGTTTACCACTTCTTTGTACATAGAGCCGCGCTCGAGCGTGATACCAATGTACACACACATCTGAAAACCAAGCATTTTTGGATTTACTGTGTAGCCCGAACCTGTAATTACATCCATATCGATCAGTCGCTGAACACGTTGATGAATGGCTGCACGCGATACACCGCATTCTTCGGCTACATCTTTAAAAGGCATACGTGCATTTTGGGTAATGATGCGTAAAATCTTACGATCGAGCTGATCTATTTTTTCCATGGTATAGAAATTTAATTTGTCATTAAGGCAGCAAAATTACAGAAAAGAAATGATTATTTAAAAAAGAAATGTGTTTTTATTGCTAAATAAAGTAAAATGGATAGCATAAAACAATGTTTTGCTTACTTTTTGAAAAAAATAAAACCCGGAACCTTAATGCAGATTCCGGGCTTTAAGTATAGCATTATTATTTGCCTTATTATTTTTCGATACCAATCAGTTCTACTTCGAAAATAAGAGCTGAGAAAGGTTTGATATTTCCCATGTTCTGGCTTCCGTAAGCAAGTTCCTGTGGAATGTAGAGTTTGTATTTTGAACCTACAGGCATAAGTTTAAGCGCTTCGGTCCAGCCTTTGATAACCTGGTTTACACCAAATACTGCTGGTTCGCCACGATCAACTGAGCTGTCGAATACAGTTCCGTCGATCAAAGTTCCGTGATAATGTACTTTTACACGGCTTGTATCGTTAGGAAGAGCCCCTGTGCCTTTTTTGATTACTTCGTATTGCAGACCGCTAGCAGTGGTTACAACACCTGCTTTTTTAGCGTTTTCTTTCAGGAAAACTTCGCCTGCAGCTTTGTTAGGGCCGTTTTGTTCCTGCATACGTTTTTCCTGCAGTTTTTGCATGGTTGCATTCAGATATGTCTGAGCTTCTTCAGCAGTCATTTGAATGTTCGAACCTTTCATACCGTTTACAAGTCCCTGTTTGATAAGTTTAATATCTACAGTAAGGCTTGAGTCGCCCATAAGACCGGCTATTTTTTGTTCTTTCAGTGCATTACCAATGTTGGTACCAAGTTCGGCAAGTTCAGGATTTTCGGCTACATCACCTTTCATTCCTTCGTCCATACCGCGAAGTAAAGATTCGATTTTAGCGTTCAGCGAATCAGCGTTTGCTGAATCAGCTGCCAGATAATATTGTTTAATTCCATTACCGTTGGCAAGACCAAAAGCATAGTTCAAACTGTCAATCTGATTTTTAAGTGAAGGCATTTTTGTGCTGTTGCTGTTGCAAGAGCTAAGTACAGAAGCAGCAATTACGGCTACCACTAAGAATATATTTAGTTTTTTCATTTTATATTTCTGTTAATCAATTAATAATGGATTATGAATTATTGAGCGATAGTATCAGCAGGAGTTGCGGGTGTTGCAGGAGCCTGTTGTGGCATTTGCTCACGCATTTTTTTGTCCTGAATTTCCATCATCACTTTACGGATATATTCTTCCGATTCTTCAGCTGTCATGCCTTCTTTGAAATCTTTAAGAGCGTTTACAAGTCCCTGTTTTACAAGCTCGCTGTTGAATACCAAAGTTGAATCACCCATCAAACCCTGTTTTTTCTGTTGTTTGAATGAGTTACCTACCTGCAGACCGATTTTGTACATTTCGTCGGTGCTTGCTTCACCTTCAAATGCTTTGTCGAGTGCTTCCATTAAAGCTGCAATGGCTTTGTCGGTAGTGTCGGTTTGCATGTAATAATCTTTAATCCCTTTACCGTTCGAAAGTCCGAGTGTGTAGTTCAAACTATCGTTCATGTTGTTGAGAGAAACTTCTTTTGGTTTGTAGCTGTTGCACGACGACATCAGTAAAACTGCAACCAATGTGATAATTGTAAGAATGCTAAGTTTTTTCATTTGTGTTATAATTTATATTTTAATTATTTCTTTTTGAGTGGTTTAATATCTTTCAGAAAATTTTCCGGTTCTTTAAATGGTTTGATATCCAATAATTCAACTTCGAAAATCAATGTGGCAAACGGAGGAATTACACCACCTGCGCCCTGTTCGCCATAGCCTAAATTGTAAGGGATAAAGAATTGGTATTTCGAACCAACAGCCATAAGTTGCACACCCTCGGTCCATCCTTTGATAACCTGATTGAGCGGAAATTCAATTGGCTCACCTCTATCCACAGAACTATCGAATTTAGTACCATCGAGCAGAGTTCCTGTATAATGTACCTTTACAGTATCCTGAGCCTGTGGTTTTTTTCCTTCGGCAGGTACAAGTACTTTGTACTGAAGTCCTGAAGGAGTTACATTTACACCTTCAGCATTCATGTTTTCGGCTAAAAATTTCTCTCCGGCATTCTTCTTTGATTCAGTTTCTTTGCCCTGAGCTGCTTGAATGTAGTTGTTGAAATATTCCATTGCCTGCTCTGTCGACATTAAAGCTGAATCGCCTTTCATGGCTGTGGTAAAACCTTTTATAACCAAATCGAAATTTGATTTTCCACCGGGTATTGATTTCAAATTTTTAGCAAAGTCGTTTCCAACGTTTATACCAAGTGCATAACTCATTGAGTCCACATCGTTGGTCATTACCTTTTCAACTACTTCTACTTTATTTTTCTTCGATTTTTTTTGTTTTTTTTCTTTGGCTTCGGCACCCACAGCTACTAGGCTGAGTGCGAGGCAAAATAAAATTGTTTTTCTCATGTGTGTATGTGTTATCAGATTTTTTTTGTGAGGATTAATTTATACGATACCTATCAGTTCCACTTCGAAAATCAATGTGGTGTGTGGTCCGATGGCCTGACCTGCTCCCTGAGCTCCATAAGCCAGATTCGAAGGAATGAAAAGCTTCCATTTTGCACCTACAGGCATAAGCTGAAGCGCTTCAACCCAACCGCTGATAACCTGCGTAACGCCAAATGTAGCTGGTTCTCCACGTTGTACTGAACTATCGAAAACTTTTCCATCGATCAGTGTACCGTGATAGTGTACTGTAACTTTGTCGGTTGCTTTTGGTTTCGGACCGTTGGCATCCTTGATAATTTCGTACTGTAGTCCGCTTTCGAGAGTTGTAACTTCGGGACGTTTTGCATTTTCATTCAAAAAATCCTGTCCGGCTTTTATGGCTCCGTCGGATGCTTTTTTTTGCAGTTCTTCGAAAAATTCGTTGATAATGTCTTGTGCCTCCTGATAGCTGATTTCAGGTTCGTTTTTTTCAACTACATCCTGAATACCTTTTGCTAATTTTGCGTAGTCGATAGATTCTATTCCGCTGTTCATCAAGTTGTTTCCCAGACTTAATCCGAGAGCATAGCTTACTTTTTCCATTCTTTAGTGTTTAAATACTTTTCTAAATGTAACTTGTGTACATTTATGACGGAAGTATTTTATTTGATTATTCAATTAAAAAAGTTTTTGTCATAAAACATTAATTTACACAAAAACGACTGCAAAGATAGCTGATTTATTGTATTATACGGCGTTAAAATATCAAAATAATCAGAATGTGACAGCCACCGGAATTTTTTTAATTATTTTTTCGGATTTGGATGGATGTATTGCTTCGAAGTAGATGATGTAAATTCCTGCGTTTACGACTGTGCCTGTTTTAGTTTTTCCGTCCCAAAGTAGATAATCTTCGGGTTGTAGTATTTTGTTATTGGCTAATTCATACACAAGCGAACCTTTTGAATTTAAGACTTTTACATTTGCAATGTATCCATTCATTTCGTTTTTGAAACGTATACTGCAAAGGTCGTTATGTCCGTTATTATCCGGACTAAAACTATCAGCATCGAGCCATACAGTTTTATCTTCGGTTTCTGTTGGATATATTTCTTTGTATTGTGAGTTTTTGTAGCCGGGCGTACCATAGTTAGTTGTGCTTCCCGCAGAGTGCCACGAATCGGAATTTTGTGTTTCCATATCCGGATTTATTTTTTCAAGTGCTACTCCTTTCGGATTTTTGATGAGAGTGTGATGCCATTTTTCGTTATATTTTAGCTCATCGTAAATGATTTCTTTATTGTTGCTGCATAAAACTATTGTAGCCGATGTGTTATTTAAGCTGCTCAGATTTAGCGTATTTACATTTGCATCCTGTGGGCAATTGTGATATAATAAAACTGAATCGGGTGATGATGTAAATGCTAAATATTCAGATGGATACATTAGTAGATAATAGTCGATTTTATTACCTGAGTTTAATGTCCCGTCGGTTTTACGTGTGCTTATATACATGCCTGTGAGTTCGATTACTTTTGCGCTTCGGTTGTATATTTCAACATACTCTGATGAATTTTCAGGATGATTAAACATAACTTCGTTCCACAGCAAATCACCAATTTCAGCATCTTCGGGAATACCCGTATATGCTGTATTGTTTATCAGATAGTTTCCAGAATAATCACTTATTCCTGATAGTGTAATTTCATATTTTATTCCTTTTATGAATTTGTATTGTGGTTTTATTCTCAGGATATTTTTTGCTCCATTTAATTCAACACTATCTGTTTTATAAAATTGCCCATTAATTCCAATTTCTAAATTACTGGTATCTATTCTTTCCGAAAATTCAATTTCAATTTTATTTTCATCAGTTATTTTCAATTGTTTTATTGTTGGATTTATATGATCCTCTGCTTTTTCACCTGTTACTTCGATATTATCAAATATATACGCTTTACCTGTTGTTGATGTGTTTGAGTATAGCAAGCCAAAGTAGTATGAGTTTACGACTGCGTTATTTTGCGTTTTACCTTCCAATATATATTCATTTTCGCTTGCTTTTTTCGACCACAGTTCAAAGTTTCCATTCCCGTCGCGAGTCACTTTTACTTCTACATTTACGCTATCATCTGCAATACGTTTATCCAGTCCATCAATAATTTTTGTTTTTTTAGTTCCTTGTTGTAGAAAGAGGGATATTTCATCATTTGTACCACCAATCTGTACATAATACCCATTACAGCCTGATGTTAGGTTTTCATTTTCACTAATAATATACATTGCTGCATAATTTGACGATGATGTGCTGTAATTAATTATAATATGGGCTTTCCATTGCGCATTTACTATGGATTCTGAATTTGTAAATAGTGATGATACTGATGTGGTTGTTGCGCAGGATTGTAGTTGAAGTTTTTCGTTTATCGTGAAGTTTCCGGTGTTTCCACGCCATTCAGGATTTCTGTCAAGATTACCATCTGTGAAATTTTCGTTGATTTGTGCTTTAGCTAATATCGACACAAATATTATAAATATCAGAATTCGTACTTTCATATTGTTGCTAATTATATAAAAATGAATTACTTTTGCAAACTAATTTAAGGTTTAATGTGTGGTTTTATTATTCACATTTCCGTACAAAGATATAAACAATAAATTAAGAAACAAATTTTATTTTAATCATTTTTTGAGATTATAATTTTCTCAAAACTAATCATTTAATCAATGAAAGTAGCAATCGTTGGTGCCAGTGGCGCCGTAGGCCAGGAATTTTTGCGTGTGTTGGCCGAGCGCAATTTCCCGCTGACCGAACTGACTCTTTTTGGTTCGTCACGTAGTGCGGGTAGTGTATATGAGTTTAAAGGCGAGAAATATACAGTGAAGGAACTTAAGCATGGTGATGATTTTAAGGGAATGGACATTGTATTTACTTCTGCCGGAGCTGGTATTTCTAAAGAATATGCTGCTGATATAACTAAGTTTGGTGCTGTAATGATTGATAACTCTTCGGCTTTCCGTATGGAGAATGATATTCCATTGGTTGTACCTGAGGTTAATGCCTCTGATGCAAAAGATCGTCCACGTGGTATTATAGCAAACCCGAATTGTACTACTATTCAAATGGTTGTGGCTTTGAAAGCTATTGAAAACCTTTCGCATATCAAGCGTGTACATGTTTCTACATATCAGGCTGCTTCAGGTGCTGGAGCAGCTGCAATGGATGAACTTGAACTACAATATCGTCAGGTTTTGGCCGGAGAACAAGCTACTGTTAGTAAATTTGCATATCAGCTTGCTTACAATCTTATTCCTCAGATTGATGTATTTACTGATAATGGTTATACTAAAGAGGAGATGAAAATGTATCATGAAACCCGCAAAATTATGCATTCTGATATTGAAGTGAGTGCAATGTGTGTGCGTGTTCCGGCTCTTCGTGCTCACTCAGAAAGTGTTTGGGCTGAAACTGAGCGTCCTCTAACTGTAGAAGAAGTACGCGAGGCATTTGCTACTGCTCCGGGTGTTGAAGTGATAGATAATCCTTCTGAAAAGAAATATCCAATGCCTTTGTTCCTCTCTGGCAAAGATCCTGTACATGTGGGTCGTATTCGCAAAGATCTGGCAAACCCAAATGGTATTACTTTCTGGTGTGTTAGCGATCAGATTAAGAAAGGTGCTGCACTCAATGCTGTACAGATAGCTGAATATCTTATTGCCGAAGGTGATGTGAAGTAGTAATAACGAAGACTTTTTTTAAAGGGATGCATTAGTGTATCCCTTTTTTTATCTCTGTATCTCAATCTCTTATTTTTTTTATTTGTTTCATTATTGTTCCTTAACTTGTTGAAATTGAGATTTGAACACTCAATTCAAAATTTTGTTTATAACTTTGCAGTCGTTTTTTATACAATGATATCAATGTGTGTTCATATAACACTCTGATATTCAATTAAATATATACTTATGGATTTTAAATATGATGTAATTGTAATCGGAGCAGGACATGCAGGGAATGAAGCCGCGTGCGCAGCTGCCAATATGGGTTCAAAGACCCTTCTGATTACAATGGACATGAATAAAATTGGTCAAATGAGTTGTAATCCTGCTGTGGGTGGTATTGCAAAAGGTCAGATTGTACGTGAGATTGATGCGCTTGGTGGACAAATGGGAATTGTAACAGATCGTTCTGCCATTCAGTTTCGTATGTTAAACCGCTCAAAGGGACCTGCTATGTGGAGTCCTCGTTCTCAAAGCGATCGTCATCAGTTTATTCAGGAGTGGATTAAAATTATTTCCAATACTCCAAATCTTTCAATTTGGCAGGATACTGTACGTCAGTTGATCATTGAAAATGCTGAAGTACGTGGTGTTATTACTGCCCTTGGTGTTGAAATGCGTGCTAAGTGCGTAATTCTCACTGCCGGTACTTTTCTATCAGGGTTGTTACACATAGGTAAGAGTCAGCTTGTTGGTGGACGTATTTCTGAGCCTGCATCTTTTGGTATTACAGATCAGTTGAAATCTATTGGTTTTGCTACTGATAGAATGAAAACCGGAACGCCTGCCCGTATTGATGGACGTACAATCGACTTTAGTAAAATGTCAGAACAAGTGGGTGAGAATGATTTTCATAAGTTTTCATTTCTCGATTCAGTTTCAAGAAATCTCAAGCAAATGAGTTGTTGGATAACTTATACGAATGAGAATACACATGATGAATTGCGAAAAGGTTTAACAGATTCACCTCTTTATAATGGACAAATTCAAAGTATAGGGCCACGTTACTGCCCAAGTATCGAAACTAAGATTGTTACATTTGCTGATAAGTTATCGCATCAGTTATTTCTTGAACCTGAAGGTGTCGATTCACAGGAGTATTATATAAATGGATTCTCCTCGTCGCTCCCACTTGATGTTCAGATTCGTGCGATTCATACTGTTTCAGGCCTTGAAAATGCGCATATTTTTCGTCCGGGTTATGCCATAGAATATGACTTTTTTGATCCAACTCAACTTAAACATACTTTAGAAACCAAGTTGATAAAAAATTTATTTTTTGCAGGTCAGATAAATGGTACCACCGGATATGAGGAAGCAGGTGGTCAGGGATTAATTGCTGGTATCAACGCCCATATCAATTGTCATGGTGGTGAACCTTTTGTGTTGGCACGTAATGAGGCTTATATCGGGGTTCTCATTGATGATTTAGTAACAAAAGGTGTTGATGAGCCTTATCGTATGTTTACCTCACGGGCCGAGTATCGCCTTATTTTACGTCAGGATGATGCTGATATTCGTTTAACTCCTAAGGCTGGTCATTTAGGTTTAGCTGATAAAAACCGTTTATCACTTTTAGATTCAAAGATAAGTATTCAACATGATTTACTTCATTTCGTAAAGAATTATTCTATTAAGCCTACTCATATAAATGCTTTTCTGGCTTCGTCAGGTTCAAGCGAGCTTAAGCATGGATGTAAATTGCATGATTTGATTTTACGACCAAAATTTGGAATAAAAGATTTATCTGATGCTGTCCCTGCTTTAAAAGTAAAACTCGATACTATTTCTGATAGAAAAGAGGAAATTATTGAAGCCACAGAGGTTTTGCTAAAATACGAAGGTTACATTGAGCGTGAAAGACAGATAGCTGACAAGCTCTTGCGCTTAGAGCATATACCTCTTCGTGGACGTGTTGATTACGCTAATGTTCTTTCCTTATCTACCGAGGCGCGCCATAAGCTATTAAAGATTGATCCCGAAACAATTGGCCATGCTAGTCGTATTCCCGGTATTTCTCCTAGCGATGTAAATGTTTTATTAGTGCTTTTAGGTCGATAAAAACGATGTTTCACGTGAAACAATTGATGTTTTAAAATTTTTTGTTTCACGTGAAACAATTATATTTTTTTTATTATGACAGCTTCAGAAACATTAAAACAACAGATAAGTACACTCCCCGATTTACCGGGAGTGTATCAGTATTTTAATGTAAACGATGAAATCATTTATGTAGGCAAGGCTAAGAATTTAAAGAAACGCGTAAGTTCTTATTTTAATAAAGTACATGAATACGGTAAAACCAATGTGCTTGTAAAGAATATTTCTTATCTGAAATATATAGTTGTCGATACAGAAGAAGATGCGCTTTTATTGGAAAATAATCTGATCAAACAATATCAGCCGCGCTATAATGTTTTGCTGAAAGATGGGAAAACTTACCCAAGTATTTGTATTACCAATGAACCTTTTCCTCGCGTTTTCAAAACACGAAATATCATTAAAAATGGTTCTTTGTATTACGGACCCTACAGTTCAAATTTTACGATAAATTCATTACTTGAAATTATTCATCAGTTATATCCGATTCGAACATGTCGGCTTCCACTTTTCGATGAAAACATTAAAAAGGGAAAGTTTAAAGTTTGTTTACAATACCACATTCATAAATGTAACGGACCATGCGAAGCAAAAGAAACTATCGATGAATATCGTAAACATATAGATGCTGTAAAAAAAATAATTGAAGGAGATGCGAATGAAATAAGTAGATTTTTGCTCGATGAAATGAAAATACTAGCATCGGAGTATAAATTTGAAGAAGCTCATTTGGTAAAGCAGAAATATGAACTTATCGAAAATTATAAATCAAAATCAGTTATTTCTAATACAATTCTTGAAGATACGGACGTTTTTGCATACGACGAAAATGAAAACTCTGCATTTGTTAACATATTGCGGATTTCAAAAGGTAGTATTGTGCAAGGATATACTATTGAATATAGAAAGCGTTTAGACGAAGAAAAGGAAGATATTTTAGCTATGGCTGTAGTGGAGCTTCGTTCCAGATTAAATAGTAAATCAACTGAAATAGTGCTTCCTTTCCATATTAATTTTACAATTAGTAATGCTAAAATTCTTGTACCTCAGCGTGGTGACCGTAAAAAGCTTCTCGATTTATCACTACAGAATGTAAGGCAGTATAAACTCGATAAGTTAAAACAGTCTGAAAAGTTAAATCCGGATCAAAGAGCTATTCAGTTGTTAGAGAGCATAAAAGAACGACTTCAGTTACCAAAACTGCCAATGCACATTGAGTGTTTTGACAATTCGAACATTCAGGGGTCGGATGCTGTAGCTGCTTGTGTGGTTTACAAAAAGGCAAAACCTGCAAAAAGCGAGTATCGAAAATATACGATTAAAACGGTAAGTGGTCCCGATGACTACGCTTCAATGAAAGAAGTCGTATTTCGTCGATATTCAAGATTGTTAAATGAGGCTTCTCACCTACCCGATTTAATCGTGGCTGATGGTGGTGTCGGTCAAATGGAAATAATTCGTCAGGTAATAGAAGATGAATTGAAATTAGATATTCCTATTGCGGGTATGGCAAAAGACTCAAAGCACAGAACGAACGA
This sequence comes from Paludibacter sp., assembly GCA_034004015.1. Lineage (GTDB taxonomy): Bacteria > Bacteroidota > Bacteroidia > Bacteroidales > Paludibacteraceae > Paludibacter. The sequence continues at coordinate 172,209 of JAVEXN010000004.1, forward strand.
AATTCTGTATGGCTTTCCACCTATGGCCGTTGGATTAAAACCAACCGATCAGCTTTTCAAATTTTTTGCAGGGTTGCAGGATGAAGTGCATCGCTTCGCTATAAAATTTCATCGTGAGAAAAGGAGTAAATCACAAACAGCATCTGAACTCGATTCGATACCCGGAATTGGTGAAAAAACAAAAACAGACCTGTTGAAACATTTTAAGAGCTTAAAACGAATTAGTTTCGCTACAGAAGCTGAACTTCAGGAAGTTGTTGGAAAGTCCAGATCATCAGTTATTTATAACTATTTTAGAGCTAAATTGAGCCTCTGAGATTTCAATATTTATTTTTTTCTGAAAAGTTGTTCGTGTTTTTGCAACTCTCAGGAGCATTATTTTTCACAATATCTATTAATTTTTCACGTTATTGGTTTGTTTTATGAGTATAATAATAAAATCGATTGATTCGATATCTGCAGCAGCGCTTGAATTTTTACATTTTGTGGGCGAAAAAAGAGTATTTGCATTTCACGGACAAATGGGTGCTGGTAAGACTACTTTTATAAAAGCTATTTGTCAGGCATTGGGTGTTGACGATATAATTAACTCGCCTACTTTTTCAATTGTGAATGAATATTTATGTTCAAACGGATCATCGGTTTTTCATTTCGATTGTTATCGAATAGAAGATTTGCGCGATGCTGTGGATATGGGTGCTGAAGAATATTTGTACAGTGGTGATTATTGTTTTGTGGAATGGCCCGATAATATAGCTCCTCTCCTACCCGATGATACTGTACATGTGGAGATTCGTGAAGTTGAAAATGGACAAAGAGAAATTTTATTTATTGATTAATCAGTCGATTATGAGTAGTAAAAAATCCAAAAACAAATTGAAGAAAACAAACTTCAACGGTCTTTCGGTGATGCAACAAATAAAAGCTGCACGAAAAGCGAGTCGAGATGAAGAAATTCGTTTTCACGGAAAACCTCTTAAAATATCTTTGATTGTTAGTTCGAAACAGAAGTACAATCGGAAAGTTGCAATGAATAATCTGTTTCCTGAAGATTGATTTATTTGTAAATAATGCGGTGTTTCCGGTTTTTTTAATAATTTTGTATGGTTTTATAATAATCATTTTTCTATTTCAAAAAACTGATTTTTAATTCTCTAAACCGACATATTCCTTCATGATAACCCCATTAGCCCGTCTGTTTTTTTCAAATCGAGTACGCCAGATTGAAAAATTCAATAATTCAGCCGCTGACATTCAGAAAGCCGAATTGCAAATGCTGATATACAAAGCCCGAAACACTGTTTTTGGTAAAGAGTTTCATTTTAAAGAAATTACTGATTATCAAAAATTTGCTGAAAATGTTCCTGTACAATCGTATGAACAAATTCAGGGCTATGTAGAGCGTATGCTCAAAGCTGAACCAGATGTGTTATGGCCGGGTCTTGTAAAATGGTTTGCACAATCGTCGGGGACTACCGATGCGAAAAGTAAGTTCATTCCTGTTTCCGAAGAAAGTTATCGGTCGATGCATATTAAAGGTGGAGCCGATACCATTGCAATGTACCTGCATTTAAATCCGAAAAGTAAATTTTTTAGCGGTCGCTCACTCGCTGTTGGTGCGGGCGAAACGAGCTTAAACGAATATGGATTACACATAGGAATGCTTTCGGGAATGCTCAACGAGCGCATGAATCCTTTCGTGAAAATGGTGCGTGTTCCTAAGCACGAAACCTGCATGATTGGCGATTTTACGGAAAAGATGGACAAAATGATTCCTGAAATTATCAGCAAAAATGTAGTTAGTTTTTCGGGTATTCCTTCGTGGTATCAAATTCTTTTCTCACATATAACAGAAGTGACCGGAAAGAGTGACTTAAGCGAAATTTGGCCAAATATGGAGCTTTTTATTCATGGAGGCGTAAGTTTCGATCCTTACAGAGAAATGTTCGTTAAAATGTTCCCTTCCAAAAAATTGAATTTCCTGGAAGTGTTTAATGCATCTGAAGGTTTTTTTGCCATGCAGAATGATTTTTCCGATCCGGGAATGCTTTTAATGCTCGATTATGGCACTTTTTACGAGTTTGTGGATACCGATAACGAAAATGCTGCTCCGATTCCATTGTGGGAAGTAAAAGTGGGTAAAAGCTATGCTATGATCATTTCAAACAATAGTGGTTTGTGGCGCTATAATATTGGTGATGTGGTAACTTTCACTTCGGTAAATCCATATAAAATTGTGATTAGTGGTCGTACCAAACATTTTCTGAACCTTTGTGGAGAAGAACTAATGGTTGGAAATGCCGATGCTGCAATTACGGGTGCTGCTGAAGCTTGTGGCGTACATGTGCTGAACTACTCAGCTACGGTGGTACCTCCAACCGAACATGAAAAAGCACGTCATCAATGGTTGATTGAGTTTAAGGAGCCTCCCTCCGACCCTGTTCGTTTTCAGAAAACGCTCGATAAACTTTTGTGCGATCAGAATTCCGATTATGAATCGAAACGAAAAAAAAATGTAGCTCTGGAAATGCCTGAAGTAGTTATTGCCCGTCAGAATTTGTTTATTGACTGGCTTGTGAAACATGGAAAAACCGGAGGTCAGCAAAAAATCCCGCGCCTGCAACAAAAACGTGATATTATGGATGATTTGCTTTCAATGAATTGATATTAGGGTGAAGCGACTTCCAGTCGCTTGATTTAAGTTCTTGATACAGCCTCTTTTTTTATATCAAAACCAAAACGTTATGAATAAAAAAGAATTTCATCGTGCAAATCTGCCTCATTATCAGCAACCCGGACAAGCATATTTTATTACATGGAATTTGCAAATTGCCATTCCTGCAAAAGCCCTGAAAGAGTCTGGCAAAAAGTTAATTTTGATAAAGGTAAGTGTGGATTTTGCTGAAAAAACCAAACAATCTCCAGAGCAAATTAATGCATTAAAAAACGAATATCGTTTTTTAAGAAAAATGATGTTGAAAGCATTGGATGATATCCTTGATGTTGGAAATCATATTGATGTAAACCTATCGAAAACTGAAAACACTTCTATTATTGTTAATTCGCTTCGTTTTTGGGAGGGCAAAAAGCTTAAAAATTTTGCAATATGCGTGATGCCAAATCACGTGCATTGGGTACTGGAGCTAAATAGTAGCGACGAAAATGGTGAAGTTGTATGGTTGGATGATATTCTTAAATCAGTTAAACAATTTTCATCAACGCAAATCAATAAAAGCGAAAATCGTTTAGGAAAACTCTGGCAGAAGGAAAGTTGGGATACTACTATCAGAGATAACCGACATTTGTATAAAGCCATAGAATATACAAGAAATAATCCGGTAAAGGCAGGGTTGGTAAAGGATTGGAGAGATTGGCCCGGTACTTTAGTATTTGAATAAACAGAATAGGTAAATAGAGAAGCGACTTCTAATTGATTGTTGTCAAGCGACTGGAAGTCGCTTCTCCCGTTTTATTACCAAATACTTGCGCGTTTTTCGTTTGGAATAAACATGGCATCTTTTTCGGTGATACCAAATGCTTCGTACCATACATCGATATGTGGCAAGGCGCCATTTACACGCCAGCGACCCAGTGAATGTTCATCTTCTTTGGTGCGACGCAGAATTTCTTCCTGACGAATGTTACCGGCCCATACATTTGAGTAAGCAAGGAAGAATCGTTGTTCAGCAGTAAATCCGTCGATAGTGTTCAGAGGAGCGTTTTTAGTGGCGTTTTTGAATGCCTGAAACGAAACCTGAAGACCTCCGTGATCGGCAATATTTTCGCCCAGAGTGAATTTTCCGTTGGCAAAAACACCAGGAGCTACTTCAATTTTATCAAAATAATTTACAAGAACCTGTGCACGAGAGTCAAACTGCTTTTTATCTTCATCGGTCCACCAGTTTTTCAGATTACCATCTTTGTCGAATTTGCAGCCCTGATCGTCGAATCCGTGCGTCATTTCGTGACCGATAACCACGCCGATTGCGCCATAATTAAAGGCATCGTCAGCGTTCATGTCGAAGAAAGGATATTGCAGAATGCCTGCAGGAAAGCAAATTTCGTTGGTCGAAGGGTTGTAATATGCATTTACAGTTTGCGGAGTCATAAACCATTCGTCTTTGTCCACTTCTTTGCCTGCTTTGGCGAACATATATTCGCTCTCGAAACGGTTGGCGCGCTGGATATTTGCCCAGTACGAATCTTTCTGAATATCAAGAGCATCGTAACTTCTCCATTTGTCTGGATAACCGATTTTCACGTGGAACGTGTTCAGTTTTTCCATTGCTTTTACTTTGGTGGAGTCGCCCATCCAGCTGAGTTGCTGTATGCGTTCGCCAAGAGAAATTTGAAGATTTTTAACAAGACTCAACATTCGTGTTTTAGCTTCGGCAGGAAAATATTTTTTTACATACATCTGCCCTACTGCTTCGCCAAGTACCTGATCTACGTTGCTTACTGCGCGTTTCCAGCGTGGCGATTGTTCTTTTTTACCTGAAAGTGTTTTGCCGTAAAAATCAAAATTCTGAGCCGCAATTTCGTCCGAAAGATACGAGGCAGAACCATCAATCAGTTTCCATTGCAAATAGTAAATAATATCCTGTACAGGTTCTTTTGCAGTAATGCGTCCAACTTCCTGAATAGCTTCTTTCTGTGATACACTGAGTTCTTTCATATCTTTGATTCCCAAAGTGTTGAAAAATGAATTCCAGTTTATTTCCGGAATTAGCTTTTGCAACTCTTCCACGGTCATTTTGTTGTAATTGGCATGAGGATCGCGCAATTTCACCTGATCGTAAGCAGCTTTTGCCAAACTTGTTTCAATGTTCAAAACAGCTTGGGTAGCTTTTGCAGATGTTTCTTCGTTGAAGCCATTTAGCAAAAACATTTTAGATACATGATTGCGGTATTTTTCGCGAATTTCGCGGGTGTGCACATCGTTTTCGAGATAATAATCGCGTTCGCCCAAACTGATACCACCCTGATAAGTCTGCACCAGATATTGACTACTGTTCATGGCATCAGCATCCACATAAACCGAGAAGAAAGGCTCAAGTCCGGTTTTCATCATTTCCGGGATAACAACTAAAAGTTCTTCACGGGTTTTAATGTTTGCAAGTTTCTGTAATTCAACTTTGATAGGATTATTTCCATCGGCATTCAGTTTTACGCTGTCCATAGCCAGATTGTATAAATCCTTGATTTTCTGTTCAACCGAGCCCTTGGCAGCAGGTTTTGCAGCAATCTCCTCAATCAGGCCTTTGAGCTGTTCACGGTTGTTTTCTGCCAGTTTGTCGAAGCTTCCGAAACGTGAATACTCGTCGGTCAGAGGATTGTTTTTCATCCAGCCACCGCTGGCAAACTGATAAAAATCTGCTCCGGCCTGAACCGTAGTATCGAGATTATTTGTGTCGATGCCCGAAGTCAGTTTCGGACTGTTTTGGCAGGCGCCTGTCATAAGCATAATGGATAATAATACTCCTGCTCCTTTCAGAGCGAAGTTTGATTTATTTTTTTGAAACATAAAAACAATAATTAGTTAATTATTTGAATATTAACCGCAGGTAATAATATCTTCTTCTGATGGTTTTTCGTTTTCGCGTACCAAAGGCTCTTCTACCCCATCGATAATTCCAAACAAATCTTGCAGGGTTTCGGCACGCAGCATAGCAATTCTGGTGTCTTTAAAATTGGGAATTCCCTTGAAAACAGGACTTGCAGCCAAATGTCTACGGCTGTGAATAATGCCTTTCAGACGCTTATTCCATAATGCGCTATCAGTGAAACCCTCACTCGAAGTGAGGGCTTCACTATCGGGTATAATGAGGGCTTCACTTTCGGATAAATCCAACCAGTTGACTGATGCAATAATATGCTCTTTCAGCACAGCTTTTTGTTCGTCGAAACTTAGTATTTGCGCATGTTCGCCTGTTTGGAAATAGTGTTTTACTTCCGAAAAAAACCAAGGCCGGCCAATTGCACCGCGTCCAATCATGACCGCATCCACTCCGTAGCGATTAAAATTCTCCAATGCAACTTCGGGAGTTGTTACATCGCCGTTTCCGATAATCGGAATGTGCATTCGGGAATTGTTTTTCACTTTCCCGATAAGCTCCCAATCGGCATTGCCTTTGTACATTTGAGCACGTGTGCGGCCATGAATTGTAAGCGCCTGAATGCCGCAATCCTGAAGTTGTTCGGCCAGGTCTACTATCACTTTGCTGTCGTCGTCCCACCCGAGACGGGTTTTTACTGTTACCGGAAGTTTTACGGCTTTTACCACATCCGATGTGATTTTCAGCATACGGGGAATATCGCGCAATAGCCCCGCTCCTGCCCCTTTGCCTGCCACTTTTTTTACCGGACAACCAAAATTTATGTCAATAATATCAGGTTGCGCTTCTTCGGCAATGCGTGCAGCTTCGGCCATCGACACCGGATCGTGACCATAAATCTGAATAGCTATAGGCCGTTCTTCAGGGTAAATGGTCAGTTTCTGCTGCGTGCGGTTAACATTTCGTATCAGTGCTTCCGACGATACAAATTCTGTATAAAGCATATCGGCTCCAAAACGCTTGCAAAGCAGTCGGAAGGCCGGATCGGTCACATCTTCCATAGGTGCCAGGAAGAGTGGTTTATCGGGAAATTCAATATTTGAAATCTTCATAAAATAATAAGCCTGACACCTAAAGTGAGGTCAGGAAAAACGGGTTGCAAAGTTACAAAAATATATTCACTGAAAATTAAACTTCCTGTCACTTAAAAAGTTCAGTTTTAACGCTATATTCTTATCTTTGTTTTCAAATAAAAATCTGATACTATTATGAGTTTTGGTGGTTCGGCAGCCGATATGCTGCATAAAATGAAGTATAACAGTTCGTTACGCGATAACAACAGAGGAAATTATAACCGCTATCGCGATGCTGTGGTGACTTATAAAAAGTCCCGTTTGAAGCTTAAAAATGAACACATTAGTAAAGAACAATTAGAGATTATTAAGCAGAATGTGATTCGTGAGGTAAAAAGACGAAATCAGATTGCTGTTTTGTTGACTATTATATTTACATTAATTGCCAGTATTTTAATTGTTTGGGTATTTGGTAAGATTATGAATCTGACGCCTGATTTTATGTGAATATTTTTTATGCAATGTATAGAAAATAAGAAAATCTATACATACAAATTAAGTAATGTTAGAAAACGCAGTTTCTTATACATAATAATTTATAATATGCTTTGAGTATATACAACTATAATATACTTTTGTTTTTAAATATATCAAAGCTTATTGTTTACTATGAATTAAGTACACATGTGCGAATTTGTAGTTGTTGACTTACAAGTGATTGATTATAAAATTGAAACTAATCTCTGTTCCCCTTTAGGGGGTAGGGTTAATATATAAACAGATGAAAACATTATCTCTAAAAATTGACGATTGCATTTTTGAAGAGACAGAAAGGATTCTATCGAAAAGCAAGAAGCCAAGAAACCGCTATATAAATGAGGCACTTGATTATTACAATAAGCTTCAGAAAAGAAACTATCTTGAGTATAAACTCAAAAATGAATCTTTGGTTGTTGCTGAAGACTCAATGTCAATGTTAAGTGATTTTGAATCATTGGATTATATTGATGAATCGAATGAGGATAAGAGCTGTGATAAATAGATTTGCCTGTTCAGTTTTTGTTTAAAAATTAAATACCGAAAATACACAAATGAGGCAATTTGAAATATGGATAGCTGACCTGAATCCTCAGATTGGTACCGAGCCGGGAAAAATGCGTCCGGTTTTGATAATACAAACAAATTTGTTGAATAAAATCCCACACCCTTCTACTGTTATTTGTCCAATTACCACCAATGTGCGTAACAATGTGGAAATTTTAAGAGTACATTTAAAAAAAGGAATGGCAAATATGCATGAGGATTGTGATATAATGATTGACCAAATCAGAGCTATCGATAACAAGAGGCTCATCAAAAAAGCAGGTGATTTACCCCAACATTTAGCTGCTTTGGTAAAAGAGAATATCGGTATATTGATTGATTTATAGCGAATTAATATGATTAAAGAATTCAGATATTTTATTGTTCTCTTTTCCCTGTGTAATGTTCTTGCCATTCATTCACAATCAGTAAAGTACGCTCCTGCCTGGTTTGGTCCCAATGCAAATCCGGTGGCTGACTTTGGCGATGCGCGTATCCCCACTGAAACTACTGTGAGTCTTATGGGCGATTATTATTATGGAAATGGCGATATAACAAATAACGTCCGTTATCAGATTGAGATCCCTCTCCTGCCCTCGCGCGTGTCGCTGAACGTTTGGAATACGGGATTCGAACGATTTACAGTGACCGATGCAGTGAAAACAGCGCGCGGAATGACGCAAAATTCAGGTAAAGCTGCTGGCGATTTTTATGTGCAGACGCGTATTTCGCTCTGGAAAGAAACCGATCGTATGCCTGATATTATTCTTAATGCAACCATAAAATCAGCCTCGGGAACAAATTTTAAACAAAGGCGTTACTTCGATACACCTGGCTATTACTTCGATGTGGCTGCCGGAAAATCTTTTGATACAGGAGGAAAATTTATCAGCGAAATTCGTGCTGTGGCCAATCTGGGCTTTTTATGCTGGGAAACCTCGGGTAGTTTGCAGGACGATGCGCCTATGTACGGAGGCAAAATAATTTTGGGCAACAAAAAATGGCAACTCGATAACTCGCTTTCAGGCTATTGGGGTTGGATTCATACCAATGCCAATATAAATCCTGCCGGCGATTATGGCGATGCTCCGTTAGTTTATGCAACAAAATTCACTCTGAAAGGTAGTAAGCTTGATTATTTTACTCAATATCAGTATGGAATAAAGGATTTTCCATATCAGCAAATTCGGGTTGGAATAAGCTTTCCGATAATACCCCTCACCCCTAAAGGGGAATTCTTAAGTACATCTAACCACTAAGGAACGATTTAAAAGTGTAATTTTTTTTAAGAAAATGAATAAAGAAAACATACAAAACAATACTAACTCCAACTCCCCCTTCAGGGGGTTGGGGGGCAGGTCAGATAGGTCTGCTTACGAAATCATGGCTCCGGCCGGTTCGTGGGAAAGTTTGTCGGCTGCTATAAAAGCCGGAGCTGACTCGGTTTATTTTGGTATCGAAAAGCTGAATATGCGTGCGAAGTCCAGTTCGAACTTCACTACAAATGACTTGCGCGAGATTGTGCGTATCTGCAACGAGAATAACGTAAAGAGCTATCTTACAGTAAATACCATTTTGTACGACAACGACCTGACGTTGATGCGAGAAATCATTGACGTGGCAAAAGAGTCACAGGTTTCGGCAGTGATTGCTTCGGATGTATCGGCTTTGATGTATGCCAATCAGGTAGGAGTGGAGGTGCATCTTTCTACGCAGCTGAATATTTCGAATGTGGAATCGCTAAAATTTTATGCGCAATTTGCCGATGTGGTTGTTTTGGCGCGTGAGCTGAATATGGAGCAGGTTTCCGAAATATATCAGGCCATAGAGCGCGACAATATACGGGGCAGGAGCGGAGAACTTATTCGTATCGAAATGTTCTGTCACGGAGCACTTTGCATGGCTGTTTCGGGTAAATGTTACCTGAGTTTGCACGAGAAAAACATTTCGGCCAATCGTGGCGCTTGTAATCAGATTTGCCGTCGTGGTTATGTGGTGAAAGACAAGGATTCTGAAATTGAACTCGAAATCGACAACGAATATATTATGTCGCCCAAAGACCTGAAAACCATTGGCTTCATTGATGAGATGATGCGGGCAGGAGTGAGGGTGTTCAAAATTGAAGGACGTGCGCGCGGTGCCGAATATGTAAAAACTGTGGTTGGTTGTTACCGCGAAGCCATCGAATCGGTACTCGAAGGCACTTTTACCGACGAAAAGAAAGCAGACTGGGATTTACGCCTGAGCAAAGTGTTTAATCGCGGATTCTGGAACGGTTATTACCTCGGACAACGTTTGGGCGAATGGAGCTCAAATTATGGTTCGGAAGCCACTCATAAAAAGATTTATGTAGGCAAATGTACCAATTATTTTCAGAAAATAGATGTGGCTGAGTTTTTGCTCGAAGCACAGTATCTGGAAGTAGGCGACGAAATTCTGATTACTGGTGAAACTACCGGAGCCTACGAGGACCATGTAGAGGAAATGCGGGTACAGTTACAGGCAGTCGACAGGGTCGATAAAGGAACTTATTTCTCAATGAAAACCAATGAATTAGTTCGGCGAAACGATAAATTATTTAAAATTGTTCCTACAGAACATGCCAAAAAGAAAGCGGAATAATATTCCGCTTTCTTTTTGGCATGAAAATTAAATCTCTTATTCTGCGTTATGAGTAATCTTTCGATGTCTTATTCTCTCAAAAACTGCAGATCGAACAGGAGTTTCAGACTCAATATCAAAATCGTTTTGGAGACCAAGCCAAAATTTTGCAGAATTTCCAAAATATGTGCTTAATCTCAATGCCGTATCAGCAGTAATTCTTCGTTTACCCTTTATAATCTGTGATATACGTGTCTGTGGAATTTCAAGATCTTTTGAAAGTTTATAAGCGGATATATTCATCGGAATCAGAAATTCCTCGTTTAATACTTCGCCCGGATGAATGTTATTTAATCGTTCCATTTTAATGATAATCAATAATTTCTACCTGATATGCCTGATTATTTTCCCATATAAAAATAATTCTCCATTGATCGTTGATCCGAATACTATAAAATTCTGATAGTTTGCCTGATAACTTTTCTAATCTGTTTGACGGAGGAATTCGTAAATCTAAAATAGATTGTGAGTTATGCAGCATTCTGAGTTTTCGTCTGCCTATTTGTTGAATTTCAACAGGTAACCGTTTGATTACTTCTCCTTTCCAAATTTTTTCCGTGTCTTTAGAACCAAAGGAAACAATCATAGTATTGTATTTTACTAACGTCAAAGATAAGTATTTTGTTTTAAAAAAGAACTATAAAATTGAATCAGGGATCTTAATTCATTGGAGGTAAAAAGGCATCTTCAATGTGTTCCACTTCAAATTTCTGACCCACAGGTACTACCGTGATTACATCGAAACGAGTTTCGCCTTCCCAGTTGAACTTGCGGATATAGGCTTCGGCTGCATATACCAAATGGCGGATTTTGCGCATGTTTACAGCCTGTTCGGGTTGCTCAAAAGCGCGCGATTTTCGGGTTTTTACTTCCACAATTACCAGCCATTCGTCTTTTTGCGCCACAATGTCAATTTCGTAACTTCCGGCTGTCCAGTTTACATCGCGAATAATGTAACCATTGTTTTTCAGATAATTCTGAGCTTCAATTTCGCCCAGTTGTCCCAGTTCGTTGTGTTCGGCCATAGCATTGTATATAAAGGTTTTATTGAACTTTGTTGAGCTTCTTACGTTTCGAAAGAAGATGTGTTCCTACCAGTGTAGGCAGTCCGAAATTAATGAGCCACAGCACTGTGCCGGCAAGTGCAATGCTCACAAGTTGTTTCGAAAAAGCACCAATAAAGAGCACTGTATAAGTGCTTCGCACAGCTGCTTCGGAGAAGGCAAGCGAAGGTGTAAATGTCACAAAAAGGTAGTAAGCCGGAATGGCCAGCAATGATTGCCAGAACTCAATTTCCACGTCGAAAAAGCGCAGTGTGGCAAAAAACTGTATGCAAAAAATCACATAGCGAAAGAAAGCGAGGAAGAGAATATTCAGTGAATCTTTGCGTGTATATTTTGCCCAGCCGCAGGCAAATTCCTGTATTTTAGGTGCTTTAATATTGCGTACAAGACGTGGTACGGCCAGATAAAGTGCCAGCGAAGCAATCATTCCCAGAATCATAAGAATATAAAACTGACTCTGATTACCTTCGAATACATTTTCGTGTTTGATACTTAAAAAGAAAAGTACGCTTGCAGGAATGCCACAAAGCACAATGACAAAGTTGGTAGAAAAGCCGTTGATGATATTGTAGGTAATTCCCGCCTTGTGATTTTCTTTTTTCATAAAGGCAATACGTCCCACCATTTCGCCCAGGCGGTTTGGTGTGAAAAAACCTGTAGAAAACCCTCCCAATATCGCATGAAAGGATGTTTTGAGGCTTATTTCTTCCGATTTAGAGACAATTTCCTGCCATTTCACAGCCTCGATAATCATATTCACTGGAAGCAATATAAGCACTAAAAGCAGCCATATATAATTAAACAACGAAAGCGAACGTAGTTGCTGCCACATTTCGGGATACTGATCGAAAGTGATAAGTAAATACGCCATGTATACGTAAGCAGCAGTCAGTACCAACCATTTTAGTGCGGTTTTGATTCTGATTTGCGCTACCATGCAGGCGCGTTTTCGTATGTGGCTGAATATTGGCATAGATGGTTGTTTTTCAGGTTAATTAGTCAATTAGTTAATCCGCTGATTGGTTAATCAGGTTAATTGGTTGACTGGATAAATAGCACATTGATTATTTTTTGGCTTTTACTCCTCTGAATGTGTATTTTTTCTGCGAAAAATAACTAAACATTGTGGTTAGGATGGTTACAATCATTTTCGATGGGGTAGGGAAGATGCCAATAAAATCGACCAACAGTTTCAGACCTGCATAGTTAATTAAAAGATTAGCAATAACCACAGCGAGGTATCTTATAATTTGAACTCTGCCACGTAGTACAGATGCGGTAAAAGTCACATATTTTTGCAACAGAAATCCTGTGAAAAAAGTGATGGGAAATACAATAATCATGGCTGCAATGTGCGAACTGAGGGTTACAATACCCAAATGCAGCATTTGCTTTTCGAGAATAAAATGGAAAGTGATGAAGTATAAAACCCAATCGAAAGCCATATTGGCAACTCCGGTTACACCATAGCGAAAGAATTGCGGTGTCATGTATTTTCGGAATGGCGGATAGAAAAAATCGACTATGTTTCTGATCTGGATGCCGGTTATTTCGAATAATTTTTTCATTTTATTCTGTCTCAGACAGGTATTCAGCCTGTAACTATAGGGTTATTTTTGATAGTGAAATATATAAAAGGAAAAAGCTAAATTCTCATTTATCGGTGCTTGTAGTAGGATAATCGAACTAAATTACGTACTTTTGCAGCCGATAAACTTTTGTATAAAGATTTTGCAAAGATAATATAACTTCCTGAACTCAGGATTATTGTTGTAAAACTTAATTTTTTTATTTCTTGTAATTTAAACTGAATATGCCCGACGACTATCATAGTTATGACTCAAGTACGCGCCAAAAAACACTTGGGACAGCACTTCCTCAGAGATTTGGAAGTTGCACGTCGTATTGCTGCGAGCCTTCCGCTCGACGGGCGAACTTCTGTGCTTGAAATTGGCCCGGGAACAGGCGTACTCACTCAGTTTTTACTCGAAAATCCTGATATCGATCTTACAGCTGTAGAACTCGACAGCGAATCGGTGGTTTATCTCCATCAACATTTTCCCCAACTTAAAGTAGTAGAAGCCGATTTTCTGAAAATGGATCTTAAAAGTCTTTTTTCAGATAAATTCTGTGTTATTGGCAATTTACCCTATAATATTTCCAGTCAGATTTTCTTTAAAATGCTCGACAACAAGGATCAGATTCCTTGCTTGGTGGGTATGATTCAGAAAGAAGTAGCCGAACGTATGGCTGCAAAAGAAGGAAATAAAACCTACGGAATTTTGAGTGTGCTTATGCAGGCATACTACTCCATCGATTATCTTTTCACGGTTCACGAACATGTGTTCGACCCTCCGCCTAAGGTCAAATCGGCTGTTATTCGCCTTACCCGAAACGACGTTTCGCGCATTAATTGCGACGAAAAGCTTTTTAAAACGGTGGTGAAAACAGCCTTCAATCAACGACGAAAGCAAATGCGAAACTCGCTGAAACCTCTCATTGCCAAAGAAAATCCGGTGTTTGCCAATCCGATTTTCGATAAACGTCCTGAGCAACTCAGCGTCGATGCATTTATTGAACTGACCAACATGATAGAAAAAGCCCTCAAACAAGATTGATTGGCTGTTTCCTGAGTGGTTAGGTTCATTGCAGAGATTAAAAAACACTGACATAAACCCTTTAAGCATTTTCATTTTAAAAAATGGAATGCTTACCGGAAGCTATAAAACTGCTTCGCGATGAAGCCCGCAGCTTGCCGGAAAAACCACTGAAAGGAGAAAACAATATGTCCGAACTGAGATTATTTTACCACGAAAACGGTAAACTCAAAATATCGAAAAGCCTCGATACACTCAAAAAAGTAAATCTGAAGGATCTGATCTGGATTGACCTTAATGACGTATCGGATGCCATCGAAACTGAACTTGAGCAATTTCTGAAAATTTATATTCAGGAAGATGAAGAGATAGAAGAAATTGAGATGAGTTCGCGTTTTATTCAAACCGAAGACAGCATCGTGGCAAACTCGAGCTTCCTGCTTGATAATTATAGTCTTGAACCCGTTTCGTTTATTTTGAAAAATGGCATTTTGGTGTCGGTACGCGATACCGAACTGAAATCGTTCAACGAAACCATCAAAAAGATTTACGCCAATACCCGCAATTTCAATACGGGTTATCACGTACTCGTAACGCTGCTCGAAACCCGTGTGGAATACGATGCGGATATGATTGAGGACCTTACCGACCAGATTACTTCGCTGTCGAAAACCCTGAATACCGAGGACGATCTCGATCAGGATATTCTGATTCGCATCAAAGACATGCAGGAAAAGGTAATGGTAATTCGTCAGAACATCATGGATAAACAGCGTGTGGTGTCGAATTTGCTAAAGTCCGGCATGTTTCCCAAAGATCTTATTCAGCGCCTGACAATGGTTATCAAGGACATTAATTCGCTTTTTGAATATATCCGTTTTGGTTTCGATCGTCTTGATTATCTTCAGGATACATTCCTCGGTCTTGTAAACCTGCAACAGAATAAAATCATCAAAATATTTACCGTGGTTTCGGTAATATTTATGCCTCCCACGCTCATTGCAAGCATGTACGGTATGAACTTTAAGTTTATGCCTGAACTTAACTGGCGTTACGGTTACCTCTTCTCTATTGTGTTGATGGTGGCTTTTGCCGGAGCAGTGTTGTGGTACTTCCGCAGGAAAAAGTGGCTTTAAAACCTGATTTCCCGAAAGATAAGTAACCGACAATTATTGTTGATATGTTTTTCAGCACATAGTTCACAGTAGTTTTGAGAGTTAGAGAAAAGACTAAGAACACATAGGATTATCCCGAATATCGGGATAATTTCAGAGCGATAAAAGTATCGTCAGATACTTTTACTATGTGAACTAAGTCTTTTTCCTCAATAGTTTCTATGTGTTCTATTGTGTTAGAAATATATCATTAAATATTTCAATTTGCTTTTAAACAATCCAACTCAGATTTATTTAGCTTATTTCACTTCAGTCCAGGCAGGAGGATTTATATTCAGCAAATGCTTTACAAAAAAGTCGAAGCGTTTGTGTTCTCCGTATTCGCCACCCATTGTATGTCCCACGCCGGGCAAAGTCACCAGTTCAAAATCTTTTTTGGCTTTTATCAATGCATTGGCCACCTGATAGGTTGATGCAGGATCCACATTGTCATCGAGTTCGCCAACTACCAGCATAAGCGGACGTGTGAGCAAATAAGCATTGTCCACATTGGAACAGGCTGCGTATTCGGGCCCTACGGGATAACCCATCCATTGTTCGTTCCACCATATTTTATCCATGCGATTGTCGTGGCAGCCACAGGCGCCATAAGCTGCTTTGTAATGCTCGGGGTGAAACAACACTGCCCACATGGCTGCTTGTCCGCCAGCGGAAGCGCCAAAAATTCCCACTTTGTCGATATCCATATACGGATATTTTTCGGCAGCTGCTTTTGTCCATAAAATACGATCAGGGAAACCCGCATCTTTCAGGTTTTTGTGGATTATATCTTCGAATGATTTGGAGCGAAACGAAGTGCCCATACCATCAATCTGAATCACAATAAATCCGAGTTCGGCAATGGCCGAGAGGTTGTTGTTGAAAGCAATAAAGTTTTTGGGTACATAATGACTGCCCGGTCCGGCGTAAATATATTCTATGACCGGATATTTTTTGGCAGGATCGAAATTCGTGGGACGATGAATAATGCCCCAGATATCAGTTTTTCCATCGCGGCCTTTGGCTGCAAATGTTTCGGGAGCTCGCCAACCGGCTTTTTCGAGTGCAATGATATCTGCGGTTTCAACCGGCATAATGATTTTGCCGTTTCGGGCGTTTCTGAGCACTGCTACGGGCGCTTTGTCAACCATTGAATATACATCTACCAAAAAGCGTTTGTTGTCCGAAAACCAGGCCTGATGCGTTCCTGTTTCGGGAGTGAGGCAGGTAAGACCTTTTCCATCGAATCCAATGCGGTAATAGCGGATGAGATACGGATCTTCATTGGGCACCATTCCGTTGGCCGAGAAAATGATTTCCCGGCTTTTTTCGTCCACATCGATTACTTCGCGCACATACCATGAGCCTTTGGTTATCTGATTCTTAACCTTTCCTGAAATACGGTCGTACAAATACAAATGGTTGTGATTGTCGCGCTCGCTCATCCAGATAATTTCGGTACCATTTTTCAGCTTGCGGTTGAAATAGCGATTGTAGTTTACAAAAGTGTTTGATGTTTCGTCAATCACAGTGCGCACATTTCCGTTTTCGGCCGACATTTCGAGCACACGATATGCCTGATGTCCGCGCTGATTGAATTCGAAAAGAGTTGTTTTGCTGTCGGCACTCCAATCGAAACCCCACAGAGAATACTGATTTTCGAACAGACTGTTGTCGGCTACAAGGGCTTTTTTCGAGTGAATATCAATAATGACAGGTGTTTTCTGCGGAAGATGATCGCCTGGTTTGCGGTAGTCGCGCGTGAGCAGTTTGGGTTGCAGCTGATCGGCCGGCGATGATTCAATCATGTACAATTTACGTATTTCGGCTGGTACAATCTTCATAACCGCCAGTTTTCTGGAATCGGGCGACCACGACAGATAAGCCGAATAGTAATTGTCGGCTTTTCCGTCGGTTGTAAGTTGTATTTCTTCGGCAGTATTGTTGTTTTTAAGTACTACATTGTAGTCTTTCACAAAGGCTGTAAATGACTTATCGGGCGATTGTGCCGGGCGACTTTCCTTTTCCTCGTCCACTGTACCCCAGTAGCGTTGCGGGCGCCGATTGCGGTCGCGCACAGGACCTTCATTTTTCAATTGAGCAGTTTTATATGCAAACGACCATTGCTTCTGTTCGTATTCGAAAAAAAGTGTATCATTATTTTCTGCTTTAATATTTTGTAAATAGAGCTTTGCTGCATCGGTATTTTTATCAGTAGCTTTGGTGAGCGCTTCGGCCAGCTTTTGATGATCGAAAAGAGGCTTCTTTGTTTTCTTCAGAGCATTCACCAATGAGTAAATACGCCCTTCAGGAGTATTTGATACATACCAGAATGTATTGCTTTTGCCTATCCATTGCGGATTGACGCCCGAATAAAAAACCTTGTCTTTGAACTTTTCGTTCAGCGAAAAAGCCCGTTTGTAATCTTCGACTGTGGCTTGGGCAAGCAAAATTAAACCCAAAAATGAAAAGACCGGGAGAATTGTAAAACGTTTCATTTAAAAATATTATAGTGATTTGTAACTTTTTGCTGATCTGATTATTGACGAATAATTTTTCCGGACTTCATTAATTTGCCATCAATAAAAATCTGATAACTGAAAAATTGTGCAGGAAAATATTTCTGAGCAATTTTCATTGGCACAGTATTCAGCCCTGAAGGCAATGTCTGATTCGACTGAAGGATCAGACGACCTGAAATGTCGCGGATTTGTATTTCGAAATCGCCACCGGTGGGAAGCCAGCATTTAAATTGTACATCTTCGATAAAAGGATTGGGATAAACCACCATTTCGAGCGGCATTTCGTTCATTTGCGGCAAAGCCTGAATAATATCTTCGATGGGCTGTATCTGAGCGTCCATCCAGTTGATAGGATCGCGGAGCCAGTTCTTCATATATGTAATTTCGTTGGCATAAGTACCTCCGACATAGTTGTTTGGCCACACATAAGTATTCAAAATATTCCACTTTTGGAAATTCCTAACCTGTGCATCGCGCAGCTCGTATGCGCAGGAGTCAATCAGGTTGTTTATATAATTGGTATTGATAAAATCATTTTTTACCACATTCCAGCGGCGTTTCAGCAGCGAATTGAAGTAAGGATCGAGGCGAAGCTTTTGCCACCAGAAAGGCATGGCATAAGCGTCGGCATCGCCCATTCCGTCGATTACCCAACCGGCAGTATTTCCGGCAGAGAAGAAGTTTGCATTCCCGAAGCAGATATTATAATCCCAATACGGCCCCATCGTCAATTTTCCATCTTTACTGTCCTTATCTTTATGAATAAAAGTACTTATGCGATATCCGTCGAGATTGCGCGAAAGTTCGGTGATAATGTAGTAATCCACAAACGACGCAATGTCGACATAAGGATAATAACCTGCCGAGCGATCCTTATAGTTTGTGCTGTACATGGCATTTTCGAAATCGGTAATATAGTTTTTGATATAAGTGCGTTGTTGCACAGTAAGCGAATCGCCTTTGGGATGATGTTGCAACATATACACTTTTTGCTGAAGTCGGGTAGGGGCGCGGTACGGCGAAATCCAGTAATCCACGCCATCGATATCAGTTGCTTCGGGTCGGTCGATTTTCATGATATAACCGCCTGTCACCTGATCGCCATCGTTGTCGGTAGGTTTCAGGTTGGCCAAATCGAGCCGGTTTTTGTCGATTTTGATTTTTTCGACCAGCACATACACACCGCTATACACGCCGTTTATGTATAATTCAAAGAAACGTGTGCGTGGCGACCATTTTCCTGTTTTATTTCCAAGGTTATAAGCCAATACATTGCGTATAAGCGATTTGTCGGCATAAGGGCCGTGAAAAACCCAGTCGTTTTCGGCAGGCATGCCCAGCAAAGGAAAGTTGAGATTTGCACCATCGGGAAAACGTGTTTCAACCGAATAGCTTTTTTTGGGAAATCCGGCCGAAGAATTTCCGCGAATTTCAATGCCAATATCTCCGTTGTATTCAAAATCGGTATCGCTGATATTGTTTTCACCCGAAGCATTATTCAACACCTTCATATTGGCCATTATTTTGGTATTCTGAATAATGGTCTGACTTTTTGTGTCGATAAAAATAAGTGGCAAATTACTGATCTGATTATTTACAGGAGGTGTAAACCATGTGGGGACATTGCTGTACAAAGTAGCATTGTAGTTGATTTTAGCATGTACAAAAACCCTGGCCGACATATCGCTCGAACTGAGTTTTTCGTTCAGAATATGAACTGCAAATGTGTTGTTTCCCTTTTGCAGCATCGAAGGATTGAGCTGAAAACGTTCGGGACTACCACCGCTGTACATAAGCGCTTCGCGGTGAGTAGTCACACCGGCATTAAATGCGGGGAAACTTCCGGTTACATTCGACGAGCGGGCACATTC
The DNA here is from genome assembly GCA_034004015.1 of Paludibacter sp. GTDB lineage: Bacteria > Bacteroidota > Bacteroidia > Bacteroidales > Paludibacteraceae > Paludibacter. The sequence continues at coordinate 191,789 of JAVEXN010000004.1, forward strand.
CACCCCGTTGATATAAAGTACAAAACCATCGTCGTAGTCAATGTCCAGAATCAGATCTTTTACAATGCTCACATCGGGCAAAGTAATGCTGCGGCGCATATAAAGCGAATTACAATTCGAAACTACAGTTTTGTCATCTCCATCGGCATAGCCAATTCCACCCATTCCCGATTTCCATGCAGTATCGTCGAAGCTATTCTGATACCAGTTCGATGCAGGCTCAGCAGTGGCAGCCAGATACTTCCATGTGTCCGATTCCAGCACCATCGATTCCCAGTGAATCTGAGCTACTGTATTTTGAAAAGACGAAATATACAGGAATGAGAATATTAAAAGATATTTGAAAAAACGCATAAAACCAATGTGTTAAATAAGTGATAACCATGCAAAGTTACACAAACACAAGGGCTTTTCCTATGCATTTGAAATGCGTGACAATATACAAATACTGCTCAATAAAACACATAATATTCAGATAGTCTGAATGTTATGGTGTTTGGCGCGGATATTGTAATGTTTAAAATAAGACTTTTGACCTCTAAAATGGCAGAATATCCTACTTTTCGAACTGCTTTTTGTACTCATTGGGGCTCATACCAAACTCATCCTTAAAGTACTTACGGAAATATTTAGGGTCGTTGAAGCCTACCTGATAAGCCACTTCGTTGACAAAAAGCTGACTTTTCCGGAGTAGATCAGCAGCGCGTTTCAGCCTGATAAAGCGGATAAATTCCGATGGCGTTTTGTCAGTCAGAGACAGAATTTTTTTGTAAAAATACACACGACTCATGGCCATTTCGCGACAAAGATCTTCAACCAGAAAATCGGCATTTCCGATGTTTGTTTCGACTAATGCTACCGCCTTTTTCACAAACTTTTCATCCATTGAGGTGATTTCAATTTCGGAAGGATTAATGTCCACTTTACGCTTGAACTGTTCGTGTTTTTGCTTTTGCCGCTCGATAAGGCGCGATACTTTGAGCATAAGCAGTTCGGTGCGGAAGGGCTTCGAAATATAATCCTCGGCACCAGCTTCGAGTCCCTGATACTTGTTTTCGTCGCCGGTTTTGGCCGTAAGCAAAATGACAGGAATGTGCGAAGTGCGGATATCCTGTTTCAGCTGTCGGCAAAATTCAAAACCATCCATCACCGGCATCATTACGTCCGAAATAATAAGATCGGGCAGTTTGGCAAGTGTCAGTTTCAGTGCTTTTTCGCCATCAGCGGCAGTTATTATGCGATAATCTTTTTCAAAAATTGAAGAAATAAAATTGCGGAAATCCTCATTGTCGTCAACAATCAACATCAATGGAGCTTTTTCGTCGGACAATGGCGGCTGTTGTGCATCGCAATGCTCCAAAACTTCGTCCTTCGTGCCGGTTTCAGCTGTAGCTGCATTTTGCACAATCACTTCCTGATTAAGTTGCTGACGGGCCGGAATAAGCACAGTAAACACAGAGCCTTTGCCCGGAGTACTTTCCACACTGACTTCGCCTCCGTGAAGTTTTACATATTCGCTCACAATGTGCAGTCCTACACCCGTTCCGGTATGATGGCCGTTTTCCTGATTTTCGACGCGGTAAAAACGCTCAAAAATGCGATATATGTCGCTGCCCGGAATGCCAATCCCTGTATCGGCGACGTCGATTTTCAGATATTTGCTATCGTCGTTGAGTTGCTGAATAAGGCTGAGCTTTAGGTCGATTTTTCCGCCTTCGGGTGTAAACTTAAAAGCATTCGAAAGCAGGTTGTTCACAATTTTTCGTAGTTTTTCGGCATCGAATTCCATGCGGAGTTCGTTTACCGAATTGGAGAACAGGAAATTGACCGACTTTTTGGTGGCCATTGAGGTAAATGAATAACAAATTTCACGGACAAAAGCCACCACATCGCCTGTAGAAGCGTTGAGTGTATCTTTTTGTACATCCAGCTTGCGGAAGTCGAGCAGCTGATTGACCAGTTCGAGCAAGCCGTTGGCATTGCGCCGTATAATTTCGAGCAACTGTAGTTGTCCGGGGTTGTTTATTTCGCCTGCCAGTTTCTCAACAGGATTGAGAATAAGCGTGAGCGGCGTCCGGAATTCGTGGCTTATGTTGGTAAAAAAGCGGAATTTCATTTCGTCCATTTCGTGCAGCTGCCGTGCTTCGCGTATGCGTTGTTCGTTCTCGAATTCGCGCTGCTGTTTCCGAAGGTTATATTGCACAATAAGCCATATAAGATACAGTGCAGCAGCAAAGTAAATAAGAATAGCCCACCAGCTAAACCAGAATGGAGGCCGTATCACAATGTCGAGTACAAGCGGTTCGGCGCACCACACATTGTCGTTGTTGCTGGCATACACCATCAGCTGATAGCTTCCCTGGCCAAGGTTCGAGTAGGAAGCCTGTCCGTTTTTGGTTTCTATCCATTTCGTATCGAGACCTTTCAGCATGTAGCGGTAATGGTTTTTCTCAGGATGAATGTAGCTCAGTGCCGAAAAGTAAAGTGTAAAATTCTTTTCGTAGTAATTGAGTACCAGTTTTTTGATGTGTGTGACCGATTCGTTGAGCACCACCCGTTTCCGGAACATTCGTCCGGGCAAAACTTCCTCATTCGCTATCATTAGTCCGGTAATGCGGGGCACAGGTACCGATTTGTTGAAGCGAATATTTTGTGGATTAAACACAGTATAGCCTTTTGTTCCACCAAAATAAATATCGCCCTGTGCATTCTTAAACACTGCATTCTGATTGAAAATAGTATTTACCAAACCGTCGTTTTCGTCGAACGAAAGCACGTTGAAGTCATATCCGGCATTTTTCGTATCTACTTTTACGTATACGCAAGCCAGTCCGTTTCGGGTGCCGGCCCACACATTTCCTTCGTTATCTTCAACCAGCGAAACAACCTGCTCGCTTGGTAATCCATTGGTTTTGTTGATATAAAGTATTTCAGCTTTCAGCGGATTGTAAATATTGATACCGTTGTCGGTGGCAATCCAGAGCAGGTTGCGCGAATCGATCATTGAATAAGTCACAACCATGTCCGAGAGTTTGTTTCTCAATTTCTCATTGCTAAAAACAGGCTTTATCACCCCCGAGGCAGTATTCAGTACATCGACTCCTGCAGCAGTGGAAAGATACACGGGATTGCGATTGTGCGTAAACATTGACAATACAAACTCAGACGAAAGCCCGCGTGTATTCGACCTGTTGTAGTGAGTAAAAACCTTACGTTCGGCATCGAGCATTTCCACACCGGCTCCCAGCGTTGCGATCCAGAGTCGGTTTTGGTCATCTTCGGCCATGCCGTAAATGCTTTTATTCGAAATAGCGCCGGGATTATTGATTTGGGGTAAAAAGCGTTCGAAATTTTCGCCCCGCATTCTGTTTAGTCCGCCCAGAAAAGTACCAAACCACAAGGTTCCGCTGCGATCTTCGAGTGCTGAAATCACAATGTCCGACGAAACTGAAGCCGGATTGTTTTTATCGTGACGATATACTTTAAACGCTCCAGTGGATTTCTGGTAACGCAATAGTCCGCTGCCGTTTGTGCCTATCCAAAGGTTTCCTTTCGAATCTTCGTAAAGCGTATTACAGTCCTTGTTTTCGAGTTGTGGATGATTGAAATAAAACAGCGGCGATTTTCCGAACTTAAACATTCCTTCGTGACAATACGAAACGCCGTTTTTATAAGTTCCTGCCCACATAATGCCCGTTTCGTCGGCAAAAAGGCTTATCACAGAATTCTGGCTAATGGAGTTTGGATTGTTCGGGTCATTGAGCAGCACTTCTATTTGCCCTGTTTTTTTGTCGTAGATATTCACACCACCATGATCGGTTCCAATCCACACCTTACCGTTTAAATCCTGCACAATGTCGCGAACAAAGTCGGTAGTCATTGTTTTATCACCGGGCGAAATAAAATCCCTTGGGTTAGCACCAAAATAAATCCATTCTGCTTTGCTGAAATCATAAGTGAACACACCCTTGTCGCCTATTCCCGGAAAAACCCAGGGACAACCGTTGCGGTCGACATACAGATTTTTGGGAATGGTGGCGCCAATGGCATTTTCGAGTACTTTGGTACTGCGAAAATCCACCGATTGTGTTTTTTCGTTGAAACGTTCAATCAATCCCGACTGAAAAAGCACCCAAAATGAATTTCCCGAAGCCCGGAGTCCGGAAATAGTACCTTTCGAAAGTGAGTTTCCACCATTATTTTGCAGAAAAGACGACACTTTGCCCGTAGCAGGTTCGTATTTATACACCCCATTGTTCTGATTGTAGAAATACATGTTCTTTTCGCTGTCGATATCCACAAGTAAGGGCTGAAAATGAATGCCTCGCGGACTAAACCATGCCGAAAGATTGCGGATAAAAGTTTCTTTGCGTACATCATAAAGCACATAGTACGGATTTCCTTTAATCCAGAGATTTCCCTGATAATCTTCCTGCATTTCGGGAATGGCATTGTAGAGCAATGTAGTACTGTCGTTTTTGTCCGCTTTGTAAGTTTTTACAGTGTAGCCATCGTAACGGTTAAGTCCGTAGTTGGTACCAAACCACATAAAACCTCTTGAATCGCGAAAGATGCTTTCTATCTGATTGTTCGTAAGGCCGTTTGTATTGTCGAGCCGGGTAAACTGATACCTTGTGGCCTGAAGTGTGACACACAAGAACAATAGAAAGCTGATGGCGATTTTTTTCATATATCTTTTGTTGATATGATTTCGTTCGAAAAAACAGTGATGAAGAAAGCTCACCAGTTGTTTCCGTATTACAAAAATAGAAAATAAAACCGTTTAAACGCCCTGATTTTATCTTCGTTATCATTCGGCGCCCATTGCGATAACATTTCAACCCTGCCTGTTATCAATTGCGGATGGTTCTCACAACATATTCCCGTGCATTCCCCAATGTGTCATGGTATTTTTGTATAGCCTTAAAAGCATTGAAACTGTACACTCAAATTTCATTGATAAAAGATAATACGAATGAGAAAAATGATAAGCTATAAAACAATTGTGTTGTTCATGTTTGTCGCACTCTATGGATGCGGCAATGGTCACTTTCAGAAAAAACAGGACGGAATCGTGATTTCATTGACTCAGAAAAATGAAAACGACGTTCAAACCATCTGCCTTCAGGTCATCAGCGACGATATTATCCGTGTGATTGCCTCTCCCGATAAAAACATTAAAGAGCGTAAAAGTCTTATTGCGCTTGACTCCCAACAAAAAACCAAATGGACTGCCACACAATCGGGCGACAGTATTATTCTGAAAACAGCCACCACACAAGCCATTGTAAGGCTTAGTACTGGTGAAATGTGTTTTACCGACAGTGTGGGACGCATTATTCTTGCCGAGCAAAACGGAGGTGGCAAAACTTTCGAATCTATTGAAGTGGAAGGCAAAAAAGGCTTTTCATTCCGTCAGGTTTTCGAATCGCCTTCGGATGAGGCTTTCTACGGCCTTGGACAACATCAGTCCGACGAATTCAACTGGAAAGGTCGCAACGAGGAACTTTTTCAGTACAACACCAAAGTTTCTGTACCTTTTGTGGTGTCGAGCCGTAATTACGGTATTCTTTGGGATAATTATTCCCTTTCGCGCTTTGGCGATCCGCGACCTTATGCCAACCTGAGCGAAATGTTCGAAGTATTTGGTAAAGATGGCGATAAAGGCGGACTTACAGCCACTTATATGGTGAACAAAGATCCGAAGAACGTTTTTGTCAGTCGCCGCGAAAGCAATGTGGATTACGAGAATATTCAAACCATTTTAAATTTCCCCAAAGACTTCCCGTTTAATAATGCCGCTATTCGTTGGGAAGGCGAGATTCAACCACACGAAACAGGCATTTACCGATTTAATTTGTATTATGCAGGATATACCAGCGTGTATCTCGACGATAGTCTGGTGGTGGCCGAACGTTGGCGCACAGCATGGAATCCGAATAGCTATAAGTTCGAACTTCCGCTCGACAGCACCCGTCGTCACAAACTGCGTATCGAATGGCAGCCCGATGGAGGCACTTCATACATTGGCCTGAAAGCGCTTTCGCCTGTCCCCGACGAAGAACAGCAGAAACTATCGTTGTGGTCGGAAATGGGCCCTTACATGGATTATTATTTTGTACGTGGCAATAATTCCGACGAAGTGATTGCAGGCTATCGCACCATTACCGGAAAGGCCGAATTGATGCCAAAATGGGCGATGGGCTTTTGGCAAAGCCGCGAACGCTACAAAACACAGGAAGAAATTCTGGGTGCTCTGGCTGAATTCCGTCAGCGTCAGATTCCTATCGACAACATTGTGCTCGACTGGAATTACTGGCCTGAAAATGCGTGGGGAAGTCATGATTTCGACAAAAACCGTTTCCCTAATCCCAAAGCCATGGTAGATTCCATTCACAGTATGGGTGCACAAATTATGATTTCGGTGTGGCCCAAGTTTTATCATACTACTGCTAATTTTAAAGCTTTCAAAGACATGGACGCCATGTATATGCGTGCTGTGGAAGACAGTATCCGCGACTGGGTGGGTCCGGGTTATGTGGGCTCGTTTTACGATGCTTATAATGAGAAAGCGCAAAAACTTTTCTGGAGTCAGCTTTACGAAAAACTTTATCCGCTGGGTATCGATGCATGGTGGATGGATGCCAGCGAACCCAATGTACGCGACTGTACCGACATGGATTACCGCAAAGCTTTGTGTGGTCCCACAGCACTTGGTCCTTCTACCGAATACTTCAATGCTTATGCGTTGATGAATGCCAAAGCTATTTACGAAGGTTTGCGAAGCGTGGACAAAAATAAACGCGTTTTTCAGCTTACACGTTCGGGATTTGCAGGTTTGCAACGTTACAGTACGGCCACATGGAGTGGCGACATTGCCACACGCTGGGAAGATATGAAAGCGCAGATTCCTGCCGGTATCAACTTTTCGATGAGCGGAATTCCGTACTGGACAATGGATAATGGAGGTTTCTGTGTGGAAAAACGCTACGAACAGGCTCCAGAAGGTTCGGCCGATCGCGAAGAATGGCGCGAACTGAACGCTCGCTGGCATCAGTTTGGTGCGTTAGTTCCCATTTTCCGTACACACGGACAGTTTCCTTTCCGTGAAATATGGAACATTGCACCCGAAACACATCCGGCATATAAAACCATGCTGTACTACACACAGTTGCGCTACAAGCTTATGCCATATATTTACACACAAGCTGCCCGTTCGTATTTCGACGATTACAGCATGATGCGCGGACTGATTATGGATTTTCCAGAGGATAAAAATGTGCGCAGCATTGGCGATCAGTATATGTTTGGAAATGCGCTAATGGTTTGTCCGGTGTACGAATTCAAAGCGCGTAGCCGCAAGGTTTATTTCCCTGCCGGAACCAACTGGTACGACTTTTACAGCGGGAAAATGATAAAAGGCGGACAGAAACTCACTGTGGAAGCTCCTTACGACCGCATGCCGCTTTACGTGCCTGCGGGAAGTATTTTACCAATGGGCGAAACCGTTCAGCACACACATGTAAAGCAGGACGAGCTTACAATTTTTGTGTATGGCGGAAATGATGGATCGTTTAATCTTTACGAAGACGAAGGGCTGAATTACAATTATCAAAACGGCAAACATTCCGAAATTGCATTTCGCTATTCCGAAGCCGATCAAATACTTTATATAGCCCAACGAAAAGGGGATTTTGAAGGAATGACTCCTAAACGAACCTTTAAAATCGTATTTGTAAATGATAAATCGGCCTTTGGAAATGATAGTTTCCCTCAGAAAGTGCAAACCATACATTACGATGGAAACAAAACCAGTGTGAGGTTGTAAAGCCAGAGGGAAAATCAGATAAATAATACACTTTTATGAAAACAGGTTTATTCTTACAAGCCATTCTTTTCAGCGTTCTATATCTTTCATGTTCCTGCAAAGGGCCGGAGCCTCAGCCTGTCAGTAAAACGCTCAATGTGGCGCCCGATTCGCTTCTATTCAGCATCGAAGGCGGAACAGACACTATTCACATAACTACCGATGCCCGCGAGTGGCGCATTGCCGCTTCCGAAAGTTGGGTAAGCACCTCTGTCGATTTTGGCATCGCCAGGCAAAAAGACATTATCGTTACTGTGGCAGCCAGCAGCGCTTCGCAGTTACGCACCGCAAAACTCACTATTTCGGCTCCCGATGCCGACACTGTTTATGTATTTATCAGACAGGATGCTTCTCCGTCGTCACTTTTTCCCGACTACAGTAATCCCATTGCACCCGATGCCACTGGTATGAGTCGTACTGCCACTCAACTTGCAAAGGAAATGTATATGGGTTGGAATCTCGGCAATACGCTCGAAGCGCCGGGCAACGAAACTACATGGGGAAATCCCAAAACCACGCAATTGTTTATCGACTCCGTAAAAGCAGCCGGGTTCAATGCTGTTCGTATTCCCTGTGCCTGGGACAGCTATCTCGAAAACCGTAGTACAGCCAAAATCCGCGCTTCGTGGCTGGCACGTGTAAAAGAAGTGATTGACTATTGTTACAAAAACAATATGTATGTTATTCTCAATATCCACTGGGATGGCGGCTGGCTCGAAAACAATGTAACTACTGCCAGGCAGGCCGAAAACAATGCCAAACAAAAAGCCATTTGGCAGCAAATAGCCATGCACCTGCGCGAGTACGACGACCATTTGCTTTTTGCCGGCACCAACGAACCCAATGTGGACAATGCCGCACAAATGACTGTGCTGTACAGTTATTTGCAAACTTTTATCGATGCTGTACGTCAAACAGGCGGTCGCAATGCTTACCGTACACTCGTAGTGCAGGGGCCAAGCACCGATATTGCCAAAACCAATCAGCTAATGACGCGTATGCCGAACGATGATGTACCCAACCGCCTGATGGCCGAAGTGCATTATTACACTCCCTGGAATTTTTGTGGCATGGACAAAGATGAAACCTGGGGTAAAATATTTTACTACTGGGGCAGTGCCAATCACTCCGCTACCGATGCCACACGCAACGCTACATGGGGCGAAGAAGCTGAACTCAAAAGACTTTTCGGCTTAATGAAAGCCCGCTTTACCGACAAAGGCATACCCATTATTCTGGGAGAGTTTGGCGCCATGCGCCGCAATCAGCTTACGGGCGATAACCTGACTAAGCACCTTGCTTCGCGTGCTTATTTCTACGAATGTGTGGCTCGCGAAGGTCGCAACAGCGGTATGATTCCCTGTCTGTGGGATACCGGCATTCACGCCAACAACAATATGGGTATTTTTGTGCGTAGCTCCGGTGCTATTGCCGACCGTCAGGCCTACAATGCACTTATGAAAGGGGCAACAGAGGCCACTTTTCCCTTTTGATTCATCATTGGTTTTTTCATAAATAAAAGTTGTTTTTTTTCAGAATGGCTACCACGTCCCGATAGTTTGTGAAAACTGTCGGGACTGGTCATTTGAACAGAACCGGACTCAGAGCGTTTAGTAAATATACTACATTTATAACATCCATAAAAAAACACTTTATTTATGACTACCAACGAAAAAGACCTTATCAACAAAAGCATTGCGCCCAAAACATGGAACGAAATTCAAACCGAAGACTCATGGCGCATATTTAAAATTATGGCCGAGTTTGTAAACGGCTTCGAAGCCCTTTCGCAAATTGGCCCCTGCATCAGTATTTTTGGCTCGGCACGCACCAAACCCGACGATCCGTACTACAAACTCTCGGTTGAAATTGCCCGCAAACTGGTCGACAAAGGCTATGGCATTATCACCGGAGGCGGTCCCGGCATTATGGAAGCAGCCAACAAAGGCGCACACGATGGCAATGGAAAATCGGTTGGCCTCAATATCAACCTACCCTTCGAGCAGGGCGCCAATCCATACATCGACCGCGACAAACTGATCAATTTCGACTACTTTTTTGTACGCAAACTCATGCTCGTAAAGTATGCACAAGCCTTCGTGGTGCTGCCCGGCGGCTTTGGTACACTCGACGAACTTTTCGAATCCATAACCCTTATTCAGACCCGCAAAATTGGCAAATTCCCCATTGTACTTATCGGCACTGAGTTTTGGAAAGGCCTTATCCACTGGATAAAAGACCAAATGCTCAGCAAAAGCAAAACCATTAGCCCCGACGATATCGACCTGTTTATACTGGTTGACTCTGCCGACGAAGCCGTGGCACATATCGACGCATTTTACAAAGAGCACAGCCTTTGCCCCAACTGCTAATTCAATTTCACAAAACCCAAAACCATCAGGGCGTGCCCCTGCGGGTCGGGCTTTACGCTACAATGCCTGTTTTTGGTGTCTCGTATCCTCGAACACCAAAAACAGGCATTTTCACTTCAATCCCTCACGCATCGCCACCACACCGGCATCTGACTTCCGGTAACTCTCGTTTAGAGATTGAAACATCACTTGATTATTTGTGGTTTAACAGGCATATTCAGTCAGGCTTTATAGTCTGAGTATGTCCACTGCATTTCCGTAGTTGTTCCGTACTGTAAAGCATAAATTAATAGTAAAAACACAGTATTATTACAGAGATATCATAGTAATATTATAGTCTTATATAACATTGTTTTATCATTATCTTTAAACAGTATAGTTCAATTAATTTATTTTCATTTTTATGCTTTACAGTACGGAACTACTACGGAGATGCACAGTAACTGCATAAGCTTTTGATGGTCGCTATACCAAACCGACAAATGACGAAATTTGTAGTTCCAAAAAAAAAGCAGATATTGATTTTTATCTCAATATCTGCTTTTTAAATTTGTTGTCCTTTTTTTTTATCTGATCAGTATTTTCACACTGCTTTTCACATCGCCAGCCGAAGCCGCATTGCTTATAATAAATTCACCGGCCTCCACATCCCAGCTTTGCGTTTTATCGTTGTAGAATGCCAGGTCTTTTACATTTACAGCTATTTCCACTGTTTTGGTTTCTCCGGCTTTCAACTGTATTTTTTCGAAAGCTTTCAGTTCCTTTTGCGGGCGCAAAACCGATGCCCGTGGTTGCGAGCTGTAAATCTGAACCGCTTCAGCACCATCCACACTTCCTTTGTTTTTAAGGGTAAATGTAAGTTTTATGACCTCATTCTTAGCATACGATTTTTTATCGGCAGCAATTTTTCCATATTCATATTTGCTGTACGACAAACCATGTCCGAAAGCAAAGAGTGGTTTAATTTTTTTAGTATCATGCCAGCGATAGCCTACCAGAATATCTTCCTTGTAATGCTGATTGATACTGTCGCCGGGATACGAGAGTGCACCAAAGGAATGTGCAGCATTGTCAGTGAGTTTCACCGGAAAGCTGAAAGGTAGTTTTCCCGAAGGATTCACCTTGCCACTGAGCACATTGGCTATGGCATTTCCGCTTTCTGATCCCAGATACCATGTTTGTACTATGGCAGGCAGCTCTTTTTACCATGGCATGGCTACAGCATTGCCACTTACAAGTACAAGTACAAGGTTTTTATTTACTTTCAGAATTTCGCTGATAAGTTTATCCTGATTAAATGGTAAGCCAAACTGCTGACGGTCGCCGCCTTCGCAGTCCTGATAATGGTTTTTGTTGAGTCCGCCCACAAAAAATACAATTTCAGCATTGCGGGCAACTTCTATTGCTTCGTCGAAAAGTTTTTGCTGATCTTCGTCCGGCTCCTCTACCCGTCCGTAAACCGATGGTCCCGACGAATAACCCATGGCATGCACAATACTCTCAGCGCCATAGGTTTTCTGTAAACCTTCGAGCGGCGACACCTGATATTTTACTTTCAGCTCCGACGAGCCACCACCTTCGGTGAGGTTTTTGGTTGCATTTTCGCCAATCACAGCTATGCGTTTGTATTTTCCGGGCTGCACAGGCAGCAAATTGTGGCGGTTTTTGAGCAGTACAATACCTTCTTCGGCTACGCGCAGGGCGGTGGCGCTGTGGTCGGCACAAACATATCGTCCGAAAGGCCGTTCGGCATTCATAGCTGTGCGGAAAATAAGTCGCAGGATGCGTCGTGCTTTTTCGTCGACTACCGATACGGGCAGTTCGCCCTTGCGCAATAATGCCAGAAACGGATCGGCCAGAAAATAGTCATTATAGCCAAATTCGGCTTCGGAAGTAAGTCCGTTGGTGTAGCTGCCCATTTCAATGTCGAGGCCATTGAGCGCCGCCTGACGGGTGTCGTGTGCTCCGCCCCAGTCTGTTAGCACTACGCCATCGAACTTCCAGTCTTGTTTCAGAATTTTGTTGAGCAAAAGGTCGTTGTGGCAGCAATGTTGTCCGCGAAACTGGTTGTAAGCGCCCATTACCGACCACACTTTTGCGTCTTCGACCGAGGCTTTGAAAGCCGGCAGGTAAATTTCATACAAAGCTCTATCGCTTACATTTACGTTGATATGTCCGCGCCATTCCTCCTGATTGTTGAGGGCAAAATGTTTCACGCACACGGCCACACCGTTTTGCTGTACACCCTGAATATAGGGCACAGCCATGCGCGACGCCAGCAACGGATCTTCGCCCATATACTCAAAATTGCGTCCGTTGAGCGGAGTGCGGTAAATATTCACTCCCGGACCGAGTAAAATATCTTTGCGACGATAGCGTGCCTCCTCGCCCACAGCCACACCGTAGTCGTGCGCCAGCGAAGGGTTGAAAGTAGCAGCCAGGCAGGTCAGAGCAGGAAATGCAGTGCTCGAATCGTTGGTCCAGCGGGCATGGCTCCAGCTGTTCCACTCTATTTCGGCACGAACGCCGTGAGGTCCGTCGCTCATCCATATCTCGGGAATGCCCAGGCGCGGAACGCCGTGCGACGAAAATTTCGACTGTGCGGTGCAGAGTTTCACTTTTTCTTCGAGCGTCATTCGCTGCAAAGCATCTTCCACCCTTTTCTCAATGGGCTGACTATTGTCCTGATAAACAGGTTTTGTAGCATTCAATGGCATTATTATCATTGCCAGTGTGAACATTGTTGTTGTAATTGTTTTCATTGAATATTTTAATTACTTACAGCTTTCAGTCCCACTATGGAACCAATAAGCGTAAAAAGAAAAAACATGCGCCAGAAAGTAACAGGTTCGCGAAACAGAAAAATGCCTGCCACTACAGTACCTACCGCTCCTATGCCCGTCCAAACAGCATAAGCTGTGCCAATGGGCAGCGTTTGTGTGGCTTTTACAAGCAATATCATGCTTATGAGCAATGCCACCACAAAGCCTGCGTACCACCAGTAAACGGCTGCGCCTGTGGCTTCTTTGGCTTTTCCCAGACAAAGTGCAAAGGCAGTTTCGAAAAGTCCTGCCACAACGAGAATAATCCAGTTCATGTCTTTTTAAGCTGAGTTTTAGTTTTTATCAGCACAAAATTACGTATTTAATTTCACAAAAAAGCTTTTGTTGACTTGCAAAGTTCTTACCCGGATTTTGAATATCTTATTATGATCGGTTTAACAGCCAAAAACCTTATATTTGCCTTTTAAGCACTATCACAATGGCAATAATTGCTTTACAGGGAAATTATGCCTCAAAAACTGATTAAAATGAAAATCTTTCGTCACATAGCTGTCATTGCTGCAATTGGTCTTTTCATTTCGTCCGGACTATTTGCAGGTATTCCTTCGGGTTATTACTATTTGGCCAAAAATAAAACAAAAGCGGAACTTAAAACCACGCTTTCCGAAATTTCGGCGCCCTTGAAGGTGTTGAATTATGGCTCGGGGCCGGGCTTTACATGGGAAGGCTTTTTCAGTACCGACCGTAATGCCGATACTACTATAATTGACATGTATTCGCCTGTGGTGCGACGGTTCAACGGTTTTGGGTCGGTAAGCGGCATGCACATTGAACACTCGTTGCCTAAAAGCTGGTGGGGCGCACACGAAAACAACGCGTACAAAGACCTTTTTCACCTTTATCCTGCCGATGGAGCCACCAATTCGCTTAAGAATAATCTGCCACTCGGCGAGGTAGCAGGTACTCCAACCTTCGATAATACCGTGACAAAAATCGGGAAAAACGGATTCGGAAACATTTATACCGAAAGTTGTTTCGAGCCTTCCGACGAATTTAAAGGTGATTTTGCGCGCTCGTACTTTTACATTGCCACCATTTATCAAAGCTTTGCCAATTTGTGGAATTCGCCCATGATGCGAAACAATACTTATCCTGTGTGGACGCCCTGGGCAAAGGATTTATTGCTGAAATGGCACCGACAGGATCCGGTGAGCGCAAAGGAACTGGCGCGTATCGAAGCTGTTTACAACATTCAGGGCAATCGTAACCCGTTTATCGACTATCCTGATCTTGCTGAATATATCTGGGGAGCCGATACCACCAAAGTTTTTCCATTCCCCGACGAAACAGAAGCTTTTCTGCTGCACCCACGCAGAGGCGAAAGTCTGGATTTTGGCGTGATTTTGCAGACAGGAAGCCGCACGCAGCAACTTGCTCTGAAGGGTGTAAATATCACTTCAGACATTGTGCTTTCATTTAAAAATAATGTGCCGGGATTTTCGCTTACCAAAACAAATTACACTTTATCCGAAGTTATTTCAGGAACAAATGCTGCAATTACATTTACACCGCAAACGTCGGGTTATCTGCGCGATACTTTACTTATTTCGGGAGGCGGACTTACCCAAACGATACAAATCCCGCTGAAAGCATTTGCTTCGGAGGAATTTCTGGCGCTCGAACCAACCGATGTAACTTCAGCCGGTGCACAGTTGCAATGGATTTCCGATCCCGCAGCAACGGGTTACAATGTAGAAATTTACGAAGGCGATAAACAGGCCGGCGACCTTATTATTTCGGCTTATGTGGAAGGAAGCAGCTGGAACAAAGCCATAGCACTGTATAACGGAACAGGTCGTACGCTTGATTTATCGAAATATTACCTCCGTAAACAGTCGAATGGAGCGGGCTCGTTTGGTTCCACACTGCGTTTGAGTGGTCAGTTGCCCGACAAATCGACCTACCTGATTGCACATAAAAGTGCCACGCTTAACGGACTGACCACAAAAGCTGCGCTGCTTACCGATACGCTGCTACAGGTGAATGGCAACGATGCCATTGAACTTGTGCGCGCCGGCGTGACTATCGATATGGTGGGCGAAGCCAATGCAGGTGCAGATGTATATTGGGGGCTCGACCTTTCGTTGCAGCGAAAGTCGTCGGTTACACATCCGAACTCTGTGTTCCGGGCCGGAGAATGGAATGTATTTGCTTTGGATGCGGTGGATTTTGCAGGAACGCATCAAATGAATTTGATTAGTGGTGAGCCACAGATTTTCGAACAGAAAACGCTCGGGCCTGTGGCCGGTTATCATGTGGAAGGATTGAAACCATCGTCAACTTATACTTACAGCGTGGAAGCTATTCGCCCGACGGGCAATGTAAAAGCTCAAAATACTGTACAAATTCACACTGCCGATCCTGAAATTCCGTTGATAATGGAGGCTTATGACATTACAAACAACGGATTTACAGCCAGTTGGGAGGAAAATCTTTATTCCAATTATTATTTACTGGATGTGTTTAAACTAAGTGGCAGCGGCAAAACAAGCGTGACCGAAGAGTTCAATGCTGTGGGAAGCACGGGAAAACCGCTTCACGAAGGTTGGACAGGCACGGCGAGTGGTAATTATACCACTGCTACAAGTTCAGGTGCAAATCCTCCTTCAGTGTCGCTTAAAAACACCGACGAATGGTTGCAAACACCCGAATATCCGGCTCCTGTTACAAAACTATCGTATATGTACAAGTTTCCTTCTGGTGCCACAGGTTCGTATTTTTTAGTGCATGCTTTAAATGGCACTGTTTGGAGCCGAATAGATAGTGTGGTGTCTGTGAATACTTCGAAAACAAGCCCTGTGTATAACTTCACAGCCGGTCAGAATTATCGTTCGTTCCGCATTACCTACAAAAAGACATCAGGCAATTTGGCCATCGACGATGTGCTGGTGGAATACGGAAAGTTCGACAGCGTATTTGTGCTTCGCAATAAGGCGCTTCAGTCGGCATTTTACGAAGTTGGAGGTTTGGAAGATAACACTCAGTATTTTTACCGTGTGCGTGGCGTGCAAAATGAAGTGGCTTCTGATTATTCTGAAACTCTGGATGTGACGACGCTTTTTTCCACTGCATTAAAACGGGCAACTGATTCAAATATAAAATACAGTCTGCAAAATGATAGACTTTACATTCGTGGCCTGAGTGGTGCTGAAACAATCAGTATTTATGCTGTTACCGGTGTTTGTGTGGCTCATAAAGTTATGCAGCAGGAGCATGCGGAATTCCATTTACCCGCGAAAGGAATGTACATTATCAGCATTGAGCACAACGGACAAAAAGAAAGAATAAAAGTGATCAGGTAACTGATTGGTTTTAAACAAAAAAATTCCACGAACTAAATCCCCTAAAGGGGGGAATTAGTTTGTGGAATGTAACTATTTGCACAATGTCACAGTCCCCGCAATTTATCCCGATTTATCGGGAGGGGATTAGGGGTTTTAATACAAAATCTTTATCGTTTCCGATTGCTGATTGTGCTGAATTCTGAGCAGATACAGGCCTTTTTGTGGCAGTGAAATATGAAGTTCGGGAGATGACGACGATTGCGTAAATACTTTTTTACCCAACAGGTCGGTTACTGTAATCTGGTAGTTGTCGCTCATGTTTTTCAATTGCACTCCGCTCTGTGTGCGAATCCACAAAGTGTTGTTTTTCTCTGTTTTATCCACTGCGTTGGCGCTTTGGGTTTCCACAGCAATTCTTTCCGATTCTTTTGCGTCGTTGCCTAAAGCTGTTACGCTGTAATAATAAAGTGTATTTTCCAACAGTCCGTTTACAGGGTAGGTGAGGATATTTCCTGTTTCCACAGGGAATCCTGCCACCGAAACGGGACGATACACTTCAGCCGGAATCTCAAG
This sequence comes from Paludibacter sp., assembly GCA_034004015.1. Lineage (GTDB taxonomy): Bacteria > Bacteroidota > Bacteroidia > Bacteroidales > Paludibacteraceae > Paludibacter. Next base: position 208,728 of record JAVEXN010000004.1, read on the forward strand.
TTTTACACTTTCAATAAACACGCGGCGACCCGAAGCTGCCGAGAATGTAATCACCGATGCATCGCTGAATTCATCCAGTGTAATGCTGAATTCCTTGCTGCTGGCTTCTGTGGTCCATTTGGTCACTTCGCCATTGTCAATGCTTACTGTAATGTCGGCATTCGAATCGGTTCCGTAGCGTTTAGCCTTTACCGTAAGCACCATGCCTGAAGTACTCAGATCCATGGGAGGCGTGCTAATGCTACCGTTTGAACCTCCCGAAGCCATACGAACACTTCCATCTTTTACTTCGGTAAATCCACCCGCATCCCACAAAGCAGGCATTCCATTATCGAAACTTTCTTCGAGCAACACAGCAGGTTGAGTCGAGCCATCGCTTTCGAGTGTAAATACATTCAGCGAATAGTTTTGAGCCGTCGCCGAAACAGTCCAGTTTGCGGTAAATCCACTGTGGCTCACATTGCTTGCCGGAAGCGCCATAAATTCGTCCGACGAAAGTGCTTTGAGTGGTACGCTTACCGAAGTTACTCCGCCACCTGCGATATTCAGCACAGCGGCTTTTGCTCCTACCGAAACCGCATTGTAAGTCACAGTTACATCAAATCCGCTTTCGGCCTGCGTTTTTTCGATAGTTTGCGTTGAAACAGTAAAGTCAGACGCATTTGTGCCGGTCAGCGAAAGGGTCAGATTGCCTGTCAGATTGCTTGCTTTCACATGCAGTGTAGTTGAGCGGTTATTGCCATAAGCCACTTTTCCAAAATCAATTTCCTGACCATATACAGGTGCCGAAATATATGGGAAATCGCCTCCCTGAACGTTCCATGGCTGACCAACTTTGTTTCCCCATATATGTTCAGCCAACTCAGGATAGTCAATAAAAGGGTTGCGATTATTTTGAAAACGATAAATGATATTGTTACGGTTAATTTCTTTCGTACTTACAGGATCTAAACTGTTCCAAGCCAGCATTAACGTGTAAAACCACGATTTATAGGCCGGATACGAATTACCCGCTAAAATTTGATTTGCTGAACCATTATTCGCCCAACCACCAATTTTCGATTCGTATCGGGTAGCAACGTAAAAGTACATACGAGCAAAATCGCCTTTAAATTCGTCTATTGGCTCAAAAACAGTCCCTGAATAACCTGTTGCTGGGTCGGATGTTCCTAATTTACTTCCATTACTCGATGTCCACGAAGCAGTTTTTACTTTGCCGTGTGGGAAACTACTTCTACGATTATTCACATAACCATCGGTAGGTATAAGATGGTGTGCATCCGAACGTTGTGGAGTAGCATTCCCCAACCACGAATCGCAAAAGGTATGTTCACGGTTATAGCAATCGCCTTCTTTTTTGTAGCTACCGCAAGTAGCACTTCCATGCGAGTAATAATAATTGGCAGTACCATCGGCTTTTATTGAATACATATCCCAAACTTTACCATTTGGTAAATTATCACTGGTTTTATAAATGTTATACAAACCATCATAGCCGTTATCGTTGTAATTAGCTGAAATAATTATAGCTAACTGCGATTTTAATGCCGCCTCGGTTTTGCCTTCGGCAGCAGAGTAATATCCATTGGGAACCTGTGCTGTAACACTTAATTACTCAACTTTCGCAAGTATAATAACTTGCTGATTTATATAAAAATAGCAGCATAGAATTTTGGTAAAGTCGCTGAATTTCAGCAACTTTATGTCGCCAAACAAAACCAAAATAATATGCTGCGACACAAAGATACAATAATACTTTCGGAGATAAATGGCTTTTTTACTTCAAGTGAAAAAGCAATGGAAACAATTTTCAGTTTCATACG
>JAVEXN010000072.1:0-3296 GCA_034004015.1 Paludibacter sp.
CTAAAACGAATATGCTTGTCTAATTTTGTATGTAAAATGCTTGTCACCACTTTTGCTTGTTTTGAATTAACGTACAAAGATAAAATTATACTATGAATGGCAGAAATTGACCTTTAGGTCGCTATTAGTTCCTTTTTGCGCAAAAAGCGAAAATGATAAAAATGTAAGAAAGATTATTACCAGATTTCTTTTCATTTTAATGATTGATTATTTATAGATGATACGTTTAGTTCTTTTTTGTACTAAATAGAACAGAAATGATACAAATTTGTTCTATCGCCCACGATATTTTTTTGAAAAAAAAGAAAATAATTTTTCTGTGAAAAATAAATATCAGATATTCAGCAATTTGAATACCTGATAATCATTGTTTTTTTTGTATAATTCAAACACGGAGACACAAAGACACGGTGGAAAACGGGGAGACGATAAGATGATGTGGTGATGTGATAATGTGATGATCCGCCACGGCGGACAAGTTGTGTTGATGAGATGATGTAATTATGTGATGATGGGAAGATGAAAAAAACACGGAGACAAATAGATACCGCGTCTTTGTGTCTCCGTGTTTAAAAAGTGTCTTTGTATAGATTAGTTTGTTTTTGAGGCTTCGACTTTGCGGATGGCGTCGTACACCGGAATCAGATATCCATTTTCGAACCGGCATAGTAAACAAATATTGCCCACTGGTTCTGCTTTAACCCAGTTCAGCTCTGTTTTATTGCTATCGTAGGTCATTTCGGTGATAAATGAAGTACCTACCTTAAACAAATGATCGTAATCCTGTGTAAAAAATTTCAGCTTTTGTTTGTCGAATTCTTCGGTTTCAAATTCGCATTCGAAAACCGCTTTCTCTACACATTCGGTACGCAGGTAAAGCGCCCGTTCGACCATGGCGGGAACAAAGCTTTTCTCAGCACTAAAGGCTTCAACCGGAATTTTTCCAGCAAATATTTCTGTGTTTTCCACACCGATTTTTATTTCACTTACATAGTCGGCTAATAAAAGCGATTTGTGTATCAGGTCGTTGTAGTGATAAAATTCTTCCCAGTTATTCATTATGTTGGGGTCGGTAGGCATATAATTGCCCAGTACAAGCTCGGCAGCAACGCCACTGATGGATATTTTTACTTTTTGCATAAATGTATTTTAAAAACACAAACCACAACAAAGCAATGGTTTATTGTGGTTTGTAGTGTGTGTGGATAATTTTTGGACTAAAGCAATGAGCCAATATTAGTGGTAAAAAGTTTTACCGAAATGGCTAAAAGAATAATTCCGAAGAACTTCCGGAGAATATAAATGCCACCTTCACCAATCAGTTTTTCGATGCGGGCTGTTGAACGAATGACAATATATACAAATACGAGATTAAGAACGAGTGCTACAATAATGTTTTCGATGGCATATTCAGCGCGTAACGACAGCAATGTGGTAAAGGAACCTGGTCCGGCAATCAGCGGAAAAGCAAGCGGCACTATCGACGAACCACCTTCGGGACCATTGTTTCTAAAGATTTCCACATCCAGAATCATTTCAATGGCAAAAATAAATATTACCAACGCACCAGCCACTGCAAACGACTGGATATCCACATTGAATAATTTCAGAATTCCTTCGCCTGTAAACAGAAAAAGGAGTAATATCAACAAAGCAATACCACTGGCCCTGAATGGATGAATCACTTTTGCTTTCTTTTTGATATTCATAATGATAGGAATTGAACCCAGAATGTCAATAATAGCAAATAGTACCATAAAGGCACTGGTAATCTGAATGAAACTAAACTCCATATTGTGTAATTTTTGCACAAAGATAATTCTTTTTGTAAATATACAGAAAAGTATGTAAAGTACTTTTGATGAAAAATTGCATAAAAATAGAATAATGGCTGATTTTGTGAAATAAAAAAATCTCCCGACAAAATTTCATTTGTCGGGAGATAATTATATAGTTTCCGAAAAATTAATTTTCAGCAGCTGGCTCGTATACCTGAGCAGCCATACGTTTGTACCAGTTATAACGCCATTTCGCATTTTCTTCGGCCACAGTAAACAGTTCTTCTGCTTCTTTGGGGAATTGTTTCGACAATGAAGTATATCGGATCTCACTCTTCAGGAAGCCCTGGAACATATCCCACTGTGGCTCTTTTGAATCGAGTTGCATTGGGTTTTTGCCTTCGGCTTCGAGAGTTGGATTGTAGCGATACAAGTGCCAGTAACCTGATTTAACAGCATTTTCCTGTTGTTCACCGTTCGCCTTACCCATACCGGCAACCAAACCGTGACTGATACAAGGTGAGTAAGCAATTACGATAGAAGGTCCATCGTAAGCTTCGGCTTCACGAATAGCTTTGAGTGCCTGAGCCTGGTTTGCTCCGAGAGCAACCTGTGCTACATACACATAACCATAAGTGGCGGCAATCATACCCAAATCTTTCTTGCGGATTTTTTTACCCGAAGCAGCAAATTTGGCTACAGCACCTACAGGAGTCGATTTCGACGACTGACCACCGGTGTTTGAATAAACCTCGGTATCGAGTACCAGAATGTTTACGTTTTTACCGGAAGCGATCACATGATCCAAACCACCGAAACCAATGTCGTAAGCCCAACCATCGCCACCAATAATCCATTGCGATTGTTTTACAAGGTATTGGCTCAAACCGTTGATTTCTTTGCAATAGTTACATTTTGCTTCAGCAACAAGCGGTTTTATTTTGCGTGAAAGTTCGAGTGTTACGTCGCCATTTTCTTTGTTTTCAATCCATTCGCCAAAGAGTCCGAGCAGTTCTTCCGAGCAGCATTTTTCTTCGATGGCCGATTTCATTAAGCGTTCGATGCGATCGCGTAACTGCTCGTTGGCAAACAACATACCCAAACCAAATTCAGCATTGTCTTCGAACAATGAGTTAGCCCATGCCGGTCCGCGACCTTCGTCGTTAGTGGTGTAAGGAGTTGAAGGAGCCGAAGCCGAGTAGATTGACGAACAACCTGTGGCATTGGCTACTATTTGACGCTCTCCGAAAAGTTGTGACACAAGTTTTACATAAGGAGTTTCGCCACAACCCGAACATGCACCCGAGAACTCAAAGAGTGGAGTTGCAAGTTGCGAGTTTTTCACGTTGGCTTTTACGTCAACCAAATGTTGTTTGGTTTTTACGATATCTACGCAGAAATCCCAGTTGTTTTGTTCTTCGTATTGTGTTTCGATAGGCACCATTTTGAGTGCTTTGCCGTTTTTGTTACCCGGACAAACTTCAGCACAGTTGTCGCAACCCATACAGTCGAGTACGT
>JAVEXN010000035.1:0-13841 GCA_034004015.1 Paludibacter sp.
ATTGGGGTGGCCACAGGCATTATTATGGAATTTCAGTTTGGAACAAACTGGTCAAACTACAGTTGGTTTGTAGGCGATATTTTCGGAGCACCACTGGCAATCGAAGGTATTTTGGCATTTTTTATGGAAGCTACCTTTATCTCCATTATGTTTTTTGGCTGGAATAAAGTAAGTAAAAGATTCCACCTTGCTGCCACATGGCTCACTGCCCTTGGAGCCACGCTTTCGGCACTCTGGATTCTGATAGCCAATGCATGGATGCAGTATCCGGTAGGTATGGAGTTCAACCCCGATACTGTTCGAAACGAAATGGTTGATTTTTGGGCCGTTGTCCTTTCACCTATTGCTATAAACAAGTTTCTGCACACCATAGTTTCAAGCTGGGTGGTTGGAGCTTTGTTTGTAGTTGGAGTCAGTGGTTGGTTTTTGATAAAAAAACGTGAAGTTGATTTTGCAATTAAAAGTTTATGGGTTGGAGCTATTTTCGGGCTCATATCATCTGTTTTAATTATCTGGACAGGCGATGGCTCAGCTTATCACGTTGCACAGCGTCAACCAATGAAACTCGCTGCGATGGAAGGCCTCTATGAAGGAAAAACAAACGCCGATCTGCTTGCCATAGCTGTATTAAATCCGGAAAAAACATACAATGACAGTATCGACCCTTATATCGTATCGGTAAAAGTTCCTGTTCCGGGCTTACTTTCATTTTTAGGATACAGAGATTTTAACGCCTTTGTTCCCGGTGTAAAAGATATTATTGAGGGTGGCTACGAAACGCCCGAAGGAACAGCTCTTTCGTTTGAGGAGCGAAAAGAAAAAGGCAAAAAAGCACAAACAGCCCTTAACGAGTATAAAAAAGCCATGTCGGAGAAAGATACTGCCAACGCATTAGTTCACAAAGCAGTACTACGCGAGAATTATCCGCATTTTGGCTACGGATATCTCGACAAACCAGAAGATATTATTCCGAACATACCAATTGTATTTTATGCTTTTCATATAATGGTTACTTTAGGAATGTATTTCCTCGCACTTTTTGCGCTTTTGGTATTCATGTTATACCGCCGGAAAATGCAAAATGCAAACTGGCTATCTTACGCAGCATTATTTACAATTCCGCTGGGCTATGTGGCCAGTCAGGTGGGTTGGATAGTTGCAGAAATGGGTCGTCAGCCCTGGGCTATACAGGATGTGCTCCCATTACAAGCTGCAATATCGGGCATCTCGGTGGAATCGGTAAAAATCACAGTTTTTCTGTTTGCCGCACTTTTCACAGCACTGCTTATTGCTGAGGTAAGAATAATGGCTAAACAGATTAAAAAAGGACCTGAAACAGAGCAACACTAATCAATCTACATTGAATCGAATTCATACAAGAAATTATTACACAATAAAAGAATAAAATTATGACAACATATTCAATTTTACAGCACTATTGGTGGTTTATTATATCATTGCTGGGTGGACTTTTGGCATTTTTGCTTTTTATTCAGGGCGGTCAATCAATGCTCTTCAGTCTGTCGAAAACAGAAGATGAAAAGCGACTTTTAGTAAATGTGCTCGGTCGCAAATGGGAATTCACCTTTACAACTCTTGTAACGTTTGGTGGTGCATTCTTTGCTTCGTTTCCTCTTTTCTACTCTACAAGTTTTGGCGGTGCATACTGGGTTTGGATGATCATACTTTTCTGTTTTATAATTCAGGCTGTTTCATTCGAATTTCAATCGAAACCCGGAAACACGTATGGTAAAACCACATACCGCACATTTCTGTGGATAAACGGAGTTTTGGGAACATTCCTGTTGGGAGCTGCCATTGCCACGTTCTTTACCGGATCGGATTTCAGTGTAAACAAAGGAAATATCACACAACAGCTGGCTCCTGTGATCAGTCAGTGGGGAAATAACTGGCACGGACTCGAAGCCTTACTTGAGCCCCGCAACTGGGCTTTAGGACTTACAGTGCTATTTTTAGCACGCACAAATGCCTTATTGTTTCTTATCAACCGACTGAACGACAAAACGTTGGAAGAAAGATCTCACAAATATTTGTACTACAATGCGATTCCATTTGTGGTGTTCTTCCTCACTTTTGTAATCTGGATACTTGTGGGCAAAGGATTTGCGGTAAATGCCAACACAGGAGAAGTAAGCCTTGAACAATTCAAATACTTCCACAATCTGATTGAAATGCCCATAATAGCAATTGTATTCCTGTTGGGCGTAATAATGGTGCTGACAGGCATTATTGCTACAATGATATCGAAGAGTTTCAGAAAAGGGATTTGGCTCAGCGGTGCAGGAACTGTACTTACTGTATGCTCATTGTTACTGATAGCAGGCTACAACAACACAGCCTACTATCCTTCGTCAAGCGATCTGCAAAGCTCCCTTACGATATTTAATTCGTCTTCAAGCCAGTTTACACTCACTGCAATGTCATACGTTTCCATTCTTATTCCGTTTGTGTTGGCATACATTTTCTATGCATGGCGCTCGTTGGAGAAAAAACGTACAGACATTGACGATGTAAACAACGATCATCACGCATATTAAAAACACATATTTCCATAAAAAAATAAGGTACAGACGCTATCACTCGTCTGTACCTTTTTTTGTTTCTATCACATATCAAGAAAATTTAGAAACACAATTTCTACTCTACATAGAATTCTCCAACGAGATCCATAGAGCCGTAGCTGATTTTTACATAATGTAGTCCTGAACTTAAACCGCTCAAATCGAACCAGAATTCAGACCCATTATCGGTGTCAATAGTTTCTGACATTTGTACATTGCCATTTTCATCTTCGATAGACACATTACACATTCCAACAGTGCTTTCGAAGAATAATCCAAGTTCACCGGATTCGAAGGATGCTGTGAGAGGAATGTAAATACGAGTACGATGGCTAGTATTATTAACAGCATCGTTACCAATATTTGCATCTCGCTTAAGAGGAACATCATCAGCGTAAACAAATTGTGAAGTTGCGAAACAAGATGTAAGCATAATAAAAATCAGGAAAGTAAATTTCTGCGTTTTCATACCTTTGATTTTAAAATTTAAATTTTGTGATTTACCTCACGCTAAATTAGTCTTTAGTCATTAAGATTACAAAATAATAAACACATACTTTTAAGACATGACGCATTTACAAAACACAGATTTACAAAATATTACAAGCTACAAAAAAAACAAATTAAGACAAGATCGCAAATTGTATAATAAAGCAAGGCGATTTCATTAATTAAGCCAAAGTTTTTGCAGATAGGGGACAATTTCCGTAGTACTAAAAAGATTAAACTTTTGTGCAATCCGCTGCTTTATTTTATAAATTGAATTTAGTTGAAGTTGGAGTATTAAAAGAATTTCCTGATTTGACAACTCAAGCAAAATTAAGCAGCAATACATCAATTCATTTCTCGATAATTCCGGGTGAGCTTTATTTAGCTTATCCACAATATTATTGAATGTAAGATTCATTAATGTATCAAAAGAAGAAGTATCATCAAAATAAAGACATTCAAGAAATACTCTCCTTTCAATCTCTTGTCTTTCAAACAAAGTAGGTCGTTTAATTTTATTAAATTCACGCCTCTTTAATTCATCTATCTTGAAAATTAAATTACTTCTGAGTTGCTCTTGATTCTCATGAAGTTTCTGTTCAAAAACAACAAGCTTTTCAGACTTTTGTTCTAATTCAACTTCAGCCCCCCTTCTGCGACTCTGCAAACGAATGTAAATCAGCACTCCAACAAGTAAAAACACTGGTAATATACTCAAACTAGTCCACAACCACCTTTTAGCTTTACTCACCTTTTCTTTCGCAACATGAATATCTTCAATTATTGTTGATTTTGTTTGAGTATCGATTATCCTTACAGAATCAGACATTGCTTGATAATATGTCATATAACCAGCCATCTCCTTGTAATTCCCGTTTAGATACGCAGTATTTGCTAGTACTCTGTAACACTCACGCTTTGTGTAAAAATTCGCAGGATATGTAAGTGATTTTTTTGCGTAAAGTAGAGCTGAATCCAATTTTCCAATTTCAAAATATGAATCAGAAAGTCTTAGAAATTTTATCGATTGATAATAATCACGATAAGGATATTTTACACTTCTCTTTAAAAAAATAATTGAGGAATCATACTTCTCAACCCAAAAGTAATTTACTCCAATTTCTTGTAAAGTAATACCGATTAATACGGAATCTTTAGCAGTATTCAAGATGTCAAGGAAAATTCCATGTGTCTTTCTGAATTCACGTTGACTTCTATATGTATTTCCAATATCAATTCTATCATACAAAGCTTCATTGAACTTGCCTGCTCTTTCAAAAAAACTGACTGATTGTAAGTATTTATCTCTAGCTTGTTCAAAATCATTCTGAGCTGTACAAATATCACCCAAATCAGAATAAATCTTAGCTAGTAAATTATAATCATTAGTCCCTTTCAAATTATCCAATGCAAGCATATAAAATTTACTTGCATTTTCATATTGATAAACATACTTATACGACCTCCCTTTATAAAAATACCCTTTGGCTAGTTTTTCGGAGTTTCTTTTACGTTTGTAGTAATCGATAGAGAAATTAAGAACAGAGTCCGGTTTGAGTGGTTGGTATGTTTTGTCGAGGGCTTCGAAAAGCAGAAGTCCGTAGTTGGCACGTTCGGCAGCGGAGAGAGATTTGTCGTAGTTTACGTTTCGGAGAATTTGCAATGCCGAATCGGGAGCAGTTTCCATTAAACGCTCGGCAGTTTTGATTTCACCGGGAAAAAACGAACATCCGGCAAAAATGAAAACACAGAATACAATTACAATACTTACCCTTGAATACATATGAGACATCTTTCTGAATAAAGAAAGTTTGTTGGTGTGCAAAAATACAAATTAAATAAAACTACGGGCATGAATTAAAAAAAATACTACATGCGTTTAGTTCCAAAAGTTGCATGTTTACATTTTTTTGCATTTGAGCACCAAAATCAAGCCACTGCAAGTGTAAAAACACTGACGCGAACACCTGGTATAGCAGAAAGAGCTTCTACAGCTGCTTCAAGCGTAGAACCCGTGGTAAGCACATCGTCTACCAAAAGCAGATGCGAATTATCAGGAATGCAGCCCTGTTTATACTCAAAAATCCCGGACGTATTTGTGTATCTTTCATATACAGATTTTTTTGTTTGAGTTGTATTTTCCATTACTCTGACAAGCGAGGATGTATCCACAGGCTTTTTTAGAACAGCAGAAATACCGTTAGCAATACATTCACTTTGATTATAACCTCTGAGCGCGTATTTTTTAGGATGCAATGGAATGGGAATTACAAAATCAACAGTTGTAAAATCAGCTGACTCCATTAACTCTATGGCTGCAAGTCGCCCCATCACCTCCCCTACTTCTTTGTTGTTCTTATATTTAAGTTCGTGTATAAGTTTCTGAAAAGGTGAACCTTTATGAAAGAAATAAAATGATGTAGCCCGAAATATATTGACTTTTCCCCAGAAGCGTTTTTCAACGGGATTATCGCTCTGGATATGATAATGTGTGCGCGGAATTTGCTGAATACAGGAAATACAAATCTGATTTTCCGACTTATTGAGCGGCTCGTTGCATATAATGCAAAGATTTGGATAAAAGAGGTTCAACAATTCGACAAATGGATTTTTCATAGTTTCTATTTATTAAAGTAAGGCTAAAAACTTAGGAATAAAGATCAACAACCCGGCAATTGCTGCAAAAAAAGCACTAAGTAGCACTGCGCCGGCTGCCACATCTTTGGCCTTTCGGGCAAGTTCATGTTTATCGGGCGACACCAGATCGACAACAGTTTCTATAGCAGTATTCAGCATTTCGGCAGTCATAACCACTGCAAAGCAAAGCACACACACAAGCCACTCGAAGACTGATATATTGAAAATGAGTCCGCAAACAACAACCATAAAAGCGAGAAAAATATGAATTCGCATATTTATTTCACCCAAAATCACCTCCCTGATTCCCCGCCCGGCGTACTTAAAACTATTAATACGTTTTTTCATATTGCAGTATTCTGAAATTAAACCTGATCAGACTGAATAAAATCCCTCAGCAAAAATATAAATTTAACTTGATAATCACGAGAATAATTGTAAAAAATAAGCGTCAACAACCAATAAAATGATTGTTGACGCTCGTAGTTGACTTACCAGGACTCGAACCTAGACAGGCAGATCCAGAAACTGCAGTGCTACCATTACACCATAAGTCAGTGTTTTCAATAATATGAGGCAAAAATAATCAATTTATTTTCCTCATGCAAAAAGATAAGAGAAAAAAATAGTTGACTTTAAATTTTAAAACCAACTATTTTTGAATTGGTTGTCTCACAAAGATTCGAACTTTGACAGGCAGAACCAAAAACTGCAGTGCTACCATTACACCATGAGACAATCATAGCTGCCTTTTTTCAAAAGCGGTGCAAAGATACGATTGTTTTTCTTTTTGGCAAAGATATTGTGAGAAATTATTGAGTTTTTCAACATTTTTTTTGCCTTCGCAAAGTCTAATAACCTACTGTTTGGGCTACTATAAACTGATATTTATCATTCAACCCAATTGTTTGGAGCAATTCCTTTTCCTTTGCACCGGCGCGCACCACACATTTCAGACTTTCGGAAGCGCAGTACAGATACACATTTTGAGTGCTATGACCTGCATCGAGCGATGCAAGCCATAAACGCTTTTCAGCGTCAACCTTCCGGTCGCCATCGTAAGCTTTATAGTCGGCAATAAATACCAGACTGAGGGGTGCTGTTTTTACAAAATCCTGCTGTCCTGCCAAATCCCGAAAATCTCATTCCTTCACAGGTTCGAGCAAATGTTTTTCTACGTTGTACAAATATATCCCATTAGCCAGCACTGCGTATGTCTGAATGGGATAAAGCGCTAATGCCGATGGAACCGTACGCTTACCATTCCCGCGGTTTTGTCCGTTGGCAGCCCAAAGAATTTCGGACAAATGTTTGAGCGAAAGGTTTTCTGCCGAAAACTGCCTGTCGGATTTACGGTTTTGCATGGCCGATAGCAAAACCACTCCTCCAAGTGTATCAGGAGCCTGTAAATGTATTGTATCGAACGCATTCAGCTCCATTGGGATTTGATTCTGAGAATGATTGTCGCAACACTGCGTGGCAGGCTTACTACAAGCCACAACCATAAACATAAAAAAGACAATTACAATACTGCTGAATTTCATACTGATATGCAATAAATTAAATTTTTATTCGCCAAATATACAACTTTTTCCATTAATTTTGCATTCAAAACCATCGTTAAGGTGAATGTAATTTCAAATTTATGGAGACATCAAATATATTATTTGCGCTGGGACTAACACTTTTTGCAGGTTTAAGTACCGGAATTGGAAGTGCAATTGCATTTTTTGCAAAAAAAACAAATACCAAATTTTTATCCACAGCACTTGGCTTTTCGGCAGGTGTAATGATTTACGTATCGTTTACCGAGATATTTCCCGAGGCACTGCATTTGCTGGAGCAGGGAAATGCGCGATTGCCGGAATTAACGGTGGTTCTCGCTTTTTTTGCCGGAATTGCCCTGATATTTATGATTGATATGCTTATTCCTAATGCCGAAAATCCGCACGAGATGCGTTCGGTTGAAGAAATGGGCGGACACAAAGAAAAGCAACTCAAGCGAATGGGCATTATGATGGCACTTGCTATCGGCATCCACAACTTTCCCGAAGGAATGGCCACTTTTGCATCGGCCATGATTTCGCCCGAGATTGCCATTCCCATTGCTGTGGCCATTGCCATTCATAATATTCCCGAGGGAATTGCGGTGTCGGTGCCCATTTATTATGCCACGGGAAGCCGATCAAAAGCATTTTGGCTCTCGTTTACTTCGGGCATGGCTGAACCAATTGGGGGACTTGTGGGTTATTTTATACTCATGCCTTTCCTGTCGCCGTTTACATTGGGCTTGTTAATGGCTTCGGTAGCGGGAATTATGGTGTTTATTTCGGTAGATGAACTTTTGCCCGGTGCCGAAAAATATGGCGAACACCATTATTCAATTTCAGGATTTGTGGCAGGAATGGCCGTAATGGCTATCAGTCTGTTAATACTGTAATATGCAGCACGGCTGAAAATTATCTGACAAACTAAAAAACACTCCTTTTATGACACCAAAACAACCGGGCATAACCCGATTTAACGATATAGATTTACGCGAAATTGTTCCTTTCATTCACTGGACATTCTTTTTTATGGCCTGGCGACTGAATGGGAAATACGATGATATTCAAACGGTTTGCGACTGCGGCTCGTGCCGCGTGGGCTGGTTGCAGAAGTTTCCGGAAAACGAACGGGCGAAAGCCGAAGAAGCCCTGAAACTTTACAAAGATGCACAGGAAATGCTTCGCCGCTTTCTCGACGAGAAGATTGTAACGCTAAATGCAATGGTGGGAATTTTTCCGGCGCATTCCGAAGATGAAGACATTGTGGTAGCGTTTGAAAATAAAAAAATCACCATTCCTACATTACGGCAGCAAATACCTGCAAGCGATGGTTTTTGTTACGCGCTGGCCGATTTTCTGAAACCTGCCGACGATTATGTGGGCGTGTTTGCAAATACTGTGGTTGGTGCTGAAGCACTGGCCGAAACCTACGAAAAGGACGACGACATGTATCATTCTATTTTGATAAAAACGCTGGCCGATCGTCTTGCCGAAGCTACTGCCGAATGGCTTCACTACAAAATTCGCACAGAAATATGGGGATATGCGCCCAACGAAGAACTGAATGTAAATGAATTTTTCAAAACTCATTATCAGGGCATTCGTCCGGCTGTGGGGTATCCTTCGTTACCCGATCAATCGGTTATTTTTACTATGAATGAACTCATCGATTTCAGTTCGTTGGGCATTTCGCTTACCGAAAATGGCGCCATGTATCCCAATGCTTCAGTATCGGGATTGGTTTTCGATCATCCAAAATCGAAATACTTCAACATTGGCAAAATTGATCAGGCTCAGTTCGAAGATTATTGTCGCCGTGCCGGAAAATCGCCTGAAGTACTGCGCAAATGGCTGGCTGCAAATCTCTGATTTGTCATGTTTTGTGGCATTCTAATGTAAAAAACCAACTAAAAGTTAGTCTGATTTTTCGTATCTTTGCAAACAATTTACAATTATGCGGTTTTTCCTGTAAAATGGTAAATTCTTGGCGAGCCAAGCGGCAAGCCGATTAGTAAATGATTAAATTGTAAATATAAAAAGATGCGCATCGACATTATCTCCGCCGTTCCCGAATTACTCGATAGTCCACTGAACCATTCTATTGTGAAACGTGCCCGCGAAAAAGGTCTCGTAGAACTTTATGTGCATAACCTGCGCGAATACAGCACAAACAAACATCGCCGTGTGGACGATTACGCCTTTGGATTCAGTGCCGGAATGGTGCTGCAAATTGAACCTATCGACAGCATTATTACAAAACTGAAAAGTGAACGAAACTACGACGAGGTAATTTACACTTCGCCCGATGGAGAACAATTTAATCAGAAAATGGCCAATCGCATGTCGATGCACGAAAATCTGATTATCCTTTGCGGGCATTACAAAGGCATCGACCATCGCATACGCGAGCATCTCATTACCAAAGAAATAACCATTGGCGATTTTGTACTCACAGGCGGCGAACTTCCGGCTGCCATCATGACCGATGCTATTGTCAGACTTATTCCCGGCGCTATTGGCGACGAACAATCGGCGCTGTCGGATTCGTTTCAGGATAATCTGCTGGCGCCTCCCGTTTACACGCGTCCGGCAGAATATAAAGGGTGGCGCGTTCCCGATATTTTGCTTTCGGGCCACCAGGCCAAAGTTGACGAATGGAATCACCAACAGGCAGTGGACCGAACACGACTTTTGCGCCCGGATTTGCTCGAAGATTAGAGTTGTTTTTTACCTTAAAATACTTTGAATTATGAGTCAGATTAAACTTTTTGAAAGCAAACAAATTCGTTCGGCTTGGAACGAAGCGGAAGAAAAATGGTATTTTTCAGTGCAGGACGTCATTGAAGTATTGACTGATAGTACTGATCCAAAGCAGTATATAAAAAAAATGCGTAAGCGCGATCCGGAACTCGCCAAAGGGTGGGTACAATTTGTACCCACCCTTTGGATTGACACTCCGGGAGGTAAGCAAAAAATGAATTGTGCGAATTCAGAAAGCTTACTTCGCATTATTCAGTCGATTCCTTCGCCAAAAGCAGAACCTTTTAAACTATGGTTGGCTAAAGTAGGTGCTGAACGCTTGGCTGAAATTGAGAATCCGGAATTGGCCACGCAGCGCACACGCGAACTTTATAAACTCAAAGGCTATCCCGATGACTGGATTGAAAAACGTATGCGAAGCATTGCCATACGCGAGGAGCTGACTGAGGAATGGAGCAAAAGAGGAATTAAAGAAAAAATGGAATATGCGATACTGACTGCCGAGATATCGAAAGCCGCATTCGGGCTTACTCCCAAAGAGTACAAAGAAGTAAAAGGGCTTAAAAGTCAGAATCTGCGCGACCATATGACCGATCTTGAACTGATTTTCTCGATGTTGGGCGAAGCTTCCACCAAAGAAATTGCTGTGAATACTGACACTCAGGGTTTCGACGAAAACAAAAAAGCAGCTCGTGCAGGTGGGAAAATTGCCGGCGACGCACGAAAACAACTTGAATTAAAATCAGGTAAAAGTGTGGTAACAGGCGATAACTTTTTGCCCGAAAACAAAAGGAAAGAACTGAAAAATAATAATGACTAAGCAAATAATATTAGCTTATCTTTTTATAATCAGCGCAATAAGTGCCACATTTTTTATATACGATAAATATGCTGCAAAAAAAGGTAAAACACGCATTTCAGAAAAACATCTGCACTTTTGTGAAATGGCCGGAGGCGTATTTATCAATATGTTGCTAATGTATTTTATCAGACATAAAAACAGAAAATTCAGCTATTACAGCATTTCGTGGATTATTTTAGTTATCTGGACAACAATTATTTATTTTGGAATAAAACATCAAATAATATGACAAAAATTAAAGCAGGCGTCATTGGTGGCGCAGGATACACTGCCGGAGAATTGCTCCGCATTCTGGTAAATCATCCGAACGTAGAAATTGTATTCGTAAACAGCAGCAGCAATGCAGGAAACCCTGTTGTCGATGTGCACAGCGGACTTGTAGGTGAGACCGATTTGATTTTCACCTCCGAACTTCCTTTTGAAAAGGCAGATGTGCTTTTTCTTTGCTCGGCGCATGGCGATAGCAAAAAGTTTATGGACGAAAACAACGTTCCTGCAAACCTTAAAATTGTTGATTTGTCGACCGATTACCGTCAGAAACGCGACGACCATGACTTTGTGTACGGTTTGCCCGAAATGAACCGCAACGAAATAAGCAAAGCTCAACGGATTGCAAACCCCGGTTGCTTTGCCACAGCTATTCAACTGGCTCTTTTACCACTGGCTGCTGCTGGAAAAATTACCGACGAAGTACATGTAAATGCCATTACCGGATCGACAGGAGCCGGCGTAAAACCTTCGTCAACTTCGCATTTCAGCTGGCGAAACAACAATATATCGATTTACAAAGCTTTCGGACATCAGCATTTACAGGAAATCGGACAGTCGATGCGTCAGCTACAGGCCGGTTTCGACAAGGACATTAATTTCATTCCCGTACGTGGAAATTTTGCCCGCGGAATTTATGCTACTACTTATCTCAATACCGATTTGAGCATTGACGAAGCCCGCGAAATTTTTAAAAACTATTACAGCCATGCAGCCTTTACTTTTGTGGTGGATAAAAATCCGGACATGAAACAGGTGGTAAATACCAATAAAGCCATTGTTTATCTTGAAAAGCATGGAAACAAACTACTTATTGTATCGATGATAGACAATTTGCTGAAAGGTGCGTCAGGACAGGCTGTACAAAACATGAACCTGATGTTTGGACTCGATGAAAAAGCCGGACTACAATTGAAATCCATCGGTTTCTGATAGGTATTTTCATTTGATATCTATCATGATTAGCCGTTTATATTCCATTATTTTGCTAATATTTAAAGCTTAGTATCTCCAAAAAAACACTAATTTAAAATACTTAGTCAAAGTACTAATTATCAAAACAATGAATAATGAATGTTTTGTCAATTTTCAGCATTCCGGTCTTGCAGTATCTCCTGAAAGGCCTTATATTTGTTGTTTGAAATCAGTTGTGTTGCGCAAACGCATCATGAAAAAATAATCCCATGAAAAAACTGCACTTTTTTGTAATCATACTTTTATTGTCCTTCTTTGCACGGCACTCCTTTTCGGCTGTTACAAATTATCACTTTCAACCCTTTGAGCTAAACGACAAGCTGCCATCAAACTCTGTAGTGCGTATGTACAACGATGCGGAGGGATATATGTGGTTTGGTACAAAGGATGGACTTTGCCGCTTCGATGGATATGAAATTAAGATTTTCCGCTCGAGCGCTCTTACTCCTGGTAAACTACCCAACAATGAAATACAGTGCATTACCGGCGATGGACGGCATCAATTGTGGGTTGGTACGCTCGAGGGCATTGTAATAGTGGATAAAAAAACATTCTCAATCAGCACTTTCAAACACCCTTTGGTAGAAAGAGAGTGAATCAACAGTATTTGCATCGATAGCAAAGGTGAGATATGGATTGGCACCTCGAACTATGGCGTACTCAGATATAATCCTGAAAAGGAAACCACCATTCAATATTCCTCCGACAGCAAACCGGCACTCAGAATTCCCGACAATAATGTAAATCATATTTACGAGGATAGCAAAGGTCGCATTTGGATATCGATGTGGAAAAACGGACTTTATTATCTCGGGGCCGACCGAAGCCGCATTACCGCACTCCCAAAAATCGGCAAAAGCAATAATCCGTTTCGCTTTTTCGAAGATAAAGATGGTATGTTCTGGATTTTCACCTGGGGAGATGGCGTCTATAAACTCAACAACACACAAAATAAGTTCAGCGCTCAACCGCTTCAGCTCTCGCCAAAATCGCAGGGAAGCATCAGCGAAATAGCCTACAGTATCACTCAGGACGACAACGAGGGAAAAATCTGGATTGTCACATTCAATGGTCTTTCGGTGCTCACCAAAGAAGCCAATGGAAGTGTAACTGTGGAAAATGGAAAACAGCTTTTCGACCAGTCATCGTCGGGACTTTTTCATGAGATAATAAAAGATCGTCGCGGAAATCTCTGGGTAGGATCAATAGGCGAAGGACTTTACCGACAGGACTTCAATCGCTTACCAATTCAGAATTACAGTTTCGAGTCGCTCAGAAACAGGCTCAATGTACCTG
The DNA here is from genome assembly GCA_034004015.1 of Paludibacter sp. Taxonomy (GTDB): domain Bacteria; phylum Bacteroidota; class Bacteroidia; order Bacteroidales; family Paludibacteraceae; genus Paludibacter. The sequence goes on from JAVEXN010000035.1 coordinate 13,416, forward strand.
CCTATATCACCCGTATTTGCGAAACGCCCGACAACGAAATGTTTGTTTCCATCAACAGGGTGGGGCTGTTTTGGTTTAATCCAAACACAGGTGAAATCAACCGGATTCAGGAACCCACCCTCAGCAGCCTGAACAGTATCAGCAATATTAAATATATCGCACATACGGGACAAATACTTATCACTCAGGAAGGAGACAATATTATTTATGTGGCCCGCAAAAAAGGGAAAGAGCTGGAATTAGTGGATTATTATTCCCTCCAAAATACAAAAGTATCCACCGAAAACAATATCTCGATCCACTGCCGTACGAAAGTTTTTATAAAAGATTATTTAGAAAACACAACTGTTTGCATTTTAATGAGTTACGAAAATAATTCTGCTTGAACGCAGAATTCATCTTGGTCAAATAGACTTTTGTCTGGTA
>JAVEXN010000020.1:0-59432 GCA_034004015.1 Paludibacter sp.
TTTACGCACAAGGTATACGATATTTCGAAATCATGTCGATGTATCCGCAGGCAAGTTATTCCACCACAGGCAGCGTGCAGGCAAGTTTAGATCAGCTGAAAGCCAAATTTCACGATATTCAATTCCGATTTATCGAAGATTATTACGATCATCCGCTGTTTATTGCCTACTGGACGCAACTTATTTCTGAGAAAATCAGACAGCAAAACTACAGCAACCCGTATATATTGTTTAGTTCGCATGCCATTCCGCAATCGTTTATCAAACGTGGTGACACTTATGCGCAAAAAATGGAAAAGTCGGCAAAGCTTATAGCCGGAGCATTGAATTTGCCTTACGGACTTGGATATCAGTCGAAAATTGGCCCAATTGAATGGACACGCCCTTACACCATTGATTTGCTGAACGAGCTGCACAGCAAGGAGATTGAGGAATTGATAGTCGTTCCGCTCAGCTTTGTGAACGAAAATCTGGAAACACGCTTCGACCTCGATACGGAGCTCATTCCTTATGCAAAAAACAAATTGAAAATTAAAAAAATATGTCGCGTTGAAATTCCGGCAAGCGATGCTACTTTAGTGAAAATGTTCAAAGGTTTTATTCAGAAATAATTATGCAAAATACAGAAAATCGAATTATTATTATCGGAGCCGGACTTACAGGTCTGACTCTGGCTTATTATCTGAAAAAAGCCGGAAAAAATATTCTTCTGATTGAAAAAAACGATCGTCCGGGTGGAGTTATTCAAACAAATATAGAAAACGGTTTTACTTACGAGACAGGACCTTCGACCGGCGTATTGAGTTCAGAAGAATTGGCTGATTTGTTCGAAGAGTTGAAAAATGATTGCAGCTACGAGGTGGCAAATCCGGCTGCCAAAAAACGTTATATCTGGAAAAACATGAAATGGGAAGCGCTGCCCGGAGGACACGATTTAGGAGCTGTCACCACGCCTCTTTTCAGTCTGAAAGATAAGCTGAAAGTGTTGGGTGAAGCTTTCCGCCCCAAAGGAGGTCATCCTGATGAAACTGTGGCTGAACTTGTAAACCGTCGTTTAGGAAAAAGCATTCTCGATTACGCGGTCGATCCTTTTGTCTCGGGCGTGTATGCCGGCGATCCGGCACAACTTATTACACGCCACGCATTGCCAAAACTTTATGCACTGGAGCAAAATTACGGAGGTTTTATTCGCGGCTCCATTGCCAAACATCGCGAGTACATTAAGAATCCAACTCCCAAAGTCACTAAGGATGTTTTTTCGGCTGAAGGCGGTTTGCAAAAACTGATTGATGCGCTTACAGTGAAAATCGGAAACGAAAACATACTCACTTCATGCGAAAATGTAAAGTTAGAAACTCTTCCGGTTGGATTTAAAGTGAGCTTTATTCGTGATACTGAAGAATATAATTTTTCAGCACAACAGGTTGTGAGTACTGTGGGTGGTTATGTGCTTGCTTCACTCCTGCCCTTTGTCCCTCCGGCACAAATGCATCATCTCACTAATACCACTTACGCTTCGGTAGTGCAGGTGGCAGCAGGTTACAAAAACTGGAATGGCATAAAGCTCGATGCATTTGGAGGGTTAATTCCCACAAAGGAAAAACGTCAGATTTTGGGTGTTTTGTTTCCTTCGACCATTTTCAAAAAACGTTGTCCTGAGGGCGGTGCGTTGCTTTCGGTATTTATGGGAGGCATTAAAAAGCCTGAAATGTTCTATAAATCCGATGAGGAAATCAAACAAATTGTGTTGGACGAACTGAAAATCACAATGAATGTTGACACAGAGCCCGATTTACTGAAAATCCACCGCTATCGGCATGCCATTGCACAATACGACATAAAATCGGCGCAAAGATTTGAAACCATTCGCCACATTCAGCGACAATATCCCGGCTTGATTCTGGCAGGTAGCATCCGCGACGGAATTGGCATTTCCGACAGGGTAAAACAGGCGACGCATATAGCTTCGGAAGTTCTGAAAAAATTGAATTAATTCAGGACAGGAACAAACCAAATCGCATTTCAGTTGTTTAGAGCTTTGATTATTTTCTATTCTCAAAATTCATCCACTACGTTTTTTCACATTTATGAAGCAAAAAGTATTCATTCTGATTCTTACACTTTTTATCACATTCAATATAAATGCTCAGGACAGTCTTTTTGTGAAAGTTCCCAAGCAGTACAGTTTTGAATTCGGCTATCGTAACCTTTTCGGGCAATCAAATTTTGTGAATAATGCTACTCATGGCTACGGAGCATTGTTCGATTATGCCTGGCAGCTTAGCGGTTTCAAAGGAAAAAAAGCCAAGTCGTTTATCACCGTACCTATGGGCTATACTGTTCTGCTTCCCGACGATGGCGCTTCCAAACAAATCAACATGCTGAATTATGGCTGGACTGTGCGTCACGAACTTTCGCGCCATCCAAAAGTAGTTCCGTTTGTGGGCTACGGGCTATTGCTCAACAATATGCGTATAGACGGAACCGAAGGTTCGCTTTTTGGCCACCAAACACAGTTCGATTTAGGCGTAAATCTCAATACCAATACACGTTTAAAATACTTTGCTAAAATTGAATACAGCTATACTTCGTACCCGCAATTCAATGAACCGGAGCGTATTCGTTTACATTATTTTGACTTTAGAATTGGAGCAAGATTTTAGCAGGTCAATTTAAATAATTTTAAAACAAAAAAAAGTGCAGATTGTACATTTATTGGCATTTCAATAACACAATCTGCACTTCAATATTTCAAAACACAAATAATCAGCTATAAATATCAGTTTAGTTTCTCCACATAAACCTGTCCTGTTTCGTAACGAAGCACTTTCACAGCCTGACCCTTTTCGATAAAACCTTCCTCTGAAACAGCATCGTAAACAACGCCATCGATACGCACTTTTCCTGAAGGACGCAACACTGTAGAAGCAATGCCACTTTTACCAACCATTTGTAATCCGATCATTTCCACACCCATATACCCTTCACTCTTCTCCATAGTAGCCTGCAAAGCAACGTTTCGGAAAATTCCTTTTGCACCAATGCGGCTACTCAGATACAACACCAGTCCAAACCCAAAACCAATTCCGCCCGTCACTGTCAAAAGCGCTTTACCCACTTCACCGGTTTCCACAGGTTCAAAATCGAAGTTCACATTATTCAACAAACTAAGCACCAGGCCAATCACCACAAGCGTAATCCCTGAAATCCCTGCAATTCCAAAACCGGGAATCACAAAAAGTTCAAGCGCAATCAGCACCAGCCCAATTACAAAGACAATAATCTCCCAATTGGCAGCCAGTCCGTCAATATACAATGGTGCGAAATAAAGCACTGCCGCCGTAATAGCCACTCCAAGCGGGAAACCAATTCCGGGAGTTTGTAACTCAAAATAAATACCTCCAACTATAAGCATAATTAAGATTCCCTGTAAAATTGAGCTGGTAAGAAACCCTTTAATATTATCCCATGTTGTTGGTTTAAACTCCTCAATTTCATACGATTCAATTTTCAGATGTTTTTCCACAACTTCAGTTACATTATTGGCTATACCTTCGCAATAATTATACTTCACAGCTTCCTGAGCAGTAAATGTCAGCGTTTTTCCGGAATCAATCACACCGGGAATTACGGTTCGGTCGTCAACCATCGCTTCGGCTATCAACGGATCGCGTTTCCATTTTATAATGGTTTTACCTCCTTCAACGATGGTGTCGGCACCGTGCGCTTCGGCTGTTGCACGCATGGTTGCCCGCATGTACGACTGGTATTTATCGGGCATTTGTTCGCCGGTTTGATTCACTACAGTAGCAGCCCCTATACTTGCTCCGGGACGCATAAAAATTTTATCGCAGGCAATAGCTATCAGCGCACCGGCCGATGCTGCATTATTGTCCACAAATACATAAACCGGTATATCGCTGTTTAGCAACCGCGTACGAATGGAATCAGCATACAACACTTCTCCTCCGTATGTATTCATATGTATAAGTACGGCATCTGCATTTTTTTCTTCAGCCTCGGCAAAACCCCTTTGAATATACAGCCAGGTGGTGCTGTTTATCTCTTTTTTTAAATTAATCTTATAAATTAAGGCTTCAGCCAGCAAAGGTGAACAATAATTAATTGTAAGAAGTACAATTATAAAAATACTATAAATTTTCTTCATCTGTCAAATATTTTTCTTCAAATATACACAATTATAAAAAATATCATCTATATTTGTAGTGAAAATATAAAACAAACTATTTTCAAAAGAGCTCTTTTTATTTGAATTCTTCAGTATAGCCAACTGACAATCAATAACTTGTTTCCATTTCACTGTTTTTTTCAAAAGAAAAAACGTTTTTAGAAAGCAAAAATAGCCGACTTCACACACCGGTTGTTATTATTCACACGTAAAACACTAGAAGTATGAAAAACGTACACATTGAAAACGAACTGGTAGCGTTACAGAACAACATGCGCAATTTTGCATTTTCGCTGACATTAAATCGCGATGAAGCAGAAGATTTGTTGCAGGACACTACTCTAAAGGTATTGGACAATCAGGAAAAATTTACTGACAATGTCAATTTCAAAGGCTGGGTACTGACAATAATGAAGAACATCTTCATTAATAACTATCGCAAAATTGTAAGAAATCAGACTGTAATCGACAAAACAGAAGATTTGCATCATCTGAATCTGCCACAAAACTCAGGTTTCGATAGTCCTGAAGGTTCATACGCCATTGGCGAAATTACCAACACCATCGATGGTTTTGCCGACGAATATCGCATTCCTTTCTCGATGCATATTCAGGGATTCAAATACGAGGAAATTGCACAAACAATGAATCTGCCAATAGGAACTGTAAAAAGTCGCATTTTCTTAGCCAGAAAACGATTACAGGAACAATTGAAAGATTACAGATACTAAAAAATAATTTTTCACAAAGCCGGAGAACAACTCTCCGGCTTTGTTGTTTATATTTGTAAACACAAAACACTTACATATCGCTTTTTATGAATACCGCTGTAGTTATGTTAGGAGCTAATCTGAATGGCGAGGAAAACATCCGCAAAATCAGAGAAAAACTTTCTGATTATTTTGAAATAATCGACGAAAGTTCGATACTCACGACCAAACCCGTAGGTAAAAAATACAAAACCGACTTTGCAAATCAGGCGATAAAAATCATTACCGACGAATCTGCAAAATCGGTTGTAAAAACATTCAAAACCATTGAAAATCAAATGGGTCGTTCGGCTTTCACCAATCTCCGTGCTGAAGTTCCGGCCGATATTGATCTGATTTTCTGGAACGGAGAGAAAAAACGCAACGATTATGACAAATACTGGTTTGTACGGCAACTTTGCGACGAAATAAAAGACCGTAGCGAGTTCATAAACTAAGCTTTCCTATCCCGCTCTGCTTACTGCTTACTTCTTAAATACTGCTCAGGCCATTCCTGTTCAGGAAATTCACTCATCACAAAATACGGATTTCGCAACAGTTCGCGCCCGAGAAGCACAATGTCGGCTTTTCCGTTTTGCAATACATATTCAATTTGATCTCTGCGGGTAATAAGTCCCACAGCCGAAGTCATAACACCTGAACTCCTCACACTTTCGGCAAAAGCCAGCTGATATCCGGGCCCGACAGGTATTTTTGCATCCGCCACATTTCCTCCCGACGAACAATCAATCAAATCCACACCCCTTTCTTTCAGTATCGATGCCAAACGTACAGTCTCATCTTCGGTCCAGCCACCAACCGTCCAGTCGGTAGCCGACAAACGCACAAAAAGCGGAAGTTCATCGGGCCAAACCGACTTCACAGCCGCTACCACTTCGAGCAGGAGGCGAATACGATTTTCGTAACTGCCACCATATTCGTCTTTTCGTTTATTACTCAGTGGCGAAAGAAACTGATGCAGCAAATATCCGTGAGCCGCATGAATTTCGGCCACCTGAAAACCCGCTTTGCGCACTCTTATGGCTGCATCGCGAAAAGCACTTACAACCGAGCTGATTCCAACAGCATCTAACTGAATAGGTGTTTCTTCGGATTTTTCGAATGCAATCGGCGAAGGAGCTACAGTTTGCCAACCGCCATTTTCAATTGAAAGAAACTTTCCGCCATTCGATGGTTTGTCATGCGAGGCTTTTCGTCCTGCATGCGCAAGTTGAATCGCAGCCACTGCGCCAGCTTCCTTAATAAGCGACGCCAGTTTTGTCAAAGAGGGAATATGTTCATCACTCCACAACCCGAGATCGTAAGGCGTTATTCGTCCTTCGGGGACGACGGCTGCCGCTTCCACAATCACCAATCCCACACCACCCACAGCGCGTGAAGCGTAATGCTGTAAATGCCAATCGGCAACGAGACCATTATGAGCAGAATACTGACACATAGGCGCCATTCCTATTCTGTTACGAAAACTAACCGATTTAATATTAAATTGTTTTATCACATTCATTTTCCTGAGTTTATAATACTTGTTTGAAACGCATAAGTCGGGGAGAATGTTTGTAAAAAAATTGTATATTTGTATTTCATAACAAATAAAAAAACCCGGACACTGTGTATGAATACCGAAAATCTATCGAAATTAAAAAGTCGTTTTGTTAGTCGCGAAGTGGACAAAGAACTTATCCTTGTTCCCCTCACAGGTAATATTGCCAAAATGAATGAAATGTTCACGCTAAACGAAACAGCCAAACTTATTTGGGAAAATATGGATAAAGTGGATAGCGAGGAATCGCTTACCGACTTGATAACTGCTGAATTTGAAGTAAGTCATGAAATTGCCTCAGCCGATGTAAGTGCATTCATAAGACATTTGGAAACAATGCTTTAAGTTTATACACAATGGACCAAAACGACTCTAACCACGCTATTTTTCTGAACATTGCCGATTTTATTATTCAGATAAAAACCGACACTGAATTTACGCCTGAACCCGGCTACGAACTCTTTCTCACCGACGACAAGCAAACAACTGACTTTGTAGTAAACTGCAAAGCAGGCATCCCTGCTGATATTTTTGCGGGAAAAAAACCGGTTTTCGAAGCTGAGAACGAACAGCAAAAATTCTACGATATTTATCGCCACAATGAGGGTTTGGGATTTGTGATTTACAATCAGCAACAAAGAAACACTATTCAACAAATAGCAATTCTGGATAAAGATTTCAGAAACTGGACAATATATTCTTCGAAAAAAAGTGATTATAATCCGCTTCGTTACCCAATGGGGCCCATAATAATGCACTACATGACGATAAAAACCAACTCAGTAATGATGCATGCATCATGTGCTTTCGATGGTCAACGCGGCAGAATGTTTTCGGGTTTTTCGGGTGTAGGAAAAAGCACAATGTCGCGAATCTGGGCTGAAGCCGGAAGCACTATTATAAACGACGACCGTTTGATTATTCGTGAACTTGAGAACAAATTCTTTGTTTACAATACGCCCATGTATTACAAAGACATACCCAAAAAAGCGCCTCTGAATGCTATATATCTTATTCACCACTCGCCCGAAAACAAAATTCAGAAACTAAAAGGCGCACTTGCAGCTTCGCGAACAATGGCCTTTTGCATCCAGAACAATTACGATCGCAGCTTTGTGGCAGAGCGAATTGGCTTCTTTGCACGACTTGCAGCTGCTGTGGATATTTACGATTTAGGATTTGTACCAAATGCTTCAGTCATTGAATTTATTAAAGCCCATGAATAATCAGGAACTGAATGAAAATATGTACGACGTGGCAGTGGAATTGCTCAGTAAAAATCACTCGCTGAACTACCGCACCAAAGGTATGAGCATGTATCCCACGCTTCGTCCGGGCGACAAAGCCATTGTTGAAAAATGCGAAGCAGACAAATGCAAACGAGGCGATATAGTTGTTTTCAGACAGGACAATAAATTAATTTGCCACCGAATTATAAAATCAGACTTTCGCCGGGGCGAACTTTCGATACTTACTAAAGGTGACAATTGCAGAAAAGCTGACAAGCCTTTTACATCTGATAGCTTGCTTGGAATCGTCAGAGTTTTTGAGCGAGATGCTAAACAACGGTCGTTTGATGATAATAGACATCACATTTCAAAGTTCATTTATCAGAATCTTCCAAAAAGTGGGCTCATTTACAACAGAATGCATCATTTACTATCAAAAGCATTTATAAGCGTTTCGTCGCTCAGAACAAATTTCCCTATGGTTATACAGCATTCGGAAAAACTATTCTGGCTGAATGCCATCATTTCTGTATTACAGGGAATTCTGCCATTTGTCACACTCGTTCTTATTAAATTTCTGATTGATGTACTGACAAAACAAAACTATTCTGCCAACATTTGGCTGCTATTAAGCGCTACAGCTGTTTCATTTATTGTCACGGCGATTATAAGTGAGCTCAAGACATTTTATTCTGAAAAAATTTCACAATCGGTTTCAAAAAATATTTATCAAAAACTACAACAACGCCACAGCACATTAGCCCTTTCGCACTACGAAAACCCTGAGCATCAGGACAAAATTCATCGTGCAGTTCAGGAAGCCTCGTATCGCCCTCTGAAAATTGTAAATGCCGTACTAAACGCCATTAAGTCTGTTTCGTCGGCTGTAATCTTACTATTATTATTTGTTTTTATTCGCTGGTATCTCATATTCATACTTATTGCCGCTGTTCTTCCCGGAATGATCAGCAGGATATATTTTTCACAAAAGAATTATCGTTTAAAAAAAGACCAAAGTCAGCGGGAGCGTGAAATGTACTATTACAACCGCATCCTGACCGGCATTCCTTTTGCAAAGGAATTGAAATTATTCAGCTTTATGCATTATTTTCTGAATCGTTTCCGAAAGGTACAGAACAGGCTTTTCGATGAAAGAATTAAACTCCGTCGTTCGGAAATGCGCGTTGGCATTGCGTCGCAGATTTTTGCAGTAATGCTTATTTTTATATCTCTGGGCGTAGTGGCTTTTCTGAATATAAACGGAAAAATAAGCATAGGTACACTTGTTATGTTTTTCTTCGCCTTTCAGCGAGGCTACACAGTATTAAGTGAGTTTTTCAAAGCATTTACACAAATTGCCGAAGACAATATTTTCCTTCAGGACTTTTCCGAATTTCTCAACAGTACCCTGACAGAAAAACGAGCCGAACCGATACAGGAATTCAGCCTCACAAAAGGAATAAGCATTCGAAATCTGAATTTTAGTTATGAAAACAGCCGACGTGAAGCTTTACATAATATTAATCTTGAAATTCCGGCAGGGAAAACGGTAGCTCTGGTTGGAGCAAACGGCTCGGGAAAAACAACACTGATTAAACTTTTGTGTGGCTTTTACGAAGCGGTGTCAGGACAAATACTTTACGATAATAAGAATGCAATTGACATTGGGCAGGAAAACATTTGCAGAAATATAAGTGCTGTTTTCCAGGATTTTGCTTTATATAATATTCCGGCAATTGAAAATTTATATCTGGGTGATTTTTCAAGAGAATTTGATGAAAACAAAGCCAGAAAAGCAGCAGAAACAGCCGGAGTAGCTGAAGTTTTATCAGGTTTATCGCAGGGATACAAAACCATGCTTGGAAATTTGTTTAAAGGAGGCGAAGAGTTGAGTGTGGGTCAGTGGCAAAAGATAGCCATTGCACGCGCTATTTATCGTGACGCTCCTCTCCTGCTCTTCGACGAACCATCGAGTGCATTGGACGCCACATCGGAGCAAGAAATTCTGGCAAAACTAAGAGAATTCAGCCGTGGAAAAACAACCATTATTATAAGCCACCGACTAAGTTCTGTGCAATGGGCCGACAAAATTTGTGTACTCGACAAAGGAACAATTGTAGAAGAAGGAACGCATGAACAATTGATTGAACAGCGCGGAAAATACTATCAGTTGTATTCGGCTTCAAAATCGAACGGAAGTAAATAATAGATGTTTCAGATATTGAAAAGGGAGTGATTCGTAATGAATCACTCCCTTTTTTGGAGTTATAATTGAATAACCAATTATGCTTCAGGAGCAGCTTCTTCAGCAGCAGGAGCATCAGCTTTTGCTTTCTTAGCAGCTTTCGCAGCCGATTTAGCAGCAGCTTCAACCATCTGATCTTTCAGGTCGGCAAGCGACTGAATATCACCAAGAGTGGTTTTTTCAATTGTAGTAGTAGCAGCTACTTCTTCCTTTTTAGCTTTTTTGGCAGGAGCCTTTTTAGCAGGAGCATCTACCGGAGCACCGGCTTCAGCTTTTTCGCCACGTTTTACATCTTCGTGAATACGGCTGTGCGATACAATGATACGTTTAGCATCCTTGTTGAACTCAATTACTTTAAAGCTGAGTTTTTCGTCAACCTGAGCCTGAGTACCGTCTTCTTTGGTCAAATGTTTTGGAGTTGCAAAACCTTCAACGCCATAAGGCAATGAAATTACAGCGCCTTTGTCCATCATTTCCACAATCACACCTTCGTGAATGCTGTCCACAGTAAACATTGTTTCGAGTACATCCCATGGGTTTTCTTCGAGTTGTTTGTGGCCTAAGCTCAAACGACGGTTAGCTTTGTCGATTTCGAGTACCTGAACTTCAATTTCGGCACCAATCTGAGTAAATTCTGATGGGTGTTTTACTTTTTTAGTCCATGAAAGGTCCGAAATGTGAATCAAGCCATCAACGCCTTCTTCGATTTCAACAAATACACCAAAGTTAGTGAAGTTACGAACCTTAGCTGCATGTTTGCTACCTACAGCGTAACGAGTCTCCACATCTTCCCATGGATCTGATTTGAGTTGTTTGATACCGAGTGACATTTTGCGTTCATCACGATCGAGTGTCAGAATTGTAGTTTCAACTTCGTCGCCTACTTTCAGGAAGTCCTGAGCAGAACGAAGATGTTGTGACCAGCTCATTTCCGATACGTGGATCAGACCTTCAACACCAGGAGCAATTTCAACAAATGCACCATAGTCAGCCATAACCACTACTTTTCCAGTCACTTTGTCGCCTACTTTAAGTTCGGCACTGAGAGCATCCCATGGGTGTGCGCTCAATTGTTTCAAGCCGAGAGCAATACGTTTTTTCTCGTCGTCGAAATCAAGGATAACCACATTGAGTTTCTGATCGAGTGTAACGATTTCTTCAGGGTGTGAAACACGTCCCCATGAGAGGTCGGTGATATGGATAAGACCATCTACGCCGCCAAGGTCGATGAACACACCGTAAGAAGTGATGTTTTTAACAGTACCTTCGAGTACCTGACCTTTTTGCAGTTTACCAATGATTTCTTTTTTCTGATTTTCGAGTTCAGCTTCGATAAGCGCTTTGTGCGAAACAACCACGTTTTTGAATTCGTGATTGATTTTGATCACTTTGAACTCCATAGTTTTGTTCACGAACACATCGTAATCGCGGATAGGTTTCACGTCGATTTGCGATCCCGGAAGGAAAGCTTCGATTCCGAATACATCCACAATCATACCACCTTTTGTGCGGCATTTTACGAAACCTTTTACAATTTCCTGTGATTCGAGTGCTGCGTTTACGCGATCCCATGAGCGGGTAGCACGTGCTTGTTTGTGTGAAAGGAGCAACTGTCCTTTTTTATCTTCCTGGCTTTCGATGTAAACTTCCACTTTATCGCCTACTTTAAGTTCGGGATTGTAGCGGAATTCGCTCATCGGAACGATACCGTCCGATTTGTAGCCTACGTTTACAACTACTTCACGTTTGTTGATCGAGATTACAGTACCTTCAACCACTTCTTTGTCTTTGATAGCGTTGAGGGTGTTGTCATAAATGTTTTTCAGGTTTTCTTTTTCCTGCGACGACAGAATATCGCCTTTTTCGTAAGCATCCCAGTCGAAATCTTCAGCAGCAGGTGCTACTACGGGTGCCTGAGTTTTTTTTGAAGGTGCCTCTTCAATTACTTCGGTTACAACAGCTTCAGCAGCTACCTGAGCTTCTTCAACTACTGCTCCTTCTGCGGTAGGAATTACTTCCTCCTGCAAATTTTTGTTTTCTTCCATTACAGAAAAGTTGTTTTTTAATTACTAATAAATTAGTAGGTTAGACATTATGTTGACTTTAAAAATAAGAGGCGCAAAGATACAAAAACTTTATGATTTACAAAACAATAAGCCCGAATTTATTTGCAAAAAAATCTGATTTTCAGCCGACATATTCAATTTCAATATTTTCATCAAACAAAATGGCGTCCACACACACTTTTTAAATCATTTGTTCTTTTGTATCTTTGTATTCGATTTTTTCAGAAATAAATAAAAACAATTATATAGTAAAGAATTTTTATGTCGGACGATAAGAAAGTCATTTTTTCGATGGTGAATGTAAGCAAAACATTCCCTCCACAAAAAAAAGTATTGAACAACATTTACCTGTCGTTTTTCTACGGAGCCAAAATCGGTATTATTGGTTTAAATGGCTCAGGTAAATCTACCTTATTGAAAATTATTGCCGGAGTCGAAAAATCATTCGACGGACAGGTTGTATTTTCACCCGGATATTCGGTAGGTTATCTGGAGCAGGATCCACAACTTGACCCACAAAAAACGGTGAAAGAAATTGTGCAGGAAGGTGTGCAGGAAGTAATGGATTTGCTTCGTGAATTTGATGAGATAAACGAAAAATTTGCTGATCCGGAAGCCGATTTCGACAAATTGATTGCGCGCCAGGGCGAATTACAAGACTTGCTCGACCATGCGGATGCATGGAATATCGACAATAAACTGGAACGTGCAATGGATGCATTACGCTGTCCGCCCGAAGAAGCGCTGGTAAAAAATCTATCAGGAGGTGAACGTCGCCGTGTGGCTTTGTGCCGTTTGCTGCTTCGCCAGCCCGACATTCTGTTGCTCGATGAGCCCACCAACCACCTCGATGCCGAATCGGTAGAATGGCTCGAGCATCACCTTCAACAATATGCCGGAACTGTAATAGCCATTACCCACGACCGCTACTTCCTCGACAATGTGGCGGGCTGGATTCTGGAACTTGATCGCGGTGAAGGAATTCCATGGAAAGGAAATTACTCTTCGTGGCTTGAACAAAAAACCACGCGCATGGCCATGGAAGAAAAGCAAGCCAGCAAACGCCGTAAAACACTTGAACGAGAGTTAGAGTGGGTAAGAATGGCTCCCAAAGCGCGTCACGCAAAAGGGAAAGCACGTTTGGAGGCTTACGACAAATTGATGAACGAAGACCAGAAGGAAAAAGAAGAAAAACTCGAACTTTTTATTCCGAATGGGCCACGACTTGGAAACAAAGTGGTTGAAGCCATTGGCGTTTCGAAAGCTTTCGGCGAAAAACTTTTGTTCGAAAATCTGAACTTTATGCTTCCACCTAATGGAATTGTAGGTATTATCGGGCCAAATGGTGCGGGAAAAACTACTCTTTTCCGCATGATGATGGGAATGGAAAAAGCCGACAAGGGCACTTTTGAAGTTGGTGAAACAGTAAAGATTGGTTATGTAGATCAGAGTCATGCTGATATCGACCCCAACAAAACTGTATATCAGGTAATTTCGGGAGGTACCGAATTTATTCGTGTGGGTGGCAAAGAAATTAATTCACGTGCTTATCTTTCGCGTTTCAACTTTGCGGGTGGCGATCAGGAAAAACTTTGCGGCGTACTCTCGGGTGGTGAGCGAAACCGCCTGCATTTGGCACTCACACTGAAATCCGAAGCCAACGTGCTCTTGCTCGATGAGCCAACCAACGACATCGACGTAAATACGCTTCGTGCACTCGAAGAAGGTCTTGAAGCCTTTGCCGGTTGCGCAGTGGTGATTTCGCACGACCGCTGGTTCCTCGACCGTATTTGTACGCATATCATTGCATTCGAAGGAAACTCGGAAGTATTTGTGTTCGAAGGCTCTTATTCGGAATACGAGGAAAACAAAAAAGCCCGACTCGGCGACGAGGGTCCGAAACGAATCCGGTACAAAAAACTAATGGCTTAAAACAATACAGACAGTTACCAATAAGAATATTGTCAGGAAATGCAATATTGGTTTTAGAAACAATATTCAGCAAAAGTCTTAAAATAAAAAATCAACAACCTGTGAATCAGAAATGATAAAGGTTGTTGATTTTTTGTTTTTTAAAATCTATCCTCGAGAAACGGATATTCCTTTTTCAGTTCAGTTTTCTGTTTCTCAATCTGATACAAAAAATAGCTATGCTCAATGGTATCAGGAAAAAGAGGCTTATGATTTAATTGCTGATTCAGATTTTCGAGTTTTAGGCGTAAATGATTGGTTTTGTGTGTAAAATAAGTTTCGCAAAAACGTTTCCAGATATAATCGACAGCTTCGGGCGAAGGGTGACACATATCGCTGGCGTAAAATCTGTAATCGCGCAATTCATCCATCTGAATTTCGTAGGCGGGAAAATAACTTACAAAAGGAAATAGTTTTTGCAGTTTTTCAATGGCCAGCAATAAAACAGATTTGCTGATATTATTCTCGTGCGCTCCATCTTTCCAATGGCGAATAGGGCTTACCGTCATAATCACATGAATATCCGGGAAAAGCGTTCTAATCTTATGAAAAAGAGCAATATAATCGCTTACAATATCGTCCACACAAAGACGCTTGCGGACAAATTCGCTGGCAGGCAGTTTATGGCAATTAGCCACAACCTCAGAAGTTTTCAGGTATTCGTACACCCAGGCAGTACCAAAAGTAATGAGTATTACTTTTGTTTTTTTGAGCTTTTGCGATGAACTCACAAGTCTTTCGTTGATATTATTCAACACCTCATCCTTCGATGTTCCTGCAAATAAACTACTATGACTGAATGCCTTCCACAATGATCCATGCTGAAAAAGATCAGTTTCGGAAAGAGTCTTTTCGTTAATCAAGGCGTTCAGACTATTTTTAATGGACACAGGATTAAACAAAACCCCGAAAGGATTGACATCAGTGCGAAAATAAGCATCTGATAATTTATTTCCTATGTTTTCGGAAAAACAAGACCCCAGACTCAGAATGGTATCTTCGTAACCAATTTTTTGATGCGAAGATTCAATTTTCACTTCAGTACGGAACATAATTTCATCTGTTAAAGTTAGCGTTTAAAACAAATGCAAATTTAATAAAGTTTTGTATAATTCAAAAAAAGTTCCTGAAAAATTTTCAGGAACTTTTTATAAGTCGAACAAGCATACCTTATTTGCAGGCTGCTCAACACAGATATAAGTTTACTTAGCTTCTTTACATTTGTCCGAACATTCGGTTGTTTTGGCTTCACCCGATTTGCAACAATCGGCATCGGCTTTGCCGCTACAACATTTTGCTTTCACTTCAACAGCTTCATATCCGATTTTTTTAAAACCTTTCTGAAGTTTAGCCACATCAGTTTTGCTATCATCGAAAGTCACTGCCACTGTTTTTTCGTCAAGCTTCACATCAATGGCTTTCACTCCCTTTTCGAAAGCAATATTTTTCTCAATTTTCTTCTGGCATTTTTCACAATCCATATCTACACTGAAAAGTACCTTCTGATTTTTAGCCATCAAGCCATTTACAAATAATAATGATAAAACGGCAATAAAAATAATTCTTGTTTTCATAAAAAAAATTGTTTTTAAAGTATTAATAATTAAAGACTTAATCTCTATCAAGTGCCCAACGAAAACCAATATATATCTTGCGTCCGTGCATTGGCCCCCAAACCATCGAAGCATCAAAATCAGCGCTTCCCGGATTAGCCACATCAATAATCGGATTTTCCTGCACAAAACTAGTCAGGTTTTCGGAACCAAGATAAACCGACCATGTACGGAAATATTTGGTAATCTGAGCATTCATTATTGTATAAGGATCGTAAGTGCTTTTCCAGAGCGGATTCTGCACATCCGGATTGGGCAAACGACCACCACCACTAAATTGAGCAGTAAAATCGAACTGCCATTTTTTCAAAGGTGTTTGATACGAAGCTGTGATCAGACTTTTTGAGCGATCAGTAAGCACTTTTTCGCGCAACTCGCCACCAATAGTAGTTTTCACATCCGTAATACGGTGCGCCAATGTCATTGTAAGTCCTTTCAGCACTTCCATATTGGCTTCAATCTGCGCACTCGACGAATACGAACGTCCGTTCAGATTGCTAAAAGTTACTGCATGTGGATCAGAGTCCATATCGGCCACCACCTGATTGATAAAATTGGTATAATACCATTCGCCGGTAAGTGTCAGCTCTTTTCCAAAAACAGGGAAAAGTGTTTGCGCACTCAGACCATAATTCCAGGCATTTTCCATTTTCAAATCGTTGGCAATATGCATTGTACGATTGCTGGCCAGCAGAAAGTTGTTTTCGGCCAATACATTTGGCGAACGATAACCTTTTCCGGCACTTGCACGCAGATTCAAATGGTCACTCACATTATATTTTAAATGAAGGCGCGGCGTTACAAAAGCGCCAAAATACGAATTGTAATCGGCCCGTAAACCTGCCAAAGCAATAAATTTATCGTTCAGATTAAAAGTGTATTCTGCGAAAACGCCCGGCACAGCTTCGCGACGGGGAAAATTGGTAACATTGTTCAATGTAAGCGTTTCGTTATAACGATCGAAATTAAAACTTACACCTGTCGACAGTTTATGCATATCGGTGAATGAAGTCTGATAAATCAGATTTGCATAAAGATTATCCTGACGACCATCGTAAACTTTCGGGCCATAATGCGCCATCTGATTGTGAAGTGAACCGCTTACAATAAATCCTACGCTCGTACCTTTTTGCTGATCGAACACATAGCCGTTTTTCAGAAAAAATTCATAACGTTCACTGTCTATTCCAATGTGATAAGGCCCGTTGAGCTGTCCACCCATACGATTTTCGGACAAAGCCCGGAAAAAAGCCTGTGAAATATAGCCACCCTTTTTATAGTACCAACGATTGATAAAGTTATATTGCTTTACCATTGGCATATCCATAAAATTATCGCCATTTTCGTCGATTGACATTAATTCATCCGAAGCATGAACGAGAATTCCGGTAGAAAGTGCGGGCGAAAGAATTGCCGACGCATTCAGATTTGCCTCTACCCTACCCGCATCGCTGGCAAAAAGATTTGCAGCTACAATTTCGCTGGTTTGTGGTTTTTTATACTCCACATTTATCTGACCTGTAACAGCCTCATAACCATTTATTACCGACGAAGTTCCTTTGGAAACCTGAATGCTTTCCATCCAGGGACCGGGAATAAAACCAAGTCCGTAAGGCGAGGAAATACCACGAAGATTGGGAATATTTTCGGTCAGCATCTGCACGTAAGCACCCGACAAGCCCAACATTTTGATTTGTTTAGCACCTGTAGCCGCATCGCTGTATGATACATCGACCGAAGGATTAGTTTCGAAGCTTTCGGAAAGATTACAGCAAGCGGCTTTGCAAAGTTCTTCAGCTGTAATTTTCTCGGTCTGAAAAACAGCACTTCGCTGCTTAATAGTTCCGGGACTTTTACTGACAACCGATAGTTCGGAAAGTTGAAGCACCTCACTTAACTGAATTTTAAGCACTTCATTTACGTTATTTACAACCACAGTATCGCTCACAAAAGCAATATTGCTTATTACAAGCACCTTTGAGTCAGGATGAACGGGAATTTCAAAGTTGCCATTGGTATCTGTGACAGTTCCCAGACTCGTATCAACCCAATACACATTGGTACCGGGTATTGGTTCTCCTTTTTTATCGATTACTTTTCCACGCACATTTGCAAATGCCGGAAATACCGATATAAGGAAACCAAGACATAAAAATATCTGTTTCATTATTTTTTTTGATTTGATTTGATATAGAAAAAACACACAATCTCTTGTTCCTGAAAAAAGAATCAGAAACAAAATATTGAAAATCAAATCAGAAGCACAGATTTGGCTGTCAGAATATCGCGCCCGGAAGGCAGCGGAATATCAGGCGGAGGAGTTGAATATTGAAAAGAATTTTCGGGTTGAAAATCCATGAAAATACTTTCGCAAGCAAACAAAGTATGGGTGAAAATTGTAACACTTAAAAGCTCAGGTATTGAAACAACAGTAGGAGTTTCAACTTTTACTCTTAAAATGTGGCAACCATCGGGTAAATGCTGAACATCGGCACAGGCAATATCCTGATGCGAATCGGCCGAAGCACTTGAATGCGACTCACAACAATCAGACTTATGATGGTGCACTTCATCGCAACTGTGTTTAGCAATGAATTCGATGCCTTTGGTTTCGCACGAATCACAGCAATAGTTTACAATATTAAAGCCTGTGCCGGCCAGCAAAAAGTATATGCCGAGCAACAAACTAAAAGTATTTCGTAAAAAAGCTGTCATCCTTTTGTTTAATTTATTTCGCAAATATATATACTTAAGTCAGCTAAAAAAAATAATTCAATTGTTTTTCATTTATTTTAGGATTAATATCCCGAAATGTTATATTTTTGTAGTCTGAAATACTTTCAACAACAAAGTCATGAAAAAAACGACTAAATTACTGTTTACAAGCCTATTAATTGTCACTTTTTTTGTTTCGTGTAAACAAAAAACCATTATGACAACCGAAAACTCTCATTCCGAAATATATTATCTGGCAGCCGACACCTCTAAGGGGTCGTTGCATTTGAATCTTATGGTTGAGCTTCCGGCATGTTATCACAGCGAAATCATTCTTGATTCGATACGTAACACTCTGATAAATAACCTTTTTGGAAGCGACTATTTACAATTTGGAAATGACAGTGTACTGAAGGTTTTTGCGGCATCGCTGATAAACGAATATAAAATTACAAATGCACCACTGCTCGAACAACTTGACAGTACTGCTTTCTATTCATTTTTCAACGAACACAATCTCGAGGGTTTTTCGTTGCTAAACGATGAAAAAATTTATTCGTACGGTATTAACCGCTATGTATTTATGGGTGGTGCACACGGACTTACAACCCTTAATTATTTTAATTTCGACCTGAAAAGCGGAAAACAAATTATGGAAAATGATTTGTTCGAAGCCGGATTTCAGGAAACGCTTACAAGCCTTCTGAAAACCAGAATAGTGGAACAAAGTAACGAAGACCCCAACGTTGAAACTATTATTTCGCTCGACGATACAGATTATTGGGTGGATGCAATTAAACCAAACAACAACTTTTATATTACCGACGAAAGTTTGAACTATGTGTTTAACCCTTACGAAATTGCTCCATATTACATGGGCATTACCGAAGTGATTATTCCGTTCGACAGAATAAAAGAAATACTGAAAAAACCTTCGGTTATTGATTATTTGATATACAAAGAAACTGCAAAATAAACAATTGCACTATAAAAAACAAAACCCATGAAATCGATTTACATGGGTTTTGTTTTTTCAGATAATGAAACTTAACGTTTCCACAATTTACTCATATCCTCGAGGGTTTTACCTTTGGTTTCGGGTACCATTTTCCAAACAAAAATAGCCGACAATACCGACATCGCACCATATAAAGCATAGGTAAATGTTGAACTGAATGTAATCAAACTTGGAAAAGTAGATGACACAACAAAGTTAGCAATCCATTGAGCAGCAACTGCGATAGCAATTGCTTTTCCTCGAATAGTATTCGGGAAAATCTCAGAAATAAGCACCCAACAAATTGGCCCCCACGACATCATAAACGAAGCAGTGTAAATTATGATAAATACCAATGTGCTCACACCAATAATTTCGAAATATGCTAATCCACTGATTGCAAACATACCTACAGCCATACCAATTGAACCAATTATCAATAATGGTTTTCGTCCAAATTTATCAACTGTAAAAATGGCTACTAAAGTAAATGCAATATTTACAAATCCCATTACTATGGTTTGAAGCATAGAAGTATCGCGACCAACACCCATACTTTCGAAAATACGTGGTGCATAATATAGTACCACATTAATACCTACAAACTGCTGAAAAACAGATAATAAAATACCAATAATCAGGATTTTCCAACCATAAGAAAGAATTTTTCCGCTGGTTTCGTGAGCCGTTGCTTTTATATCTTCAAGAATTTGCTTTGATATAGATTTACCACTAATTTTTGTTAGTACCGAAAGCGCTTTATCGTTCTGATTAGTCAAAACAAGATAGCGGGGTGTTTCGGGTACAAGGAACAAAAGAACTGCGAATACTCCTGCGGGAATAGCTTCCGAAGCAAACATCCAACGCCAACCTTCGCTATAAATCCACTCAATTGGCTGACCGACAGCAATAAAATAGTTTACATAATAGACTACTAACATACCAAAAATAATGGCAAACTGATTCCACGACACCAACTTTCCACGAATTTCGGCAGGCGCTATTTCGGCAATATACATTGGAGTAATGGCCGAAGCTAAACCAACTCCTACTCCACCGATAATACGATAGAGAATAAACATATACAATAGACTATCAGAAGTATCACCTTTCTGAAAAAACAGAAATTCAGGATAACCTGAGCCTAAAGCAGAGATAAAAAACATAAATGCAGCAAACATTAATGATTTTTTTCGACCAAATTTTGAAGCAAGAATTCCCGAGATAATACCACCTAAAACACAACCAATCAATGCACTCGAAGTTGTAATTCCATGCATCACATCGCTCGTTTGAAAATAGTTTTGTAATGCTTTTTCGGCTCCTGATATTACAGCCGTATCGTAACCAAAAAGCAAGCCTCCGAGCGTAGCCACCAGCGTTACTCCTACAATAAATAGATTATTTGGTTTTTGTGAGTTCATTTTTTAGAAGTAAGGAGCAAGAGGTAAGGAGTGAGAATTGGCATTTACTTGCCTCTTACTGCTTACCTCTTATCTCTGATTATTAAATGTACATATTTACAATTGCTTCGTAAAGTTCCTGTTTGCCGCTGATTTGCTTTGGCTCACCATTAGCTTTTGCGTATGCATATACATCTTCGAATGTCAGTTTACCTTCTTCAAATTCTTTACCTTTACCAGCATCATACGAAGCATAACGTGATTTAAGCATATCAGGAAGCGGCGATTCTTCCAAAATAGCAGCTGCAGCTTCCAACGCGCGGGCCATTACGTCCATAGCACCAATGTGCGCAATGAAAAGATCTTCATTGTCAGTTGAATTACGACGAATTTTAGCATCGAAGTTCGTTCCGCCACCCTGCATTCCGCCACCTTTGAGCACAACCATCATGGCTTGTGTAAGTTCGAATACATCCACAGGAAACTGATCGGTATCCCAACCATTTTGCACATCGCCACGGTTTGCATCGATAGCGCCAAGCATTCCGGCATCCACTGCACATTGCAGTTCGTGTTCGAAAGTATGACCGGCCAAAGTGGCGTGATTTACTTCAATATTCAATTTGAAATCGTTCTCCAAACCAAATTCTTTCAGAAATCCGATCACCGTTTCGGCATCTACATCGTACTGATGTTTCATTGGTTCCATTGGTTTTGGTTCAATCAGAAATACACCTTTGAAACCTTTGGCGCGACCATAATCGCGGGCCATTTGAAGCATGCGTCCCATGTGTTGTTTTTCGCGTTTCATATCGGTATTCAGCAGACTCATATAACCTTCGCGACCACCCCAGAACACATAACCACGTCCGCCCAAAGCAATAGTAGCATCGATGGCATTTTTTATTTGAAGCATAGCACGGGCAGCAGCAGCAAAATCGGGATTGGTGCTTGCGCCGTTCATATAACGAGCCGGAGAAAACACATTCGCAGTTCCCCACATGAGTTTGATACCTGTTTCTGCCTGTTTTTGTTTGGCGTATTCCACAATTGCTTTCAGATTTGCTTCGTATTCTTCAATCGACGAGCCTTCGTCAACCAGGTCGATATCATGGAAACAATAGTATTCGATACCCATTTTTTGCATAAATTCGAAACCTGCATCCATTTTGTCTTTTGCAGCCTGAACTGCGTCAGAAGCACCTACCCAGGGATGTTTTTGTGTACCGGGACCAAATGGATCGCCACCTTCGGCACACAAAGTATGCCACCAGGCCATTGAAAACTTAAACCACTCAGCCATGGTTTTACCATACACTACCTTGTTTGCATCGTAATAACGAAATGCTAAAGGATTTTTACTTTCTTTACCTTCGAATTTGATTTTTTCGATTGATGGGAAATAGACTTTTGACATAATTTTAAAAGATTACCCCTAACCCCTAAAGGGGGATAAGAGAGATTAGTATTTATGACCCTATTCTCCTAAAGGAGAGTAAGAGTCGGATAATTTTATAATAAGTAATTATTTACAGATGCTTGATTTTTAGGCGCCTTTAGGGGTTAAGGGTTTTTTCTACCCATTTTTCATACGCCACTTTCGTAGCTTTTTCATTTTTAACTTCGGGTGTAATTACCATAATCTTTTTCAATGTGGAAAATGCTTCTGTTGCATCTTTGTAAATCCCCGCTCCTATTCCGGCACCACGGGCTGCGCCAATTGAGCCATCGGTATTGTAAAGTTCGATGGTTGCTCCGGTAATATTAGCTAAAGTCTGACGAAAAATCGGACTAAGGAACAAATTAGCATGACCTGCACGAATAGTTTTGGTTTCAATGCCCATATCATTCATAATGTCCATACCGTATTTAAACGAGAACGCAATGCCTTCGTGAGCCGCACGAATCAGGTGCGCTTTCCCGTGACGGAGAAAATTAATACCATGCACCGAGCATCCGGGCTCCTGATTTCCGAGTACACGCTCAGCACCATTACCAAAAGGAATAATGCTCACACCTTCGCTTCCAACAGGAATGTCGGCTGCAAGTTCGTTCATTTCAGCATACGAAATACCTTCGGGAGCTACATTGTTTTTTATCCATGTATTCAGAATGGCTGTTCCATTAATGCATAACAATACACCCACACGAGAAGCTTCGGAAGTGTGATTCACATGTGCAAAAGAATTTACACGGCTTTGAGGATCGTATTGTGCGTTTCCGTTCACGCCATACACCACACCCGAAGTGCCTGCTGTGGCTGCAATTTCACCCGGATTCAACACATTCAGCGACAATGCGTTATTTGGTTGATCACCGGCTCTGTAAGTCACCGGTGTTCCTTCGGCCAATCCCAGTTCGGCAGCTATATCAGCTTTCAAATTGCCCTGTTGTCCGAAAGTCGGAACAATTTCAGGAACAAGCGCAGTCTCGAAACCGAAATAATCGAAAAGGAATTTTGCAGGTGCCTCGGCTTTGAAATCCCACGCAATACCTTCCGAAAGTCCTGAGGCAGATGTAGCAGCTTTTCCGGTCATGCGCATCGCCACATAATCGCCGGGAAGCATGTAGTATTTTGCTTTGGCATAATTTTCTGGTTCATTTTCTTTTACCCAGGCTAATTTTGCCAAGGTAAAATTGCCGGGAGAATTCAGCAGATGCGAAAGCGATTTTTCAGCGCCGATGGCATCAAAAGCTTTTTGTCCGTAAGGCACAGCGCGGCTATCACACCAGATAATAGCATCGCGAATAGCTTTCTGCTTTTCGTCAACCAGCACAAGACCGTGCATTTGGTACGAAATACCGATGGCTTTTATATCCGAAGCAGCCACTTTCGATTCTTCCAAAACAGCTTTTGTAGCTGCTTTCAGGTTTTCCCACCAGGTTTCGGGACTTTGCTCAGCCCAACCGGCTTTCACCGATTTGATTTCCATTTCCTTTTTTGGGAAAAATGCTGACGAAACACATTCGCCCGTTTCGGCATTCACCAAACTCGCCTTTACCGATGAACTGCCTAAATCGTAACCGAGTAGAAAAACAGCCCCCCTAAATCCCCCCTCGTGGGGGGAATTGAAGTTACCATTATTTTGTATGTTCATTTCCTTATTCATATTTTTAATTTCAATTTTAATAATCAATACAATTACAAGTCCCCCGAGGGGGATTTAGGGGGGCTAATCTTTAGGGGTTAGGGGTCATTTCTTATACTTATAAAGCCTTGCAGCTCTGTGCGGAACTCCCTCTTCAAGTTCGTCGAGCGCTACGATATATGGCCATTGAACCACTTTTTTTCTGAAATTACGCACATCCGATTTTGTTTGATGCAAAGTATCGTACAGAGTTTGGAGTTGTGTAATCGTAAACTTCCGTGGTAAAAGTTCGAACAACAAATGCGGTTCAATTTCCGACTTGTGTCTGATATGCTCTAGCCCTTTGTTGATAATATCAGCATGGTCGAAAGCCAAATTCATTTTCTGAACTTCGTTCAAATCGTACCAATTGGCCGAAGTCTGATCACTCTTGAACTGTATCTTTCTGTCAATCTTAATCATAGCCACATAGGCAACCGTCACAATGCGACCGATTTTGAGTTGCGTGGTCTTTTCGAGCCAAAGCACATCGCGCGGATTTTCGGTACGGCGCGGATTTCCAAAGCTATGAAACTGACTCAGATAGATATTTTTCAACCCTGTAAGTTCGTTCAAAACCCTGTTGGCTGCATCATCCAGATCTTCATCAGCCAGAATAATACTTCCCGGCAGTTTTTTGTCGTTATAAAGCTCGTTTTGCTCGCTAATGGTTCGTTCTATCAGTAACAACTTCAATTTTTCGCCATCGAAGCCAAAAATGACACAATCGACAGACACATGCGGATTATATATTGTATCGTTTGACATAAAACATTTTTTTGAATTGAGATTTTTTGTCTGTAGCAGAATTGATTTTCGCAACAAAAATACAACAATTATCAAATTACACAATACACATATTTAATGTTATAAAACACATTATCAACACTTTGAATACTGTATTTATTACAATATCAACATTTATTTTATTGTTCAAAATACAATATGTATTTTAAGACTTTCCTCTAAAGCGCTGAATAAAAAGCATACAAATCAGAAATCTGCCATTCACTCATTTTTGTGAAAATACAATAAGTATACAGCCCGAATGAATAAAAAACGGACATAGAGATCGCTAATATTTTTTTGCCGAAACACTGAATTTTGATTACTTTTGAATTCAAATTCATAAACAATCAGAACTTCAAATTATAAAAATGACCATCAATCAGTTTAACAACATCTTTTTCATTGGAGTTGCCGGAACAGGAATGAGCGCTATTGCGCAGTATTTACAGGGAATTGGTAAAAATGTAAGTGGCAGCGATCGTTATTTTACAGCCGGCACAGTGAATGAAACCCGTGAGAAACTCGAAGCTGAAGGCATACAGTGTTTTTTACAGGACGGCAGCGGAATAAACGAGCAAACCGACCTTGTGGTAGTTTCCACAGCCATTGAAGACACTGTGTTTGAAGTACAAAAAGCACGCGAACTGAATATTCCCATCCTGAAACGCTCGCAGGTTTTGGCTCTGATCTCAGAAAGCAAAAAAACAATTGCTGTGGGCGGTACTTCGGGAAAAAGCACTACTTCGGCTATGATATTTGATATTCTGCAATTTGCAGGACTTGAGCCCAGCATTATCAGTGGTGCGGGGTTAACGAGCATTATTCGCGAAGGAAAAATCGGAAATGCTAAAGTAGGAAAAGGCGAATGGCTGGTGATTGAGGCTGACGAAAGTGATGGTTCTATTGTACAATATCATCCTGAAATTGGCTTACTGCTCAATATTGACAAAGATCATCAGGAAATTGATGAATTAATGCAGATTTTCAGCACATTTCGCAATAACACAAAAGATATTTTCATTAGCAATCGTTCAAACAAACTGGCTTCACAAATAAGCAGTGATATTAAAAATGATTTTTCGATAAGTGAAAATTCCGAAACCGGATACATGGGAAATGGTTTTTCGCAAAATGGTTTCAAAATCCATTTTAGCGTAAATAATGTGCCGGTTATAATGAATACGGTAGGTCGCCACAATATGGAAAATGCTCTTGCAGCCATTGCTGTGGTAAACAGGATTGGAGTAAGCATCGAAACTGCTGCGCGGGCACTCGAAAAATACGAGGGCATTTATCGCCGGCATCAGGTGATTGGCGAGAAAAACGGCGTGATACTGATTGACGATTACGCACATAATCCGGCTAAATGCGCGGCTTCGATTGCTGCCTGTCAGCCTGTGGCGCCAAAAGTAATCGCATGGTTTCAGCCGCACGGTTACAAACCCACACGGTTTTTACGCGACGATTTTGTAAAGGAAATTGCAGCTGTACTGCGCCCACAGGACGAAATATGGATGAGCGAGATATTTTATGCGGGTGGCTCAGCTGTGAAAGACATTTCGGCCAACGATTTAATACAAGACTTGAAAGCATTGGGTAAAAATGCGTACTTTGTGGAACACAGAAGCGATTTTGTGGAAAATGCACGACCACATTTCAGCGGAAACGACGTGCTGCTGCTGATGGGTGCCCGCGATCCGAGTCTGGAGTTTTATGCCACTGAAGTTTTTGAAAAACTCTGAGTATATAAAGAACTCGTCTTGACTTTTTATAATGTCGCTCCTACGGAGCTATTTTGCACAAAGGGCTAATAATAACTACCATAATTATGCTCCTAACGGAGCAATTTCTTAGCTTCGGAGAAGCGACATTATGGTAGAGCTATTTATGTCGAGTGTTTTAGAGCTCCGTTAGGAGCGAAATTATATTGTGTATAAAAAGTCAAGACGAATTTAAACTAAAGAATTTTTCGAGAACACAAATTGCGCAAATTTTCAAAGAATAAATCTAGCTCAGCTAATTATTTTGTTCAAAAACAAAACAATAAATCGAGAGTAGCTATAAGCCCCTTTAGGGGTTTGGGGCGAGAATTTATAAGCATTTTAATTGCCCCAAGCCCCTAAAGGGGATGTTAATTACTTTTGTCTGAAAATTCTTTATTACAGACTTTCAATCTATCTAAGAATATCTGGATAATAGCAATTAATATTCTTTGAAAATTTGCGTAATTTGCGTTCCATTTATTTATTTCAGCACAGCTTTGACTTATTCCTCCAGACTTTTCTTGTATTCCGAAGGAGTCATGCCATACACTTTTTTGAAACATTTACTGAAATAACGCGAATCGCTCATACCCACCATATAAGTAACCTGCGATACATTATACTCGCCTGATTTCAAAAGTTGTGCAGCACGTTTTATACGAAGTTCGCGTATAAATTCAATGGGTGCCAAACCTGTAAGTCCCTTCAGTTTATTGAAAAACACCGTGCGTCCGTAAGCCATTTCCGACACCATATCTTCTACAGTCAGTTCGCTGTTGTCGATATTTTTCTCCATAAAATTGAGCAGTTTGGCCAGAAATACTTCGTCCTGCGAAGCCATTTCTACTTTTGTAGGTTCCAGCTCGAGCAAATGTCTGCGATACCTATCCTGAAGGCGTTTACGCTGTTCCAGAATATTTTCGACACGCGCTTCGAGCAATACCGGACTGAATGGTTTGGTAATATAATCGTCGGCACCTGACTTCATAGCCTGCAAGCGACTCTCTACGGCCGATTTGGCTGTAAGCAAAATGACCGGAATATGACTTGTATGATCGTTGTTTTTTATCAACTCGGTTAGTTGCAGGCCGTCCATATTGGGCATCATAAGATCGGAAATAATCAGATCGGGGACTAATTTTTGCGCCAGTTCCCAGCCATTTTCGCCATCAATAGCAGTTTCCACACGATAGCGTTTGTAGAGAATTTTGCGCAGGAAACTACGCATATCATCATTGTCCTCCACAATCAGAATCAACGGTGCTTCCTTCGTCGACACAAAAGTTTCGAGTTCTTCGAGCGTACTTTTATGTTCGGCAGGTTCGTCAGTAAATTCAGCTTCATCCTCAATCACAAAATCCACTTCATTCCCAAAATGCTCCTTGCCATTTAGGAAAGTTACAGTAAATGTAGTTCCTTTTCCGGGTTCGCTATCCACCTCAATCAAGCCTTTGTGCAAATCCACAAGTTCTTTCACAAGGTTTAGGCCAATACCTGTACCACGCTGATTACCAAGCGTGTTTATTTCATTAGCAGAAGTAAATCTTTCGAAAAGGAAATTACGTTTTTCACGCGGAATGCCAATTCCCTGATCGATTACTTTCACCTGAATATCCTGATTGTTAGCCGCTTTTTCAATTCTCACTTCAATACGTTTGCCTTCGGGTGTGTACTTGAATGCATTCGAAAGAAGATTGTACAAAATAATATCCGTTTTATCCCGATCAACCCACAGTACCACATCGCCGGCATTATTGATTACCTTGAAACCGATATTTTTATCCATAGCTTCCTTGCTGAAATTGGAACTAATCTGAGTAATCAATTTATCGAAGCGCGTGGGCTGAATTTTCAGACGCATCTTTTTATTCTGAATTTTGCGGAAATCCAAAATTTGATTGATCAGCCGCAACATACGGTCGGCATTACTTTGAACCACTTTTAGCTGATCGCGGGTACTGTCGCTGATTCGTTCCGATTTGAGAATATTCTCCACCGGGCCCAGAATCAAAGTAAGCGGCGTACGTAATTCATGCGAAATATTGGTAAAGAAACGCAGTTTAATATCGGTTACTTTTTGCTCAATCACTACTTCGTTTTTAAGTTTCGAATACATGGTAGTGAGATAATACACAGCATAAAGCAACAGCACAAACAGCACAAAATAAAGGAAATATGCCAGCGAGGTTTCCCAAAATGAAGGCAATATCTTAATTTTTAGGACCTTTTCATTTTCAACCCAAACGCCCTCATTATTAGTCGATTTAACTTTAAAATAATAAGTTCCCTTCGGAAGATTGGTATAGGTGGCTTTACGCTGATGATGCACGTAGTTCCAGTCCTTTTCGAAGTTCTCGAGCATAAAAGCATACTGAATTTTTTCAGGATTAGAATAATCGAGCGCCACATATTCGATACTGAAAACCGACTGCTTATGCGTCAGTTCAATCACCTCAGAAGCTCCGATACTTCTGACAAGCGGAGAATTTTTCTGTCCGATTTCCACATTATTGTTGAACAACTGAAAACGCGTAAACTCCACCGGAGGCACTTCAATACTTTGTTTTATATTCGAAGGATTGAAAATATAATAACCTTTGTTGCTTCCAAAAAGCACTTCGCCCGAGCGTGTCAGCAAGCTGGCAGCTTCGGAAAAATGTGCATTTTCGATACCATTAAACATATCGTAATTCTGAAAAAATTGCTTTTCAGGATCGAAACGCGAAATGCTGTTTTCGGAACTTAACCACAAATTTCCATATTTATCTTCCTGAATACTCAATACAATATCGTTCGACAAGCCGTTACGGGTCGAGAAATTCGAGAATTTTGCTGTATTCTTAGCCGATGCTTTCGATTCAAGTTTATTCAAACCACCTCCGAAAGTTCCAATCCAAAGTTGTTTTTTCTTATCTAAATGAAGATAATGAACATCGTTGTTGCTCAGACTATTAGCCACATTTGGCAACTTTTCAATGTAAAACTCCTTCATTTTGGGAGTCATAAAATGGTCGATTTGAAGCAAACCATTTGCAGTGCCCACCCAAAGTGTATTTTCATTATCAATCAATAAATGTCTCACCTTCGAACAGGTATTGATAGGATAAGTGGAAAGCTTGTTTTTGTAATTCAGGAAACTTACGTTACCGGTCGATTCGGCAACCACATTGAGTCCACCACCGAAAGTTCCGATCAGAATTCTTCCCGATTTATCCTGAATAATACTATAAATATTATCGTTCGATAAACTATTGTTATCGAGCGGATTATTTACAAACCGTTGAATTTTGTACTGTGGATTTAAAAGATTCGCTCCATCGGGAATCAGCCTGAGAAGTCCGCCACCTTTAGTTCCAATCCAAATATTTTTCCTGTTATCTTCGAAAATACAATAGGCCAAATCGCTGATTCTGGCACCGGAATTCATTTTTCCATTTTCAGACAAAACACCCAGACTGTTATATTTATTGTCGAAAAAACGAATGGTTCCATCTTTGGTTGCAATTACAATATTCCCGTTCGAGAGTTGTTGCATTGCACGTATTTCGTTGGAAGTAAGCGTATTTAATTCACGATTAGGTCTACCCAAACGGAATTGTGGTGTGTAAAAACTCACCTTTTCGAGCCCTTTATTGTAAGTACACATCCAGAGATTTCCCTTATTGTCGGAATATACTGAGTGAATAATATTCGAAAAGCGATTACCGTTTACGCCCGGTTCATTGTAAAAATACTCCAGTTCGTCGGTCTTGCGATTGTAGCGCGAAAGTCCCCCACCCTGCGGATTAATCCACAAGCGGTTCTTTACATCCTCATACACAATAAAATTCGGAAGTACCGACACACGGCTTACGGCATCGGTTTTGGGGCGAAAATGCTTTATACTGTTATCGCTCAACCGATAACGAATCACACCCGACAAGTCAGACTCAAGCCAGGCAATGCCTTTGCTATCCACGTGCACCGAAAAAAACTGATTGCTGGCAACACGATTCGTCCTCGTTTTGTCAAATTGATTTAGCTGTTTGCGTCTTACATCGTACACAAAAAATCCTGCTTTAGAAGTACTTATCACTAAATGCGAGGAGCTTATACAATCAATATCAGTGATAGCTGAACCTTCGTTGAGTCTGATTTTCTCAAAAGTATTCGCTTTTACCGAGAAACTCCATAACACTCCGTTGTGGTCACCAAACCATACACGATCAGCAGTTTCGTGCACAGCTGTGAAGTTATTCAAACCTTCAGCCTCATTATTTGGAAAATAGCTTTTAATCTGATTATTAGAAGAATTTACAGTATATAAACCCGACTTTGTGCCGAGCCATATATTTTTCTGAGTATCCTCGTACACAAAATTCACGTAATTGCTTTGAATTTTATTTTCGGAAATGGTGGAATACTCATAAGTGCTAATTTTTCCATCTTTGGGATTAGTAATCACACGTACAGCGCCTATGTCGTTGGTTGCAATCCAAAGTTCACCATTGGAAGTTTCAATAAAACGCTTGTCTCGCTCCACACTGTAAGTGAAACGGTTAGTTGAATATGGCAAACTATAGAACTGCTCGGTTCCTGTGTCGAAACGATGAATTTTTCCATCGTAAGTCTGAAACCATATATATCCAAACTTATCCTCGTGAATATAATCGATGCGGTTGGTAGCAATGTTGCTATGATCGCCGGCGTGCGACTTGTAAATGGTAAATTCGTAACCATCGAATTTGTTTAATCCGTCCCATGTTCCAAACCACATAAAGCCTTTGCGATCCTGCATAATGGCCATTACGGTATTTTGCGACAAGCCATTTTCAACTGAGTAATGCTGAAAAGTTACATTTTCCTGCGCGAATGTGGCCGAAAATGTAAGCCACAAAACCATTAAAACCAAAAATAATTTCCTCATCAGTGTGCGTCGTTTTAACGATAGTATTAAAGTAAAAAGTCTGAATATGTAATAGCCTGACTATTTGCAAATATAGAACAAAAACGGACTTTTCCCGCAGGAGAAGCCCGTTTTTAAATATTTATTTCTGTTTATAAAGTAACTCCTGTTTTGAAAATAGCTATTTCGCGGTAATTTTTCTTTTCGTTGTTCACTAATTCACCACTGGCTACATTTATCAGATAATTGATAAAGCGCTCGTTCACCTCTTCGATGGTTTCGTGCTCCACAATGGTTCCGGCGTTGAAATCTATCCAGCTACCTTTGCGATTGAAAAGCGGCGTATTGGTCGAAATTTTCATGGTTGGTACAAAACTTCCAAACGGTGTACCGCGTCCGGTTGTAAAAAGCACTATATGACAACCACTTGCACCGAGTGCCGTAGCAGCCACAAGATCGTTTCCGGGTGCGCTGAGCAGATTCAGGCCTTTGGTGCTTATGCGTTCGCCATACTGAAGCACATCTTTTACAAGTGCTTTGCCACATTTTTGCGTGCAGCCCAACGATTTTTCCTCCAGCGTTGAAATTCCTCCGGCTTTGTTTCCCGGCGAAGGATTTTCGTACACAGGCTGATTGTTGCGCATAAAATAATCTTTGAAATCGTTTATGAGAAACACTGTTTTGTCGAACATATTGCGGTTCACGCAGCGATTCATCAAAATAGTTTCGGCGCCAAACATCTCAGGCACTTCTGTGAGCACTGTACTCCCACCCTGAGCAATCAGAAAATCGGAGAAAACGCCAAGCAGCGGATTGGCTGTAATACCCGAAAAACCATCCGAGCCACCACATTTCAAACCAATTTTCAGTTCTGACAATGGTACATCCACACGCTCATCTTTCGAAACCACTTCGTAAATTTCGCGCAGTAAAGTCATACCATCTTCGTATTCGTCGTCCACTTTTTGCGTTTCCATAAACTTCACACGACTTTCATCGAAGTCGCCGAGCATTTCGCGAAAAGCATTTACCTGATTGTTTTCGCAACCAAGTCCCACCACCAATACGCCACCTGCATTCGGATGTAACACCATGTCGCGCAGAATTTTGCGTGTATTTTCGTGATCGTCGCCAAGTTGCGAGCAGCCATAATTGTGTGGATAAGCCACAATAGCATCCACACCTTTCATACCAGTTTCGGCACGCATTTTTTCGGCTAATGAATTAATAGTTCCGTTCACGCAACCCACAGTAGGAATCAACCAAATCTCGTTTCTCACTCCCACTTCACCGTTTGCCCGACGATAGCCTTTGAAAGTCAGATGACGGTCGGGAATATCGATTTCCACCTGTTGCGGATTGTACTCATAATCGAGCAAACCTTCGAGATTGGTTTTAATGCTTGTTTCGTTCACCCAATCACCACGACGAATAGCCGCACGTGCATGGCCGATAGGATAACCATATTTTACTACATTTTCCTTTTCAGCAATATCCTTCAGAGCAATTTTATGCCCCATTGGAATATCAGCATTCAGCGTAATTTCAGTGCCATCCACAGTCAGCACAGTTCCCGAAGTCATTGCTTCGAGCGCTACAGCCACATTGTCGGCAGGATTTATTTTTAGTATGTTCATGTTATTTTGTGTTTCGGGTTTCGCGTTCAGAGTTTCAAAGTTTCAGGTTCCGGGTTTCAGGGTTTTGCGTTGCACACAGATTACACATACCTGACCGGGATTCGCTGAGTTTTTTATTCGTGTAATTTGTGTAATTCGTAGTTTGTAGTTTATAATATTGAGTTTCACAGTTTCAGAGTTTCAAGTTTTCGGATTTGTTGAATTGAATTAGCTAACTCACAAATCCTAAATTGTAAATCCTAAAATTGTAAATATAGTTACGCCTTTTGTTCAATCAATAGTTCTACAGACTTCTTCATTCCATTTTCCTGAATCATATTCAGATACAACACAATTGTATCGGTAAGTCCGGCAATATTATTGAGATTTTCGCCCCAAATAAATTCAGCCGCAAGCACTCCTTCGGCCACTTTCTGAATGTTGTTCGTAGCCCAAAGTTCAGTCAGAAGATCGAGAATAGCCTTGTCGTCGTTAGGAACAATTTCTGCTTCGCCACGTTTTCCGCCTTTGTAATAAGTAATAATAGCTGCCAAACCAAGCACAAGTCCCACCGGAAGTTTGCCTTTACGTTCGAGGTAAATTTTTAATCCGGGCAAATCGCGTGTTTTAAATTTTGGGAACGAATTGAGCATAATACTGGTCACATAGTGTTTCACAAAAGGATTGTTGAAGCGATCGAGCACAGCATTTGCAAATTTATTCAACTCCTCTTTTGGCAAGTCGAGCGTTTCAATCAGTTCGTTGAACATAACCTGATGCAGGAATTTCGAAATCACCTCATCGGTAAGACATTCGCGTACAATATCGAGTCCCGAAAGATACGCTACAGGCGCCAGAACAGTATGTGGACCGTTAAGCAACGTAACTTTTCGTTCGTGATATGGTTTTTCATCAGGCACAAAAAGCACATTCAGTCCGGCTTTGTGGGCAGGAAACTCAGCGGCAACCGATTCGGGCGCTTCAATTACCAGCAAATGGAAAATTTCGGCCTGAACCACCAGTTTATCGTCGAACTGAATTTTTTCCAGAATTTCTGAAATGGTTTCGCGCGGATATCCCGGCACAATTCTGTCCACCAAGGTAGAATAAACTCCGCAGGCATTTTCGAACCAATTAGAAAACTCCTCGCCCAACTGCCACAATTCGATATACTGACGAATGGTTTTCTTCAGCTCAGTACCATTGTGAAAAATAAGTTCGCACGGAAAAATAATCAATCCTTTATCGGCAGCACCATCGAAAGTTTTGAAACGGTGATACAAAAGCTGCGTAAGTTTACCGGGATACGAACTTGCTGGCGCATCTGTCAGCTTGCAGGCCGGGTCGAAAGCAATGCCCGCTTCGGTAGTATTCGACACCACGAAACGCATTTCGGGTTGCTCAGCCAGTTTCAGATATTCCCCAAACTGCGAATAAGGATTCAGCGAACGGCTAATCACATCGATAAGTTCAATGCTGTTCACTGTATTGCCATTGTCGAGTCCCTGAAGATTTACGTGATAAAGTCCGTCCTGTTCGTTCAGCAGGTCAATCATTCCGTTTGGCAAAGGTTGCACCACTACTACCGACGAATTAAAATCTGCTTTCTGATTCATATTATACACCATCCAATCGATAAATGCACGAAGAAAATTTCCTTCGCCAAACTGAATGATACGTTCGGGATAAGTGTGAGTGATGCCAGCTGAAGAACGGTTTAATCTTTCCATAAGAAATTTCTGAGTTTAAAAAGTATTATAATTATGTGTATATTTTTTCGGAATAATATTTATAAAAACACCCCAAAATCCGCTGAAGGGGACTTTTATTTACTACCGACTCTTAATCAGTTATCAACAGACATAGATAAACTTAGCATACCACTCTTTGAGCCCCCTTTAGGGGATTTGGGGTAATAATTAACTAACAGAATTTCCTGAGGCTAATAATAGTCTCTTAATGTCTGTCAAAAAAAGAACGTGATTTTCCGACAAATCCAGTCCGTTCAGAAAGTCTGAGTAAACTGTAAAATTCCGGCAAAAAAACCGGTTGAAGCATTTTGGAAAGTTGTAATTTCAATCTGAAAGACAACTCTTTAATTTAAGGTTGAAAGCACCGTGTGCGTACACGGATCATTCTTTCGCAAAAGTACAACATTATTCTGTTGTTCAGAAATACATTGAACTAGGATGCATGAAAAAACCAAATTATTCCACAAAAAAAAGGAATTTATCCACATTGGGACAAATTCCTTATCAATTCTTTAGGTGATAGTGCTCAGTTTCGGTTGAGAATTTCAAGTCCGGCATCGAGCCACACATCCATATCTTTGGTATAACTTTGCTCCACCACATACTCTTTGTCGCGAAGGCGGCCAAGGCGTACAATCACCGCATCGAGTTCGGGAATCACAAAAATGTATTGTCCCAAAATACCACGCATATATGGAATGGTGAGTCCCTTGTAATTTACAATCCAGAACTGATAACCATATATCTGATTCGGTACAGGTTCGGGAGTTACAGTTTCGCCGGGCTTCAACCTGCGTGTAAACTTAAGCCACGAAGCAGGTGTCACAGCTTCGCGGATATAAGCCGAGTCTACCACCTGCCGACCATTCCATTTGCCATTGTTGAGCACAAGTTGACCGAGGCGCGCAAAATCGCGGGCATTGGTATTGAAACAGCAATATGCTTTTTCAATACCATCCTTTTTGTCGAGCGACCATAGTGCATCCTCTTCAGCATTGATGGGTGTCCATATTTTTTCAGAAGCATATTCCGACACATTTTTCCCAGTCGCTTTCTGAAGCAGGAAGGCCAGAATCTGCGTTACTCCACTCTGATAATTAAAATGTTCGCCCGGACGAGCTTCCAAAACTTCGGTCTGCGTCAGTTTCCACAAATCCTTTCCGTAATAGGCTTCGGTGGTTTTAGAGAAAAGCGAACTGTGCGATTCGTCCCACTTCACACCGGCACTCATCGTTAGCAAATCTTTGATGGTAAGCACTTTTCCATCAAACGAAGTCCATGCAGGCAGAAAGTCGCTTACAGGCTGATCCACACTTTTTATAAAACCATCGCTGATAGCACAACCCACCAGCAACGACACAATACTTTTCGACATTGAGAATGAGTTGCTGAGACTTTGCGGACCGTAATCGTCCCAGTACTGTTCCGAAATTATGCGATTGTTTTTAATGACCAGGAAAGCCACAGATTCGTATCGGGCAAAATTTTCGACATACTGTACTGCAATCAGATTTTCGTGCGTATTTTCAGCCATTTCCCATGGTTTGGGATCGTTGGCTTTCACCTCGCGGTTTTCGAAAATCTGATAATGATGAATTTTGGGCAACTGATAGATCAAAGCCCTGTGAACATAGTAATTCTGAGGAAGCAATAAAAAAATAGCTGCACCGGCTACTACAACGAGCAGCAGATACAGCAATATCTTTTTGACAGATGGTTTGCGGGTTGCATTCATAACTTATATATTTTAAAAATTCGAATAATCTGATCAGATATTCAGAAAATAAAATCGTCGCTACAACCCGCGAAATATCAGTTTAGCTGATTGAGAACCAGTCGGATTTTTTCGTAAGTTTTAATGGTATTCGGTACCAATGGCAGACGAAGTTTATTTTCGATAAAGCCCATTACTGCAAGCATACTTTTTACGCCGGCAGGATTTCCTTCTACGAAAAGCAGCTCAATCAGTTCGGTAAAACGGTGGTGAATCTGACGGGCACTTTGATAATCTCCCTGAAGCGCTAAACGCACCATACGGCTGAATTCGCGTGGAAAAGCGTTGCCAATCACCGAAATAACACCCACAGCTCCCAGCGTAATCAACGGAAAAGTAATTCCATCGTCGCCTGAAATCACCATAAAATCAGCGGGTTTATTTTTAATTATGTCGTCGATTTGCGAGAAATTGCCTGAGGCTTCCTTGATAGCGCAGATATTCGAAAACTCGTTAGCCAGTCGCAAAGTAGTATCGGCCAGCATATTCACGCCGGTTCGTCCGGGTACATTGTAAAGTACCACAGGTAGTGGCGAAGCTTTGGCAATGGCTGCATAATGCTGATAAAGACCTTCCTGCGAAGGTTTATTGTAATAAGGCGTTACCGACAGAATAGCATCGATACCTGCAAAATCGTAAGTTTCCAGTTTTTCTACAATAGCTTTCGTATTGTTACCTCCTACACCAAGTACAATGGGTAACCGACCGGCATTCACATTCACAACAAAGCGGGTGACTTCTTCCTTTTCCGTGTCAGTCAGCGTGGGAGTTTCGGCTGTAGTACCGCAAACCACCAGATAATCAGTGCCATTTTTAATTTGATGCTCTACAATACGTGCAAGCGCATCAAAATCAATCGACTCATCCGTTTTGAAGGGCGTAATCAACGCTACACCCATTCCTGTCAGTTTATTATTAATCATCGGTCAGTAAAATACAAATTTGCTGCAAAAATACGTTTTTAATCTCTTGTTTGTATACTTTTCAGGTAAAAAATTATCTGATTGTAAACATAAGTGGCATTGTACTCTTCCACTTCCAGCTCTTCGGTAGCTGAATTATCGGGCAATTCAATCATAAAATCGTAAATGTCATGTTCGTTTTTGCGTACACCGGCTTTGCAGGCTGCTTTGGCATAAAGTCCGACATACGACAGCGGTATATGCTCATTCACAGTAAGGTCGAGTAAAAGATCAAAATCCTGATTTTCGAGTTCCTGTAAAAAACTTTGAGTTGGTTTACCCAGAAAATCTGCATTTTTATGATGCAAAACCCTGAAATCGGGAAGAATCGCAGTTGTGGTTTCCTTTTTATTGATAAAACCCCAGGCCATTACCCTTTTTCCATCTGCCTGAATACACTGAATAATTTTGCGTATTTCGTGATTCTTTTCGGTGTAATCACTTTCGAAAAGCAAAATAATACTTCGCGCATTATTGTAATTCACAAAACGACGTTCGCGTGTATCTTCTGCCAAATGCTTTTTTACTCTTTTATTAAAGAAATATCGTATTAGTTTTTCGAACATTTTTTTTTTAATTATGGTCACTAAAAAATAATTCAAATACGCATGTAAGTAATCCTCGTATCAAAACAATGTGCCTGTAAATCCGGTTGAATTTTGTTCACTTTCTTTCAATTTTTTCTCTTCTCCCTCACTCAAAGCCGCCCCCTCTGTCCGATTCTCAACTTCACTCTCTTTAATTTCTTCGGGCTTAAGCATAGCTAAAAGTTCCTGTTCGTTGAGTAAACGAACGCCCAGAGATTCAGCTTTTTTCAGCTTTTCGGGTCCCATATTAGCTCCAGCCAGAACAAATGAGGTTTTAGCAGAAACGCTGCCCACATTTTTACCACCGTTTTGCTCAATCATCGTTTTGTATTCGTCACGCGAATGGTACAAAAAAGTGCCACTTATCACAACCGACTTTCCGGTAAGACTATTGCCGGCCGGTTTCATTTTATCTTCCGATACGCTCATTTGCAGACCATAAGCCTTCAAACGACTTAGCATTTCCACATGGCGCTCGTCGGCAAAATAAGCCTGCACACTGTTGGCAATGCGTTCTCCGATTTCGTCAACGGCCACAAGTTCATCGAAAGTAGCTTTTTCGAGCGCTTCAATATTTTTAAAGGCAAAAGCAAGTTTTTTAGCCACAGTTTCGCCTACAAAGCGAATACCGAGTGCAAAAATCACACGTTCAAAAGGTACTTCCTTCGATTTTTCAACAGAGCTTTTTATATTCTGTGCCGATTTGTTTCCAAGTCTTTCGAGTCGGGCTAAATCGTTTACTTTCAAGTCGTAAATATCAGCAATATTCAGCAACAATTTATTTTCAAAAAGCAAAGCAATGGTTTCGCTGCCAAGACCATCAATATTCATGGCTTTACGACTTACAAAATGCTCCATTTTCCCTTTAATCTGGGGCGGGCAAGCATTGTCGTTAGGGCAATAATGTGCAGCTTCGCCTTCGATGCGAACCAGTGCAGCACCACATTCGGGACAATTCCTAATAAATTTCACTTTATCACCTATCAGTACACGCGCCGAAAGATCAACAGCGGTAATTTTAGGAATAATTTCGCCACCTTTCTCCACAAAAACCATATCGCCAATGTGAAGGTCGAGCGATTCGATAATATCTGCATTGTGCAGAGAAGCACGTTTCACTGTGGTTCCCGAAAGTTGCACAGGATCGAGATTGGCCACCGGAGTAACAGCGCCCGTACGCCCCACCTGATACGAAACCGTATTGAGACGTGTCAATGCTTTTTCAGCCTGAAACTTATAAGCAATGGCCCAACGGGGCGATTTGG
The DNA here is from genome assembly GCA_034004015.1 of Paludibacter sp. Taxonomy (GTDB): domain Bacteria; phylum Bacteroidota; class Bacteroidia; order Bacteroidales; family Paludibacteraceae; genus Paludibacter. The sequence goes on from JAVEXN010000020.1 coordinate 39,259, forward strand.
CTGTATATCCGAGATTTTTTTGCTGATTCAACGAATTGACTTTGATCACAATTCCATCGGTAGCTACAGGCAGATTTTTCCGCTCCCCATCCCAATAATTTATAAAGTCAAATACTTCATTCTGTGTTTTGCAAACTTTTGTAGCATCGGAAACCTTAAAGCCCCATTCGCGGGCTGCATTCAGATTTCCCGAATGTGTATTGGAAGGCAGTTTTTCGCCCAACATATAATATAGATAAGCATCGAGTTTGCGCGAAGCTACTATGGATGGATTCTGAAGTTTCAGAGTGCCCGAAGCAGCATTGCGTGGATTTGCAAAAAGTTGCTCTTCCTGTGCTTCACGTTCGCGATTCAGATCATCGAAAACTGCCCAGGGCATCAGAATCTCCCCACGAATTTCGAAAAGTGCCGGGTACTGACCACGTAACCGTAACGGAATGCTGCGAATCGTTTTTACATTAGCCGTTACATCATCGCCTTTTTCACCATCGCCACGCGTAATCGCACGCTGAAGCAGACCATTCTCGTAAGTCAGAGAAATGGAAGTACCATCATATTTCAGTTCGCAAACCAGCTCAAAATCTTCGTTCAATGCTTTACGCACACGTTCGTAAAACTCAGTCACTTCGCCTTCGGAATACGTATTACTGAGCGAAAGCATAGGATACACATGCGCCACCTGCGAAAAACCATCCGAAATATCGCTTCCCACTCTTTGTGTAGGCGAAGCGGGATCGTAAAACTCAGGATGCGCTTCTTCGAGCGACTGCAATTCTTTTAGCTTCGCATCAAATTCCATATCCGAAATGGTTGGCGCCGACAGCACGTAGTAATTGTAGTTGTGCTGCTCGAGTTCTTTTCGAAGCTGTTCAATTTTTTCCTTGCTCATGTTCACTTTATTTCGGGTTCCGCGTTTCGTGTTTCGTGTTTCAAAGTTTTGGCTTAGGAAATAGTTCTCAATAAATCAAGCACCTGTAATTAATTATTAATTTAACTTTTTTTGTGTCTCCGTGTCCCCGTGTTTAAAAAGTTCTTTGTTCTTAATCAGATTCCGATTCCTTCGTAAACCAATCCCATTTCCAGGAGGTCTGTTTTTTCGTAAATATTGCGACCGTCGAGCACAAGATTACCACGCATACTTTTTTTCACTACGCCCCAGGTTGGCAAACGGAATTCCTTCCATTCGGTCACAACCAACAAAGCATCGGCATCTAGTACTGCATCGTAAATATCGCGCGAATAATAAATATTTTCGCTCAGGTCCATTTTCTGACGTTCAACTGATTTTCGGGCTTCCTCCATTGCCACAGGATCGAATACACGTACCTTTCCACCTGCTTTCAGAATTTTTTCAATCAACACAAGCGATGGGGCTTCGCGCATATCGTCGGTATTGGGTTTGAAGGAAAGTCCCCAAACTGCAATCGTTTTTCCCTGAAAATCATTGTTGAAATAGCGATTTAGCTTGCGGAAAAGTATATGTTTCTGTGTATCATTCACATCTTCCACTGCCTTAAGCACTTTCATGTCGTAGCCGTTTTGTTCGGCTGTATAAATGAGCGCTTTTACATCTTTCGGGAAACACGATCCACCATAACCGCAACCGGGATACAGGAATTTGTTTCCGATACGCTGATCGGTTCCAATGCCTTTGCGCACCATATTCACATCGGCACCAAGTACTTCGCAAAGATTGGCAATATCGTTCATAAAGCTGATACGTGTGGCCAACATGGCGTTGGCGGCGTATTTTGTCATTTCTGCCGAAGGAATATCCATGAAAATGACACGGAAATTGTTCAACAAAAACGGACGGTAAAGCTTGGTCATCACTTCGCGTGCACGTTCGCTCTCCACTCCCACTACCACGCGATCGGGACTCATAAAATCCTTAATGGCGTCGCCCTCCTTCAAAAATTCGGGGTTCGAAGCCACATCGAAGTCAATTTGCAATCCTCTTTTGTCGAGTTCTTCCTGAATGGCTTTCCGCACAAGTTTTGCTGTACCCACAGGCACCGTACTTTTGGTAACAAGCAGCACATAATTATTCATTTTGCGTCCCACAGTGCGGGCTACTTCCATTACAAACTTTAAATCGGCGCTGCCATCGTCGCCCGGAGGCGTTCCTACCGCGCTGAAAACAACCTGTACATCATCAAGCACTTCTTCCACCGAAGTCGTAAAATGCAAACGCCCCGCATTTACATTGCGAAGCACCATGTCCTCAAGTCCGGGTTCCCAGATAGGAATAATTCCTTTCTTCAGATTCTCAATTTTCTGAATATCAATATCCACGCAGGTTACATCCACACCCATTTCAGCAAAACAGGTTCCCGAAACCAAACCTACATATCCTGTTCCTACAACAGCTATTTTCATTTGTTTATTTTTTACCCCTAACTCCTAAAGGAGAATTGAGTCTGTTATTAAAACAATTTATTACCAATAATATATGTTCAATTTTATCAGAACATATGAGTTTCAACTTTTTTAATATTACAAATAAGGCAAAACACTGTTATTTGTTAGTATTTAGAAGAAATCAACGATTCATATAATTCTGAACTACACGTTTAATACCTTCTGAAAGCGCAACTGATGGTTTCCAGCCCATTTCGGCTAAACGAGACACATCGAGCAATTTACGTAGTGTGCCGTCGGGTTTTGTTTCGTCCCATACAATTTCACCATCGAATGCTGTGATTTGCTTCACCATCATTGCTAAATCGCGAATGGTAATATCTTCGCCACAACCAGCATTGATATGCGAAGGCGTAGTGTCGGGCGCATCGTAATTCAGCAGAAGAAAGACACTGGCATCAGCCATATCGTCCACATGCAGAAACTCGCGCATAGGCGAGCCTGTGCCCCACAAAGTAACCGAGACATCGTTTCCAATCTGTGTAATACCGTATTTTGCAAGTACTTTCAGAATCACATCGTTGCCAAAACTACCATTCACACCTTCTACCGGCAGTTTTTCGAAATCGTTTCGAATAGCTGCCCAATCATTATTTTTCAGATATTTTCCAAGAAGCATTTTACGAATCAGAGCAGGCAACACATGCGATTTTTCGAGATCGTAATTGTCGTTTTGTCCGTAAAGATTTGTGGGCATTATAGAAATAAAGTTTGCTCCGTATTGCGCATGATAAGCTTCACACATTTTGATACCTGCAATTTTTGCAATGGCGTAAGGCTCATTTGTTTCCTCGAGTAAACCTGTAAGCAGATATTCCTCTTTGATAGGCTGTGGAGCCATTCGCGGATAAATACATGATGATCCGAGGAAAAGCAGTTTTTTCACACCACTCACATAACTCTGATGAATGACGTGGTTTTGTATCATTATATTTTCGTAAATAAACTGCGCGCGGTAAGTGTTGTTGGCCACTATTCCGCCCACTTTTGCAGCAGCAAGCACCACGTATTCAGGCTTTTCATTTTCGAAAAAATCACGCACAGCCACGGCATCCAGCAGGTTCAGTTCTTCAAACGAACGAGTAACAAAATTGTGATATCCGCGACTTTCGAGATTTCGCCTGATAGCCGAGCCCACCATACCATTGTGTCCGGCTATGTATATCTTTGCATTTTTATCCATGACAACAAATAATTATTCAAAATAATTCAGAATACGGAAACCACCTTCTTTCAAATAAGTTTCTTTCTTCATCACTTTAATATCCGATACCATCATGTCTTCCACTAAACCTGCCAGATCGTATTCCGGTGTCCAGTTGAGTTTTGTACGCGATTTTGTGGCATCACCAATCAGCAATTCCACTTCAGTCGGGCGGAAATAAGCCGGATCGACTTCCACAACCGGTTCGGTTACTTTTTTAATTCCTTCGAGGAATTCGGCACCTACATATTCGGTAAAACGTGCATCGTCGATAGTGGCAATATAGCCTTTTTCAGCCACACCTTCGCCCTTGAAAACGATACCAACTCCTATTTCGGCAAAAGCCAAACGCACAAACTCACGCACTTCAGTCGTAATACCAGTCGCAATTACATAATCGTCGGGCGCATCCTGCTGTAAAATCAGATACATTGCCCGCACATAATCCTTGGCATGCCCCCAGTCGCGCTGCGACGACAAATTTCCCAGAAACAGCTTGTCCTGCATACCCATGGCTATGCGAGCCGCGGCACGGGTAATTTTACGCGTCACAAAAGTTTCGCCACGCAAAGGTGATTCGTGATTAAACAAAATACCGTTGCTTGCATGCATTTGATAAGCTTCGCGGTAATTCACTGTAATCCAGTAAGCATACATTTTGGCTACAGCATAAGGCGAACGCGGATAAAAGGGAGTTGTTTCCTTTTGAGGCACTTCCTGTACCAATCCGTACAGTTCGGATGTAGAAGCCTGATAAATACGTGTTTTCTGTGTAAGACCAAGCAAACGTACAGCTTCGAGGATACGCAGCGTACCAATTCCGTCGGCATTGGCAGTATATTCCGGTGTATCGAAACTTACTTTTACATGGCTCATGGCTGCCAGGTTGTATATTTCGTCGGGTTGTGTTTCCTGAATAATACGGGTCAGATTCATCGAATCGGTCATGTCGCCGTAATGAAGAATCAGATTGCGATTGTCCACATGTGGATCCTGATAAAGATGATCGATACGGTCGGTGTTGAAAAGCGATGAGCGACGTTTCAAACCATGCACAGTATAACCTTTTTTCAATAATAGTTCGGCCAGATAAGCACCATCCTGTCCGGTAATACCGGTAATTAAAGCTACTTTTTTCATTTTAAATTATTGTTTTTCAGAGAAATCACAAAACAGAATCACACATATGCAGATTTGTTTTATAAATTATTTTGTATTGAGTTGCAAAAAAGACCGTTTTCGGGTCCTTTCAAAAAACATCTATTAATTCAATTTTCACAAAACGATACGAAACTCTTCTCCTCACAGGAAAATCCGCTTCGTATCATTCTGTTAACTTTTTTTACAGCAAACTCAGGCCTGACGGTTATAGCTTTATCACTACAAATCCCTGTCGTCCTGATAATACTGGAAGTATTTGTCGGCTTCTTCCTTTCGTTTACGCGAACCACCACCTGCGTACCCGTAACCATATCCATAACCGTATCCGTAAGTATATTTTCTGGAATAATATTTTGAATAACGGTTTTCCTCCACCGACACATCGTTGATTACAGTGTACATATGCGGAATTTTATCAAGTTTCAACTGAGTTGTTATTTTTTTGAAGAACGATTTGTTCGTTTTATCGTTACGTACAATATAAAGATTGATATCTGACTGAAAAGCAAGCGAATATGCATCGGCCACCACACCAATAGGGCTGGTATCCACAATAATATAGTCGTAACGGGTACGAAGTTCTTTGAACATATCCACCAATTTTTCCGAACGGATAAGTTCACCTGAATTTGGAGGCACAGTGCCTGCAGGTAAAATATCGAAATCCACTCCCGGAAGTTTCAGAATTACATCATCCAGTTCCAACTGGCCTATCAGATAATTTGTAACCCCTTCGGCCTGGTTGATATTGAAGCGTTTTACAATACTTGGTTTACGGATATCCATGTCCACCAACAGCGTCCTCTGACTTGCCATGGCATATACTCCGGCCAGGTTTACGCAGAAATAAGTCTTTCCGTCGCCCGATTCGCCCGAAGTAATCATAATGACAATGTCTTTTTTGCGCTGCACAATAAACTCGATGCGGGTTCGAATTACGCGGAACATTTCGGTAAATGCCGAACGGGGATTTTTCATTACCAGCAGCGGATCGGTGCTTTGTGTGTGACGCACCATACCAATAAGCTGGAAGGGCGAATTTTTTTCCACATCTTTTCCTGAACGAACAGTATTATTGAGCAATAATTTAAGTACCACAATCAAAGCAGGAACTAAAATACCAAACAGCAGAAAAGTCATGGTTGTTTTCGATTTCGTTCCACCATTAGTCACGGTAATTACCCTTGCCTTGTCCAAAATATTGTTGTCGGGCGTATTCGACGATTTCAGAATCTCAGCTTCGGCTCTTTTCTGCAAAAAGAAAGTGTAGTAATTATCGTCCATTTTGTACCGACGCTCAATGGAAATCATTTCAAGTTCCTTCTCAGGCAATAATTCAATTTCCGATTTAACCTTATTATATCTGGCGTTCACATCCTTCTTCTCGATTTCGAGTGCAGCACGCATACTTTTGGTTACTTCTGCAATGGCTTTCTTTACATTCTCAATATCGTTGCTGTACTTGGCATAATATACGTTTTTCGGACTGAGTTCCGACCGTTTCAGATTCAGATCATTGATTTGCTGCACCAAAGCCATCAGCATTGGTTCGCTGAGCCCCAGACTCGAAGGCGCCACCACCGAACCATCTTCAAGATTTGTTTTCAGATAATTGGTCAGATAGTCGAGATAAGTCTCACGAAGACGAAGTCCCTGAATTTCATTGTCATACTGCGAAGCTTTACCCATTAACTCACCCGAATGACTCGACACATCCACAATCTGATTGCGCTGTCGGAAACTGGTCATTTCGTCCTCAGACAAAGCCAGCGATTTACGTACATTAGTGAGCTGACTATCGATAAACTTAATGGTTTTATTCGCAGCATCATTTTTACGCTCGAGGTTCTCGGCCAGGAACGTTTCAGCCAGTTTGTTGATAAAATCCACATCGCGGTCGGGCACCTGACTTACCAGCGAAATTTCGAGTACCGACGATCCTTCGACCACATAATTAAACTGAAGTCGTGAAGCAAAATCGCCAATAAGTGAGGATTTGTCGCGGAAGCGGAAATAAAGTTCATTTTTACCTGTGTAGCCATAATTGCTGTACACTGTGATAAAAAACAGATTATGTTGCAAAGGTTCGCCAATACGCCCATTCAGACTCAGGTTGGCAAAATGCTTATTCTCGTCCACCGTAATCACATAAGTACCATCCGGACTGAGTTTAATTTTAAAAAGCAAATTGTAGGCTTCAGGAGCAATATAATCGTGCTGAATTTGAATAGGTGAAGTTGCATAAAGGTTACGTACTTTAAAATTTCCTTTCGAAATATAGTCCACTGTCAGTTGCGGCAGGCTGTCCACAACTTTCGAAATAAGGTCGTTCGCACTCAGCATAATCACCTGATTGTTTACATTTTTGTAGCCCGACTGCACACCAAAACCCTGCATAAGCGCCTGTGTACTGCTTGAGGTACGGTATTCTTCAATAATCATCGTTCCAGCCGATTTGTACGAAGGCAACCATGTACGATTTTGCAAATATGCCAAACCCAGTGATATGATAATTCCAATTACAAACAGATACCAGTGATGCAAAAAATGCAACACCCACTCCATTATGTCAAAACCTGACTCTTCTTCCTCGCTAAATTGCGGTCTGTCTATATTGTTTGGTTCCATATATCGTGACTGTATGTTTTTAATTGGGTACAGAAATTTTAAAGTTTCCCATAGTAAAGTACAGTGAATAACAACGAAAGCGATGTGGAAATCAGTCCCATAAAACTACTCCAGTTATTTACCTTATAAAAACTCGATTTTGCCCGCTGAACATATATAATGTCGTTGGGATAAATGTAATAATACTGCGACTCGATAAGACTCACCGGGCGGATATCGAAGTGCAAAACTTCGGTACCTTTTTCGGTTTCGCGAATTATGCGCACATTTTTAAAATCACCCGCATTATTCAGATTTCCCGACAGGGACAATGCCTGATAAATAGTCATTTTCTCACGAATAATAGGATATACGCCCGTTCCGGCTTCGCCAATTATTGTAAATGTTTTATTGGCTATACTGAGTTTTACAGCAGCATCAGGAATTATTTCCTTAAACTTTTCTTCCACCACACGCGAAGCTTCGTTAAGTGTGAGTCCTGCCACAGGTATTTTTTTCAAAAATGGTAAATCAACAGTGCCATCGGGATAAATACGATAAGATATCATATTCTGCGACGACATTGAAGATGTTCCTGATGATATCAGTTTCGAAATCGTTTCGTCCGAAGTCAGTAAACGATAAATAATCTCATCATTTATCTGCAAACGATAATCTTCGTAAGCCTCTTTCTGATAAACCGGCAACGTTGGATTTTTCTCCTGCAAAAGCCCTGTAGTTTTGTAGTTGTAGCAAGAGCTAAGCAATACGGCCACTGCAAATATGATATATAGTTTTATACTCTTCATTCCGCGGGTGTATTGTCAGTATTAATTCTTTTAACGGTATCGTAAATCAGCACCCCAAACGAAAAAGTGGAAATGACAGTGGAAAATAACGAAGGCAGGTTGGTGACACTGAAAAACTGTTCATTAAGTGTCTGAATATAAATCACATCGTTAGGTTCCACATAAAAATATTCGGAGTGAATAATGTCGGAACTACGCACGTCGAACGATTTGATAACCGCACCATTATCGGTTTCGCGCAAAATACGGATTTTGCTTCGGTCTCCATAAATTCCCACATCGCCAGCCATAGCCAGGGCCTGAAAAATATTGATTTTCTCACGGGGCATTGTATAATATCCCGACTTTCCGCCACCAATTACACTGAAATTACGGTTTACCACACGCATTTCCACTGTGCTGAAGCGAAATAAAGGTTCAATGGCTTTTTCGAGAGCAGTTGTAGCTTCGCGCACAGTTTTTCCGGCCATCGGAATATCGCCTATCATTGGAAAAGTGATTGCGCCTTTTTCGCCCACCAGATATGTATAAAGATCGGAAGCTCCACCTGCACCCGACATCATCATTTGTGTATTGCCTGTCGAACCGTTAAACAATGCATTTGTTTTATCATCAGTGGAGTAAACCTTCACAAAAAGCCGATCGCCGGCACGGAGACGATAATCTCCGAAACCCAAACTATCCTTGTAAGCAGGAATATTAAAACCCGGCTTTTGCATGTAATTCACCTTTTCGGATGTGATACAAGACGATAGGAAAGTAATGACAGCGAGTATATAAATGATCTGTGTTTTCGATACAAACATCCAAACAGGGCTTTAGATAAGATAAAACTATGCAAAGATATTGAATTTATGGGAATATAGAGTTAATTAACTAAAAAACATCGGCAATTTTTCACTCAATACAACAATTCAGAAAACTTACGTTTTATAATGAATAATGAGACTTAAATTCACAGAATACAATCAAATTTAAAACGGAACATATATTTAAAATGCATGTAGAGAAATAAAATCGGAACGAAAATTGTATCAGCTAAGCAAAAAGCTACAATACCGAAGGTTCATCACTCAATGCCAACGACGAAGTTTATTTCAAAATTTGATACGAACTCTGAAAAAAACAATTAAATTTGCAAAACTAAATATCAACTTTAAGTTCAGAAAAATATGCGTAAATTTATCATCCCCGCAATTATACTGTTGTTCAGCACACAACTCTTTTCGCAATACTCAGGTTACCCTACTTATCCTCAGACTACTTTGCCCAAAATCAATATGGAACAATTTACATTCGGACTAAAACTGAGCCCGAACATTTCGTGGGTGGGTGTACAACATAACGATGCAATTGCCGATGGTGCCACGCTTAAAATAGGTGGTGGAATTGTGGCCAATTACGAAATAAACAAATTACTTTCGGTTGTGACGGGCGTAAATTATAATCTTACCGGAGGGTATTTATACGACAGTTTGTCGCTCAACAATCCTTTGACTAAAGACAATTACCGCGTAAACTACAGCGCTGTGGAAGTACCGCTGGGATTACGCCTGTCAACACCCACTGTAGATAAAACAAGTTATTATTTGCAGGGAGGAGTAAATACTTCGTTCATTCTGACAGCCAGCGAAAAACACAAATCGTCGTTGCCAAACACAAAGTTACCTGCACTGGACATAATACCGCTGACATCGACAAGTGCAGTTGGATTTTTTGCAGGAGTTGGTATAGAGCGTCAGATACTTCGCAAATTCAGTATTTTTGCCGAAATGAATTACAAACAATCTCTTTCAAGTTTTTCAAATGGCATCGAATACGTAAATCCGACCAATCCGGCATACGATCATGGCTACAACCAACCTATAAGTATTTTTCCGGCAGCCATGGAATTTTCGGTAGGCGTCATGTTTTAAAGCATATCAGAGTCTGAATCCTGTTCCCCATTCAATGAATTCGGCCTTTTGCAAATGCGTTTTCAGTCCGAGCGACAAAAACCAGTGTTTGGTAATGGCATATTTGAATGATGCCCGGGTATAAAACCAGCCATCTTCCTCTTCTATATTATAGGTATAAATAAGTGGTTTATTGAAATGAGGTTCAATCATTTGTTTTGTTACAGGATCAATTTCAACGGGTTCTAAATTTCGGAGCGGATTATACAAATACAATCCGAAATGAATACCTGCCTGAATTCTCCCAAAAATCAATTCGGGTTGTAAACTCACACCCACACGAAATTTATTTTCAAGTTCATCGGTAAGCAAATAGGTGCGTTTAAAATGCGTATTACCATTATAAACGCCATCGTAAAATCCATCCACACCGAGTCCCAACCGCAAATGATTTCCTGTTTGATAATTCACATTCAACACCACCGAGCCCGTAGGAAACATTTTATCATCGCGATAATAAAGTTCGCGTGCACCACCTGCCAGCACCAGTTCCACGCCCCACTTTTTATCAAGTGAAGGAATATCCCTTCGTTTAGGCACAAAACTGCGGGAAAATTCAGGTTTATAAATCACGCCCAGCGAAGTATTCAGCATATTGATACCCGAATTGGGCTGATAAAAACTTCCGTTCGAGGCATGATTCCACTGAAAGCCTGCCATGGCCGAAAACCCATCGCCAAGTTTATATTCAAGGCTGCCACCTCCGGCAAAATACACATTTACAATGGAGCCAATGGCCGCATTTCCGGTATTCAGGTCGTTCAGATGAGTGGCCGTATTATTAAACGTTTTATTCAAAAAACTCATACCTGCGCCACCTTTCAGATTTACGCGAAGATTTCGTCCATCGTAAAGTCTGAAATTCAGATAAGGATACACAGCAGCCAGCTGACCAAGCATTTCCGGATTGCCCAAATCGAGGCCTACCACGCCCAACCCAATGGCCGGAAAAGCAAAGTACTGTTGCCAGTTCTGCTCACCCATGGTCTGCCATTCGAAAGCTATTTCAGCACCCATCACCGGACCGTTCACAAGTCTTTCGAGATGACGGGTGTGCTGCATTATGTTTCCAAACAGATATTCAGCCTTCACACTATAATTTTTAGCGGTTTGCGCTGATATGTCCGTCAACAAAAACATTATCAAACAACTGACAGCCCATTTTTTCATATTATCGCTTTTTATCGTTATTTTTTTTAATTACCTTTGACAGCGCAAAGATAAATAAAAATGATTTCACAAATCATACTCAAAACTCATAACTCAATACTAATTACTCAACACTCATATAATAAAGAAGATGTTATCCATATATTACAAAGAACTTCGCAGTTTTTTCAGCAATGCTACCGGGTATATTGTCATTAGCATTTTTCTGATACTTACAGGGTTGTTTCTGTGGGTAATCCCGGGACAATTCAACATTCCGGACTCAGGCTATGCCAATGTGGACGGGCTTTTTTATATAGCTCCCTGGCTTTTTCTTTTTCTGTGCCCTGCAGTAAGTATGCGTCTTTTTGCCGAAGAAAAACAGACAGGAACCTGGGAACTTCTGGTGAGCAAACCCATAAATAAATGGAATATTGTGGCCGGGAAATATCTGGCTGGCTGGACACTGGTATTGCTTTCGTTACTGCCAACTTTGTTGTATTATTTCAGTGTGTATTACATGGCCGAACCACTTGGAAATGTGGATTCCGGTGCATTCTGGGGCTCGTTTCTCGGACTGGTATTTTTATCGGCAGTATATGTGGCTATTGGCACTTTTGCCTCTTCTCTTTCTTCAAATCAGATTGTAGCTTTTGTAGTTTCAGTGGTGATTTCGTTTTTTATGCTCTATGGCTTCGACCTGATAGCTGCATTTTTTAAATCGGGAAGCACCATACAAACTATCGAAGCATTGGGTATCAACGGCCATTATAAATCTATCAGTCGTGGCGTTATTGACTCACGCGACATTGCGTATTTTCTACTTGTTTCGCTGATTTTTTTATTCTTTACAAAAATAAGAATCAGTAAATAACTCAACAACCAGAAAAACAAAAGCACCAATTCAATTATAATGATTTTTTTTAAAAAAGGGTGTATTAAAAGAGTTTTTACGAACCCAAATTACGCAAATTTTCACAAATACTATTGATTTACAAATCATTGAAATATAATTATTTGTGATTTGCGTTTATTCGCGTAATTTGCGTTCTACTTGCTTTTAACACAGCCTCATTTTGTTTTTAATGCGTTTTCTGAAATTCAGCAATCATATCGGGCGCTACTTTCAACATAAATTCTTTGGCAGCCTCGTATTCGTTTGGAATTTCTCCATCGAGAATAGCGTCTTTAATCCGCATTTTTATATCGCCAACAATGGCACAGGCCGGCAAATTAAAAATTTGCATAATTTCGAGTCCGCTTACCGGAGGCTGAAAGTTTCTGACACGGTCTTTTTCCTCAATTTCCTTCAGTTTACGCCTTACCAACTGAAAATTCGATTTGAAGCGCTTCACTTTCTCGGGATTTTTCGAAGTAATATCGGCCTCGCACAAAGTCATCAAATCCTCAATATCGTCGCCTGCATCAAAAAGTAAACGGCGCACAGCCGAGTCGGTTATTTCATCTTCGCTAAGCACAATCGGTCGCATATGCAACGAAACCATTTTCTGCACATACTTCATTTTCTCGTTGGTGGGCAGTTTCATTTTCCTGAAAATTTCGGGAATCATTTTTTCACCCACAAAGTTATGATTATGAAAAGTCCAGCCCAGGCGCGCATCGAAGCGTTTGGTGCGGGGTTTACCTATATCGTGCAAAAGCGCCGACCAGCGAAGCCAAAGATTATCTGTAGTCTGACAAATGCCATCGAGCACGGCCAATGTGTGATAAAAATTGTCCTTATGCCCTACTCCATCCTTTGTTTCAGCGCCTTTCAGAGCCAGAAGTTCAGGAAAAATAAGCTCGAGCAAACCTGTTTTTTCGAGCAAAATAAATCCTACCGAAGGTTTGCGCGAAAGCATAATTTTATTCAGTTCGTCGGCAATACGTTCCTTCGAAATTATCGATATGCGTTCTTTATTTCGTGCGATGGCATCGAATGTACTGCTTTCGAGAAAGAACCCGAGCTGAGCCGAAAAACGAATACCACGCATCATGCGCAAAGGGTCGTCGGAAAAGGTAATATCCGGATTGAGAGGCGTACGAATCACAAAATTCTGCAAATCGGTAAGTCCGCCAAACGGATCCACAAGTTCTCCAAAACGATCCTTATTCAGACAAATAGCCAAAGCATTAATCGTAAAATCCCGGCGGTTCTGGTCATCCTCAAGCGTTCCATCCTCCACAATCGGCTTACGCGAATCGCGCTGATACGATTCCTTGCGCGCCCCCACGAATTCCACCTCCAGGTCTTTGTGTTTAATTTGCGCCGTACCAAAGTTCTTGAAAACAGTCAGTTTCGTTTTTTTTTCGAGTATTTCGGCAACCCTTGTAGCCAGTTCAATGCCACTGCCTACAACCACCACATCTATATCCTTCGACTCACGTTTAAGGAAAATATCGCGCACATAACCTCCAATGACATAACATTCGCATCCCATGCCATCGGCTGCTTCCGAAATTATCTCAAATATCTTATTTTGTAAATGTTCCTTCATTATTTTTTTTTCGAGATGCAAAATTACGGCAATAAATTTAAAACCACAAATCAAACTATTTAACCACAAAAAGAGCTGTGTTACAACAATGCAACACAGCTCATTCAATAACAACAATTCATTTCTCAGAGTTCAAATTCGTCGCCCGAAGCAGGAATTTCCACATTGCGGAAACCATTTTCTTTTAATTTTTCGCGATAACTTTCCTGAACTTTTTTCTCACCATGCACAAGGAAAGTTTTACGAATCAACTCTTTATCCTGACAACCGAGATATTCTATCATTTCCTGATAATCGCCATGACCCGAGAAAGACTCAATCCGCTCTATGCGGGCATTGAGCTGATGCATTCGTCCGAAAATTGAAATTTCGCGCAAACCGGGCTCCTGAATGCGCGCTCCAAGCGAAGTTGGCGAGCAATAACCCACAATTAGCACTGTATTGTTCGGATTTTCGATATTATTGGATACATGATGTTTCACACGGCCGGCTTCGAGCATGCCCGACGAAGAAATAATAACACAGGGACGATCGTAATCGTTCAATGCCTTCGACTCATCCACTTTTTTGATATAACGCAACGACCTGAATCCAAACGGATCGTCATCGTTCAGCATTACTTCTTTCACATCTTTATTCATACTGTCGGTGTGCATTCTGAAAATATCGGTAGCATTTACCGAAAGCGGACTGTCCACAAAAACTTCGATGCGTGGCAGGCGACCTTCATTGTAAAAATTATTCAGCACAAAAATAATTTCCTGCGTACGACCCACCGAGAACGACGGAATAATAAGCTTTCCTTTTCGGTCGACACAGGTTTCCTTCACAATATCGAGCAAGCGCTCTTCACTTTCCCTGTCGGGCTCGTGTAAACGATCGCCATAGGTCGACTCGGTAATAAGATAATCGCATTGCGGAAAAGGTGCAGGACTCTGCAAAAGACGATTATATTGCCGTCCGATATCGCCGGTGTAAGTTATATTTTTAGCCTGACCATTTTCAATGATGCGCAGATTTACAGCACCACTTCCCAGCATGTGTCCGGTATTCGTGAATTTTACACTGACTTTATCGTTAATATTAAAACGACGATTATACGATACTGTAATAAACAGTTCGAGACAACGCTCGGCATCCAACACAGTATAAATTGGCTCCACAGGTTCTTGTCCGCGCGAAATGCGTTTTTTATTAAACCATTTCACATCGAGCTCCTGAATAAAGCCACTGTCGGGCAACATTATGGAACACAAATCGCGTGTGGGTGTGGTACAAATTACCGAGCCCCGAAATCCGAGTTTATAGAGATAAGGAATCAGTCCTGAATGATCGATGTGAGCATGCGAAAGAATCAGATAATCGAGCTTTTCAGGATCGAAGCCGAGATTACGGTTCAGAGAGTCGGTTTCGAGCCCCTTACCCTGAAACATACCACAATCGAGCAAAATGGTTTTGCCATCATCGGTAGTAATCAAATGCTTGCTACCCGTTACCTCGCGGGCTGCACCTATAAATTTTATTTTCATGTATCATTTATTTTTAAGATTTACAAAGCATATCGTAGTACATAACGGAAAAAATGTACTCAACGGAATATGTCGCGTATCAGAATTATAACACTTCGTTTTTTTCCTGCGAAGGCAATTCGGCTGTTGAATTTTTGCCTGTTTTATTATCCTGCTTACCCGGCTTTCTGAAAAGCAAAGCGGTGAGATATCCGATGAAAAAAACAAAGGCAATAAGAATAATCAGGGGTAAGTCAAAGCCAAACACAAGGAATTTTAAATGCACCGAAGCCACATTCTGACCTGCGAAAATCAACAAAATCACAATCAGAATAACATCAATTATCTGTCTGGCAGTTAGTTTTTTCATATGCCCCTTATTTTTTAAGTTCCAGAATTTGTACCTGATTAGCGCCGTCAGTGGCTTTCCATAACTGTTTTTTCCTTGAATTTTCAATCAGAATCCAGGTTTTCGAAAAATCAGAATAATCGCTGCTGATCGTTACAAAGCTATCGTCGGATTTCCAGCTAAAGGAGGTACTGTCGTTTCGTTGAGCACCCAGCACATTGTAACTAATCCGTTTCTCTCCCACTCCTTTTTTATTAAAAGTAATGGTTCCGATATTGTTCAACACTACGCCCTTCTGTCCACCATCAACAGTTTCGTATCTCACCACATTCCATGTTCCGATTATGTTGGGAGCACATGAACTCAACAAAAAGATACACATTAAAATAGCTGTGTGTTGTAAATTCTTTCTCATAAATATATTTTTTAAGTACAACTGTATTTTGACAATTGCAAATCTAAATAATTAAAATGACAAAACGACCGCAAAACAATAAAAAATTCATTTTGCGGTCATAATTAAAAGTATTTGTGACGGAAAGTGACGAAAATACATCAGAACCTGATTTTGACTCCGGGTCCTGAGTCAGCCAATTCTAAAATCAATCTACAACCGGCTTTTCAACCACTTTGTTTTCGGGCACAACTACAGGAGTTTTGTCAGGCTCCACAGGCTTCTGATCTTTGGGCTCAGTTTGCACAGCTTCTTCGAGTGTGATTTTATGTTTTTACTTTTCTAAAACGTAAGATATTAATCCAAATAAACTCTATTAGTTTAAGATTGTTTTTTTAGTTTGCATATTTCCTTTTTTTACGCACAAAATACCCGATAGTGAATGTGGGAATGAAATCGGTAAAAGGCAGAATTTCTTCAATAAAAGAAATGATGGCTCCGGTTTTTCCAGTTCTTCCGCCAAACATACGATAGAATAAAAAGGCCGAAAGTGGTGCCCAGAGTACGTCACCCCATTCTCCAATGAATGGAATGAGATAGGTGAGATAGCCCGCAATGTCGAGCAAAACGCAGGTAAGAAGTGAGGGTTGTTTCATAGATGAGTTTGTTTTTAACTTGCAAATATACAAAAAATGATGTTAGATTACTCACTCGTTCGGAATGACATATCAACCCTATAAACACAAAAAGCAGGAAAATGATTTCTCAGATTCCTGCTTTGCTTTAATAATTTTACGTACTTATTCTACGATTTTTACTGTAATTTTTTTAGCGATCTGCAATGCCGTGGAAAGCGTTTTAATGTCTTTGTTTAGACTTCCATCTTTTCCGGAATAGTGACTATGACCTATCGCTTTAAATTCTACGGGTTGAGGATTGTTACTATCCAGGTCGGCGCTGTAAACGAGGGCTGGCTGACTTGAGGTTTTATATTCCTTATCGTCGGGATATTTAGCGTTGAACCAGTAATCGTTCCAGTCCCACGACTGATTGAGTTCAAACATTACTTTGTATTTTCCCTGAAGTTTCTTTTCAGTTGTCACACCGAGCACGAATGCGTTTTTAGGAGTAGCACCTGTGTAGGCATCGGCTACGGGATTTGTTGGTGTTGGAAGTAATCCACCTTTTTCGTTTTTAATATTGCGTTGATGTACCCAGTAAGGCAGGGCTGCTGGACGTTGAATTTCGCCCGGCATCCATTGTCCCGTATTGCGGCTTCCACGCAGAAAAACACCTTTGCCTATGCTTTGCGAAACGTAAAGCGTTTGAATATACTTCCCGCTTTCGTCGGCCAGCCAAACGGCAAACAGAGGATGATTATACGATTTCCCTTTTTCGAAGCTTATTTCGAGCTTCGAACCCCTGTTTTCTATGCCATACTGCACCCGTACAGGAACTTCTTTTTTTATTTTTTTTGCCGATACATTTAATGATAATAATATCATTGCAGCAAATAATATTTTTATTCTCATAACTATAGTTGTTTTTTTTTGAAATGTTTTATCTTAATATCCAATAATGTCTTGTGTCTAATGTCTAAAGTCTAATGTCAAAGGTCAAAAGTTCATTATCAATTGTCCACTATGAATTATCAATTGTCAAATGTCAACTGAATTAAATTTTGATTATCAAACCAATTGTAGGCAATAATGTTCCGTTTAAATTGTCTTCCACTTCTCTGAGTTCGTAGCGCGTGTTGTCGGTCGGGTTAACCATTGGCAGGCCGGTTGTTTTGTCCTTGTTGGTGTAAATCGGAGCGCCCTGCGTTTTGAATACATAAGCATTCTGAATATCGGTGTACAAATTTAATACCCATTTTTTGAAATAAAACTCTTTGTCGATACGAATATCAAGCTGATGTGCATCTTTCAGTCTTTTTGAGTTGTATTGTGCAAAATCAAGATAAGGCTGGTTGGTAATATCCCATGCGCTGATAAGTTCCGATTTGTTTCTGTCAATAGGAGTATAGGGCGCACCACCCACATAGCGCCAACGGGCAGCCACATTCCAGTTTTTAGGCAATTTGTAACTTCCTATAAGGTTTAGCAAATGACGTGTATCCCACGATGAAGGTAAATATTTTCCTGCATCATTCGTAAATTCACTACGGAAGTATGTGTAAGTGGTGGTAAGGTTTATATTGTTCAATTCCATTATTTTAAACAGAAATTCCACTCCATAAGCGCGTCCTTTGCCGGTTGATACAATTTGTTCGTCGCCAATTTGTCCGTAATCGGCTCCTTTGCTGGCAATGCTGAGTCCGTCGAGTACCGAAAGCGGGTATTGCTCGTATTGTTTGTAAAAACCTTCCACGGTTAATCTCATTTTGTCGACCGGACGAAATTCGAATCCCATAATAGCCTGATTTGAAATTACATATTTCAGGTTTTCGTTTTTGTTCACATAATCGCCTGCAGTGTTGCGGAATCCCATGGTGGTATAGGCCGGTTGTGCAGCATATCGTCCGAAGTTAGCGTTCAGATCCCATTTGTCGTTAATCATATACGACGCTGAAAGACGTGGCGACAACTGGTTGAGCGGATTACTCATGGTTTTGTTGAAATTGTTACCCACAGTGCTGATACCCAGCGAAAGTTTCAGGCGGTCGTCGAGATATTCATCGGAAGCCTGGACAAATGCCTGATATCCCCAAAGGTTCAATTCTGTACTGTAGTTCAGTTCGTATGGTGCACCTGCAATAAATACTTTTCGGTAAGTGTCGTTGGTGTAATGTGAATAGCGTAAACCACCACCCAGTTTTAGCTTGATCGACGAATAGGGATAATCGCGCTCGTAGCGAAGTTTATTTTCGGCTTCGTCCGATATGTAATTGGATGTTTTGGCATTGTTCTCATCGTTGTTCAGGAACTTGTAGTTACGGTTGCGCAGCATATTGCGGCTCAACACCCATTGATCGATAAATCCACCACCAAAATATCTGTAAACCAATCCATTGGTATAATTCCATTGTTTGTAAATGGGTAAATACGAAAGCAGATATTTTTGCGACTCGGTACCCGTTTCCTGAAGCTCGGTGTTGAGTACCAAATCGTCGATGGCGCCGATACCGATAAAAGTCAGTTCGTTTTTCTTGTCGATTTCGTATTTGTATTTTACCTGAAAGTCGTTGTAGGTTGGTAAAAACGGCAATCCGATGGCCTGAAACAGAAATTGCAGATAGGATTGACGTGCCGATACAATGAAAGTCGATTTCTTGCCAATTGGTCCGTCCACAGTAAGAGCAGCATCTGAAGCTCCTACTGAAAGTTTGGTATGTACGCGGTCCTTGCTGCCATCTTTTTGACGAATTTCCATTACCGAACTCAGCGCATTGGTACGGTTAGCCGGAAATGCTCCTGTGTAGAAGTTAATTTCACGCACAAAGTCGGGGTTAATTACACCGATAGCTCCACCTGATGAACCCTGAGTAGCAAAGTGGTTGATCACTGGAATTTCAACTCCGTCGAGGTAGAATACGTTTTCCGAAGGGCCACCACCACGCACAATCAGGTCGTTTCGGTTAGGGTCGGTTGCACCTACGCCCGGCAATGCCTGCACTACTTTTGATACATCGCGGTTGGCTCCTGCACTTTTCTCGATTTCCTGCACACCGATTGAAAGCACTGAGATAGGACTTTCGATACGTTTCAGGTTCAGATTCTGGCGAACTACCACTTCCTGAATGCTAAATGCAGCCTCGGGAACAGCTATATCCACAAATGTGGTCTGGTTTCCCTGTACCTGAATTTCGGCAGATGTAGTGGTTTCGAAACCAATGTAACTCACCACAAGGCGCATAAAACCGGGGTCGACTCCTGTAAAAATATAATTACCGTCTAGGTCGGAAGTGGAACCAATGGTTGTTCCCTGAATAACGATGTTAGCAAATTCAATGGGCTCGTTTGTTTTAGCATTAAAAACTTTACCCTTAAGTTTTTACTTTTCTAAAACGTAAATAAAATTTACGTTTTTTATTTTACGCAGCAATATTTAATTCGCTAATAACAAGCTCCATAGCATCGTTTATCATCGAATATGCTTTTTCAATATTTGATGGGT
>JAVEXN010000036.1:0-13589 GCA_034004015.1 Paludibacter sp.
AATTTTTAAGATTAATAATTTCAGATCAACTGAAACAAAGATAACACGCCGGCACTACAGCAATGTGTAATAATTGACAATAAAAGAGTATTATTTTGGATTACAAAGCATTACTTAGAACAATGATGCCATTTTCGCTTCGATTTAGCCACATATTTCTCATATTCAAGACTTGCCATAATAAACGGACCAAGCACTTTCCCTTCGGTATTGTTGTGAATGGCTACATCGCTGCCGCACAGATAGTAATTGGCATCGCCTTTGCGGGTTCCGCTAAGTCCGGCCGATTCACAACTCTGAATAAGCTTTATTTTAGCATTGGCTTCTTCCACCACAAAGTTTTCAATCAAACCTTTATAAGCCTTTTCGGCAACCGGCAAATAGGTTTTCTTTTTCAAAATTCCCAAACGTACAGCTTTAAAATAGGCGTATGTAAACATCGATGAAGCCGAAGATTCAAGGTAATTATTTACATCGCAGTTTTCACCTTTCAAACTATTATCATACTGCAAAAGCTGGTACCACGCACCCGATTCCGCATCCTGACGGTCTTTCAATCCTTCGGCCACCAGATTCGTATAATTCACAAGACGTTTACGGGCAGCATGGTCACGTGGCATATATTCAAGCACATCAACAAGCGCTGCAAAAAACCAACCTACTCCCCTGCCCCAGAACTCAGCCGATCGTCCGGTATTGGGATCGGCCCAGAATTTCGATGCTTTATTCGCTGGCTCAGCCGACCATGCATGGTAATTCAGTTTTTTTTCCGCATCCCAAGTGTATTTAAAAATGGTATCAAACTGCATGGCAATATCGTCCCACGAAGCATACCACTCTGCTTTACTATTTTTCAATCCAAAATTCCCTTCCCATTCAGCATAAAGTGCCGGGCCCATATACAAACCATCGAGCCACATTTGATTCACGTATTGTTTTTTGTGCCAAAAACCACCTTTTCCGGGCAATCCTTCCGCAATACGTGCATGTTCAAATTTCAGTTTATTCCGGCAAACAGTAGCCTTTTCGCGATAGATAGCCGCCTTTTCTACCTCACCTTTGGCGAGCGCTCCCCGGTACAATTCGAAAAAAATCTTAGCAGCATTCAAATCGTCAATATTACTTTCGCCCAAATGCATTTCCACATTGTCGGCATAATCCTGAATTCCGGCAAACCAATACGCACTCCAGCTTTTATCGCTGTATTGCTCCCATGCCATTACTATGGCTTTTGCAACCAATCCCGGCACATAATCCCAACTCACATTCCGTTCGGAGACAGGTGTCAAAAAATGATGATCCTTGTCTTTATTCCTAAAATCGCTCATTCGCGAATCAATAATCCATTTTGAATAAAGCGAATCGGCTCGAAAAGGAGCCGCCTGAGCTACTACAACGAGAGAAAGAAAAAACACAAGCACAAAATTCTTTTTCATTATTCTGGATATAAATCGTTTATTTTATTTGCTAAACATCAATATGGTTCATTCATAAAAAATCATACACAAAAATATATAGAGCAACGCACTGCAATGTGTACAAAATGACACAATTTGAGAACAAAATGTTATTTCAGTCAGACAGACTCTGAACTGAAAACCATACGTTGGAAGCCACATTTCGGAGGACAAATCAATAAATCTTCAAAAAATTACAATTTATATCACTTTTAACGGTAATTCTTATAATAATATCAATATAACTCACGTTTAACTAATAAATTCCAAGCACTGGAATAATATTCGGAATACTAACCTTATAAAAATTCAAAATTATGGTAAGCAAAAAATCACCTCAGGCAAACCTTGAGAACAAAAAAGCCATTCCGATGATGATGGGACTTGTCATGGTACTTTCGCTGCTGTTTATTGCATTCGAATGGTCGCAAAACGAATTCAGCAGATACGACAACTATGCCACAACCACCACTACCATTGATGAAGATCTTCCACCCATCACCATGCCCGAAAAGCCACTGCCACCGCCGCCACCACCTCCTCCAATTTCGGATATCATTGAGGTGAAGCCCGACAATGTGACCACTGTAAATAATAACATCATTACAGAAGAAACACCCATTGAACCGCTGAAAGAAATAATGAACCGACCTGTAGGAAATGCAGGCCAGGAAGATGACCCCGAAGTGGTTTTTATAACCGCTGAAGATAACCCTGAATTTAAAGGCGACGTGTTCGCCTATCTCTCGAAAAGTCTGAAATACCCTATTATTCCTCAGGAAAATGGCGTTCAGGGAAAAGTAATTTGTCAGTTTGTGGTAAACCGCGATGGCTCAATTACCGATATTGAAGTAGTTCGTGGAGTCGACAAATATCTTGATGCAGAAGCTGTAAGGGTAATAAAAACAATGCCGGCCTGGAAACCCGGAAAAATGAACGGAAAACCTGTAAGAGTCAAATTTACTTTGCCTGTTGTATTCAGACTAATGTAAAACAAAAGCTTATCATAAACATAAAAGGCTGTATCAAAAGTATGCCTGAACACTTTTATACTTACAAATTATAAGAACTTCTTCGTTTCTGCCCCTAAATCCCCTAAAGGGGACTTAGCGTGTGCAACACAATCACTTTATTTGCAAAATGTCACAGCCCCCTTTAGGGGGTTGGGGGCTGCTGAAAGTATAGATTTGTAAGTTTTAGTTGGCTTCCCTTAGCTTTTGATACAGCCTTTTTCAATTTATCTAAAATTTGCGCAGCGAAAACAGGAAAGTCACTCCACCCCCTTCACCCGCCTTGGCCGATATGGTTCCTTTGTGGAAAAGCACAGCATTTTTTACGATGGCAAGTCCAAGTCCGGTTCCGCCCGCTTTACGGCTCCGGCCTTTATCCACTCTGTAAAAACGTTCGAATATCCGGCTTAAATGTTCTTCGGGAATGCCCACACCATTGTCCAAAAACGAAAAATAGTAAAAATGCTCATCCTCACGATAACAATTTATTTCAATAGTCAGATTATGACCACCATACGCCATCGCATTATCGGTTAAATTCCGGAATATTGAATACAATAGTGAACGGTTCCCTACGACCGTGGTTTCGTTTCTCAGTTTCAGATTCACTATAAATTCCATTTGCTCAAGTTGCAAATGAACATCGTTGAGCACATCGCGAATCACCTGATTCACATCACATCTCTCCTTAGCAAACAAACGTCCTGCCTCATCAATTTTATTCAGCGTAGAAATATCCTGAAGCAATGCACTTAACCTGTGGGCCTGCTGATACGATCGTTCGATAAAGAATTTTTGACGTTCGGGAGTCAGATCAGGATTATCGATAATGCTCTCCATATAACCCAGAATGCTGCTTACCGGCGTTTTAAGTTCGTGCGAAATATTTTGTGTCAGGTGGCGTTTCAACTCATTTTCATGTTCCTGCGCCGAAATATCATTAATCGAAATTTCGAACGTATCATCCTGGAAAACAATACAGCGAATCATAAAAACCTTACCATTTTTTTCGATCACCTTTTTAGTCTGTGTCAACTGATTATTATCCAGACTATCGTCGATAAATTTGTTGATCTGTGAAAATTCGGGAAGCTGAAAAAGTTCATTCGAATTATGCGTTTGCGAGCCCACCAGAATATTGCTGAACTGAATAAAATGAGAGTTTACAAGCAATTCCTTTTTGTCGGTGGAAAAAATGCCCAAACCCTCCTGCGAAATCTGTAAATGTTTGATCAGCTTTTCCTTTTCATTATTCACCTCATCCTTCACTTTGAGCAAACGCTTATAAAGCTGCACAATATAGTTGCTTATTTCGCCAAGCTCATCATTCGGAAAGCGGATATCTGTTTCTTCAATTTCGCCCTGTTCAGCTTTTATGGTAAACAAACGTAAGCGGGTAATGGAGTCGGTAAAATTTTTAGAAATAAGAAAAAGTGCAATCACCGCAGCCAGAAAAATAAACGACATAAAATAAAGGAAAAAAGTATTGGCTTTGAGCATTTCCATCAAATTGATGTTATATGGCAAAGCCGTTCGCACATAAATATTCCCGAAATAATGTGCCATATAATAAAAGTCAATGCCAAGAGTAGTGGAATGGCGAATGGCTTTCCCTTCTTTTTCAGCCTGTGCCGCCTGAATTTCGGGACGATTAATGTGGTTCTCAAGTTTCGATTCGTCGCTTACCGAAGTGTCAAATAACACAGCCCCGACACTATCGATAAGGGTAACTCGCAACATTGAATCCGGAAAAATGGAAATAAACTCCTCAAGACTCTTTGAATCCCAGTTTTGCGTGGAAACATATTTTTCGATGGTGCGGTTATAGGTACTGAGCAACTGATCGAGCTGCTCTGTACGAAATTCCTTTTCTCTTTCGTACTGAAAAAAAGTAATTACCGAAATAATCAGAAAGAATATTCCGAAAAAATAAAGAAAAAGCTTACGGCTTAAAGTCATACTATTCAGCACTGTAGAAAAACAATAAAACAATCAGGTTCTTAGCTTTCGAAACAATAGCCATAACCCAGGCGGGTCACAATATTCCTACCGTATTCGCCAATTTTTTTGCGCAAACGTGTAATATTCACATCGATAGTACGATCGAGCACCACCACTTCGTCCGACCATACGCGCGACAGCATTTCTTCGCGGGTAAAAACACGGTTTTTATTTTCGAGAAAAAGCTTCAGAATTTCAAATTCTTTTTTGGTAAAAGCCACTTCGTTTCCGTCGAGCAAAACTTTTTTATTACTCAGCTGCATTTCAAGTTTTTCGTAAGTAAGCACCTGCCCGGCCTCATCGTTTCCTTTAAGCGATTCGGCACGACGAATCACAGCTTTCACGCGCGCCACCACTTCGCGGATTGAAAACGGCTTCGAAATATAATCGTCGGCACCAATATTAAATCCGGTCAGCTTATCATTTTCGGTGTCCTTTGCAGTGAGAAAAATAATAGGGACACGTGCTGTTTTAGGATTGTCGCGCAATGTTCGGGCCATTCTGAAACCCGAAATTTCGCCCATCATTACATCCAGAAGCAACAGGTTGTATTCAGATATATTTTTTTGGAGCGCTTCTTCAGCCGAATATGCCACATCTACCTGATAACCTTCGGTTTCGAGATTAAACTGAAGAATTTCACACAAATCCTCTTCATCGTCCACTACCAAAATGCGATATGTACTCATAAAATTGCATTTAAATTAATAAGTGATTAAATTTTGTTGCAAAGTAAGCAAAGCGTTGTTTCGCCCCTGTGTAATACCTGTTACAAAGATATTACAAATTAGCAGTTTTGCAGGAAATTAATAGAATAATGTCGCAAAATTTTAGTCCCGTAAAATTTCACGTTAGGATTTCATGAAGTTGATAAAAGAGAAATTAGCCGGATTTGTATCGAAATATTCAGGATAAAAAGCGCCATCAACCTACAATTTTAGAATTTGATACATATTTAACTCTATTTTTAAGGTTTTTGTGTGATTTTTCACACAAAAACAGATGTTAACTATGAAACTTGTTTTATATTTGCAAATAATTTAAATGTATTTCATCTGAAAAGCGTTTTGGAGATTTAACCCTGTGAGAAATTATTTACAAAAAAATTAATTTTCGGTGAACTTTTTTTTTACAAATAAGGTTATTAATACAAAGGCTTTTTTCATTGACAAATATGATTATATTTTCAACTTTAAAGATTCAACAATAGGGCGCTATCATATTTTATAAGAAGTACTATCACAATTCACTATCACATATCTTTAAAAAAACACGAAAATGAAAATTGAAACTGAAAAACTCGTATTAAACGGAGTTGACGAACACCTGAAAGCGCTTATGAGCGTGCCCACTTACAAAATCGGGGCTTACACATTTGATGTGGACAAAAGAGTTCTTACCCATGGCGGTAACGGAGTAAAACTGACAGCTAAAGAATCGTACCTCCTGGTGCTTTTGGCTGCTAATGCAAACAACTTCCTGGAACGTAAGTTTATTCTTAACACTATTTGGAAAGAAGACAACTTCCGCAATTCAAGATGTATGGATGTATACGTGTATAAACTGCGTAAACTTCTCGACAAAGACACAAATGTGAACATTGTGAACATTCATGGTAAAGGTCACAAAATGATCATCAGCTAAAAAGCTGACACAATCTCTTATAAAAAAAGGATAAGCAGTGTGCTTATCCTTTTTTTGTTTCAGAGCCGAAAAGCGATTCAGCCTGCGTCTGGTTTTTCTTACGTTTTCTTTTCGGTAATGGTTTAACCTTTTCACCCGTCAGATTGAAACTAACTCTGTGAAGCGGAGTTATACCATACTCCTGAATGGCTTTTCGGTGCGCCACAGTAGGGTAAGCTTTGTTTCTATCCCACGCATATTGCGGATATTCAGCGTGATCTCTTGTAATCATTTCATCGCGATGCGTTTTGGCCAGTACCGAAGCAGCCGCAATCGACAGGTATTTTGCATCGCCTTTCACAATGGTTTGATGCGGAATATCTTCGAAAGCCTTAAAGCGATTTCCATCCACAATAATAAATCCGGGACGGATTTTAAGTTTTGCAATGGCACGTTGCATAGCCAGGATGGACGCATTCAGAATATTAATCTTATCTATTTCGCGATTATCCACTTCAGCCACAGCCCACGCCAGAGCATTTTGCTCAATTAAAGGTCGTAAAGCGTCGCGCTCTTTCTCAGTCAGTTGTTTAGAGTCGTTGAGTTGCGGACAATCGAAATCGGGAGGTAAAATCACAGCCGCCGCCACTACCGGACCGGCCAGACATCCACGCCCTGCTTCATCGCAACCGCATTCGGGAAAAATACCCGAGAAATTATTGCTCAGTTTGTTCTGTTTCATTTTCTTCGTGATATTGCATGGCCTCCTCCCACAATTCGGGCGCCAAATTGAGCAAAGGTTGATATGTAGCCGAACTTAACTTCTTTTCTTCAGTCATAAACCGGAATTTCTGATTCAGCGGCTCAAATACATTGATCAACACACTTATAACAAGCGCATATTTCAGTGCTCCGAACAATCCACCCAGAAATTTATTTAGTCCACCCAAACTTACAGCATCGAAAACCTTATCGACAGTCCGGGCCAGAACAAGCAAAGCAACTGCTATGGCTACAAACAACACAATATACGACAGTGGCTGAGCTACTTTTTCGGAAACTCCCAAAACATTTATAAACAAGGGCACTAATAAGGAGGAAAATAACTTCGCACCATAAATGCCCAACACTATTGCTGCCAGCGAAGCCAACTCTCTGACAAGCCCTTTGAAGAGCCCGAATACAAATCCGACTCCAATAATTATGAGAATACTTATGTCGATACTATTCATTCCATAAAAATCTTAATACTGCAAAGATAAGAATTTTTGCAAAAAGATCATTATTGAACATTTTACTAACCTGCGTTATTTTTTCTGTAAGCCGGAAAACATTTTAAAATCACTATACCATTGAAATAATGAAACTTAACATCAACCAGCAATGAAAACTTTACAGAAATTAAATTGTTGATTTATTTTTTGGCACAGCTTTTGGAATATGGTTAGCACGAACGGATTTCCCGATCAGATAGCCAAACATAATAGTCATTTCCATTAAAAAATACAGTTATGAAAACAACATTCAAAAGTCTGATCGTTCTTATCACAATGGCTGCCGGAGTACAGCTACAGGCTCAAAACAGAATCACAGTCGAAGCTTACAATAACGACATCAGTTATTATCTCGATCTGAAGGCAGTGGCTTCGGTATTTGGTGAAGCACGCGACCTCGAAGACTTCGAACGCAGAATCAACGATTACGATTCGGGCATTTCGAACCTCGACCTCAACAGCGACGGCTATATCGATTATCTGAGAGTAATTGAAACTTCTGAAAACAATGTTCACTTAGTAGTTATTCAAGCCGTTCTCGACCGCGACACATATCAGGATGTAGCAAGCATTGTAGTTGAACGCGATCGTTACAGAAAAACTTACGTTCAGGTTATTGGTGACCCATTCCTTTATGGTCACAACTATATTATTGAACCGGTTTATTATCGCACACCGGCTTTGGTTCGCTGGTTCTGGACTCCGAGATATCACCGTTGGGTATCGCCTTATTACTGGGGATATTATCCACGATACTATCATTATCGCAGCCCGCTCGAAATAAACATCTACATGACCAACGTACACCGCCACATCAACGTTCGTCACAATTACAGATACAGCGATCATCGCCGCAACGATTATTCAGCCAAATTACATTCGTCGGTAGGACGTAATGACTATGGAGTTCGCTATCCCGATCGCAATTTCAGCAAACGCAACAACGATGTACGCAACAAAGCCGAATTCAACAAAAGCAACCGCGACAGCAACCGTCCGAACCAGAACAGTGGCGTACGCCAATCGAATGGCAACAACAGTTACAACGAAGGCGCCCGCAGATCTGAAAACAGTCGTCAGACCAACAATAGCACAAGAGATTATCAGAACAGAGAACGCTCGAACGATAATAACACACCCGGAGTAAGCAACCGCGGCAACAGCTCTAACCAGAATGGAAACCGCAATAACAATGTGGAAAGAAATGAAGGAAATCGGGGAAATAAGGAAAAATATACTGAAAGACCGAAACCAGAATCGAGACCGGCAGTAAGCACTCCGAGAAATGAAAGACCAAACCGCAACAGCGAAAACGTAAAAAAATCGGAACCTGCTCAACGCTCAACCGGACGTAGCACAAATGCTCAGTCGAAACCCGAAAACAAAAGTAGCCAATCGTCGGTACAAAGCTCAAGCCGAAGCAACTCAGACAATAAAAGCACCCGCAACGAAAGCAGCAGATCATCTAACAATAAAAGTTCGAGATCGGGCAATAACGAAGGCGGAAGAAGATAAAAAAACCTTTTGAAAAATAAATCATTTGTAACCAACAAAGGAAGATGTCACAATTACGGGGCATCTTCCTTTCTTATTTTGTAAAGAAAGAAAAGAAGAGCCGACACACACATTGCACTCAAAACGGCCAGCCACCACTGCTCTCCGAGTCCCAGTGTATCCGGATCGGGCATTTCGGTGCCATTAAAACGCATATAATAAACCAGCACAGCCAGCCCATTATTTACAAAATGTGCGATTACCGGCAACCACAAACTTCCGCTCCAGAAAAGCAGATAGCCATACAATCCGCCCAACAGCATACGCGGTATAAAACCATAAAACTGCATATGTATGGCGCTGAACACAAAAGCCGAAACCCACACAGCCACATGTATATTTTTTTTATCTGAAATAATATTCTGAATACCGCCGCGAAAGAAAAACTCCTCACCTATAGCAGGAATCACGGCTACCAGAATCATATTTTGCAAAAGTAAAAACGGATCGTTTACATTCAAGAGTTTCATGGTAAGTTCAGCAGCCAAATCCTCCATTGTTCGCATCCAGCCTGCCACACCCGACATCCATTCGGGCAATACCATTTGTGCATTCAGAGCAGTCAATACATTCACAAAGGGAACAATCACCACACTTAAAACAACCACAACCACTACCTGCCATAATCCCGGAAACTTATCGAGCCGAAGCCATTTAAAAGGTTTATCGTACCACAAATACGCCACAAGCAGTGTAGGTATGATAAACATAAAAATGCGCTGCAACATCATTTGAATGCGCAAAGTTACGGCTTGCTGAGCAGCACCGAATATCACGAGGTTTAAGGCAGTAACCACCAAACTTAAAAAAAAGAACAGAAAAACCAACTGCAAAAGTCTTGAAAGCAACCCCGAATCACGAAAAAAGGTTTTCCACATATATATTTATATTTGAAAATTTGAAGATTTGAGAATTTGAAGATTTGAAGATTTGAAGATTAAAAAAGCAACACACTACAAATCCTAATAAAGCCCAAAGATACAATTTAGACAGGTGATAATCAATGCAGGCAAAAAAAAACTTCCGTTGTCATACAACAACGGAAGCCTTAATTAATACGTCTTCAGAAAATTAAGCTCTTGGTCTTGCTTCTTTAACAACCATTGTACGGCCGTCAAATTCAGCACCGTTAAGTTCTTCGATTACTTTAGCAGCAGCCGCATCGTCAGGCATTTCAACAAAAGCAAATCCTTTCGATTTACCGGTTTCACGATCTTTGATAATTTTGCAAGAGTCAACTTTTCCATACTCTTCAATAACCCCCTGGAGGTCATTTTCCCGAACTTTGTAACTTAAGTTACCTACGTAAATGTTCATAAAAAATTAAATAAGATATTAATTAAAAGTTTAATTGTAAAGAACAGAGTAAACGTACGGAGGGTTAAAGCAAAATCTGTTCAGGAAAAGAAGAGATAGAATAACCATGCGAAAGAAATACAGAGTCTTAACGTTCGCAAAGAAAAACATTTATTTTTAATTATGCAACAAATTGTTTAAATTTATTCCGTTTGAAACAAAAAGTCATCAATACATCCTGTTTAAAACATCAATCTGTTGCCTCTCTATGAATATTATGCATATATATGTAAATATCAGTTGTAAAAAAAGCCGGACAATTCAGCATTCTGAATCATTCCGGGCTTTTATGCACGCTGATTAAAATCAATATTTCACAAATAAATCATCTGCACTTTTGCGGACTTTAGCAGCGCCGGCCAATCCATCTGCCTCGGCATCGCGATAACCAAGCACCAAAATTGTGACTGACGCAAGATTTTTATCAGCCAGTCCCAGAATTTCGTCTAGTGCTGCAGGATTGAAACCTTCCATAGGAGTTGCATCCACTTCGAGCGTTGCTGCAGCTGTAAGTCCCACTCCAAGTGCAATATAAGTCTGACGTGCATTCCATGCAAAGTTTTCCTCAACGCTACCGGCTACAGCACCATCGAAAGCTGCTCTGAATCCAGCGAGCGCATCCACAGGAATTCCACGGGTAGCAGCAATGTTGTTCATATAATTGTCAACCATTTCAGCTGTTACCTTTTTGTTGGCTGCAAATACGAGCACATTCGAGCCCTCTTTGATCTGAGGTTGCTGACAAGCTTCGTTGAAAATACGTTCGCGAAGGGCTTTGTCTTCAATTTCGAGTACCTGAAAAGCCTGCAATCCAAACGAAGTAGGTGCCAAACGAACGGCTTCTTTGATAAGGTTTACTTTTTCGGCTGGAACAGTTGTTCCGTTCATGCGTTTGGTGGCATATCGCCAGTTGAGTTGTTTTATTAATTCCATAATTTGAGTTATTTTATTTTCTGTTTTAGTAATTGTTTTTCTTTCTAACGCACAAAATGAATGATTGTTCATTTTAAAATCAAAAAAATATATTTTATTTAGAAATTGCCCTCCAGGAGGCTTCAAATATACGCATCAAATCTTCGGTAATGAGCGAATAATTCTTTTCATTCAGCGTTTTTTTAATCAGAAAACTAAGTGGTGCAAAAAGCAAACTATAAATAATATCGTTGTGCATATTCTGTAGCAACCCCGACTCTTTCGATCTATTGAAGAGCGACTCGAAGACTGGACAGTAATCCACTCTGAATTCAGGCTTTACAAGACTTATCTGTGCCGAAGTGCTGAAATCCTCCAGAAAAATATATTCTTCGATATTATTGATAATATACTGATAATGATTCAAGAAAATGGTTCTGAAAGTTGCTTTCGAAACCGACATGTCCATATTATCGCTAAAATACGAATGCCCCATCCTATCTTTGGTATGAATAAAGAGTTTGATGAGCATATCTTCCTTATTGTCGAAATACAAATATATTGTAGCCGCAGAAACTCCCGCTTCGTCGGCAATTTTCGACATAGAGCAACCCTCGAGGCCATAACGGTTGACTACCGTGATGGCCGCGTGGTATATGCGGGGTATTTTTTCTTCGTCTTTTACTCTCATGTCGCAAATATAAATAAATGTTCCTTCATTTTAAAATAAAACTCAGACATTTATTCATAAAAAAGTTTATAATTCGGTAAATATATGACCTTTCGGCTTGCGCACTTTGGGAAGTTTAGCGTTGTAATCGAGCGCTTCGTCGCGGTTACCAATAGCCATCATGCAAACCGAAGCCAGATTTATGTCGTCCAGCGCCAGAATACGATCCACTTCGGCAGGCCTGAAACCCTCGATAGGCACTGAATCAACTTCTTCGACAGCCGCAGCAGCCAGTGCAAAGCCCAACGCAATATAAACCTGACGGGCAGCCCAGGCAAAATTGTCTTCGTCGGTACGTTTTTCGAGATAACCAATCATATTGCGGAATGAAGTCAGCTTCTCTTCGGGAAAATCACGGGTACGACGTATCAGCGATACATATTCGTCGAGCATTTCGGTTGAAATACGTTTTTTGGCGGCAAATACAAGTAAATGAGAACAACCCGGGATTTGTGGCTGACCGGTAGCAGCCTGTTCGTAAATCTGCTGACGGATTTGAGGATTTTTAATCACAAAAACCTCGAAAGCCTGCAAGCCGAGTGATGTGGGAGCCAAACGAATGGCTTCAAGGATATTTTCAATTTTTTCGTCGGCTACAGGAGTGCCGTTCATCATTTTACTGGCATAGCGACGGTTCAGTTTATCAATAAAATTCATTTTCAGTTTTAAAATAGTTTGTAAATAGCTTCAGAGAGCTTCGGGAGCAGTTATTTATCAATATCAATACTCATTCTCTCTTTATAACTCCTTTTCAAACGTTTTTGGCGAACGATTGTTTATTTTAGAAAGCATTATTTTTGACAAAAAACATAAAACACATAAAACGCGAGCTAATCAGGCTAAATTTGTACATTTGTATTTGGATATTGTCGCAAATCAAAAATAAAAAGAACCCTGACATAGGTTTGTTTTGATATTTTCAATGCTTAACTCTCAATCATTACACTAACTTTAATACTTAGTTTTGAATTATCTTGCACATATACTTCTTTCGGGTGACGATCGCGCTTTGCAGGTAGGAAATTTCATTGGCGATTTTGTAAAAGGCAGCCGGTACGACGATTATCCTCCCGGAATAAGAGACGGCATTTTGCTGCACAGGCAAATCGACAGCTTTACCGATGCGCATCCGGCTTTCAAAAGTACCGTTGAAGTGCTGAGACCTGCATTCGGAAGGTATTCGGGCATTATGGCCGATATGTATTTCGACTATTTTCTGGCAAACCATTTCGATCGTTACAGTGGCGGAAAAAGTCTGAACTGCTTTGCATACAATTTTTATGCGTCGGCGCTTTGGCATTATCGCTGGCTGCCTGAGCGTGTGCAGGGCTTTATTTTTCATTTTATAAGCACTAACCGTTTGAAACAATATAAAAGTTATGCCGGACTCGAAGCATCGCTTACAATAATGTCGAACTACAAGTCGAAAGCCATTGAACCGGAGCGGAGTGTGACATTTCTGAGAGAAAACGAAGCACAACTGAACGGGCTTTTTCACGACTTTATGCCCGAAGTGGCAAACTATGCAAAAAGCCACCTGCAGGGCTTGCAGAGGGTGTCGGAAAATCGTCGTTGAGACTTGCCGAAATCTCCGTTGAGATTTTAAAAATCGTCGTTGAGATTTGACAAAGTCTCCGTTGAGATTTTGAAAATCGTCCCAATGATTTTTGAA
>JAVEXN010000037.1:0-13392 GCA_034004015.1 Paludibacter sp.
ATGGTATGTAGGCTCGATGACAAACTGGGACAAACGTACACTTGAACTCGATTTGAGTTTTTTGGGTAACGGAAATTTCAAAGCTGAAATATTCCGCGATGGAATAAATGCAAACCGTGCTGCCCGCGACTATAAAAAGGAAGTGATCGACATTCCGGCGAACCGCAAACTGAATATTCAAATGGCTCAGGGAGGTGGTTTTGCAATGAAAATCACAAGTCTGTAGATGTACAAATTCATTTACAATTTAACCATCCGCCACGGCGGACAAGTTTTACTATTTACAATTTAATAGTTTTATTTTCAAAAAAACAATATAAATAACTTGGCAAAGAAAAAAGACATAAAAGGAACCGTAGATGTGGTTACATTGGGTTGTTCGAAAAACCTGGTCGATTCAGAATTACTTATGCGTCAGTTCGATGCATTAGGCTATAAAGTGCGTCACGATGCAGAGAAGCCCGATGGCGAAATTGTGATTATCAACACTTGTGGATTTATTGGCGATGCCAAAGAAGAAAGCATCAACACTATATTGCAATTTGCCGGACGGAAAAAGAAAAACAAAACTGACAAATTGTTCGTGATGGGCTGCCTGTCCGAACGCTATCAGAAAGAACTGGAAGCCGAAATTCCCGAAGTAGATAAATATTACGGTAAGTTCAACTATACCAACATACTGACTGATTTGGGTCAGGAATTTCGTGCCGACCTGCGTAACGAACGCTCACTTACGACTCCGGGACATTATGCCTATATCAAAATTTCAGAAGGCTGTAACCGCATGTGTTCGTATTGCGCGATTCCGCTTATCACAGGCCGTCATCGTTCTCGAAAAATTGAAGATATTGAAGAAGAAGTGCGCAGTCTGGTAGCCAAAGGCGTAAAAGAGTTTCACTTTATTGCTCAGGACCTGTCGTCGTACGGTCTCGACAAATACAAAGCGCTGAAATTGCCGGAACTTGTGGAGCGTATTTCGGACATTCCCGGCGTAGAATGGATTCGTTTGCATTATGCTTATCCGGCACAATTTCCGTATGACATTCTGCGTGTAATGCGCGAGCGCGACAATGTGTGCAAATATCTCGACATTGCGCTGCAACATATCAGCGACAACATGCTGAAAATCATGCGTCGTAATATTACCAAAGAACAAACCTACGAACTGATTCGTCGTATTCGCGTGGAAGTTCCCGGTATTCATCTGCGTACCACCATGCTGGTGGGGCATCCCGGTGAAACCGAACAGGACATTGAGGAAATGAAGGAATTTATGAAGTTTGCACGCTTCGACCGTTTGGGCGCATTTGCCTATTCGAACGAAGAAGGTACGCATGCTTACGAAAAATACGAGGACAACATTCCGGAAGAAATAAAACAGGAGCGTCTGAACGATATTATGGCTTTGCAACAGAATATATCGGCTGAACTGAATCAAAACAAAGTGGGTCAAAAACTCAAAGTAATGATTGACAGAATCGAAGGCGACAATTTTGTAGGGCGCAGCGAGTTTGATTCACCGGAAGTAGATCCGGAAGTACTCATTCCTGCTGATACCAAAGGAGTTAAAATCGGAGAATTTTATACAGCAGAAATAGTTAGCGCTGCAGAATTTGATTTATACGGAAAATAGATTGATAGTTGACAATTGATAATGCACAGTTGATAATGGATAATAGATAATTGACAATAAACTAATCAACTAATTAATCAGACAAGCAACTATTCTGCAATTCAATTCACTAATCAAACAGTCAAAAAACACGAAATAATATGAACTACAAGGAACTAATAGCTGCATTATCGGCTCAAACAGGTCAGTCGCGTACGCAGACCGAAGAATTGCTGGAGGCCACAGTAAGCGTAATGACAGAGGAACTTGCACAGGGTAAAACCATAGGATTTCAGAGTTTTGGAAATTTTGAAGTTCGAAAACGTGAAGAAAGACTCTCGGTGCATCCTGCTACACAAATACGGACACTTATTCCGCCTAAACTGGTGCTAAACTTCAGGCAAAGCAATGTGTTGAAAGAAAAAATAAATGAAAAAACGGAATCATGAGCAAGGATAAAATTTCAACACAGGAAATAGCCGAACTACTGTCTCTGAAGGCAGGCATTTCGAAAAAAGCAGCTGATGATTTTATCAAACAGCTCTTTGCAACCATTGAAGACAGTCTGCTTGCAGGCGAACAGGTAAAAATAAAAAACCTGGGTACTTTCAAATTGCAGTGGAACGAACCACGCAAAAGTGTGAACGTACAAACCGGCGAAGAAATCATTTTAGCAGGATACAACAAAGTAAGCTTCACCCCCGATGCCGGCCTGAAAGATCTTGTGAACGAGCCTTATGCACATTTGGAACCTGTTGTACTGGATGAAAACAACGAACCCGAACAGGAAGAAACACCTGAACCAGAAGCTGATGCACTACCCGATCCGCTGAGAATTTTCACCGAACAGGCAAATGAGATAAAAGATATTCTTTCGGAAATCCAGTCACTTTCAGCTATTCACAACGCGACCCCGCAAGAAGAGGAAGAAGAAACGGAAGAAGATATTGTACTCAATACCGACACTTATGAAGATGAGGAGGAAATTCTGAGCGAAGATGATGAAATGGCCAACGAGGCTCAGAACATTCAGCTTCAGGAAGATATTGAGGAGGAAGAAGATGTGAATGTGGTCGAAAAAAGTCAGGAAGTTGAAGAGCAGAGAAATACTGAAGAAGCAATTATTGAAACTGTTGCTGAGCCAACCGTAAATACTGCCTCTGAACCAACAACTGAAATATTCGAAAAACAGGAAGAGGCTCTTGAGACTGAACTTATCAGTCAGACAACAAACACAGAATCAGAAAAGACAATTGAACCTCAGACAACTGCAGCAAACGATACAACACCACCTGTAACTATAGCTCCCAAAACACGAAAACGCAAACCGTTTTTCAAAAGAGTTTGGGTTTGGTTGCTTATTGTATTACTGGTTTTGGTTGGTTCGGCCATTGCTGTATATTTCAGTTCAAGCTGTATAAGTTGCTGGTTCGAATATAAAGTTCTGAATCAAAGTCAGCGTGAACAATTCCAGAAAGTAACCAACACGCTTGAAGATTTCGGTCTTAACATCAAATCGATATTTATCGCTGAGCAACCTGACACTTTGGTCGTAAGTCCCGACACAATTGTTGCGCAGAAATTGCCCGAAGTTGACACCTTACCAAAGGTTGTTGCTCCTGAAAAAACAGTATCGCCTGTCGACAGCCTTGATATTCTGCTGACCAAGCCGCGTGTTTACACAGAGTTTATCGGTTCAGAACGTATTGTGGAAGGAAGTCGCCTTACACGCATTTCCGAACGCTATTATGGCACACGCGATTTCTGGGTGTACATTTACGAAGCCAACAAGGAGCGTATCAAAAATCCTGATATGATTCCGATAGGTACGCTGATTAAAATTCCGAAAGTGGATGCACGACTGCTGGATGCACAAAATCCGAAAGTTATGAGCAAAGCCCGCGAATTACACGATTTGTACGTTGGTAAAAAGTAAGCTGAATGTCATACCAATAATCAGCATATGATTTGAAAGTTCTGTCACAATTTTTTATTGTTGCAGAACTTTTTTTTAGTCATTTTTCGAAAAAAACTGAAGAGTTTTTTATAGGTAAACCTCTGATTGCCATAATAATCTAAATTCAGGTTAATAGATATTAAATCACGAATTTACACCCTTAAATAACACTATATTTGTTTTCCAAAAACAGAATCAAAATTAATCTTTTAAAATATGAACCAAACTGTTGATATTAGAGAACTTAACGAAAGAATTGAGAAGCAAAGTTCGTTTGTCGATTCACTCGTAATGGGCATGGATAAGGTAATCATCGGACAGAAACATTTGGTGGAATCTCTGCTGATTGGTTTACTTTCAGATGGTCATATTCTGCTCGAAGGTGTTCCGGGACTTGCTAAAACATTAGCTATCAAAACGCTTTCCGATCTTATCCGTTGCGATTTCAGCCGTATTCAGTTTACGCCCGACCTTTTGCCTGCCGACGTAATCGGAACCATGATTTACAGCCAGAAAAAAGAAGAATTCAGCATTAAAAAAGGACCTATCTTTGCCAATCTGATACTTGCCGACGAGATAAACCGTGCTCCGGCGAAAGTACAGAGTGCTTTGCTCGAAGCCATGCAGGAACGTCAGGTAACCATAGGTGAAAATACCTATAAACTGGAAGAACCATTTCTGGTACTTGCCACACAAAACCCTATCGAACAGGAAGGTACTTATCCACTTCCCGAAGCACAGGTCGACCGTTTTATGCTTAAGGTGATTATCAATTATCCTAAAAAAGAAGAGGAAAAATTGATTATCCGTCAGAATCTGAACAAAGAAAAACCCAAAGTAAGTCCGATACTCGATCCGAAAGATATTATTGCTGCCCGCGACATTGTGCGTCAGGTGTATATCGACGAAAAAATTGAGCGTTACATTGTGGATATCGTATTTGCAACCCGTTTCCCACAGGATTACGGACTTGATTCGCTGAAAGACATGATTGCCTTTGGTGCTTCGCCCCGTGCGTCTATCAACCTGGCTCTGGCAGCCCGCGCTTATGCATTTATCAAACGTCGCGGATATGTGATTCCCGAAGATGTACGTGCTGTATGCTACGATGTAATGCGTCACCGCATTGGATTGAGCTACGAAGCCGAAGCAAACAACATGACTTCCGACGAGATTATTACTGAAATTCTGAATACTGTTGAAGTACCCTGATTCCCTATCAATTGACAGTTGAGAATTGAATTGATTCTGAATTCAGGGATTTGACTTTAGACAACAAAAAAGAAAACGTGGAAACGAGCGAAATACTAAAAAAAGTACGAAAAATAGAGATCAAAACGCGTGGCTTGTCGAAGAATATTTTCGCAGGAGAATATCATTCGGCATTCAAAGGACGCGGTATGACCTTTGCTGAAGTGCGCGAATACCAGTATGGCGACGACATTCGCTCGATAGACTGGAATGTAACCGCACGTTTCGGACATCCTTATATAAAGATTTTCGAAGAAGAACGTGAACTTACAGTGGTTTTGCTGATCGACGTGTCGGGCAGCCGCGATTTCGGAACTGTATCGCAAATGAAGCGCGACATTTTTACCGAAGTGGCTGCTACTATTGCTTTTTCAACCATTCAAAACAACGACAAAATCGGCGTTATCTTTTTCTCTGATAAAATTGAGAAATTTATCCCTCCGAAAAAAGGGAAAAAGCACGTTCTGCAAATCATTCGTGAACTTATTGATTTCGAACCGGAAAGCAACAAAACAGACATTGGAGCTGCTTTGCGATATTTCACTAATGCGATCAAAAAAAGTTCGACGGCCTTTATCATTTCCGACTTTATCGACAGTGATTTCGAGAAAGAACTAATGATAGCCAACCGTAAGCACGATGTGGTTGCCCTGCAGGTGTACGACATTCGCGAAACCGAACTGCCCGATGTAGGTCTGGTGAAACTGAAAGATGCCGAAACAGGAAAGCGAATATGGGTTGATACTTCGGACAAGCGACTTCGAACAAGCTACAAACATGCCTGGGGCGAACGTAAACTAGCTTTACAAAAAACCTTTACGCGCTCCGGAGTGGATTCGGTGGCAATGAGCACCTCCGAGGATTATGTAAAAGCGCTTATGAAACTCTTTAAAATGAGAGCCTGAGTTTTACTCAAAATAAGCAACTTCGCATACTAAAGTAGAAAAAGTGAGACTGATAATTAGAATTTTTATGAGGAAACTACTGATATTTTGTTTTGCACTGATCAGCACACTAAGCACTGCGCTCACTGCGCAAACGGTGACAGTGACTTCGCGCATCGACTCCACCTCCATGTGGATTGGTAATCAGACCAAATTGTCGTTCGAAGTATCGCAGCAACCTGGACAAATAGTGTCGATGCCTGTTTTCTCCGACACGGTAGTGGGTGGCCTCGAAATTGTGGAACCTCTGAAAATGGACACCACCACTTCGCAGGACGGCGTGATGCTCGTAACACAATCTTACATGGTTACTGCATTCGAAGATTCGCTCATGTACATCCCTTCCTATCCTTTTGTGAACGGCAACGATACCATTTGGTCGAAACCCTTATCGCTTAAGGTGGTACAACCCTTTGTGATCGACACCACATCGCATCAGATTGCCGACATTAAGAATGTATATACTCCGCCCATTTACTGGAAAGGTATAATGAAAATTGCTCTGATCATTTCTCTGATCATTATTCTGTTGATTTCAACATTCTTTGTCATTCGCCATCTGACCCGTAAAAAACCGGAAGTAACTGTGGTTGCTCCGAAAGTAACGGTGCCGCCTTACGTCACTGCACTTTCGAAACTCGACAGGATTAAGCAGGAAAAAGCATGGCAATCGGGACGAACAAAAGAGTATCACACAATGCTCACTGATGTGCTTCGTGAATATATTGAGGAAACATTCGGAATTCCCTGTATGGAAATGACATCCGAAGAAGTTTTCAGTGCGCTGAACCATTTGCGATTCGAATCGAGAACGGCTTACGAAAGTCTGCAACAAATACTCAGACTGGCCGACCTGGTAAAATTTGCCAAATGGGAAGCTCTGCCCGACGAACATGAATTAAGTTTGTATAATGCCTTCTTGTTTGTAAACCAAACAAAGATTGAACCTCCCAAAGATATTGATGAACTGAAAGAGGAGCTTGAGGAAAGCAATTGACAAGGAGACATTTAACCAATACTTTTTATTTAGAATAAGACGAAAATGACATTTAATAATCCGGAATACCTGTTTTTACTTTTACTGCTTGTGCCAATGATTTATTGGTACATAAAGGAAATGTACAAGTCGGATGCCAGTTTACAGATATCGAGCAATAAAAGTCTGGAGTACAGCAAAAAAAGCACTAAAATAAAATTATTGCATTTGCCGTTTATTCTCCGTTCGCTCGCTTTTGTGCTGCTTGTGCTCACCATAGCACGCCCGCAGGCCTCCAATTCGTGGCGCACCGAAAGCACTGAGGGTATCGACATTATGCTGGCGCTCGACATATCGGGAACGATGCTGGCTGAAGATTTGAAACCCAATCGTCTCGAAGCTTCGAAAGATGTAGCAACCGAATTTATTCTGTCGCGACCAAACGACAATATCGGACTTGTGGTTTTCTCGGGCGAAAGTTTTACACAATGTCCGCTCACAACCGACCATGCTGTGCTTGTAAACCTTTTTAAAGCAGTAAAATACGGCATGATTGAAGATGGAACAGCCATTGGGCTCGGACTTGCCAACGCAGTAAACCGTATAAAGGAAAGCAAAGCAAAATCAAAGGTGATCATTCTGCTGACCGATGGTTCGAACAACCGCGGCGACATTGCGCCCATTACCGCTGCTGAAATTGCCCGCACTTTCGGCATACGTGTGTATGCCATTGGTGTTGGTTCGTACGGTCAGGTAAATATTCCGGTTCAAACGCCTATGGGAACTCAGTATCAGCTTATGGATTCGGAATTCGACGAAGAATCGCTGAAAGAAATTGCCGCAATGACAGGTGGAAATTACTTCCGTGCTACCGACAACAACAAGCTCAGAAGTATTTATCAGGAAATCGACCAAATGGAAAAAACGAAAATCAATGTAAAAGAATACAGCAAGAAAAACGAAGAATATTATCTTTTTGCGCTTGCTGCTCTCTTGTTGTTGATAGCCGAATTGATACTCCGCAATTCCGTATTGC
Source organism: Paludibacter sp. (assembly GCA_034004015.1). Taxonomy (GTDB): domain Bacteria; phylum Bacteroidota; class Bacteroidia; order Bacteroidales; family Paludibacteraceae; genus Paludibacter. The sequence goes on from JAVEXN010000037.1 coordinate 7,777, forward strand.
GAAAAATTCCCTGACAGTAAATTGTAATTGAAAAACAGAAAGTTATTTATATGTTTCGATTTGCACATCCCGAATATTTATTTCTTCTGCTGATAGTTCCGCTATTGGTGGGGCTCTTTATATATACCCGCATTCAGAAAAAACGCAAGCTGCAACTTTTTGGCGATCCGGCTTTGCTGGCTTCGCTAATGCCCAATGTGTCATTTTTACGCCCGCGTTTTAAATTCTACATGCAATTGACCGCTGTCATTCTTATGATTGTGGTAATGGCTCAGCCTCAGTTTGGAACCAAAGAAGAAAAACAGGAGAAAAAAGGTATCGAAGTAATGATTGCGCTCGATGTCTCGAACTCGATGATGGCGCAGGACATACAGCCCGCACGACTCGACAAAGCCAAAATGGTGCTGTCGAAACTAGTGGACGGAATGACTAATGACAAAGTTGGGCTTGTGGTTTTTGCAGGTGATGCGTACATACAGTTGCCCATTACTGCCGATTATGTGTCGGCCAAGATGTTTATGTCGTCCATCAGTCCGGCGCTTGTTCCACGACAGGGAACAGCCATTGGCAGCGCCATTGACCTTTGTATAAAATCATTTGGCGAAAAATCGGATGTGAGCCGTGCCATTATTGTGATTACCGATGGTGAAAACCACGAAGACGATGCCGTAGGCGCAGCCAAACTGGCAGCCGAAAATGGTATTGTAGTGCATGTGGTGGGAATGGGAAAACCCGAAGGAGCACCAATTCCGGTGGATGGCACCATGAGTTTCCGGAAAGACAAAGAAGGAAATGTGGTGGTTTCGAAACTCAACGAAGATATGTGTAGGAGTATAGCAACAGCTGGTGGCGGAACTTACGTCAGAGCCGACAATCAGAATTCAGCTTACCGTGTTGTGTCGAAAGAACTCGACAATCTGGCCAAATCGAAACTGGATACACGTATTTTCTCTGATTACAACGAACAGTTCCAGTCCTTTGCACTGCTTGCACTTATATTGCTGTTTTTCGACAGTTTTATATTCGATCGCCGCAACAAGCGCCTCAGCAAACTGCGTATCTTCGACCTGAAAGAGAAATTTATTAAATCGGGAAAATAAACTACTGTGACTTATTTTTAAAGAAACATGTTGAAATTGAGAATGAAGAACTTTGTATTTTTTATACTGACCGTTTTTTTTATACTTCCGCTACACGCGCAGGAAGAAAGCTCTAATGTGCGCTCGGGAAACAAAATGTATAAAGCCGGGAAATATACCGATGCCGAAGTGGCCTATCGCAAAGGATTGCAGAAAAACCAGAAATCCTTCGAAGCCAATTACAACCTGGGAAATGCCCTTTTCAAACAGGGGAAATACGCAGATGCTTTGGAGCAATACAAAACTTCGATGGCCCTGCAAACAAACGACAAGCTAAAACTGGCTGCTGCTTTTCACAATGCCGGAAATGCGCTGCTTAGTGAGAAAAAAATTGAAGAAAGCATTAATGCGTACAAAATGGCACTAAAAGCCAATCCGCGCGATAACGAAACACGCTACAACCTGGCTTACGCGCAATCGCTGCTCCAACAACAGCAGCAAAATCAGGACAAAAACAAAGACAAGGAAAAGAAAGAACAGGAAAAGGAACAGGAGAAAAAAGAAGAACAACAAAACCAACCACCTCCAAAGCCTAAGCAGTCGGATATGTCGAAAGAAAATGCACAGCAAATACTCGATGCCCTGATGCAGGATGAGAAAAACACCCTTGAAAAAGCTAAAAAGCAAAATATCCGTTCGCGCAAAAGTGCCGACAAGGATTGGTAAATTCACAAATTGTTCCTTTTTTTTGACTGTATAAAACAAAGAAAAGCCGGTACTGAAACAGGTCCCTGAAAAGAGGTGACAAGTTCCATACGACAACAAAAAAAAAACAATTATTTTCGTATGAAAATTGATATAAAATTCAGACTTTTAATACTGTCCTTACTTCTGACTTCCACAGGAGTATTGCTGGCCAACGATGTAAAGTTTACTGCAAGTGCACCTTCCACCGTAATTGCAGATAAGCCGTTTCAGCTTGTGTACACGGTAAATGCGTCAGCAAAAGATTTATCGGTAGGCGACTTAAGCAATTTCGAAGTGCTGGCCGGCCCTTTCAGATCGCAAAGTTCGAGCTATCAGATTATCAACGGGAAAAGTTCTTCATCCGTGAGTCTGTCGTTTACCTACACACTTCAGGCCGGTAAAACAGGGACATTTACCATTCCTCCGGCAAGTATTGTGGTCGAAGGACAAAAATACACTTCGAATGGATTGTCGGTTAAAGTGCTTCCACCCGACGACAACAGCAATGCCCAGACAAGAAATCAGGCAAACGAACAAAGCAAATCAGCAAGTAGTCAGACTGTCTCGAACGATAAAATATTTGTCAGAACAAGTGTTTCGAAAACAAATGTGTACGAACAGGAGCCTATTCTGGTGACTTACAAGCTTTATATGTTGGTAGATGTGGTTGGCATGAACAACATGAAGTTGCCTGACTTCAATGGGTTTATGAAACAGGAATTCGACCAGAATCAGAACAAGCAACTTTCGTATGAAAATTTCAATGGTAAAAACTACGGTACTATAGTACTTTATCAGGTTTTGCTTTATCCACAGCGTTCGGGCGAAATAATGATAGACAAAGCTCAGTTCGATGCAGTGGTTCGCATTCAGAATCAAACCCGCGTACGCAGCATTTTCGATGACTTTTTCGAATCATATTCCAATGCAAACAAAACGCTGATAGCTCCCGGCTCAAAAATTCTGGTAAAACCTTTACCTGGTTCCAAGCCAGCCTCATTCTCGGGTACTGTGGGCAATCTGACAATGAATTCGTCGATATCTTCAGAAAACGTGAAGGCCAACGAAGCAATAACCCTGAAAATCGTAATTTCGGGTAGCGGGAACATGAAGATGATCAAAAACCCCGAGATCAAATTCCCTGATGGTTTCGAAACCTACGATCCGAAGGTGGTGAATAATTTCAAAACGTCAACCTCGGGTGTGTCAGGCACAAAAATCATCGAGTACATGTTTATTCCGCGCCATTCAGGCGAATACGAAATTCCTGAAGCTGAATTTTCATATTTCGACATTGTCACGCATACTTATAAAACGCTTAAAACACCCAACTACAAAATAAAAGTGGCCAAAGGCGAAGGCGGCGAAAGTCCGGTCGTTAGCGGAAATTATGTTTCGAAAGAAGATGTAAAACAGCTTGGCAAGGATATCCGCTATATCGAAACCGATCGTTTCAACATAGCGCCCGAATCGAAACCTGTATTTGGAAGTCTTCTGAGCTGGCTGATATTTATAATTCCATTACTGATAAGCATTGTATTATTCTTTGTGCTGAAAAAACAAACCATCGAAAATGCCGATGTCGTTTCGGTAAAAAACCGCAGAGCGAACAAGCTGGCACGTAAACGTCTGGCACTGGCACAGCGCCTGCTCAACGATGGCAAAAAAGATCAGTTCTACGAAGAAGTACTGAAAGCGGTATGGACTTATCTGAGCGACAAACTGGCTATTCCGGCTGCTTCGCTTACCAAGGAAAAAGTGGAAAACGAACTTGCAAACCGCAACGTAAGTGCCGAACTTACTGCTGAGTTTATTTCGATACTCAACACATGCGAATTTGCACGTTATGCCCCGAATACCGGACAGCAGGAAATGGGAAATCTGTACGCAGAGGCGATCGAAGCCATTAGTAAACTCGAAAATCAGATCAAAAAATAATAAATCGGGATATATGAAGAAGACAATATTTTATATCGTTACCCTGTTCACTGTATTGTGGCAACCGGTTTATGGAAATACCGAAGCGATCAAAAAAGCAAACGAACTGTATGCTGCAGGCAATTACAGCGAAGCAGCTCAGGCTTATGAAAATATAATTTCGCAATATGGTGTGGCTCCCGAATTGTATTACAATCTGGGAAATGCCTATTATAAAATGAACGAAACAGGCAAGTCGGTGCTCAATTACGAACGGGCTTTAAGACTGCGTCCGGGCTATAAAAATGCTGAAATCAACCTCGAATTTGCACAGGCACGCGTGGTCGACAATGTGGTTCCGGCTCCATCGTTTTTTATCAAACGCTGGATTAGCGACCTTATGAAACTCCTGAGTTCCAATCAATGGTTCTGGATAGCGGCTATCTCGTTTATTGTCACACTGGTATTTATTCTGCTTTTTGTGTACAGTGGCACATATTTTATGCGTAGAGTATCGTTTTACACGGCCGCAGTCACAGGTACTGTCGTAGTCATCAGCCTGCTATTTTCAGGCATACGTAAAAATCAAATGCTCTATCACGATTCAGCCATTATTATGACCGGCAGTGTAACAGCCAAAAGCTCGCCCGACAAAAGCGGCACTGACCTTTTTCAGCTCCACGAAGGAACAAAAGTAGAAGTAAAAAGCAAACTTGGCGACTGGACCGAAATTGTGCTCAGCAATGGTAACCCGGGCTGGGTAATGAACAATACGATCGAAGAAATTTAAATATCCGGGCATTAAAACAACAAAACATCAATGAATCTGATTCAATTTCTGGTAGATCTCGACACGCAGCTGTTTCTGTTTCTGAATGGTTTGCACAACAACTTTTTCGATGGATTTATGTATGGAACCAGCAATATACCTGTTTGGATTCCATTTTATCTGTCGGTTATTTATATTGCGGTACGTTATTACAAAAAAGAAGTACTTTATGTAATTCCGGCACTGATAATCTGTGTGGTACTTACCGACCAGATTTCGTCGGGACTCATCAAAGACTGGGTTCAACGCCCACGACCATCGCGCGAAGAAAGTCTGGCGCCATTTATTCATTTGGTCAACGGATATCAGGGCGGGCGGTTTGGCTTTGTATCGTCGCACGCAGCCAATACCTTCGGATTTGCGCTGCTCACCTCTGCCCTCTTCCGCAACCGTTACTACGCTACCACTGTTATTCTGTGGGCTATTTTGGTGTCGTACTCACGTATCTATCTTGGGGTACACTATCCGCTTGATATTATTGGTGGAATGCTCGTAGGTACTTTTGTTGCCACTCTTTGTTACACCGTGCTCAAAAAAATAAAACCACGTTTGGTTAGTTCCGATTCGTACCTTATTTCGGCATTTATACCAAACATAGTTATTCTACTTACCTTTACCGGAATCGGCATTTTTGCTCTTTTCAGAATGTAAGACAAACTCAAATATAAACGCAGCCCGATAGAGACTAAATTCTATCGGGCTGTTTGTTTTTATATACAAAATAGCTGTGTCTTTTTGAACAACATGCTTACGAGCCGGATCGTAAGGGTATTACGAGCATGGTCGTAAAGGGTCTACGAGGGAGATCGTAAAGGTCTTACGAGTATAAGCACAAGAGGCTTACGAGGAAGGTCGTAATGGTCTTACTCTGGCCTTCCAGATATACTATCTAGCCGACCCTTAAAAAGCCCATAAATATAAGATTATCAGTAAAATAAATCTTAAAAGTATTGTGTATATCTGCAAGTTTTAGTATATTTGATGCATAAATCTTGCAAATATATTATGCTATCAAAGAAGAAAGATACTCAGCAAAGCTGTATG
>JAVEXN010000038.1:0-13101 GCA_034004015.1 Paludibacter sp.
GGATTGTGGCTATTCTTTATTTGCCTCCTTCTTGCTTCATGTTCCGGTACAAGGCATTTACCCGAAGGCGAAAAGTTATATACCGGAGCCGAAATTCGCATAGAAACGACCGATAAAGTGGAAAAAAGCCGAATTAAAGCTGCTGCCCTTGCTGTTGTTCGTCCTGAGCCCAATGGAAGCTATTTAGGTATGCGTCCAAAGCTTATACTTTATCAGGCCGCAGGCGAAAATCCAACCGGAAGATTAAACAAATGGCTTAAAAAAAGAGGAGAAGCGCCTGTTTTGATTTCGCAGCTCAAGCCGGGAATTTCATCCGACATTATTGATGCCCGATTGTTCAATATGGGTATTTTCAACAGTAATACCGAATACAAAATAGTAGAGAAGAAACGAACCGCCAAGGTTATTTATACCAGTTATATTCATAAGCCATATATTTTCAGAGAATTACAATATGATTTCAGTTCCCTGAATCCCGAACAGGAAAATTTGGATGGTAATTCTATCAGGTCGGATTATAAGAAAATTGAAGAAATAATTCTTTTGGGAAAAGATAAATCGTTTGTAAAAGCGGGCGAAAATTACAGCCTTGAAACACTCGAAAATGAACGTATACGCATTGATGCTTTGTTGAAAAACAGAGGTTATTTCTATTTTAACCCCGATTATTTACTTTTCGAAGCCGATAGTTCTGGGGTAGATTTCAGCGTGTCGCTGAAACTTACGCTCAAGCCCAATGTGCCCGAAAATGCATTGAAAGCATATCAAATTCAAAATGTGTTTGTAAATCAGAATTATTCGTTGAACGATGATGTTAGTCAGTATTCAAAAGATACTGTAATGTGCCAAAACGCAGTTTTTGTGGGTGCTAAAGAACAAATGAATATAAGTCCTGATGTGATTTTACGATCGGTTTATTTGCGGAAAAATGAAATTTATTCAAGGGAAAATCATAACATCACGCTGAACCGATTGATGTCGATGGGAAATTTCAAATTTGTGCAGCTAAAGTTTTGCGACAGCGACACTACTGCTTCCGCTTTTTTGGATGTGACTATCCTGATGACACCCATGCCAAACTACAGCTTTCGGGCCGAAATGGATATTGTCTCTAAATCGAACAACTACACAGGTCCGCGCATGAATCTGAGCATTCTGAACCGGAATGCATTCAAAGGTGCTGAGTTGTTAAACTTGAATATGGCTGGCTCGTTTGAAGCTCAGCTGAGTGGCGCAAACAAAAATCTGTTTTCGTATTCGTTAAATCCGCAAATAGAACTTACTTTTCCACGCTTTTGGGCTCCATTTAAAATTAAACCCACTCAAAGTATATATATGCCCAAAACCAGTTTGTCGCTCTCGTACAACTATATGAAAAGGGTTAACTATTTCGATATGCGAATTTTTCAGTTTGTGTATGGCTATAAATGGAAGAAAAGCATCAGGGATGAACATATTTTTAATCCGATAAATGTGAGTAATACGTCTATTTTTAATGAATCGGATGAGTTTACAGCTTTATTGGCCTCCAATCCTTTCCTGAAAAAAAGCTACGAAGAGCAATTTGTTGGCGGCGGAAGTTATTCGTATACCTACAACGAACAGGTAATTCCCGGAAAGAAAATTCAATATTATTTCAATGGCACAGCCGAAGCGGCAGGCAATGTATTTTCGTTGGTAAAAACAATTGTTGGCGACAGGCCATCGCCTGGAAATCAATCTACACTCCTTGGCTCTGTTTATTCGCAATATGCAAAAGTGAGTTTTGATGGTCGTGTTTATTACAATTTCAGAAATAATGATAAAGTGGCGATGCGATTATTTGCAGGCGTTGCCAAATCGTATGGAAATTCATCCACATTGCCATACAGCAAGCAGTTTTTCAGTGGTGGCCCCAACAGCATACGTGCTTTTCAGATTAATTCCTTAGGACCGGGAAATTATTTTCAGAACACCGGAAATGCTGGATTTTTGCAACTTGGTGGTGATATAAAACTGGAAATGAATGCGGAATACCGTTTTGATATTTATCGATTTTTGAAAGGAGCTTTGTTTTTGGATGCCGGAAATGTTTGGCAGCAAGCATCAAATCCTTCCAATATAGGAACTCCGTTTGCGTTCAATGGTTTTATGAACGAAATAGCAGTAGGAGCAGGATTTGGTTTGCGTGTTGATGTGTCGTTTTTTGTTTTGCGTTTCGATTTGGCAACACCGCTTCGGAAACCCTGGCTTACAGAAAGCAATCGCTGGGTTATTACCGATATAAATCCGCTCACATCGGCCTGGCGAAATGAAAATCTGATGTTGAATATTGCAATTGGTTATCCGTTTTAAATATACTTCGAAATCATATACACAGCCACAATCAGCAAAAAGAAAGCATAGCCTTTTTTGAAGACAGCCGAGGGTAGTTTTACGCCGATTTTTGAACCAAAGAACACACCAATCACAATTCCAACAGCAATAAGTGCCGCGAAAAGCACACTCAGGTGTCCTTCGCCGGCGTAAATAAGTACGCTTGGCAAACCAACCGGTAGTTGAAGTGCGGCCAGTGAGGTGGCTGCGGCTTTTTTCGGGTCGTAATGAAATATGGCTATCAGCAAGGGTACAATCACCAATCCACCACCTTTGCCAAAAAGTCCGGCAAAAATTCCGGCTGCCAGTCCAACCAACACAAAAGCCCAGAAAGGTTTGGCTTTCAGATCATTTTCAGTTAGTGCCTTTTCTTTCTTCTTTTTCAATCCCAAAAGTGAACCTATGTCGAAATAGCTTAAAGCCACATAAAGCAAAATAGCAGCGTAGAGATGTGCCAACAATTTTTCGCTGATATTGATGGCTATTTCGCCACCAAAAAATGAACCCACAAATAGTCCGAGCGAAATCCATAGTGATTCTTTTATGTTCAGATATCCTGCTTTGTAATAAGCCCAAACTCCCCACATTCCCACCGGCAATAGCATGGCTGCAAGCGAAGTGGCATTGGCATCGAGTATGTTCATTCCAAAAAATGCAATTAGTGTAGGAACCATCACAATTCCACCACCAATCCCAAAAAGTCCCGAAAGTATTCCGGCTGTAATTCCAAGTATAAGTAATCCTGTTTCGTACATTTGTTATTATTTCGTGTTTTGTGTTCAGAGTTGATTGATTAGTTAGTTATTTGGTTGACAGCACAAACCAATTGTAAATTGTACATGCCTAAATCGTAAATATATTGATTCGTATTTTAAATCTTAATGATATTACTAAGGTTGATTAATTGCTCGTTCCCTCCCTTTGGGGAGGGTCGGGAGGGGTTAGTATTTATTTTTCCACAAAAATCTCAGCCATTCGCTGTGTTTCTTTTCAGCAGCATTGTCCTGTACTTTCCAAATGGATGTTTTCTGGAGTTGGTCGGGCAAAAATTGCTGTTCCACAAAATGGTTAGGATAATCGTGCGAATATTTATAGTTTTTACCGTAATCCAGATCTTTCATAAGTTTGGTGGGCGAATTGCGCAAGTGCAAAGGTACAGGCAAGTTTCCGGTGCGCTCCACCAAAGCCAAGGCCTCGTCGATAGCCAGATAAGCAGAATTGCTTTTGGGCGATGCAGCCAGATATACAGTGGCTTCGGCCAGGATAATGCGACCTTCGGGCCAGCCGATTTTCTGCAAAGCATCGAAACAGGCATTGGCAAGTAAAAGCGCATTTGGATTTGCCAGACCGATATCTTCGGCTGCCGAAATCACCAGACGGCGTGCTATAAATTTCGGATCTTCGCCACCTGCCACCATGCGTGCGAGCCAATAAATAGCTGCATCAGGATCGCTGCCACGTATCGATTTTATAAATGCCGAAATAATATCGTAATGCATTTCGCCATCTTTGTCGTAAGCCATTGGGTTCTGTTGCAGGCGTTCGGTCACAATTTCGTTGCGAAAATGTACTTCTTCTTCCTGATCAGACGTAATGACAAGGTCGAGGATATTCAGCAGTTTGCGTGCGTCGCCACCTGCATATCGCAAAAGCGCTTCGGTTTCGTCGAAAAAGACTTTGCGTTTTTTGAGTTCAGCGTCCGTATTTACAGCTCTGAGAGCCAGTTCAAGCAAATCTTCGTTGGTCAGCGATTTCAGTACATACACCTGGCAGCGGGAGAGGAGCGGAGTAATTACTTCGAACGATGGATTTTCGGTAGTGGCACCAATCAGCGTTACGGTGCCATTTTCGACTGCGCCCAGAAGCGAGTCCTGTTGCGATTTGCTGAACCGGTGAATCTCGTCGATAAACAGAATGGGATTGCCTCCCTGCGAAAAGAAACGTGACTGTTTGGCTTTCTCAATCACTTCGCGCACATCCTTTACGCCCGAAGTCACGGCACTCAAAGTGTAAAAAGGCCGGTCGAGTTTGTTGGCAATAATTTTGGCAAGCGTGGTTTTGCCCACACCCGGAGGTCCCCATAAAATGAACGAAGCGATGTGCCCCGATTCTATCATTTGTCGGAGAATGGCTTTTTCGCCAATCAGGTGTTTCTGACCTACATAATCGTCGAGTGTTTGCGGACGGAGGCGTTCGGCTAAAGGCTGCATAATACTGAAATTTGTTTTGTGCAAATGTAGCCTTTAAAAATAAAAGGACAAAATCAAATATGATTCTGTCCTTCTGGTATTATGATTAAGTTGATAATATTTAATGATATATTTCTAACACAATAGAACACATAGAAATAGTTGAGGTAAAAGACTTAGTTCACATAGTAAAAGTATCTGACGATACTTTTTAGTTCTGAAAATTATCCCGATTTTCGGGATAATCCTATGTGCTCTTAGTCTTTCTTTTTATTTTCAAAACTACTGTGAACTAATGTGGTGAAAAAACATTTCAATAATAATTATCGATTACTTATGCGTGACTTACACGAAGTGATATAGAAAAACAATATTTGCTTCGAGCGCAGGTTTTTTGCTGTCCTTAATTTCAAGTGTCGCTTTAATCTCGGCTTTTGTAGTGCCACGCAGATTAACCAACGAGTGTAAACTGGCTCTGCATCTTACTTCGCTGTTTACGGTCACTGCCTGCATAAAACGCAGTTTTTCAATGCCATAATTTACTGTCAGTTTAGAGTTCCGCACTTCTACAATCTGTTCCCATAAATGTGGTAAAACAGATAAGTTCAGATATCCGTGTGCAATAGTACTTTTAAATGGGCTTTCGGTTTTACAGCGTTCCTCGTCCACGTGTATCCACTGATGATCGAGAGTGGCATCGGCAAACAAGTTTATTTGCTCTTGCGAAATGGTTATGTAATCCGAAACTCCCAGTTCTTTGCCTACATACTGGTTGAATTCGTCAAAGCTGTTGATAATGATAGTGTTCATGTCTTTTTTGCTGATTATGATAGTCGAATATAATTATTTTTTTGCACAAAAATTTCAATTTTGTGCAAATATAGACAATTGTAATTTAACAGACAAATTCAGATAATGAAAAATAGCTTAAAAACAGTTTTCTATTCAAAAAAAGACAATGGTTGTTAATCAACACTATTTGGTTGTACAACGAATCATCACCGGAAAATGATCGGATGGTACTTCGTTTTCACCAAAGCGCTTGTTAATAGTCTCGTACGATATTACTTTTACATTTTGTGTAAAAAGATAATCGATACGAACCGATTGTGGAAAATCAGTTTTCTCTTTTTCCCAACCATTAAAAGTGCCTACCGAACCTTTGGGTTTTTCAACTGACACCAATCTGCTGTCTTTCAGTTTAGCGGTTATGGTGTTATAAAACTCCGTGTCATTAGGGGCAGCATTAAAATCGCCCACGCAAATCACGGTTTCGTTACCCGCAAGTTCCTCCATTTTACGTGTGATTAGTTTTGCACTTTCCCGACGAGCTACTACACCCACGTGATCGAAATGAGTGTTGAAAAAGTAGAATTCCTTGTTTGTAACGCGATCTTTGAGTTTTGTCCAAAGGCAAATACGGTTTAGTGCAGCATCCCAGCCTTTCGATACTGTTTCGGGTGTTTCCGAAAGAAAGAAAAAGCCTTTTTGTAGTAATTCGAAACGATTTTTCAGAAAATAAATTGCTGCGCGTTCGCCTTTAGAGCCTTCCTGATTATCGCGTCCGTACGACACTGAGGCGTATGAGTTCAAAAGGTCGCTCAGGTCATTTTCCTGTGATTTGTCAATCAATTCCTGCACGCCAAATACGTCGAATTCAAATTCGTTGATTAGTTTGGCCACTTCAGGTTTGCGAACTTTCCAGTTTGTGTTTCCGGTGTCGGAGTTTGTACGGATACGTACATTGAAAGTGGCTACTTTCAGCGTGTCCGAAGTCGATTTTATGATTTCGGTGTCAGGTTGAGCAGCACAGGAAATACCTGCAAAGCTCAAAAATGACCACAAAATTATCAGTAATTTTTTCATCTGTATTTTATTTAGAAAACTTATTGATGTTCGGTACGTAATAAATCGTTTACAGTTTTTACCGGATTGAATGTGCTTACGGGTACTTCCACAAATACTGTATTCCAGTCGCTCATGGCACCGTTCCACAGTCCGGGCAATTCGAGTGCTTTCAGTTCTTTGCCGTTTTTCGATTTTGAGGAGATAAAACCTGTTTTCGGATCGACATATTTAAGTAAATCAAATTTCTCACCTTTGAAGTTTTTTACAGCACAAACCAAATCCACCGGATTGAAGTGTGTAGCCTGCATCATTTTTGCTTTTTCCTCAGGTTTCGACAGGTCAATTTGCGAACTTTCGAGAATTTGTGTACTCACAGTGCCATCGTTGTTTACAGTCAGAAATGGGCCTCCGCCGGGTTCTCCCGTGTTTTTTACCATGCCGCAGACACGCATCGGACGATTTAATTTATCAAATAAGTATTTTTGAAGCCTTTCGCCTTTGAGTTGCTGACCTTCGGCAGGTTTGTTATTCAGTTCGTTTTCGCAGAATGCTGCAATTTCGATAAGCTTGTTTTCGGGTAAAAGTGCGGCTTCCATTTCGCGCAGATATTCGAAAGTTTTTTGCTGAAGTGACACAAGCATTCCGGCAATCATTTTTTTGTAAATAATGGTCGGGTTTTTCATGGCGTCGGGCACCACATTGTCGATGTTTTTTACAAAAATAATATCGGCTACAAGGTCGTTGAGGTTTTCAATCAGCGCTCCATGGCCACCGGGACGAAACACCAGTTGATCATTTTCGCGGAATGGCTGATTCTGTGCATCGGCAGCAATAGTGTCGGTCGAGGCTTTTTGCTCCGAGAAACTTACATTGTAGGTTTTGCCAAATTCTGAGCTGAATTTATCGACAGACTCCTGCAAATGCGCTTCGAAAAGTGCGCGATGTTCGCCAGATACCGTGAAGTGGATATTTACTTCGCCCGCGGAATTGGCTGCATAAAGTGCACCTTCCACCAAATGTTCCTGCATGGGTGTGCGTTTGGCGTCGGCATACGAATGGAAAAGCAAAAGTCCTTTAGGTAATGCGCCATAGTTTAGTCCTTTTGGTAAAAGCAGATTCTCAACTACTTTTTTGTGTTCGTCTGTGGCCAGAAGTTCCGTGATTGATTTCGTCTCGTTAGCCACGCACTTTTCGTTCAATGCATTGAAAAATGCAAATTTTTCTATTTCTTTGAAAAACTGTATTTCGGCAGGTTTCGCAGGTGTCAGACTTTCGCCGTCGATAAATTCGAAGAGGTCTTTGAACATACGGCTGGCGGCTCCCGAAGCAGGCACAAATTTGAGAATGGATACATTGCCGCTCAGATATTGATCCCAGATGCCAAGAAATTTATTGGTTTGTTGATCGGAAATTACAGTGATGCCATTGCCGGGAGATGCGGCTGAACAAATCTCAAGAAAAGGGAAGCCTTTTTCAAAAGAATTGAGTTGTTGGGTGATTTGATTTTCGGAAATTCCTTTTTTTGAAAGCAGTGTAAGATCGGATGGATTCAGCATAATTGTTCTTTTTTATTTTTGAGATATTAAAAAACGAGAGTGTTCGAATAAATGCTAATACTTTTATGAGTTTTTGGCACGCAGAAAATCTTAAACCGGTTCGCGCGAACAAATTAAACTCACAGAAAGTTTTAATAATAAAGTGATTTTGCGCCGTAAAATACGCTTTTGCAAAGATAATGAAAACATCTGTGACAAAATGTAAGATATATTAAAAAAAGACTGTGTTTTAGCTCGTTTTCGAATGGGTATAGTTAACGTAACTGAATAAAATGTGTGTTTCTCAACCTGTGATAGTAGTCAAATTATCCACATAATAGTGTCATTTTTTGCACATCATAGTAACCTTGTTGACGTATTTTTGTAACATCAAAAAATATGAATTCTAAAAACAATATTATGTTCAACCCAGATCTAAGGATTTTAAAAATGAGTAAAGTCAGAAAGAACCTTTCGTTCTTACAAAAGCTCTTTTTGTCGCTGACAGTCCTGACCCTATTCTCAGGTTCGGTATTTGCGCAGAACAGAACTATCACCGGTGTTGTAAAGGATGCACAAGGTGAAACCATTATTGCTGCTTCGGTGGTGGTGAAAGGAACCACAATTGGTACTGTGACAGACATCGATGGCGTGTTTCGTGTCGAAGTGCCTGCAAGTGCCAAAATACTTGTGGTTTCGTATGTAGGCATGCAAACTCAGGAAGTGGCAATTACAGGAGCTTCGCTGAATGTGGTTTTAAAAGATGATGCCAAAATGCTCGACGAAGTAGTGGCCATTGGTTATGGAACTGTTCGTCGTAAGGATATTACCGGTTCGGTAGCTTCGGTAAATGCTGATGCTATTGCTGCAATTCCGGTAAATTCAGCGAGTGAGGCCATTGCTGGTAAACTTGCCGGTGTTCAGGTAACAACTACCGAAGGTTCGCCCGACGCAGAGGTAAAAATCCGTGTGCGTGGTGGTGGTTCGATTACCGGTGAGAATAAACCCTTGTATGTGGTGGATGGTTTTCCTGTGTCGTCGATCAGCGATATTGCTCCCGGCGATATTGAAACAATCGACGTGTTGAAAGATGCTTCTTCTACCGCTATTTATGGTTCGCGTGGTGCCAACGGGGTTATTATTGTAACTACAAAGTCGGGTAAAGCAGGTAAAATATCGGTAAACTACAACGCATTTACCAGCTGGAAAAAGATGGCCAAAACGCTTCCGGTACTTTCAGGTTCGGACTATGCAAAATGGCAATATGAACTTGCTTTGTTGAACGATGATGTGGAGTCGTACGAAAAATTCTTCGGAAACTATGAAGATATCGATCTTTACGACAATGTACCTACCAACGACTGGCAGAATCTGGTATTTGGACGTACAGGATTTACGTTTAATCACAACCTGTCGATCAATGGCGGTACCGACAAAAGTAAATTTGCATTTAGCTACAGCAATGTAAACGACCGTGCAATTATGGAAATGTCGAGCTTCCGACGCGATAACCTGAATTTTAAAATGAATACCAAAGCTTCGGATAAATTCACGCTCGATTTTTCGGCCCGTTATTCCAATACTGCCATTTATGGTGGTGGAGCCAACGAACAAAAAGAGGTTTCGAGTGCCGACTCGCGTTTGAAACATGCTATGATTTACACTCCGTTTCCATTGTCCGATCTTGATTCCGAAAGTGGTTCAAGTGGCGATACCGAAGTAGGTAACCTATACAATCCGCTCGAAAATATCAGAGATAATGATCGTCAGCAAAAACGCCGTACATTTAATCTGGCCGGTTCGGTAACCTGGGAACTTGCAAAAAACCTTAAACTCAAAGCCGAAGTTGGTTACGACGACTTTATCAATAAGGATGACCGCTATTACGGAATGACTACATATTATATTAAAAATGTACCGTCGTCGACCAATCAGAATCATCCTGCTGTTATTCTGACCAATACCGACAGGAATGTGGTCCGCAGTACAAATACACTGAATTATGATTTCAAGAAACTGTTGAATGCTGATCATGGTTTGAATTTACTTTTGGGTCATGAGTATATTTATACGCAACAAAATATTCTGGGTACAACTGTTCACGGTTTCCCGACAAGTTTTACTTCTGACGAAGCTTTCCGCCTGACCACACAGGGTTATGCATATTCTATCGACAATTATTTCAGCCCCGATGATAAACTTTTGTCATTCTTCTCGCGTGCTAATTACGACTATAAGAGCAAATATCTTTTAAGTGCTACTTTCCGTGCCGACGGTTCAAGTAAGTTCTCGAAAGGTAACAAATGGGGATATTTCCCTTCGGCTGCTGCTGCATGGCGTGTGTCGGGTGAAGATTTTATGGCTGATAGCAAACACTGGCTCGACGATTTGAAACTTCGTTTGAGTTATGGTACAGCGGGTAATAATGATATTCCTGCCGGACAAATGACACAGTCGTTCGAATCGAAATCGACTTCGTGGATCAACGGTTACAGCAGTTATTGGGCTGCTTCGAAAACCATGGCCAATCCTGATTTGAAATGGGAAACAACCATTACACGTAATGTGGGTGTTGATTTCACCATGTTTAACAGCCGCCTGAATGGTACACTCGAAGGTTACTGGAACTCAACCAAAGATTTGTTGATTGATTTCCCGATTACAGGTACCGGATACGATAGCCAATACCGAAACATGGGTGAAACCCGTAACCGTGGTGTGGAAGCATCGCTCAACTGGATTGCTATTGATAAAAAGAATTTTGGTTTTAGTGTGAGCGGTAATATTGGTTTCAATAATAACAAAATTATTTCACTGGGTTTAATTAATGAAATTACCTCCACAGCGACTTACAGTAACTGGGCTTCTACCGAAATCGGACAGGACTTCCGCGTGGTAACCGGAGGTTCGGTTGGCGAAATGTTTGGTTATGTATCTGATGGTCGTTACGAAGTTGACGATTTTACAGGCTATAATGCCACTACCCAAAAATGGGAACTGAAAGATGGTGTGGTTGATGCAAGTGGTGTGATCGGAACATTGCGTCCGGGTTCGATGAAACTGAAAAACCTCACTGAAGGCGACAATGCAATTACAGTTGACGACCGCACTGTAATTGGTAATGCAAACCCGATTCACACAGGTGGTATTACACTTAACGGACGTGTGTATAGCTTTGATTTGAGCGCTGCATTTAACTGGAGTGTGGGTAACGATATTTACAATGCTAACAAAGTTGAATATACTTCGACCAGTAAATATCAGTATCGTAATATGACAACCGAAATGGAATCGGGCAACCGCTGGACCAACCTGAATGCTGATGGAACACTTAGCAACGATCCTGCCGAATTGACTGCTTTGAATGCCAATACCACAATGTGGTCGCCTTATATGGCACGTTACGTATTTTCCGATTGGGCTGTGGAAGATGGTTCATTCCTTCGTCTGAATACACTTACTTTGGGTTATACATTGCCGAAAAGCCTGCTTAACTCAATGAAAATATCGAATCTCAGAGTTTATGCAACCGGATATAATGTGTTTGTGCTTACCAACTACTCAGGTTTCGATCCTGAAGTTTCGACACGTCGAAGAACAGCACTTACTCCGGGTGTGGATTATTCGGCATATCCCAAAAGCCGTCAGATTGTATTGGGTCTAAATTTAAGTTTCTAACCCTATAATAAAGTACAGAAAAATGAAAAATATATTTTTAAAATCCTTTATGGTAATGTCGCTCGTGGGTTTTATGGCTTCATGTAGCGATGTGTTGGAAGCTCCTACAAAATCGTCGCTCGATGAGCAGGTGATTTTCTCAACTCCTATTCTGGCCGAAGGAGCAGTAATGGGTATTCACCAGTCATTTTCAGAAACCAATTCGTATCGTGGCAGATATATTCCTTTTTATGGATTGAATACCGACCTGGAGTGGTGGAATTCGTCGGAAAATACTTCGGACGACCGCGCTTTGCTCACTGCCTACAACCCGAATGTGGGAAGTACACAGATGAATACCGATAATAATGCATGGGCAAAAATGTACGAAGGTATCGAACGTGCCAATATTTGTATCAGAGGTTTACGTGCATACGGCGACGTGGCTAATAATCCGGAACTGGCTCAGTTGTTGGGCGAAGCGCTTACCCTGCGTGCATTTATTTATTTCGACCTGATAAAAGCCTGGGGCGATGTGCCTGCGCGTTTTGAGCCGCTGAGTACCGAATCGCTTTATATCCCGAAATCGGATCGTGATGTGATTTATAAACAAATTATTGCTGACCTCGAAGAATCTGCAAATCTGGTTCCTTGGCCGAAAGAAACTCCGGCTACACGCACAACCGAACGTGTTAATAAGGCTTTTGTAAAAGGATTTCTGGCGCGTGTGGCCTTACATGCAGGTGGTTATTCGCAACGTCCCGATGGATCGATTCGTCTGAGCAACGATCCTGCACTCGAACGTGTAGCCATGTATACCAAAGCTAAAAATGCTGCTCTTGAGGTAATTAATAGCGAAACATCTGTTTTGGGTGGTTTCGAACAGAATTTCCGCAGATTGTGCGAAGAGAATAATGCTGCCGGTTTTGAGTCGCTTTACGAACTTCCTTTTTCTGAGGGTCGCGGTCGTGTGCTTTATACATTTGGTGTAAAACACCGCACAGTTGATAAGTATACGCAACAGGCTCAGGGTGGTGCTAACGGACCATTGCCAACTTTGTTTTACGATTATGATAAGGATGATATTCGTCGCGATATTACCTGCGTACCTTATTATTGGGATGGTGGTGTTCAGGTGCCAAATAAACTGAGCCAGTGGTATTTCGGAAAACTGCGTTACGAATGGATGAAACGCGTGGTAACTTCAACCAATGATGATGGTATCAACTGGCAGGTTATGCGTCTGGCCGATGTGTATCTGATGGCTGCCGAAGCGATCAACGAACTCGATGGACCCGAAGCTGCTGCTCCTTATCTCGAAGAAGTACACAAGCGTGCATTCCCGAATAATCCTGCCAAAGTTCAGGCATTTATGACTGCTGCTAAAGCGGATAAAGATGCATTTTTCAATGCCATTGTGGACGAACGTGCTTTTGAATTTGCAGGTGAAATGCTTCGTAAATCGGATTTGATTCGTTGGAATAAACTTTCAACAAAACTCACTGAAGCTAAAAATA
>JAVEXN010000073.1:0-2773 GCA_034004015.1 Paludibacter sp.
ATCAACCGTCCGCGTGGTCGCGAAATAAATCCTTTCCGCGATTATTCCGACTCCACCAGCATTTCGTTTGGTTACCCCGATTTGTTGCCTGAGCTTACCTCATCGTTCGAATTCAACTATCTGAAATCGTGGGATAATCACAGCGTTTCCGCATCGGCTTATTACCGTTTCACCGACGATGTGATGCAAAATGTACGCTTTGCAAACAATGGAACGCTCGAAAACACATGGATGAACGTATCAAAATCGAACAGCACCGGACTTGAACTGGTAGCCAAAAACCGATTATTCAAAATCGTAAATCTCACCTCGTCGCTCAACTTTTATTACAGCACCATGGACGAAGACTCCATTACAAGCATTTACAATCCGGCTTTGACAGCTGTCATTCCTGCACAGGAAATGTTTAGCTGGAGCGGACGCGTAATGGCAAACCTGATGTTGGGCAAAACCACCTCAGCGCAAATCACCGGCGATTATTCGTCGCCACGACTTGTAGCACAGGGACGCCAAACGGCCAGCTACTCTATTGACCTTGGCGTGCGACAGACTTTCCTCAACCGCAACCTGAGTCTGAACCTGATGGTGCGCGACCTGCTCAACAGCCGCAGCCGCAATTCTATCACTTACGGAAACGGTTTCTACCAGGTAAACAATTCATATTTTCACGGTCGTATGATTGGTCTTACCGCCACTTACAACTTTGGAAACATGAAACCAAAACGTACCGAACGCCGTCAGGAATCGCAGGAAATGAACATGGATAGCATGGAATAATCATTCATCAACCACAATAGAAAATCCCCGTATAAATGAATGAACTCATTTATACGGGGATTTTTGCATCATGTGACATAAGTCCAAAATCCGGCAAAGACCTGACCTAAAAGTCAATCTGAACATTTTCACAAAACTCTTTGTTTTAATTTTCAGTCATTTAAAATAAAATCAGAACAGAATGGAAACAACTAAGATAACCATACAAGCCCGCATTTCAGCCAACCGGCAGAAAGTATGGGATTATTACACTCAGGCTTCTCACATTACAAAATGGAATTTTGCTTCACCCGACTGGCATTGTCCTTCGGCAAGCAACGATATGAAAGTGGGTGGAAAATATATCGCACGAATGGAAGCAAAAGATGGCAGTTTTGGATTTGACTTTGAAGCCACATACAGCGAAATCACAGAGAATGAAAAGTTTGTGTATGTAATGCCGGATGGTCGCGAAGTATCAGTCAGCATGACCGACGATCAACAACAAACCAATATTTCGGTGTGCTTCGATGCCGAAACCGAAAACCCTGTGGAGTTACAGCGTGAAGGCTGGCAGGCGATACTCAACAATTTTAAAAGTTACGTGGAAAACAACTAAAACAAGTCAGCTTACAACAGACACCACAAACTGACCAGGAAGGGTACTGAAAAATCCACAATAAATCCATGATAAATGGATACAATGGCATATTCGCGCCCTGAAGTTTGCATAATAATCGGAAAAGTGGTATCCATAGTTGTGGCTCCTCCGGCCGAAATGGGAGCCAGTTTTCCGAAATATCTTACCATAAGCGGCGCCAGCAAAAGTGCCAGAATCTCGCGGGCAATATTAGCCAGCAGCGCCAGTGTTCCGAGTTCAGCTCCCCTGTATTCGGTAATCATTATGCCTGACAACGAATAATATCCAAAACCTGACGACACGGCAAGCACATCGGTCAACGCATGACGACTCAGAAAAGCGGCTACCAAAGCCCCGAGCCAGGTTCCCAGCACAGTCATCAACGGCAAAAGAAGCACACGCGATTTTATTTTTCGAAATTGTTTTACCGTATCGGGCTGATGACCAATACTGAAACCCACCATAAACATAAGGGCTTCGAGCACATAAAAACTCAGATCGTCAGAAAACGGAATTTCACTCAGCAACCGGAAAATTCCCAAAAGTAATCCGGCCACAAAGAACGCAAGTATTACCAAGCTACCTTTCAGTCCGTGTAAAGCGTCGGTCAGCGATTTTTTGCTCCAGCCTGACCCATTTCCTGCCTGAGCCTGATTGCGTACAGGTGGCATCAGTAACCGCGCACCTGCAATGCTTCCAAGCGTTCCCAAAGCGGCAATGAGTATTGCCTCAAGTCCCAGTGTTCCGAATTTGCGAATCACCTGTTCGTTGAGCCCCACTTCCAGCCCCAATAAAAACAAAAGTGCCCAGATAAGTGTTAGAATAATTCCATTGATAAACCGGATACGTACTTTTCGGAACAGATATCCCGACAAAATACCGGCAAACATAAAAAGCAGAATGACAAACATAAATTCTGTACTGTAATATTTTCTGCAAAGATAAACTTTCAAACGGGACTATTGATTTTTATGCTTACCGACAACAGTATTATTTTGTTTATCAATAAAGCTATTGATACATTCGCTCTTTGAATGTGCAAAAAAATGAGTATTTTTGCAACGCAAAGATTATAAGGAGAACTCGTCTTGACTTTTTTTGGACACATTAGTAACACATAGTTTTTTAGTTTAAAATTAATTGTTAGACCACAGTAGCTAAAAATATCTTCGATATTTTTGAACTATGTGTTCTTTTTTCTTAAATAATTTGACCATTGTGTGCTATGTGACAAAAGTCGAGATAACTTCGGTATTAGTTTAAGAATAAATATACAAAAAACGAAGAATATATGAGCAAAAAAGCATTATTAATGATTCTTGACGGTTGGGGAATGGGTAATCATTCGAAAGCCGATATTATTTACAACACACCCAC
>JAVEXN010000074.1:0-2760 GCA_034004015.1 Paludibacter sp.
TTTTGTCACTGAGTAATTGAAAAAGCTATTAAAGCAATTGTCGTAAAGAATACTTCTGATATAGCGCCCCGATCACATAATCTTTTGTATTTGTCTGAAATTGCCGGATTGACTTTTGCTGAAGAGGATGAAGTATTTCTTGGAATACTTATGAAATATTAGCTACAGGGACGTTATCCCGATTATCAGCCAGTGATACCCAATGAAGAGCGGGTATCTGATTATTTAAGAAAAACTGAAAACCTACTATTATGGCTAAAGGAGAAGTAATTGAACTATTGAAAAGATATATTTCACTATTAAACAGCAACGGAATTTCTGTTTACAAAGCATTTTTGTTTGGTAGTTACAGTACCAACACGGCAACTGAAGCGAGCGATATAGATGTGATGATAGTGTCGGAAAAATACGATGAAACGGACGATGAGGTAGTCGGCAAAATCTGGAAACTAACACGAATGGTAAGTACGAAAATTGAACCATTTTTAATCGGCAAAAACAAATTCATTAGTGATGATAATTCGCCTCTGATAGAACAGATTAAAAGACAGGGCATTGAGCTGACGTTACAACCATTTCATCAAATGGCCAGTGAACCAACAACTGAATATGGTGTAGAAAAATAAAACAAACATAGAAACTTTTATAAGATATAATCAAATATAGAATAAAATAATCTCTCAACATATTAATTAAATAGCATTCTGCTATTGTTCGCGTCCTCAGAAACCTCGCAAATTTCTTAAAGCGAACGCCAAAAAGAATGATTAAGCGAAATGCTCACGCCCCAAACGGCGTGGGTCATTTTGGCTTATCTTTTGGCGTAGCCTTTGCGAGGGGCTTGAGGACGGATAATACAAGACTCACGCTTTTTTTATGCCGTGACCTTTCCTATCTGACCAATGGCAGCCGCTCTGGCAAGCCAAATGACAAACTCTCATCTTACTCCTTATCAGGCAAAATACTACGCTTACGAACTTTCCAAGCGGGCTAATTCCGAAACTTCCGAGAAGTTTGGGGTTACGCTTATGGACGCACAGGTGGAGCTTAACCCGCATCAGGTGGAGGCTGCTTTGTTTGCGTTTAAGTCGCCTTACTCCAAAGGGGCGATATTGGCCGACGAAGTGGGATTGGGAAAAACCATCGAAGCCGGAATTGTATTAAGTCAGCAATGGGCCGAAAACAAACGGCGAATTCTGATTATTTGTCCATCCTCGCTTCGTAAACAGTGGGTCAACGAGTTGGCTGATAAATTTTACCTGAAAGCCGAAGTGCTCGAAGGCAAATCGTTCAATGCGAGCTACAAAGCTGACAATAAAAATCCTTTCGACGATGGTAAAACCATAAAAATATGTTCGTATCAGTTTGCTGCCAAACAGGCTGAACTGATTCAACTTACCTCGTGGGATTTGGTGGTGCTCGACGAAGCGCACTACCTGCGCAATGTGCATAAAAACTCCGAAAGCATAGCTGCGAAAATTAAGAATGCCATTAAAGATTACAAAAAAGTACTGCTCACGGCTACTCCGCTCCAAAATCGCTTGGACGAGTTGTATGGTTTGGTGAGTTTTATCGATCAGGGCGTGTTTGGCGACCTGAAATCGTTCCGCAAAAACTATGTAAACAGCGATGGAAATATCCGTGAGTTAAAAGATAAACTTCGAACAATTGTGCATCGTACTCTCCGTCAGGATGTAAAGGAGTTTGTTCCTTACCGCGAACGCATACCCATTACTCAGCAATTTACGCCTACCGAACCCGAAAAGCAATTGTACAATCATGTGTTGGACTATTTGCGTACCGAAGCCATTTATGCACTGCCCAAGTCGCAGCGACATTTGATGGAATCGGTTATGTTTAAACTGCTTGGCTCATCGTCGTTTGCCATTGGGCGGACCTTGGAAGCATTGATAAAACGCCTCCGACAGTTGCTTGCCAACTCCAAAGTGGTGGAAGAGGAAATAATTGCGTGGTTTGAGCAGGAATATGAAAATTTTGACGATGAAGCCGATCAGGAAACCGATGAAAACGAACCAAGCGACGATGAACTAACCGAAATTACAGCAGAAGATAAGGCTAATATTGAAGCCGAAATTGCCGCACTGACTGAGTATTTGATGCTTGCCAACAGCATAGAGCATAACGAAAAAGGCGAAAAATTGTTGGTGGCTTTGGAAGCTGGTTTTAATAAATTGCAAGAGCTGGGAGCCAACCAAAAAGCATTGATATTTACCGAATCTACCCGCACGCAGCAATACCTTTTCGAACGACTTTCGGCTGAAAAGTACAAGGGAAAAATTGTATTATTCAACGGAAACAACAACGATGAACTTTCGGCATCCATTTACAAAAAATGGGTGAACGATAAAAACAATTACGGTAAACTTACCCATTCCAAAAGCATTGATATACGCAATGCCCTGGTAGATGCTTTCCGAAGCGACGACTACCAGATAATGATAGCCACCGAAGCGGCTGCCGAAGGTATCAACCTGCAATTTTGCAGCATGGTGGTGAACTACGACCTGCCCTGGAATCCACAGCGCATAGAGCAACGCATTGGCCGCTGTCATCGCTACGGGCAGCAATACGATGTGGTGGTAGTGAATTTTCTGAACAGCGAAAACGAGGTTGAAAATCGTGTTTATGAACTGTTGGAGCAAAAATACAAACTCTTTCAGGGCGTATTTGGCTCGTCGGACCATGTGTTGGGAAGCATCGAGAGCGGCGTGGATTTCGAAAAACGCATTATCGAAATTT
>JAVEXN010000005.1:0-177553 GCA_034004015.1 Paludibacter sp.
TGCAGAAGCCCGTAGTAAACATTTCAGGCAGAACAACCAGATCGGTTTTTCCTGCAAGTGTTTCTAATTGTTTTTGGGTTTTATTTAAATTAGCTTGCTTGTCGGCCCAGTGAATAATATCCTGTATAATGGTGATTTTCATGTGTAGTGTTGTTACCCCTAACCCCTAAAGGGGGATAGAAGCGTGATTTGAATTCTATGTCTTTTAATTTTAAAAGGAATAAAGAAGATGGATACAAATATAAACAAATATTTTTTGCTTTTTTTGTCTCGAAGTAAATGTTGGGGATTGAATATCCATGAGTTGTAAATCAAAACGACTCAACCGGAATAATCAGTTGAGTCGTTATTTGGAAATATAGTTTTTGACTGTTTAATCGATAATATCGAATCCGGTGTAAGGAACAAGCGCTTTTGGAATACGAATACCTTCGGGAGTCTGATTGTTTTCGAGCAAAGCAGCTACAATACGTGGTAATGCCATTGCGCTACCATTCAGTGTGTGACAAAGCTGTGTTTTCTTGTCGGCTCCTTTAAAGCGGCATTTCAAACGGTTAGCCTGATAGCTTTCGAAGTTCGATACCGAACTTACTTCCAGCCAGCGTTCCTGTGCAGTTGAATACACTTCGAAGTCGAAAGTAAGTGCCGAAGTGAAACTCATATCGCCACCACAGAGGCGGAGAATACGCCAGGGTAGTTCCAGTTTTTCAACGAGCGTTTGTACATAGTTAACCATTTCGGTCAATCTGTCGTACGAAGTTTCGGGATTTGCAATTTGCACAATTTCCACTTTGTCGAACTGATGCAGGCGGTTAAGTCCGCGTACATCTTTGCCGTACGAACCGGCTTCGCGACGGAAGCATGCAGAATAAGCTGTGTTTTTTACCGGAAGATCTTTCTCGTCGAGAATTACATCGCGGTAAATATTGGTAACCGGCACTTCAGCAGTAGGAATCAGATACAAATCGTCTATCTGACAGTGGTACATCTGACCTTCTTTGTCGGGCAGCTGTCCTGTGCCATATCCCGAAGCTGCATTTACCACATAAGGAGGTTGAACTTCGAGATAACCTGCGTCGCGGGCATTGTCGAGGAAGAAATTGATCAGAGCGCGTTGCAAGCGTGCGCCTTTTCCTTTGTAAACAGGAAAGCCGGCGCCGGAGATTTTTACTCCGAGCTCAAAATCAATCAGATCGTATTTTTTTGCCAAATCCCAGTGAGGTACAGCGCCATCGTAAAGTTTTGGTATTTCGCCACCCTGACGCTCAATCACATTATCTTCGGCGTGTTTTCCGGCAGGAACCGAATCGTGTGGCAGGTTGGGGATTTGCACCAAAAGGTCATTTAGTTTTTGTTCTGTTTCGGCCAGTTTGTCACCGAGTTCTTTGATGGTTTCTTTTAGTTCGGTGGTTTTTTCTTTGGCGGCAGCTGCTTCGTTCTGTTTTCCCTGTTTGAAAAGCATGCCGATTTCTTTCGACAAATTATTCATTTCGGCAGAAGTGCTGTCGAGCTGAGTCTGCGTTGTTTTACGAATGCTGTCAAGCTCCACAACCTGAGCAATGATGCCGGTGCCATCGAAATTCTTTTTCGCTAAACGGGCAATGACTTCTGCGGTATTTTCGGTGATATATTTGAGTGTCAACATGATATAATTTACAATTTTGTCATTTACAATTTACAATTTTCAGAGGAGCAATAACTAAGTCTTTCATCTTTGTTCTTTACTCTTTTATCTAAAAGAAAAAATCTCCCGCAATTTTACACTACGGTAAAACGACAGGAGATTATAAATTTGCGCTAATGTTTTCTTCTAAAAGTTTCCTTTTGTAGAATTTAGCGGACTATTAATTAGCTTCGATTGGTTTTACAGAAACGTAAGATTTGTTATCTCTTTTCTTTCTGAATTCCACAATACCGTCAACTAATGCAAAAAGTGTATGGTCTTTTCCAAGTCCCATGTTCTCACCTGCGTGATGTACAGTTCCACGTTGACGAACGATGATATTACCTGCTTTTGCAAACTGACCACCGTAAATTTTTACGCCAAGTCGCTTGCTTTCCGATTCGCGACCGTTTCTTGAGCTACCAGCTCCTTTTTTATGTGCCATTTTCTTTTACTTTTTAACAGGTTAATTAAGCTACAATTTCTTTGATTAAAATTTCGGTGAAGTCCTGACGGTGACCGTTACGAACACGGTATCCTTTACGGCGTTTTTTCTTGAAAACGATTACTTTATCGCCACGAAGGTGCGATACTACTTCGCCTACTACTTTTGCGCCTTCAACTACAGGAGCGCCTACTGTGATAGCACCGTCGTTATCCACGAGCAATACTTTGTCGAATTCTACTGCTGAACCTCTTTCAGCTTCATTCATACGGTGGATATACAGTTTTCTTCCGGCTTCTACCTTAAACTGTTGTCCGAGAATTTCTACAATTGCGTACATTTTTCTTATACAATTTATTATTACATCGGGAAGGTGAGATGCTTCACAGCAGTGCTTCTTGGATACCTTATCCGAAATGAGGGTGCAAATTTACGGATATTTTTTTATATGACAAAGAGTTGAAAGCTTTTTTTCTTTGGAAAACAGAGGCGTTTTAAGTTTCAGGGTTTCAAAGTTTCAGGTTTCGGAGTTTTGCATTTGAGATTTGAAGATTTGAAGATTTGAAGATTTGAAGATTTACGGGTTTGAGAATGATACTCAACTAATCCCACGTTCATCATTCTTTTGTCTTTGCTCTTTTGTCTTAAAATGATTTCCGTGTCTTCGTGTCTCAGTGTTTCAATTTCCCGCTAAACGCAAAACTTTTCCTATCTTTGCATTCCGATAAAAACATATATATTTTGAACCTTTCCGACTTGCAGCAACTTTATGCCCTGCATCCTCATGTGAAAGCACTTTTGAGGTGGGCGGATTCCGCAGAATCAGACCTGAAAATTACGGGTTTGAGCGGATCTTCATGTGCTTTGGTGACGGCTTCGCTCTTTCGAGAACGGGCACAAACGCAAATTCTTTTGATGAACGATGCCGACGAAGCGGCCTATCTCTACAACGATTTAAAGCAAATGCTGGCGGTGGAAGAGGTGTTTTATTATCCTTCATCGTTTAAAAAAGCCATAAAACTCAGTCAGTTCGACAGTTCGAACGAAATTCTCCGTACCGAAGTGCTTAACCGCCTGGCCAATAATACTGCGCCATGTGTGGTGGTGACTTATCCCGAAGCAATTATGCAAAAGGTGATTTCGGTTCATAGCATGAAAACCCGCATGTTGCGATTGAAAACCGGAGAGTCGCTGTCTATCGACTTTTTGTCGGAAATGTTGCATGAATATGGATTCGAACGTGTGGATTTTGTGTACGAGCCGGGTCAGTTTTCGGTGCGCGGTAGCATTGTCGACATTTTTTCGTTTGCATACGAATTGCCTTACCGTTGCGACTTCTTTGGCGATGAAGTGGAATCGATACGTGTGTTCGATATCGAAACGCAGCTTTCGAAGGAAAAACGTACCGAAGTGGAAATTATTCCCGACCTGAAAACAGATGTTCATTCGAAAAATGTATCGTTTTTTGAGTTTATTCCTCAAAATGCTTTACTGACTTTTACCGATGTGGCTTTCTGTCGCGAACGTATAAACCAACTTTACGATGAAGCCCTGATAAAAGCCAACAACAGCGATAATCATGTGCCCGATTTGCATCGATCGCGCATTACAGGAAATGAATTTGCACAACAGGTTTTGGAATTCAGAAAAATTGAATGGGGCGAAAAGTCGTTTTTTAATACTAAAGAAGAGCTAACTTTCAATACTTCGCCTCAACCTATTTTTCATAAAAACTTCGATTTGGTTGCCGACAATCTGAAAAGAGCCATTTTGGGCGGCTACAAAATATATATACTAAGCGACAGTGTAAAGCAAACCGACCGTATTGCCTCTATTTTTACCGATCGCGGCGATAATATTGTTTTTCAGCCGGTAAAAAATACGCTTCACGAAGGATTTATCGATCACGATTTGTCGCTTTATTGCTACACCGACCATCAAATTTTCGACCGTTTCCATAAATATCAACTGCGCACCGACAAAACACGTCAGGGAAAAGTGGTGATGACGCTCAAAGAACTGAACCAGTTTCAGGTGGGCGACTACATGGTGCATGTCGATCATGGCGTTG
The DNA here is from genome assembly GCA_034004015.1 of Paludibacter sp. Taxonomy (GTDB): domain Bacteria; phylum Bacteroidota; class Bacteroidia; order Bacteroidales; family Paludibacteraceae; genus Paludibacter. Next base: position 4,180 of record JAVEXN010000005.1, read on the forward strand.
GAACGTTTGGCGGATTGGTGCGAACCAATGTAAACGGCAAAATGCAGGAAATGATAAAGCTGACTTACAAGGACAACGATGTAATCTTTGTCAGTATTCATGCTTTGCACCGCATTTCGAAATATAAAGGCAAGGAAGGTGAAGCGCCGCGCATCAATAAATTAGGCTCGGGCGCATGGGAACGTCTGAAAGAACGTACCAAAGCTAAAGTCAAGGACATTGCCCGCGAACTGATAAAACTTTATGCACGCCGAAAAGCCGAACAGGGTTTTCAGTATTCACCTGACAGTTATTTGCAACAGGAACTGGAAGCTTCGTTTATTTACGAAGATACGCCCGACCAGGTAAAAGCGACTGCCGATGTAAAAAAAGACATGGAATCGGCTTTGCCAATGGACAGGCTGGTTTGTGGCGATGTGGGATTCGGAAAAACCGAAGTGGCTATGCGAGCCGCTTTCAAAGCAGCTACCGACAGTAAACAGGTGGCGGTTTTAGTTCCGACTACGGTGCTTGCGTTGCAACATTACAATTCGTTTAAAGACAGATTTAAGGATTTTCCTGTAACTGTGGAATATCTCAGCCGCGCACGCACTGCCACGCAAACCAAAGAAGTGCTCGCCCGACTCGAAAAAGGTGAGGTCGATATTTTGATTGGTACGCACAAACTGGTAAGTAAAAGTGTGAAATTTAAAGATTTGGGTTTGCTCATAATCGACGAAGAACAAAAATTCGGAGTAACTGTAAAGGAAAAGCTCAAAGAAATGAAAGTAAATGTGGATACGCTCACGATGACGGCCACGCCCATTCCACGCACTTTGCAGTTTTCGCTTATGGGCGCCCGCGATTTGTCAATTATCAATACGCCGCCTCCAAACCGCTATCCGGTGCAGACCGAAATTCATACTTTCGACGAAGATGTGATTCGTGAAGCCATTCAGCTTGAGATGAACCGAAACGGACAGGTGTTTTTTGTTAATAACCGCATTCAGAATATTTACAATATCGAAGCCATGATCAGGCGTTTGGTGCCCGGTTGTCGTGTGGCAGTAGGTCATGGACAAATGCCGCCCGACAAACTCGAAGAAATTATTGTGGATTTTATCGATTATGAATACGATGTGCTGGTGGCAACCACTATTATCGAATCGGGCATTGATATTTCGAATGTAAATACTATTATCATCAATAGTGCACACATGTTCGGGTTGAGCGACTTGCATCAATTGCGCGGACGTGTGGGACGCAGCAACCGCAAAGCTTATTGTTATCTGATGGCTCCCGAACTGAGTTTGCTCACACCCGATGCGCGCAGGCGTTTGCAGGCGCTCGAAACATTCTCGGAACTGGGTAGCGGTTTTAATATTGCTATGCAGGACCTCGATATTCGTGGTGCGGGAAATATGCTGGGAGCGGAGCAAAGCGGTTTTATTGCTGACCTTGGCTACGAAACTTATCAGCGAATTTTGAATGAAGCAGTGCATGAGTTGAAGGACGAAGAATTTTCAGAACTTTATGCAGAGGAAATTGCGCAGCAAAACAGTTCGGCTGCATTTGTAAATGATTGTACGATAGATTCGGATATGGAATTACTCTTCCCGAACGACTATATTGAAAATGTGTCGGAACGAATCAGCCTTTATCGCGAACTCGACAATATCGACAACGAAGCCGAACTGTGCGAGTTCGAAGTACGACTCGAAGACCGTTTTGGTAAGATTCCGGAAAAAGGACTTGAATTGTTACAAGTGGTGCGCCTTCGCCGTGTGGCCATACAATACGGAATCGAAAAACTGGTGCTGAAAAACGACCGCATGACGGCGTTTTTGGTTTCGAATCCGCAATCGGCTTATTATCAGTCGGAGCAGTTTGGCAAAATACTCAAATATATGACCATGCATCCCCGCAAATGTCAGCTCCGCGAACAAAATATGCGTCGTTCGGTGGTTTTCAACGAAGTAAAATCGGTAGAACGGGCAAGAGCTGTACTCGACGAAATTGTGAATGTGAAATAACGGTTCTATTCATTGGGATATTTATTAAGGCCACGTCATTTCAATAATAAATTATTATTGTGATGATGTGGCCTTTTCATTTTATAAATAAATATGGTTGGCAAAAAATGTAGGCAATAAGTGGTTGATAATTATTTTGATACGTTTTTTTTGTCACATAGTTCACAGTAGTTTTGAGAGTAAGAGAAAAGACTAAGAACACATAGGATTATCCCGAAAATCGGGATAATTTCAGAACTGTAAAAGTATCGCCAGATACTTTTTACTATGTGCACTAAGTCTTTTTCTTCAATGATTTCTATGTGTCCTATTGTGTTATAAAATATCATTAAATATATCAATATACTTATGCGTTCTTCATTTATCTGTTATTGCATTTCTTTTTTCGGATCAATAATTTGTTCTTTTTTGTAATTTATCTGGGTGATAATCCGGAGTGAGGTGTCTTTTGTAAAATAGCTCCAGCCCCAGTTGAAGAAAATGATAAGCTTGTTGCGTACACTCAGAATGAGCATTAGGTGCAAAAACATCCAAACATACCATGCCAGCAGGCCTTTGAATTTGACGAACGGAAATTCTACCACCGCTTTGTGTTTGCTTATGGTAGCCATCATTCCGAGATCGTTGTATTCGTATTCTTTTATTTTGTCGCTTTGGTTTTTCAAAATGCGCAAAATGTTTCTTCCGAGATTTTTTCCCTGATTAATAGCTACGTTTGCAACCTGCGGATGTCCGTTTGGGTAATTTGGCGTTTCCATATAAGCCACATCGCCCAAAGCATATATGTTTTCAAAATTTTTCAGACGGCTGAATCGATCCACAATATACCTGTTTCGCACAATATCTTCCGGATTTATTCCTTCAATTACATTTCCGGTAACTCCTGCAGCCCAAATCACATTTTTTGTAGGAATCTGTTCGCCATTGCTGAGTGTGGCAGTTTCGCCATCGTACGAACTCAGTACAATTTCGGTTTTTACAATTACCCCAAGATCTTCAAGGTATTTTTGCGAACTGATTTTCGAGGACTCGCTCATATTGTTGAGCGTATGTTTGCTGCCTTCAATTAAATAAATATTGAACTTCGAAAAATCAATATTATGATAGTCTTTTGGCAATACATTTCTTTTTAGCTCGGCAAATGCGCCCGAAAGCTCAACTCCGGTTGGACCACCACCCACGATGATAATATTCATCCATGCCTGTTTGTCTTCGGGACGGGCGAAAATTTCTTTTTCGAAACTGAAAAGAATTTTATTCCTGATTTCAATGGCTTCCTGAGTTGTTTTCATCGAAAATGCATTTGCCTGCATTTCGTTATTCCCGAAGAAGTTTGTTTTGCAGCCTGTGGCAATCACCAAATGGTCGTACCATATTGTGCGGTCGTACGAAGTCATTAGTTTATTTTCCTCAGGCATTATTTTTACAATGTCGGCCATTCGGAAATCGATATTTTTACTTTTCTGAAAAATTTTTCGGAAGGGGAATGAGATACTGGATGGCTCAAGGCGACCGCTCGCCACCTGATAAAACAGAGGTTGAAACTGATGGTGATTTTGTTTGTCGACCAATACTACATTAACTCCCGAATTCCTTAAGGTTTTGGCTAATTGTAAACCTCCAAAACCTCCACCTATGATCACTATCCGATCACCTTTTTTAATACCTTTCATTGCTATACCTTAAAAATTTTCAAAAAATAAGAACGATGTAACACAATCACTATTGTCATTCTTATTTCAGATAAAACAATGAATTTGTACGAAAGTTGACTGATAAAGGAAATTTTTCCGTAATTAAGTGTGTTTATTTATTTGTTTTATTTTATTGTGTAAAAAATAAAAACCACATCGCTGCAATCAATTTTTTATGCAACACGTCTCACTGTATATGGTAATTTGCGCACCGCCGTTGGAAACCAACGGTCATGACGAAAGGGACTGTTTGTATTTTCAATATCTTGTAGTACTGAAAGTTGTGGTTGAAAAATATGCCTGACCACCGCCAGCTTTGACTCATTTAAATGAAAGTGGATCCGGTTGGACAAGGAGCCTTAGCCAGCATTACCTAAGCAAAACTGTAGTGGCGTGTTTTTTAAAAATTCAATGTCAGTCCAATTCCGTTTCCTGTCAATGATAAATTTAATTCGTTTTTATCCCAGAATGAACTTGTTTGTAGTCCACCATTATAGGTGTCAACTGCTTGTTTTGCTTTTTTGTTAAAGCTTTGGGTTATAGGTATGGAAACAACAATTAAACCAGCACCAATACCGGCTAATGTCCAGTTAGGCTCTCCACCACCAATTGCTGTGCCTAAAGGCCAACCCACCAAAAAACCACCGGCATAACTTAAAATCGACGCCATTGTATAGGCTGATCGGGCCGATTTAATCTGTTTGTAGGCTTCATTGTTGAGAACCATCGTGATCGTAAGGTCATTCATCTTAAGTAATCGTTCGCCTTGATAAAATTGATAACCGCCAAAAACTTTTTTCATTGTAATTGAGTCGGAGGCTGTTTGTCCAAACATAAATGACATACTTACAGCTAATAGTGCGAGAGTAATTGCTATTTTTTTCATGTCGAAATTATTTGTAAATAATCTAAAAGTTATTATGTTCCAATAGAATACAACAACAAAACAGGATGCTGTTGACAGTTTATATCTCCCGAATTTTATTGGTATTATTTCATGTAAGTAAAAGGCATTCCTATTAGCTTTTTTTTGTAAAGCGGAGCAAAGATAAAATAAATATTTAATTAATGAGCGTTGGTGTACATTATTATGAGAAAAAGATTGGTGCGAATATACTAATGCTTTTTTGCTATGTTCGATGTTTCAGAGCCAAGGATCCCGTCCCCTCGGATATGCTTTCCTCTTTAAATGTATAAAGTTTCGCACCGCCACTGGGATTTGCAATCCCAGTTCTTGTATTCTTTGGATTTTTAATCCAGTAGCATATCCGGTTTTTAAAGTGGATTTTTTTAATTTCGGATTGCAAATCCTTATAGTACAAGAAGGTGGGATTATAAATCCCACCAACCAGCGCCATTCTTTTTTCATTTAATCAAGAATATATCCGTAAGGACGGGTGATAAAAGCCACATCACTGTAATCAATTATGTGTTGCAATGATGTGGCTTTGCCGATTGTGTGTGTTTTTAGATCACAAGTTTTTTCTCAAAAACTGTAGTTCTGCATTGTTTTAGTTCTTTTTTTGAGCCATTGTACGCGGTGCTTATTTTGAGTTCGTATTCGCCCTTTTCCATGTTTTCGGGTACAAAAATGAGCAAAAGCGAAGGATCGTTGAGCACAATGTCGGTGCGAGGAATTTTGTAGGTTTTTCCGCTGCTGCAATGAATGAAGAAAATTCCGCAATCGTCCTTTTTGGAACAAATACGAATGCAGCTGCCTTTTATTTGCAGATTCCGTCCCGGTGTGATCTGACCATCGCTGCGACAGGTGCTGGTGTCGAGTATGCTCTCAATTGTGGGTTGGGTTGTGGCAGACTTATTTTCGCTGTTGCTTTCGGCCTTCGACGATTTTTTTTCGATACGGCCAAATAAGCGAAACGTTTTCGGACTGTAATTGTAACCGGGGATGTATATGCCGGTATCAAATCCCGGAAATGTAGTGATTGATGTTGCTATATCGGAAAGATGCATTCCCGATGTTTGCAAAAGTAGTCTGTTTTCAAAAGTAGTTTCTGAATTTGGTTTCATAACTTAGAAATGTTAGTTAATGCTGTGATATGTGATAATGATACTATAATCTGGTTTTTCTCTTGTTTCAAAATTACGCAATACATACAAGATGCAGTCATCCGGAGGCTGAAATTATTAAGACACGGTGTTTTTGTAAGTATCTGTGGTTTAGAGCTTTGTTTTGTTTGTGGGGTTTGAAAATTAAGACAGGTGCATGAAATGCTTATCCCTGGTGGTGATTTTGCCCTGTTTGTGCTCGCGAATTTGCTGAAAAGGCTAAATGTCTGCATGCTGATTTATGCAGCTTAAATCAGTGCTTTTTTTGTAGCTTGTTGGCATATCTTAAGTAATAGGAAGAATATAATGTCGTAATTTTTGATAGCTATTTTGAAATGGACTTTGGACTTGAGTGAGTGCGTTTAGCGGGCTAGACAATCGAACGAAGGTACAAAAACCGTTCAAAAGAGCATGAATAACTTATTTATGACATTTGAAATTCTGCTAAAATGCGACATTATATTATTCCTGTTACTTAGTTTAAATATCGGTTTTATTTCACTACTTTTGCAGCGCAAATCGAAACATGAAATGCTGTTTTTCTGACAATATATTACAATTGGGAAAACAACTGAAAATTATACACGATCATATGCCACAAACATCACAGCGCGGTCAGGCAATGCCCGAATCGCCCATTCGAAAATTAGTGCCGCTTTCCGATAAAGCCAAAGCACGTGGAATCAAAGTTTACCATTTGAATATCGGTCAGCCCGATCTGAAAACGCCCGAAGTGGCGCTCGAGGCAATCCGCAATATCGATCGTACCGTGCTTGAATACAGTCCGAGCGATGGTATTCGTAGTCTGAAGACCAAACTTGCGGCCTATTATCATACATTTAATATTGATGTCACCGAAGAGGATATTCTGATCACTACCGGAGGTTCCGAAGCTGTGAACTTCGCCTTTATGAGCTGTCTCGATCCGGGTGATGAAATTATTGTGCCTGAGCCTGCTTATGCCAATTATACTGCATTTGCTATTGCAGCGGGTGCTGTGGTGCGACCTGTCGTTTCGTCGATCGAAGAGGGTTTTGCTTTGCCGCATGTAGATAGATTTGAAGAACTTATCACTCCGAAAACCAAAGGGATTCTGATTTGTAACCCCAACAATCCAACCGGATATTTATATACGCGCAGCGAAATGAATAAAATTCGCGATCTGGTAAAAAAATACGATTTGTATTTGTTTTCCGACGAAGTGTATCGCGAATTTTGCTATACAGGTGCTCCTTATATTTCAGCTTTCCATTTGGATGGCATTGAAGAAAATGTGGTTTTGATCGATTCTGTGTCAAAACGTTACAGCATGACCGGTGTGCGCATTGGTGCAATTGTGACTAAAAATAAGGAAGTACGCAAAAATGTGATGAAGTTTTGTCAGGCACGTTTAAGTCCGCCGCTTTTGGGCCAGATTGCTTCGGAAGCCGCCATGAGCACTTCTACTGAGTATATGCTCGAAATGTACAACGAATATGTGGAGCGTCGTAAGTTCCTGATCGACGGTCTGAACCGCATTCCCGGTGTGTATTCTCCCATTCCAATGGGCGCATTTTACACTGTAGCACGTTTGCCCATCGACGATGCCGACCGTTTTTGTGCCTGGTTGCTTTCCGATTTCGAATACGAAGGTCATACAGTGATGATGGCGCCTGCTTCGGGATTTTATACCCAGGAAGGTTATGGTAAAGATGAAGTGCGTATTGCTTATGTGCTTGAAAAGGAGGCTTTGAAGCATGCACTTGTGGTACTTGCCAAAGCCCTTGAGGTGTATCCGGGAAGAAAATGATGTGATGATGTGATGATATGATGATGTGATGATGTGATAATGTGTTGATTTGGAGATTTGAAGCTTCAGTGTTTATAAAGCATCCCTTAATTCTCACTCAATTCAAAACACGAAACACGAAACACGAAACACGAAACAACCCAATGTCAATAGAATATTTTATAGCCAAACGTATTCATTTCAGGCAGGATAAAAAGAATGTATCCCGCCCTGCTGTGCGTATAGCTACTATTGCTATTGCGTTGGGAATGGCTGTGATGTTGATTTCGCTGGCTGTGGTGGTGGGTTTTAAGTCGGAAGTGCGGAACAAAGCCATTGGTTTTGGTGGTCATATTCAGATAAGCAGTATCGAAAGCGTGGGAAACTATGAAATGCAACCCATTGAGCCATCGGATGCTTTTCTGAAAAAAATAAGTGCATTGCCGGATGTGAAATCGCTTCAACGTTTTGTGACCAAGCCGGGCATTATCAAAACCGACGAAGATTTTCAGGGTATTTTGCTTAAAGGAATTGCGGCAGGGGCTAATAATGACTTTTTTCGTTCGCATTTGGTGGAAGGCGAAATTCCGGCTTTCGAAGCTGATACGCTTACAAATGGCGTGTTGATTTCGTCGTATCTGGCAGCAAAGCTAAAACTCGGAACCGGAGACAGCTTTTTTAGCTATACCTATACTTCGAATGAGCAAATGCGTGCACGCAAATTCCGCATTCAGGGTATTTACAATACCAGTTTTGTGGAATATGATAAAATGTTTATTCTGGCCGATATTCGTCACTTACAACAACTTAATGGTTGGAAGAATTCGCAGGTAAGCGGTGTGGAAATACAATTGACCGATTTCGACAGTCTCGAACCTTTGTCTGATCTGATATATCAGTTGGTTATGCAGGAAAATACCGATGGCGACAAGCGTTATTATGCGCAAACCATTCGTGATATGAATCCGCAAATCTTTGGCTGGCTCGATCTTATTGATATGAATGTGTGGGTGATATTGCTGCTTATGCTGGCTGTGGCGGGTTTCAATATGATTTCAGGTTTGCTGATTCTGATTCTGGAGCGTACAAATATGATTGGCATTCTGAAATCGCTCGGAGCTACCAACTGGTCGGTGCGTAAAATTTTTCTGTACCATTCGGTTTTTCTGATTGCACGTGGCATGTTTTGGGGAAATCTGATCGGTTTGGCATTTTGTATTATACAATATTATACGCATCTTATCCCGCTCGATCCCGAATCGTATTATGTGGCTTATGTACCGGTGGTTATTAACTGGCTGCATGTTGTGTTGCTCAATGTGGGTACTTTTGTTTTGTCGGTTTTAATGATGGTAGGTCCCTCGTATCTTATTACCAAAATCTCGCCTGCGAAAATTATTCGCTACGAATAGTTTTCTTCTTCATAAAATAATTTTTCATCAATTTTCTTGTTTATATCGTAAGGATTCAAGGTTTCTATTTTCAGATTTTTGATATAAGTCAGTATTTGGCAATGTCAATTTCTTTTTTGAAATTTGTAGTCCGTTTTTCATTTGTACATTTAAAAACAAACTGTTATGAGAATGAGTAAGATTACTTTGGGTTATTTGTTGATAATCAGTTTTGTAGTATCTGCTTGTCACCGTTCGGGCGATGATAATCAGTCGCAGGATGATTCTACCAATATATATGTGCGTGATTCGCTTGTATTGCAAAGCGAACATCCTATGTTGATTGATTTCCGAATGTTTGTGCACGACCTCGATAGCACCGATATGAATTCGGCACCGCTTGCTGTGGAGCATTTCCATAAGTTTTTCGAAGGACAGCGGCCAGGTCTGTGCGATTCGGCTTTTGTGGTTTTGCAACAGTTGCTCGATACTATCGAAACCAATCTGAATGAGAAACTTTACGAGGACAGTACCGATTATTCGCCACTGATGAACGACGAAAATGTGAGCCCGAAATTGAGTCGTTATCGTAACAATTTACTCAAAAGCGGTTTCAAAATGTCGTTTACCGAAGGTATGCCCTATATTGAGCAGGACAGGGAATTTGTGTTGCTGCAACTTTCGGATATGTTTACCGAGCCTATGAAAGCTTATCTCGCACAAATTGAACTCGAAAATCGTGAGGGATTTGCGCAGGATGCCTTTATTACCATTGAACCTGATAAATACATTGAGCGGCTTGTGTGGTACGAAAAATTTATGGCAGCCAACAAAACCTTTGTTTTCCTGGATAATTGCAAAAACTATCGCAAAGCATATCTCACTTATCTGCTTTCGGGCATGGACAATTCGCCGCTTTACGATGATGTGGATCACCTGCAACTGGCTGAATATTATACAAAAGCTTATACTTATTTGCTGAAAAAATATCCCGACAGCGAAACGGCCGGTTTGGTGCGCCCGTATTACGATGCTATTCGTAAAAAACAAAAAAGTGAAGTGAATGCCCTGTATAAAAAATACGTAGTGGCAGGTCATGTTTATAATTTCCAATAAATCAGTATTGAATTTCATAGGTTGATAACTATCTTTGTAAAAAAAAACTAAAGCAACAGTCAGAAACATGGATGTTGCTCTGTTTGTGAAATTTCGGACAGACAAAAGTCTGTAATTTGAAATTGATACTATAACATCTTGATTCAAAAAGCATGCTGTTGGTTGAACCCGGATTCTGTAATGTCAGTGATTTGATTTCAGAATTATTAATCAATAAAAATATAATGCAATGAGAGATGTGTTAGTAAATGTGTTTTTTCGCCTTTGGTACAAGGTTGTTTGTTTAGTGGATAAAAAGTCGCAGGTGACTTTTATGAATTATGGTTTTTCGTCGAAGGGACACGATATAAGCCTGGAACCTGCTGATATGCCCAATCTTTATCCGGCCAAATTGTATAATTATTTGGTTACTAAAATTGATATTTCAGGGAAAAGTTTGATGGAAGTTGGTTGCGGTCGTGGTGGTGGCTTGTCGTATGTAAACCGTTATCTGAAACCCGCGTCGGCTACAGGTGTGGATCTCAACGATAAAGCTATTGAATTCTGTAAGCGCCATTACAGCCAGCAGAAAATGAACTTTTTTACCGGCAATGCCGAAATGCTTCAGTTCGAAAATGCATCCTATGATGTGATTATCAATGTCGAATCCTCACACCGTTATACCCGTTTCGATAAGTTTCTGGCCGAGTCATTTCGTGTTTTAAAACCCAATGGACATTTGTTGATTGTCGATTTCAGATTTCGCCATCAGGTGGAATTGATGCACAGCCAAATTTTACAGTCCGGTTTTGAGTTGAAAACACACGAAGTGATTACGCCCAATGTGGTGGAAGCGCTTACTTTGTCGTCGGCTCAAACAAAGAAAATGATCAGCGAAATGGCTCCTAAATTTCTTCACGCTGCTGCCGGTCAGTTTGCCGGACTCGAAGGAACTTCTACTTTCAATAAGTTTGCAAATGGCGACTACGAGTATTTGCTTTATGTGTTGCATAAGAATTGAAAATTCATAATTATTCCTTTTATATACGCTTTTAGATCAGGCAATAAAAAAAAGAATAAAAGGATGAAAATTGGTTTTTGATGCTTGTTTGGTACACAAAAAAGCAGTACTTTTGCACAAATTTGGACGTTTGAGTAGTCATTTGGTCCGGATAAAAGAAGATATACAAAAATCTATTTTATTTTTATGCAAAAGTATAAGCCCTTTCATCTTGTTTTGGAAGACGGCACTGTGTTCGAAGGGAAATCTTTCGGTTTCGAAAAACCAGTGGCCGGCGAAGTAGTTTTTAATACGGCCATGGTCGGGTATCCCGAAAGCCTCACCGACCCATCTTATGCGGGTCAGCTGTTGGCAATCACTTTCCCGTTGGTTGGTAATTACGGTGTTCCGAACGACACCATCGAAAACGGCCTTTCTACTTTTTATGAATCGGAAAAAATTCAGGCATCAGCTTTGATTATTTCCGATTTTTCTTTTGAATACAGTCACTGGAATGCTGTAAAAAGCCTGAGCGACTGGTTGAAGGAAAATGAAGTGCCCGGAATTTTTGGTGTGGACACGCGTGAGCTTACAAAACTTGTTCGCGAAAAGGGAACCATGCGCGGAAAACTTGTGTTTCCCGATGGCGATGATATCGAATTCGTTAATCCTGACGACGAAAATCAGGTGGCCAAAGTGAGCTGCAAGGAGGTGATTACTTACGGAAACGGTAGTAAACGTGTGTTGCTGGTGGATTGTGGCGTAAAACACAACATTATCCGCTGTCTGCTCAAACGCGACACTACAGTGATTCGTGTACCCTGGGATTACGATTACAATCATATAGAATTCGACGGACTGTTCATTTCTAACGGTCCCGGCGACCCCGAATATGCGCAGGATACTGTACGTCATATTCAGGAAACCATGAAAACCGGGAAACCTATTTTCGGTATTTGTATGGGAAATCAGCTGCTTTCGGTTGCCGGTGGCGCTAAAACTTACAAACTGAAATACGGACACCGCAGTCATAACCAGCCTGTGCAGCTTGCGGGTACACAACGTGCCTTTATTACCTCGCAGAATCACGGTTTTGCAGTGGATAATTCCACACTGAGCGCCGATTGGGAACCTCTTTTTGTAAATATGAACGATGGAACCAACGAAGGTATCCGTCACAAAACAATGCCCTGGTTCTCGGCTCAGTTCCACCCCGAAGCTGCTTCGGGTCCTACCGATACTGAGTTTCTGTTCGATGTGTTCTTAAACCTCCTCAGAAGCCCCCTAAATCCCCCTTCAGGGGACTTAAAGATAGCTGACTTCGATGTGGTTTCGATGATTGAAGAGGAATTGCAATCTAAAAAGGCGGCTGTAAATCAACCAAAGCTTCCCGAATTTTTGGAACGTGAAAAGTCCCCTGAAGGGGGATTTAGGGGGCTGGATGGTGTCGCTAAAGTGCTGGTACTTGGTTCGGGTGCTTTAAAAATTGGTGAAGCGGGTGAATTTGACTATTCAGGTTCGCAGGCTCTGAAAGCACTTAAGGAAGAAGGCATTGAAACAGTGCTTATCAATCCGAATATTGCTACCGTACAAACTTCTGAAGGCATTGCCGATAAAGTTTACTTTTTGCCTGTTACGCCCGATTTTGTGGAACGTGTAATTGAAAAAGAGCGTCCCGATGGCGTTTTCCTTTCGTTTGGCGGACAGACAGCACTGAACTGTGGTGTGGCACTTTACAAGGACAAAGTGTTCGAAAAATATGGTGTTCGCGTACTCGGAACGCCTGTACAATCGATTATTGATACCGAAGACCGTGAGATTTTTAATCAGAAACTTTCGGAAATCGATGTGAAATATATCAAAAGCGAAGCGGTTACCAATCTCGAAGATGCTACCCGTGCTGCCAACGAACTGGGTTATCCGGTGATTGTGCGTGCAGCCTATGCGCTTGGAGGTTTGGGTTCGGGCTTCTGCGACAACGACGAAGAATTGAAAGCTTTGGTAGATAAAGCTTTTGCTTATTCAAATCAGGTGTTGGTCGAAAAGTCGCTTAAGGGTTGGAAAGAAATTGAATACGAAGTGGTACGCGACCGTTATGACAACTGTATCACGGTTTGTAACATGGAAAACTTCGATCCGCTGGGAATTCACACCGGCGAAAGTATAGTGGTAGCTCCTTCGCAAACGCTTACCAATAGCGAATATCACAAATTGCGCGAGCTGGCTATCCGCATTATCCGCCATATCGGTATTGTGGGCGAATGTAATGTGCAGTATGCTTTCGATACCGAATCCGAAGATTATCGTGTGATTGAGGTGAATGCCCGTTTGAGCCGTTCGTCGGCTTTGGCTTCGAAAGCCACGGGCTATCCGCTGGCATTTGTAGCTGCAAAACTTGGTTTGGGTTACGGACTTCCTGAATTGAAAAACTCAGTGACGAAAGATACTTCTGCTTTCTTCGAACCGGCTCTCGACTATATCGTTTGTAAAATTCCACGTTGGGATTTGGGTAAATTCCAGGGAGTAAGCCGCCTGTTGGGTTCAAGTATGAAGTCGGTGGGCGAAATTATGTCTATCGGACGCACTTTCGAGGAAGCCATTCAGAAAGGAATCCGCATGACAGGACTTGGAATGCACGGTTTTGTGGGTAATAAAGAACTTTTTGTGGACGATTTGGACAAAGCGCTGAACGAACCTACCGATCACCGTATTTTCTATCTGAATCAGGCTTTTGAACTTGGTTATACTGTAGACAGACTTCACGAATTGACAAAGATTGACCGTTGGTTCCTGTATAAACTCGAGCGTATCAAAAAACTCGAAAGGGAACTTACTGCTGTTGAGTCGTTGGATACTCTTTCGGACGAATTGCTGAAAGAAGTCAAAGTGGCCGGTTTCTCCGACTTCCAGATTACGCGCTTTGTGACCAAATGCAGCAAGGACGATATGGATGAGCAGATAAAAGTGACCCGTGCGCATCGTAAGAGTCGCGGAATTGTGCCTGTGGTGAAACAAATTGACACCCTGGCTGCCGAATATCCTGCGCAAACCAACTATCTGTATCTTACTTACAGCGGTGTGGCCAGCGATATGAAATATCTGGGCGATCATCGTTCGGTAGTGGTGCTTGGTTCGGGTGCTTACCGCATTGGTTCGTCGGTGGAGTTCGACTGGTGTGGTGTAAATGCGCTTATGACCATTCGTAAAGAAGGACTTCGCTCGGTAATGATCAACTACAATCCCGAAACGGTTTCGACCGACTACGATATGTGCGACCGTCTGTACTTCGACGAGTTAAGCTTCGAACGTGTGATGGATATTATGGAACTCGAAAATCCAATGGGAACTATTGTTTCTACAGGAGGACAGATTCCGAATAACTTAGCCATGAAACTGGCCGATGCCAATGTAACCATTTTGGGAACACAGGCTGTGGATATCGACCGCGCTGAAGACCGTCATAAATTCTCGTCGATGCTCGATGCACTAGGCATTGACCAGCCACGCTGGAAAGAACTTACCACTTTCGAAGATGTGAAAGAATTTGTGGCCGAAGTAGGTTTCCCAGTGTTGGTGCGCCCTTCGTATGTGCTTTCGGGTGCTGCCATGAATGTGTGTCACGATGCTTCGCAATTGGAAAACTTCCTGAAATTAGCAACCGAAGTGTCGAAAAAACATCCGGTGGTAATTTCGGAATTCCTTGAACGTTGCAAGGAAATTGAAATTGATGCAGTGGCTAAAGATGGCGAAATTATGGTGTATGCCATTTCGGAGCACGTGGAGTTTGCAGGTGTTCACTCAGGTGATGCTACCACACAATTCCCTCCGCAGAAAATTTATGTGGAAACCATTCGCCGTATTAAAAAGATAGCCGGCGAAATTGCACGTTCGCTGAATATCTCGGGACCATTCAACATACAGTTCCTTGCCAAAGACAATTATATCAAGGTAATTGAATGTAACCTTCGCTCGTCGCGTTCGTTCCCATTCGTTTCCAAAGTGTTGAAGCTGAACTTTATTGAACTGGCCACCAAAGTAATGCTTGGCTTGCCGGTTGAGAAGCCCGAGAAATCGGCTTTCGACCTGGATTACGTAGGCATTAAAGCTTCGCAATTCTCATTCCACCGCTTGCAACAGGCCGACCCTGTGTTAGGGGTGGATATGGCTTCGACCGGAGAAGTGGGCTGTATTGGTGATGATTTCCACGAAGCAATCCTGAAATCGCTGCTCTCGGTTGGTTTCCGCATTCCGAAGAAACGGATTCTGATTTCGTCGGGCGAGCCCAAATCGAAAGTAGAACTGCTCGATGCAATGTATCTGCTTCAGAAAAAAGGTTACGAACTTTTTGCAACACGTGGTTCGCAACGCTTCTTAGCCGAAAACGGCATCGAAGCCACAGCCGTAAACTGGCCCGATGAAGAAGGCGATTTGAATGTAAAAACCATGCTCTCGAACAAAGGTTTCGATTTGGTAATCAATATACCGAAAGATACCACCGAGCGTGAATTGCGTAACGACTACGCTATTCGTCGTGGTGCTATCGACTTTAATATCCCGCTTTTGACCAATGCGCGACTGGCTTCAGCCTTTATCACTGCATTCTGCAATATGACTGTGGAGGATATTAAGATTAAAAGCTGGGACGAATACTAACCCCAGCCTAACCCTCCCCAATGGGGAGGGGACCTGCAAATAATCTGCCTGATGGCAGATAAACCTGTGGAAATGTGCTTCCGGTTGTTTGATTAAAAAACAAGCGACCGGAAGTTACTTCTTCCAACCTGAACAACCTGAAACTTTGAAATAAAGAGTAAAGAATGTTGGATGCGTGATTTATTGAGAATTGATTACGAAGCAGAAAATCTTCAAATTTCAAATCTTCAAATCCCAAATCAAGATTCTGAACCTCTGAGTCTTCTGTTTCTTGCACGACAACAATAAAACTAAAAATATTGAAAATGGATCAATCAATCAAGAAAGTGATTTTGCTCGGCTCGGGCGCACTTAAGATCGGTCAGGCCGGCGAATTCGACTATTCGGGCTCGCAGGCGCTGAAAGCATTGAAAGAAGAAGGTATCGAAACGGTATTGATTAACCCCAATATCGCCACTATACAGACTTCGGAAGGCATTGCTGATAAAGTGTATTTCCTGCCCATTACGCCGCATTTTGTGGAAGAAGTAATTAAAAAAGAAAAACCTGATGGCATTTTGCTGGCTTTTGGCGGACAAACAGCGCTGAATTGTGGTACCGAAATGTACCTGGATGGCACTTTGCAGAAGTACGGTATTAAAGTGCTTGGTACATCGGTTGAAGCTATTATGATTACCGAAGACCGCGATTTGTTTGTAAAAAAACTAAACGAAATTGACGCCAAAACACCGGTTTCGCAGGCTGTGGAGTCGCTTATCGATGCACTTACAGCTGCCCGTCGTATTGGCTATCCGGTAATGGTGCGCTCGGCTTATGCTTTGGGTGGGCTTGGTTCGGGCATTTGTGCCAACGAGCAGGAGTTTATTACACTTTGCGAAAGTGCTTTGGCTTATTCCAAACAAATTCTGGTTGAAGAAAGTCTCAAAGGCTGGAAGGAAATTGAATTTGAGGTGATTCGCGATAAAAACGACCATTGCTTCACGGTTGTTCCAATGGAAAACTTCGACCCGCTGGGTATTCATACCGGCGAAAGTATAGTGGTTGCACCCATTATTTCGCTTTCAAAAGATCAGATTGCATTTCTGGAAGATGTAGCGCGTAAAGTGGTTCGTCATATCGGAATTGTGGGCGAATGTAATATACAGTATGCCTTTAATGCCGAAACAAACGATTATCGTATTATCGAAATCAATGCACGTCTGAGCCGTTCGTCGGCACTGGCTTCGAAAGCTTCGGGTTATCCATTGGCTTTTGTGGCTACCAAGTTGGCTTTGGGCTACTCGCTCGATCAGATTGGTGAAATGGGAACGCTAAATTCGGCTTATGTGGCTCCTTCGGTGGATTATATGATTGTGAAAATCCCACGTTGGGACCTTACCAAGTTCGAGGGTGTAAGCCGTGAAATTGGTTCGTCGATGAAGTCGGTGGGCGAAATTATGTCCATTGGTCAGTCGTTCGAAGAAATTATTCAGAAAGGTTTGCGCATGATAGGACAGGGAATGCATGGTTTTGTGGGTAACAATGACCTTGTGTTCGACGATGTGGCTTCGGCGCTCTCAAAACCTACCGACCTGCGTATTTTTGCCATTGCCGACGCTTTTACCAAAGGCTTTACAGTGGAACAAATTGTGGATCTGACAAAAATCGACCGCTGGTTTATCGAAAAACTTGAAAATATACATAAATACAGCCTTGTGCTTTCGTCGTACAACAGTATTGCCGACCTTGATGCCAGTGTGCTTGCCGAAGCCAAACGCCTCGGTTTTTCCGATTTCCAGATTGCCCGTTTCGTCGAAACTCCTGCAGGCTCTATGGAAAAAGAATTGCTTCAGGTGCGCGACAAACGTAAATCAGTTGGTATTACACCTACAGTTCGTCGTATCAATACCGTAGCTTCCGATCACCCCGATAAAACCAATTATCTGTATTTTACTTACGGATCGGACAAGGCTTACAAACCTGCCAAAGATGAGCGTGAAGCCATTGTGGTGCTTGGTTCGGGTGCTTATCGCATCGGGTCGTCGGTGGAATTCGACTGGTGTTCGGTCAATGCGGTTCAAACTGCCCGTGAACTGGGTTACGAGTCGGTTATGATCAACTACAATCCTGAAACCGTTTCGACCGACTATGATATGTGTGATCGTTTGTATTTCGATGAACTTTCGTTCGAACGTGTGTTGGATGTAATCGATATTGAGCAGCCCAAAGGTGTGATTGTGTCGATGGGCGGACAAATTCCAAATAATCTGGCCATGAAACTCGACCGTCAGAATGTGCCTATTCTTGGTACACCTGCCGCTTCGATCGACCGCGCCGAGAACCGTCATAAATTCTCAGCCATGCTCGATACACTTGGTATCGATCAGCCACGCTGGAAAGAACTCAGCAGTTTCGAGGAAATTGATGCCTTTATCGACGAAGTGGGATTCCCGGTACTTATACGTCCCTCGTATGTACTATCGGGCGCAGCCATGAATGTATGTTTCGACAAGGAACAAATGATAAAATTCCTGACGCTTGCTGCCAATGTATCGAAAGAATATCCTGTGGTAGTTTCTTCGTTCCTGCAAAATGCCAAGGAAGTGGAATTCGATGCCGTAGCGCAGAATGGCGAAGTGGTGGAATATGCCATTTCGGAACATGTGGAATTTGCCGGGGTACACTCGGGCGATGCTACGCTTGTGTTCCCGGCTCAAAAAATTTATTTCGAAACAATGCGCCGCATTAAAAAGATTTCGAAACAAATTGCCCGCGAACTTAATATCTCAGGACCTTTTAATATCCAGTTCTTAGCCAAAAACAACGATATCAAAGTGATTGAATGTAACCTGCGTGCTTCGCGTTCGTTCCCTTTTGTGTCGAAAGTGCTGAAACGTAATTTTATTGAAACAGCTACCCGCATTATGCTTGATGCGCCATACAGTCGTCCCGATTCGTCGGTATTCGACCTTGAACATATTGGTGTAAAGGCTTCGCAGTTCTCTTTTGCCCGTTTGCAAAATGCCGACCCGATTTTAGGTGTGGACATGTCGTCGACTGGTGAAGTAGGTTGCATTGGCGACGATTTCAGAGAGGCATTGCTTAAATCGATGCTGTCGGTAGGTTACAATATACCGGGAAAAAACATTTTGGTATCGTCGGGCGAAGCCAAATCGAAAGTGGATTTGCTCGAAGCCTGTCACATGCTTCACGACAATGGTTATAATATCTACAGCACTTCAGGTACAGCTGCATTCCTAAATGATAACGGTATTAAAGCAATACCTGTGGCCTGGCCCGATGAGGAAGGAGAACTTCAGATAATGGAAATGCTCAACAAAAAGCAAATCGATCTGGTGATCAATATTCCGAAAAATCAAACCCGTCGTGAGCTGACCAACGGTTACAAAATCCGTCGTGCAGCCATCGATTATAATATTCCATTGTTGACCAATGCGCGACTTGCGTCTGCATTTATATATGCTTTCAGCACCCTCAGTCTCGACGATATTAAGATTAAAAGCTGGGACGAATATTGATTTCATTTACAATTTACAATTTTTATCAGAGGCGCAAGACAATTGCGCCTCTGATAATATTGAACCCTAAGCAGTAAATAAGACAAAAGACAAAAGACAAAAGACGTGACAAAGACAAAAGACTGTGTTGAGCATGAAACGTTGCGAATCAACTTCTGAATGCTTAATACGAAACGCTAAACCCTGAAACCCTGAAACCCTGAAACTCTGAAACTTTGAAACCTTGAAACCTGAAACTTCAAAACACTAAAAATAGTTTAAATAAGTTTTTAAATAATAATAATTCCGTTCGGAAAGTATTTCACAAATAATTTGTCGTTTCTTTGTCCTCCGAAAAAGGATATTGTATATTTTCGTCAGTCTGTTCACAACTTATCCGCATTTATGCGCACTTTGTTCCCCGCCTACGTAATTACACTTCGCTTTCTCATTATTATTTATTTTTACACATTATTTTTTTATGAACATCTACGTAGGTAACTTAAGTTACAAAGTAAAAGAAAACGACCTTAGAGCCGTTATGGAAGAGTATGGTCAGGTTGACTCATGCAAGATTATCACCGATCGCGACACACGCAAATCAAAAGGCTTCGCTTTCGTTGAAATGGCTGACGATGCTGCTGCCCGTACTGCTATCACCGAACTTAACGGTGCTGAATACGACGGTCGCACAATGGTATTGAAAGAAGCTACTCCAAGAAGCTAATTCAAAACCCAAGCAAAAAACAAAACAACCCTGTTGGTATTATACCGACAGGGTTGTTTCGTTTACATACTTTTCCTCTTTTGAATCGACCAATTATTATTTCTGCTCTGCGCAATACTATAAAATACCCGACTGACTGTCTCAAAGCAGCGAAAATTATACAAATAGCAAGACAAATCTGCTAATAACACATTATAATACTACTAAAAACGTATTACTCTATCACTAATAATATGGAGCGTTTCTACATATTGTATAATGATTCGTGTAAAAAGCATGAATTTTTCTACATTGAGTATAATGAATCGTGTAAAAAACATGAATCTTTCTACATTGAGTATAATGAATCATGTAAAAAGCATGAATTTCTCTACATTGAGTATAATCAATCATGTAAAAAGCAGGAATTTTTCTACATTAAGTATAATGATTCGTGTAAAAAAGCATAATGTTTGTTGTCCTAATCTCTCCTGATTGTTGGCAATAAGTTCTTTGTTTGTGTGTATATCAAGAGTTGCCCTGTTCATTGTGAAAAGATCGAAGGAAATAAGCAATGGTGTGGAGAACATGCACCACATTGAAAATTGCGACTGATATTCAGTGTCGGTCATGCTACGTGCTCCGCTGGCCGACGATGGTTTTCCTTTTTCGTAGAGTCCCACGCACATCATGTCGGCATCTTTGAACTGATTCGGATCTGCATAATAGTCGAGATTTTTCATAATATCAATCGATTGAATCACACCACAATGACTGCCATCGTATTTACCATGATCCCATGTGTCGCAACTATCGAAACTTACTCTCCACGAATGTCCGCCGGCATTGGCAGCCCAGAGCCAGGGTTCGCGTTCGCCCCATTCACAAATATTGAAATAAAAGTTCATGCCTGTTGCTTTGAGGGCGTCACTCATTTTTTTGTAACGTTCCTTGGCCGTTTCCATATTGTTGGGTGCAACCGTGAAATATATTTATCAGGATCCTAAACCTTCGCTGATGACATGGCATCAAAAAGAGTATATTGCATCGTATGTAAATGCTGTTGAAGAGATTCTTTACAGCGAAAACTTTACTGATCCTGTGGCCGGATATCAGGCTTATATTGATGTGAATTCATTTATTCATTATTTTATTGTCAGTGAAATTTCATGAAATGTGGATGCTTATAAAAAGAGCCTTTTTTCCATAAAGATAAGGACAGAAAAGACCCCGAAGTACATTCCGGGCCAGTATGGGATTACGACTGGGCATGGAAAAACCTCAACGATTGCTTTCTTTACAAAAATACTGATGGCTCGGGTTGGGCTTATTGCATTACAGCCCGGAGTTTATATGGTGAAAGTTTTACTCGAAAACGGACAAACCTATACTCAAAAAATTGTAAAGAATTAGCGCTTTAAAAGGCCTTTGAATATAAATGAAACGGACATTGTCAGCCTGACAATGTCCGTTTCATTTATTGAAATATGGATATCTTTATTCAATTTTTCCGGCTCTGTCTATCTTCGGTTCAATTTTTAGCGGGTTCACAGAGATTTCATCAGACCACACACGATTGTTGTAAATATCGAGTGCTGCAAATAATGCCTGACGGAACGATTCCTCGGAAGCTACATTTTTTCCTGCAATTTCGTAAGCTGTGCCATGCGCCGGAGATGTGCGGATCACATTGAGTCCGGCTGTGTAGTTTACTCCGCTTTCCATGGCTATGGTTTTGAATGGAATAAGCCCCTGGTCGTGATACATAGCCAGAATGGCATCGAACTTTTTGAAGCTTCCGGAACCAAAGAAACCATCAGCAGGATAAGGTCCCACACAAATAATTCCTTTTTTTACTGCTTCGGCAATGGCGGGCTCGATAATCGTTTTTTCCTCGCTACCAATTACTCCTTCGTCGCCGGCATGTGGATTCAATCCAAGCACGGCAATGCGCGGACGGGTAATTTTAAAATCACGTTTCAGGCAATTGTTGAGCACTTCCAACTTCTGAAGAATAAGTTCTTTGCTAATGGCTTTGGGAACTTCATTTACAGGAATATGTCCGGTAACCACAGCCACACGCATTACGTCGTTCATCAGAATCATTAATGCCGGCGTTCCGGTACCAAATTTCTCTTCGAGATATTCGGTGTGCCCGGGAAAGTTAAACTGATCGGACTGTATGTTCTTTTTATTGATAGGTGCAGTAACAATGGCCTGAATTGCTCCTTTTTTCAAATCGGCAGTAGCTCTTTCAAGTGCTCCGAAAGCTGCTTTTCCGGCTTCTTCAGTGGCTTTTCCTACATCTACTTTTATTTCATCGTCGGCACAATTGATAATATTGATACGCTTCAGATTGACTTCTTCTATGCTGTTGATAATATTCAGGTTAATGCCCTGAATGTCCAGACTCTTGCGATAAAATGCAGCAGCTTTTGGTGATCCGTATATGACAGCTACAAAACTCTCAGTCACTCTGGGCTCGGCCAGCGTTTTCAGAATTACTTCGTAGCCAATACCATTGATATCGCCCTGTGTAATGCCAACAATTATTTTTTCGTTATCCATTTCTTATTGAAAATATTTAGCTCAACTCTTATTTCCTGCTCTGTTATTTGGCAGATTTTTCCTCTTTTTTATCAGCTACTACCGATACTTCTTTCAGACTGTTGATGTCCTGCGGTAGTTTTGCAGTAAACAATACAGCCTCGAGAAAACGGATGTGATTACGTTTTTTTGTGCCGGGAGCAAATACGAAACCTTCAACGGTAATTACCCTCTGATTGATTTCGTCAAGGCGTGTGTGGCTGTAGAACGGACCGCCCATTGAGCCGCCATTGACCATTTTCCAGAGTCCTGTGATTTCGGCGCAATAGCCATCGTTTACCCAGATTTCTCTGAATCGCGGATCGGCATATTTGTATTCGGTACCCATGTGCGAACCTTCAATTTCGCCGGGGATATTTGCTTTCATAAACGAGTCGCGTTTGGCAAGTAAATATTCCTTCGTGAAAGTATTTTTGTCGGTGTAAGGATATGAATAAACCACAATGTCCTGACGTACATTAGGCTGGTCGTTAGTAATCCAGTAAAAGTCTTTTCCTTTTGTTGCGCGTGTAATGCCCTGGGGAATGTCTATCTGAATGCCAAACATCGATTCTATTTCAGTTTTTGCTTTGTTATTGACATAATCTTTGTTGAAACGAATCTGACGGTCGCGTTCCGAGGTAAGGAAATAATCCAGAATTTTTTCTCCTGATTCTTCAATAATTTTTCTGAGCGCAGAATCGTTTGGTGCTGTTATTTTCACCACTGTTTGAGGTTGCGCCCATTTGTTTTTTGAATATGCGATTTTTGGACCTGTATATTTTGTCGAAATATCGGTTAGTAAAATGTTTCGCGATGGTTTCAGAAGATCGCTGAATTCTGATTGAGAACATTGATTGATGCTCATTACCGGTTCGGGTTGAGGCAAACCGAACATGTCCTGATCGAGAAGTGCAACTACTGCACGACCCGAAGGAGCTTGCCACGAGCTGTCGTTCATTACCACAAGTATTTCGAAACGGCTACCGGAAACCGAAGGAAGGGTGTAAGTGCTTTCGATACATGAACCAAGTATGAAAATTGGTGCTATCAGAGCTAACAGTTTTACTTTCATTGTTTTATGTTTTTATTTATTGAATGTCCTTTTTTGTTCGTGTATTTGTTTGTAAGGGATTTGTCCTTTCGGTACTTCGTTTTTGTACTGCATTAAAAAACAACATGACCGATTCCATAAATTTATTACGTTCTTTTTCCGATTTTATGCTCTCGAACGGAAAGCCGGTGACGCACACTTTATATAATCCTGAATAAATAATTCCGGCACTTATATTTGTCGATGCATAACGGCAGAATGTTACAGCTCCGTCGCCTGCAGATTCAATTCCATCAGTCGATTCAAGATAATACATTTGCGCCTGAGGGCTGTCGTAAAGGTTAAATTCGGCTCTGTGAAAATGCGGAAAAGGCGAACTTACCATTTTTACTCTGAAACTAAAATCTGATTTTGAAGGGTTGTAACGGAACTTCAAAATACTTTCCATAAAGAGTTTTTCATCTGTTTTGATATAGTTTCCGCTGTAAAAATCGCTTCCGGTAAATGCTCCGCTAATCAGCAGATTACCACCCGCACGGCAGTAACTGACCAAACTTTGCTGCAAAGCTAATGGAAAAGTTTTAAATTCCGTTTCTTTTTTCGAAATTCCTGTGACGGTTTGTTTCTGTTTTCCTAAAATTATATTTACATAACGGTATTCGTTCAGATTTATTTTGCCCTGTGTCACAGCTTTTACCGATGTGGAAACAAACGAATATCCTGCTTCCTTGATGGCTTTGCCATGCAGATACGGATAGTCGAAAGTATTTCCTGCAATTACTTTGGCATCCATATTGCCGTAGCTGGCTCCAAAGCCGGGATTGTCGTCGTTTTGCCATGCTTGCTTTCTGTTGAATTCGTACTGCTTGCCGGTGAAACTGATATCGGATATATAAGGAACTCCCGGGTCAGTGTCGTTGTCGAAGCCTGCCCGCTGACCATTTTCGTTGAAAAACAGTGGTCCGCTCACTCTTTCGAATCCGTTTACAATCATCACTTCCTTTTGGTTATTGTTGGCACGATATACCGACAGAATTTCGGATGGAAAACTTTCGCCTCCCTGATTTACAGCACTTACTTTGAAACTGTATATTTTCCCGGGTTCAATATTCGCCGTTACTGTATTTCTATCGGTGTAAGTGCCATTGTCGAAACCTCCGTTGCCAACGCGCGTGTAAACCACATATCCGGTAGGTTTGGCTGACGGCTCAAGCGGATCGTTCACAGCTTCCCAGTTTAAAATTATCTGTGTTTTGCCGGAAAAGCGGCTGCTGAACTGTTCCACAGGTAATGGCTGCACTACATATTTTTGTCCGTTGTTGTGGGTAATGTATTTTAAAACAGCTTTGTAAATGGCTCTGCTCACTGTGAATCTGAAACGTGGATCGTGGCCGTAACGCATATCGGCAGGATTTTGATGCGAAAGCAGTTCGAGCAACATGGTAGGCACTTCGGGAACACGTGATTCGCTGTACGATTTGTTCCAGAGGCCGCGGCGTGTCCATTCCGGAGCAAAAGTCCTGCGAATGTCTTCGGAAATTTGTGTTTGAACCATGTCGGTAAGGTCGCGCGAAGCCATACGCGAAATGCCGTTTTCGAACACTGTAAGTCCGTTGCCATTGGTTTCGGTAAAAATTCCCAGTGTGCCAATGATCGAGTCATTTTTAAGCACTCCGGCATCGGTGTGAAAGGCCAGCGCCATATCCACAGGAACTCTCAGTCCTTCACGTTTAGGCAAAATCAGCGAACCTCCGGCCAGATAATTCAGCCAGAAGCCGCGCGACTGAAAATCGTCGCTGTAATCGTTCTGTCCCTGTGTGCGGCTGTAAATACTGTCGGGTATTCCCGCCCATTGCAGCCAGTAACGCGCTCCTTCGGTGAAACGGGGATAGCCACTTACATAGGGTTTTATACTGTCAGTGTCTTTTTCTGAGCCCGGGGTGCTAATGCCATTTGCCTTTGCTTTTTTCTGCGGGCTGCGTGCAATATTCCCCATTCCTCCTCCGAATTTTACGCCATCGGCTGTCACAATACGGTCGGAAGTGGCACTTTGGTTATTCAGCTCCACGCGGTATTGATTGTTTCGCCCTTTGGGAAATAAAAAGTGCCCCAGATAAAGCCATGTGCCACCATTCATGGTTTGATTGACCGAGAATGCTGTTTTTCCGCCTTTGTGAATTACTGTGTAGCGGGCGTCGGTTGTGCTTTTTTCCACAGTTTTGTAGGAAACATACACAGCATAGTAACCTTCTTCGGGAATTTCGGGAATCCAGGAAATTTCACTGGTTTCGTCGGCATCGGTAATGGTGGGTACAAAGCGATAAGTTCCTTCTGTAAACGGATTTTCACCCTGAACATACATTTTGCGTTCGTAAGCAAATCCCGGTTTTCCGGTTTTCCATGTCTTGCGGTCGCTGTGTTCTCTGTATCGTCCTTCCTCGAAAATATTGTTATCGTTATCCACAATGGTCTCATGGAGTTGCGTGTCTCGTTCGCGGGGAATGAGAACCGTGGCGCCTGCATTTTCGAGCATAGGTGTCAGAAATGGCAGCACATAGGCCTGCGTGTAAAGGTCTTCCACTGTTTGAAATAACCGTCCGCGCTGCCACATCCATCGGTTCTTTTCCTGATTATAATGCCATCCGTGACTTTGCCAGAGTGCAATATGTCTGTTCTGAAGTCCCTGACTTATCTGATATGGTTGCGATAATTTTGTGATAAGTGCGGGTTGTTGTGTTTTTATCGCGAATTTCCGGCTTGCATCTTCTCTTTCGGTTCGGTAAAAGTTGGGAATCAAATCTTCAATGGCTTTTTTATCCGAGATGCAAATAAGTTTGTAACCCGGGTATTTACCTTTTGTCGTTCTTTCGATCGCCTGATAAATTCTGCTTACATTTTCGGGCCGTAATGGAATCTCAGCCAGCCTGTCCGATATTGTTACCGTAAGTATTTTGTTCTGAATCTGCGCTTTAATGGAACTAACTGTAATCCGACCCACGGTAGCGTATTTACGTGCAATGGCAGTGAGAGAGTCGCTTAATTGATTTTCAAGAATTTTCTGAGCGTATGGTTTTTGAGCTGAAAAGGCTAACAGCAGTATAATGAGAAGATATTTTGAGGAAATTTTTCTATGCATTTTTATAAACAGTGTTAAATCGATAAATATGAAAATAGTTAGGAGTTAATGGTCTTTAGCAGGCAGTGTTTGGTCCCTCGTTCGCCATGTCTTATTTATCATGCATATATGCTAACCTGAAACTCCGGAACTCTGAAATGAGAAATATCCATTCGCCTGATAAAATCTTCCCAATCCATATTCCATGGGTCGGTTTTGCGTCCGGGAGCAATATCGCTATGGCGCAGTATATATTTTATTTTGTGGCGTGATTTTATGTCGTTTACAAGCGCAGTCAGGGCAATGATTTGAGCTTCAGTAGGCGCTTCACTGAATGAAGTCATCAGTTCAATGCCAATGGAGCAGGAGTTTATGCCTGTGCGTCCGTCGGGCAGACTGCTTTTGCCTGCATGGTAGGCAATGTTTTTTTCGTCCACCAGATTGTAAATCTCACCTCCGCGGCCTATTACATAATGAGCATTTACTTTGTAACGGGAAAATTGTTTAATAATCAGGTCAATGTCGTAATGTTCACCTCCTGAATTATTGAAGGTAGAGTGGATAATGACCACATCTATTTTGCGGTTATCTGCAACTGCAAATCCGAAGTTTTGCTTTTTATTGATAATTTCAGGGCTTTGGGCATTCAGCCATTGAAATCCCATTAGAAGGCAAAAAAGTATTATGTAAAAGTTTCTTTTCAATGTTCAACCTGTTTTTTGAGGTTCAAATTTAACAATAAACATCTGCTTGTCAAATATTTTTTCAGTTATTTCAGAAAAAATATGAATAGCATAATATTTACAATATCATTCCGTGCAGATACATCCAAAAAACATACCGTGCAAATTTCCCGGCAAGCATTGAGATGGCTACTATCCACCAGCGGCAACGGAAGTATCCGGCAGCTACAGCTATCACGTCGCCAATGCCGGGCACGAACGAAAAGAACGCAAACCAATCACCGTACTTATGCATTTTTTCAGTGAATCTGTCTAACTTTTCCTTTTTTATCCGCAGGTATTTTTCTATCCATTCCAGTTTGCCGAGCCGGCCCACGTAGTACGATATCAATCCGCCCAGCCAGTTTCCTGCTGTGGCAACAAAAACGCAGGTCCACGCATCGAGTCCTCCAAATACAAGGGCCGAAAAAACGACTTCGGAGCTGAACGGGACAACCGTAGCTGCCAGAAATGAAGCAATAAATAATCCGGCATATCCCAGTTCGATAAATTCAGTCATTTTCTCAGAGTATTATGCTTGCCGCAATGTAAGCCACATTCAGCACTAAAAAAATAATGAATATTATGCTGAAAAAATTACCGTGACGAAGCGATAGCGGATGCGAAAAAATCAATGAGTAACCAAAGGCAACAATGGGCATAATGGCTTTGTAGTCGGCCGCACTAAAAATTGAAACTAAAAACATGCAAACGCTGAAAAACGACAAAAATGAGAGTCGTGAGCGCGTCTGGATAGAATCGTTGCGCAAATTCGGAAAAAGTCCTCCTGCCGAAATTAAAATTACAACAATCATAGAAAGTAGGTAAATTATCTCATAAATAGATAGTTGCGCAATAACAAAAGACGGTATAAGACCGCTCAGCAGATTTTCGGCAGTAAGTGCTTCGGGGTTGAGATAAAAACTTGCGGCAAAATAAAAAATCATGGGGTTCAGAAATCCGAACAACGAAGCAAGCCAGGTTCGCAGCGAAAGACTCTGAAACATCGCAAAGCCAATCCAAAATATCGGGAGCAATACCACGAGTGGCTTTATCAAAAAGCAACTCAGCCCTAATAAAAGACTTCCTGTAAAAGCTTCGCCCGAAGCATTGGGATTGCGGTACATGCCAAAAAACAAGTAAAATGCGGCCAGAATAAGTGTCAGAGCCATGTGCGCTTTTACAAACATGTGTGTCTGAAACCACACGCCGATCAGAAAATTGAAAATGAATACCGGCATTAAGGTGCGTGTCCGGATTATGTTGTAACGGTTGTTGAGCAGTAAAATAAGTATCGAATTAAGTCCGGTAAGCAGAAAACTGATCAGGTAGGGCCATAGACTTTTTTCCGGAAATAAGTTGCCCGCAAAGGCCGGTAGTGAACTGCCCGAGCGATCGGTGCTGAAACTTATACCTTTGAAATATAAAAATATCCACAAAAGATACGCTGCCGAAAGCATAAGTATGGTCAGGGGCAGGGGAGGAACTATGATTTTTTTTAAAGAAAGCTTCATGTGGTTGAAATGCTTTTAATCAGTGTTTTATGTCTGTTTACAAACACTCTTGTTTTCGGTTTTTATCCTTCAGAAAATGAAAGTACAAACTTAAAGAAAAAATATGATTTTTCGACTAACAAACTTAAATTCAAATACATATTTTCAGGCAATAAAGCCTCCGCCCAGCACTTTGCCATCGCGGTAAAGTACAGCAGTTTGTCCCGGCGCAATGGCTTCGAGTGGCTCAAGGGTTTCTATCGTGGCAGAGTCGTTTTCGTGGAATGTAACTTTGCACAAATGACTTTGTTTGCGGTAGCGGATTTTTACGATGCTGTCAAATTCGTTGGAAAACAGTTTTTTGTCTGCAAAATTGGTTTTGAAAATATCGAAACTGTTTTTATATAGTGCCGATAGCGGGGCAAGAACCACTTCGTTTTTATCAGGTTTTATTTCTTTTACATACACTTTGCGGTTGAGATACACAAGTCCGTGTCTTTGTCCCACAGTGTAATACGGATATCCCTGATGTGTGCCGAGTATTTGTCCGTTTTCGTCGGTGAAATTTCCTTTCTGCATCACAATGCCGGCGTTGTCGAGTTTCTCCTTGAGGAAAGGCCGGTAATCGCCATCAAGAAAGCAGGCGCCGAGGCTGTCTTTTTTCTCAGCAGCTTTCGTAAAACCTTTTTCGGCAGCCAAAGCACGAATGTCTTTTTTGTGAAAAGCTCCCAATGGGAATACAATTCGGGATAACTGAGTCTGCGTAAGTCCCCACAGAAAAAATGACTGATCCTTGTCGGGGTCGACGCCCGGAGTTACAAAATACAAGTTGTTTTGCCGGCTGATGCCTGCATAATGCCCCATCGCCACAAAGTCAATTCCCAAACGGTCGGCTTCGTCGATGATTAATTTCCATTTCAATTCATTATTGCATTTTACGCACGGAAAGGGTGTACGCCCCTGCAAATATTCATCTACAAAATATGAAATAATATTTTCCCTGAACCTGTCGCGGGCATCATATACAAAATGAGGAATCCCGATTTTGGCTGCCAACTCGCGCGCATCGTTCACAAAGCTCTCGTCGCCACCTTCTCTGAACCTGAAAGTAATACCGGTGACTTCGTAGCCCTGCTCTTTTAAAAGAATGGCAGCAACCGAACTGTCGGTGCCGCCACTCATACCAAGTAAAATACTTTTTTTCATTATGCTGGTTTTACGCCTGTTTTTGCAGGTGAAAATTCAGTTTTTTGTGTTGCAGATATGCTTAAAAAGGAAGGTCAGAGCCTTCGGAAGCTGCAGGTGAGCCGGTAAACGGAGTTGCATTTACGGCTGCTGTGGTGGCAGCTGCTACAGGAGCGGCACCATTTTTATCAACTTTCCATGCGCGGATGGTTGTGTACCAGCGACCGTTGTATTCGCGGCTTTCCACATCGAAACTTACGTTTACCACATCGTCGATAGCCATTGGGAACTGGTCGATTTTATCGTTGAATAAATTGAAACATACTTTTTTAGGATATTGATCGGTAGTCTCGAGTACATAATCCTGTGAGCGCCACATGCCGTTTTTTCCCTGTCCGGTAGCCAAAGGCAACACGGCAATAATTTTTCCTGAAATTTCCATATAAAATTCTTTAACTTTTTATTTTTTTATGTGGCAAAGATAATCAAGAAAATATGAACAGCCATACCCAACAAGGCATTTATTATGACTTTTTTTTCAACAATATTACGAAGCCGACTTACATACAGAGTTTTAATCTGTTGAACCAAGCAACAACTCAAATTGTTTCATCAATACAAATCATCATTCACTTTAAATTGTATGTTATGAAATCAAACATTGGATCGAACGATAAACTGATTCGTTTAGCTTTAGCCATATTGCTGATAGTGCTTTTTTACAAAGAAATTCTGACCGGTGCTTTGGGTATTGCGGCATTGGTTGTTGCATTGTTACTCACAGTGACCAGTCTTGTGAACTTTTGTCCACTGTACCGTATATTGGGTATTAATACAGATAAAAAGAAAGAAATTAAATAAGTGGTCGGTTTGTTCAGCTAATACTGGCTGGATGCAGTGAATCCGGAATAATTGTAAGTCGGTGCTGAGGAAGTTCCAGTTGATGTAATTATGGAGTCGCTGCAATATGCTTTCGTATGCAGGGACTTACAAATTGCCATCTGTACATGACAAACAATAAAAAATATGTAATTATATAAAGTCATATTTTGTCAATCGGACAGAATTTTGTAATTTCGCACTCGATTTTATGAAACTCAATTTTAAAATATAAAATAAAATGATTAAAGTAGGTATCAATGGTTTTGGCCGCATCGGACGTTTGGTTTTCCGTGCAGCTCAAGAAAGAAACGATGTTCAGATCGTTGCAGTAAACGACCCATTTTTGGATCTTGACTATCTGATTTACATGTTACAGTACGATACTGTTCATGGACAATTCAAAGGAACTGCTGAAAACAAAGGTGGTAAATTGTTTGTAAACGGTAAAGAGGTTGCTTTTTATGCTGAAAAAGATCCGGCTAACATTGGTTGGGGTGCTTCTGGTGCTGACTATGTTGTTGAATCAACAGGTGTTTTCACTACTATCGACAAATGTCAGGCTCACCTTGCAGGTGGTGCAAAAAAAGTAGTTATCTCTGCTCCATCTAACGATGCCCCAATGTTTGTTTGCGGTGTAAACCTGAACGAATACAAAGCCGACATGGATATCGTATCTAACGCTTCTTGTACTACAAACTGTTTGGCTCCTATGGCTAAAGTACTTAACGATAACTTCGGTATTGTTGAAGGTTTGATGACAACTGTACATGCTGCTACAAACACTCAAAAAACTGTTGATGCTCCATCTGCTAAAGATTGGCGTGGTGGTCGGTCAATTTTAGGAAACATTATCCCTTCTTCTACAGGAGCTGCTAAAGCAGTAGGTAAAGTTATTCCTGCATTGAATGGCAAATTAACAGGTATGGCTTTCCGTGTACCAACTGCTGACGTTTCGGTTGTTGACTTGACAGTACGTTTGGAAAAATCAGCTTCTTATGACGAAATCAAAGCAGCTATGAAATTAGCTTCTGAAACTACAATGAAAGGTGTTCTTGGATATACTGAAGATTCAGTTGTTTCTTCTGACTTTATTCACGAATCACGTACTTCAGTATTCGATGCTGGTGCTGGTATTGCCTTGAATGGTAATTTCGTAAAAGTAGTTAGCTGGTACGACAACGAGTGGGGTTATTCAAACAAAGTGCTTGACCTTATCGCACACATGGATACAGTAAAATAAGCTGTAATTCATTTTAAATATAAAAAGCTATTCCGCAATGGAATAGCTTTTTTTTGTTGTAAAAATATGAGTTGTGCTGATGTGTAAAAACAAAAAAAAGCCACACGTTCGTGCGGCTTTTGCTCTCCCTCTTGGACTTGAACCAAGGACCCTCTGATTAACAGTCAGATGCTCTAACCGACTGAGCTAAGGAAGAATTTGTCATTTGTTTTTTCAAATGCTTTGCAAAAGTAATAAAAACTTATGACTTGTGCAAACCTTGAGTTGTTAAGGAACATCAAAATTTTGTTTGTTCCCTGATTTCTCCTTTTCAGGATAAAAAAAGCCGTACTTCTACGACTTTTCTTTGCTTTTGCTCTCCCTCTTGGACTTGAACCAAGGACCCTCTGATTAACAGTCAGATGCTCTAACCGACTGAGCTAAGGAAGAATTTTTTCTGCATTTGCGGTGCAAAAGTAATTGCTTTTCCTGAATTATGCAATATCTTTGCAGAAAAATAAAGCATTTAATTTATGAAGAAAATTTTAGGAATGGGTAATGCCCTGACAGATATTTTATTACAAATTGATAGTGATGAAGTTTTATCGCGTCTGGCTTTGCCCAAAGGCAGTATGCAACTGGTTGATGGCGGAAAATCGAACGAAATAACAACCATGCTTTCGCATATTACACCCAAAATGGCTACCGGAGGCTCTGCCTCGAATACAGTGAATGGTGTGGCAAAACTTGGTGCAAAAGCCGGATTTATTGGAAAAATCGGAAAAGATGCTGTGGGTGAGTTTTTTATGAACGATACTCTGAAAAATGGTGTAACTCCGCATCTCGAATACAGCGAAACAGCTTCAGGACAATGTACTGTATTGGTGTCGGGCGATGGTGAACGTACGCTTTGCACTTTTCTGGGTGCTGCCTGCGAACTCGGAGCAACCGATTTGTCGCCTGAGATGTTCAGCGGCTACGATATTTTTCATATCGAAGGTTATCTGGTGCAAAACCACGATCTGATTCGTACG
This sequence comes from Paludibacter sp., assembly GCA_034004015.1. Lineage (GTDB taxonomy): Bacteria > Bacteroidota > Bacteroidia > Bacteroidales > Paludibacteraceae > Paludibacter. The sequence continues at coordinate 37,353 of JAVEXN010000005.1, forward strand.
GCTGTGAAAATGGCTAAGGAAGCTGGACTGAAAGTGTCCATTGACCTTGCAAGCTATAATGTGGTGGAAGCAAATCTCGGTTTTCTGCTAGAAATTGTGGAAAAATATGTCGACATTGTATTTGCCAACGAAGAAGAAGCGCGTGCATTTACGTCGAAAGAGCCCGAAGCGGCACTCGACTTTATTGCCGGCATTTGCGATATTGCTGTGGTAAAAGTAGGTAAGGATGGATCGTTTATCAAATCGGGCGACGAAAAAGTGCTTGTAAAACCACGTCTGTCGAATTGTATCGACACGACAGGTGCCGGCGATCTTTATGCGGCCGGTTTTCTGTATGGCCTGGCTTGTAACTATTCGCTCGAAGCCTGCGGAAAAATTGGTTCGCTCGTATCAGGAAATGTGGTGGAAGTGCTGGGCGCCAAAATGACCGACGATGTTTGGGCGCAAATAGAATCGGATATGCACGACATATTGTAGTAGCAATATGCAGCAAGTAAAAATATACGGCTCCATTGTACTGGCCATGATTTTCTGGTCGGTGTCGTTTATATGGACACGCATAGCCATCGAAACTTTTCAGCCTGTGACGCTTATTACGCTCAGGCTGATTATTGCTTCTTTACTTTTACTTTCCATTTCGTATTTCAGCGGAAAACTGCAAAAAATCCGTCGCGAGGACCTGAAATGGTTCTTCCTGCTGGCATTTTTTGAGCCTTATATGTATTATATAGGCGAAACATACGGACTTGTACGCGTGGAATCAACGCTCGCATCGGTCATTGTGTCTACCATTCCGCTTTTTGCTCCTGTGCTGGCATTTGTGCTTTTGCGCGAAAAAATCGGGTGGATGAATGTACTGGGCATTCTGGTATCGCTGGCTGGCGTTTTTCTCGTTATTTACGAACCCTCAGGTGGCTTTACTGCCGATCCGGTTGGAATTGCTCTGCTTTTTCTGGCAGTATTTTCGGCCATTAGTTACACCACGGTTTTGAGAAAAATTCCGGCGCATTATTCTACCCTGAATATTATTCTGTATCAGAGTGCAATTGCGTTGATTTATTTTGTGCCTACTTTTTTTGTTACCGATTTTTCAACTATTACCGAAATAAACGTCACTACCGAAGCCATTACTTCGCTGTTGATGTTGTCGGTTTTTGCTTCGGTTATTGCTTTTGTGCTGTTTGCCGGCGTGGTTCGTGAAATTGGAGTGGCGCGCACCAATGTGTTTGTAAACCTGATTCCTGTGTTTACCGCCATTTTTGCATGGTGGGTACTCGACGAAAGTCTGACCTGGCTTAAAATAACGGGTATAGTTATCGTGGTTTCGGGCTTGTTCGTTAGTCAGTTGCGGAAAGTGAAGTTCAGAATAAAACAAATAAGAGGACCGGAGTTTTAACGCTTCGGTTTTTTTGTTGTGTATACCGATTTTTTTAATAATTTTGCAGACTGAACCAAGTTAAGTATTATGAAGACAAAACCTCATCCGCTATTTGTATTGTATCAGTGGCTCGTTGCTTTTCCGGTTTTGCTTGTACTTACAATTCTCACGGCTGTTTTTACCATTATTTTATCCCCCGTTTTTCCCAATGCTCAGTTTTCGTATTTTCCGGCACGCTGGTGGGGGCGCTTTTTCTGTTATCTGCTTTTTATAAAAGTGAAAATCACCGGAATTGAAAAACTGGATCCCAAAAAATCTTATGTCATTGCAGCCAATCATCAGAGTATATACGACATTTTTGTGGTGTATGGCTGGTTACCCATGATTTTTAAATGGGTTATGAAAGCCGAACTGCGAAGAATACCCCTTGTTGGAAAAGCCTGCGAATCGGCCGGACATATTTTTATCAATCGTAAAAATCCTGTGGCTGCAAAGAAAAGTCTCGACAGAGCAGAAGCGCAATTGCGTAACGGAGTGTCCGTCGTGGTTTTCCCTGAAGGAACACGCACTTATACCGGACAAATGGGCAAATTCAAGAAAGGCGCTTTTCGTATGGCTGCTGATTTACAGTTGCCCATAGTGCCTGTCACTTTACGTGGCTGTTTCGAACGTTTACCGCGTAATAGTTTTGTAGTAACGCCCGGTCTTATCGAAATGATTATTCATGAACCTGTGGAAGTAAAAGGTTATGAAAACGAGAAACAACCCGAACTTATGCAAAAACTGCATGATATTATAGAAAGTGCGCTTTAAAAAATAGTTTTCTGTATTCTGAATTTATCCTGATATTTATAAAACAACAATTTAATTTTAAATCAAAAAAATGAAAAACAAACTAAGTTTTATCATGCTGTTGGCATTTGTGTGTGTAATGCAACTCAATGCCCAGATTCTGTGGAAAGTAAGTGGAAATGGATTGAAAAGTCCTTCGTATCTGTTTGGTACACACCATTTAATTGAGAGTGAGAAAGTACCTGAATTGCAAAAGGCTTTGAATTTTGTAAATGAGGTGGATGCTGTAGTCAGCGAAATTGACATGTCGGACATGCAGGCTTTGCAAATGAAAATAATGCAGGGTGCTATGATGCAGGGAAAAACCATTAAGGACCTGATTTCTGCCGAAGATTACACGCTGGTGGATGCGGCTTTCAAAGAACTATTGGGTGTTGGGCTCGATCAGTTAGGTGCTTTTAAACCTGCTATGCTTAGTACGATGTATGGCGTTATGCAATATTCAAAAACTAAAAAGCTGGCTAAAGAGCCTGAAGCATTGGATATGATCATTCAAAAAGCAGGGAAAAAAGCCAATAAAGAAATTGTAGCGCTTGAAACAGCAGAAGAGCAAATGGAAGTTTTATTTAACTCTCTTTCGCTCGAAAAACAGGCAGAACTACTTGTAAAAGCAATCAAAGAGAAGGAAAAAGGCATTGCTCAAATGCAAAAACTCGACGAAGCATATCTGTCGGGCGATTTAAAAAAAATGGAAGCACTGTATAGCGAAGACGAAGATATGACCGAAGAATACAAAAAAGCGCTTGTAGATACACGAAATCTGAACTGGATTGGCAAACTGACCACAATGTTGGAAACCAAATCGGGCGTGGTAGCCGTTGGTTGCTTACACCTCGTTGGCGAAACCGGGCTTATCAAACAATTGCAGAAAAAAGGCTACAAAGTGGAGCCGGTAAAATAGTAATTGAACCCCTGTAAAAAGCAAAGAGACTGCACTTCGAAAAGTGACAGTCTCTTTTTTTTGTTTTGCATATGATTAATTATGCCGGGCTGATTGCCTCTGAAGGACAAACATCAGCACAAGTACCACAATCGGTACATACATCTGCATCAATCACATAGATATCGCCTTCCGAAATCGCGTCAACAGGACATTCGCTAATGCACGATCCGCAAGCAATACAATCTTCTGAAATTACGTAAGCCATTTTTCAAAAATTTTTTGTTAGTACTAATTAGTCCTGCAAAAGTATCATTTTTTCTATATAACCAAAAGAGTTGAGCTAAGATTTTTTAAAAAGACTATCGAAAACGAACTTTTTTTGCACGAAATATGAGTTTTGGGTTTGTTTGCTAATTGGTTAATCAGTTAAATGGTCAATTCGTTGATTAGTCGAATGGTTGGTTTGTTGATTGGTTAATTCGATTTTGTTTTCAGAGGCGATACTATTAAATAGTAAACAGTAAATGACAAAATGGTAAATAGAAAATTATCCATTATCAACTGTCAATTGTTAGTTATTTACTGTTTAAGCCTTGAAAATTGTACTATTTAATTTGCTTTCGTTCATTTTGAAATTATTGACTTGTTTTTGTTCCTGCATTAAATACTTTTTAATTAGATTTGTCTCAAATAATAATCAATCAGATATTTATGAAAAATATACTTTTGTCAATAACGCTCTTTTTGTCGGCCTTTATGTATGCTGCCGATACCGAAATTTTATATCTTTCGGGGACTGGTTTGGGCAACGAAAAAGAATGGAAATTTTATTGCACCGAAGGTAATAAAAGCAGAAAGTGGAGCAAAATTAAAGTGCCTTCACAATGGGAACTTCAGGGCTTTGGCGAATATACCTACGGACGCTGGTACAAAGCGGGTCTGAAAAATCCGAGCATGGAGCAGGGCTTTTACGAGTATTCGTTTACTTTGCCACGCAACTGGAAAGAAAAACAGGTGGAAATTGTGTTCGAAGGTGTAATGACGGATGCTGAGGTGAAAATTAACGGACAATCAGCCGGAGAAATGCATCAGGGCGGATTTTATCGTTTTGCTTACAATATTACGGAAAAACTGAAATTTTCAGGAAAAAACAAATTAGAAGTAAAGGTTTCGAAACACTCAGCCGACAGATTGGTGAATGCTGCCGAGCGTCGTGCCGACTGGTGGTTGTTCGGAGGTATTTATCGCCCGGTTTTTCTGACTGCAAAACCATCAAATCATATCGAACGCATTGCTGTAAATGCCAAAGCCAATGGTGAATTTAGCGCCGATATTTTTACAAATCCTCTTCCCGACGGTTTCATGCTCGAATACACTATAAAACCACTCAGAGGTAATGCTACATTTCGTAGCTTTTCGCAAAAACTGAAATCTGCCACAGCAAGTCACCAAATTACCACACAATGGGATAAGGTGAAAAACTGGACGCCCGAAACGCCCGAACTTTATGAGTTGATCATCGATTTGAAAGACCAAGCGGGTAAAAAAGTGCATACGCATACCGAAAGAATTGGTTTTCGAACTATTGATTTTCGCGAACGTGATGGCCTATATGTGAATGGCGTGAAAATAGTGATGAAAGGTATCAATCGTCATTCGTTTCATCCTGATGGCGGACGCACGACCAACAAAGAAATCAGTATTCAGGATGTGAAACTGATGAAAGAGATGAATATTAATGCGGTGCGTTTTCATTATCCTCCCGACAAACATTTTCTGGATGTGTGCGATTCGCTTGGTTTGTTTGCTGTGAATGAATTAGCCGGCTGGCAAAATGCTTACGACACAAAAGTGGGCTCGAAACTGGTGCGTGAAATGATTACCCGCGATGTAAATCATCCGTCTATCATTATCTGGAGCAATGGCAACGAAGGTGGCTGGAATTACGAACTCGACCGGCTTTTTCATGTGTACGATCCGCAAAAACGCCACGTGATACATGCCTGGGCCGATTTTAATGAACTTGATACACACCATTATCCGGCTTACCAAACCGGAATTGCACGTTTCAACAATGGCTACAAACTTTTTATGCCTACCGAATTTATGCACGGCATGTACGATCAGGGACATGGCGCCGGGCTCGAAGATTTCTGGAACAAATACACGCAAAGTCCGCTTTTTGTGGGTGCTTTTATGTGGGATTTTTCCGACAATGCCGTGAGACGAGTTGATAAAGGTGGCATCCTCGATTCGGAAATGTACAACGGAACAGATGGAATTCTCGGCCCTTATCGCGAAAAGGAAGGTAGTTACTACACTGTTCGTGAAATATGGTCGCCTGTGAAAATCCGCGATTTTTTGATTACGCCATCATTCAACGGCGATATATTTGTGAGTAACGATTATCTTTTTCTTTCGCTCGAAGGTTGCAAACTGCGATACAAAGTGCTGAAAGTGGGTTCGCCTCTGAATAAAGCTGTGCAAACAGTGCTTACTAACGGAGAAGTGAAACTTCCGGCTATTGAACGCAATGAAACAAGAAAAGTAAATCTCGGAATTGGTGCAAAACTGTTTGATGGCGATGTGCTGGAAATTGAAAGTGTTGATGCGAATGGAAATGTACTTTGTACGTGCACTTATCCTGTAAAAACAGCTCCTGTGTATCATACAAATGCCATTGCCTTACAAAAATCAGTTCAGGCTGCTCAATTGCTCGAAGATGCAGATAATGTTACATTGAAATGGGCTGAGTTGGCTGTGACTTTTGCTAAATCGTCCGGTTTAATTCTGAAAGTTCAAAACGAAAATGAAAATATCTCATTCATAAATGGTCCTGTGACTGTGGGCATTAAAACCCGCTTCGATAAATATCAGGCGCGCATGGAGGGCGACAAAGCAGTGGTGACGTTCAAATATTTTGGCGGAGTGGATTCTATTCGCTGGGAATTGAACAGTACAGGATTGCTCCAAATGTCGGCTGTGATGCTTAATCGTGCTGATTTTGGTGGCGGTTTCGACGATTCGTTTATGGAGGAAAATATCACAAATTTCGGTCTGACTTTCAGTTATCCCGAAGCAAAATCGAAAGGTATGCAATGGTTTGGACGCGGTCCGTATCGCGTATGGAAAAACCGTATTCGTGGTACAAACTACGGTTTGTGGCAAAAGGACTATAACAATACCATTACGGGCGAAAGTTTCGAAAGTCTTGTTTATCCGGAGTTTAAAGGTTATCACGCCAATTTGTATTGGGCAACCATGCAAACTGCTGAACAGAATTTTAGTATTTACAGTCTGAGCGATGGTGTGTTTTTCAGAGTATTTACACCCGAAGAACCTAAATTCCGCCAGGATGGCAAAAATACGATGCCCGATTTTCCGGAAGGCGATCTGTCGTTTCTTTACGAAATTCCGGCTATCAGGGACTTTAAACCGATTGAGCATCACGGACCAAACAGTCAGCCTGCTTCAATCCGTATCAAAAAAGGTGACGAAGGAATTAAGATGCATCTGGTTTTTGATTTTAGAAAATAAAACTGTTAAATCCAACTTTGACTTATCAAATACGATAAAGTAAATTTCTGAGACGACTGTAATCAACATCCCCTTTAGGGGCTTGGGGCAAAAGAAAATAATTGTAAGGCTTAGCCCCAAACCCCTAAAGGGGCTTGAAGTAACTTTCGACTACTTTTTGTTTTCTTACAAAACATAATCTATTAAATCTGTGTTGATTTGGAATTTGAAGATTAAATGTTTGACCCTGAATTGAGAACTCACAATAACATTATTTATACTGATGAATAAATTATTTTACAGCATTGCATTTTTACTGATTTTATTTTTTGGCTTTCAAACTCCCGCATTTTCAGATGACAGTACAAAAGCCGGAACACGCTGGTGGTGGTTGGGTAGTGCTGTCGATACGGTGAATCTTGCTTACAATCTGCAGGAATATGACCGTGTCGGAATTGGGTCAGTGGAAATTACGCCTATTTACGGGGTGCAAAACAACGATGTCAACAATATCGCTTTTCTTTCGCCTGAATGGATGAGAATGTTGTCATTTACAATTGCTGAAACAAAACGTTTGGGCATGGAAACCGACATGAATACAGGTACCGGCTGGCCTTTCGGCGGACCGGAAGTGACGGTACGCGATGCTGCTTCGAAACTGCTTATCCGCGAATTCGAAGTGAACGGTAAGTTGGCTTTTTCTGAAAAAATTATTCCGGATGATAAACGTCAGCAAAAAGATGCTGTGTTGCAAAGGTTGATGGCTTATAGTGGAAAACGTGTGCTCGACCTTACAAAGTTTGTGGATAACGAAGGAAATATGAACTGGAAAGCGCCCAAAGGTAGTTGGAAACTGGTGGCTGCATTCAACGGAAAAACATTTCAGCAGGTAAAGCGTGCTGCACCTGGTGGCGAAGGTTTGGTGATGGATCATTTCTCTGCTTCGGCTGTTGATAAATATTTGGCTCATTTCGAAAAAGCTTTCAGCACTTCGGGCAGCCCTTATCCTCATGCTTTTTTCAACGATTCGTACGAAGTATATGGCGCCGACTGGACCGAAGACTTTTTCGAACAGTTCGAACGCCGTCGCGGCTATAAACTTGAGCTGTATTTGCCTGCTTTTCTGGCGAAGGAACGAAGCGATCTTACCGTGCGCCTTGTGGCCGATTATCGCGAAACCATTTCGGATCTTTTGCTCGAAAATTTTACCCGCAAATGGACCGATTGGGCACACAGTCACGGAAGCATTACCCGCAATCAGGCGCATGGCTCACCCGGAAATCTGATTGATTTATACGCCACAGTGGATATTCCCGAAATTGAAGGTTTCGGCCTCAGCGATTTTGGAATAAAAGGTTTGCGTCGCGATTCGCTTACGCGTAAAAACGATGCTGACTTTTCGATGCTGAAATATGCTTCGTCGGCAGCACATATCTCGGGCAAAAAGCTGATTTCGTCAGAAACTTTTACGTGGCTTACCGAGCATTTCCGCACTTCGCTGTCGCAATGCAAACCCGATCTCGATTTGATGTTTGTAGCAGGTGTGAACCGTATGAATTTTCACGGAACAACTTATTCGCCCCGCGAAGCTGCCTGGCCGGGTTGGAAGTTTTATGCTTCTATCGATATGTCGCCCACCAATACTATATGGCGCGATGCACCTGCCATGCTTCAATACATTGAGCGCTGTCAGAGCCTTTTGCGTCCCGGAAAACCCGACAACGACTTTTTGCTATATCTGCCGGTGTACGATGTGTGGCACGATCAGGAAGGCCGGTTGTTGCAGTTCGATATTCACAGCATGGAAAAACGCATGCCTGCTTTTATTCATGCGGTGCAATCTATTTATCAGAATGGTTACGATGTGGATTATAGCTCAGATAGTTTCGTGCTTTCGGCCCGCTGCGAAAATGGGAAAATTGTGACCAAAGGAGGAGCAAGTTATAAAGCGCTCATTTTGCCTGCGGTCAGAAAAATGCCTGTGGAAGTGTTGCAACACATTTCTGCACTTGCTACTCAGGGCGCTACTATCGTTTTTCTGGAAAATACTCCGAACGATGTTCCCGGATTGAAGGATTTAAAGCAAAGAAGAAAATCACTGAAAAAAGTTCTGAAAAATATTAAAACCGATTTTACAAAAGTGACTGTTAGTCAGTATAAAAATGGTCGGTTTATTTCTGGTACTGATTACAACGAAACGCTGAAAGCCATTGGAACAGCTTCGGAAGAAATGATTTCAACTTATGGTTTGCATGCTATTCGTCGTGCGAATGTTGATGGATATTTATATTTTATCAGCGCATTGCACGAAAAAGATACCCGCGACTGGATAACACTTGCTGTAAAAGCTGAATCGGCTGAGTTTTTCGATCCGATGACAGGAAAAAGTGGAAAAGCTGCGGTTCGTCAGCAAAACGGACGCACGCAGGTGATGGTGGAATTGAAATCGGGGCAGTCAGTTTTTCTGAAAACATTTACCGAAAAACAAAGTGACCTGGCCGACTGGAATTATCCTTCACTCAAACAAAAACGAATTGCATTGAACAATGCCTGGAAAATGCATTTTGTGCAAAGCGAACCAGAGGTAAAAGACACCTTTACACTTGTTAATCTACATTCGTGGACTGAACTGGAACATCCGACTTTGAAAATAAATACCGGAACAGCGGCTTACGAAACCACTTTTGAATTCAATGTGGCCAATCTGAATAAACAGGTGTATTTGCACTTAGGCGATGTGCGCGAGAGTGCGCGCGTGTTTCTGAACGGAAAAGAAACTGGTGTGGTTTGGGCGGCTCCTTTCGAAATTGACCTGAGTGGCTTACTGCTTGCCGGAAAAAATGAACTCCGCATCGAAGTCACCAATTTACCCGCCAACCGCATTTCCGACTATGACCGACGCGGAATAAACTGGAAAATTTTCAACGAAATCAACATCGTGAATATCGGCTACAAACCACCTTATTATGCCAACTGGGAACCTGCGCCAAGTGGTTTGTGTTCAGAAGTTGAGTTGCGGGTAGGGGAGTAGAATTTTCTTTGAACGCAAATTGCGCAAATTTTCACAAATAATGATTCAATACTTACATTTAATATTGAATGGCAGCAATATCTGATTTGTGAAAATTTGCGTAATTTGCGTTCTATTATTCTTTAACTTAGAACTTCAGTTCGTCTACTTTAAGAACTACGTTTCCTTTTACATTGGCCGATAGACGCACAGCTCCGGGAACTAAATCTACTTTCTCCACTGTGATGGTGTTGAGCGATCCTACCAGCGAAACGCCATCGTATACGCTGTAACCTGCCAGTATTTTGTTGGCCTCAAGTTTCAGATTTTCAAGATCTTCCTTCACCGGATAAGTGAGGTAGGGCGAAAGTTTATTCAGAATAAAGCCATGTAGTAACCAGTCTGCCGATTTGAGAAGTGCATTTTTAGTTTTCAGGTCGAACTCCGGACTGGTAATTTCCACAGCCATTTTTTCAGGATTGTACTGAAGATTTCCACTGAAATAAATTCGTCCTTTTACCGATCCGGTCACATCAAGTTCCACAATGGCACGACCTTCGCTTCCGTACAGATTCAGTCCGGTAATGGTGACCGATCGTTTTCCGTCTTTAAAGGTTTTGTTAAGCAATTGCGTGCGTGCCAGTTCCGAAATTTTGTCGAATGTAGCATCGGCAGCCAGATTTACATTGAATTGCTGAGGCGCTGTGGGTCGCGTTTTGAAAGCAGGAAGCGCTACCAGTTTCGGAGTGGCTGGTTTTACGCCCATATACGATTCCACAAGTTCCGAAAGCGACATTCCCACTCTGAGCTTATTTCCCGAAGTGCTGAATGGAGTCATGAAAATGTCTTTGGGGGTGATTTTTACCCACAAATTGTTTTCTTCGCTAACCTGAACAGGTTGCTGAGCCATAGTCCATGCCATTGCGGCGTATTTCTTCAGATCGACCATATCGGCCAGCGCTTTGTCAATTTCTTTTGTGATAAGACCTGAACTTTGCGACATGGCAATGTTGGCAATGGGAGTAACCGGTACATTCACTCCGGCTACTGAAATACGTGGAGTTTCGATCCACTGATATCCGTTTGGCGTGGTTTTGGCCACCAGTTTCCAGTTTTTATCAATGCTGATACTTGTTTTGTACGAGAGCGCAATATTTCCGTTGGCTTCGTAATGATCGCCTACCGCAAGGCCGAACTTTTCCATTTTCCAGCCGAAGCGCGACCATACTTTCAATGGCACTTTGTACTCAATCACATTGTTATTCACCGTAAAACGGAAATCGGACGACTTCCATACTTTTACGCTCAAATCCTGATTGTTGAGCTGATTGCCTTCGTACAGCAATCCTTGTAGCGATTTATTTACCGTACTTTCCAGCTTTTTTACATCAATTTCCACTTGCAGCGGAAACTCCGACAAAGACGGTTCGAGCGACGACGGTAGGTACGATTCGCGTGGTTTTTCGACCTGTAGGGTTTTACATGAAGTCAGAAATATAAAACCTGACAACACTAACATTGCGAAATGACGAACAGTATTAGGTTTATTGTTTAAAATCTGAATTTTATCCGAAAGTTTCATGAGGTTAATCTGTTTATATACAAGTGAATATAATGAATTTGTTTCTGTTGGAAAATCGATAGCAAAAGTATATAAAATTTGGCAAACATAGTTAACCTAATGACATGCATTTTTCAGAGTCATATGTAAAAAAAACAGCCGATAATTATTAAAAACTATCGGCTTTTGATTTGCACTTATTGACGGTTGTAATAACTTTTTATATAACTTACTGCCTGCGAGTAAATGGGTTTTGTGAATTCCACAAACAATTGCTGATGCGAGGGAGGAATTTGTGGTTGACGATTAATACTGTTTTTTTGCTCGGCGGTCAGTGCCCGTTCATCGCCATTATACGAAGCCCAGGTAGTGTACCACACATATTCTCCGGCGAAATTACGTTGTTGAATCAGACGGTTTTGTCCATCGAAAATACGAACGCTCAGCACGCCACCCGATTTTATTTCGCGACGATACGTATGATACCTGGCAGTAACCACATTGTACACATCAACTTTTTTTCCGTTTACGGTAGCAGTTCCCACTTTTACGCTGTCGCTTTTCATTTCCACTGTGTTTTTAGTGTCGCGCACATTTCCAATCGAGAAATCCTCGAAATTCAGCACCAGAAACTGATGTGGTTGTAGTTCGCGGTTTTGTTGATACTCGTAGAAATTGTAAAAACGAATAAAACGTTTGCGTAAGTACTGACTGACTTCTGACATTAACTCGTCGCTGAAAAAGTCGGCCGAAAGCTGGTATGAGCGGCCTGTGAGTGGTTTTTCGACCACCACACGCAGCGTTGCAGCAAAGCGGGCTTCTTCAATCAGATTCAGCACATCGCGGTAGCCGTAATGAAATTCATTTGTTTTATTGAAAAACTGATAAGCATATCGTCCCTGTTCCAAAGTACCGGCATCGAGTGCTCTGAGCCCTAAATCGTAAAACTGTGCAGCAGCTTTCTCGCGGGCCGCAGTCAATTCGGCGTGATAAGTTACAGGCTCAGGAATCAATTCATTTGCTCTTGGCGTTTTGTAAATGGCATTGGCCATTTGGTTGATTCGCTCATATTCGTACACTACAGTTTCGTAGGCAGTCTGACTGTTTGATGCTATGGCTGCAGCAATATCGCGTTCAGCAGCTTTCACAGCCATCGGATATGCTTTTGTAAGCACATAAGCAGCTTTATCGCTGCGTGGTGAACTCTGAAGTTTATCCGTTGCATCAATCACGGCTTTGTAGTAATCGCCTTTTTTCATGGCTTTGTAGCCCGACGAACACGCAAAAGTCAGCATTGTAACTGCCAGAAACAAAAGTAGTCTGTAGATTTTTCTCATAATAATTCCGATATAAGTGACAACAAATAACAATTGACAGTTGATAGTTGACAATGGATAATTGATAATTTTTTATTTACCATTTAATCATTTACCATTTACTATTTATTAGTATCGTCTTTGAAAATAATAACTAATCAACTATCAGCTAATCAACCTTAAACTTTGAAACCTGAAACTATGAAACTTTCGAACTTTGTTTCTACATTCTCTCCGGAACTTCGATTCCCAAAAGTCCCATTGCAGTTTTAATTACTTTGGCAATGGCTTCCGAAAGGTTCAGACGGAAAATTTTCAGTGTTTCGTTTTCTTCTCTCAGAATCGAAAAATCGTGATAGAACTGATTGTATTCCTTCACAAGGTCGTAGGTATAGTTGGCTATAAGTGCAGGACTAAATTCCTCACCGGCCTGACGAACTACTGCGGGGAATCCTGAAAGCAATTGAATCAGATAACTTTCTTTTTCAGAGATTTCAAGCGTATTATCAATTTCTGTTCCAAAATTTATTCCCTGATCGGCAGCTTTACGCAAAACCGATTTGATGCGTGCATGCGTGTACTGAATAAACGGACCTGTATTGCCATTAAAATCAATAGATTCCTTAGGATTAAAGGTCATGTTTTTGCGTGGATCCACTTTCAGAATAAAGTATTTGAGTGCGCCCAAACCAACCATGCGGGCAATTTCGCGAATTTCCTCTTCGCTGCAATTGTCGAGTTTACCAAGTTCCTGCGAAGTTTCGCGGGCGGTTTCTATCATTTCAGCCATCAAATCGTCGGCGTCAACTACAGTTCCTTCGCGACTTTTCATTTTGCCTTCGGGCAGTTCCACCATTCCGTAGGAAAAGTGTACAAGGCTTTTTCCCCACTCGTAGCCAAGACGGTCGAGCAGAAGAGAGAGTACCTGAAAATGATAATTTTGCTCATTACCAACTACATACACCATTTTGTCGATTTTGTAATCGTCGTAGCGAAGTTTAGCTGTACCAATGTCCTGCGTCATATATACCGAAGTTCCATCGGCGCGAAGCAACAGTTTTTCGTCCAAACCGTCTGAAGTCAGGTCGGCCCAAACCGAATTGTCGTCGCGACGATAGAAAGACCCTTCGGACTCGCCACGTTCCACTTCCGATTTTCCGGTGAGATATGTGTCTGATTCGTAATATATTTTGTCGAAATTAACGCCAAGCTCTTTGTATGTTTCGTCGAAACCGGCATACACCCATCCGTTCATGGTTTCCCAAAGCTGACGCACTTCGGCATCGTTTTGTTCCCAGGCCAGCAACATTTTCTGAGCTTCGAGCATAAGCGGAGCGTTTTTCTTGGCTTCCTCTTCAGTCATGCCTTTCTCCATAAGCTCTTTTATTTCAGCTTTGTAAGCCTTGTCGAAAACCACGTAGTATTTTCCAACCAAATGGTCGCCTTTCATGCCTGTGCTTTCGGGAGTTTCGCCATTGCCGAAAAGTTTCCATGCGAGCATCGATTTACAGATATGAATACCACGGTCGTTTACAATATTGGTTTTTACTACCTGCCAACCGTTGGCTTTCTGAATCTCAGAAATGCTGAATCCGAGCAGGTTATTGCGTATATGTCCTAAGTGAAGTGGCTTGTTGGTGTTGGGCGACGAATATTCAATCATCATAAGTGGCGAATTGTCGTCAGAAACGACAGTTCCAAATTTCTCATCTGCACTGATATTGTTCAGCAGATCAATCCAATAGGTGCGGTTGATGCTCAGGTTCAGAAAACCTTTGATTACATTAAATGCTGAAATAACATGGCTGTTTTGTACAAGGTATTCGCCAATTTCCTGACCGGCACCCTCGGGCGATTTACGCGCTGCTTTTACAAAAGGAAATACAACAACTGTGACATCGCCTTCAAATTCTTTCTTTGTTTTTTGTAACTGTATTTGAGCGGGCTCGGTTTCGAACTGATATAACACGCTGACAGCCTGCGCTACTGCCGATTGAATGGTTGCTTCTAAATTCATCGTTTTTTACATTTGCATTTTGGACTGCAAAGATACAAAAAAGTTTGGCTTTAGAGTTTAGTGTCAGTGACTCGACTTTCGGTTGTATGATAAAAAAAGCCGCAGGAAAATACCCACGGCTCAACAATTGTTTGCATGAAAGGTTAAAATATTTTCCAGGCAAGTGAAATCACGAAATTTGAATTCAGATTTGGTTTTGTTTCCCAGCTTGCAGTATGCAAACTGTTAATCAGATTCATACGGGCATCGAGTGAGAACATCAGAATATCCACGCCTGCACCTGCTTCGAGTCCAACCTGCGAATCTTTAAATTCACCTTTCAATGCATTCACATCAACAGGGTCGTTGTTTGTGAGGTTTTTAAAAGATACCTGTGAACCTGCATTCAGTCGGAATTTCGGTCCGGCGAATACCCGCAAATTGGCGGCTTTTAAATCTAATAATTTATAACCAATCAGTAAAGGAATATCTACAGTGCTGAAAGTGACATATTTTTCTACATCAATGTCCTGGCTCGAAGCATCCTGAATGGTGAATTCATAATCTTTTTTTTGCATTGAATAAAGCAATTCAGGTTGAATGTACACTTTATCGAAAAACAAACGCCCAAAAGCCCCCAGATGAAAACCATTGTTGAGTTCCGATTTTACATTGATCAAATCATATTCTCCCGACTTAACTGAAGCCACATTGTCTAAGTTCAGCGAGGAGTTAAATCCCGCTTTGATTCCGAAATTGACCTGTGCATTTACAAACGATACTGTGAGCATAAATAATGCTGCGAAAATAAGTTTTTTCATAAAATACAATTTTTTGTTGGGTTATTATTAAAACGTATGATAATTGCGCTTTGTTGTGACATCAATCGATTTTATTCGCTTACCGGATTATGGATTTTGATTTTTGAACTTTTAAAAATCATATCGCCTGTGTCAGGTATATCAATCAGGTATTCTTTGCGTTTCGGGTTACTTAGTTTACGATCGCGAAGCCATACGTTGAATTCTTTCAGTTGTGCGTAATTTATGCCTTGTTCCTGCGCCCATTTGGCCAAATCGCCGATTGAATCGTTTACGGTCACTTTTGTGGTATTAATGTGCTGATAGTAATGATCGCGTTCGATACGATACCCCAGACGATAAGGATTCTCAATAAACTGCTTCATAGCCAGAATACGAAAAAGATAACGACTGCTCTCGCTCACTAAATGCATGTCGTATGCTTCCTGCACATACTGTTTTTGTTGTTCCGAACTGATTTTTCCCATGCCGGCATTGTACGATACAGCTGCTGTTGTCCAGTTACGATAGCGGTTAAACGCCGATTTCAGATATTTGCAGGCAGCTTCTGTCGCTTTTTCTATATGATAGCGCTCGTCCACTTCATCTGTCACTTCGAGCCCGAATTCTTTTGCTGTGGCAGGCATTAGTTGCCACAAACCTGCTGCAGTGGCAGGCGAAAGTGCGCGTGTATCGAGATTACTTTCGATGACAGCCAGATATTTGAAATCGTCGGGGATGCCGTTTGCCTTTAATATTGGTTCAATAATAGGGAAGTAGCGATTGGCACGTTTCAGAATTAAAATGCTGGTAGAATGTGTGTAAGCAATTTGAGTCTGTTCGCGGTCGAAACGTTCGCGCATGTCGTAGCGATCGAGCATGATGGTTTGACCTGCAAACTGAACTTTTGCCGGAATGGGAAAACTCCCCACATTTTGTCCGGCAAATATACACAGAGTGATAAATACAAAAAGCGATAGTATAAGTAATTTACGTTGCATTTCAGATTAATTTTGGGTAGATTCTTTTACAAAAGTAATATTTTTATACACCTGCTTTACATTTTATACAATATTTTCAATCAAATATTGCAGCCCGTATAAAATAATTATCTTTGCAGGCAAATACGTTCGTTGTTTCGTATATGTTTGAATTTCAAACGTAGCTGAGCTATCAATTATTACGCCAGAATTTGAAAAAAAATGAAACGAACATGACAAAATTTAATCTGTTTTGACCCACTAGGGTATGATTAAATTTTGTTTTGTGAGTTCCATGTGACAAATAATAATGACAATTATAAACACATGAAAAGAGCTATTTTTCCGGGCACTTTCGACCCGTTTACCATAGGACATTATAGTATTGTAAAACGCGGACTGACGCTTTTCGACGAAATTGTGATTGGCATTGGTACCAATCAGTCGAAAAAAACGCTTTTCTCGGTCGAAAAACGTCTCGAAATTATTCAACAGGCTTTTGCTGATGAACCACGTGTTCGTGTTGAATCGTACAACAGTCTGACCATTGACTTTGCAAAATCGGTGGATGCTGCGTTCATTTTGCGCGGATTACGCTCGGTAGGCGATTTTGAGTACGAGCGAACAATAGGCGATACCAACCGTATTCTCACCGGCCTCGAAACCATTATTCTTTTTACTGAATCGGCTTATTCGCACATTTCGTCCACTGTGGCGCGCGACCTTATTACATACGGAAAGGATATTTCTGATTTTCTACCGCCCAATGTGAAAATATAAAGTCTTTGCATTTATGGCAGATCAAAGTTTCGAAGAAAACGTACTGCGAATGAGACTACAATATCTCCGCAACGAATTTTCCGACCTGCTGTGTCGGAAAAACGAAGTGATTTGCCACGAGGAAAACCTGCTGAATATACGATATCTGAATCTGTTCTGACAAAAACAATACGATGTGTTTTGTCTGAAACTTGATATTGCCATGCTCAAAACGTCGCAAAGAGTATCTCGAACAGTTTATCAGCAACAATCGGATTCCCGATTTTAATACAATAGGTCATATGTTGTGTATAGATTCTGAACTTGCAATTTTGGACGAGGAAACTCTGAAACTGGAAACTGAAAAACAACTACTCTCAGATGAAGTTGTTTTGTGTCAGTTGTGGAAACCTGATAGTTTAAATTAATGCCTTTTTTGGTTTTTTGTACATGCTTATAACGTCCGAAACAAAGTTTTTCCATATTTTTGTTTGATTAAACAAAACACTTTTGAAAAACACTATTACCGGAAATGAATAAAACCTTTGCACCTTTTGCAAAACCGATGTACGTGATGTTGAAGTCGGTAGGATCGGCCTGCAATCTGAAGTGCGAATATTGTTACTATCTCGAAAAGGAAAATCTCTATCCTTCGGCCAAGGGCCAGTTGATGAGCGATGCACTTCTCGAAAAATTCACCGAACAATACATTAATTCGCAGACACAGAACGAAATACTTTTTACCTGGCATGGTGGCGAAACTTTGCTGCGCCCGGTTAGTTTCTACAAAAAAGCCCTCGAATTTCAAAAAAAATACGGACGCGGACGTAAAATTGATAACGTAATTCAAACCAACGGAACTTTGCTCAACGATGCCTGGTGCGAATTTTTCAAAGAAAACAATTTTCTGGTGGGTATTTCTATCGATGGCCCGCAGGAGTTTCACGACGAATATCGCCGCAACAAAGGTGGTCAGCCCACTTTTGTGAAGGTTATGAAAGGCATTAATCTGCTCAAAAAACATGGCGTGGAATTTAATGCAATGGCCGTGGTGAACGATTTTAATGCCGATTATCCGATCGAATTTTACAATTTTTTCAAACAAATAGATTGCCGTTACATACAGTTTGCACCTATAGTGGAGCGAATTGGTAACCGCACCGATGGTCTGAAACTCTCGGCTCCCCACGAAGTTGCCGAACTGACTGACTTCTCGGTGAAACCTGTACAGTGGGGAAAATTTCTCTGCGCACTTTTCGATGAGTGGATCAAAGAAGATGTGGGGAAATTCTACATTCAGATGTTCGACTCTACACTTGCCAACTGGATGGGTGTTCAGCCCGGTGTGTGTACGCTCGCCAAACATTGCGGACATGCAGGGGTAATGGAGTTCAACGGCGATGTGTATTCGTGCGACCACTTTGTATTTCCTGAATACAAACTCGGAAATATCAATAACGAATCGCTTGCTTCGATGATGTATTCGGAACGTCAGTTGAAATTCGGAACCGACAAACACGACACTTTGCCCCGTCAGTGCAAGGAATGCGAGTTTCTTTTTGCCTGCAATGGAGAATGCCCGAAAAACCGTTTTGCATTCACAAAAGATGGCGAACCCGGATTAAATTACCTTTGTGCAGGTTGGAAAATGTTTTACAGCCATGTGGCTCCTTATATGGATTTTATGAAAAATGAACTTATGCACGAGCGTCCACCTGCAAACGTAATGGAGTGGGTGCGAAACCGAAAAGTTCGCTAAGGTGATTTTTTTAAAATGCTTTATTTAAGATAATTACAGATTGAAATCCCATGACCATAATAAAATTTTGGACACACAAAGGGATGATTATGAAAATTAACACTAATCTCTGTCCCCCTTTAGGGGTTAGGGGTCAATTATAAACAGATGAAGAAAAATATTTCATTTCAACGATTTTTTATAGCTGCACTCATTTTTTCGATGATGAGCGTAAGTCTGTGGGCTGCTCCAAAGGATAACCGCACTTTCCGCATCAGCAAAAATCTGTCGGTTTTCAATACAGTTTTCCGCGAGCTCGAAGCTTATTATGTGGATACGCTCAACTACGATAAAATGATGAAAACGGCTATCGACGAAATGCTTTCAAAACTCGATCCTTATACGGTGTATATGCCCGAAGAGGAAACCTCGGATCTCACTTTTATGACTACAGGCGAGTATGCTGGTATTGGCGCCATGATTATGAAAACCGGTAACGATATTGTGGTTTCGGAGCCTTACGAAGGAATGCCAGCACAACGCAATGATGTGCGCGCAGGCGATATTATTCTGGAAGTTGACGGGAAAAGTACTTCGGGCATGTCGGTAAGCGATGTGAGTAACCGGCTTAAAGGAACACCAAATACTACCATTAAGCTAAAACTGAAACGTTTCGGAGAGAAAAAAACTGTTGAGAAAGCTTTTTTACGCGAAAAAATTCAGATTAATCCTATAGCTTATTCGGCGGTAGTGGCTCCGCAAACGGGTTATATCCTTTTGTCGGATTTTACGGATAAATCGGCGCTAGAACTGAAATCGACAGTAAACGAAATGATTAAATCCTCAAATATCAATGCTTTGGTGATTGACCTTCGCAATAATGGTGGTGGCTTGATCGACGAAGCGGTGAAAATTTTGGGCTACTTTTTACCCAAAGGAACCGAAGTGGTGAACACCAAAGGTAAAAATAAAATGACCGAACGTATGTACAAAACGCCAACCGAACCTGTTTTTCCGGATATGAAACTTACGGTACTTGTGAATCGTGCGTCGGCTTCGGCTTCCGAAATCCTGGCAGGAGCTGTGCAGGATCTTGATCGTGGACTGGTGATTGGCGAACGTACTTTTGGTAAAGGTTTGGTGCAAAATATCCGTCCTGTGGGTTATGGAGGACACCTGAAAATTACAACAGCTAAATATTACATTCCAAGTGGTCGCTGCATTCAGGCCATCGATTACAGTCATCGCAACGAAGACGGCAGTGTGGGTCGTGTGCCCGATAGCCTGACTACCGAATTTAAAACCCGTAATGGCCGTACAGTACGCGATGGCGGTGGAATTGTGCCTGATATTACCATAACCGACGATCGGAAACTGAATATCGCCTATTACATTTTTGCGCAAAATTTGTATTTTGATTTTGCCAACGAGTTTGTATCGAAAACTCCTGCCATTGCAAAGGCATCCGATTTTGTGTTGTCCGAAGAGGACTTTAAAGCTTTTACCGACTTTTTGGTACAAAAGAATTTTACTTACACTTCACAGACTCAAAAGTACTACAACGAGCTTTTCGAAATGGCTAAAATGGAAGGACTTGATGAGGTAGCCAAAGCTGAATTTGATTCACTCAAAGAAAAATTACTCCCTGACGTGCGTAAAAATATTACAGATAATAAGGCCGAAATTGCCGAACTCCTGAGTCTGGAAATTATCAAGCGTTATTATTTTCAGAAAGGAGAAGTGGAGTTTTCGTTGCGTACGGACAAAGCTTTGAAGACAGCGCTTGAAAAAATGAACGATACTGTGGTAATGTCGCAAATACTTAAAACTAAGTAGATAATTGTGCTAAATATTAGAAGATTGTAAGATTTCGGAATGATTTTTTGTAAAATCGTTCCGAAATCTTTTTTAGAAGTGAATAATATTTCTAATTTTGCACGACTTTATACAAATTTCCAAAACTTATCCCGTTGTTTCGGGATTCACAAATAATTGACATATGAAGCAAAATATCGTGGGTGAAAAAATCCGATCAGTGATGACTGCCAGAAACATTTCGCTGGCAGAACTTTCGGAACGTACAGGGCTAAGTGATATGCAAATTAATTTCATTCTCGAAAGTGAAGTTGTTCCTTCGCTTGCTCCGCTGATTAAAATTGCCCGCGGACTTGGTGTTCGTCTCGGAACTTTTCTTGATGATAGTGAACAAATGGGTCCGGTAGTGCATCGCAGCACCGAATCGCAAATACCTGCTTCTTTTTCGAGTCAGCTCTCCAATGCTAATTCACATCTCGACTTTTTTGCGCTCGCCGGAAACAAAGCCGGTCGCCATATGGAGCCTTTCATCATCGATATTAAACCTGCATTAACTCAGGAACCCGTTCTTTCGTCGCACGAAGGCGAAGAATTTATTTATGTGCTAAGCGGAAAAATTAAAGTGAATTATGGCCGCGAAGAACAAATTCTTTCTCAGGGAGATAGCATTTATTATGATTCTATAGTGGAACACCTTGTGAGTGCTGCCGACGATCAGGCTGCTAAAATTCTCGCTGTAGTATATACACCCTTGTGATAAGATACTGACATTTATGCAATTATCAGATAAAACAATAGGAGAGTGGCTCGAATACTGGGCTGCCGAAACTCCCGACAAAGAATATATAGTGTATTCCGACAGAGATTTGCGGTTTACATGGAAGGAATTTAACGCTCGTGTCGACAATATGTCCAAGGGTTTGCTGGCCATTGGAGTTGGCAAAGGTGTACATGTGGGTATCTGGGCGCAAAACGTGCCCGATTGGCTTACTTTTCTTTTTGCCTGTGCTAAAATTGGTGCAGTAGCTGTTACCGTAAATACCAACTACAAGGCGCACGAACTGGCTTTTGTGATTGAAAATTCGGACATGCACACGCTTTGTATGACCGATGGCGTTCCCGGAAACGATTATCTTGACACGATTAACCAGCTTTTGCCTGAGTTGAAAACAGCACAGCGTGGCAAATTCAAATCGGATCGTTTTCCCGAACTGAAAAACGTGATTTATATTGGTCAGGAAAAACACAGGGGAATGTATAATACGGCTGAAATGCTGCTGCTCGGACAAAATAAATCTGACGGGGAACTGAATGCTGTAAAATCGACCATCAATTGTCACGATGTGGTGAATATGCAATACACTTCGGGAACCACAGGTTTTCCTAAAGGTGTGATGCTTTCGCACCATAATATTGCCAACAATGGTTATCTCACCGGCGAACACATGAATTTTACGCCCGACGATAAACTTTGTATTTGTGTTCCGCTTTTCCATTGTTTTGGAGTGGTACTGGCTGTAATGAACTGCCTTACACATGGAAGTACACAGGTTATGGTGGAGCGTTTCGATCCGTTGGTGACGCTGGCTTCCATTCATAAGGAACGTTGTACTGCCGTTTATGGCGTGCCCACAATGTTTATTGCCGAACTCAATCATCCGATGTTTAATCTTTTCGATATGAGTTCGTTGCGTACAGGTATTATGGCCGGAGCGCTTTGTCCTATTGAGTTGATGCGTCAGGTGAACGAGAAAATGTTTATGACCATTACCAGCGTGTACGGACTTACCGAAACTTCGCCTGGAATGACGCAAACGCGCATTGAAGATTCGTTTGAGATTCGTTGTACCACTGTGGGACACGATTATGAGTTTACCGAAGTGGCCATTATCGATCCTGTTACGGGTGAGCATTTACCCGATGGTGTACAGGGAGAAGTTTGTTGTCGTGGCTACAATGTGATGAAGGGCTATTACAAAAATCCTGAAGCCACAGCGCAGGTTATCGACAAGGATGGATATCTTCACTCGGGTGACCTTGGTGTGCGCGATCCGGACGGAAACTATCGCATTACAGGCCGTATCAAAGATATGATTATTCGTGGTGGCGAAAATATTTCACCCCGCGAAATCGAAGAATTTCTGTACCACATGCCGGGTGTGAAGGATGCGCAGGTTATTGCCGTAACTTCGCCACGCTATGGCGAGGATGTGGGCGTTTTTATTATTCCGCACGATGGGGCTGAAATTACAGCCGAAGATGTACGCGATTTTTGCAAGGACAAAATTGCCCGTTATAAAATTCCGCGTTATATTTTCTTTGTCAACGAATATCCGCTCACCGGTAGCGGTAAAATTCAGAAATTCAAACTGCGCGAAATGGCCATTGAACTTTGTCAAAAAGAAGGCATTCAGATTGTGTAAAATGATTGATATACAAATAAAAAAAAGAGCGAAAGCCGGTTTGTGTGATACTCCCGGCTTTCGCTCTTTTTTTGCATATTATTTTCTCAAAATCTTTTCCATATCTCTGCCTTTAGCCAGTTCGTCCACTAATTTGTCGAGATAACGAATTTTTTGCATCAGCTTGTCTTCAATTTCTTCCACCCGATATCCACAAATAAGTCCGGTGATTTTCGATACATTGGGATGAAGCATTGGAGCTTCGGCAAAGAAAGTTTCGAAATCCACAGCTTTGTCCAGTTGCTGCTGAAAACTTTCGGCATCATACCCTGTTAGCCAGCAAATAATGGTGTCCACTTCGGCTTTTGTTCTGCCTTTTTTCTCCGCTTTTTGTATGTATAAAGGATAAACTGCTGAAAATGCTGTTTTGAAGATTTTGGTATTGTTCATATTCGTTTTACTTTTTAGGTTGTTCATTGCGTTTGAGTTTCAACTTTCTGCGGTATTTTACCCAAAAATAAATGATCACCGAGAATAAAATCAGAACTGCCCAGTTGGAAAGCAGGAACAGTAAGAAATCGACAAAACCGTACCAACCTCTTATTACCGATTGTTTGAGTTTTTCGAAAAAGCTTCCTCTGTATTGCGGACTGTACTTGTATGGTTTAAGTTGCGAAATATTGAGTTCAAGTGTACTGTAATTTACCTGATCATTCAGGTATTTTAACCTGCCTGTAGTGCTTTCAATTTCCTCTTCGAGCACACGGATTTTTTCCTGAATGTCGAGAATTTCTTTAATGCTTTTTGCATTTTTAAGGAGCTCCTGATATTGAGCCAGATATTTTTGCTTGTTTGTAAGGCGCGTTTCAAGGTCGATAAATTCTTCGGTAACGTCTCTCGCAGTAATTTCTTTGTACGAAACTTCGCCTTCGCCTTTTTCAATTTTTCCAATCAGAATTTCAAGATTGTTCGAAGGGATTCTGATGCGCAGATTATAGTCGGTTGAATAGTCGTTGTTGATCAGACTTTCGTTGTCGTAATATCCACCGAGGCTTCGGACCAATGTGTCGATATTTGTTTTTGCGGCCTTCAGATTTTTTACTTGAATTCCCAGACGGCCGTCCTTGATTATTTTTTTCTTTACAACTTCAGTCTGAACAATGTCACCACTTGCGGTTTTTACCGATTTTGACACGTCCTCAGTTTCTAAAGCAATTGCAGAGTCGTAACTCATTTCTTCTGTGGCTTTCGAACCACAGGAAAGAACAAACAATGTAATAATGAATGTGATAATGATTTGTTTCATAATGATGTACTGTTATTCCGGTTTAAAAATGTGATTTGACTTACAATGATATTTATACAAATCGCGGTTGTTATTTTTTACATACGATATACCAGAATCGTTGCACAGGTTTGTTTCCTGATTGTAATTTTGGCTCATTCATTATTTCGGCGTTGATAAGGCCATAATCCCCGAAACTTGTTTTGATGGATTCCGAATCGTAAAAAAATAGCGTAAGTCCCGGCCATGTTTCAAATGTGTCTTTGCTTATTTCGTGTCCTTGTCCATATCTGAAATCATCTTTCGAAATAGCCACAAAAACCATATATCCATTAGTTTTTAGCTGATTATAACAATCATAAATTAGTTTCTTGCGTTCTTCGGCATTCAATAAATGTATCAAAGCATAACAGAAAATTCCATCATACAATTCATTGTCGAAAGGCATGGAGCTGACCGGGCCATGATGTATGTTTACTGTTTCTTCAAAATACTTACGGGCAATTTCAATTGCTGTTTCGGATATTTCAATGCCGGTAACCTGAAAGCCATTATCGCTGAAAATTCGGGCATTTCTGCCATAGCCAAAACCCGGAATTAGTATCTTGGTTATTCCCTGATTTTTAAATAACTCTAAAGTGTCAATAGTTGAATCGGCAGGTTCCCATCCCCACATTTCCTGTTTATCTTTAAAACTCGACTCCCAAAATTCTGTCATATTTGTTTAGTGTTTAATTCGCTCACAAACAGTGTCTCCGGGCAAATTGTGAATTGCGCCAAAGTTAATGATAGTTTTCTGTTTAACAAACAAATTCTGCGAAAAACATTGTTTGAAAATTGTGCGTGGGATTTGAGGCTATATCAATGAATTTTTTGTGAACCAACGGTCAGCGTAGCTAAATTTGTGTTCAACTTTCATTTGATACAGCCTTGTAGGTGGTACGAAAAGGAATAAAGCAAATGTTTACTCAGATATATTCAGCAGGAAATCAAGTTTTTCGCCGGGGTCAATCAGGATACTGCGGATGCCGAGAGCTTCGGCGGTGGCAATGTTTTTTGGACCATCGTCCAGAAACAGAAAGCTTTCAGGAGTTTCGCCTTCTTGTTGCAAGAGCGTTTTGAAAATTTCCGGGTCGGGTTTGGTCATTTTCATTTCGTACGACAGGTAGCATTTGTCGAAGTAATCGTGAATGGTTTTTCCGCGTTTTGCAAATTCACCGGCTGCGCTCACTTCGATATGTAGCGGGTTGGTGTTGCTAAGCATGACGATGCGGTATTTTTGTCGTAGTTCTTCAACTATGTCGAGTTTTTCCTGCGGAATGTCCTGCAGAAATTCGCACCATGCCTCATCAATTTGGCTGTCGGTAATGGTTTTTGTGCTTAGTTTCCGTATTTCGTTGCGGAATTGGGGTATGTCGATCTCACCTTTTTCAAATTTCAGGAAGAAACCTGCCTGTCCGTAGTTGCTCAGATATTGTTCTACGTTGCTAATGCCTAACTCATTGATTTTGCGTATGCAGGCTGCCAGATCGAGATTGATAAGCACACCGCCGAAGTCGAAAATAAGTGTTTTGATATTTTTAAATTGCTCCATCAGCGAAAATTTTCTGTTTTAGTTTTTGTAGATTGGCAAAATTTATTACTTTTGCAATCGCTTTGCAAAGATACAAAAATTAATGCAAATGCCGGGCCTATAGCTCAGTTGGTTAGTAGCACCTGACTCATAATCAGGGGGTCGCTGGTTCAAGCCCAGCTGGGCCCACTCAAAAAAACACTCCTGATAAACGGGAGTGTTTTTTATTTCCGGGCATTCATCAACCTTAAAATCTGAGGTTATGTATAGTTTTATTCTCTCAGTAGCATTGCTTATTGTCGGCTATTTTGTGTATGGCCGAATTTCTGAAAAAGTTTTCGGAATGAATGCAGCACGACCTACGCCGGCGCTCGTCAATCCCGATGGTGTCGATTATGTGCCCCTTCCCTGGTGGCGCGTGTTCCTTATTCAGTTTTTAAATATTGCCGGTTTAGGTCCGATTTTCGGAGCTATTATGGGCGTTATGTTCGGACAGGCTGCTTTTTTGTGGATTGTGTTCGGGACAATTTTTGCCGGTGCGGTACACGATTACTTTTCAGGAATGATGTCTGTTCGAATGAATGGTGCAAGTCAGCCCGAGTTGGTGGGAAACGAACTGGGAAAGCCTGTGAAGCAATTTATGCGTGTATTTTCGCTTGTGCTAATGGTTTTGGTGGGCGCGGTTTTTGTGTCGGGGCCTGCAGGTCTTCTGGCCGGAATGACCAAAGGTTTTATGAGTCAGACCTGGTGGATAGTAATTGTATTTGCATATTACATACTGGCTACGCTGCTGCCTATCGATAAGTTGATTGGCAAAATTTATCCGGTTTTTGGATTTGCATTGCTGTTTATGGCCGTGGGCATTATGGTTGCAATGTTTGTAAACCGTGCGCCAATTCCTGAATTTACTGAAGGTTTTGCAAATCAGCATCCTGCCGGTTTACCCATTTTTCCGATTATGTTTGTTTCGATTGCCTGTGGAGCCATTTCTGGTTTTCATGCCACGCAATCGCCTCTTATGGCCCGTTGTATTCAGAACGAAAATCTGGGTCGCCGCATTTTTTACGGAAGCATGGTGGCCGAAGGTATTGTGGCACTGATTTGGGCAGCCGCAGCATCGTCATTTTATGGTTCGGTGGAGGAATTACAACAGTTTGTAGCTTCGTTGCCGGCCACAGTGAATAAGCCTGCGGTGATAGTAGATCAGATAGCGCATTCATGGCTGGGCGTTTTTGGCGGATTTCTGGCCATGTTAGGCGTAATTGCCGCACCGCTTACTTCGGGCGATACTGCTTTGCGATCGGCGCGACTGATTGCGGCTGATTTTTTGAAATTTGATCAGAAATCGCTCAAAAACAGATTGATTATTTCTATTCCACTATTCATACTTACCTTTATTCTTCTCCAAATGAATTTCGATGTGCTGTGGCGATATTTTGCCTGGTGCAATCAAACGCTGGCTGTGTTCACGCTGTGGGCTGTAACAGTTTACCTGAGTCGCAAAGGGAAATTCTATGGTATATCGTTGTTGCCGGCATTGTTTATGACGGTTGTGAGTGTAAGTTACATACTAACTGCGCCAGAAGGTTTTGGTTTGAAATTAAATGTAGCAGTGTACATTAGCATCGCAGTTTCGGTGACTTTTTTACTGTTGTTTTTGTATAAAAGGAAAGCGATTGTGAGTGGAAGTGATGCTTGAAAATTAGTGATTTAGGAGTTTAGTGAGCAAAAAAAACTTTGATTAGTTGGCTGTAGCACTTTTTTTATGTTATTTTACAAGCCAAAATCAGAGAATCAGATAAAATATTAATAGTATATTTATGGGTGTTGAAATTAGGGAGGTTAGTACAAAACAGGACTTGAAGAAGTTTATTTGGTTTGGTGTTAACCTGTATAAGGATTGTGAGTACGCTGCTCCTCCTTTGATGATGGATGATTTGTTGAATTTGTCGAAAGGTAGTAATCCTGCGCTCGAGTTTTGCGAAACAGCGCTGTTTCTTGCTTATCGCGAATCGAAAATTGTGGGGCGTATCGCTGCTATTATTAACCTGAAAGCCAACGAAACCTGGAATCAGAAGAATGCGCGTTTTGGTTGGGTCGATTTTATCGACGATGAGGAAGTGTCGCGTGCTTTGTTCGATGCAGCCATTCAATGGGCAAAAGGCAAAGGTATGACTGCCATTCATGGGCCTTTGGGCTTTACCGATTTCGATCACGAAGGTTTGCTGATTGAAGGCTTTGATCGTCTGGGAACGCTGGCGACTATTTATAATTATCCATATTACCCTGCACATATCGAAAAATACGGGTTTAGGAAAGATGTGGACTGGAAAGAGTATCTGATTACTATTCCGGAGGTTTTTCCTGAAAAGTATTTCAGAATTGCTGATATTGTACGTCAGAAATTTAATTTACAGAATAAAAAGTTCAAATCACGAAAAGAGGTGGTGGACAATTATGCACTTAAAATTTTTGAACTGCTGAATGTTTGTTATAAAGATTTGTATGGTTTTACAAGGCTGAATGATGCCCAGATTCATTTCTATATAAAATTGTATTTCAGCTTTTTTCGACTCGATACA
This sequence comes from Paludibacter sp., assembly GCA_034004015.1. Lineage (GTDB taxonomy): Bacteria > Bacteroidota > Bacteroidia > Bacteroidales > Paludibacteraceae > Paludibacter. The sequence continues at coordinate 65,799 of JAVEXN010000005.1, forward strand.
ATTTCTATTGTGGTCGACGAAAAAGATGATGTGGTGGCATTGGGAATAGCAATGCCCAGTTTTACCAAAGCGCTTCAAAAAGCAAAAGGTCGTTTGTTCCCTTTGGGTTGGTTTTATATGCTCAATGCGCTGCGTAAAAACGATTTGCTCGATTTGTATCTTATGGCTGTGCATCCCGATTATCAAAACAAAGGCGTAAACTCGCTTGTGTTTGCTGAGTTGATGGTGAACAGTGCCAAAAACGGTTATAAATTTGCTGAGTCGAATCCGGAACTCGAAACCAATACGCGAATGTCGTCGCAGTGGGGTAGTTTCGAATATGTAAATCATAAAAAACGACGGGTATATATTAAAGAGATTTAGCGAAGATATTTTGAAGTCAAACGTCTAAAGTCAAATGTCTTTTGTCTTTGATCTTTTGTCTTTGCTCCCAAAAAAATAAAAAAATGACACGTAAGTTTGATTTTTTGGTCATTGGTAGTGGAATAGCGGGTATCAGTTATGCGCTGAAAGCTGCTCCTTATGGCAAAGTGGCTTTACTGTGCAAAACAACGCTCGACGAATCGAACACTTCATATGCGCAGGGTGGCATTGCTTCGGTAATGTATGAGCCCGATAATTTCGAAAAACATATTCAGGATACACTTATTGCAGGCGATGGGCATTGCAATCTTGAAGCTGTTGAAAAAGTGATTCGTGAGGCTCCGGCTCAGATTGAGGAATTGCTCCGTTGGGGAGTGGATTTCGATAAACGTGAGGACGGACTTTTCGATCTTCACCGCGAGGGCGGGCATTCGGAACATCGTATTTTACATCACAAAGATAATACGGGTTTCGAAATTCAGCAAAGTCTTGTGCGTGAAGTGCGTAACCACAAAAATATTGAGATTTTCGAACATTCTTTCGCCATCGAAATTCTCACGCAGCACCATTTGGGCGATGTGGTTACGCAGCACACGCCCGGCGTAGAATGTTACGGAGCTTATGTGCTCGATGAGCAAAGCAATCATATTCATACTTTTCTCTCGAAAATTACACTTTTGGCTACCGGAGGTATCGGAAGCGTGTATTCAACCACTACCAATCCGGCCATTTCTACCGGCGATGGAATAGCTATGGTGCATCGTGCGCGTGGTGTCATTCAGGATATGGAATTTGTACAGTTTCATCCCACTGCACTTTATCATCCGGGCGAGCGTCCCACTTATCTTATTACCGAAGCTATACGTGGTTATGGGGCTGTGCTTCGTTGCAAAGATGGACGTGAGTTTATGCAGAAATACGACGAACGTGGCTCGCTGGCTCCACGCGATATTGTGGCCCGGGCTATTGATAACGAAATGAAAATACGTGGTCACGAATTTGTGTACCTCGATGTAAGGCACAAAGATCCTGAAGAAACGAAGCTGCATTTTCCCAATATTTATAAAAAATGTCTCGAATTGGGCATTGATATCACAAAAGATATGATTCCTGTGTCGCCTACCCAGCATTACTTGTGTGGTGGCATAGTTGTTGATTTGAATGGAAAAACATCGATAGGTCAGCTTTATGCTGCGGGCGAATGTTCGTGTACAGGATTGCACGGAGCCAATCGCCTAGCATCGAACTCACTGCTCGAAGCTATTGTATATGCTGATGCTGCTGTGAAAGATGCTATTCCGCGCCTGAAGGAAATTGAGTTTAACGAATTTATTCCGGCCTGGAACGACGAAGGAACATCGCTGCCCGAAGAGTTGGTGCTTATTACTCAGAGTTTCCGCGAAGTGGAACAGATAATGAGTACTTACGTAGGAATTGTGCGTTCCAATTTGCGTTTAAAACGTGCCATGAGTCGTTTGGAAATACTCTATCGTGAAACTGAGGATTTGTTCGAACGTTCGGTGGTGTCTCGTGAAATATGCGAATTGCGTAATGTTATAAGCGTGGCTTATCTGATTATAAAACATGCACTTCGCCGCAAAGAAAGTCGTGGTTTACATTATACTATCGACTACCCGAAGCGAATGCGGAGCGAACTCTGAAATATAATCGATTTGGAAATATGAGTGTTGAATTTCATTATAATACACTATCTTTGATTTTATAAAATGCTTTTTTAATTCTTTCAGGTATGAATCGTCTGTTACTTTTAATTTTTTGTCTGCTGACTTTGCTGTCGCTCAGAGCCGATAACCGGAATCCTGGCGACCAGCGTACGCCTGTGACCAAAACTGAAGGTAACTGGGTAAAACCCGACAACGATACGCCTATTCCTCCCAATGCCAATGTAATTACGCTTGCTGAGGGAATTACTTATTACAGTGCCAACGAAGGCATTTTTCTGAATCTGAAAGAGCCTGCCGGTAAAGTAAAGCTTTTCTCGCTCACCGGCGAGGTGGTATGGCAGGGCAATTTAGTGCAGGGGCGTTTTCTGATTCCTACGCGACAGGGAATTTATTTTTTACGTATAAATAATAAAAGCTATAAATTAATTCGCAAATAACTTATTGTTCAGTATGTATTGAACAATGAGATAAATGTCAAGTAGTTATGATTAAACATATTGTGTTTTTTAATCTGGCCGAAAACGCCGAAGCTAAATCGAAAGCCGAAAATGCGGCCTATATCAAAGCTGAACTCGAGGCTTTGAAAAATCTTATTCCACAGATTATCACCATCGAGGTCGGAATCAATCATCCCGAAGCACCTGCCGGAAATTTCGATATTTCGCTCTACACCGAATTTGCTTCAATGGCTGATCTCGACGCTTATCAGGTGCACCCTGAACACAAACGCGTTGCTGCCTATATCGCTAAAGTGAAAACCGATAGGGCTTGTGTCGATTACGAAGTCTGAAAAACCTCTCTTTCCTTAAATCTTTAATCTTGAAAATGCCATGTGGAAAGATTTCTTTTATTTTTCCAAAGGGCAACGAACAGGTATTGTAGTGCTTATTTTGTTGATTTTGTTTGTGGTGGTGCTCAATGTGTTTTTGCCCCGGATAATATCTCCCAATCCTGAACCCACAGCCGAAGTACAGGCTGAAATGCAGGCTTTCAGGTTAAATTTACGCTCGCTCGATAGCCTGCGGGCGGTAACACGTCAGCAGGAATACGAGTCGCGGTTTCGTTCAAATTATGCTTTCCGCGATTTCGGTGAGAAGCCAACTGCGTATTCACTTTTCCCGTTCGACCCCAATACAGCCGACTCCACTACTTTTGTGAAACTCGGCCTGAAACCTTATGTGGCTGCCAATATTCTGAAATTCAGAGCTAAAGGTGCACAGTTTCGCACGCCCGAAAGTTTCTCGAAAGTGTATGGCATCAGTGCCGAAAAATTCAGCGAGCTCGAACCCTATATTTCCATAAAATCTTCTGAAACAGCGTTGCGATCCGATTCTGCAAAACAAATAGCAGTTCAAAAGGTGGAGAATATTGTAGTGGAGCTAAATACGGCCGATACCACTTTGCTTATGCAGGTAAAGGGAGTAGGGCGGTTTTTGGCGCGCGGCATTGTGCGATTTCGTATGCAGGCCGGCGGATTTGTATCAGTGGAACAGTTGCGCGATGTATATGGCATGCGCGAAGAGAATTATCTGAAAATCAAAGATTCGTTCAGGGTGAATACGGGTCTGGTTCAGAAAATACAGGTAAACACGGCCTCTGTCGATAAGCTCAAAAATCATCCTTATCTGAGCTTTTACCAGGCAAAAGCCATTTACGAATTGCGCCGGAAAGAGGGAAAACTAAAGAGTGTGCACGATTTAAAGCAAATAGACGAGATTGATGAGCAGGTACTTGTAAAGCTTGCTCCTTATCTGTCATTCGATTAGTTTAATCTTTCAGCGTTCGAATTACTCTGTCAATCACATTACTTTCAAAACCACGACTCTGGGCAAAGTTAAACAGTTTGCCCATTTTTTCGTATTCGTATTCCCACTTAATGGTTTTGAGTTTATTCTTGAGCAAAACAGCCAGCATTTCTTCGTATTCTCCTTCGTCGATGGTTTTCAGAGCCATGTCAATCAGCTTCGAATCCAGACCTTTCTGTTTCAGACTGTACGAAATTTTTATCTTACCCCATTTGTTGAAATGGAATTTATCCTTTGTAAAAGCAATACAGTAACGTTTCTCGTTGATAAAATCATCTTTTATCAATTTGTCAATTATCTTATGCTTTTTATCTTCAGTCATTCCCCATGCAGTGAGTTTGTCATCTACGTCTGAAATGCAATGTTCTGAAATTGAGCAATATGAAGCTGCTTTGTGAAGTAGCTCCTCGAAACTGTATTCTTTTTTCATTATATTCATTCTTTTTGTGAAACTGAATATTTTATCCGGTTTCTGATGCTTACAAATTTATAACTATTAGTGCATTCAACCAACTTTTTATGACTTTATTTTTGAATGGAAATTATTATCCAGCAAAACAGATTTGTTGTTAAATGTGGTTGGTTGTCGAAATTTTGGGTTACAAAATATTGTTTTATAAATAAAAAATGTAACTTTGTTCCTTAAATGTTACCTTTGTTATGACTAAAAAAGAAAAAACAGAAGCCACAGCCAAAGAATTATTCTGGAAACATGGGTTCAAAAAAGTTAGTATCGACGAGATTTGCAAAAAAGCAGCAGTCAGTCGTAAGACTTTCTATACCTATTACCCTAACAAACAGGCTTTGGTGCTTTCGATACTCGAATCGCTCACTAACGAAATGCTGGACGTATTTGCAGTGCTTGTAGCTGATACTGAGAAATCGTTTTCCGAAAAAATGAATATGTTGCTTTTGCTGAAATTTGAGATGAACAAAGAGTTCTCAATGGAGTTTATCAACGATTTTTTGCATCCTGATTCTGCTGAATTGCTCGAATATCTGAATACTGTGGTTGGAAAATCGCTGAAGCTTACGCGTGAGTTTTTTACGAATGCGCAACAAAATGGCGAAATGAATCCTGGCTTGAATCTCGATTTTCTGCTTTGGAATATGCAAAAACAACTCGAAATATGCTCAACCCCTGAAGCGTTAGCCATGTTTCCCGACTCGGAGAGCATGGTGCGACAAATTTCTGAATTGATGATTTATGGTGTTATGAAACCTGAGCAGTGATGATAACAAAACGAATATATGGCTGGCTGATTTTGAGCGCGGTTTGTGTACTTTGTTTTTCGCAAAGCGACGCGCAGAAATCACTTCGCTTCAACGGACAGGTAGTGGGTTGGGCAACGGTACAAATGGATAATCCGGTTTTCTGGCAGCCGGGTGCCCGGTTTGTTCCTGCGCTCACATGGAAGCAGAGTTTATCATCGGGTGCTGTTTTGAATGCTGAAGCTTCCATGAATATTTTTGGAAATGCTGATTTTCAAAATTTCAAAATGGACACACTTACTGGTCGGATAAAGCCTTATCGGGTTTGGTTGCGATACAGTAAGCAGAATTTTGAGTTGAGGGCAGGTTTGCAGAAAATTAATTTTGGTCAGGCGCGAATGTTTCGTCCCCTGATGTGGTTCGATGGCATGGATGTGCGCGATCCTCTGCAACTTACCGATGGCGTTTATGGGCTGCTTGCAAAATATTTCTTCGAAAATAATGCTAATATTTGGGCCTGGGGATTGATGGCTAACGATGACCGCAAAGGCTGGGAGTTATATGGTTCTGAAAAATGGATGCCCGAAGTGGGTGGGAGAGTGGAAACACCTTTTTTGAATGGCGAAATTGCACTTAGTACGCATCACCGTAAAGTAAAAGCAAGGAATTTGTTGTCGTCGCAATCTAATGATCTTCAACTTCTGAATGAATCCCGTATTGGATTGGATGGTAAATGGGATGTGGGAGCAGGTATCTGGTTCGAAAATTCAACCACTATTACGCAGAAAAATAATATTATGGTTCCCCGTTTTCAGGACATGTGGAATCTGGGAATGGATTATACTTTTTCTGTTGGGAATGGTTTGGGAATGACGATTGAATATCTCCGCTATCATGCCGGTGAAAATTTTCTGACCGGCGGAACAGCCTTGCAACTAGCAGGAAGTATGTTTACATATCCACTGACTGTAATGGACAATGTGTCGCTGATGTTGTTTTACGAACCTATTGGTAATCAGTTGTTCAATTATGCGAGTTGGAGTCGTAATTACGATAACTGGAGCGTGTATATTATTGCTTTTATAAATCCTGAAAATGCTCAAATGATTGGATTTCAGTCTGGAAATCGTAATCTTTTTGCAGGAAAGGGCTTCCAGTTGATGTGCAGTTATAACTTTTGAAAATAATTGAGTTTGACAGAATAGAAACGAATTAAAAAATCATGTCGATTATGAATACAATTGTAGAAGTGAAAAATCTGGTAAAGAAATTTCCTGTCGGGTCAGGATTCTTTACTGCGCTCAATGGTATCAACCTGAGTTTCGGCGAAGGCGAATTTGCCGGTCTCGTTGGACCGAGCGGATCGGGAAAAACAACTTTGCTCAATATCATCGGCTCGCTCGATATGCCTACCGGGGGCGAAGTGGTCGTTTTATCGCGCAATGTTGAAAATCTCAAGCCCCGACAGGCAGCGGCTCTGCGTAAGCAAGAGCTGGGCTTTATTTTTCAGAATTATAATTTGCTTCCTGTTTATACCGTGTTCGAAAATGTGGAATTTCCGCTTTTACTGCTTGGTGTGTCGGCCAGTGAGCGAAAGAAACGTGTGCTGGAAACACTCGAATGGGTTGGGCTTTCGGATAAAGTGAATTCGCGTCCGGCACAACTATCGGGTGGCGAATGTCAGCGGGTAGCTATTGCGCGTGCAATGGTAAAACGCCCTTTGCTGGTATTGGCCGACGAACCAACTGCCAACCTCGATTCGGTAAATTCGCACAATATTCTTCAGACCATGCTTCGACTCAATGAGGAACTGAAAACATCATTTCTTTTTGCTACACACGACGAGAAAGTGATTGGTTATCTGAAACGTATTATCCGCTTGCAGGATGGCAAAGTGGTGGAAGATACTGTGAAAACAGCCCCTAACCCCTAATGGGAAATAGTAAATGTGTCTTTTTTTTATTTCTAAAAATTTGATTATGAATAATATAGGCAAAACTAACTCTTACTCCCCTTTAGGGGCCGGGGGTAATAATATAAAAAAAACAAACATCGACTCCCCTTCAGGGCTTGGGGGTAAAGGTGGCCTGTTTTTGTTTAAAACAGCCTTTAAAAGTCTGATTGGTAACGGTCTGAAAACATGGCTGAATGTGTCGGTGCTTTCGGTTTCGTTTGTGCTGATTATTTTGCTTCAGGGCGTATTGAAAGGCTGGAGCGAGCAGGCAGTGGAAGATACTGTGCGTTGGGAAATTGCCGATGGGCAGTATTGGCAGGAGGGTTATGATCCTTACGATCCGTTCAGCCTCGACTCGAGTGCGGTGGCTATTCCGGCTCGGCTGCAAGGTGATGTAAACTCGCAAAATCTTGAACCTGTGCTTATCAGTCAGGCAAGTATTTATCCCGGTGGACGTATGATGGGCGTGTTGTTGCGCGGTATCCGCCCCGACCAAAAATTGCTGAAAATACCAACAGAATTACTTGCAGTCAATGACAATGAATCTGAAATTCCTGTAATTCTGGGTGCTTATATGGCCCGACAGACTGGTTTGAAGCTGAATGATGTGCTCACATTGCGCTGGCGCGATAAAAACGGAACTTTCGAAGCGGCTGATATTCGTGTGGCCGGAATTTTTAAAACTTCTGTACCTTCGGTCGATAATGGTTCGCTCTGGTTGCCACTCGACAAACTGCAATCGATGACTTTGCGCGAAAATGCTGCTCATTTGCTCATAAAATCGCCTGAAATTGAGGCAAAGCAAGTAACCGGCTGGAGTTTTATATCCGTTGAAGATCTGACAGCTTCTACTATGTTGCTGGTTAAAACAAAGTCGATGGGCACAAGCCTTCTATACGTGATTTTTCTGTTGCTGGCTATGCTGGCCATTTTCGACACACAGACTTTGTCGATATTCCGGCGTCAACGCGAAATTGGAACGCTGGTGGCAATGGGCATGACGCCGCGACAGGTTATGTGGCATTTTACGCTTGAAGGAACTTTCAATGCTCTGCTTTCATTTGTGGTGGGAGCTGTCTGGGGAACTCCTCTTTTGTGGTATATGAGCAACAAAGGTATTTCGTTTAATATGGATGCCAGCGAAATCGGAGTGGCAATGGGTGACACTATGTATGCTTCGGTGACTCCCGGCTTGGTGTTCGGTACAATGTTGTTTATCATTGTAATAACTGCTGTGGTGAGTTATTTACCAGCGCGGAAAATTGCAAAGATGAATCCAACCGAAGCTATCAGAGGAAAAGCTATATAAACCCCTAATCCCTAAAGGGGAATGATAAATGCATCGATCGTTAAAATTTTAAATTATGATTATGAACAATATTGACGAAACTAACTCTACCCCCCCTTTAGGGGTTGGGGGTAGTTTCCTTTTTAAAGGACTTATCCGGGATAAAAGCCGGAGTTTATTGCCCATTATTGTGGTTACAGTGGGCGTTATGATGACTGTGTTTCTCGAAGCTTACATGAGTGGAATTTTTAGCGACAGTATTGAGTCTACTGCACGTTTCAGTTCGGGTCATGTGAAAGTGATGACCACGGCCTATCGTGAAAATTTGTCGCAAATGCCCAATGACTATGCCATGCTCGAAGTGGATAACACACTCGAAATGTTGCGTACAGATTTTCCTGATATGATATGGACCGACCGCATTCAGTTCGGAGGTTTGTTGGATGCGCCTGATTCGCTCGGAAATACCCGCTCGCAGGGAAATGTGCTGGGCATGGGGATACATTTGCTGAATAGTTCCGATGAAATTCAGCGCATGGATCTGCAAACCAAACTAATAGAAGGTGACTTCCCGCAAAAGCAGGGCGAAGCCCTAATTACCAAAGAACTGGCGCGAAAAATGAAACTCGTGGTTGGCGACCAGGTAACCCTGATGTCTGCTTCGATGTATGGAGAAATGGCCATGTACAATTTTCGTATCAGCGGATTGCTGCATTTTGGCACCGAAGCGCTCGACAGAGGAATGATTGTGGCTGATATTAATGATGTCCGTTTTGCATTGAATATGGAAAATGCAGCAGGCGAAATTTTGGGCTTTTTCAGCGATTCGCATTACGATAATAGTCGTGCTGAAGCGCTGGCTGCAAATTTCAATAGCAAAAACACAGATACTCAAGATAAATTTTCGCTTACTATGGCGCCCATGAGCGGAGTAGGAGGGATGGATTTTATGATTGCTTATTCTGAAAATGCTCAGTTTCTGGTGATATTTATTTTTATTATTGCCATGTCGGTAGTGTTGTGGAATACCGGATTGGTGGGCGGTTTAAGGCGTTATGGCGAATTTGGGCTGCGTTTGGCAATTGGTGAAAGTAAGCACGAAATTTATCGCTCACTTATAGTTGAAGCTCTTTTTATAGGGTTGGTGGGCTCGTTTATTGGCACAGCCATTGGTTTGTTTTTTAGTTGGCTTATGCAAAAATACGGAATTGATGTTAGCGACATGATGCAAAATACACAAATGATGCTTCCCACTGTTTTTCGTTCGCAGATAAGTACTACCACTTACTGGATCGGAATTATTCCCGGAGTGTTATCTACTGTGATTGGTGCTATGCTGGCAGGTGTGGGGATTTATAAACGTCAGACAGCCAGCTTGTTTAAAGAGTTGGAGAACTAACTAAGATATTTACAATTTATTCATTTACAATTTACGATTTTATGAACTCATCTAAAATACGAACCTTATTCGCGTTAAGGGATAGCGGAGCAATCTTTTTGCTCTTTATAGCATTTTCATTATCTGCTCAGAATTATCCTTCAGGAAAATCAATTCTGGATAAAGTTGACCGGAATATGTCGTCGAAGACCAGGATAATGACTTCGAAAATGGAAATTCAGGGAGGACGATCTGTACGAACACTCGAATCTAAATCGTGGATAGAAGGAGAGCAGAAAGCTTATACCGAATACCTCTCGCCTGCGCGTGAGAAAGGTACAAAAATGCTGAAACTCGAAAATCAACTCTGGATTTTCTCGCCTTCAACCGACAGGGTTATGCAGATTTCAGGTCACATGCTTCGTCAGTCGGTAATGGGTAGCGATATGTCGTACGAAGATATGATGAGTGATAGTCCGCTTTTGGAACGTTACAAGGCCGAGGTGACATCTGAGGAGATGATAGAAGACCGTAAGTGTTGGGTTGTAACACTCACTGCAATTAAGGAAAATGTAAATTATCACAGTCAGAAAATCTGGGTCGATCAGGAAAGATTTGTGCCACTCAAAATGGATCTTTTTGCCAAGAGTGGAAAATTGCTCAAAAGAACAACGCTGGGCAATGTGCAAAAAATGCAGAGTCGCTGGTTTCCGATGGAAATGACATATAAGGACATGCTCAAAGAAGGAAAAGGTACCAAAATGACTGTGGTTAGCATTCAGTTTGACGGAGCTATTCCTGCCGGAGTTTTCAATAAATCGAATCTGAAATAATCAGGGGGAAGAATTATTTTTCCTTGTTATCTTCGTCCTTAAACCAGCCGGAATACATGGCGTAATTGTGCGCAATCCGTCGATTCATTTCGTTGGTTTTTTCGGGTTCCACTTCTTTGATAAACTTTGCAGGAACGCCGGCCCAAAGCGTGTAAGGAGGAACTTTTGTATTGCTCAACACCAAAGCACCGGCAGCTATAATGGCGCCTTCGCCAATTTCGGCATAGTCGAGCAAAGTGGCGCCCATGCCTATTAGTGCATAGTTGTCGATTTTGGCTCCGTGTACAGTTACATTGTGACCAATCGAAACATAATCACCAATTTCCACTGTTGATTTTTCGTAAAGTGTATGAAGCACCGAGCCATCCTGAATGTTCACATGATTTCCGATACGAATGGAATTTACATCGCCGCGTAATACGGCGTTGAACCATACGCTACAGCCTTTGCCCAATATCACATCGCCAACAATTGTTGCGTTTTCGGCCAGATAGCAATCTTCGCCGATCTGAGGTTTGAAACCTCTCACTTCTTTAATCAGTACCATATTTCAGGGAATAGTTACATGTGTTTTTAAAATGAAAAAACTCTGCAATCAAGCGATTGCAGAGTTTTTCGTGCGGCTGAAGGGACTCGAACCCCCACGCCTCTCGGCACCAGATCCTAAGTCTGGCGCGGCTACCAATTACGCCACAGCCGCATGGTGCGCATTGCGGGTGCAAAGATACTTAAAAGTTTTAATCCTGCAAATCAAAAGGTCTGAAAACATAATGTTTTCAGACCTTGAAATTGATTTGATATTGATTTATTGCAAAATAGAGCTGATTATTTCTTTTCGATATAAGCAATTACTTCGCCTTTTTGTACAATTTCGCCCTGGCGTTTTTCCACAGCTACCACACGACCAGTGCAGAAACTGCTGATATGTTCGAGTCCATAGCGGGTTTGCAATGTACAAAGAGTTTCCGATTCTTTGAAAAGCTTACCATGTACAGGTTCCATCGAACGATCGGTATAGTCAAGTTCCCAAATTATACGTCCCGATATAGGGGCTACCACAGGCTCAGCATTCGGATATTTCAATTGACGAATATCAGGAACTGCTGTTTGAGTTTTGCTGTATTTTTCTTTTATTGCTGCTTCCAGTTCGGCGTTGAAGCGTTTTTTTGCTTCGCCCGATTTGAAATCGCGATATTGTTTTTCGTGCATGGCAAATTCGAAGAGTTCTTCGTCGTCCTGACCACGATCCCAACCGTTTTCGGCCATTTCTTTGATAAAACGGTCGAGTTCGTTCGGATAGTTGTCCTGTGGATTGCCTTCGTAGAATTCAAAATTATTCTTTTTGGCCAGATCAATAATTTCCTGATCGAGTTTACCCGGAAGTTTACCGGCTTTCCCCAAAATCATATCCCATGAGTTTTTATCGATCATTGTCCAGCGTGGTTCACCTTTCACCATAAACATAACGTTCATCAGCGCAATGTTTTTTACATACTGGCTGAATGGAGTTACTAATGGAGGATTACCAAGTTTTGGCCATATGTATTTTACTTCGTCGAAAAGCATTACGAGCAATTCGTCAGTGCTGAGTTCTTTTTTGTTATTGTTTTTCAGATATGAATTGATGCCAGCGTGAACGCCTTTCAGGTCGGCCATAAGCGAACCCATCATACCACCGGGAAGTCCGCAACCAACCAGCAACGAAGTCATAAGTTTGTTGCGATCGTCGATAAAGTAACCTAAAAAGTCGTCGATAAAGCTTTGTGAAAGTCTGCGAGCTTCCATATATGCGCTCATGTTGATTTCGGGAACTTTAAATCCTGCATCTTTGAGCATCGCCTGCACCGAAATCACATCGGGGTGCACCATTCCCCACGAAAGTGGTTCCATAGCTACGTCGAGATAATCCGCGCCGGCTTTTGCCACTTCGAGCATTGAAGCCATTGAGAATCCCGGGCCAGAGTGTCCGTGATACTGAACGATAATATCAGGATGGTTGGTTTTGATTGAACGCACAATTTTTCCCAACATTTCGGGGCGACCCACACCAGCCATGTCTTTCAGACAGATTTCTTCGGCTCCGGCTGCAATTAGTTGTTCCGACATGTTTACATAATACTCTACATTATGAACTTCGGAATAAGTGATACACATGGTAGCCTGCGCAATCATTCCGGCAGCTTTGGCATATCTGATGGATGGAATAATATTACGTACATCGTTCAGCCCGCAAAAAATACGCGTAATGTCCACGCCCTGAGCTTTTTTTACTTTGTACATAAGTTCGCGTACATCGGCAGGAACCGGGTTCATGCGCAAACCGTTCAGTCCGCGGTCGAGCATGTGTGTTTGAATTCCGGCTTTGTTGAAAGGTTTGGTAAATGTACGAACGGCGTCGTTTGGATTCTCACCAAATAACAAATTAACCTGCTCCGAAGCGCCTCCGTTGGTTTCAACTCTTGCAAAACAGCCCATTTCGATAATCACAGGAGCGATTTTTTCTAATTGGTCTTTGCGTGGTACGTACTTTCCTGACGATTGCCACATGTCGCGATACACGAGACTGAATTTAATTTCTTTCATTGTTTTGTTTAAAATAATAGTGAGTTTGTTGTCTTTTACCTCACCGGTTTTTTGCCGTTAAAACCGATGTCCTTTCATTGAAATGTGAATTTAATTAAAGAAAAATTTCCGTAATTGAATTCCCTGCAAATATAATACTGATTTTCGAATTAAAGAAATTTTTCCGTAATTTATTTTTCTCTAAATCAGTATACTTAAAATTCGGTTTGTAATGAAAATAGCCTGTTTTGAATCTGCCTTTTCGAAAAATCTGTTTAAAGTAATAATATGTAATTATAAAGCACTGTTTAAGTTGTAAAGTATAAGTTTATTATTAAATGAAAATATTTTTTTTGTGTGTACAAGCAGCAAAACGCTGATGAATTCATTTCTGAAAATAATCAATGTTGAACGTATATGATTTCGCGTTTTTTTATTACAAATGGATTTTATTGGGTTTTGGGAAATTTATTAACTTACATTTTCCAAAAAGATTTGTTTAGTGTTTTACATGCCCGAAACGAAGACGATTCCGGATAAATAATAAGTGTTCCGGATCAGTATTCTGCATTTTAATAATTATATTTGCAAACCAAAAATTATTGATAAAAATGACATATCTCAGAAAACCAGAGTGGTTACGAAATAAATTTTACAGCGAATCGGAGTACTCCAATGTGAGTCATGTGATTAAACAGCATGGACTGAATACTATATGTACAAGTGGACGCTGTCCGAATCAGAGTGAATGCTGGAGTCGCGGTACTGCCACCCTGATGATTGGTGGTGATATTTGTACGCGTTCGTGCAAATTCTGTAATACAATTACAGGCCGACCGCTGCCTCTTAATCCTAAGGAGCCTGCAAATGTGGCTGAGTCGATTCGACTTATGAAACTGAAACATGCGGTGATTACATCGGTCGATCGCGACGATTTAAAGGATCAGGGTGCGAATCACTGGGCCGAAACCATAAGGAAAGTGAAGGAAGTAAACCCCGGAACCACGCTCGAAGTGCTGATTCCCGATTTTCAGGGAAAAGAGGAACTGATAGAACTTGTAGTGGCCGAACGACCCGATATTATTTCGCATAATCTGGAAACTGTGCGTCGCCTTACTCCCGAAATCCGCACACGTGCTAAATATGATGTGAGTCTGAAAGTGCTTCAGTACATTGCGTCGCGTGGCATTGTGGCCAAAACCGGAATTATGCTCGGCCTTGGCGAAACAGAACAGGAAGTGCTTGAATTAATGGACGATGCATTGGCTCACGACTGTCGCGTGCTAACCATTGGTCAGTATATGCAACCTTCGCGCAAACATGTTGTTGTGAGCGAATATATTCATCCTGATAAATTTAAGGAATATCGTGAAATAGCTTTGGCTAAAGGCTTTAAGCATGTGGAAAGCGGACCGTTTGTGCGTTCGTCGTATCATGCTGAAAAGCATGTGGATACAAAATAGACAATTAGATGTTTGATTGAATATACAGCGCCTTTGGAAATCGTCCAAAGGCGTTGTTTGTATTTACATAAGCGGACTGAAGAGCCGGGCAAACGATTCTTTAAGTTTCTGACGGCGGCGACGGTTTGTCCATGCTTCGAGGGTTAGCTCCTCGCAATTTTGCATGTCGCGGAAAAAGAGTTCCTTCAGTCGATAGGCCGTTTTTTCTTCATAAATAAAGGCGTTTGCCTCAAAGTTCTGATTGAAACTGCGTTCGTCGAGATTGGCCGAACCTACAATGGAGATAAAGTCATCGATTACAATGGCTTTGCTGTGCAGAAATCCCTCAGTGTAGCGATAAACTTTTACTCCGGCTTCGAGCAGTCGTCCCATATAACTAAAAGTACAGGCGTCGGACAATCGGGAATCGGAGCGGGCCGGAATCATGATGCGCACATCCACACCACTCATAGCCGACATTTGAATACAGTTTTCGACCACATCGTTAGGGATAAAATAAGGCGTGTGAATGTATACATATCGGGTAGCCGACATTATGGCAGAGCTAATTCCCTGCATAATGGATTCCCATTGCGTATCAGGGCCACTGATGACAATTTGTGCCAGATTGGTATCGAATTTCTGTGGCATTGGGTAGTATTTGGGATCGGTAATCAGTTTGCGTTCCACGAAATACCAGTCCATAAGGAAAAGTTGTTGCAACCCGTGAACCACCGAGCCTTCGAAGCGCACAAAAGTATCGCGCCACATGCCCAGGGCATTCCCGAAAATATAACGGTCGGCCACATTCAGTCCGCCTGTAAAACCTACTTCACCATCTACAATCAGAATTTTACGGTGGTTGCGATAGTTTATTTTGCTTCGGCCAAGTCGGAGTCGTAAGGGTAAAAAAGGTCGCAGATAAACACCGGCTTCGCGCAACGATTGCAAATACCATCGCGACAGGAAGAAACTTCCCCAGTAATCATAAATCATTCGGACGCGAACTCCGGTACTTGCTTTTTCGATAAGCAACTCGCGTAACTGATTGGATATTTTGTCATTACCAAAAATAAAAAATTCGATGTGAATATGATTCTTTGCATTCTGAATGGCATTGAACATGGCATCGAAAGTTGTTTTTCCATCCGAAAGAATATCTATTTTATTGTTGGGATAAGCCTTGGCATCGCTGTTGGTGTATAGCAGGCGAATCAGATTCAACTGATTGTTGTCCATAAAGTTTGTATTCAGACGGTCGATGTCGAAACTTACGTGCGGACGATTTGCGGCAAAGCGAAGACTTTTTTTCGAAATGGTTTTTTGTTTTCTGAAATTCTGGCCAAAAATAAGATACAGAAAAAGCCCGAGGCCGGGCAGAAAAAGTAGTACCAGCACCCACGAAAGCGATTTTACGGGGTTGCGGTTTTCGAGCAGTAACACCGAAATGGTGGATGTCAGTGTGTAAACGTAGAGTGCAATAAAGATAATGGTTAAGATGCTATTCATATTTTATTGACTGAAATTTGGTTTCGGATTCTTAAAATGTAACCATGCATGTCCCTGAATTTGTTCGGAAATAACAGGAAGTGTATTCAGAACCGGAGCTTTGACACCGTTGCAGAGCTTTTGTTGCGATATTTCGATGTGTGCTTCGTCCCACAAACCAGCTTCGATAAAACTTTGAAGCAGTTTGGCGCCGCCTTCCACTAATACAGAGTGAATCCCTTTTTTGTAAATGCTGCTGAGCATTGTTTGTAAAGAATCTTCGTCGAAAGTATGAGGAATGTATTCCAGATTGTGGCCGTTTTCGCCCGGATTTCCGGTAAAAATAAGCGTTTGATTTCTGCCGTTCAGTAAATTGTAATTTTTGGGAATGCGTCCTTGTCGGTCGAGTGCAATGCGAACCGGATTTTTGCCACTCCAGTTGCGTACAGTAAGCGAAGGATTGTCGAGCAGTACTGTGTTTGTGCTTACGAGAATCGATTGGTTTTCGGAGCGCATTTTGTGCGTCAGTTGCAGTGTGATTTCGTTCGAAATGCTTAGAGGTGCTTCCGTGTTGTCGGTGCGCAATCTGTCGAGATAACCATCGGATGTTTGTGCCCATTTTAAAAGTACGAATGGCCTTTTTTCTTCCTGATAAATAAAAAAACGACGATTCAATTCACGACATTTTTCTTCGAGTATGCCCACAACCACTTCTATACCCGCATCTTCGAGTATTTTTACGCCTCGTCCTGCCACTTTGGGGTTCGGGTCGAAAGTGCCGATAACCACACGCGGAATTCCTGAATTGACAATCAGATTAGCGCAGGGTGGCGTTTTCCCGAAATGCGAACAAGGTTCCAGATTTACATAAAGTGTGGAGCGCGACAGCAGACTTTTATCTTTTACACTGTTGATGGCGTTGGGTTCGGCATGTGGTTGTCCGTAACGTCGGTGATAGCCTTCGCCAATGATTTTGTCGTCGCACACAAGCAGCGCACCCACCATAGGGTTTGGTGCAGTGTAGCCTGCCGCAATTCCGGCCAGTTGCAGGCATCTGCGCATGTAAAAATCGTGAGTTGCTGTATTTTGATGCGTTGTATCTGAGAGTGTAGAAGCCATTATTTCCTGTCCTTTTTCGAAACTGTTTTTGTTTTTCTTATCTTTGTGCCATGCAAAAGTCTATTCAATATATCAGAGAATCCCTTCAGACGCATTTTAGCGAAAGCGAACTGCGAATTGTTACTCAAATTCTGATTTCGAAAATCACCGGTTACACTACGACACAAATTATTGTAAACAAAAATACAATTTTTTCTGATGAACAGGTTAATTTGCTGCATACTTTTGTGGAAAAACTCAAAAAACACGAACCTTTGCAGTATGTAACGGGCGAAACTGAGTTTTACGGACTTCAAATAAAGCTAAAACCCGGTGTGCTGATTCCCCGTCCCGAAACTGAAGAGTTGATTGAATGGATTGTGCAATCGGTGGATAATAATAAGGTGTGCGATATGCTCGATATTGGTACCGGAAGTGGTTGCATTGCACTCGCGCTGAAATCGGTTTTTGAGAATGCGCATGTGAGTGCAATGGATATCTCGGCAGAAGCGTTGGAAATTGCAGCGGAGAATGCAAGTGTTTTAAGTCTGCCAATCAGTTTTTTGCAGGGTAATGCACTTCAAATGCCTGAAGAAAAATCGTGTTGGGATGTAATTGTGAGTAATCCGCCTTATATTCCGTTGGCAGAAAAAAAAGAAATGGATAGTGCCGTGGTCGATTTTGAACCACATCAGGCATTGTTTGTGCCCGATAACGATCCTTTGCTTTTTTACCGACGAATTGCAGAATATGCATTTTCGGCGTTGAAAGTAAATGGTTTGTTGTTTTTCGAAATTCATCGCGATTTTGGTCAGCAATGTGTGGCCATGTTGCACGAAACGGGTTTTACTAATGTGGAACTACGTCGCGATATTTCGGGCAACGACCGGATGATAAAAGCGAAGCGATAAAAAATTGCATTTGCAATTAAACCATTTGCCGGAATTGATGTCAGATGGTTGTTATGAAATAATTTTAAAAGTGATATTCAACAGTAAAATATGAGCCAGTCCGAATCGGAGATTGCGATGCAGCTTGGGCAGCCCCCGAAGCGTGCTCAGGCCTTTTCGGCTGTGGTGCGTCTTTATCAGGAGCGCCTTTACTGGCATATCCGCAAAATGGTACTTTCGCATGAAGATGCCAACGATGTATTGCAAAATACTTTTCTGAAAGCATGGAATGGGCTGGATGGATTCAGAGGAGAGTCGAAAGTATCGACGTGGCTTTACAGGATTGCGACCAATGAAACGCTTACTTTTTTGAGCAATAAGCGTATGCGAAACCTGACTTCGATGGATGCTGAAGAAGCACATTTACTGCATTCGCTTCAGTCCGACTCGTATTTCGATGGCGACGAAGCGCAGCTCAAACTTCAAAAAGCTATTCTGACTTTGCCCGAAAAACAAAGACTGGTGTTCAATATGAAGTATTTCGACGACCTTACTTACGACGAAATGGAGGAAATTCTCGGAACCACCACCGGAGCACTGAAAGCTTCGTATCATCATGCGGTAAAGAAAATTGAAAAATATTTCGATGAAGTGGAATAATGACATTTTGCTATCGGTTGGTGGTTGTAACTGTTCGTTTCGGATTGCAAGATGAAATATATAGGGATGATTTTTAAGAAAGAACTGACAAATATTTATTGCAGATTAAACCTTTGCGTAAAACCGGAGTCAGAAAACATAAGAAAATGGAAAAGAGAAAACACATATCATTCGAAAATGCCGGTAAAAAACTGCCCTTTACCGTTCCCGAAAACTATTTCGAGAACTTTGCTTTGCAAATGGACGGGCAAATAATGGCAAAACCTGTTCCGGTATATAAACTGTTGCGTCCCTGGCTGTATGTGGCAGCTATGATTTTGGGCGTATTTTTCCTGAGTCGTATCGGTTACAACATATATCAGGAAAAAAACGATAATCTCATGGCCGAGAACTACGACTTATACATAATGTCGCAGGTTGACGAAACCGAGATTATTGATTATTATCTGACTGAAGAAACGAAGTAAAAAGCTATTTTTTTAATTCATAGAAACAATGAAGAAAACATTTGTAATATTGGCGATGCTGCTGGCATTTATCTCTGTGGAAGCACAGCAACGCCCGAGCGTGGAAGAAATGCATGCCCGAAAATGGGAATTTATAGCAGAGAAAATGCAGTTTAATACTCAGGATGCCGAAAAAATACAACCGCTCTTTATCGAGTACGAAAGTGCTGTGTGGAAAATAATGGAGCAAAACAAAGATGCATACCGAAAATTTAATCAGGATAAACGCTCGAATGCAAAACCCGACTACGCACAAATAAATGACCGTTTTGTGAACTCGGAAATGCAAAAAGCACAGTTGATGAAAAATTATTACAACAAACTTAAGAAGCATCTGACTGCCGAACAGATATTCAATTATTTTGAGACAGAGCGCTCATTCAGAAAGGAATTGATACGCGACTGGCAGGGCAAAGGACGCAGGCAGCCACAACGATAAATTTGCGCAAAGCTGCTAAAAAACATATTTTTCAGGTATGGCCTTTGCAGAAATCTAAAATATTATTATCTTTGCAGACCGAAAAATCAGGGTTCGTTGGCCGAGTGGCTAGGCACCGGTCTGCAAAACCGTATACGGCGGTTCGAATCCGCCACGAACCTCAGAAAAAACCTTCTAAGCTAACCAAACGGTTGCTCAGAAGGTTTTACTGTTTCAATCGTTTCAATCGTTTGCATTTAATTTTTGTTGATGTATGTAAATTCAGCGTCCACTAACGGAACTTTATTGTAAATTTGCGCTAAACCTAAGGCATTTATCCATTTACTTCTGAAAAATAATTATGTACTGAATATTCAGAGGATGCTGTAAGTGCTGTTTCTTCTAAAGATGTTTATGACAATACAATTTAATGTTCACTATAAAACAGAATGGGGGCAAACCCTTGGTCTTGTTTTGTTATCTCCCGGTAATGAGCACAGCTTTGCCGGTCGCTGTATCGACATGCAATGCAACGATAAAATGGAATGGTCGGTGACAATCGAGAACACCGGAAAAGTTCCCCTCTTGTATCGTTATGCCGTAAAAAATTCGCGCGAAATACTCTTTTACGAATACGGAGATCCCCGCAAAATAAATCTCTCTGCAGGCAAAGAAATTGTACGCGTGTTCGATAACTGGCGCGGTCCTTATGGCGATAGCCCTTTTGCCACCACCGTTTTTTCTGATATTTTTTTCAAACGAACTGCTCCCGTAAAATCCGTTAGTTCCAAAGGAAATCTTGTGCTTCGCCTCAATTGCATACAAATGGAGCCCGGACGGCATTTTGCTGTGGTCGGGAATCAGGATGCGCTGGGCAACTGGGATGTGAGTAAAAAGGTGCGTATGGACGAAAGTACCTTTCCCGTTTGGGAGATAAGTCTTGACACCCGGAAAATGACTTTCCCGCTTGAATATAAGTATCTGGTAGTGGATACAGCTACCGACGAAGTACTTGCCTGGGGCGGTGGTCCAAACCGAAAACTCACATTTGCCGATAACGACGAGCATACGATAGTTTCCGACGAACATTTTCAGCGCACAATTCCCTCGTGGAAGGGTGCAGGCGTGGCCATTCCGGTATTTTCGCTGCGAAGTAAAAAAAGTTTCGGTACAGGTGAGTTCGAAGATATAAAACTTATGGTGGACTGGGCTGTGAAAACAGGGCAAAAGCTTATACAAACACTTCCTATCAACGATACCATTCTTTATCATACCAATTACGATTCATATCCCTATAATGCAGTGTCGGTTTATGCGCTGCATCCTATATATTTAAGTCCCGAAAAAACAGGAAAGATTAAATCGAAAGAGCGTAAAGCATATTACGATGCCAAAAAGGCAGAGCTTAACGAACGCACTTTTTCCGATTACCAGAATGTGATGAATGTGAAGTGGGAGTATTTCAAAGAGATATATCCTGCCGAAAGCAAAAAGATTTTTGCCTCGCCCGAATACAATACATTTTTTGAGAAAAACCGTGAATGGTTAGTGCCTTACGCCGCATTTTCGTATTTGCGCGATAAATTCAAAACGCCGGAGTTTGGTAAATGGCCTGAGTTTGGGGTTTATAACAAGGCTGCAATTGAAGAACTGACTTCTCCGAAACGTCCTTATTTCTCCGAAATCGGGATTTACTATTTTCTTCAGTTTCATTTGCACAAACAGCTCAGCGAAGTGCACGATTATGCCCGCGAACGTGGTGTGGTAATCAAAGGAGATATCCCCATTGGAGTAAGTCCGCGCAGTGTGGATGCCTGGGTCGATCCTGAGCTTTTCAATACGCAGGTGCAGGCCGGAGCGCCGCCCGATGATTTTTCGGCCACCGGTCAGAACTGGGGATTCCCGACTTACAACTGGGAGTTGATGGAAAAAGATGGTTATCAGTGGTGGAAAAAACGTTTCCGGAAACTTGCTGAATATTTCGATGCCTATCGTATCGATCATATTCTGGGCTTTTTCCGTATCTGGGAAATTCCTGTGAACGATGTGTGGGGACTTACCGGAAGTTTTAACCCGGCATTACCTTTTACGCGTCAGGAGCTCGAGACGCAGGGACTCTGGTGGGACGAAGAACGCTATCTGAAGCCTTATCTGAAGGAACATGTACTGTACGCCCTGTTCGGAAAATATACCGACGATGTAATTCGCGAATATCTTTTGCCCGATGGCTGGCAGAATTATAAGTTCAAGCCTGAATTTGATACGCAAAAGAAAATTGAAGCACATTTTGCCAGTCTGGGTTATAATTTCGGAAACAAGGAAGTGCTTATTCGCGATGGACTTTATATGCTTCATTGTGAAGTGCTTTTTTTGCGTGACCAGTGCGATCCGGAAAAATATCATCCGCGTATTTCAATGCACAGTTCGGCTTCGTTCCGCGATTTGAATGATGAAACCCGTCGCCTGCTCGATAAAATTTACGTGGATTATTTCTATCATCGTCACAACGAATTCTGGAAACAACAGGCTATGAAGAAATTGCCTGCGCTGATATCGGCCACGAAAATGCTGGTGTGTGGCGAGGATTTGGGTATGGTGCCCGATTCGGTTCCCGATGTGATGAATGCGCTCGAAATTCTGAGCCTCGAAATACAGCGAATGCCCAAAAAACCGAATGCAGAGTTTGCTATGCCGGCCGATGCGCCTTATCGTTCGGTTTGCACTACTTCCACGCACGATATGAATCCGATCAGAGCATGGTGGGAGGAAGATCCGGCTTTGACACAACGTTTCTACAATCGTGCACTTGGAATGCCCGGGCCAGCACCTGAGAAATGTGAACAGTGGATAGCGGAAAAAATAGTAATGCAGCATTTACAATCCGGCGCTATGTGGGTGATACTTCCATGGCAGGACTGGATAGCTGTGGAATCGAAACTATGGTTGCAGCATCCGTTTGCCGAACGTATCAATGTGCCGAGCAATCCGCGTAACTTCTGGTGTTACCGCATGCATATTCCACTCGAGAAATTGTTGAAAGAAGATAAATTCAACAAAAAACTACGGGAAATGATAGAAGAAACGGGACGGTAAAAAGATTTTTGAATTCACGATCTGCTGTGGCGGTCAGATTTTACAATTGTAATCTACAAATACAGAATATTATGGATATTATTGAGAACAGTGCCAAAAATAATCCGGCTTCAGGAGTTGGGGGTAACAATGAACGTTATAATTTGCGTGGTGTATCGGCTTCGAAAGAAGATGTGCACAATGCTATTAAAAATACCGACAAAGGACTTTATCCCAAAGCTTTTTGTAAAATAATTCCGGATTATCTGGGCAACGATCCTGAGTATTGCAATATTATGCATGCCGATGGTGCCGGCACAAAATCGGCACTGGCTTATATTTACTGGAAGGAAACCGGTGATTTGTCGGTTTGGAAAGGCATTGCGCAGGATGCGCTCATTATGAATATCGACGACTTGCTTTGTGTGGGTGCTACTGATAATATCCTGCTTTCGTCGACCATTGGACGTAATAAAAATCTGATTCCGGGCGAAGTAATTTCAGCTATTATCAATGGAACCAACGAATTGGTAGCCGAACTGGCTTCGATGGGCGTGAATATCTATCCTACCGGAGGCGAAACTGCCGATGTGGGCGATATTGTACGCACAATTATTGTGGACAGCACTGTGACTTGTCGCATGAAACGCTCTGAAGTGATCGACAATGCCAATATCCGTCCGGGTGATGTGATTGTGGGACTTTCGTCGAGCGGAAAAGCTACTTACGAAAAAGAGTACAATGGCGGAATGGGTAGCAACGGACTTACTTCGGCACGTCACGATGTGTTTGCTAATTACCTGGCCGCTAAATATCCGGAAAGCTTCGATGCCGGAATTCCAAAGGATCTGGCTTACTCGGGTTCGCGCAAACTAACTGATGCGGTGGAAGGAACCGAACTGAATGCCGGTAAACTTGTTTTGTCGGCCACGCGTACTTATGCGCCTGTGGTGAAGAAGTTACTTGCCGAGTTGCGTCCGCATATTCACGGAATGGTGCATTGCTCGGGTGGTGCGCAAACCAAAATATTGCATTTTGTTGATCAGCTGAAAGTGGTGAAGAACAATATGTTCCCTGTGCCTCCGCTGTTCCGTTTGATTCACGAAGAATCAGGAACTTCGTGGCAGGAAATGTACAAAGTGTTTAATATGGGTCATCGTCTGGAAGTATATCTGCCTAAGGAACAGGCCGAAAAAGTAATCGAAATCTCTCAATCGTTTGGCATCGAAGCCCAGATTGTGGGTTATTGCGAAGCATCCGACAAGAAAGAGCTGGTGATTGAAAGTGAATTCGGACGTTTTGAATATTGCTGAATATCGCTGTAAAAAATTTATTTTGAGAAAAGTGCTGCACGTCCTGATGGCTTGCAGCACTTTTCATTTTGTCGATTTTGGCTGAACTGACATTGTTTTGAATAGTACTAATAAATGCAATGATACAAAAAATGAGAATTATTTTGTCAGCAATTATCCATTGCATAGTTATCCAATTGTCAAAATGATAATCAGTTCTACACAATTCAATCATCTCTGGTTTGGTATTATTTACATTATCACTACTTTTGTGTGCTGTTTTTTTTTATTTTAAAATGCTGCCACTATTGGAATATACAATTTCGTTGTATTCCTACTGCTTTAATTGTAAAAAAATGAAATGAAATGAATGCTCTGAAAAATAATGTTCCGAATTTTCTCAAAGGCTTTGCCATGGGCACTGCCAATGTTATTCCGGGTGTGTCGGGTGGTACTATCGCGTTGATTACCGGTATTTTCGAAAGACTGATTAATAGTCTGAAATCGTTTAATATGCAAGCTTTGAAAATTTTGCTAAAACGCGATTTCAGGGCATTTGCCGCTCATACCGACCTGCAGTTTCTTGTGGTGGTTTTGCTTGGGGTGTTGGCCAGTATTTTTTCGGTAGCCAAACTTTTAAGTTTTTTGTTCGATAATTATCCGGTGTTTATTTGGTCTTATTTCTTCGGACTTATTATCGCTTCTGTGTGGTTGGTAGGTAAAACTATTACAAAATACAATGCATCAGTAATATTGTTTCTTGTGTTGGGTACAGCTGTTGCAGCATCCATTACGATAATGAGCCCTGCGCGTGAAAACGACTCATTTCTTTATCTTGTGCTTTGCGGGGTTGTGGCTGTGTGTAGTATGATTTTGCCGGGTATCTCGGGTAGCTTTGTGTTGGTGCTAATGGGTAATTATCAGTTGGTGTTACGTTCTATTACCGAATTCAATATCGTAAATCTGGCAGCTGTTGGCATTGGTTGTGTTATAGGTTTGCCTGCATTTTCTCACTTTTTGTCGTGGCTTTACAAAAAATATAAAAACCAAACCATTGCCGCCCTTACCGGCTTTATCACAGGCTCACTGGCCATTATCTGGCCATGGAAAAACTCGTTTGATAGTGCGGGAAACCTACTTTCGGTAAACAATTTTGGCGCTTTGCTCAGTACGGAGGTGAAAGTGTTTAGCTACGAACGTATTTTGCCAGCTATTGATACACATTTTTGGCTTGCAATAGCGCTTGCAGTATTAGGTTTTTTGTCGATATACCTGCTCGAAAAAATGGCTGCAAAGGTTCAGGAATAGCAACTTCCTATCGTTGCATATCAGTAGCCTGTATTATTTGGTTGCTGCCACTCCATGAAAATTGTGAGTTGCTGATTTTTTATCTTTACAAAAAAAATAATCCCGGTTTTTTCCCGTTTAAAAATAGTTTGAATGCCGGCAGAGTATTACTTTTGCCGCTGCAAATTATTGAGTTCTGAAATTTATGCATATAAAATATCGTTTGTTATTCGTACTGTTGCTGTTGTCGCTGATTTGTTTTTCGCAAAACAAAGTCAGGGTGTATGGATATGTCATCGATGCAAACAACCGTGGTATTGAACTGGCAAATGTCTATTTTGATAATACTTCCACAGGAACTTCCACCAATCAGAACGGATATTATGAACTTAATGCCGATATAGCCGACTCGGCTACGCTTGTGTTTTCAATGCTGGGTTACGAAACCATACGTTATACCATTTATCCTACACAGAAAACTTTTCCCATTACCGTAGAATTGCCTTTTGTGTCAAAAGAAATAAAGGATTTCGATGTCATTGCGCGTCGCCGGCAATCGTCCACCATCGATTATGTCGATCCTTCGCGTTATCGACTGATGCCTAATACTTCGGGTAATATTGAATCGCTGCTGATTACATTTGCGGGTGTAAGCCAAAACAATGAGTTGAGTTCGCAGTACAATGTGCGTGGCGGTAATTTCGACGAAAATATTGTATATGTAAATGGAACTGAGATTTATCGCCCTTTATTGATTCGTGCGGGGCAGCAGGAAGGTTTGAGTTTTGTAAATCCCGATATGGTGAAAAGTCTGGGCTTTTCGGCAGGAGGTTTCGAAGCACGTTTTGGCGATAAACTTTCGTCGGTACTCGATATTCAGTATAAGAAGCCTGAAGCTTTTGAAGCATCGGCCTCGGTCAGTTTGCTCGGAGCTTCGGCTTATCTGGGTACAGCGGGTAAAAAGCTTACACAAATGCATGGAATTCGTTACAAAACAGCCTCATATCTGCTTGGTACACTCGATACCAAAGGTGAATATCGTCCGTCGTTTGTCGATTATCAGACATATCTGACCTATCAGCTAAGTCCGAAATGGGATATGACTTTTCTGGGGAATTTTTCGCAAAATAAATACGAGTTTTTCCCCGATACACAAAGTACTTCATTTGGTACTTATCAAACAGCACGTAATCTGACTGTGTCTTTCGAAGGATCGGAGAAAGATTTGTTCCGTACGGCCTTTGGGGCATTCTCGCTGATTTATCAGCCACGTAAAAACACAAAACTTTCGCTTACTGCTTCGGCATTTCAGACTAACGAAAGTGAAACCTATGATATTCTGGGCGAATATACGCTTGGCGAAGTTAAAACCGATTTGAATGCCGAAGATAAAAAAGGTGCTACTTTGGGCATTGGTAAATATCATCAACATGCCCGCAATAAACTAAATGCAACAGTGGCAAATGTCGGGCATAGTGGCGAAGCCAAAACCGGAAATCACTATGTTCGCTGGGGTGCACAGTTGCAATACGAGAAAATTACCGATGTGATCAGCGAGTGGGAGTGGCGCGATTCGGCCGGATATTCGCTTCCTTTCAACGATCAGGCAGTGGAGTTGTATTACAATCTGCGATCGACCACAACGCTTCCTTCACTTCGGTCGTCGGCTTTTGTGCAGGATACCTGGCGCAATAATTTCGAAAAAGGTCTGCTTACAGTAACCGCCGGTGTGCGTGCAAGTCACTGGAGTTACAACAATGAGTTTTTTGCAAGTCCGCGTGTGTCAGTGGCTTATTTGCCACATTGGGAAAAAGATTTCAGCTTCCGCTTTGCCACGGGTTTGTATTATCAGTCGCCATTTTACAAAGAATTACGTGATACTGTGAGCGATGCTAACGGCAATGTTACAGTGGCGCTCAACAAAGATATTAAAGCGCAACGTTCGGCGCATTTTGTATTGGGTGGCGATCATTATTTCAGAGCGTGGGGCAGGCCGTTTAAATTTACGACCGAAACTTATCTGAAACTGGTCGACAGAGTAATAAGTTATAATGTCGACAATGTGCGTATCCGCTATTCGGGTGAAAACGATGCGGTGGCGTACACTGCAGGTGTAGACTTTAAACTCTTTGGCGAGCTTGTGCCGGGTACCGATTCGTGGATAAATCTGTCGCTGATGGACTCACGTGAGGATATATTGGGTGACTCGTATCAAAAAACAATTTTCGACGAGAATAATATTGCCACAGGAACCGAAACAGTGTATCCCGGTTGGATTTCGCGCCCCAATGAACAGCGTTATGTGTTTTCGGTAATGTTTCAGGATTACTGGCCTAATAATCCAAAATACAAAGTGCAGTTGCGCGGCGTTTGGTCGGACGGTTTGCCGCAAAGCACTCCCCGCAATCCACAGTTTAAGTCGGCTTTCCGTGCACCGGCGTATCGACGTTTCGATATAGGAGCTTCGCGCGTACTCGCTTCCGGCGACGATAGAATTATGGATCGTCCCTTCTTTCGCCATTTTAAAAATATCTGGATCAATGCCGAAGTGCTGAATTTATTCGACTTTGCAAATGTGAACTCTTATTACTGGGTCACTGATATTTATAATCAGCAATACGCAGTGCCTAACTATCTTACCAAAAGGCAGTTTAATGTCAAGATTATTGTGGATTTTAAATAGTATTTGTTTATTCATTGCTTTGTGTCCGATAAGTTGCTGGTGTTACCTGCTGTTTCATTGATATTTTAAACAAAAGCATCTTAAAGAGGCATTTTTGCGGGTGCTATTCTAAAATATAGTTAAAATCGCAAATGAAACGTACAAATTCCTAAAAAAAGAAAGCAACAAGTACTGAACTGTGGCAAAAAAATTATCTTTGCATGAAATTTAATTCAGTCTATTATGCTCGCAGCATTTATTATATCATCTATTTTGTTGATTTTTGGCGTTCTGATTCTGGGATTCAGGATTTTCTTTATCCGCAACGGAGAGTTTCCTAACATTCATATTGGCGGCAGTCAGGCTCTGAAATCAAAAGGGGTGCATTGTGCTACCACACAGGACCGGGAAGCTCAGAAGATAAAGGTGAAGAGTTACACCAACGCCGACATGATGCAGGAAATATCCCAAAAATTATAAACGAAAAATACTGTATGAACCTGCCTTGTGCGCTATTGTTCAGCAAGATAGAAACCGGACTTTAGACGGGAGGTTAATACAACAATTAAAAACAATTCTTTTGCATGAAACAAGTCCGGAAATGTCAGGGATAAGTTGCATGTAAGCTCAAAAAAACAATTATT
Organism: Paludibacter sp.; assembly: GCA_034004015.1. Lineage (GTDB taxonomy): Bacteria > Bacteroidota > Bacteroidia > Bacteroidales > Paludibacteraceae > Paludibacter. Next base: position 94,338 of record JAVEXN010000005.1, read on the forward strand.
TTCACATGAAAAATCTTTCGCTCATTTTAAATGCCATTCTGGCAATTGCTGTCATTGTTCTTTTTGTGAAAGTGTACAGTGGAGATTCGGCTTCCGGTAGTACTAAAAAAGTTGCTTCAAACGATTCAACTTCTGTGGCCGGCATGCCTATTGCGTATATCAATGTCGATTCGCTGCTGTTGAACTATCAGTTTGCCAAGGATGCCAATGAGTCACTTATTAAGAGACAGGAAGATTCACGTCTGAATATCAATACTAAAGCCCGTCAGTTACAGAACGAAATGGCCGAGTTTCAGCGTAAACTCGAAAACAATGCATTCCTGAGTCGCGACCGTGCTGAGCAGGAGCAAAACCGTTTGATGAAACGTCAGCAGGAATTGCAGGAACTCGACGGACAATTGAGTCAGCAGCTTATGCAAACTCAGCAAAAAATGAGCGAAGAGCTGCGCGATACTATTAACTCGTTCCTGAAAGAATTCAACAAAGATGGAAAATATCAGTTGATTCTGAGCAATACATCAAGCGACAATGTGTTGTATGCTACTCCGGGTTACGATATTACCAATGAAGTAACCAAACTTTTGAACGAACGTTTTGCAGCTAAAAAATAAGCTACAGAAATAAATTTATAACACAAACGGCTGCCTCTTTCTACAGAGGCAGCCGTTTGTGTATTCGGGAAAGAATAGCAACGCTGATTTGGCTGATTCAGCGGGTATAAGCGGATGAATTTCTGATTGTGTTTTCTTCGAAAACGACAGGAGTTTTCAATAAGTGGGAAAATCCGTTTCGATTAATCGAAATATCCGGATAAAAATCCCTTTATTATTTATCAGTGTAGATATGCTGAATCAGCAAAATCCGCGTTCCTGTTTTTTTCTGCTGTTTAATTGAGAATTATTTTTGGAACAAAGAATAAAGAATAAAGATAATAGATTGGTTTACAAATTATAAAGAATAGCAACGCTGATTTGGCTGATTCAGCGGGTATAAGCGGATGAATTTCTGATTGTGTTTTCTTCGAAAACGACAGGAGTTTTCAATAAGTGGGAAAATCGGTTTCGATTAATCGAAATATTCGGATAAAAATCCCTTTATTATTTATCAGTGTAGATCTGCTGAATCAGCAAAATCCGCATTCCTGTTTTTTTTCTGCTGTTTAATTGAGAATTATTTTTGGAACAAAGAATAAAGACAAACTTTGAAACGCGAAACTCAGAAATCCTCTTTATTCGCTTCTGAAGCTTACGAACAAACTTACAAGTGCATAGATAAGTACAGCCACAACCCACGAGTTTGAACCTGTAAACATAAAGTATGCTCCGAGCGCAAGAGTGAGTGAGGCCATAAATCCGATGCGATGCAGACGCTGCATGCGGTGGGTAAGATTGTCGGCTAACGCCTGAATGGCCTGAAGAATGATGATGCCCAAAGCTCCGGCCGAAAAGATATATTTGCCGTAGGCGTTGTCGAGCAAAGCGGCGATAGCACCAGCAAAAGTAAGCATAGCCGAAAGTGCAAAAATATAATTGTATGTACGTTTTGTCATTAAGTTATTTTGAAAATAAGTTGAAAATTGACAGTTAACAGTTGGTAGTTGACAATTTAGCAATTTAGCAATTTACCATTTACTATTTAATAGTACTGTTGCTTAAATTGAAATAAAGCGACCGGAAGTCGCTTCTCCCGAAAACCCGAAATTTTTCTTACTCTTTAATAATAAAAATATCCTCGTCTTTTGATTTCATGTGGTAGTTTTCGCGGGCAAATTTTTCGAGATAATCGATATCGGTTTGCAGACGTTTGATTTTTTCCTTGTTATCTTTTATTTCGTTCTGGTAATAATCGTGCTCTTTTTGCAATTCCCGTATTTTGCGCTGTGTTTGCCAGCGGTTAATCAGGTTATGATCGTCGAAAAAGGTAATGTATACGCCAAAGCCTATAAGCAGCAACAGGTATTTGTTGAATACCACCGGCCTCAGAAAATTCCATATATTTTTAAAAATTGTCATAAGCTAATTGCTGAATTCAGATATACTTACTGTAAGGACCCGATTTTTGATCTTTAAGTACAAAGGTAAGCAAAATTCGTGAACTCTCTTTTTTTCTTAAATCTTTTTTACAGCCCATAGTCATGCTGTTTTTTTTGAGTATATTTGCAATTCCTTGATTCAACATTTTGTACTTTTATGGATAATTTTATTGTTTCGGCCCGTAAGTATCGTCCGATAACTTTTAATTCGGTAGTAGGTCAGAAAGCGCTTACCACCACTTTGAAGAATGCCATTACGAGCAATCATTTGGCACACGCTTATCTGTTCTGTGGTCCGCGCGGAGTAGGTAAAACTACTTGTGCCCGTATTTTTGCCAAAACAATAAATTGTCAGAATCTTACTGCCGAACATGAAGCCTGTGATCAGTGCGAATCATGTGTGGCTTTCAACGAAGGTCGCTCATACAATATCCATGAACTTGATGCTGCTTCTAACAATGGTGTGGACGATATCCGTACCCTGATTGATCAGGTGCGCATTCCGCCACAGATTGGTAAATACAGTGTGTATATTGTGGATGAGGTGCATATGTTGTCGCAGGGAGCTTTCAATGCATTTCTGAAAACACTCGAAGAGCCGCCCGCACATGCTATGTTTATTCTGGCAACCACCGAAAAGCATAAAATTATTCCTACTATTCTTTCGCGTTGTCAGATATACGACTTCAACCGTATTACAGTGGCCGATACAGTGGCTCATTTGCAATATGTGGCGCAAAACGAAGGTGTAACGGCTGATGTAAATGCGCTGAGTGTGATTGCGCAGAAAAGCGATGGCGGAATGCGTGACGCTTTGTCGATTTTCGACCAGCTGGTAAGCTTTTGCGGTAATAATATTACTTATCAGGGTGTGATCGATAACCTGAATGTACTCGACTACGAGTATTATTTCCGCCTGGTAAATGCTTTTCTGAAAGGTGATGTGGCACAGTCGCTGCTTATTTTCAACGAAGTGCTCAACAAAGGTTTCGATGGACACCATTTTATTACCGGACTGAGTGCTCACCTGCGCGACGTGCTCGTAAGCAAGGACAAAGATACTCTTCAGTTGCTCGAAGTGGGAGCCGATATAGGAAAACGTTATGTCGATCAGGCAGCCATGTGTAGCCCCGATTTTCTTTTCCGTGCGCTGAAAATTGCCAACGATTGTGATTTGGATTATCGCATAAGTAAAAATAAACGACTCCTTGTAGAATTAGCGTTGATCAGACTTTGCCAGCTGACCGACGAAAAAAAAAACTCTGAACTGACCGATGAACAGGCATCACCCATACAAAAAATAGTGGTTGGGCCTGCTTCCGAATCTCAAAGTCAGACGGCAGTAACTCCCGCAACAGCTTCTTCGCAGCCCATAGTGGCTCCTCAATCTGTATCGCCGACGGCAAGTCCGCAGGCTGTAACTCCGCCTGTAGCTGCGCGACCTATGGCCGAGCGCACGTCCTCACCGGCTTTGTCGCGTCCACGCCCGGCAAGTATTTCCATTACTAAACCGCAGGCTCAGGCCGGAGTAACTGCCGAGCCCGGAAGTCAGTATCAGGCGCGACAGGTTGCTGAAGTGCAGAGCGAACGCTTTACGCAGGACGACCTGATGACTGCCTGGCGCGAGTTTGGCGGCACTATTACCGACGATATTAAACGCGTGGGATTTATCAATACCAATATGCCGCGTCTTGTGACCGATACCATGTTTGAGGTGCAGGTGAATAATGTGATGCAGGAAAGCGAACTGAAAAAGATTCAGACTGACATTGTGCAGTTTATGATGACCCGCCTGCGTAATTCTTCCATCAAAATGCAGGTCAGAATAATTGAGGAAAGCGAAAAGCTGCGAAGCATAACCCCCGAAGAACGCTACAAAACAATGGTGGAACAAAACCCGCTCCTCGAAAAACTCCGCAAAAATATCGGCTTCGAGATTGATTAATACAGATAGTATCATAAAGGGTGAGAGTAGCAAGCTAAAAGGTGAGAGTGACGAGCTAAAGAGTGAAAGTAGCAAGCTAAAGAGTGAGAGTGACGAGCTAAAGACCTTAAAGTGCAAGCTAAAGACCAGAAAGTATAAGCTGAAGACCCTAAAATATTAGTTTTACAGCGCAATACAAAAAGGAGCGTAAACCCGTTAGGGTTTACGCTCCTTTTTGTTTGAATTTATCAATTGTGCTATTCAGTTTTTACTTCTTCGAATTTTACTTCTTCGAATGTAACTACAAATTCCACACGGCGGTTTTTGGCTCTGCCGGCAGCAGTGGTGTTCGGAGCTACAGGTTTGGTATCGCCATAGCCTTTCGATGTAATTCGTTTTTCTTCAACGCTTTTTGAAATCAGATAGTTGCGTACAGCTATTGCTCTTTTTTCCGATAATGTCTGATTCATTTCCGGTTTACCTACATTGTCGGTATGTCCCTGAACTTCTATCAGATAGGTCGGATTGTCAATCAATACTTTGGCAATCTGATTCAGGATGGTGTTTGAACTTTTCTTAATCACATCTTTCCCCGATTCGAACTGAATTCCCTGAAGTGCTTTCTGGAAGAGTGTGCGCACCTCTTTTTTTACTTCCGGACAACCATGATTCGAAGCTACACCGGCTATTTTCGGACAGTTGTCTAAGTAGTCTGCAATACCATCGCCATCGGTGTCGCGCGGACAGCCTTTCTCGTCTACCATACCACGTGCTTCTAAAGGAGTATCAGGACATTTGTCGAGATAATCTGCCACGCCATCGTCGTCGGAGTCGAGCGGACATCCATTTTTATCCACAAATCGGCGTGCTTCAACAGGAGTATTGTTACACAAGTCCATATAATCATATACACCATCGTCATCGGTATCGAGCGGACAACCATTTTTATCCACCAGTCCTTTGGCTTCGGCAGGTGTATCAGGGCAAAGGTCAAGATAATCGGCTACGCCATCGCCATCAGTGTCGAGCGGACAACCAAACTCATCTACTTTTACGCTGTCGGGTGTATTCTGGCAACGATCAAGATAATCGAACACGCCATCTTTGTCAGTATCTTTCGGACAACCTTTTTCATCTACATGACCTCTGGCTTCAATTACTGTAGCCGGACATTCGTCAAGATAATCGAATACGCCATCGCCATCTTCATCGGTCGGACAGCCATTGGCATCAACTCTGCCATAAGCGGCTTCGGGGGTGTTGGGGCAAAGATCCAGATAGTCAGGTACTCCGTCGCCATCAGTATCAACCGGACAACCTCTTTTGTCGACTTCTACGCCGCGCGGAGTGTCGGGACATTTGTCGCGGTTGTTGCGTACACCATCTTTGTCCTTATCCTGTTTGTTGCCAAATACTATATTTACCCCGAAATTCAGATTGAATCGATCGGTTTTGTAGGGCAGAGGAACTTCCGAAATTGTTCCGAGTGCAGATAAAACCGGCACGCCGGAAAGGTCAAGAGGCTCGGCTCCTATAGTAGAGAGTGGTAATTTTGTTATGTTAAATGGAATATAGTCGGCATTCAGGAAAGCATTCACAAAACCTACCCTTACGCCTATACCAGCGCCTATATTGCTGAAACGACCATTAAGCACAGAGTACGACAGCGCCATATTGAACCAGTTGATAGGCCGTAAGTTTACGGAGCCTGTAAGTTCCTGATAAACGGCTTTTTTCTGGAACATAGTGCGTGATAATAAACCCAGACTCAAACGGTTATCGAAAAATGCATATTCGGCTCCGATATTCAGTTTCGGGCTTAGCGAGGTGCTGTAGGAAGTTTCGGTAATTTCGTATGAAGCCGATTCTTTAAGACGCTGAAGCAGTGTATCTACTGTTGCATCCATAAAATCGTCGTTCTCAAAATCTGAGGCAGTGAAGCTTCCGGCCCCATCAAAGCTATAGTCGGCTTCCATTTCCACATTTTTTACATTACTTCTCCAGCGGATAGTTCCCAGATCGGTAATTGCGGCCGAAATGGTCAGCGGCTCAATGGGTTTGAAACTTGCTCCCAGATCAACTCCAAATCCCAGTCCCGATGGTTTCAAAAATGCCATTGGATCGGTTGGGTCAAGGTCTACATTGAAAGTGCTGAAATCGTCGCTTACCTGTATTTTGGCAGGTGAGGAGGCGTTAATATTGCCTTCGGCTTTAAGTGTCCATTCTTCGATACCTGCATTCAGTTCAAAATCGTCAAACTTAGCCGAAAGATTCGCAGTTCCCAAAAGTCCTTTCAGTTTCAAACCTACTGACCATTGGTCGTTGATGATTCGCGAATAACCGAGAGCAGCTTCGGTGTATGCATTTACACCAAAGTTTAGCGAGGCTAAATTGTACCGGTTATTGTCTATTTCCGGAGTTCCGTAAAGTGCCAGCTTAAAGAGGTCTTTGGGAAGCCCTAACTGAGCATCAATTTTTTCAGTAAGTGCGAATGACCAATATGCTTTTTTTGTTCTGAAACCAAAATCAAGCAGATTTATCTGTAAGTCGGTTCGGAATAGCGTGGTTGGCTTAATCGACTGAAATATATTGTCTTTCGACATTGTGAGCGAGTGAATCGTAAAGCTGTTGTTACCAAAGCCCAATTGCGTATAGCCCAATACCGGTATTCCAAAATAAAAACCACTCAGGGGCTGAAATGCAGGATTCAGATAATGTCGTACAGGCGCATTTTCGAGAAAATACATTGTGTTGACCTGCTGCGCGTTTAAGTTTAGTGAACTTATGCAGACGGCCAGTATTGCCAGTATATATTTAATTTGCTTCTTCATGTTGCAGATCTTTTATTCGTTATCGTTATTAAAATCCAATGTGGCATCTCCTTTCACGAAAATTCCTGCTTTAATAGCAAAGCTGTTCGATTTTTCAAATCTGATTGGTTCATTATCCTTACGATCCACCCGGATATTGTAAATAATCTGTCGTGTACTACGCAACTGAGCTAACTGGCTTTTCTGAATTTCTATTCTGATTTCCTGGCCAACAAGTTTTGTTCTGTCAACAAATCCGTTTGCATTTATCACCGGAGCATTTATTGTAAATGTGCTGTCGATGGTTGTGTTCACTTTTATACCATTTTCATCTATCATTTTGAGTTTGAGCTCAACGCCCACAGGTAGCCCATTAGTAACTTTTAGTACCAATATCGCATTGTCAATATAATCCTGATTCAGAATTGAATCGAGATTCAGATCAGGGATAGTATCCTGAAATTCTACGTAGCTGCCTGCACTGAAGCGAAGCGGGATTTTTAGCTCAAATTTCACGTCGATTTTGGGTTTCGGAATGATAAAGTCAGGATCTTCTCTTAATTCATTGGTAAGTCTGAATTTATAGTCTAATTTGTTTGGTAATAATTTATTGTCGAACAGGCGGTGAATTTGTCCCGAATCCTTGTCGATGGTGTAAACCGTAGTGGCTGATGCCCCGTATTCAGGTGCCGAATTGATAATGATTTTTGTTGAATGCTGGTTATTTCTGAATTGAGCATACACAGTATCGTAGTTGACTTCATCTTTTCGGTAAGCTTTCAGATAATCTAAATTTACGCCCAACTTCATTCCCACGTTGTTTGTAACTGTAAGTTTCAATTCAGGATCTGAGAATTTAAACAAACCTTCGGGCAAATCTTTTACAAAGTCACCCAGGTCAACGGATTCAATTTGAGCTTCGTTTGAAACTGTTGGTTTAAAGAAACCATAAGCCACTTTCAGGTCAAAGTCCGAAATGTCGAGTTTGAAACTTACGCTCGATGCGGGGGAGGCAATCACAGGCGAGTTGCCGGTAGTAATGTCAAGTACAATGCGTAAAGGGATACTTGAACTGGCATTGTATGTACGCATTGTAAAAGGTGATAATTCAATTACGTGCTCGGTGCCGAAAGATGTAGGGGTATGCACAATGTTTGTGATGGTCGGATTATCAAAAACAATCTTTTGTTCCGGAAATGAAAGTGTAACTTTTACATTTTCCGGATTAATGTCCAGATTTGATTTGTTGAGAGTGACTTTAAGTTTTGCTGAATTTACCCTTACATAATCAACTCTTTGGTCGAGTGGGTTAGTGTTGAGTCCAAGTTCCAGAATTTCTTCAAATGGAAATGAAATGCTGAAGTTACCGGGAATGGGAGTGATGGTGTTGGGTGAGGGTTGCAGCGTTTTTTCGATAGGCACAGTATTCAGATTCATTTTGTATTCTCTGATATCCCACGACAGTGTATCACTATATTCTACAAAAATGTCCGACCCTTCGGAATTTATAAAGTCTACAGAATCTAACTGATTCAGAATGTCTTCCAGTGTTAAGGTGGCTTCGCCCAATGGAAGAACAAGCGATTGGTCAATTTTCAGATTGTCGCCCAGATTCTCCCAGTCGACTTCTGTGGTGCAAGCTCCGAAAAGGAAGGCAGCCAACGTGAAACCGCTGAGATACTTAAATACAGTTTTTCTTTTCATAACACATTTTTTTTTGTGCAGTCGGGTGTAAACAGATGAGGCACATCCACTGCGGATTATACTTTTTGCGAATTTGCGTATTTTAAAAGTCTGGTAGGTGTTTGTTTAATAATTGTTGAAATTATACGCAAATATAAAGTAAAACATTAAAAAACAGAAAAAGTTCTGATCTGAATGTCAAAACAACTAATAGAATTTAATATTTTCTGCACAAAAGTGAGAAAAGTGTGATATGTATGCGGAAATTATGGAGAAATAGATTTCGGGCTTATTTCTCTTTGCTTTCCTCGGGGAAATTTATCAGAAATACAGTTTCTGACGAACGGGTTAGTGCGGTGTAAAGCCAACGGTAAAAGTCGGTGTTCATTTGCTCTTCATTCACCATGCCCGGATCAATAAATACTTTTTTCCATTGTCCGCCCTGGGCTTTGTGGCAGGTTACCGCATATGCAAATTTTACCTGAAGCGAATTAAAATATTCGTTTTCATAAATTTTTTTTACAAGCGCTTTTTTGGTTGTGATTTCGGGATAATCCTCGGCTACAGCCTCAAAAAGTTTTTGCGTCAACTCGTTAGCCTGAGCAGGTGTTTCGCTTTGAAGAATGTCGAGCCAAAGGCGTGCATCAATTTCCCACTCGTAGTCGAGCGAGCGGAGTGTAGCATCGAGAAAACGAAAGCCATATATCTCGTGATGCCGGCGAACTCTTACGACTTCAAGAATATCACCGTTGGCAATGAAGTCGATTTCTTTGTAGGGTTTGTTCCAGAAATAATTATTTTTAGTAACCATCAGCAGATCGCCATTGCCAATCTCATCTTCTTTCATCAGTACGCGGTTGCGCACTCCGTTGTTATAAAGGTTGGCTCTTTTGTTCGATCGGGTCACCACTATGGTGTCTTCCATGCCTACGCCGTTGTACGAACGCTGTATTTCGTCGATTAAATCCATGCCGCTGATATGTTTGATGTCGGCAAACTGACGTGTTTCAAATACAGGAAAGCCCTGAATGGGATTTTCGGAGCTTATGTATTCGCGTATACGGGTGGCATTGTGCAAGATGCCGCTTTCGAGTGCCTGACGAACCACGTGTGTAAGGGTAAATTCATGAACTCTGAGTCCGTAGCCCGCAAGTTTGTCTTTTTCGAGTGCGGGGCTGTGAGGCTGCATTACGGGCGGAAGCTGTGCTGTGTCGCCTAAAAGTAGCAAACTGCAACCATCGCCGCTATACACAAATTCAATAAGGTCGTCGAGCAACCGTCCGGAGCCAAAATCGCTGTCGGTGCCGGTGTTCGAAATCATCGAAGCTTCATCGGCTATAAAAAGTGTATTGATATGTAGATTGTCGGAAAGTTGAAAGCGAAATTCCGACATGGACTTTTGGCGATATATTTTTTTATGAATGGTAAATGCCGGAAATCCGGAATATCCGGAAATTACTTTGGCTGCACGTCCGGTAGGTGCAAGCAGCACTGTTTTTTGTTTCAAACCATTGAGAGCTCTTACCAATGCGCTTATGACTGATGTTTTTCCCGTTCCGGCATAACCTTTCAACAGAAAGATTTTCTCAGGATCGGGCGACATCATAAACTCTCCCAATAATTGCAGTAAAACGGCTTGCTGATCGGTTGGTTCGAAGGGGAGCTCGTTGCGGATGGCTGTGGCGATATAGTCGTGTAACATATATGCAAAGATAGCAGATTGTAGTGGTTTGAAAAATGATAAAACAAAAAAAGAGATACGAACTTAATCATATCTCTTTTTCAGTGAGCGAAAGACGGGGCTCAAACCCGCGACCCTCAGCTTGGAAGGCTAATGCTCTATCAACTGAGCTACTTTCGCAATTTAATGTGATAATGTGGTAATATGAAAATGTGATAATTAAATATGCATTTTATCTGCACATCAACATATCAACTCATTATCTCATCGTTTTTTGTGGGCAGTGAAGGATTCGAACCTCCGAAGTCGAAAGACAGCTGAGTTACAGTCAGCCCCAGTTGGCCACTTTGGTAACTGCCCCCTTGTTTTGCGGTGCAAAGATAGTGTTTTGCCCCGAAACTACCAAATAATATTTGCCATTTTTATTGCTGTAATTGCAGCTTCCACGCCTTTATTTCCATGGATTCTGCCGGCTCTGTCAAGTGCCTGTTGTAAAGTGTTTGTAGTGAGTACTCCAAATATAACGGGGCAACGACCCGAACGGGCATTGAGTTTCGAAATTCCATAAGTCACTCCCTGGCAAACATAGTCGAAATGCGGAGTATCGCCCTGGATTACGCATCCAAGTGTAATGATGGCTGAGTATTTTTGTACTTTCCGGTTGTCAATTTCGCAAAGATAGTCGTCGCTGAATTCCTTGGCAGCATAAGTAAGTTCGAAAGTGCCGGGTACATGCACTACATTAATGTTGCCGGCTTTTACACCGTGCGATACCAAAGTGTCGAATGCGCCTTTGAGTAAAGCATGTGTGATTTCAGGATTCCAGTCGGCCACCGCAATGGCATATTGTTGTTTCGAAAGAGTGAGGGCGTCGGGTAGCTGGTCAGCATCGTATTCCGACAAGTTTTGATATTGAGTAGCCATTACAGTAAATTTTTAAATGTGATGATTTGTATAATAAAAAAAAGCTACTTCAACCGGAAGTAGCTTTTTTATTTTATTTATGCAGTTTTCCGGGATTTATTTTTGTACCCTTGCAATGTATTTTTCTATATCGGCAGCTTCCTGACTACGTGGATATTCGTCTTTAATCTTTGTATAGCTTTCGAGCGCCTTTTCGGTTTTTTTCAACGATTCGTAAGCGATACCTGCTTTTTTCAGATAAACAGGGCTTAATACTTTGTTTTTGGCGCCAGCAGCTTTCTCGAAATAGCTGATACCTTTTTCAGTTTTTCCAAGCTCTACATAAGCATCGCCAATAAGTCCTACTACCGAAGTAGTGAAATAGCTGTCCTCACCATCGAACTGCGAAAGGAATTTAATCGCATTGTCGTACTGACCGAGTTTGTAATATGAAATACCTGCATAAGCAGTGGCCAGATTGCCCGAAGCAGTAAGGCTGTATTCTGAAGCAATTTCTTTAAAACCAATTACATCGTTACCATTGCCATTGAGTGCGATGTTGAAAGAGTCGGTTGCAAAATATGTTTGAGCCTTGGCCATCTCGTTTTGAGCGTCAATTTCGAGTGGTTCGAGATAGAAATTTTTGACAGCTAACACTGCCAATACTACCAACACCACAGCGGCCACAGCCATTAAAAGTTGTTTTTGGTATTTTTCGATAAATGCTTCCGATGCGGTTAATGCATGTTCTACATTTTGTAATTCATCGTGTTTTTTTTCTTCTTTTTTCGACATAAGATGAAAGTAATAAGATTATTGTCTGTTAAATTTGCAAAATCAGTGGGCAAAATTAGGAATTTTTATTCAGATACCGAAATTTTATGCTTCCTTTTTTAAATTATGTCGGTACTTTTTTGGTTTTTTCTGAATGGAGGAAATTATTTTAGTTTTTAACTATAAAATATGCTCTGAAATGAACATTATTATAATGAAAAGTATTATATTTGCAGCATAAGAAACGAACCGCATTGTCTGAGATTGGAAAACTCAACACTAATGAATTAACGAGTAATGCGGGTTTTCAATGGCGGGCTGCACCTTTGGGTTTTCGTTCAGACGAAACGGCAGATTACAAAGAAAACCAGTGTCTCAAATCCTGTCAACAGGAGTTTTCTCAACAAATGCAATGCGGTTTTTTCTTTTAAAAAAACATTCCCCGAATTTTCAGGGAATGTTTTTTTGTTTTAAGTCCTTAGCGCATAACAAATCAAGGATATTTTCAATTGTTTGTTTTTGCTTTGTAAGCCAGCGCATACATTTTCATTTGCTTAACCATTGCAACCAATCCGTTCGAACGGGTAGGAGAGAGATGTTCTTTTAGTCCGATTTTATCAATAAAGTAAAGCTCGGTGTTGATAATTTCGTCGGGAGTGTGTCCCGAAAGCACCTGTATCAGCAGTGACACAATTCCTTTTACCAGAATGGCATCGCTTTCGCCCTGAAACGTAATAATACCATCATTCATTTCGGCATTGAGCCATACACGACTCTGACAACCGGTAATAATGTTTTGAGGCGTTTTGTGTTTTTCGTCGAGAGCTTCGAGCGAGTTGCCCAAATCAATGAGCAGAGCGTATTTGTCCATCCAGTCGTCGAACTGACTGAATTCTTCAATAATATTTTCCTGAATTTCGTTGATAGTCATCTTTTTATTTACAATTTAGTCATTCCGATAAATCGGAACAAGTTTTACATTTTACAATTTTTTCTATATCACCACATCATCACATCACCACATCATCACATCACTACATCATCACATCATCACATCAACTCAGCATTGCCACTACTTTTTTGAGTGCAGCCACAAAGATGTCAATTTCTTTTTTTGTGTTGTAAAATGCGAATGAAGCCCTGACTGTGCCCGGAATGCCGAGTGAGTCGATAAGCGGTTGAGCGCAATGATGCCCGGTGCGAACAGCAATGCCAAGTTTGTCGAGCAACATGCCTATGTCGTAAGGATGTATGTCGTTAACTAAGAATGATATAACCGAACTTTTGTTTTGCGCGTTGCCAATAATTCTCATTCCCACAATTTCTCTGAGTTTTTCGGTAGCATACATCAATAATTCGTGTTCGTAAGCAGCAATATTGTCAATGCCAATGTTCGAAACATATTTCAACGCTTCGGCCAGTGCTGTAGAGCCGATATAGTCGGGTGTGCCTGCTTCGAATTTGAATGGCAGTTCGTTGTAAGTGGTTTTTTCGAAACTTACAGTGGCTATCATTTCGCCTCCACCCTGATAGGGGGGAATGGCATTGAGCCATTTTTCCTTGCCGTAAAGAACTCCAATTCCTGTAGGGGCGTATATTTTATGGCCCGAAAAAACGTAGAAATCGGCATCGAGCTCTTTTACATTTACTGCAATGTGTGGCACCGCCTGCGCGCCATCGATCAGTATCGGTGTGTTGTTGGCATGAGCAAGTGCAATAATTTCTTTTACAGGGTTTATTGTGCCCAGCACATTCGACACGTGAGTGACTGAAACCAGTTTTGTGCGCTCACTAAGCATGTTTTTATAAGTGTCCATGTCGAGTTCGCCGGCTTCGTTGGCCGGAATGACACGCAAAGTCATTTTTTTTCGTTCGCAAAGCATTTGCCAGGGCACAATATTGGAGTGATGCTCCATAACTGACACAATTATTTCGTCGCCTTCGGAACAAAAAGCTTCGCCATACGAAAAAGCAATCAGATTGATGGCTTCGGTGGTGCCTCGTGTAAAAATAATTTCTTCTTTTTTGTCTGTTCCCAGAAATTCAGCTACTGTTTCGCGGGCAGCTTCGTGTGCTTCGGTGGCTTTCTGACTTAAATAATGTACGCCACGATGAATGTTGGCATTGGTATGATAATATCCCTCTTCAATTTTTTCGACTACTGCGCGTGGTTTCTGGGTTGTAGCGCCATTGTCGAAATAAATCAGGTCTTTTTTATAGATTTTTTCGGAGAGAATGGGAAAGTCTTTACGTATATCGTTGATTTGTTGTTCGTTCATTGTATTTTGTTTTCCTGAAAGTATGGTGGCCCGGGTAAGTCCACATTTTTATATACAAACTACTTCAGCGTATTTTTGTTTTGCAAAAATACGAAATTTATTATTGAGTGACCGAATCTGATAGTTAAGATGTTGTATTTTTTGAATTATGAATGAATGTACATTGATAATCTGTACTCCTTTTTTCAATTTTTAACCGCTTTGAGGCTGTGTGTTGCCAAATAATTATGTACTTTTGTGTGATTTTTCCCAAAAACTGCACTTTTCATAACGAATAACATTCATGAATAAAAAAGTTCCTGCCGGATATATTCCTCACCTTGTAGCACTATTGCTGTTTTTAGTGATTTCATTTTTCTATTTTAAGCCTGTTTTACAGGGGAAACAGCTGCTCGGACATGATACTGAAAGCTGGATGGGCGCAGCAAAAGAAACCGTAGATTATAACAAATCGCATGATGAGCCTACTTTGTGGACGAATTCGATGTTTGGTGGTATGCCGAATTATCAGATTTCGATGACGCAGCCCAACAATCTGGTAGGTCATGTGGAATTGTTGCTCAATAAATTTCCGTTGCCAATATATCAGATAATGCTTTATTTGATTGGGTTTTATGTGCTGCTTTTGTGTTTCAGAATAAATCCGTGGCTGGCCATTGTAGGTGCTATCGCATTTACATTTGCTTCGTACAACTTCATCATTATTTTTGCCGGACATAATTCAAAAGCGTTTACCATTGCTTATATGGCTCCGCTGATAGGAAGTGTTTTTGTGGCATTCCGCCGTAATAAACTGGCAGGAGGAATTCTGACCACGCTGTTTGCAAGTCTTGCTATAAAGGCTAATCACGTACAGATTATTTATTATACCCTTATTGTTTTGATTGCTTTTGCTTTGGTTGAATTTGTTTACAGCCTGAAGGAAAAGCAACTAAAATCGTTTTTCCAATCGGTAGCTGTGATGTTGATTGCAGCTGCATTGTCGGTGGGTATGAATGCTACTGCTTTGCTTACAACGCTGGAATACAGTCATTACACCATGCGTGGCGAATCGAACGGACTCACTGTGGATGCACAAAATTCGCAGCAGGGACTCAATAAGGATTATATTACGCAATGGAGTTACGATATTGACGAAACCATGACTTTGCTGATTCCGAACTTTAAAGGTGGAGCAAGTGGTGGAACGCTCGATGCTGACAGCGAAACAGGAAAGCGACTGAAAGGAATGGGCGTTCCCAATGTGGATAAAATGATGAAAGATATGCAGCTGCCGCTTTACTGGGGCACTCAACCCGGCACCTCGGGGCCTGTTTATCTGGGTGCAATTGTAATGTTCCTGTTTGTGCTTTCATTCTTTTTGGTTGAAAAACGCTATTTGTGGTGGCTTGTGCCGGTTATTGTGCTTACAATGATGCTTTCGTGGGGACGTAATTTTATGTGGCTCACCGATTTGTTTATCGACTATGTGCCCATGTACAATAAATTCCGCACGGTATCGATGACTTTGGTTGCAACCGGCTTTGGCATTACGCTGCTGGCCATGCTTGCTTTGAAAGAAGTTCTCGATCCTGCCCGTGATCGCAAAACGCTTATTCGCCCCGTTATCATAAGTGCCGGAATTACTGCCGGAATTGCATTGCTGTTTGCTTTGATTCCTTCGTTGGCCGGAAGTTTCGTGGCTGATTCAACTTTCAATCCTGCAGATGCTCAGTTTCAGGGCGATTATGCATTCCTGAAAGAAACTTTACCGCTCGACCGCGAAGCCATGCTGCAATCGGATGCCATACGTTCGGCAATATTTATTATTTTGGCTGCAGCTCTGATTTGGTTGTATGCAAAGAGTAAAATCAAGGCTACGCTTACCATTTCGCTTTTTGGAATACTGATGCTGGCCGATCTTCTTCCTGTAGCCAAACGTTACCTGAACGATGATCATTTTGGTCGTAAACGTAAAATTGAGAATTTACATCAGCCAACGGCGGCCGACAATATGATTCTTCAGGATAAAACGCAATACAGAGTACTTGATGCTACTGAGAATATCTTCAATTCTGCTGCTCCTTCATATTTCCACAAAACCATTGGCGGGTATCATGCGGCTAAACTGCGTCGTTATCAGGAAATGATTAATATGCAGATTGAACCTGAAATTGGTCAGTTGTTCGGAGCATTCGGACGTGCCAAAGCGTTTGAGGATATTTATCCTGTGCTCGATTCGTTGGGTGTGCTGAATATGCTGAATATGAAGTATGTGATTTACAACAAAGAAGCAGCCCCGCTGGTAAACGACCGTCATAACGGAAACGCCTGGTTTGTACAGAAAGTACATGTGGCTGCCAATGCGGATGAAGAAATGAAACTGGTTGGCGAAATTGACACCAAACACGAAGTGGTGGTGGATAAACAATTCGAATCGTATATGCCTGCACAACTTCAGTCAGACTCAACAGCAAGCATTACACTCAAATCGTATGAGCCCAACCATTTGGTTTATGCTTTCAACTCAAAGGTGCCTCAGATGGTTGTATTCAGTGAAATATTCTACGATAAGGGCTGGAATGCTTATATCAACGGACAAACAGTGCCTTACATTCGTGCCAATTATTTGCTCCGTGCCATGAAGCTGGATGCCGGAACTTACGAAGTGGAATTCCGCTTCGAACCAAAATCGTACAGTACAGGTAATGCAATTGCCCTTACAGCGTCGATTGTGTTTATTTTGGCACTGCTGGCTTTTGTATATTTCCGATTAAAAAAAACGTCTAAATCCTAAATAAAGATTTTCAATAAAAATGACTAAACAACAAGGTAAGAACAGAAAATTCCGAACAAGTCACTTAACCTCTACGCTCAGTATGTCGCTGGTGCTTTTTCTGGTAGGTATGGTGAGTCTGTTGCTGTTTGTGGCGCGTGATTTGGGCGTTCAGGTGCGTGAAAACATAAACCTTTCGGTAGTGCTCGAAGATGAAATAACCGATACCTATCGTCAGCGCATTCAAAAATATTTTGAAGCGGCTCCTTTTACCAAATCGGTAGTGTTTGTGTCGAAGGAAGAAGCACTGAAAGAACATGTGGAGTCGATGGGTGAGAATCCCGAAGATTTTCTGGGTTATAACCCGCTGAAAGCATCGTTTGAGGTGAAACTGAAAGCTCAATATGCGAACAACGATAGTGTGGAAGTGATTGAAGCAAAGCTGAAAACATTCGACGATATAAACCGTATAGCCTATCAGAAAGATATGGTAAATCTGGTGAACGACAATGTAACGCGTATCAGTCTGGTATTGCTTGGCATTGCAGCGGTATTGCTTATTCTGTCGATGGCATTGATCAATAATACTGTGCGACTTTCGATTTATGCCAACCGTTTTCTGATTAACACGATGAAGCTTGTAGGCGCTACTTCGTGGTTTGTACGCAAACCCTATATTGCGCGTGGAATGATAAACGGTCTGATTGCAGCAATTTTATCGCTGATTATGCTGGGCGTAATGGTATATTATATTTTGTCGCGCTTTGGTTTGAGTATGTATTCGGTAAATCCGGTTTCGGCTTTTTATGTGTCCGGAATTGTCATTCTGACCGGAATTATACTTACAGCCCTGTCGAGTTATATGGCGGTAGGTCGTTATCTGAAAATGACCAGAAATGATATGTACTTTGTTTAATGGACAATTTATAATTGATAGTTGATGATTTTTTTATTTACCATTTAGTCATTTACTATTTTTACATTTACCATTTACTATTTAATAGTATCGGCTCTGAAAATAATAACTAATTTACCAATCAACCAATTAACGCGAACCAACGGTCATGGACCAGCGGGAGATAAACATGAAACTTTGAAACATGAAACTCTGAAACCAATTAACGCGAAACACGAAATAATAAAAAAAAACATGGAAGAAAATAAGAAATTTACGCTTGCTAAAATGAACCTGATACTGATTGCAGTAGCTTTTGGTATTATTGTGCTTGGCTTTATTCTGATGACAGGTTCGTCAACTGAAGTGGAGTTCAATCCTGATATTTTCAGTACACGTCGCATCACTGTAGGTCCGATGATTTCATTTTTCGGCTTTCTGTTTATGATTTTTGCTATTCTTTATAAACCCAAAGCTAAGAAATAAGAAATGGGTATTTGGGAAGCAATTATTATTGCCATTGTCGAAGGGCTGACAGAGTTTTTGCCCGTATCGTCCACCGGACACATGATTATTGCGCAGGGTTTGTTGGGCATGGAAAGTACCGAATTTGTAAAAGCATTTACGGTCAATATCCAGTTCGGAGCTATTCTGTCGGTAATTGTACTTTACTGGAAACGTTTTTTTCAAACAGTAGATTTTTATATAAAGTTGCTCATTGCATTTATTCCTGCGGGAATAATTGGCTTTTTGGCCAGCGACTATATCGATGCCATGCTCGAAAGTGTTTTTGTAGTGGCTTTGATGCTGGTGATTGGCGGTGTGTTGATGCTTGGTGTGGACAAATGGTTTAATAAACCCACCGAAAATCAGGAAATGGATTGGAAAAGAGCGCTGAAAGTGGGTTTCTTTCAATGTATTGCCATGATTCCGGGTGTGTCGCGATCTATGGCAACTATTGTAGGAGGTATGACTACCGGACTTTCGCGTAAAAATGCTGCTGAGTTTTCATTCTTTCTGGCTGTGCCCACAATGGCAGCTGCCGGAGGATATAAACTTCTAAAATTATTGCTCGAACCCGATGGACAGGCTTTGTTGGCCGATAATCTGACTACTTTGCTTATCGGTAATGCCGTGGCATTTGTGGTGGCTATGGCTGCAATTAAATTTTTCATCGGATTCCTTACAAAATATGGTTTTAAAGCCTTTGGATATTACCGGATTGTGGTAGGAGTACTGCTCCTGGTACTGTTGGCTTTGGGAGTGGATTTGAGTGTGATGTAGAATTAAGAATTAAGAATTGAGAATTGAAAATTGAGAATTGAGAATTGTGCAGACAGCTGAAATGTGAGCCCTCTTTAATCATCACATCAACACATCATCACATTATAAAAATGGATTTTATAAAAGGAGAAGTTCTTTACGTCAATAAGCCTTTGCACTGGACTTCGTTCAACTTAGTGAATAAGTTACGCTGGAAATTGCAAAAGACCCTGAAAATGAAAAAGCTGAAAGTTGGTCACGCTGGAACGCTCGATCCGTTGGCCACCGGGGTTATGATACTTTGTACAGGAAAATCGACACGGCTTATTGAGAGTTTTCAGTATCAGACAAAAGAATATGTGGCTACGCTCGCGCTGGGTGCTACCACGCCTTCGTTCGACCTGGAACTCGAAGTGGATGCTACTTATCCGACCGCGCATATTACCCGCGAATTGGTGGACGAAGTGATTCCGCGTTTTACGGGTGAGATTTGGCAGGTGCCGCCTGTGTATTCGGCTGTAAAAGTGGATGGTAAACGTGCTTACGATTATGCCCGTGAAGGACAGGAAGTTGAACTTAAACCCAAGTTGTTGGTTATAGATGAGATTGAGGTGCTCGACTTTGCAATGCCATTGCTGAAAATAAGAGTGGTTTGTAGCAAAGGGACCTATATAAGAGCGCTGGCACGCGATATTGGTGAAGCATTGGGTAGTGGAGCGCATCTCACAGCCCTCGAACGCACACGCATTGGGGATGTAACGCTTGCCGATTGTTGGGAAATCGACGATTTGGTAAACCATGTGGAGAAGGATATTCTGGACACAATGGCAGCGCAGGAGGAAAGTGCAAATTAGAAATAAGACTCAGGTTTACAGTATATGGCCTGAACTATCAAGTATTTTAAAGTATAAAAGTGTTGGGGTTAATGTCCGGAGCGACTCCGGGTTGACCTGATAAGATAAAATAATACAAATATCTTTGTGTGAAACGAATCTGTTTCAGTATAGCCAAAATGTTCTGAAAATAGAGGCTTATATATAAAACAGGCATAAGTAAAGGCAGAATCAAAAGCCGTTTTTTATGACAGCTTACATACAGGAGATATTTAAAAAGCAAAAGTGAACGCATGAAATTATCGAAATTTAAATTTAAGTTGCCGGAAGAATTAATCGCTCAGTATCCGGCACATCACCGCGATGAAGCCCGTTTGATGGTGATGGACAGAAAAACCGGAGCCATTGAACACCGGATTTTCAAGGATGTATTGGAGTATTTTAATGAAAAGGATTTGTTTATCTTTAACGATACCAAGGTGTTTCCTGCGCGCCTTTATGGTAACAAGGAAAAGACCGGTGCTCAGATTGAAGTTTTCCTGCTTCGTGAACTGAACCATGAAATGCGTTTGTGGGATGTATTGGTGGAGCCCGCCCGTAAAATCCGCATTGGCAATAAACTTTATTTTGGCGAAGACGATTCAGTGGTGGCCGAAGTAATTGATAATACCACTTCGCGTGGACGCACCCTGCGTTTTTTGTTCGACGGCACACACGAAGAATTTAAAAAAGCATTGTTTAATCTGGGAGAAACACCGCTTCCGCGCAATATTACACGTGCTGTGGAGCCGGACGATGCTGATCGTTTTCAGACTATATTTGCTAAAAACGAAGGTGCTGTATCTGCCCCTGCAGCCGGAACGCACTTTAGTCGCGAACTTCTGAAACGTATGGAAATCAAAGGAATTGAAAGCGCTTATATCACTTCGCACATGAGTCTGGGTAATTTCCGCGAAATTGATGTGGAAGACCTTACCAAGCACAAAATGGATTCGGAGCAAATGAGTGTGACGGCCGAAACCGTAAAAGTGGTGAACAAAGCACACGACGAAGAACGCAATATCTGCGCTGTAGGTGTGACTGTAATGCGTGCCCTCGAAACAGTGGTTGGTACCGAAGGAAAAATCAAGGCTTACGATGGCTGGACCAATAAGTTTATTTTCCCTCCATACGACTTTACAGTGGCTAATTCGCTTATAACTAACTTCCATTTGCCATATTCAACATTGCTAATGTTGACTTCTGCCTTTGGCGATTACGATCAGGTAATGAATGCTTACGAAGTAGCTATCAAAGAGGGTTACCGTTTTGGCGTGTATGGCGATGCCATGCTGATACGATAAGTTGCTTTTAGCATAATGTAAAAACGCCCCTGCGGAAAATTTCCACAGGGGCGTTTTGCATTAGATAAATACTGTTTTATTTCATCTGAAAGCTATTTAGTGAATTGGCTTTAAGGGTTACATTCAGAAATTTCGCACCAATTTTTAGCGAAAGGACTTTACTTTCGCTATTGAAGTTTCCTGCTATGATTATGTACTTTCCTTGTGGATTGCGGGCGATCATTACAGGCATTTGATGCGCCTTGTCGTTGAAACGGACGGCCAGAATTTGAGAGCCGGGCGTAATGAAATGACTGTAGTGCATGGCTGCGTAGTATTCGGGTGTGTAAGTGGCCGTGCGTGTGTTCGAGTCGACACGAATCAGTGAGTTCTGTTTCCATCCCCAGCCACTCACACCATCGTCAGCAAGAATGGCATTCCAGAAGGTATATTCTTCACAACCATTGCCCAGATAATGATTGATAAGCCGGAATGTATGTTCGGCAGCTTTCCAGTCGAACGAGCCCCAACCACATTCACTCTCGGTTTGTACATATTTGTAATCGGGATATTTCTCACGAATGCGTGGAAGTATCTGTCCTCCTTCCCACTGAAAACCCACGCCCTGAATACTATGCGACATACGCGGATCGGAAAGCACCTGATCGATCACTTCGTAACGGTTGGTGTTGATGGTTCCCAGATATACTTTTACAGCCGGATGCGCTTTTTGCAGAGTAGGAGCCAGGTATTCCACATTAAACCGAATAATACCTTCGGCTGTCCATGCACAGCCGGGATATGGCGTGTAGCTCCATGCTTCGTTTTGAAACATGACCATCGATACGGGGATACCCTGCTCTTTGTATGCTGTAATAAATTTGCTGAAATAATTGGCATAGGCCTGTAAATAGCGCGGGTCCTGAATCAGATAGTCGTTTACCGCCAGTTGCTTTGGGAACAGGCGTTCGTTTCTTTCGGTTTCATCTTCGTAAAGAATATAATCGAGTTCGGGCGACAGCTTGTTGAATTCTTTATTGCTGACTACCGAATAATACTTGTTTACCTTCATCCATGCCGGAGGCGACCAGGGTGAAATCCAGAACCGAAGACTGGGATTGAACTCCTGAGCAGCTTTTATAAAAGGAATCAGGGTGGTTTTGTCGCGGTTAATATTGAAATGTTTCAGCTGGAAATCGCCATCCACTTCGGTGCAACTGTACCAATCGCGGGCATAATCGTTGGCATTCATCGAAAAACGTCCCAGGCTTAGCTTCAGAGCATCGTCGGGTGAGAAAAGTTGACTGAGAATAGTTTGCTGTTGCGTGCGAGGAAGCATGTTCAGTGCATCCCAACCCAGTTCGTTGAAAGTGCCACCCCAGGCTTTAAAAGTCAGCAAGTGCTCTTGTCCGCTTATTTCAAACAAGGGGACCGACGACTGTTTTTTATCCATTCGCACAGTGGATTCCTGCCACATTTTGTCGGCTGTACTACTAATATGTGTAAAGCTTTGTGCATTCATAAAAGCGCTCAGCGTTAGAAAAACTGAAAGAAATGAGATCTTTTGCATAACGAAAATCAGATTTATATTTACTATTTTATCTTTAAAAAAAGGGCTAAAGCCTAATCCAATTCACAACTCTTCATTAGTCATGAAAAACCGGTTTCATAATTTCGAACTCCTCAAAGCCAGCTTTCCTATTGCTTCGATGAAATAATAATCCGCATAAATAATGGAAGCATCAATTTCGCTGTTGGCTGGTTTATGACCTGTGGAATGCAGCAAGAATGATGGGTTGATGTGTTTGCTGCGGTATTGTGTGTAAAGGTTCCTGAGCATTTCAGCAGCGGCTGTGCTGTATTGTTGTTTCTTGTCATCTTTACTGAAGTCCGATAAGTCGAGTAGGGCTGAAGCAGTGATGGCAGCTGCTGAAGCATCGCGTGGAGCATTGGGGATGGCAGGGTCGTCGAAATCCCAGAAGGGAATTTTATCCGCCGGCAAGCGACGAAGATACGCATCGGCCAGTTTATGAGCAAAGTCAAGGTATTTCGGATCGTTTGTTTCGCGGTAGCAAACTGTGTAGCCATAAATGGCCCAGGCCTGACCACGCGCCCACATCGATGCATCGCTGTAGCCCTGATGCGTTACACCTTTCATGAATTCACCCGTGATGGTATCGTACACAGCCACATGATAGCAGGAGTAATCAGGTTTGAAATGATGCTGCATGCTTACATCGGCATGAGATACAGCAATGTAGTAAAGCGATTTGTTTTCACCATGTTTAGCCGCCCAAAACAGTATTTCAAGATTCATCATATTGTCGATAATGGTATTGTGAGGCCACTGACGGTTTTGTACTTCGCGTGGCCACGACAGCAATGTACCCACTTTCGGATTGAAAAGTGTTGCCAGTGTATCGGCTGTTTTGAGAATAATCTCTTTGTATACAGGATTTCCGGTCAGACGATAACCGTTTCCGTAGCTGCAAAACACCAGAAAGCCGAGGTCGTGATCGTAGGCAGGCGTGTGTGACAGAAATACGAGCGAAGCTGTGAACTTTTCGGCTTCAGCGCGAATGTTTTCGTCCTTGCTGAATTCGTAATCGTACCAGAGCACACCCGGCCAAAAGCCCGCTGTCCATTCCTCTTTTGTGGCCTTCCGCAAATTCCATTCGGTTTCGTTTTTCAGAATATTACGGGGCATCATGTCGTAGCTGAAATCCGGATGACTTTTCAGTTGCGCAATGCTTTTCAGTGTTTGTGTGTGGCAATAACTGAGTGCTTCCTCTGCAAAATCATTCTCCCTGCCTTTGGTACAGGCTGTAAGTATTACAACGAGGGTAAGGTATATTAGTATGCGATTTGTCATTGTAACTTGTTGGCTTATTTAACTGTCCTTTAAAGCCTGCCGGTGCTGACTGAGTCCAAAGGTTTTATTTCGTAATTTTCCGCTTTACTTCCCACTACTACCGGCATTCCTGTCTTGTTGACTAAATACAGATTAGTGCAGGAGCCTTCGCTGTAAGGCGACATAGATTCGCCATGCTCGGGGTGCGTATATCCAACCAAGATAGGTAGTTGGCGTTTTTCAGAGGCCTTCCCTGATTTGCTTAGTATTACTTTGTTATTGTGTCCCTGAATGGTGGCCAGTGCATGTACTTTCCGGTCGGAGTTGGTGGGTACAAAAGTAATATCAACCTTTACATTACTTCCTTCCACAAATAGGAGCGGACCATAGGCCGCATCGCCTTTACAGTTTTTTACAATGGCACCATTGCCCACCCAGTAAGCGCGTTCGGTGCCAATGGTTGTACAGTTTTCGAGTCGGATGCCATTGTTGGTACGCAGTTCGAAGCCACCACGGGTGTTTTTGGCTGTGCAGTTTTTAAAACTTACATTGCTGATACCACCATAAGTGCGAAATCCATCTTCGCAAAGCGACTTTGTATAGCCCGGAGTGACGATGAATTTCCCTTCGCGGTTGGCTGTCCATGTGCGGAAACTGACGTCGAAAGCTGGGCCCGAAGTTTCGGTAAGTACATCGTCGGTAGTGCGTGTTTCGCCTTCCACAAAGCAATTCTCGAAATGTATATTTGCTGCATTTTGCTGTATATAAAATCCATGTCCGTACGAGCGCATGGTGAGCCTGCAACCGTAAACCTGCGTATTGCTGCCCGTTACCAAAAATCCACTGTGCTTTTTGTGTTTGATTACATCGGGACCACCTTTTCCGAAAAGGTCACCGTAACCATAAGGAAAAGAACCGCGCACGCTAATGTCAAAGTTTCGGATGCGATTGCCATTGCCTGCGACCTGTATTACCGAGCCTCCGGGCGAAAGTCCGTTGCCGGTACAGGTGATTTTGAGTCCTTCGATCAGGTTATTCTGTCCGCCTACAACAATTTCGCTGGTATGTATCGGATGACGAAGCAATTCGCGCAAACGGGTGTCAATTTCGAAATGTACGTTTTTAAGAATAATCTTATTGTGACTACCGCTAAAGTTGATATAGGCATATTCTCTGCGAAGCAAACGTGCCTGTACAGAATCGCTGTTGAGGTATTCTGCTATGCGGTAAGTGCCGGGCTTCATTTTGATGGTTTGATGATTCAGTCGCACTGCTGCCTCCAGTTCGGGCAGGGAGCTTACTAGTATGGTGCGTGCCTGTGTGGCAAGCGATAAAACAATAAATGCGGATATAAGTAAAAATCGGAGCATGTAAGTTGTCATAGAGTTGATTGTTTTGTTCGCTTGCAAAGATATATTTTTACTTTTGCACGAAGGTGGATAAAGTGGCAAAAGGGGGTTCAAATTATAAAATGCGACTTTAATCAACAGTATTTATACCGATATTTGTTGTTCCAGCGGTTGTTTACCCCTGTTAGTCTTTATGCGTATTGAGTTGTTGCCCCGGCATAAACCCTGAAAAATCCTTTGTCTGATACCCTCTGCATTGACAATGTTATTTTTTATGTTGTAGAACGTAAAAATTAACCGCCGTGAAATTTGCATTATAAAAATAAACCATCTATATTCGCACCCATGATTCGTTAAATACGAAAGCCATTGTTTACAGTCACATTACAGCGCAACGAATCATTAGCACACTTAACCTGTTTATCTGTTTGTACTTATGATTATTGCCCCAATGTGTTGCCCTGCAAAGGTTCACGCTTTTTCTGAAAATATTCTCTGCCAACCACACCGTATTCACATTGTTTACAGTGTCCTGATTTTTATTACTTATACAGCCTGTTATTTATTGCACATAACCCGTCGACGGAAACACTCGTTTTCTGTGGATGGGCTTTTTATTTTCTATTCATTAACTTCTAAATTTTATTTTTATGGACAATGTACTTCACAGGATTAAAGTAAATCTTTATCCGAATTTACTTACCGAGGATCCTAACGATTTTTCAGCAAGGGTGATTTCTGAACGCACTTTAAGTATTTCCGACATTTGCCGTACCGCAGTTTCACGTGGTGGAGCGCAAACAAGCACTTCTGCTCAGGCTATGGAAAGCAATGTAGCATTGTTTCTGAAGGAAATGGCCTATCAGCTTTGCGATGGTTTTTCGGTAAATACCGGATATTTTACTGCCAATACTCAGTTAAGAGGGGTGTTCAACAGTTCAACAGAAACCTACAATCCGGAAAAGCACACCATTCTTTTTCAGTTCAATCAGGGCGAATTGCTCCGTAAGGAACTGGGTAATGTGTCGGTAGTGATTGATAAAGTGGGCGAAGCAATGCTTGTGATCGAGGAAGTGTACGATTCGAAATCAGGCACTGTCAACGACCTGCTTACACCTAACCGAAATCTGAAAATAAGGGGCAGCAAGCTGAAGATTGTAGGCGAAAACCCCGACAATGGCGTGTATTTTATCAACACAGCCGACAACACCCGTACGAAAGTTGATCCTACCGATATTGTAACCAATAATCCTTCCGAGCTTATAGTGGTAGTGCCTGAGCTAAAAGCGGGAACTTATAAGGTGGAGGTACAAACTCAGTACGCAGGTGCTTCGGTACTTAAAGAGCCCCGGAGCTGTACATTCGATAGAATACTGACCGTTCAGTAAGTTGTAAAACACTGTTTATCACTATCACACAGTGGTTTTCGGCAGCCTGCCAGTCCGTATTACAGCGGGGCGGCGGGCTGCTTTTTTATGTCAGGTATCAGGGCTAATCAGAGTAAGACCCTTACACACTACTGTGTAACACCCTTACGCACTACTGTGTAAGACCCCTACGCACTACTGCGTAATACCCTTACGCACTACTGTGTAAGACCATTACTCTGAATTGCGTTGCAAAAGGTATGTAGTTGACCCGTCCAAATCATCCCACCACCCCGCACAAAAGGGTGCAGATTATAAAATGCAACCTTAGATTTTGGCAGAATAGAAGGCTCGTTGTCGTGTTTTTTGTATATTTGCATAGGCTCCTTAAAAAACGATATCTGTCCGATGTGCAATAAAATCACTGTTTTTCTTATCCTTGTTTTTCAATATGTTGTATGGCAGCTTTTTGCAGCTCCCGTGCACAATCTGAATGTGGAAAACGGGCTTAGCAATAACTTTATACATACAATTTTTCAGGACTCGGAGGGTTTTGTGTGGATAGGCACCGAAACCGGACTCGACCGATACGATGGTGTGTCGGTGCAGTCGTATGCGCGCAGATTTCACATGCCGCTAAAAGGTGCTGTGCAGTCTATCGCCGAAAGTGCGCCCGGACGGTTGGTGCTGGGTACTTCGTGGGGTGCATTTTGCTATAATGTGCGTACAAACCACATTCAACCCTTCGACTTTGGTGTGCAGGGCATTGATGTGAGGGCGGTGGCTGTGGATAAAAACGGACTTTTGTATTTCGGAACGGATAAAGGGCTTTACCGGATGAATAAATCGAATGAATCAGGCACAAAGCGCTTGCCTGCACGTATCGCGGCTTATCCGGTGGTAGCATTTGTAAAAAACAATGAGGAGCAAGTTTTTGCAGTGGACGAGCATACGCTGATGCGTTTGTCGCCGGGAGGCTTTATGCCTGAGGCTTTGCAGATTCCTGCGATTAAGTCGGCAGTGTTTTCGGACGGACGTATTTATCTGGGTACAATTGCGGGGCTTTATAGCTTCGATATCAAGACAAAGGATTTAAAAGCTGTGGCTGGCTCTGAGCACATGTTGGTAATGTCGGTTTGCGGGGCAGGTAAGGGAACGATATATGCCGGAACCGACAACAACGGGCTGATAGCCTTCGACACCCACACGGGAAAACAGGAGCATATATTACACAAACCCAATGTGCGTCCCGGCCTTAGCTCAAACAGTATTTATGCTGTTTATCATACTCAGGATGTGCTGTTTGCGGGTACTTTTAATCACGGACTCGATATTATTCCGCTTCAAAATGCCACTAAGTTCAGCACCATCGATTTTCTGGTCAAAACAGGAAGTAGTATTCGTGCCCAGTATATTGCTACAAATGGCTTACGATATTTGGGCACCCGCGACGGACATTTTCTCTGCATGGATGCTTCGGGCAAAATACTTTTCAATATAGCCACAGGCTTCCATAGCCGTGTTATTACCACTATCACAGCTTTTCCGGGCAATGAAAACATGCTGTTGGTGGGTACTTTTGGCGATGGCGTGCAACTTTTCGATCTGAAAAAACGCAGATTCAGTGCGCTCACCAATGAAAGCTTGCTGCAGAATGCCCGTGTGTATAAATTCCTGTCGGTAAAGGGAAACGAAATATGGATAGCTACGCTGAACGGACTCTTTCGTTACGGGATAGAAAACGGCAGCGTTCGCAGGTTCGATTTGCTCGAAGCCTGTGGAAGTAACGAACTTTTTGCTATGGATGCCGATGCTGCAGGAAATATCTGGATTGGAACAAAAACGGGTGTTTGCTATTTCGATACCCACATTCAGAAAGCCACACAACCTGCTGCGCTTGAGAAATACCGTTATCAGTGTTCGTCGGTTTTTACCGATAGTAAAATGAATATATGGTTTTGCTTCAATAAAGGGGGAGTGCTCAAAATAAACCGGAAAGCCGAACCCGATCTGTGGCTGACCAACGAGATTCTGATTCCCGAAAATGCGCCATCGTCGGTCATTGAGGACAGACAGGGACGTATATGGATAGGTAGCTCCAAAGGACTTTTTGTGCTTAATGAACGTAACGAATTGCATGCTTTCGGGCAGGAGGATGGACTTGAGGGGATGAATATCTGTCCTGAATCGGCACTAATGGATGCGGATGCTAAATTGTGGTGGACTAACGAATTCGGACTGATTAGTTTTATCGACAACGAACAGGCGCGGAATTCGTTTTTGCCCAATGTAAGGCTTAACAGCTTTGTGATCAATGGCACTGCTTACGATCCCGATACGCTGACTTTTGTCGAAAAAGTAGCTGACATGGAATATAAGATTCGTATAAAAGGCAAAAATAATAACAATATCGGATTTGGATTTACGGCTTTAAGCTATGTGTTTCCGCATAAAAACCGTTTTTTTGTGCGCATGCAGGGTGTGGACAGCACCTATAATGCATTGCCGGGAGGGCAAAATGTGATTTTTTATAACAAACTGGATGCAGGCACTTATACGCTCGAAGTGTTGGCCGCCAACAACGATGGGGTGCGTAGTACAGCGCCTCTGGTGCTGAAGTTTGTGGTCGATCCGTATTTTTACGAAACAGCCTGGTTTGCGTTTCTGCTCATTCTGCTGGGAGGCGGAGTGCTGCTTTATTTTACACGACATTATATCAGGTTAATGCGTAGCCGTTTGTCGGAGCAGTTCAGCGAAATAAAACGCAACCGACAACAAACGCATACGCTGAAAATTCCCGAAACAAAGGGAAACGATATTATTGCAGCCCTTACACAATGGATGGAAACCGAAAAGGCTTATCTTAATCCGGAGCTGCGGCAGGCCGATGTGGCCGATGCTTTGAAGTGTCATGTGCACGAATTATCGCAGGTACTGAATGTGCAGCTCGGACAGAGTTTCCCCGATTTTGTAAATTCGTACCGCGTAGAGGAATTTCTGATAAGAGTGACACAGCCAGAGTCGGATAAATATACGCTTAGTGCTATTGCTATGCAATGTGGTTTCAGCTCAAAATCCTCCTTTCTCAGAGCCTTTAAAAAAATCAATGGTATGACTCCCACGGAATATCTGCGCGAAAAAGGTTTCCAGCAAAAAGATGTATAAGCTACACAGCAGGCAGTATAGCTGATTTGCGGAATGAATATGGGCTGATGCCGTACTGATTTTTGAAACAGCGGCTGAAATGTTTCGGGTCGGTAAAGCCTACATTCGAAGCTACTTCCTCGATATTGTGCTCGCTGTGGCGGAGTAGCTCTGCCGACTTGCGTAGCCTGTAGCTGCGTATAAACTCGCAGGGCGATAGCCCGGTCACTGATTTTAATCTCCGGTAAAGGGTGGTTTTCGAAACATTTAGTTCCTCGGCGAAACTATCGAAATTCAAATCGTACTGATTCAGTTTATTTTCGAGCAATTGCAGCGCCTTACTTACGAAAACTGTATCGTGGGTGTTTTGCGTATTGTTGGCGCAGGTAATGCTTTCCCGGTATGCTTTGGGTGTCAGTCCGTAAGTGTTTCTGAAACATCTGCTGAAGTACTTAGGGTCGGAGAAACCACAACTGTAAGCTGTCTCAGAGATATTATATAGGGAGCTCTCAAGCATTTTACGGGCTTTCGATAGTCTGAAATCTTTAAGTAATACAGTGGCCGATGTGCCGAACGACTGTCTGAAATAACGCAGAGCAGTAGAATGTGACATGTGTAATAAATCGATTAGCTTCCCGGCGTGAAACTGATCGTCGGCCCAGTGATTTTCGAGCAATAGCTGTACGCGGTTTACAAACTGAGTGTCGGGTTTGTCATTGTCAATGCTTGTTTTGTGCTTACATAACACATTGAATCCCTCACTTGTGTTGTGGAATTGTGTGTTTTTCTGATGATAGTATATGCTTAACATGGCAATGTTCTGTTTAGATATTACAATTACAGCACTTTGTTTTCGGTGATATTTTGTTTGGCAGGCAGGGCAGCTTTAAAAACGATATTCTCCACATAATTGCCTTCGTATATTTTGGCAAAGTCGCTGTACTTCATGTGTTTTTTATTTATGCCCGATGGCGATATTTCCACTCCGTTTATTCTCAAACCTTCGAATACAATGTTCCGCACGGCACGTTTGTCCGAGAACCCTTCAATTACCGATATTTCAGCATTTTTTCCATTGTATGCCACATTTCTGAACCTAATGTTTTCGATGCTGCGACCGGGACGTTTGGCGTATTTTTTATTGAATGTAACCCTAATGTTGAAGAGCTGTCCGCGCTGAAAATCCTCAATTCTGATGTCTTCAAAGAGTATATTCCTCGCTTGATTTTCGTCGGATACATTGATGGCTATACAGCCCTGATAGTTGATTTGCATTTCGTCGTGATTCAGTATGTCGATGTTACGAAAAGTATAGTTTTCGAGTGTTTCCGATTTCCCGCGACGGAAGTTGCCATGTGTGCCTATCATAATGGGATGCGCCACATCGGCCCAAAGGCTTGAGTTTTGCACGGTGATATTACGGCTGTCGCCATAATAATCCCAGCGGTGTCCATAAAGTGCGATACAGTCGTCGGAGTTTCGCATAAAAACACTGTCGATCAACACCTCGGAGCAGCTCATTAAATCGATACCATCCGACCAACCACGCGAACTGAAAGAGCGAATGCCCGTAATGCGCAAATGCTTCGATTGTCCGCCAAAAACGGTGTAATGCGTGGGGTTGATAAAAATCAGGTTTTCGACACTCACATTTTCGGAATGTGTAATTTCAACGCCCCGCTGCCCGCGATATACAATGCCGCGACCCATGATGCGTACATTTTTTACTTTGTCGCACACAATTTTGCCCCTGAGCACAGCGCCGCCTGACAGATAGAGTGTTTGATGGCTTTTCAGATGCAGACTGTCGATGGTATGAATGCCATTGTCCAGATAAACCACATTTTTATCATCACGGTCGGGAATGTAGGTCTCGGGACGGTTTGTGAATATATGCAGATTGCGGTGAATATCGCCATTTACTTCTACCGAGAGGTTGAGGGCTTTGCTCATTTCAACAAAGATGGTATCGCCCGACAGACGGTGTGCGATATTGTACGATAGCGGCCTGATGCGCACCGAGTTCACAGTCCCGTTTTTATGCACAATGGCTAACTGTGCTTTGTCGTCGAAGTCGAATCGCACCATCGACGATTTCTGAACTTTATGAGCGTCAACCTCCACCTGATAGCTGAACAGCTTTTTAGCAGCAGTGTTTTCGCTTTTTACATAAACCTCGAAATCCCTGTTTTCCGCTATTCCTGCGGGTACATCGAAAGTGACAATCTTCCCGGCTATTGCCGGCACCGCAAAAAGGGTGCACAGCAATATCAGGAAGCAGAACCTTAAAAAACTATTGAGTATTTGCATTAAAACAAGTTTAAACGAGAGATTTCTTTTTTAGCGGATAATGAGTTTTTCCTGATGGGTTTCTCCTGCGGCATTTGTAATCCTGATCAGATAATAACCTCTTTTCAACGCATGCGTGTGATGTGTGTATAGCTGATCGGTAATGCTGCTTTCGGAAATTATTCTTCCTGTAGCATCGTATATACTAAACCTGCTACCATTTGCATTTTTGATAACAATCATTTCGCGGGCAGGATTCGGATATACTGATACATGATCTGTTTTTTGATCGTTGGTGGATGTAATTCCTTCCATCAAATTGTTGATTTCGGTGGGCGAAAGGGCATAGTTGAAAAAGCGAAAATCATCCACTGTGCCTTTCAGATAAGGGTCCGAAGCATATTGCGATTTGCCGATGAAGTTATTTACCGAAGAACCAATGTCATAGGGTCTGAGGGTAAATGTAATGGATTTGCCAATGAGTATGCCGTTGAAATATAGCGATAAAGTGTTGTTGGCCAGTGTGACGGTGTAGAAATTCCACGTGTTCACCGGTGGGCGACGTGTCGATACCACTTTTTGTACAGTAGCGCCCGATTTTATTTCGAAAGTCACTCCGCTGCCATTGTCGGTTGTAAGCATCATATAGGCATCGGTTCCTGTGCCAAAGTCGAAAATGCGAACCCATGGTTTCAGTTCTTCGAGATTGACCCATGCTGAAATACTGAAATCGCTGAGCTGGTGTATAAAGGTCGATTGCAGGCGGGCATAGTCGTCTACACCATCGAGTTTCAGACCATTGTCATTTTTACCCGGAGCAAAAAGAGCCCCACCCATAAGTTGCGCGTAAAGTCCGTTTCCGTTGTTATCGACGCTGAAGTATGAGGTGCGTGTTTCATCGAATTTATACCAGGGTAGTTTTTCTGTTTTGGTGTTTACAGTAATTATTTGTTCTTCGGAGCGTGAAAAGCCACCTGCTTTGTCGTAACTCAGCACCACTAATTTATAGTTGCCCTCATCTGCTTTTTTCAACTGATAACTAAAACTGTTTACGCGCAATGTGCTGTGCAGGCTATCGTTGATATAAATTTCCGTCCGGTCGATGGTTCCATCCATGTCATATACATTACCGCTAATGGTGATATTGGCCGGAGCTATATAACCGGAAGCCGCTGAGGGCGAGGTAATGCGTAATACAGGTTTCATATTGCCCTGCTCAATGGCTGTTTGGTCGAAAACGGCTGTGGTTATGGCGGCCTTGTCGTTTGATGAGGCAGCTACGCCAGCCAGCAAATCGCGCGATAGGTTCAGCGTGGCAGTACCTTTTTCGGTCCAGTCCGTGCCATTGTCCGAAACCCATGCTTTGAAGCTGTTTTCGCTTCGGCTTATTTTCAACCACATTGGGAATGTGTTGACCGTTGCGTCGCCGGCAATGGTACTGACAGCTTTTCCGGTGCTGTCGCGGCTGATAAAGAGCAAGCCATTGGCAGCGCTTATGCTCAGCATTACGAAGGCCGAATTCTGAAAAGGATTTTCGCGCAGCATAATGCCCGCCTGACATTTATCGTTGATTTCGTTGAGCGAATTGATTTTGGTCACCACAGCGCCATCGTCAATCAGTCGCTGGTATGCAAAGTGGAAGTTGTCGGTAGTACCTTTTATACCATCGCCCGAAGCTGTGAGGGTCAGAATGTCGTTTTGGAGGGTTGCCCGTCCGTAATGTGCCTGTTTTACAATGCTGCGGGGCATAATGTCGAAATTTGTCCAGGGCAGCACATGACTTGCCGAATCGGTAGCAAAACCAAGAGCAGCTACTGCCGGATGGTCGTAAGTGTCGGGGTGTGCAGCCACACTGGGTGTGTGTACTGATGGTTGCTGTTGCAATATTTCGTACACACTGCGTACTTTGTCGCCTTCGTTGCGACGGCGGGCATAATGATTATAAATCATTTCCCACATCGACCCGTATTTGCCACGCACAGCAGGGCTCAATCCCGGTTCGGTGTACCATGTACAGTTCGAACCCATTTGTCGCGAATAGCTCGTGTAAGGCAGGTCGTTGTACTTGCCAGCACTGTTTTCCATAATATTATAGCGGGCTACATATTCGGCGCCTTTGCGAAAACGACTTTCACCATATCCGTAAAAATCTACGCCCTGATTCCATGCAATTTCGCAAAAAATGGCGTAAAGCATAAATCCGCCCATCGTATGCCCCTGATCGCGACCGCTTTCTTCCCATTGTCCCCAAATATCAGAATGAACAAAGTTCACGGCACGGTTGATATTTCCGGTACCATCCCCGTTTTTGGCATAGTTCAGCGCACGGTCGAAACCTTCTTTATGGTCGCAAAGAATAGAAATAGCCATCATAGCGTTCATATTGCAGGCATCCCAGTTTACACGGTAGTTGGTGGCGCAGGCATCGTTGTGCGGGGCTCCCCATGCATTGCCAATCAGAAAACGTTCGTTCATTGGATAATAAAAAACGTTCATCATGTAATCTTTGAATCTGTCGAATTCGAAACCCGGATAGCCGCGCATTAGTTCGGCTGCATTGGCAAACTGATAGCCATTGAGTCCGGCTGCCAGATAGCGGTCGGCATTTCCCGATACGGCTTTGTTGATCAACGACCATGCATTGAGAATTTGCACAGCTTTGTCGCCATAAGCCTTGTCGCCGGAAATATTATAGATAAGTGCGTGTGCATAGGCCGCAGCCACATCGCGGTACATAAGTCCTATGTTGTCGCCGGTACCACCGCGAATGACAGTTTCGGTAGCGCGTGGATTCCAGCTCAATTGTGCTTCGGGACTGTTGCGAAGATTATTCCATGCTGTATACCAGGGTTCGGCACGCTCAGCCACTTTTTGTCGCATACGTGCAAGATCGGCTTCTTTGTGCATAATGCCCGGGTGAATAAAGTTCTGCGCTGTAAGCATAGTAATAGAAAATGCAAATACGCACAGAAGCAATAATTTCTGAATTTGTGATTGTTTATTCATGATATGTTAGTTTGAAAGTCCTTAAGTACGTTTCGGGTTATTTTATCCAATGCAAATGTAATCTTCATTTTTATGTTTCGGGTTCAAATTACAGTCATTCGGGTTTCATATTATAATTTGAAGCATATTCTTTAGTGTTTAAATATTGTTTTTCACTGTAACATGTGATTTGGAATTTACGTGATTATGCTTTTTTTATGCTTGTGGTTTTTGATAATATCTAAATGACTATTTCAACATGTAAATATAAAATGATTACTAAATAATCTTGCATATAAAAAATAAATTTAGTAATATTGCGGAGTATTGTATAATTAATTTCTTTTCAACTTCGTTCTATCTGCTAAAATGAAAAAATCAATTCTCCTCAGCAATGTATCACGGTCGTTGGGTTTGTGGCTTGCATTGTGCTTTTTGCTTGTCTGTCCGTTGGCCTTACAGGCTGGTGTTCAGCATTTGTTGCCCAAACCACGTCAGATATCAAATCAGACAGGTGAGGCGGTTGCGCTGCAACAGGTGTCGCTCAGCACACCCTATTTTGAAAGCGCTTATACCACATGGCTTACCGAAACATGTGGTGCACAGGTGCAGGCGGGTGCTGCCACAAGCATAACCGTGCGCATGGTGGACGCTGTGGCCGGTGCCGATAGGGTGGAGGAGGCTTACAGTATTGATATTACACAGGGCAAAATTGAGATTGAAGCTGCGGGCGAAAAAGCTGTATTCTGGGCTTTACAAACACTGATTCAACTGTCGGAAGGCGAAACAAAAGGCTCGGTGAATCTGCCCGTTTGTCGTATTGTGGACTGGCCTGCTTTCAGGGTCAGAGGTTTTATGCACGATATCGGACGTAGTTATATGGAATTCGATGAACTGAAAAAACATGTGGCTTTGCTGGCCCGTTACAAAATCAATGTGTTTCACTGGCATTTGACCGAATATCAGGGCTGGAGACTCGAAAGCAAAGTATTTCCGCAATTGAATGCAAGTTCCAATTATACCCGTCATCCCGGAAAGTATTATAGCATTGCTCAGGCCCGTGAACTGGTAGAATGGGCCCGTCAGCACGGAGTTACTGTGATTCCTGAAATTGATATGCCGGGACACAGTGATGCTTTTACGCGTGCTTTCGGATACAAAATGCAGACCACTGAGGGATTGGCTACACTGAAAGTGTTGATGACAGAGATTTGTGATGTGTTTAGCGGAACGGAATGGATGCACATTGGAACGGACGAAGTACAGATTACTATGGCTGAGTTTGTACCCGAAATGGTGGCTCATATTCGTGCTCAGGGAAAAAAAGTGGTATCGTGGAATCCGGGTTACAATTATAAAACCGGCGAAGTGGATATGGTACAGATGTGGAGCTCGCGCGGAGCACCTTTGGCAGGTACACCCACCATCGATAGCCGATACCATTATATCAACCATTTCGATCAGTTTGCCGACATTGTGGGTATTTACAACAGCAATATTGCCGGACAAACAAAGGGAAGCCATGAATATGCCGGTGTAATTATGGGCATCTGGAACGACCGTGTGGTTTCGACCGATCGTGATATTGTGATTCAGAATGCCTTTTATCAGTCGATGCTGGCTATTGCCGAGCGCGCATGGATAGGTGGCGGTACATATATTCCCACAAAAGGTTGCTTGCTCGATGCACCACATACTCCCGAATATCAGCAATTTGCCGATTGGGAGCGTCGATTCCTGTATCACCGTTATCATCATTTGAAAGATGAGCCCATTGCCTATGTAAAACAAACCAATCTGAGCTGGCGCATTACCGATGCTTTCCCGAATGAAGGAAATATGAGCGCTGTTTTCCCTCCCGAAACTCAGTTGACCGAAAGCTACAGTTTTGGAGGTAAAAACTACGGAAGTCGCAAAGCTTATGGTGCTGCTGTGTATTTACGTCATGTGTGGGGAACAGTAATACCTTCGTTTTTCAGTGCTCCGGCCACCAATTCCACAGCTTATGCCTATACTTATATTTATTCGCCTGTGGCGCAAACAGCAGGTGCTTTTGTGGAATTTCAGAACTATGGACGTTCGGAGTCGGATATTGCGCCTCCTCAGGGTAAATGGGATTACAAAGGAAGTCGTATCTGGTTTAATGACGTGGAAATCCCCGCGCCGGTATGGACGGCTACTCATACCACACGCGACAATGAGATTCCGCTGGGTAACGAAAACTTCAGTGTGCGTCCGCCAGTGCAGTTACAACTGAAACAGGGCTGGAACAAGGTGATGATGAAACTTCCGGTGGGTGCATTTTCCATTTCGCAGGTGCGTTTGCAAAAATGGATGTTTACTTTTGTGCTTGTCACTCCCGATGGCCGTCAGGCTCTGGACAATGTGGTTTATTCGCCCGAAATGAATATGAATCCTTCGTCGGATGTGTTGACTTCAGCCATCGACGATACGCAGGCCTTTGTCAACAGCACACAAACAGGAACTCAGCCGGGCGAATATCCGGCTGAAGCAGTGACTACCATTAATGCGTTGTTGGATGCTGCCAGAAGCTTCAGAACACAATCGGAAGTGGTGGCCGAATACGATTCGGTGATTGTGGTATTAAGCGAGGGACTGAAAAGCTACAGGGCCGCTATCAATATGCCTTTGGCCAGTACAGCAAACGAGAATATCTGGTACACTTTGCACACTCCCCTTCGTGAAAACCGTTATCTTACATTTAAGGGAAATAATGTAAATCTGAAAGGTGAAGCTAAAATAAATGGTTCGGCTTCGCAGCAATGGAAATTTGTAAAACTCAGCGATGGTTCTCTGGCTATGGTAAACCGTCAGTCGGAAAGTTCGGTAAGTTCTGCCGGTGCTTATAATGCGGCACTGAAAGCTGTGGCAGGTATTCCTGCAAGTGGTGGCTGGGCTTTTATTCCCACATACACCGGAATCACTTTTGCGGTTTCGTCGGGTGCGGTACAGCTGAATCAAACCAATTCGGGACTGGGCTATGCTGTGTATAACTGGGGTGGAGGCTATAACCTTACCGATACCGGGTGTCGTTATCAGATTACGGAAGCCGAAAGAACGCCTACTTCAGTAGATAAGCAGACAGTTTCAACGAATCCCTTTCGTATTGTCGACCGAAAACTACTTTTAATGAATGAAGTAGAAGATGTAAAACTTTTCTCAGCCGATGGCAGGCAGCAATCACACAGTGCGGCACTTATGCCCGGCCTTTATTTGTTGTTACTGAACGGGGCAAGGTATAAGGTGATGGTGATTTGAGGTATAAAACAAATATAGAGGCTGTACGTTCGGCATAGCGTTTCGCTATGTCGCGTTAAAAGCAAGGCTTTGCCTTGCAGTAATAATATGGAAAGTAGAACTATCCTTTCAGCTTCGACATAGCGGGTTGCTATACCGAACGGGGGATTCACTTTGAATGATTATTACTATTTAGTCTGTTTGATAAATTCCAGTAGCAAAGGAAAAGCGGGATCGGCCATGCCATGTCCGTAACCCTGAATCTCGAGCAGTCGCGTGTTTTTGTGACCACAAACTTTCATCATACGCATCATATAGGCATTTTCCTCGTAGCGTCCCAGCATTTCGAGTTCGCGGTCGCCGGTAATCAGCAGCATGGGCGAAGCATCAGCCCGCACATGGAAAAGTGGCGCCAGTGCATCCACTATGGGTTGCGTATCTTTTATTCCGCGACTGTTTCGTTCGGCAAAGTGTGTGATCATTTGTCCGCTGAAAGGTACGAGTCCGGCAATTTTGTTGGCATCAATACCATACAGGCTAAGGCGGGATTTGTCTAAACCAACCATTGCCGCCAAATATCCGCCAGCCGAATGTCCCGATACAAAAATACGGTTCGGGTCGCCTCCGTATTTCTCAATGTTTTCGAACACCCATGCCACAGCTGCTGCAGCATCGTTTACGCAGTCGTTTACCTGTACTTTAGGCGTCAGGCGGTAGTTGACGCCCACCACGCAAATGTCCTTGTTTCGCAGGGCAGCAGGCAGTTCCTTTTCACCACCCGACAAACCTCCTCCATGAAACCAAACTACGACTGTAGCTCCGGTTGTTTTTTCAGGATAATAAATGTCGAGTTTACAGCGTTCGGCAATATATTTGTCCTGCCCGCTGACTTTTTCGGGATAATACGAAATATTCTGCACGGTGCGATAGGTTTTTTCTGCGGCAAGAATACTTCCTGTTGTGAGAATAAATACAGAGAGAATGATGGTTGTGATTTTAAATAATTTCATTGTTGACTGTTTTTATTTGTTAGTGTAAATTCCATCGCGGGGTAATAATCGTTTCAGATTGGCAATGTTGTAAACAGTCACCGCCTGAGTCACCGATGTGTACTCCATATATTCTGGAATGCTCATGTCGTAGCGGTCGCGGTTGGTGTGCCATATTTCGCGATAAGTGAAATTGTAACCAAGCGGATCTGTATTGCGGAACGAAATGACAGGAACGCCATTCATGGCAAAATATGCGTGATCGCTTCCGCCGGCCACAGTGGGGCGTGGGTGAGGACCAGAAGTATTTTTCTCCACTACAAAGGGAATTTGTGGATGATATTTTTCGAGTCCTTCGGTGCATTTCAGAATGTCGTCGTACATGTTCTCGGGAACAGTGAGCCCTGAAGCAGCTGTAGGACCGCCATCGCGATTGAAATAGTTGGATATTTTGTGCAATTTGTCCTTGTTTTTCTCCACCCAGAATTTTGAACCCAGCAAACCATATTCCTCACCTGCCCAAAAGCAGAATAAAATGCTGCGATTGGGTTTATTGCCTCCGGCAGCCATTATCATGCGTGCCATTTCGAGGTTTGGCGCTACGCCTGTGCCACAATCCACTGCTCCCGTGGCAGCATCGTGCGAGTCGAGGTGACAGCCGCTCATTACAAATTCATCCGGATATTTTGT
This sequence comes from Paludibacter sp., assembly GCA_034004015.1. Taxonomy (GTDB): domain Bacteria; phylum Bacteroidota; class Bacteroidia; order Bacteroidales; family Paludibacteraceae; genus Paludibacter. Next base: position 134,414 of record JAVEXN010000005.1, read on the forward strand.
GCCGCGGATTTTAGCTATCACATTGTGATATTTCACCGGACCGGGCTTAAAATAATTGCGGATATCGAATTCGAGCATTACAAATTCGCGTGCCATTGCTTTTTCGTATATTTTGCGATATTGGTTTTCGTTTAGCTTAATATCGGGTGTTGAAGGTAAATTGTCGAATGAAAGTTTGTACAGATTATGACGGTCGTAAAGCGCCACCAAAGGCACGGGAGCTGCTTGTATAATGCCGAGGATGCCAGCTTCGACCATTTCTCTGTAAAAAAGTGCGGGTTCGGTTTTGCGTTTCGTAGCATCTTTCACAGTGTCGTTGTAAACGCGGATGGCTTTGCGAAGCGAATCGCCACGTGCTGAACCGTCAATGGCAAATCCGTTGCTTTTACCTTCTATCAGCACCCATGCGCCACGCAATTTTCCTTTCATACGTTCAAATTCCTGTGTGGTGCGGGGCTCTATCAATACATGCCCGCGTTGCAGACCTTTGGTGCCGGATGTGTAGGAGGGCGTTACAAAATCGAGCGTTTCGCTCTGGTCACCGAACATTTTGCCAAACCATGGTCCGCGATTGAAACCCACCGGCAGTTCGCCCACTTCCTGAATTTCTACTTCGAGTCCCCACTTTTTCAATTGAGAAGCAACCCAATAAGTGGCGTTTTCGTAAGCATCCGATCCAATAGGTCGCGCTCCGATGCGGTTGGCAAGAATGTCGAGATGCTGCATGGTGCGGTTGTCGGTGCGTCCCATTTCCATAATACGGGAGCTGACTTTGTTTTGACCGATAAGCCCGAACGGAAGGCAAAAAAGTATGAGTAAAGCAGGAATTCGAAGTTGTTTCATTGTAATAATAATGTATTGAAAATTTAAACGAAAGGACAAAGATAGTAAAAAGTGAATTTATAGGATGTGTATGCTGTTCTCAAGTTTATACTTATGTTTCAAAATGGGTAGTATATATCCCGCTTGTGGTTAGTTTTTGTTCCTGTGTAACATGGAGGAAAGAAAATGTTACAGAAACACGCCAAGTGTAACAATTGAGCAAAAAGATGATATGATATTACTCTGTAAAAAGAATGTTAGTATTTTATCTTTGCACAGGACATAATGTACAAAATACAATTTGAAAATTAAGATAAAAAGGATAATTAATAAACAAATAAAAAAACTAATTTTATGGACGAATAAAAGAGTAAAAAATCACATTCTAACAAACGAAATTGCAGAAGTCGGTTATATATCTGCAAGAGCTAAACGGATTTTCCGCTTGAGCATTTATTTTTTTGATGTACGTACGCGACCTGAAAAAAGGGAGCAAAACTTTAATCTGAGAGAATAATAAAAATCACATGAGAACGGCATTGTTTGCAGGTTTCATGTGTCCTTAAAAGAAAACAAACAAAAATCACATGAAAATCACAATTAAAAAGCAATTAATATTTGCATTTTTCATGCTGTGTATGCCGGTGGCTTTGTGGGCTCAGTCCATCACAGTACGGGGAACGATTAAAGATGCCACAGGAGAAACGCTCCTTGGTGTGAATGTAGTGGAGGCGGGTACAATAAATGGTACCATTACGAACCTCGATGGTAAGTATGAAATACGCGTGGGTCGCAATGCCTCGTTGGTATTTACTTATATCGGCTACAAAACCAAAACAGTGCCTGTAAATGGCAAAACACAACTCGATGTGACACTCGATGCTGACGTGCTCGGGCTCGAAGAAGTAGTGGTAGTGGGTTACGGACAAATGAAACGTGCTGATGTAACAGGTTCGGTTGTTTCAGTTTCGGGTGATGCTATTCAAAAATCAGTGGTCACTTCTATCGATCAGATACTTCAGGGGCGTGCAGCCGGAGTGCAGATTCAGCAAAATTCAGGTATGCCGGGTGCCAGTTCTTCAATTCGTATTCGTGGTATCAACTCACTAAATGCTTCTAACGAACCAATTTTCGTGATCGATGGCGTCATTATTGATGGTTCAAGTGCTTCAGGATCAGAAAATCCGCTTTCATCGATAAATCCTTCGGACATTGTGTCGATGGATGTATTGAAAGATGCTTCAGCCACAGCTATTTATGGCTCGCGCGCTGCCAATGGGGTGATTATGATTACAACCAAAAAAGGCCAGAAAGGCGAAGCGAAAATCACTTACAACGGTTATACAGGCTGGCAGGAAATGCCAAATAAACTGGAGATGATGAATCTTCAGGAATATGCCATACATAAGAACGCGCGCACGGAAGCTGCCATTGTAATGGGCGACGACTTTTTTGTTCGTGCCGAATTGCTTGGTGCTGGTACCGACTGGCAAAGCGAAATGTTTTCGAAAGCCCCAATGACTAGCCATAATATTTCGATGACTGGTGGCAATGAGCAGGTAAACTATGCTATTGGAGCAGGTTATCTCAATCAAAACGGTATTGCCATTGGTTCGGGTTTTGAGCGACTCAACCTGCGTTCGAACATTGATGCACAGCTGAAAAAATGGTTGAAGACGGGTGTGAATTTCAACTTTAGCAACTCTACACAAAATGTGACTGTAGCCGATGAATCGTTGATTAAAACAGCACTGAAACAAACTCCTAACGTGTCGGTGCGTAATGCCGAGGGTACTTTCGATGGTCCTGATACCGACGAATATGTACAAAACAACCCTGTAGGATTGGCTATGATCAAGGAAAACTACAACGAAAAAACGGGTGTTCGTGCCAATTCATATCTCGAAGCTGCTTTGATGAAAGGCCTTACATTCAAAACAGAACTGTCGTTCGATTACGGAATGAACAACACCTACCGTTTTAATCCTTCGTATAAATTCGGAGCCATTGAAAATGAAGTTATCGAATCGGAACGATCAAAAAGCTACAGTAAATTCTGGTCGTGGCGTAACTTGTTGACTTACAACGAAACATTCAACGATTTGCACAATCTGAACTTTATGCTCGGACAGGAAATGCAAAAGTCGCAGTGGGAATATCTGATGGGTTTCCGCAATGGTTTTATCACCAATGTGGCGCACGACCTGAACGCAGGAGATGCCAATTCGGCTAAAAATAGTGGCAGTAGTGGTGCTAATTCACTGCTTTCATATTTCGGACGTGCTTTTTACTCATTCGACGACCGATATCTGCTTACTGCTACACTTCGTCGCGACGGATCATCGAAATTTGCTGCCGGAAATCGCTGGGGATGGTTTCCATCGGCTGCTTTGGCATGGAAAGTTTCAAACGAATCGTTTCTGGCCGACAATGATGTGGTGAACAACCTTAAACTCCGTTTGGGTTGGGGTGCTGTGGGTAATCAGAATGTAGAAGATTATGCTTACACTTCCACAATGGCCACTGTCGCTACTATTTGGGGAACTGCTTTGCTAAGCGGAAATACAGCCAATCCTGATTTGCAGTGGGAAACCACTAACTCAAGCAACATTGGTCTCGATCTGAGTTTGTTCCGCAACCGCATTGAACTGATTGCTGACCTTTATTATAAGAAAACCAACAACCTTTTGCTCCGTTTGCCTTTGCCTGCTTATGTGGGAACAGCCGGACAGGGCTCAACTTCTTCGCCATGGGCAAATATCGGATCGCTCGAAAATAAAGGTATTGAGCTGACATTGAATACTGTAAATATCGATAAAAAAGGTTTCACCTGGAAATCGAATTTTGTATTCTCGCTCAACCGCAACAAAGTGTTGTCGCTTGATACCGAATCGAGTATCCTCGACCGCACCATTCAGGAAGGTTCCGAAACGACGATCGTAACACGCACCGCAGTGGGTCAGCCTATCGGACAATTTTATGGTTACAAGGTGATTGGACGTTTCGAAAAAGCCACCGATTTTTATTATAAAGATGATGCAGGAAATGTAGTGCCCACAGCACTTCCCGAAGGAATGACCATTGGTGAAAGTGGTGTTTGGATTGGCGACTATATTTTCGAAGACCGCGATGGCAATGGTGTGATTAATCAGGACGACCGTACATATATCGGAAACCCCGAAGCGGCCTTTACTTATGGTATCGGAAATACATTTACCTACAAAAATTTCGATCTTACCGTCAGCCTTTCAGGTTCTTATGGAAACGAGGTGGTGAATTATCAGCGTCGCTGGCTCGAAAATCCACGCGAAAACACCAATTTGCTGAAATCGGCCACTACTTATGCCCGACTCGGACTTATCGATCCGAATGGTCCTAACGATTATCGCAATGTGCAAATTACCGGTGGCGATCCTTATATGCCACGTATGGCAGCTTCGTCGGCAGCTTCGTCGTCCAACTACCGCTACAGCGATCGTTTTGTGGAAGATGGTTCTTATCTGCGTATTCAGAATGTGTCGTTCGGATATTTCATTCCTAAAAAATGGGTTTCAAAAATCGGTATTTCCGATCTGAAATTGTATGCCAACCTGCAGAATCTTTACACATTTACCAAATATTCGGGCTACGATCCTGAAATTGGTTCGATCGATCAAAGTGCACTGCTTACCGGTATCGACAATGCGCGCTATCCTTCGCCACGCATTTATACATTCGGATTAACCCTTACATTCTAATCTTTTTATAACAGAAAGTAATATGAAGACATATAATAAAATATTAAGCGCTTTGGTGCTGGCAGGCTCACTCACACTCACGGCCTGCGACGAGAGTTTCCTCGAAGTGTCGCCCAACGACCGCGTAACACTCGATAACTTTTTCCAGTCGGAAAACGACCTTCGTGCTGCCACTGCAGGCTTGTACAACAAAGTGTGGTTCGATTTTAATGATAAATTTTATTACGGCCTGGGCGATGGACGAAGTAATAATCTCTATGCTCCCTATTCCGATTATATTTATCCGTTTACCGACCTCACTGAAACTTCGCTTACCGGTCCGCTTGTGTCGGCATGGCAGGCTTTTTACAATGTAGTGGGACAAGCCAATAACACAATAAATAATATTCAGCAGAATTCGAAAAATGTCACTGATGAACAGAAGAATGTAGCCATAGCTGAAGCCCGCTTTATGCGTGGTACTGCTTACTGGTATCTGGCTTCACTTTGGGGCAATGCCATTCTGATTGAAGATAACTCGCTGCTGGTAAACAATCCTATTGTAAATACTAATCCACGCAATCAGGTTTTCGAGTTTGCCATGCGCGATCTTGAGTTTGCAGCCAAACATCTTCCTGCCACTGTAGGTCAGGCCGGACGCCTTACCAAATGGAGTGCCTTTGCCATGCTTTCGAGGGTGTACCTGCATGTGTCGGGTATCAGCGATAATCCAAACAGCGGTTTGCGTAACGAAACTTATCTGGGACTTGCCCGTCAGGCTGCCGAAAAGGTTATTGAAGAAAGCGGACTTTCGCTTGTGGGAAACTATGCCGATCTTTTTAAAGTGGAAAACAATAACAATAAAGAGTCGCTTTTTGCGCTTCAATGGGTGCCAAACGGCGATTACGGAGTGATTAACACACACCAGGCTTATTTTGCAAATGGCTCTGAAATTACGGGTGACGACGCTGCCTGGGGTTATTACACTTTTGCTTCGTACGATATGATGAGCGAATATGAGCGCGAAGACAGCCTTCGTCGTAAAGCTACATTTATGGCTTATGGCGATGTATATCCCGAAATAAACAAAGCAAATGGTGGCTATTTGTACGAAAAAGCGACCGACCGTTGTAATGTAAAAAAAGGAGTTGTAGGCTCAACCAAAGATACCGATGGCAAATCGTCGCGTATGAATTCGGCTCTGAATACTTATATGATTCGTTTGGCCGAAGTATATCTGAATTATGCTGAAGCTATTTTGGGAAACAATGCCAGCACTACCGATGCAAAAGCACTTCAGTATTTTAATATGGTTCGTGCCCGTGCCAAAGTACCTGCACGCACAACACTCGATTATCAGGCTATTCGTCACGAACGCCGCGTAGAGTTTGCCATGGAAGGTTTGTACTGGTACGACCTGCTTAGTCGCTCATACTACAAACAACAGGAGGTGCTGAATTATATTGAGTTACAGGATCGTGCACACAATGGTTCGTACACTTACGATAAAAATGCGCATACACTCGAAAAATCGGAAGAAACCACTACACGTCCCGTAAATCCGGCCACAGCCGAACGACTGCTGCTGCCTTATCCCGAATCGGAAATGGTTCAAAACCCGCTTTTGAAAATGGCTCCGGTAAACTATACATTTACCGAAGAAAGGATTACAGATTTGTTTAACTAATTAAGCGACGAAATAATGAAAAATATAATATTAAACAATAAATTATGGACAGTGGCCTTGCTTCTATGCAGCTTTTTTGTCCTGCCTTTACTTAGTTCGTGCGACGAAACCGACGAAAGTGCGAGCACACCTATCAGTGTGAGTGCTGTTTATCTCGAAGATGCAGACTCCGATGTGCCTGATCGTCCTGTTACTTTTGCCCGTTTGGGTCAGGTTCTCCGTCTCGAGGGTAAAGGTTTTGCCGGAGTGAAAAAAGTGTTGGTGAACGGTTACGAAACTTATATAAACCCTGTGTATGTAACCGATAATAATTTGCTTGTGCAAATTTCGCGAGAAACGCCAACTTCAAAAGCAGCCGATGATGTGCGGAATACCATTCGCATTATCAAGGCAGCCACTGAACTGACTTATAATTTTGAAATTCGCTCGGCTGCTCCTGCTATTACTTCAGTTTCGCACACCATGCCTCAGGCTGGCGATACCATAGTGATAAACGGAACCGGATTGGTTGAAATTGAGAAAGTTACTTTCCCCGGCAATGTGGTTGTAACCGAAGGAATTGTGTCGGACGAAGATGGGAAATTCTGTAAAGTGGCAGTACCTGCTGGTGTTTCGGACGATGGAGGTTCCATTTTGGTGGAAGGTGCCAATGGTGGTGCATATTCATCTGCTTACTTCAACGTAAAACGCGGTGTGTTGCTCGATTTTGATGGCAACGGTCAGCAGGGCTTTTGGAGCTGGAGCGAAACAGGCAGTATGCTCGATGACACTGATCTCGAATCGGCTCCTATTGGTGCTCCGGGCGCAATGTCGCAGGGAAAATATGTAGCGCACCGACCAGCACGTCTGGCTTCGTTCCCCGCTGCTAAAAACCGTAATACCGAAGTGTGGACTGCCGGAAACGATGTGGATAACTGGCGTGCTCAGCTCACACCGTTTATTCCTGCCGAAACTCCGGTGGCCGATGTGGCTTTACAGTTCGATATTTTTGTACCTGAAGAATGGGTAAATACCGGCTTCCTGAAAATTTGTATGGCTAATAACTTTAATGGTGGCGAATGGACTGGTGCGGTTTACAATTATGTGCCCTGGATTGAAAACAAAGCTGTGGTTCCTTTCTCTACCAAAGGTTGGGTGACTGTAACGATTCCTTTGAATAAATTCTACGCATTCGCGTCGACCGATCAGGTTTATACTTTCGAAGATGTTTTGGTTTATCGTGAAGGTGCAAGCTGGCAGAATTTTGGTTTCTTCTTCGAAAACTCAGACTTTAAACTTTCGGATATTACGAAGAACGATGCTGACGAAACTGAATTTGTGTCCTCGGCTACTTCAGTAAAAGTATATACCGACAACTGGCGTGTGGTATCGCTTGTCAAACCTGAGTACAGCGATTTTCCGGTAACAAGCAATGAATAACCTTTTAAATAATACAGAAAAATGAAATATATCAAAATGCTGTCGCTGGCTGCTGCTGTGAGCTTTATGTTTAGCTCGTGCGACGATATGATTATGGAATGGTACAAAGACCCGAACAAAGGCGAAGTTGCTATGTCGGATTTACCATTGCCACTGGCCGAAAAAATTGAGCGCTACGAAGTGCTTAAAAACTATACTGATTTTAAACTCGGAGTAGGTGTGGGTCTCGATTTTTATATGAACAACGAAACTTACCGCAATATTGTAAATGCCAATTTCGACGAAGTGGTAATTGGTTACGAAATGAAGCATGGAGCTATGGTGGGTTCCAATGGCCAGATTAATTTTACAAAAGTAGATGCAATGCTGGCGCAAGTACAGGAAGCCGGACTTACAATGTACGGTCATACACTGGTTTGGCACCAAAATCAGAACGCATCTTACCTCAATGGTTTGATTGCGCCTACTGTTCTACCCGATGCACCGGGCGCAAACTCCATTGATCTTACAGGCTTGAAAAATGCTAGTTTCAGTGGTTGGGCGAGAAACAATCCCGGTGATGGTATTTCTGTGGAGGATGGAAAAGGACTTTCGGCTACTGCAAAAGCTGTGGTAATGAAATCGTCGGCGTCTTCTGCCAACGCATGGGATTTGCAACTTGCTACGCCCGATATTACCATTGTACCGAATCATACTTACGAAGTATCGTTTTTTGTAAAAAGCGATATTGCCGGAAAAGGTCGTATTTCGTTCAGTGGTTTGAATAATAATTATCCCTGGATGGATTGGTATGCAAATGGGTCAACAACCGAAGCGTTCGTAACAAATTCTACCTGGCAGCAGGTGACTTTTACACTCAATGCCAACGACGATGCTTTTACAGGTGCTTCGTTTAAAATGAATTTCGACCTTGGATATCTTCCGGGAGTGACTTATTATATCGATGTGGATAATATTAAAGTAGTGGATAAAGATGCAGCTCCCACAATTGTAAACCTGATTTCAAACGGCGATTTCGAAGATGGCACACTTACTGGCTGGGGAGGCTGGGGAAATAGTTCGACCCGTGCAGTTTCGGCTCAGGGCGAAGGCTTTGGCGACACAGGTTACAGTATGGTACTTACTAATCCTACTGCTGCCAACAATTACAGTGCTCAACAAGTGTTTACTTTCGCCACTCCGCTCGAAGAGGGAGTTGAATACAATTGCACTTTTATGGTAAAAGCATCTACAACAGCAGCTTTGCAGGTTGAGATTCAGGGTGCCGACTACAATGCTGATTATTATGGAGGCATTACAGTGGGGACAACCTGGTCTCAGGTACAGAAAACACTGAAACCAACCAAGGCCGACCGTGATAAATTTATATTCGACTTTGGCGAAACAGCAGCCACTTTCTATATCGACAATATTGTGGTTTCTAAAAACACTCCTGCAGGTGCCCGTCGCAAGGCTAAAAGTGTGACCATTATCGAAAAAACCGATGAAGAAAAACGCGCGTTGATTGATGGCGCAATGACCCATTGGATTCAGAACATGATGACTCATTACAAAGACAATGTAAAAGCATGGGATGTGGTAAATGAACCGATGAAAGAAAATGGAACGTTGCGAGATGGTGATGTAGCCGAACAGGCCACAGATGAATTTTACTGGGTAAAATATCTTGGAAAAGATTTCGCAGTGAAAGCCTTTAAGCTTGCCCGTGAGTATGGTAATCCTGATAATATTCTGTTTATCAACGATTACAATCTGGAGTACAGTTTGCAGAAATGCGATGGGCTTATCGAATATGTAGAATATATCGAAAGTCAGGGCGCTACCGTGGATGGCATTGGTACGCAAATGCACATCAGCATCACAAGCGATACTGCCAAAATCAGTCAGATGTTCCAAAAACTGGGCGCCACAGGTAAACTTATCAAAGTATCTGAGCTTGATATCAAGGTAAATACCAGCAGTCCGACACTCGACGACTATGCCAAACAGTCTGAAATGTATCGTTTTGTCATTGAATCGTACAAAAAATATATTCCAAAGGACAAACAATACGGAATTACTATCTGGGGTGTTTCGGATCATCCGGATGAGCACGAATACTGGATTCCGGATGATGCACCCAACTTGTGGGATAAAGAATACAAACGCAAACACGCTTACAAAGGTACAGCCGACGGTTTGGCCGGAAAAGATGTAAGTTTTGACTTCTCGGGCGAGCTTGTATATTAATTTTATAAATGCTGAATAAAACTTTCGCAGAGGCTCCGTAACCATTTACGGAAACGGGGCTTCTGCGTTTGTAAATCCGGATTAGTGTTAGTTTAAAGGGCATTATATCAGTAATATAGTGTTAATTGTAATGAAAGCCGGCATCCGGTCATCAGCCACCGGGCCTTTGGGCTCATAATTTAAATGTTTATGAAATCAAATTCACAAAAAGTTTCGTTTGGCGAGAAAGTTGGTTATAGTCTCGGAGATGGCTCAGCCAATCTCATTTTCCAAATGATGATGATGTTTCAGCTTTTTTTCTATACCGATGTATTTGGAATTAAAGCTACAGCCGCAGGTATGATTCTGCTTTTTGCACGTATTTTCGATGCTTTTGTCGATCCGCTTGTGGGCATTTTGTCCGACCGCACAAACTCAAAATGGGGGAAATACCGTCCATGGATTCTGTGGACAGCCATTCCATTTGCAGTGTTCTTTGTGCTGGCTTTTGCCACACCTGACCTGGGTGAGCGCGGAAAAATTATTTATGCAGGTATTACATATACCTTATTAATGTCGGTTTATTCATTCAATAATACTCCTTATTCTTCGCTTGGCGGTGTAATGACGAGCGATATCAAAGAGCGTACAAGCATTTCGTCGATACGGTTTGTGACTGCCACCATCGCCACTTTTGTGGTGCAGGGACTTACCCTGCCGCTGGTAGCGCGCTTCGGACAGGGTGATGCTGAGAAAGGCTGGTCGTGGACCATTGGGCTTTTTGCAGTGATTGTGGTGGTGCTTTTACTTGTCACATTTTTTACAACCAAAGAACGTATTACTCCACCTGTAAATCAGAAAACATCGGTAAAACAGGATTTTAAAGATATTGTACGCAATGCTCCCTGGCGGGCAATGTTTGTGTTAACGCTTTTCCTTTTTACCACGCTGGCTATGTGGGGAAGTGGCATGTCGTACTATTTTAATTATGTAGTGGAAAAAAATGCCCTTTTCGATTTTCTGCGCCACTTTAATCTGGTTGCCGATGAGGGTGTAACTTATGGAGTATTCCACAAGTTTTTGGATGCTTTCGGACTAATAGCACACAACAACGATCAGGTTTTTGCTGTAGGATTTAGTTTGTTCAATATGATAGGGCAGGTAATCACCCTGCTGGGTGTTATTTTCCTTTCGGGATGGCTTTCGGGTATTTACGGTAAACGCAATGTGTTTATTGTTTGTCTGGCGCTGACAGCTGTTTTTACCGGACTTTTCTTTGTAGTTCCGGCCGATAATGTCGGAATGATTTTTATACTTAATCTTTTGAAAAGTCTTGCTTACGCACCCACTATTCCTTTACTTTGGGCCATGATGGGTGATGTGGCCGATCATTCGGAGTGGATGAATAAACGTCGTGCGACGGGATTTGTGTTCGCCGGAATTGTATTTGCTCTCAAAGCCGGTCTTGGCGTGGGTGGTGCTATTTGCGGCGGTATAATTGATTCGTTTGGCTTTGTGGCCAATACCGTGCAAACGGCCGATGCAGTATATGGCATTAAGTTGACTGCCAGTATTATACCTGCTGTGACATTTGCTGTAGGGGTAGTGGCATTATTCTTCTATCCGATTTCTAAATCGCTGAACGAAAAAATTCAGGCAGAATTAACTGTCAGACGACAGGCTGACAATTTGTAAACATAAGTAATAGGAAGAATTTAATGTCGTAATTTTTGATAGCTATTTTGAAATGGATTTTGGACTTGAGTGAGGGCGTTTAGCGGGCTAAACAACCGAACGAAGGTACAAAAGCCGTTCAAAAGAGCATCAATAATTTATTTATGATATTTGAAATTCTTTTAAAATGCGACATTTTATTATTCCTATTACTTAGGTAATTTCTGTATCTTAAATCTCAATATGATGCAAATAACTATAAAGCTTATTTGAATAGTTATTGAGTTTTGTAATATATTTGACAAATATTGTATAGCATTATTAGCTTACACTATTGTTCGTGAGAAGTCATATCTATTTAGAAGGATATGATATTTTATTGATAATTTAATTTTAATGTAATGAATACAATCAAACAAATAGTTTTGACAACGCTGAGTGCTGCAACCTTGTGTGTCACCTTGCTTTCGTGCAAACCCAAAGCCGAAATCGGTCTGAAAGATGCCTTTGCCAATAAGTTTTATGTGGGTGTGGCTATGAATACAGCTCAAATCACCGGCAACGATTCGCTTGCATTGCCACTTATCAAAAAACATTTCAACTCTATTGTGGCCGAAAATTGTATGAAAAGTGAAGTTATGCAGCCTGTAGAAGGTGAATTCGACTTTACGCTTGCCGACAGAATGGTCCGGTTCGGCGAAGAAAACAAAATGCACATTGTAGGTCATACACTGATTTGGCATTCACAGGCCCCCAAATGGTTTTTTACCGATGCACAGGGCAATCAGGTTACTCCCGAAGTGCTTGCTGCCCGCATGAAAAATCATATTCAAACTGTAGTGTCGCGCTACAAAGGGCGTGTGCATGGTTGGGATGTGGTGAACGAAGCTATTAACGACGATGGTTCGTGGCGCGAAAGTCCGTTTTACAAAATTCTGGGTAAAGACTTTGTGAAACTTGCTTTTCAATATGCACAAGAGGCCGACCCCGATGCAGAACTTTATTACAACGATTATTCCATGTCGAACGAAGGACGACGAAACGGAGTGATTGCTATGGTAAAGGAACTTCAGGCGCAGGGTATAAAAGTCTCGGGTATTGGCATGCAGGGACATATGGGAATGGATTTTCCTGATCTGAAAGAGTTTGAAAAAAGTATCGTAGCATTTGCAGCACTCGGAGTAAAAGTAATGATTACAGAGCTCGATATGAGCGTGTTGCCATCTCCCTGGTCGCAAACGGGAGCCAATATTGCGGACAAGGCTGAATATCAGGAAAAAATGAATCCTTATGTAAACGGAGTTACGCCCGAAGTTAATGCTGAGTGGGAAAACAGATTTTTATCGTTTTTTGAACTTTTCGCAAAACACAGCGATAAAATCAGTCGGGTCACTTTGTGGGGACTGCGCGATGCCGATTCGTGGAAAAACAACTGGCCTATTCCGGGACGTACTGATTTTCCTCTTCTTTTCGACAGAAATTATGAGGCAAAACCTGTTGTGAAAAGAATTATGGGGATTAATCCAAAACCCTGAAGTTTTTTCCATAAATAGTAAATTGTAAATGTGTAAATTGTAAATGATTTTATGAAAACACCAAAATATCTAATACCAGATTTATTCATGGCCGACCCGGCTGCTCACGTATTCAATGGTCGTTTGTATATTTATCCTTCACATGATGTGGAATCGGGAATTCCCGAAAATGATAACGGCGATCATTTCGACATGCGCGATTATCATGTATATTCCACCGACGACATCGAAAACGGTGTGCTCACTGATCATGGAGTTGTACTCGATGTTCCTTCCATTCCCTGGTCCGGCAGACAGTTGTGGGACAGCGATGCAGCTTTTAAAAACGGAAAGTACTATATTTATTTCTCGCTGAAAGACCGTAATGATGTGTTTCATATCGGTGTGGCAGTGAGCGATAAACCCGAAGGACCTTTTGTGGCTGAGGATGCGCCCATAAAAGGAAGTTATTCCATCGATCCCTGTGTGTTTAGGGAGGATGACGACACACATTATATTTATTTCGGAGGTCTTTGGGGCGGTCAACTGCAACGTTACCGTGCCAATAAAGCCATCGAGTGTGGTCACGAGCCTGCCGACAACGAGCCTGCACTTTGTCCGAAAGTGGCGAAACTCAGCGAAAATATGCTCGAATTTGCCGAAGAACCACGCGATTTGGTGATTTTGGATGAAAATGGCGAACCAGTCAAGGCCGGCGACCACGATCGTCGTTTTTTCGAAGCCTCGTGGATGCACAAATACAACGGGAAATACTATTTTTCGTATTCTACAGGAAATACACATTATCTTTGTTATGCGATTGGCGATAATCCATACGGACCATTTACATATCAGGGAATTATACTGACACCGGTAGTCGGATGGACAACCCATCACTCCATTTGTGAGTTCAGGGGAAAATGGTACTTGTTCCATCACGACTCCCGACCCTCAGGCGGTAAAACATGGCTTCGCAGTCTGAAAGTCGTGGAGCTTGAGTACAACGAAGACGGTACCATCAAAACGATCGAGGGAAACCCCTAACCCCCGCCACGGCGGGCAAGCTCTAAAGGGAAATAAGAAATAAGAATAATTCAACTTTCGCAAACTTTTTAAATACATGATTAATAATCAATATTGATTTTAACACCACTAACAATTAGAAGTTTATAGGATATTGATCATTTGTATTTATTGCAAACCTTTCTTAATTTTTTACTTGAAGTGAAAACGCAAACTTACATGAAGCGATGCTGCTCTTCGACGCGCGACCTCGGCTGGTGAGCCGAAAAATAAGAGAGGAAGGCGGTTAAAAATCGTCCTTGTTTGAAGTTGAAGTTCGTAGTGAGTACTCTTAAAATTGCAGTCTATTGGTCGAACTTCAACAAGTTTGGACGATTTGAGCCTTCCGAACGTTGATTTTTCGAGCGAAGCAGGCGAAGTCTTGAAAAGCACGTTTAAGTGAAAGCAATACAAAATTTATTTTGATATTGCTGAGCGTAGTGCTTTCAATTTATTAAGTTTTTGCTTACTTTTTGTATCAAGACAAAAAGTAAGTCGGGGTTTGGGGCGGAAGCCCCCTTATCATAACTTGTGAAAGTTGAGTAAGAATAAGAAAATGACAAATTTGTATTTAAGAAAATAAAAGACAAAACTAACTAAATTCCCCTTTAGGGGTTAGGGGTAAATATATGAATTTCAAAAAAATCTTTCTTCTGATATTTTCATTCTTCATTCTTCATTTTTCTGTAAATGCAGATGTACTGCTTCCAAAGCTTATTTCGGATGGAATGGTGCTTCAGCGCGATGCAAAAGTGAATGTCTGGGGTTGGGCCGATCCGAACGAAAAAGTGACTGTCAGCATTGATGGAAAAATGTATAGTACAAAGGCTGATGCCTCCGGTAACTGGTTGCTAAAAATTAAAAAGCACAAAGCAGGTGGTCCTTACACGATGGTGATTGAAGGGAAAAACAGAATCGAAATCAGGAACGTAGTTTTTGGAGACGTTTGGATTTGTTCCGGTCAATCGAACATGGAATTGCCCATGCGACGCGTAAAACCGCTTTACGAAGCCGAAATGGCCAAAGCTTCGAATCCGATGATTCGTTGTTTCGATGTGCCTCAGAAATATAATTTCAAAGCTCCTCAGGAAAACTATCAGGGAAATCCTTCGTGGAAAGAAGTGAATGCAGAAACAGTACTCAGCTATTCGGCTGTGGCTTATTTTTTTGCCACTGAAATAAACCGTGTAAAAAATGTCCCTGTTGGAATTATCAATGCCAGTCTGGGTGGCTCACCTGTGCAGGCATGGATGAGCGAGGATGCTTTAAGGGCTTTTCCCGCACATTTGGAGGAAGGCTACCGTTGGCGCAACGATCAGCTTATTATGGACACTGAAACTTTTGAACGTCAGCGTACCAACGAGTGGTATCAGTTATCTACGCACAACGATATTGGTCAGGCCGGCAACTTTAAGAATCCTGATACCGACGATTCTCAATGGACTGATTTTAAAGTTCCCGGTTATTGGAGCAAAGCTGGAAAACCTGAAAACGGCGTCTTCTGGTTTCGTCGCGAAATTCAGATTTCAGCAACCGAAGCCGGAAAACCCGCATTTCTGAATATGGGACGCATTGTGGATGCCGATTCGGTATTTGTAAACGGACATTTTGTGGGAAATGTAACTTACCAGTATCCGCCACGCTGGTACAACGTGCCTGCAGGTGTGTTGGTCGAAGGACGCAATGTGTTGGTGGTGAGAGTGGTGAGCAACAGTGGCTCGGGTGGTTTTGTTCCTGATAAACCCTATGTGCTTGCACTCCCAAACCGCAATATTTCTCTTGAAGGAACGTGGAAAATGAAAAAGGGCTGCGAAATGCCTCCTTTGCCCGGTGAGACCTTTGTACGCTGGAAACCCATGGGTTTGTTCAATGGAATGATTGCGCCCATGCTTAAATTTAATATTAAAGGAGCTATTTGGTATCAGGGCGAATCGAATACATCGAACCCTGCCGAATATGCCAAAATGTTTCCGGCAATGATCCGAAACTGGCGTTACCAATTTCGTCAGGGCGATTTCCCTTTCCTGTTTGTGCAGTTGGCCAATTTTATGGAAGCCAAAACTCAGCCTGTGGAAAGCAATTGGGCCGAGACACGCGAAGCTCAGGAAGCTGCACTTACACTCAAAAATACAGCTATGGCTGTGACTATCGATATTGGCGAATGGAACGATATTCATCCGCTGAATAAAAAAGACGTGGGTGTTCGTTTGGCTTTGGCTGCGCGGAAAGTGGCTTATGCTGAAAGCAAAATTCGAAGTGCCGGGCCGGTTTTTAAATCGCTGAAAGTGAAAGGAAATAAGCTGATTATCAGCTTTAAAAATGCAGAAGCAGGTTTGAAGTCGGATGGGGAAGAGCTGCATGAATTTGCGGTGGCCGGTGCCGATGCTAAATTTGTGTGGGCAAAAGCCCGTATTGAAGGAAATAAAGTGATAGTAAGTGCGCTTCAAGTTCAAAATCCTGTATATGTGCGTTATGCATGGGCAGATAATCCGCTCAGGGCTAATCTGCGCAATACCGAAGGATTGCCTGCAGCGCCTTTCAGAGCCACAATCAAAAAGAAATAAACCGAAATAAGAAACAATCAGATATTTATTTACAATGAAGAAACTCACAATTTTACTCTGTCTAATGTTTTCATTTTTTAATGCTTTAAACGCAAAAAAGAAAAGTCCGAAACAGAATCCGGCAGTTTTCTCAAATTTCAGCTATCAGGGCAACGATGATATTTACAACCGGAATCCGCTGAAAGAGAACGAATTTCACAATCCCATTCTGCAGGGTTGCTATCCCGATCCGAGTATCACGCGTAAAGGCGATGACTATTTTCTGGTGACTTCAACTTTTGCTATGTTTCCGGGTGTACCTATTTTTCATTCGAAAGATTTGGTGAACTGGAAACAGATCGGGCATGTGCTCGATCGGAAATCGCAGCTGAAAGTGTTTGATACGGGCATCAGTGCAGGAGTGTATGCACCAACCATTCGTTACAATAAACATAACGACACTTTTTATATGATAACTACGCAATTTGCGGGTGGGTTTGGCAATATTATTGTGAAAACAAAAGATCCGTTTGCAGGTTGGAGCGACCCGATAAAGTTGAATTTTGATGGTATCGATCCTTCCATTTTCTTCGACGAAGATGGAAAAGCTTATGTGGTTCACAACGATGCGCCCGATAAAGGTAAGGAGTTGTACAATGGTCACCGCGTGATAAAGGTTTGGGAATACGATCTGGAAAAAGATCAGGTAATTGCCGGAACCGATAAAATGATAGTTGATGGTGGCGTGGATCTCAGCAAAAAGCCAATCTGGATTGAAGCACCGCACATTTACAAACGATACGGAAAATACTATTTGATGTGCGCCGAAGGTGGTACAGGAGGCTGGCACAGCGAAGTGATTTTTATCAGTGACAGTCCCAAGGGACCTTATGTGCCCGCTCCCTCGAATCCGATTCTTACACAGCGTCATTTTCCGGCCGACAGAGCCAATAAAGTGGATTGGGCCGGTCATGCCGATTTGGTGGAAGGACCTGATGGGAAATTCTATGGCGTGTTTCTGGCTGTTCGTCCCAACGAAAAGCAACGCGTAAATACCGGTCGCGAAACATTTGTACTTCCTGTGGACTGGAGTGGCACTTTTCCGGTATTCGAAAATGGTTTGGTTCCTATGGAACCGAAACTCAAAATGCCAAAAGGTGTTGAAAATAAAACAGGAAAAGATGGTTTCCTGCCTAATGGAAATTTCACTTTTGCAGATAATTTCACTGCTGCAATTCCCGATTATCGCTGGATTGGATTGCGTGGACCCCGTGAGGATTTTATCTCAATTACAAAAAACGGACTTGCTATTCATCCTTTTGCGGTGAATATTAAGGAAGTGAAACCTACTTCGACGCTTTTTTATCGTCAGCAACACAATAGTTTTACTGCTACTACTACGCTGCAATTTATACCTAAATCGGAAAAAGAGCTTGCCGGAATTACCTGCCTGCAAAGTGAGAAATTCAATTATGTTTTTGGAATAACCAAAAAAGAGAAAGATATTTACATCCTGCTCGAAAGAACCGAAAAAGGTCAGTCAAAAATTATTGCAAGTCAGAAAATTGATCTGAAAAGCACAGTTTCGTTGCAGGTAAAGGCCGACGGCGATAATTACCGTTTCAATTATTCGCTTAATGGAACTGATTTTGTGAACCTTGGCGGAACTGTTTCGGGCGATATTCTATCGACCAATGTAGCCGGTGGTTTTACCGGAGCAATGATCGGATTGTATGCCACTTCGGCGAATGATGCGATTATACCCTGATAATTAAATATATTATGTAATGATAAAACGTTTTTCTCAGTCAGATGTATCAAAATATGCTCTTGTCGCATATTTCCTTTTACAGTTTGTAGTTGCAGGCGCACAGACTAATCAGGCTCGTAATCCGGTGATTTTTGCCGATGTGCCCGATATTTCGGTGATTCGCGTGGGCGAAAATTACTATATGAGCAGCACCACCATGCACATGAGTCCGGGCGTGCCGGTGATGAAATCGATCGACCTTACAAACTGGGAAATTGTTTCGTATGCCAGCAAAAGCCTTGGCGATATCGACGAACTGAATCTGAAAAACGGAAAAAGCACTTACGGACGTGGTTCGTGGGCAAGCAGTATGAGGTACCACAATGGCCGTTATTATGTGAGCACTTTTGCGCAAACAACCAATAAAACTTACATTTATTCAACCGATAATATTGAAAAAAATGAATGGGACGAGATTTCGTTCAGTCCTGCTTATCACGATCATACGCTTTTTTTCGACGACGATGGTCGTACTTATTTTATTTACGGTGCTGGTAAACTGAATATTGTGGAACTAAAGTCCGACTTGTCGGGCACAATTCAGGGTACCGACCGTGTGCTGATCGAAAATGCAAGTCTTCCTTCAGGTCCGAACATTGGCCTGCCTGCCGAAGGTTCACAGATGTTTAAGGTCAATGGGAAGTATTATCTTTTCAATATTACCTGGCCGCGTGGAGGAATGCGAACAGTGGTGGTGCATCGGGCTGATAAAATTACCGGACCTTATGAGGGTCGAATGGCTTTTCAGCATTTGGGCGTAGCGCAGGGTGGTATTATTGATACGCCCGAAGGCGAATGGTTTGCTTATTTATTCCGAGATTTTGGTTCGGTAGGGCGAATTCCTTATCTCGTGCCAATGAAATGGGAGGATGGATGGCCAGTGATAGGCGAAAATGGCAAAGTGCCCGAAAGTCTGAATCTGCCTGCAAGTCGCGGTTTAATGCCCGGAATTGTGGCTTCTGACGAATTTAAACGCAAAAAGAACGAAGCTGAATTGCCGCTTGTGTGGCAGTGGAATCATAACGCAGACAATAATTTGTGGTCGGTTACAGAACGAAAAGGATTTCTGCGTTTGAAAACCGGTCGAACCGACACTTTATTCCTGAAAGCCCGAAATACACTTACACAACGCACTTTTGGTCCTGTGTCGTCGGCTGTTGCGCTGCTTCATTTCAATAAAATGAAAGAGGGTGATTATGCAGGTTTATGCGCCCTGCAACGCAAATTCGGACAGGTTGGAGTGAAAATTTCAGGTGGAAAACCTTTCGTTTTTATGACAAGTAATAAAACTGATGTGCCTGCCGAAATTGAAAGCATTCCGCTCAAAGGCAAGAAAGTTTATTTAAAAGTGGAATGCGATTTCCGCAACAGAGCCGACAAAGCAAACTTTTTTTACAGCACCGATGGCAAACATTGGCAATTCATTGGTAATACCTTGCTGATGGAATATACACTTGTTGAGCATTTTATGGGCTATCGTTTTGGTTTGTTCAATTATGCTACGAGAAATGCCGGCGGTTGTGCTGACTTTGATTTTTTTCGTATTTCAGATCAAATTTCAAAAATAGAAAAGTAAATTATACATTAACATCAAACCGTTATGAAGTTAATTAATAGATTCTTTGTTCTTACAGTTTTATTATCAGGTTGTTTTTTTACAGCTCTTAAAGCTTCTGAACCCTGGCAAAATCCGCAATTAAGTTTTGAACAACGTACAAATGACCTTGTAAGTCGATTAACACTCGAAGAAAAAACTGAACTAATGCGTTTCGATTCGCCGGGAATTGACCGTTTGGGTATAAAAGCCTATAACTGGTGGAACGAATGTCTGCATGGCGTGGCACGTTCGGGTCAGGCAACTGTTTTTCCGCAGGCCATAGGTATGGCTGCCATGTGGGATACAAATCAGATGTTCGATATTGCAAATGCTATTTCCGACGAAGCGCGGGCTAAATATCATCATTATCAGCGTCAGGAGAAATACGGTATTTATCAGGGGCTGACTTTCTGGACGCCCAATATCAATATTTTTCGCGATCCTCGCTGGGGACGTGGCATGGAAACTTACGGCGAAGATCCGTTTCTGACAGCCGAAATGGCCATTCCGTTTATCAAAGGACTTCAGGGTGACGATCCGCGCTATCTGAAGCTGGTGGCTACTGTCAAACATTTTGCCGTTCACAGCGGACCTGAATCCACACGTCATTCGGCTACTGTTTGGCCAACGGATTACGATTTGTACGAAACTTATCTGCCACATTTCGAACGCACTATAAAAGAAGGTGGCGCTTATTCGGTGATGTGTGCCTATCAGCGTTTGCGCGGTATTCCATGCTGCGGAAGTCAGTTTCTCGAAAATATTTTACGTAACAACTGGGATTTTCAGGGTTATATTGTGTCCGACTGTGGTGCTATTCAGGACTTTTACGAAAAGAAAGCGCACAATATGGTAGCAACGCCCGAGGAATCGTCGGCTATGGCTGTAAAAGCCGGAACCGATCTTAATTGCGGAAGTGTGTATGCCCGCAGTTTGCTCAATGCCGTGAAAAAAGGCTTGCTAACAGAGTCGGAAATCGATCGTTCGGTGAAGCGATTGATTCTGGCACGCATGAAACTGGGTGAATTTGATCCTGAAAATGAGGTGCCCTTTTCAAACATTCCACTTTCAGTAGTTGATGGAAAAGAACATCAGGCCATTGCGCTCGATGCTGCACGTAAATCGATGGTTTTGTTGAAAAATGAAAACAATACGCTGCCTTTCTCAAAAAAAATAAAGAATGTGGCTGTTATCGGACCGAATGCCAACAATCACGAAATACTGCTGGGAAACTACAACGGTTATTCGATGCACCAGATGACGCCACTTGCAGGCATTAAAAGCAAACTTCCGAAAGCAAATGTAAAATATGCTCCGGGTTGCAGACTGGCTGATGAATTGCCTTTGCTTACAGCCATTGGAAGTGAATATCTTTATGTTGATAAATCGTTAAAAAAGAAAGGGATAACCGGATCTTATTATTCAAAGGCCGATTTCAAAGGTGAGATTGCGCATACGCGTGTGGATAAAAATATTGATTTCGTGTGGTGGACAAAAGCGCCTTTCGACGATATGAATCCTGCTTCTTTTTCGGTTCGTTGGGAAGGAATTCTGGTGCCGCCCGTAAGTGGAAAATATGCCATTGGTGGCGAGGCATTTAATGGTTTCGATATTTTTATTGATGGTAAAAAAGTGGTGACTGGTCGTAAAAGTGATCATGATCCGCGTCGCGAATATGAATTTGTTGAACTTGAAGCCGGCCGAAAACACGAAATCCGTTTCGATTATCTGCAAAATAATACCGAATATGCTGTGGCTCGTTTGGTGTGGGATAAACCCAACGATTCAATGTTGAAAGAGGCTGTTGATGTGGCTAAAAATTCGGATGTGGTGATACTTTGCATGGGTTTGAGTCCGTCGCTCGAAGGTGAGGAAATGAAAGTGAAAGTGGCAGGTTTTGATCATGGCGACCGTCTTGATATCAAACTACCATCAGTGCAAACCGATTTGATGAAGGAAATAATGAAGCTCGGAAAACCGACTGTGCTTGTGTTGCTCAGCGGAAGTGCAGTGGCATTCAACTGGGAAGCAGAAAATATACCAGCCATTCTCGAAGCCTGGTATCCCGGTCAGGCCGGAGGCGCTGCTATTGCCGACATTCTTTTTGGCGACTATAATCCTTCGGGTCGTTTGCCACTTACATTTTACAAAAGCATCGATCAGATTCCGGCATTTGACGAATATAATATGCAGGGAAAAACCTATCGCTATTTCGACAAAGAACCTTTGTATGAGTTTGGGTACGGACTGAGTTACACAAACTTTGAATACAGTTTGAATAATATCTTGTCTGAGGTTAAGGCCGGTGATCCGATGAAAATTTCGGTTCAGGTGAAAAATACAGGGAAATGTGCGGGCGATGAAGTGGTTCAGCTGTATGTGTCGTTGCCCGAAAGTGCTTTGCAAAAACCCATTCGTGCGCTTCAGGGATTCAAAAGGGTTTCTTTAAAAGCCGGTGAAACAAAAACTGTGGAATTCGAACTGAAACCCACACAGTTTGCTGCCCGCGACAAAAACAATACGCAGGTGGTGGAACCCGGAAAAGTGGAAATCTCAATAGGAGGAAAGCAACCCGATCAAAAATCAGTAGCGGCTAAAAATGTTGTGAAATGTAATGTAAATATTGTGGGCGAAAAAGTGTATCTGCCCTGATTTGTAGTCAACCCGGGCGAAGTCGCCGGATAAATAACTATCAAGAAACGAGCATGAACGAAGGCTTTTACCAAATATGTTGAAAAACGAATGCGAGTTCCATGTGACCATTGAAAAGAAATATTTACACATGAAACGTCCATGTCCAAATATAATAATTTTGGACACACAAAGGGATGATTATAAACGTAAAAAACTCAGCTCAACCTGTCTTATTCCCCCTTTAGGGGGTTAGGGGGCAGGTAAATAATTTATTTACACATGAAAAAAACGTTTTTATATTTAATATTATTCCTGTTTTCGGGTTTAGGGAATTTGCTCTTTGCCGAAGATGGAAGCCGCCTGTGGTTGCGTTTTTCGGATGTAACGGTCAACGAAAAACTATTTTCGGGCGTTAGCGGACGAACAGATGCATTTGCCGTGTCGGAATTTAATCGTGCATGGAGCGAAATGACAGGTGATATGCTGCTTTCGCAAAAAAATATCGCTGACAACTCACTTGTTTTTGCTTTGGCGAAAGATAAAGTTGTGCGAAATATGCGTCTTTCAACTGAAATGAAAAAACTTGGCGATGAAGGATTTCTGATTCGTACAATTACTTATCAGAATAAAAAGCTGACTCTTGTGGCAGCCAATACCGATGCAGGTTTACTTTACGGATCGTTTCATTTGCTGCGTCTGATTCAAACCAATACTTTTTCCGATCAGGTCAGTGTCGTTGAAAAGCCTGCTTATGACTTGCGGATTCTGAATCACTGGGACAATTTAAACGGTACTGTGGAGCGCGGTTATGCCGGTCGGTCTATTTGGAAATGGGACGAATTGCCAGCAAAACTTTCGCCGCGTTACGAAGCTTATGCCCGCGCCAATGCTTCTATTGGCATCAATGCCACTGTGCTCAACAATGTAAATGCCACGCCTGATATTCTGACTACTGAGTATATTCAGAAAATAAAAGCCCTGGCGTCAGTTTTTCGCCCATTCAATATAAAGGTCTTTATTTCAATAAATTTCGCATCTCCGAAACAGTTGGGTAATTTGCCCGATGCCGATCCTATGCGTCCTGAAGTTCAAAAATGGTGGAAGGAAAAAGTAAAGGAAATTTACAGGGCAATTTCCGACTTTGGCGGATTTCTGGTGAAAGCAAATTCCGAAGGTCTTCCCGGACCTATGGATTATGGCCGTACGCATGTCGACGGCGCAAATATGATTGCTGATGCGCTGAAACCTTATGGCGGATTGCTTATGTGGCGCGCTTTTGTGTACGAACCGGGCGACGACAGAGCGAAGCTTGCGTATAAGGAATTTATCGGTTTCGATGGAATGTTTCGCGACAATGTGATTATTCAGGTGAAAAATGGTCCGGTCGATTTTCAGCCGCGCGAGCCCTTCAGTCCTTTGTTCGGAGCTATGAAAAGAACGCCTGTAATGCCTGAATTGCAGATTACGCAGGAATATCTGGGACATTCGAACCACCTTGTTTTTCTGGCGCCCATGTGGGAAGAAGTACTTAAGTCTGATACTTATGCTTTTGGCAAAGGCTCGACTGTGGCTGCTGTGACCGATGGAACTTTTGTGAAAGCAAAAACCACAGCCATCGCTGGAGTAGCCAATATTGGCGAAGATATTAACTGGACAGGACACCATTTTGCGCAGGCCAACTGGTACGCTTTCGGACGGCAGGCCTGGAATCATCAAATTACTTCAAAGCAAATTGCCGAAGAATGGGTTGATATGACTTTTAGCCCCTCCCTGACCCTCCCCAAGGGGAGGGAAACTGCAAATGCCAACCCCCAACCCCTAAAACCCGAAACTTTGAAACCTGAAACCCGAAACCCGAAACCCGAAACTTTGAAATATGGAACTCTGAAACCTGAAACGCAGAACGCGAAACCTGAAATAATAAATATCCTGCTTTCTTCCTACGAAACCTGCGTCAACTACATGATGCCGCTCGGTTTACACCATATTTTTGCATGGGATCATCATTACGGACCGGAGCCCTGGTGCGATATTCCCGGTGCACGACCAGACTGGTTGCCAAAGTATTATCACAATGCTTCGAAAGATGGAATTGGTTTCGATCGAACCGATAAAGGCAGCAATGCTGTTTCGCAGTATTTTTCACCACTACGCGAGCAATTCAACAATATTGAAACTTGCCCGGAAAAGTATCTACTTTGGTTCCATCATGTGCCCTGGTCGCATAAAATGAAGAATGGTCGTACTTTGTGGGACGAGCTTTGCTACCGTTACGATAGCGGAGTGCAGCAGGTGCGCGAATATCAAAAGATGTGGGATAAGCTCGAAAGCGAGATTGATTCGCAGCGTTTTGCCGAAGTACAATCGCGTTTGCGTATTCAGGCACGCGATGCTGTGTGGTGGAAAGATGCCATTCTGCTTTATTTCCAAACATATTCCGGAATGCCCATTCCTTACGAAATTGAACGTCCGGTACACAAACTCGATGACCTGAAAAAGATTAAACTGGATATGAAACATCACAACTAAATAATTGATATTTGCGAAATGACTTTCATTCGTAAAAACGATCATGACTTTGTGTATATGCGCTAAACAACAGAATGAAACGACCAAAGACCTTCAAATGATTTTTTTTGGTATTTGTAACCTTTCTATAATGCAACATTGTATTCTTTCTATTACTTAATGGTTTTTTAATGAATAAGTACTTAAAAAGAAACATTTAAGCCTGCTGATGTAACTCAAGGAAAAATTGCTGTTACATATAAAACAGGGAATGAATAAAACTAACTTTATATTTGCACTGTGTTGTTTGCATCAAAATGTATTCAGGCAATGCAACAAAATATCCTTTTATTCAATTATCATTAAAAATTTAATCATTATGAGAAAAATGTTACTCCTTTCTACTTTGTTGCTTTTTGTAAGCCTGTCGGCTTTTTCGGCTCGTTTAAATTTGTCGCTCACCGACCTTGGTTCTGGTTTTGGTGAGGCTACTTACGATGCTGCTACTAAAACCATTACTTATCCTGCTGCCTGGGGTGGCAGAGGCTGGTGGCTCGAAGATGTGGATTATTCGGCTTACGACCATGTGGTTGTGAAATTTAATGCTGCCGATTCTCGTGTACAGGTGGTGATCGAATATAATGCCGGAGTAGCCAGCACAACAGTGGGTGTGGATGCAGGTGTGACTACTATTACTGCTGCACTCGATGCTGCTGGAAAAGCCAGTGTGAAACAAATTTATATTCAAAAATCTACTGAAGGTACAGTAACGCTCACTGAAGCATATCTCGAAGGGGATGCTGCTCTTCCTAATTACGAACTCTCGCTTGCAAGTCTTGGCTCGGGTTGGGAAAGTTCTTACGATGCAGCCACCAAAACTATTACTTTCGATGCTGAATGGAAAGGTCGTGGATGGTGGATTGGCGGTAGCGATTTTTCGGCTTACAAAGATGTGGTGGTGAATTTTGCTGCAACCGATGCCACTATTAAACTGGTTGTGCAATACGGCGACGATAGCAACAATACGCCTGATGTGTATGCAAATGCAGGAGCAACTTCTATTAAAGTGGATTTGGATGGAACCAAAAGCAATAATGTGAAACAAATTTATTTGCAAAGAGAAAATGCAGGAACTTTAGTTCTCGAAAGTGCTTATCTCACACCTAAAACTACTCAGATTGATAATCTGCTGAACTCAAAAATGTATCTCTCTAACAATACACTTTTCCTTCATGCAAATGGCAATGTGAAATTGTTCGATATGAGTGGTCGATTGTTGCTTCAGCGCACAAATGTATGCACTGTTGATCTGTCGTCGTTCAAATCGGGTGTGTATGTGGTGAAGGCCGCTGTGGAAGGCAAGCAACTGATGACTAAAATTGTGAAATAATACTGTCAAACGATATTGAAAAGCCGGGGTGGAAATGATTCTTCCCTGGTTTTTCAATGTAATGCTGGCTGTGTTCATTATACTCTTCAAATATGTATATACAGATATTTATCAGTTTTCGATAATAAAATATCAGTTTTTAAATGACATGCTTTTTGATACATAAAACCAATACTATAGCTTTGTGTTGAATTCTTTATAAACGAAAATTACAAAATAATATATGGAAAAAACATGGCGCTGGTTCGGCCCCAAAGATCGTATTTCGCTCGACATGTTGCGACAGATAGGTGTTGAAGGCGTTGTGACGGCATTGCACGAAGTGCCAAATGGCGAAGTTTGGACTTGCGAAGCTATTATAGCGCGCAAATCGCTTATTGAATCGCACGGTTTGCGCTGGTCGGTGGTGGAAAGTCTGCCCGTAAACGAAAGCATTAAATACGCCGGAGCCGAACGCGACCAAATGATTGAAAACTACAAAATCAGTCTTGCAAATCTTGGCAAAGCCGGAGTTCGTACTGTGGTGTATAATTTTATGCCCGTAATCGACTGGATACGCACTGATTTAAATTTCAGATTGCCTGATGGAACACAAACGCTTTATTTCGATAAAATCCGTTTTGCGTATTTCGATTGTTGCATTCTGAACCGTGAAGGTGCTGAAAATGATTACAGTACCGACGAGTTACAAAAACTCGAATTGCTGAAAACGACAATTACCGATGCCGAGAAACAGGAGCTTGTAAACACGATTATTGTGAAAACGCAGGGTTTTGTAAACGAAAACTTTAAGGGCGATGTGTCGAAACCGGTAGAACTGTTTAAGGATTTGCTGGCATTGTATCGCGGAGTGGATAAAGTGCAATTGCGTGAAAACCTGCGCTATTTTCTCGAAAAAGTGATTCCTACAGCCGAAAAGTACAATATACATTTGGCTGTGCACCCCGACGATCCTCCATTTTCGGTGCTCGGATTGCCGCGCATTGTGGGAAATGCTGACGATATTTCGTGGATTCTGAATGCTGTCGATTCACCCTCGAATGGCTTTACATTTTGTGCAGGTTCACTAAGCTCGGGTTTGCACAACGATGTACCTGCTATGGCGCGACAGTTTGCCAAACGAACCTATTTTGTGCATTTGCGAAGTACTGAAGTTTCACAAGATGGAAATTTTATGGAATCGTCGCATCTCGAAGGGCGTGGACATTTGGTGGAACTGGTGCACATTTTCGAAAACGAGCATCCCGGATTGCCTATGCGGGTTGATCATGGGAAACTGATGCTCGACGATGTGAATCAGAATGATAATCCGGGCTATTCATTTCTTGGACGCATGTACGCGCTTGCTCAGATTTCGGGAATAATGGCGGCAGTAAAGATTTCAGAAGCATAAGCAGAGACGTTTTTTTATGTACAATTTAGCTATCCGCCACGGCGGACAAGTTTTACAATTTGCAATTGGTTAGAACTGCCAATCAGCCAATCAACTAATCAGCCAATCAACCAATCAACCAATCAACTAATAAGCCAATCACCCAATTACCCAATTACCCAATCACCACTAAACGGAAACGCGAAACACAAAATATAAAAATGGAATTATTCAGTATAAAAAATAAAGTGGCCATAATTACAGGAGCCACAGGTGTGTTGGGTGGAAGTATTGCCCGTAGTTTTGTAAAGGCAGGTGCCCGTGTGGTGGCGCTCGGAACAAAACAGGAAAAACTAGATAAAACGCTCGCTGAATTGCGTGAAAATGGTGGTCAGGCCATTGGCTTTACAGGCAATGTGCTCGATGTACAGCGACTAACCGAAATTGCCGGTGCGGTGGTGGCCGAATGGGGGCGCATTGATATTCTTCTCAATATTGCCGGTGGAAATACACCGGGAGCAACGCTGAAACCCGATCAGAACTTTTTCGATATGCAATTGCCCGAGTGGGATTATGTTACCTCGCTTAATCTGAATGGGGCGGTTTATCCAAGCTATGTATTCGGAAAAGTAATGGCGGCTCAGGGAAGTGGTGCTATTGTGAATATTTCGTCGATGGCTTCCATGCAGGCCATAACGCGTGTGCCCGGATATTCGGCTGCTAAAAGTGCCATCGATAATTTCACCAAATGGCTGGCTTGCGATATGGCGCTGAAATTTGGCGATGGCATACGTGTGAACGCTGTAGCGCCCGGCTTTTTTATTGGCGAACAAAACAGAGCAGTACTTATCAATCCCGACGGCTCACTGACCGAGCGCAGTCATAAAATTATTGCCAATACACCTATGGGGCGCTTTGGCGATATCAGCGAACTCGATGGTGCTGTGCAATTTTTGTGCTCACCGGCAGCCTCGTTTATTACCGGTATTGTGCTGCCTGTGGATGGTGGCTTTAGCGTGTTTAGTGGAGTGTAAAAGTCAATAATTGCAGGTTTTAATCCGATTAAATTCTCTTTGGCAACATTTGAACCCTGTTTTGTAACGATGACAGTACTTTATGTTACAACAGAATTTTGAATCTTTGCACTACAAAAGTATTTTTGTGATAGTTTTATGTGAGTGAATTTTTACTGGTTACTGATAAGCTAATCAGATTAATTAATCAGACTTCTTAGTCTGAAGTTATTCATAATAATTTAAGTAAAGGTGTTTATGTGTTGAATGCCGAAATATCCCTGTGGTTTGTGTAAAGAGTGTGGATGTGGAGGTATGTCAGAGGTGTTATTTTTTTAGGTTTAGAAAAAAGAAAGGCTGCTCTTATTACAGGGCAGCCTTTGTGTTTTTTTGTTTATTGCAGAATAAGACGGGCAAAACTGGTATTGCCATTGGCTTCAGAAAGCCGTAGAAGATAAAGTCCCGGACTGAATGCTCCGGCCGATAGATTTTTCTCTCCTTCGATGGCATGAGAGGCCAGCAGCTTTCCCTGCAGATTGAAAATGTCGAGTTGGCTTTTTTCATTGCCGGCCGGCCGAATACAAATATCCGAATTTCTGTTTGCAGGATTCGGACTAATGTTGAATGTTCTTTTTTCTGTTTTTCCAATCGAAGTATTTCCCTGCTGTAATTGTACAATTTCTTCAGGTGTCAGAGCAATATTGTAGAGCATAAAGTCGTCGATAGTGCCTTTGAAGTCGATGTTGTCGGCAGCCACCGAACTATCCCACCACTGTGTGCGGCCTATGTAGTTGCGGTTGTCGGGAGCAATGGCGTAAAGTTGCCAGGGTTCGTAAATGATATTGGTGCCTGTGCCCACTAGTGAACCGTTCGAGTATATGCGTGTGGTTTTGGTAGTGGCATCGAAACTTACTGCCAGCTGCGTTTCGGCATTTACAGGAATAGTGCCCGAAGCATTTATTAATGCCGTACTGCCGCCATTGTATTTAAAACCTGCGGTAAAGGCTGATGCTCTTAGCAAAATGCTGTTTCCGCTTCCTGAGCCAAAATCGTATACACGTGGTTGTGAAGTAAGTGCCGAAGGTTTTATTTTCAGCAAAAAAGTATAACTGCGCAGGTTTTGCAACACGCCTGCAGGCGCTATGGCATGTCCGTTTGTAGAAAAGGATGTGGCTGTGTTTGCAGTCAGGTCGAGTGTGCCATTCACTTGTGCATTTCCCATGATACGAGCGTGATTTTCATTGCCCGAATGGTCGGTCACAAACTTTTGATTGTCGCTTGTGAAAAGATCGCTGCCCGCAAAACGATAAACCAATACTTTGTTTTGATGAATGTCACGCGGAAAAACTGTGCATGTAAATTGTTTCGATTTTGTGGCTATGGTAGCTGTGAGCGTTACCTGCGTGGCACTTCCGGGAAATTTCACCAATCCGCTACTCAGCAACACATTT
Source organism: Paludibacter sp. (assembly GCA_034004015.1). Classification (GTDB taxonomy): domain Bacteria; phylum Bacteroidota; class Bacteroidia; order Bacteroidales; family Paludibacteraceae; genus Paludibacter. The sequence continues at coordinate 164,834 of JAVEXN010000005.1, forward strand.
GTATTATTGCTGATCCAGCTAATGGTAGCGCCTGAGGATGTTTTTGTAGGCAAAACCACATCGGTATAAATGTGAGCAGGCACTGTAAGTGCTAAAAGTTCGATATCGGCCAGTAAAGCCTGATTGAAAGTGTAAGCCAGCGATGTTTCGGTGAGTTTTCTCACTTCTGCCTGATTGAGAGCGCGGTTGTAAATGCGGCAATCTTCGGTCCAACCGGTAAATCCTCCCACATTAATGGTCGCGGGTGTCAGACCTGTCATTTCTATGGTTTGGTCAATCAACCCATTGCGATAGGTACGTAAAATGCCATTTTCGTATGTCACTGTCAGATTGAAGTATTTATGTTTCGTAGGTGTGTACCAAATGCCTCCGGTTCCTCTCGATTGTGTTTGCCACACATCCGAAGTGCCCAGTAAATTCTGACTTTCAAAAGTATTATTGCCGATTTTTACATAAGGTTTCTGTGTGCCGGCGTTTACTCCGTAGCTGAATTTATCGGTACTGAAAATTACTCCGCTATAAGTACCTTCGTATAAATATGGAGTCAGCGATACTGAGAAATCAGCATTTGCCGATACATTGAAAGTAGCGTAAGTGTCGGTACTTGTCACCAAAGCGCCATTGCTGGTAGTGGCATTTCCGCTTATTGAGCCCGAAAAATCTTCGTTTCTCAGCAATCCTTCGGTCAGGTTTACAGTGCCTGCATTCAGTTCGTAGTTGCAGTGGATGGCTGTAGGGTAGCCCAGCGGACGTGTTGAACTTACAATCCAGTCGTAATAATTTCCATACATCCATGCCAGTTTTAGTGGAGAATTACCTGAATTCTGAATGACATAAGGCCTGCTGTTGTTGAGTTTTGAGTTGGTGGTAATGGCTTCTGAGCTCAGCAGGTTTCCTTCGGGCGACATTGTATATTTAAAAATTTCGTACACAGTACCATAAGTGCCGGTCACCGGCACCGAGCAATATACAAATCGTGGATCGTTGTCGTCGAGCGTCATTCCGCCGCTATAGCAAAGTTCGAGACCTGAAGTTTGATGAAATTTCCCGCCTCCGTTGGCCAGAAAAGTCTTTTTCCATTCGGTGCCTGTCCATTTAGCATAATAATAGTTGTGCGTATTTTTGTCGCTGCTAATGCGAACCATGGCAATCACCGGAAGTCCATCGGTGCCGATAGCTGTTTGCCAAACCCAGTCGCGTTCACTTGCGGGCATATCCACCATTGCAAAAGGATAAGATGCCGGGTAAGTGCTTTTGTTTACGTTGTGTATACCACTTCCAATGGTGCCGAGCGTATTTCCTTTAATGTCTTTCAGCTGAAAGCTGTTGATGTCGATATAATTGAAGTAAATATAATTAGGCGATTCGTTATCCGGGTGACCTGTGGTGTAGGTCAGATAGATTTTGTCTTTCCCATTCGATGCATATTTGGCGTAAGGGCGTGCGCCGGTCGATTGCACAATCTGAAATGGTCCACGATTAAAAGCTACATCGTCGTTGCTGTCGGGCATGCTGAGTCGTGCAATGGTGGGATGCCAGTTCAGTCCACGCCATGCAAGATAAATATTGTTCGGATCGTCGGAAAGAATAAAAGGCGAAGGATAAGTGGTATTGTGCGAAGTCACTAATTTCTTTTCTTTGCCAAGCGAAGTAATATCGCCGGGTTTTTGTGAAATACGATAGTAAAAGCAAGCCTCGTCGGTGTGACGTGAGTAGAAAATCATTACCCTGTCGTCGGGCAGAATCAGAAAAGTGGGATTGTCGTGGTCGTCGGGCTGAAAATACGAACGAATGAGTACTTCGGTCGATTTGCCCGTAATGAAATTTTGCTGTGTGGCTTTTATATTGCCATGCACATCGATATAGCCAATGTACGCATTTTTGATAGTTCCTGCAGCGTTTTCGTGATGCAGTGCGCGCGGGTCGGCAAACCAGCACCATGCGCCTTTGGGTGTCACCTCGTAACCACTGAATGTGTTGTTTGTGCGGGCACTCAAAGACCCGGGACTAGCTGTGAATGCTAAAAATAGAAATACCAAGCGAAATAATCTTTTCATGCGATATAAATTGTAAAGTGCGATTGCTTTATAATATTTTTCAGGAAACAAAGATAAGGCTATGCTTTTATTATAATGGGTAAAATAAAGTCATTTTGTGTGTAATATCGTCGTTACAGTGACTCTTGAATGCAATGAGAATTGCGATTTTAAGAATTCTGACTTACAAATCAAAAATAACTTTGTATTTTTGTTTCAAATCCGTTGCCCGAACATTTTTGATGTTTTGGAGAATGTTTTCAACCCAATTGTAACTTTTTAAATCGTAAATTGTAAATGCAAATTCTTATTTCACCTTCACTTAATCCTGCTTTCAATCTGGCTGCTGAGGAATACCTTTTTTTGCACAGTACCGAAAATGTGATATTTCTGTATGTCAACAATAGCTGTGTAGTACTGGGGTCGAATCAGGTGCTACGCAATGAACTGAATCAGGAGTTTTGCAGGACTGAGAATATCCCGGTGTTGCGCCGCATGTCGGGTGGGGGAACGGTGTTTCACGATACCGGAAATCTGAATTACTCCTTTATTACACAGGGCAACGGACGGCCAGCCGATATGACCGGTGCTTTTCTGCAACCCGTGGTGGCTGCACTTTCGGAAATGGGTATAGAGGCTACAGTTGGTCGGCGCAAGGATTTATGGCTCGATGGAAAATATAAAATCAGCGGGACAGCTTCGCACATAAGTCGCGGGCGTGAGTTACACCACGGTACTCTGCTGTTCGATGCCGACCTGCAAAAGTTGCAAAAAGCCCTTGCAGCCGATAAGCCCGACCATAATTTGCGTGGTACAGCTTCGGTACCAAGTCCGGTGATGAATATCCGCGAATATATGCGCCGTAATGGAATGCCTGATATGAATAGTGCGGAATTTGTGACTGCATTTACATCTGCCCTTGCCCTGCAAACAGGCACTATTCCACAAGTGCTTGTCTATCAGTCTGAAATTGACGTGATTGTGGCTGATAAATACAATTCGGATGCCTGGAATTTGAGGAAATAATGTTTTTTATTTCTTCTCAATATACTCTTTTACTTCAGCCTTTTTGGTCTCGTCGCTTATCAGTTCGTAAATGGGTAACAAACCATTTTCATCAATTCTTATTAACGCTGGTCTGAAATTTTCCGCAGAGAAAACTGAATTCAAATCGATACTGATACTGTCAGGATTATGATCGGTGGCACTAATACAGGTGCTTATTTTGTGCAGAGAACCGATAGAGTTGCAAATTAGTTTTTCAGTGCCCATTGCAGGTTTTGTGGTGCTGCTACTTCCGTAAATTATTCCGGGAATGCCGCCTGCAAATTCTTTCATTCTATCATTAAAAAGAAGTTTTGCTTCTTCCTCAGTTATTTTTACTCTGTCGTTAATCTGAAACAAAACTTCAAATTTTCTACCTGTATACACATTGGTCAGCACATGCGTACCATATTTCGAAACAAGTTCTCCCGCCGAAAGTGCAGTAAGGTCATTTTTGAAATTGTCAGTCACAAGTTCGGTATAATCTGTGAACATTGGGAGTGCGCTGTTCGACTTCAAACTAAGTGAACTGTAATATATAAATTGTGCATTGAGGTCGATCGAATCTCTTTTTTTTGCCAGTTCAATTAATGATTTCAGATGCGATTCGATGGCTGTTTTCGACTGATTGTTGATGTTTTGAATCAGTTCGGCAAAACTGTCGCCATAAAATATTACTGGATAAGTAGTAGTTGGATAGTGTGTAATTGCTTGTTCCTGAAAGTCTTCGAGCACCTCTTCTTTTACCGATACATAATCGCACAATCCTGTGCCATCGTATCCATATCCCAAAAATCCGGTCACCGAATCGCCTGCGCTACCCTTGTGTACAGGATACATTATATAGTTTTCGGTACTTGCCACAGGTTCTTCCTGATTGTTTTCGATATTTTGTTCGTCGCAGGCCACAGATGCGAAAACCACTAACAGAAGGTAAATAAGTTTTTTCATTGTTTTGATTTTTCAGGGTTTACAAATGTATTTTGTTCGATTATTTTTTTACTAAATGGGTAATTCATTGAGGCCTCAAAAATAGCGAATTATTTACAATTTAAAGTGGTTCTTGTGGATTTATTTTAAGATAATTCAGAATGTGGCTTGTGGTGGATCTCTAGTTGCATTTTAACATGTTGAGCTGGCATTCAGTTTGGTTACACAAGCAATTTGAGTACAAAAGTGCTTTACCCTAAAGGTTCGGTACGTGTGGATGCAGTGGGTTGGGATGGCACACGCATGACTGTGTATAACAAACCAAATTTATAAATTCAGTCAGTTATCGGCTGACCGGTATTCCCGGTCTGACGATATAAAAAAAAGTCACCCCGATTTCTCAGGATGACTTTTTATGATTTAATTCTCAGCTTCGACATAGCGGGGCGCTATGCCGAACTAAGGTTTTTGGGGTTGTTATTCCATTATCAGTTTCGAAACATCGCTACCGATTTTTACAAACACCACACCTTTTACGCGGGCAGTTATAGTATTTACACCTTCGCTTGTAAGGCGGCTACCCACTCTCTGACCAATGCTGTTGTACACTTCCACCAATTGTCCGGCTTCGGCATTCAATACGATATTGCCATTTACAGCACGAAGATTCATGTTTTTAACGGTATTGCTCAAGCCTGTACCTGTAGAGGTGGTTACAGCAACTTCGTTCGAAACAGCTGTGGCTACCGAACCGTTTTTAGCTACTACTGTATAATAGTAGGTTGTACCGGCAGTAAGATCGGTGATGGCTTTGCTTGTTTCGCCTGTGACTGTAAATGGTGAACCTGCGATTGGAGTGGAAATAGTTGTTGTTTCTTCTCCAGTAATTGAGAAATCATCAATGTAAAGAGTTGCACCACTGTATAGTCTTAGCTCAAGAATCATGCTGTTTGCTGTTGGAGTGAATGTATGTTGAACTTGCTCCCAGCTTCCTTTGGTGTTGAAATATGTTGAAGAACTTGGAAGCTGAATCGTAGCCCCAGTTGAAGTCCATACTCTGAATCCATTTCCTGTCGATGCGTTATCTAAGTAATACCAGAATGATAATGTGTATTCTTTTCCTGATTGAACTGTAATTGTTTGAGTTATTTTCTTAGTGGCAGCAACACTGGTTTTAAGAGAATATGTACCTGATTTTACGATATCAGTTGCGACTTCTTGATTCATAGCAGATTCAAAATTCCATGAAGTAGTAGTTCCAGTTTCGAATCCGGGATTACTTACAAGATTCAATGGAGTAGAGCCCCCTTTGGTATACACATTTAACTCATATTCAGTAGCTCCGGCCACAGCATTCCAGTTGGCAGTAAAGCCTGTTTGCGAAATCCCTGAACCGTCGATAGCTACAGGAGTGGCCATGCCTGAAGTTCCTGTAAGTGTACGTGTCACTTCGGTAGCACCTGTGCTGTTGAATTTCAATGTGGCAGTGTGTGTGCCCGGTGCAGTAGGACTGTAAGTAACGGTAACTGCGCCCGAAGCTTCGCCTGATGTTTGTGCTATAGAAGCTGGCAACACAGAGAACATAGCAGCATCAGCACCATCAATAGTCACTAAAATATCAGCTGTTAGTGCAGCGCCACTTACATTTACAGTTTCTGTATCGGTAAGTCCGGTAACGGCTGTCATTGCAGGTACTGTAAGTTCGGTAACTGTAAGCGTTGGAGCTACCAACTCTGTAATAGTAATGGTTTTTTCGGCTACTGCGCTGTTGTCCATATCTGTTTTGGTAGCAATGGCTTTGATAGTGCTTGTAGCTGTAATTTCGAATGGAGCAGTGTAAACTGTTGAAGCTGTAGTAGGTGCATCGCCATTGGTTGTATAATAAATGCTTGCTCCATCGGTTGTTGAACTCAATGTAACTGTAGCTGAATTATAGAAATTATCAGTGGCTTTTTGAACTCCGGTAGCTGAGATTGTTGGGCTTGAGACCTGAGTTATAGTGCCAGAAAAATTTGTCCAAGCAATATTATCAACCACAGTTTGTTTGTTATTTGTTCCAGTTCCTATGTTTTTAATTTTAATAGTTACGGGTCCAGCCGTGTTTACTTCATGGGTGAAATCATAAATAGTTGCTTCGGCAGAAGATGTAGTGCCAAATGCAGGTCCTGTAACAACAGATGTTCCATTGACAATTAATTCTAGCTGCCTTTCGCTTGTACCTGTGTAAGCTTTTCTGTATTGAAAGCTAAAAGTGCCAACACCATTTGCAAATGTTGCTTCTAAATAGCTATCTGCATATCTTAACATTATCCCTTTGTTGGTGATCCCATAAGTGTCCTGATTTCTTGAATTTGTGTAAGACCATGTGATGCCAGTCGTAGCATTTGTAAAGTTTGAGCTTGCATAGCTTGAAGTTAATGCTGTTTGAGCTTCAAAGTCTTCTGTTTGTCCCCAAACTGCATTACCAGCCAGCAGTGCTACTGCCAGGAATAAAGATTTAATAAAAGTAAATTTTCTCATGATTTTGAATTTTAGTGAATAATATGATAGTGAATAGTTTCAAAAGAATAATACAAAAATAGGCCTTACTGTATTATAACCCAAGTTTCCGATATAAAGAAACAGTTACATTTTGGTGTGAAAGCCATTGCTGAAAATAAATGCTGAGCCTCCAAAGTTATAGAATATAAATTTAAAAAGCAAATAAATATACGAAAATAGTGTATATGTGGCAGTGTGTTCGATACTTTTATAACAGTTCAATAGCTATAATTGTTTCTGTAGGGATATTTAAAAAATAAAATATGATTATACCCAGGTTCGGCATAGCGTCCCGCTATGTCGAAGCTAAAAGGAAAGTTTTACTTTCCATATTTGTTGCTGAAAGGCAAAACCCTGTTTTTAATGCGACATAGCGAGACGCTATGCCGAACGGTAGCTTGCGATGGTGTTTTTTTCTGTCTCCACAAGCACACTTTGTAGCATTACAAATACTGTATTTGCAGTCCTACAAACAAGGTATTTGTAGCGTTGGAATTAGTCCCGTTACTAACGGGCTGTTAGTAGTGTTACTAATAGTGCGTTAGTAACACTACTAATGGACTATTATTTGTGATGTCAGGTCCCAAGTTCGGCATATTGTCCCGCTATGTCGAACGGGAAAATGTTTTCGATGTGTTTTAACTTTAAAAATGATTTTATTACCAACTAATATAATGCATCTTCTGTTCATAAATACAGCACATTATTGTATAAGCCTAAATTATAGCATATATAAATCATATATAACACATATCTTAATAAGTATGCAATATATAAGGTTTATATAAGTCATATATAAGGCTTATATAAGTAATATATAATACCCAGCACCGAATCGGGAGTACCTGAAACAAGCAACATTCAGCCAGCAGATTCGGCATAGCGGAACGCTATGTCGAACGGGCAGATCATTAGACCGGAAATACCCGTCAGCCGATGGTTGATACCAAAAAAACTCCCGCATCAGTCGATACGGGAGTTTCATTAATTGATTACAGTTTAAAACGATAAAACCTATTTCTTAATGAGTTTCAGCATAGCGGCTTTTTCGCCCGCAGCTGATAGTCGAAGCAGATAAATGCCATCGGGTTGCGCTGTAAGGTCGATTTCGAAATTATGCAACATGTTGTTTTCAATTTGCTTGTAGAGCTCTTTACCCTGCATATTGTACACTTCTACATGCAATGCCTGTATAGCACGGTCGGTGCTAATGTGGAAGAGTCCGTAGGTTGGGTTTTCGGAAATGAGCGTATTGAAAGTAGGAGCGTGCAGTCCGGTGCTTTCCACCACGCTGATTTTACCTGTTGTGTAAAGTTCCGAAATGTTCCACTCGCTTCCGGCAGGTAGCTGGGGCAGGTTGATAGTGCTGAATGTACCTGTAATGCTGGCTGCTTCGAACAACTGATATTCGCGACCAATGGCAGGTGTGCCCGAGAGCGGACTTACATTCAGTATGCCGTTCAGTGCTAATGTGCCGGCTACCTTCAGTTTGTCGGCGCTGTTTGTGCCCGACGAAACCTGCATTTGCAGGGCAGCGGTACTTTGCATACTCAGGTTTCCACCTATGGTAATCGTACCGGTACCATTGTTGCCGGGTTCGGTGCTTGAGTTTGTACCCAAACTGAGAGTACCATTAATGGTTCCGTTGCCTTTCAGCGTACCCTGATTGGAAACGCTACCCTGTAAAGTTCCGGATATAACAGCTGTTCCGCCTGACGAAATGATAGCTGAGCCGCCTGCTGTTCCCAATAAATTGAGGTTAGCTCCACTCTGAACAGTTATTGTGGTATTGGCCACGCTGCCGGTAATGCTCATTGTTCCTTCGCTTACGGTAGTACTTCCGGTATAAGTGTTGGCGCCCGAGAGCAACCATGTGCCTGTGCCCACTTTTTTTACATTGCTGCTTCCCGAAATGATACCTGCAAATGTGCCGCTGCTGTTATTACTTCCGGTTTCGAGTCCGGCATTGTAAAACTGTGCACCTGCCACACCTGTGAGCATTCCTGTTTTTATAGTGGTTGTGCCATTGTCAGCTGTGCCGTTTTTGTAACACATAATGACGCCACTGTTGATATTGATGGTGGCATTCGGAAAGCCTGCAGTGGTGTTTACAATAAATTTGTTTTCGTAAGTGCTGTTAGCGCCGTTGGCCAGCAGGTTTATTCTGCCGCTAAAGGCCGACCAGTTTCCATTGATGTAGGTGCGTATAAAATCGACCGACCAGTTCAGTGTGCCTGCACCGGTAAGTGCGCCATTGTATTCGCAGCGTGCTCCGGCAACCAGCGTGGCTGTGGCGCCTTCGGGTACATCGATATTGTGACGGCTGGTGAGATATGCTCCCGAAGAGTTCATGGTTTCGAGCGTACCACCCAACATGGTGATTTTTTTACCCGGACCGTATTCAACTGAAGTTGTAGTATTTAGTTTCATCGTGCCTGCGCGTAATACAGTTTCGTTGAGCGTGCTGTTCGATGCACCAATCATAAGGGCTGCTGTACCTGTTTTGGTTAGTTTGGTTCCCGTAATGGACCCATTCCATGTAATGTTGACGGGAGTGTTGAAAACACCGCCACTTTCGCCGGCTACAGTCAATCCGCGTGTGCTTATTTCGTTGGCAGTACTGAATTGCAGTGTGGCACTGTCGCGCACCACCAGTAATCCGGCTCCCAGACCGTTTGCTCCTATGCCTCCGTTATTGGCAGAGGTGGGTGCGTATTTTACAACTAACGTGCCGGCTTCCACTACGGTTTTACCGCTGTAACTGTTGCGGTTGTTGATGGTGAGTCGTCCGCTGTTACGTTTGTAAAGTTCGGTAGCTCCGGTAATGCTTGCTGTGCCAGCCAGTATGTAATCGCCTGTGTGGTTGAATTCGACATAAGCGGGCGAAATGTTTTCGCTGATGCTGATGGTGCGTCGGCTGGCATTGTTGTTGAAAATCACACTGTCGCCTGTCACAAAGAAATCTTCGGATACATTGTTTCTCCAGTTCATTGTTTTCGAAATATCCCAAACCGAACTGTTAACGCCACTCCATTCCACTTTTGCAGCCGAGCGTGTACCTTTTACCACTAAATAAATGGCTTTGTCGGTTTCGGAGTAACTCAATTCCACCGAACGGCCTTTGCTTCCCTGTACTTTTATTTTGCTAAGGTCGCCTGTGAGTTGATTTACCGTCATTAGCTTATATTTACCGGTGCCAAGCGAATCGGTAGTCAGTATCAGGTCGATATTAGCGCCCACAGCTACAGTGAGTGTGCCGTTTACTACGAGCAGGTCGTTTTTACCGGTGCCTGTAACAGTGTAGTCGGGCTGATCGGGTATATTCGAAAGGTCGAGTATTAGTTTGCTGCCTTCTACCAGATTCAGATTTCCGGCAATGGTGAGTGTGTCGGCTGTGTCTTTTCCGCCTGCATACAACGACGCATTGTATTCAGTTTGTACATTCTGGCCGAGTGTTCCGTTTACCCCTAATGCTGCATGGCGGCGAACCATTACATTACTGTTGCTAAGTGTGCCATTGATGGAAAGTAATCCTTCCCATACTTCGGTTTGTCCGCTAAAACTGTGTGATCCGTTCAGCGTGAGGCTTCCTTCGCCCAATTTGTCGAGACGCATATTGCCTGTAAATGCGCCGTTGCCACTAATTGCGTAATCGGCAGTGCCCGAAGCCATAAGTAACTCAGGTGCTACATTCGAGTTGAGAGTGAGGTTCCGGTTTGTGCCTCTGGTATCGAGTAAAAGTTGCTTTCCGTCGGCATAATTTTGCAAAGTGGCTGTACCTGCAATGAGTGCAGCCAGGTTGTCGCCATCCATCCAGTTAGCAGCCCCAAAGTCGGCAGAGCTACCTTTCCATACAAATTTACCATTGGTCGATTTGGCAGGAATAGGAGTAGGGAAGTCGCTTCCGAGATAAAAACTTGTATGCGGAGGTTGGTTGTAACCGCACATTTGCCAGCAAATAGCCTGACGATACTGATGATCGTGCAAAAGCGTATAAATACGATGCGTAGTGGGGTGATTGGTGCTGTAAATGCGCAGAGCCATACTGTCGGGACGCCACCACATGGCCTCTTCGCGCCAGTCGCCCATCAGGTCGGCCTGCAACGAAGGTGTTCCTTTGCTATAGTTACATGAATATGCATTGGCATTGAGCAAAGTGCTTATGTTGCCATAGCTGTTGAATTTGGTAATATTGCCATAACCTACACCTGTGCCCGATGAAAAACCTGAATGGTCGAGCAATTCTTTGGTAAGGTCGCCATCCCAGTAAATAGAGAAGTTTTCGGAAAGTCCGAAATTTTGTTGTGGTACCAGTTTTGAAGCAGCAAGTCCTATGCCACCGCCCCAGAGTTCAGCGCCTTTGTATGTGTCGGTAATATTGGCTGCACATGCACGTCCGCAGTCGCGACCCAGAATATGATGATAAAGTACCTGACCTGTTTTTCCATCGCGGAAGAGTGTGCCGTACACAGGTGAGTTTTCGAGGCAGGTGAATACTTCGGTTCCTTTGCGATACGGATCGAAATCGCTTACGTGAATTGCATCGCCGTGACCCATTCCCGTGGAGTAAAGACCTTTTCCGTCATCGTCGATACACATCGAGCCCCATACAATTTCGTCTTTTCCATCGCCATCGGTATCAGCCACTGTATAGTTGTGATTTCCCTGTCCGAAATATGCACCGCCATTGCCGCTTTCCCACGACCAACGTGCTACAAGTTTCTTGTTTACAATGTCGTAAGTGCGCATTTTGGTTTGTGTGTAAATACCACGTCCGATAAACAGACTTGGTTTTTGTCCATCGAGATAGGGAGCGCCAAAGAAAAACTTATTGGAACGGTGACCGTAGTTATCGCCCCAATCGCTCGAACTGCCACGCGCAATAAAATGCACCCAGTCGATTTCGCGTCCTGTTTCACCATCAATCAGCGAGAGGTATTCAGGTCCGGCATTCATAAAACCATCGCCGCCAATACCGTTGAAAGGTGCTTTGCGATAGTTGGTATAACCATCTTTATCGCGGTCGCCAACCGAAACTCCGTTCTCGTTGTTGATATCGAGTCCGAAAACAGTATTGTCCGAGCTGCGCATAAATACTTCAGCTTTTCCATCGCCATCGAAATCGAATGCTGCGATATTAATTTCCACATCCATGGTGATATTCGGACCTACGTCGATTGCCCACAGAAAAGTACCATCGAGTTTGTAGGCCTCGAAATATGTGAAATCGTTGCATTCGGAGCTCCAGTCTTTTTTCAGGCGTTTCAGAATGACTTCCATTTCGCCATCGCCATCGAGGTCGGCAGCAGTGGCATCGTTGGGCAGATATCCGTTTTTACCGAGCTTTTTGAGGTCGCGCAGCGGAATTTCCAAAAAGTTTCCTGAAAGTACAGTGGCCGGAGCCGAAGGAGCCGATTGCACACCGCTTTTTACTGCCACCACAGTGTACACCGAAGTCTGTGTGCCGCTTGTGTCGAGGTAGTTCGAAGCACCTGAGGTTCCTGTTTCGTGAATCAGATTGCCATCGCGATAAAGTTTGTAGGAAGTGTTGTACCATTCGTCCGAAGTGATGCGCCAATTCACAAACATGCCTGTAGGCACTTTTTGCGCTACCACACTACGACTGAGTTTTTCCATTGTACGTTGTGCGCTCAGCTCCGAAACGAAAAGAATATTGCAGATAAAAAACAGAGCTGCAAAAAAGAGTAAATGTTTCTTCATATCATAAATTATTTTTTTTCTCATTGGGTTTAGTTACTAACCAACTTCGCACCCGTCGCGCTAAATCGTTTTGTTTATTTAATTTTACTTTGAAAGATTATTGGTATATTTTGAATTTGTCAAAGACGATAGTATTATACATCCCCTTTAGGGGCTTGGGGCATATAAAAACATATAGTTCGCTGCCCCTATATCCCCTAAAGGGGACCTGAAATTACCATCGTTTTGTTTAATATTTTGAAACTAATCTGTCAAAGTAGAATTATAACAACTGAAAAATGAAAACTATGGTTATTCAATGCAAAGTAATATGTTTTTCAACTTTGCCTGAATAGATATATGTACGGAAAAATAGAAATCAATTCAACAAATCAAAAATTATTCTTGTTCGGTAAAAATCATTAGATTCTTCGCTTCGCTCTGAATGACAGTGTTTTTTGTTGGATTT
>JAVEXN010000075.1:0-2668 GCA_034004015.1 Paludibacter sp.
ACAATGGTCACCGCGTGATAAAGGTTTGGGAATACGATCTGGAAAAAGATCAGGTAATTGCCGGAACCGATAAAATGATAGTTGATGGTGGCGTGGATCTCAGCAAAAAGCCAATCTGGATTGAAGCGCCTCACATTTACAAACGAAATGGAAAATACTATTTGATGTGCGCCGAAGGTGGTACCGGAGGCTGGCACAGCGAAGTGATTTTTATCAGCGATAGTCCCAAAGGCCCGTATGTACCTGCTCCTTCAAATCCGATTCTGACACAGCGCCATTTTCCGGCTGACAGACCCAATAAGGTGGATTGGGCCGGCCATGCCGATTTGGTGGAAGGACCTGATAGGAAATTCTACGGCGTGTTTCTGGCTGTTCGTCCCAACGAAAAGCAACGCGTAAATACGGGTCGCGAAACATTTATTCTTCCTGTGGATTGGAGTGGCACTTTTCCTGTGTTCGAAAATGGTTTAGTTCCTATGGAGCCAAAACTCAAGATGCCAAAAGGAGTTGAAAATAAAACAGGAAAAGATGGTTTTCTGCCAAGCGGAAATTTCACTTTCTCTGATAATTTTGCTGCAGCCATTCCCGATTATCGCTGGATTGGATTGCGTGGACCCCGTGAGGATTTTATTTCAATTGCCAAAAACGGACTTGTCATCAAACCTTTTCCTGTTAATATCAAAGAAATGAAACCTACTTCCACTCTTTTTTATAGACAGCAGCACAATAAATTCGCAGCTACCATCACGCTGCAATTTACTCCGAAATCAGAAAAAGAGCTTGCCGGAATTACCTGCCTGCAAAGTGAGAAATTCAATTATGTGTTTGGAATAACCAAAAAAGAGAAAGATATTTACATCCTGCTCGAAAGAACCGAAAAAGGTCAGTCAAAAATTATTGCAAGTCAGAAAATTGATCTGAAAAGCACAGTTTCGTTGCAGGTAAAGGCCGACGGCGATAATTACCGTTTCAATTATTCGCTTAATGGAACTGATTTTGTGAACCTTGGCGGAACTGTTTCGGGCGATATTCTATCGACCAATGTAGCCGGTGGTTTTACCGGAGCAATGATCGGATTGTATGCCACTTCGGCGAATGATGCGATTATACCCTGATAATTAAATATATTATGTAATGATAAAACGTTTTTCTCAGTCAGATGTATCAAAATATGCTCTTGTCGCATATTTCCTTTTACAGTTTGTAGTTGCAGGCGCACAGACTAATCAGGCTCGTAATCCGGTGATTTTTGCCGATGTGCCCGATATTTCGGTGATTCGCGTGGGCGAAAATTACTATATGAGCAGCACCACCATGCACATGAGTCCGGGCGTGCCGGTGATGAAATCGATCGACCTTACAAACTGGGAAATTGTTTCGTATGCCAGCAAAAGCCTTGGCGATATCGACGAACTGAATCTGAAAAACGGAAAAAGCACTTACGGACGTGGTTCGTGGGCAAGCAGTATGAGGTACCACAATGGCCGTTATTATGTGAGCACTTTTGCGCAAACAACCAATAAAACTTACATTTATTCAACCGATAATATTGAAAAAAATGAATGGGACGAGATTTCGTTCAGTCCTGCTTATCACGATCATACGCTTTTTTTCGACGACGATGGTCGTACTTATTTTATTTACGGTGCTGGTAAACTGAATATTGTGGAACTAAAGTCCGACTTGTCGGGCACAATTCCGGGTACCGACCGTGTGCTGATCGAAAATGCAAGTCTTCCTTCAGGTCCGAACATTGGCCTGCCTGCCGAAGGTTCGCAGATGTTTAAAGTCAACGGGAAGTATTATCTTTTCAATATTACCTGGCCGCGTGGCGGAATGCGAACAGTGGTGGTGCATCGGGCTGATAAAATTACCGGACCTTATGAGGGTCGAATGGCTTTTCAGCATTTGGGCGTGGCGCAGGGTGGTATTATTGATACGCCCGAAGGCGAATGGTTTGCTTATTTATTCCGCGATTTTGGTTCGGTGGGGCGAATTCCTTATCTCGTGCCAATGAAATGGGAGGATGGCTGGCCTGTGATAGGCGAAAATGGCAAAGTGCCCGAAAGTCTGAATCTGCCTGCAAGTCGCGGTTTAATGCCCGGAATTGTGGCTTCTGACGAATTTAAACGCAAAAAGAACGAAGCTGCATTGCCGCTTGTGTGGCAGTGGAATCATAACGCAGACAATACTTTGTGGTCGGTTACAGAACGAAAGGGATTTCTGCGTTTGAAAACCGGTCGAACCGACACTTTATTTCTGAAAGCCCGAAATACAATTACACAACGCACTTTTGGTCCTGTGTCGTCGGCTGTTACGCTGCTTCATTTCAATAAAATGAAAGAGGGTGATTATGCAGGTTTATGCGCCCTGCAACGCAAATTCGGACAGGTGGGCGTGAAAATTTCAGGTGGAAAACCTTTCGTTTTTATGACAAATAATAAAACAGATGTACCTGCCGAAATTGAAAGCATTCCGCTCAAAGGCAAGAAAGTTTATTTAAAAGTGGAATGCGATTTCCGCAACAGAGCCGACAAAGCAAACTTTTTTTACAGCACCGATGGCAAACACTGGCAATCCATTGGTAATACCTTGCTGATGGAATATACACTTGTTGAGCATTTTATGGGCTATCGTTTTGGTTTGTTCAATTATGCTACGAGAAATG
>JAVEXN010000039.1:0-12090 GCA_034004015.1 Paludibacter sp.
TGGAAATCATGTCTTTGTAGGGGTTGAATTATCTATAAAGATACTGATTTCCAATGACTTATACAAATAAAAATAAGGTTATTTTTCTCATTATCAAAGAATTAACATAAAGATTAACGAACTATTGACTTTACTAAATTAGATTTTATTAATGCTAAAGGCATTATATATCTATAGAAAAACATTACTGACCGACTAAATATCTGAGATTCTTCGCTTCGCTCTGAATGACAGCATTTTGCCGTAAATCTTGTTGGGAGGGGGTGGATTGGCGGCTAAGCCGCCAACCCACCCCCCTCCCAAGGACACAACTAACTGACTGTCATTTCGAACGAAGTGAGAAAACTTATTAAACTAATTTTTAGTCGGTCAGTAGTGATAGAAAAAGAATTTTAGCATTGATATTCGACCAGTCTTCACGGATATGTCCTTTTAATGAGCAAATCCCGTCGAACGTGTGCGAAGCTAAAAGCTTTGGATAGCATATCTGTTTGGTCGGGGCAGGGATGCCAATTGTAATCGAATAATCGTATTTCAGAAGTGACTGGCCTTCTAATGTAGGTAACTATTCGTTACAGGCATTAGTAAGGCTTTGTCGTTAAATTTAGCACGAAGAAAAGCTCTTCCTGGTGTGTCATCATCCCGTCGACCCTGCGCCATGCCTGCCGCTTTAAATAGCATATCTTTTTGGTTGGATATACTCACAACGACCAGCACCCTTCAAAACTTTTGTACTATTTATCTTTTTTGCTTATTTCCCTGTAATTTTTATTGCAGAATCAGGATTTACACTTGTGCAGAATCAGGATTTACACCAATCGAAAAATGATAAATTGAATTTAACTTTGTGCAACGAATTCAGTTTGTTTCTTATTCCTGTTTTTGCAGTGTGAGATTTTCTGATTCAAAGTCACTAAATATAGGTATATCTTTTTGAGTCGTATGCTCTGCCTGAAAATGTTTTCAATCGGAAAATAATCTGTTACTTTGGCAAAAGCCTTTGGTTCGGGTGCGAAGGCTGAAATACGATATAGTGCGGTTTATCAGGCAGTGGTGGCGAACAAGTTGGGGTTTTAAAATTGGTATGGGAAACTAAAATTAAAAGCATATGATAAAAACTACTCTTTTTTTCGAACAAGGATTTGTAAAATTAAACTCAGGAGGTATTACAATGAAAAAACTTATTCTATTCGCAGCAATTATGATTTGCTCTGTAAATTTAGCCAATGCGCAAATAAAAGGTATAAATGTAGCTTTGAATAAGCCTGCCACTGCAAGTGCTTCATCAGCTGATGAGATTCCTGCCAATGCTTTTGATGCTGACATGAACACATTGTGGTGTGCGCCCGGAAATACTGGTTGGATTAAGGTGGATTTACAAGATAAATTTTTAGTTGATAGCATTAAATTATATGTTAGACAAGCTAATACAGGTAATTCAGTGCACGAGATTAAAGTTTCAGACGACTTTGAAAACTGGAGAACAGTTGAAACATTATCAGGCATTACAACCAACGGACAGATTCTTACCGTAAATTTCGACGAACCATTGCTAAATGTGAGGGGTGTGATGATAAATACCACAAGTTCAACAGCATGGGTAGCGTGGGCTGAAATTGAAGTGTTTTCAATTCCCACACCTTCAGCGGAAACCAATCTGCTTACAAATGCCGGTGCCGAAAACGAGTACGAAGGTTGGACAAAAATCGATGGCGGTAATGGTTGGAGCACTACTACTGTTGGTGTGGATTTAAATGCTGTTCCACGCACCGGCAACAAATTATGGGCATCAACATACTTTAATTGTACACTAAGTCAAACAATCGACTTGTTGACTGCCGGTTTTACTGCAAAGCAGCTTGATGCAATGCCCCACATAAAAGCAGGCTCGTTTGTGGCAACTACCGAACATACAGGAGCTTACGCAACAATCAAACTTGAATTGCTCGATGGAAATGAAGATGTGCTTTCAACACATTATGTATGTAATGATATAAATATCCCTGTTAATACTTTGTGGGCAGAAAAATCGCTCATTGTGAGCAACTATGGCGTTGGTGTGAGAAAAATCAAATTTTACTTAACTGGAAGAGATGACCGTGGTTGGGCCGGACATTTCGGAACACAATTCGACGATACATTTGTGTATGTAGGGGCATCAATATCAACCGGTATTAATGACGGCACAAGCAAATCAATATCTGTTTCGCCTAATCCTGCAAGCGACTTTATCAATTTGGGAGAATATAGTGGCTCTATTAAAATTTACGACATGAAGGGAAGTTTGATGTTTTCGCACAATGTTTCTGTAAATGAACGTGTCGATATTAGTTCGCTACAAAATGGAGTTTATGTGTTAAGAACAACAACGGAAAACTTCAAACTCATTAAAAAGTGAGATAGCCTGAAAACTTGTGAAGTTTTGGTATGGCATTGAATGCTGCAAATACAATGAGGCTGTATCAAAAGCGATAAGAACGCAAATTTACGCAAATCACAAACATTTGTATTCCAGGATTTTGCAGAATAGTAAATCTAAAGAATTTGTGTAAATTTGCGTAATTTGCGTTCAAAAAACACTTTTGATACAGCTTCATTATTTTATTCACTCGTCAACTTCCCGTAGTTTGGCATAGCGGTCGTCCGCACGGATCTATTCATTTAATGCACAAATCCCGTCGAACGTTTGCGAAGTTTTTAGTGCTTTAAATGGCATATCTGTTTTAGTCTTACTTTTATTTTATTCGCTCGTCAACCTCTCTCTGCAGTAATCAATATCCTCTTTCGGTATAAGTAGTGTGCAGCAAATGGTGCGACAAATGGCCGAGTGGTTCTTTCAGGAAATGCTCATACAGATAGATAATTTCCGGATTTTCATGCGATTTTCGTAATCCTTTGTGCGCATCTTCGTAGTAGATGGAGTCGGCTCTGAATTTCCGCACTTCGGCATTGGTGGGAATGGGTTGTCCGCCGCCTCCCAGACAGCCTCCCGGACAGGTCATGACCTCGATAAAGGCATAAGGCGATTCACCTTTTTCAATCTGTTCCAGCAAAATACGGGCATTTTTCAGGGTGTGAGCCACAGCTACCATAATTTTTGTTCCATCGAGATCTACTTCCGCTTCGCGAATACCTTCCATGCCACGCACGGCTCTGAAATTAATATCGCTTAATGTTTTACCTGTGTAAACTTCGTAGGCGGTGCGCAGTGCAGCTTCCATTACGCCTCCTGTGGCACCGAAAATCACTGCTGCACCAGTCGAAGTACCCAGTGGATTGTCGAATTCTTCTACAGGTAAATGACTAAAATCGACACCTGTTTCGCGGAACATACGCGATAGTTCGCGGGTAGTAAGTACCGCATCCACATCGAAGAAACGGTCGTTTTCGGTCAGGCTTAGTTTGTCCTTCCAGTATTCGAAAGCGCCATCCATCTCGGGACGTTTGGCTTCGTACTTTTTAGCCGTGCAGGGCATTACCGAAACCACCACCATATTACGTGGATCGAGGCCTGTCTTTTCGGCATAATAGGTTTTGGCTACAGCGCCAAACATTTGTTGCGGCGATTTACAGGTGGATAAATGTCCCAGCGAAGCCGGAAAGAAATGTTCGATAAACTTTATCCAACCGGGCGAACATGACGTAATCATAGGAAGTTTTCCGCCTGTCTTAATACGTTTCAACAGTTCGTTTCCTTCTTCAACTATGGTAAGGTCGGCTGTGAAGTTTGTATCGAAAACCTTCGAGAAACCCAGTCGGCGCAGGCCTGCCACCATTTTCCCGGTAACCAGACTGCCCGCAGCCATGCCCATTGCTTCGCCTATGCCTACACGAATGGCGGGAGCAGTTTGCACAATTACCGTTTTTGCAGGGTTGTGAATGGCTTCCCACACTTCCGAAACCGAACTTTTCTCTGTAATAGCGCCTGTAGGGCAAACCAAAGCACATTGTCCGCAATTGGTGCAGGCCACGCTGCCCATTGGCATATCCAGATAAGTGGCAATATGTGTTTTTACGCCACGTCCGGCAAAGTCAATGGCTTTTACAGTTTGCATTTCACTGCATACAGCCACACAACGGCCACAGAGTATGCACTTCTCCGGGTCGCGAACGAGCGAAAGCGAACTGACATCCTTTTTCAATACTTCCTTACGTGTACGGACAAAACGTTTGTCGGTAATGCCCATTTCGTAGGTGATGGTTTGCAATTCGCAGTTCAGGTTGCGGTCGCAGCCCAGACAATCCTGCGGATGATTGGCCAGCAAGAGTTCGGTGTTGATACGGCGTGCAGTAGCAATCCGTTCATTGTGGGTGGTGATTTCCATGCCTTCGGTCACTGTGGTGATACAAGAACGCAACAGCGAACGGGCTCCTTTTACCTCGACCACGCAAATTCCGCAGGATGCGTTTGTCGATACGTCTTTCAGGTAACACAGTGTGGGAATGCGAATCCCCGCTTTCTGACAGGCCTGAAGGATGGTTTGACCTTCGGCCACTTCGTATGATTGGTTGTTGATTGTGACTTTCATAAGATTTATAATTTACCCCTAGCCCCCGCCACGGCGGGCAAGCTCTAAAGGGGGACAGAGATTAGTACTAATTTTTATAATCATTACTTTGCGTGTTAATAATTATTTTAAAAAATCCCCTTTTATGAGATTGGGGGCTTAATAGCATTTTACATCGCAACGAAGGCAGCGACCCACTTCATGACGTGCCTGTTCGCCGGTGTAACCACATTCCACCTCGTGGAAATTGCCCACGCGCTCACCCACAGCCAGTTTGTACGATTTGTTTTTCGGACTGCGTTTCGGGTTTTGCGGTACATTGTCGTGGTATTCGAATTCGCGGAACAAATGGTGGAAGCGTTCTTCCTGCATAAGTTCGTAATCGATTACTTCAGCGGCTTTTCGTGCCATTCCCATTGCTTCGGCAGCTGTGGAAGGACCTGTGACCGCGTCGCCACCGGCATAAATGCCCGGAATACCTGTGCTGAAACTGAAGGCGTTTACTATCAGGCGACCATCGCGGGTGGTTTCAATTTTATGTTTTTGTAAAACTGCTGAATCCACACGTTCGCCCACAGCCAAAAGTACCGAATCGCAGTTGATAATTTCGTATTTTCCGGTTGCCACAGGTTTACGCCGACCTGAGTTATCAATACATCCGCATTGCATTTTTTCAATCCTGAGACCTTTTACTGTGCCGTTTTCGTGCGTTAGAATTTCCACCGGAGCTGACATGAACCTGAATTTGATTCTTTCGGCTTCCGATTCCAGAATTTCAATTTTGTTGGCCGGCATATCACATTTGTCGCGCCGATATACTATGGTCACTTCTTTGCCCAGGCGCCACAGACTGCGGGCTGCATCGATAGCCACATTTCCTGCGCCTATCACCAATACCTTTTGTCCGGTTTTGGGCGTTTTACCCATTGCTAATTCTTTCAGTAAATCGGTTCCGGCAAATACGCCTTCGGCCTTTTCGCCCGGAATGTCGAGGTCGATATCTTTCCATGCGCCTATGGCAATATATACAGCATCATTGTCCTTTTTCAGTTTATCAAGCGAAAGATTTTGTCCGAGTTTTTGTTTGAATTTAAATTGTACACCCAGCTTTTTAATTAGTGCAATTTCTTTACGGAGCACATTCAGCGGAAGTCTGTACTGTGGAATTCCGTATCGCAACACACCTCCGGCTTCGTCGAAAGCTTCGTAAATGGTCACGTTATGTCCCAATCGTACAAGATAAAAAGCGGCGGTTAGTCCGGCAGGACCTGAACCCACTATGGCGATATTTTTTCCTGTTTTCGGGAGTTTTTCCTTTATGAGTTTTGTGTAAATATCATTTTCCTTACCCAATTTGTACATGGTATCAGCTAAGTAGCGATGAATTTCGCCCTGCGAAACAGGTTCGTCGAGTTGCTCGCGGCGACAACGCATCTGACAATGGAAGTGGCAAATACGACCGATTGTTCCGGGCAACGGATTGTCGCGCAAGGTCAGCTCAAAAGCTTCTTCGATACGATCTTCCTTTATCAGTTCAATATAGCCAGGAATATTCATGTGCATCGGACAGCTGTTTTCGCAAAGCGCCATGTACAGTTTTTCGCAAACTCCGGCATGACAGCGTTTTTCGATGATATGCTCTTCGTACTCGTGGCGGAAATATCGCAAAGTGGTCATAATCGGATTCGGAGCTGTTTGTCCCAGTCCGCAAATGGCCGTGTCCTTAATCGTATTTCCGAGCAGTTCCAACATGGCTAAGTCGGCATTTGTGCCTTTCCCTTCGGTAATGCGTTTCAGAATGGCCAATGCCTGTGCCAGACCTTCGCGGCAGGGAGTGCATTTTCCGCAGGATTCGCCGGAATTAAATTCCAGAAAATATCGAGCCACATCCACCATGCAATTATCCTGATCCATGACCACCATTCCACCTGAGCCCATTATAGCACCCAGCGATGCCAGCGACTCATAATCGACAGGCGTGTTGAAATGTTCGAGCGGTATGCAGCCACCCGACGGGCCGCCTGTTTGCACAGCTTTTACCTTTTTATTTGTTCCCGTTCCTTCGCCAATATCAAAAATAAAATGATTGAGCGTGGAGCCGAGCGGAAGTTCTACCAATCCTGTGTTTTTTATTTTTCCTACCAATGAAAATACTTTCGTTCCGGGACTTTTTTCGGTGCCAGTGGCGCGGAACCATTCGCCGCCTTTTTCAATAATCACAGGGACATTACACCATGTTTCCACATTGTTGATATTGGTGGGCTTTCCATATAGTCCGTAGTCGGCAGGGTAGGGCGGACGAGGCTTTGGTCGACCGGCTTTTCCTTCGATAGAGGCAATCAGCGCTGTTTCCTCGCCACAAACAAATGCGCCTGCACCTTCCACCACACTTAGGTGAAAGCTGAAATCGGTTCCCAAGATGTTTTTGCCCATCAATCCCAGTTCGGTAGCCTGCTCGATGGCCATTTTCAATCTTTTTACGGCCAACGGATATTCGGCCCGTACGTAGGCTATTCCTTCGGAAGCGCCCATGGCATAAGCGCCAAGCATCATGCCTTCGATAAGCGAATGCGGATCGCTTTCAATCTCGTTGCGGTTCATGTATGCTCCGGGATCGCCTTCGTCGGCATTGCAGATAATGTATTTCTGATCAGCTTTTTTGTCGTGCATAATCTGCCATTTGCGTGCTGTGGGGAAACCTGCGCCTCCGCGACCACGTAAGTTTGCCGTTGTAACTTCTGAAATTATTTTTTCCGGATTTTCGAGAGTGAGTGCTTTGGCCAAAGCTCCGTAGCCGCCAATGCCTAAATAATCTTCAATGGACTCAGGATTAATAAGTCCGGCATTGCGAAGCACAATTTTTTTCTGACCTTTGAAAAAAGGAATCTCATTCCAGTGTGGAATATCTTCAAATGTATTTCCAAATTCAAATTTTGTTGTCAAATGATCCCATTCGTCGATGCGACAAAGAATTTTCTTTTTATAAACACTTCCGTTTTCGATACTTTCTATTATGGGCAGGAGGTCTTTTTCTTCAACTCTTTTGTAAATCAACAGCGGTTTTCCGGGTTGATAAACCGTTACAAGTGGTTCTTCGGCACAAAATCCGAAGCACCCCACCGGTTTTAGCAGAAAGTTATTGTCGGTTTGCAGGCGAAGCAATGACTGAAACAGCTGGTCGGCACCGTTTCCAATTCCACAAGTACCCATGCCTACCATGATCATTGGATTCTCTGGTGCAATTCGTTCGCGGTTCAGTGATTGAAGTGAATATAATGTGTTGGTGTCCATTGCGATAGATTTAAAGGTTCAACAATGAAAAGGAAAAAACTGCTATTTCAGTTTTTTGAGAATGCGGATAAGCTTCTGTGTGTTTACATGGCTGTGAATTTTTCCGTTCACAGCCACCACAGGCGCCTGCGCACATTGTCCGAAACAGGCCACGGTGCGAATGGTGTATTCGTTGTCGGGTGTGGTGTACGAAGCTTCGTCGTCGGTATCGGGATATCTGAAGCCAAGAATCTGTGCCACTTCGCCCAGCAATGCTTTTGAGCCTTTGGTGTGACATGCAGTGCCACGACAAACCACAATGCTGTGACGTCCCTGAGGTTGCAGGTTGAAAAATGAGTAAAAAGTAGCGACACTGTAAACCTGAGTGTATGGCACATGTAGTTTTTGAGCCACTTCGGTAAGTGTTTCGGGCGGGAGATATTTGAACTGATTTGCTTCCTGAGCTTCTTCGAGCGTGGTAAGCAGTTGTCCGTGTGCGTTTTTGTGCCTTTCGACAATTTCATCGAGCACTGCCCCGCTAATGTGGGTGGTACGGGTTTTTTCCATAACTATATCGTGTTTTAGTTATAATTCCGATACAGAAAAGACAAACAGATTGAGACAATTTTCCGACAGCAGGGCGATACATTTGGGTTTGAAGTAAAAATGTATCTGCGACAAATATATAAAATTAATTACATATTGTCACATAAATTGAAATTTATTTGCGGAAAAATTTCTTTAATTAAATTGAGGTGCGAGTAATAAGTCGTGCATAAAAGAAACTGTATCAAAGGCATATTTAAGCCTTGTCAAACTTATAAATTATAAGAACTTTTTCATTTTTGCCCCTATATCCCCTAAAGGGGACTTAGCTTATGCAACGTAATTACCTTATTTGCATAATTTCACAGCCCCCTTCAGGGGGTTGGGGGCGGAAAAAAGTATAGATTTGTAAGTTTTCAGTTCTCTTCTCTTTTGATACAGCTTCTTAAATGAAAATTATCGGGCTATCACTTTCAGAATAGAAGTATGCCTGTCTGTCTGGTATTGAATAATGTAAACGCCCGGTTTCAATGATTGAATGTGAATGTCGCCCGAGTTTGTTTTGGGATATGCTTCGCAAATCATACGTCCGCTAATGTCGGATATGCTGATTCTGTTGATAATTGAAGGCGACTTAAACGTAAGCAGATCGCCATTCAGATTAAAAGAAGCATTCGCGCGAATATTATTGATGTCTGTGTTGAAATCGATGCTAACGCCGGGCATGGTCATGTGCATTCCTTCCATTTGACTTACAATTTGCCAGCAATGGGATTTGCTCATTAGTCTGTAAGGCGTTTTGGACGGATCGAGTGTAGCCGAAATGCGAAAAGAGGCATTGTTGCTGAGCGACTGTACATTGCTAATGGCGATCGTGTTGTAATCGACATCGGTGAGTTCAAGATCGTTGACAGTGAGGCCTGAAAGCTGTTTGTACAAATAGAGATTAAAGCCTGTTTGATCAGCGTTTGAAGTATAGGAATTGTTCGAAACCAAATTTTGCCACGACGAAATAATCTGGGCCATTCCGCCTGCCTGAGTTTCGTCGCCGGTGGCTCTAATGGCAAGTTTGTAGCCTGCATCGGCAATGGTAGTGGTATAAGTCAATCCTGTGGCACCTTCAATAGGTGTCATATCGTAAGTAAGCGGATTGACTCTGAACCATTGGTAGCTTAAATGTCCTTCAACATCAGTGTCATCGGATAGCTTTTTGACTGTAAATGAGGCTTCGAGACCACGTCCGATATTTGGAGCCATGATGCCGGTGATAGCCATGCTTTCATCGAGTCCCCAGCCTGCAAAACGGGTGTCGATACCCGAAAGTTCAGCCATCACTTCATTTGAGGTAAATCCATCCTTTGATCCGCCGTTTGCCCTGAGCCGAAATGTATAGGAAGCATCTGGCGACAGACTGAAATTATCTCCGGTAAGCGTAAGGTCTTCGTAGTTATGCTGATAATTGCTCCACGATTGTCCGTTGTTAGCCGAAATCTGAACAGTGTAGCTGTTAGCTCCAATAGTGCTTGGCTCCGGAAATTCCATATCGACCACTGCATAAGTACCACTTCCGGCAAATAATCCGTTATGACGGTGCGAGTATGTCAGAAATAGTCCGCCAATTTTTCCTTCGGGAAGTGAAAACTGAGGAAAGGCAGGAAGTGTTCCGCCTTCCCCGGGCGTAAACTGTGCGTAAGCAGGGACAATGAGCAGAATGCTCAGTACAGTAATCAGAGCTTTTTTCGGAATGAAGTAGTTGTGTTTCATGACCATTAGTTTTAAGGGTAAATGAGTTATTTGTTGGGTGATTTATTATTAAAACAAATGACAGCATCAATTGGTTTAGTTTGCTTTTGAAACTATTCAGATCAATATTGTAAATGGCAGTTTAAAAAAAGAGAAAACCAGAAAAACTGATTGTCTCTTTGAAATATAATTGACAGGGATTTTTTTAAAGAGCTTTAAAACTCATATCCAGACTTTTTACTGAATGTGTAAGTGCGCCAACCGAAATATAATCCACACCACAGAGAGCATAATCGCGCAATGTGTCGAAAGTGATACCACCTGATGATTCTGTTTCGTAGCGACCTGCGATAATTTCAACAGCTTTACGGGTGTTTTCAACCGAAAAATTATCGAGCATGATACGGTCCACGCCTCCAATTGCCATTACCTGAGCAAGTTCGTCGAAGTTTCGTACTTCAATTTCAATTTTCAGATCTTTGTTTTTGGCTTTCAGGTAATCTTTGGCACGAAGAATAGCTTTGTCGATACCTCCTGCAAAATCCACATGATTGTCTTTGAGCAAAATCATATCGTAAAGTCCGATACGATGATTCACGCCGCCACCAATTTTTACAGCTTCTTTTTCAAGAAGTCGGAGACCCGGTGTTGTTTTACGGGTGTCGAGTACGCGTGTTTTGGTTCCTTCGAGCAGTTTCACATATTCGCGTGTACGTGTAGCCACGCCACTCATGCGCTGCATAATATTGAGCATAAGTCGCTCGGTTTGCAGCAACGATTGTATTTTTCCTTCCACCACAAAAGCGATGTCGCCCGGATTTACTTCGGCTCCATCCTGAATAAAAACAGTGGTTTTAAGTGTGGGATCGAAAGCAGCAAAAATAGCCTGAGCCACTTCGACTCCTGCTAACACACCTTTTTCTTTGATAATTAACTGCGATTTGCCAATGGCAGTATCGGGAATGCACGAGAGAGTTGTGTGGTCGCCGTCGCCAATGTCTTCGGCAAACCACAGTTTGATAAGTTGTTCGAAATTGTTATTCATTTGTAGGTTCAATTCTGAGTTGTTGAATTACAGTCTGATTGCCCGTTTTTCGGGTTAATATATAAACTCTGAATGTGGAGTTACTTGTTTTCAGTGTGCCGATAAGGAAACTTGCAGCTTCTTTATCGCCTTTGTGAAGCACTACAAATGAGGCTACCTTGTTGGTTTTGAAAAAGTCGGTAATAATACCCGATGCCTGTGGTTTGCTGAATACATCGTTTTTCTGACCAATTACCAGTTCCACGTTTGTGTTCAGGTAGTTATTCAGTTTTGCAGCATCGCCTTTACTTAAAGCGGTAATGATATCAGCCGGAACTTCATTGCTTTGCGCCGATAAAATGCCTGTTGTTAATATCAGCAAAGTGCTGATCAGAAAGAGTCGTATTGTTTTCATAATTTTTGTCCTTTCTTTTGTTCAATTTAATTGCTGCATGTAAATGCTTTTAAAGCGGCTTTCTGCTTATTGTTTACAGAAATTACATTGTTTTGTTTTTTTACAAAACAGCAGTTTTCATTGGGTAATGTCGCTGAAAAGTGCCATATTTGCATTTGGTTTTTAACCTGCTGCAAAAATACATTAATTAATTTGATGCAGCCAAATTATTCTTAGTTTTTTATTTACAGCAAATAGCACACCAAATAATTCAATAATACAGCTATTAACATGAAAATAACTTTATTAATGGTTGGGAAATCGAATCACCCACAGTTAATTAAATTAGAAGAAGAGTATCGCAACCGGCTGAAACATTATACCACATTTGATGTGCAGATTGTTCCTGAACTTAAAAATGCTAAAAATCTTTCGGAACAGGAACAAAAAGAAAAAGAAGCAGATTTGTTACTAAAATACTTTGATGCTCAGGATGAAGTAGTGCTGCTTGATGAGCGAGGGAAACAGTTCAGTTCGGTAGGTTTTGCTGATTTTATCGAAAAAAAGAATCTTTCGTCGTTAAAGCGCATGATTTTTGTGGTGGG
>JAVEXN010000040.1:0-11905 GCA_034004015.1 Paludibacter sp.
TTTTTTCCACTTTATCGGTCGTTTCTATGCGAATTTCGGCTCCGGTATATAACTTTTCGCCTTCGGGTAAATGCCTTGTACCGGAACATGAAGCAAGAAGGAGGCAAATAAAGAATAGCCACAATCCCCTATTAGCACCGATTACAAATCCGCGCCAAAAGCCATTGTCTGCAATATATTTTTTATTTTTCATTTATTCTTTTTTATCTTCAGCACTTTGGGTCTTTGCTTTCTTCTTCTTTTCCGGTTTTCTGAAAAACTCTTTCCATTTATTGAAATCGCGCACATAAACCACTCCTGCTCCGGTTTCAATGAGTTGTCCTTCGAGCGCTCCTTCGTACTGATTATGCCTGAATCCTTTCAACCGATAACGACCATCCTCGGTCAGTTTGTACTCCACAGTTACATCGCTGGCAATGTCGCTGGCTGAATTCTGCCTTGCTCTTTCGCCTTCCACATCAACCGTTCCACCAATCTGAACAGATAGCCGTTCGTTGAAAAGCTGTTTTTTTACTCCAACTTCCACCTGCGTTCGTCCCTGCGCTTCGCCGGTTTGAAAACCATCGTAGGACTGAATGTCGAAATTCATTTCCACACCCGGAACAACCTTTGAACTTAACTTATTGAGCTGCGACGACAGAAAATTGCCCACTGTGGAACGAACCAACGCCGATGCGCCCACCGATTCGGATTGCAAAGGATTTTCCTGCACAAACCTACCCAATACCAGCAGCGCAAAAACCTGCTTGTTCAGCGTGGAAGGATCGTCGTTGAGCAACGTGAGTTTTTGATTTACCGAACCGCCCAAAATTCCTTTATCTTCGGGCATTAGCTGAATTTCGAAACTTATTTCGGGCTTCAGAATTGCACCACGCAGTTTCAGCAACACCAAAAACGGATAAAGCTGCTTGTAAGCTCCTTTTTCGGCATCAGTCATCCCCGACATTTGATCGGCCACTAAATTGTAAGGCGCGGTACGAATGGCATACGAAGCATCAATGGAAATATTGGCATCCATCGGGTCGCCATTCCAGACAATAGTGCTTCCGGGAATAATATCAAATCTACGTTTAATAATGGATTCCAACGAAACCAAATAACTGCCTTCATTCAGATTATACGCTCCGGTAAGGCTCATTTTCCCGCTTCTGTCCATGCTAAAACTCAAAGCGGCTTCGCCTCTTACAACCAACGAATCGGACGAAGTTGGATCCATAAACAAACGCAGGGTGGCTTCTTTGTCCACTTCGATAATGGAAAACAAATCGAAACCTGTAAAAACCGTTTGTTGCACCGAATTTTTATCGTCACGGTCTAATATTGCCGAATCGACAAAAACAACCACGTTTTCGCCTTTGTAGGTTGTGTATTCATCTTCGGGCACCACAAAAGTAAAGTTCGACCCTTCTTTCATCTTCACGTTGGCATTCACAACCGGAAGCGACATGGGACCTGTGATGTTGATTTTGCTATCGACAACCATTCGTCCATAAAACGAATTATTATCATTTACAGTGGTATTGAATAACAAAAAATCTTTTGAATTTACCTGCAAGTCAAATACAAAATCGGAAAATTGCTTCATACCTATCGAGCCATTAACTGTAGCAGTTTGCTCAAACGAATCGGACATGGTAAACGCATTGAAATAGATGCCATCGGGTTTCACCTGAATGGTTTCGTGTTTTAGTCCGATGCGATTGTTGAGATAAGCCGGATTCATAAACACATTGTCGAAAACGAGTTCGCCCGTCACTTCAGGTTCGTTGGTTTTACCTGCAATTAATATTTTTCCCTTCAAAATGCCGGAAGCCTCGGTAATTTGCCCCATCGAAAAAGCTTCGACGGTTTTCATCGACAGAAACTGAATATCTGTATTTATCCGGATTGAATTTTCGCCTCCGTTGGGTACGAAAAATCCGCTTGCAGTAAGGTTATTGTTGTCTCCGCTTAGCTTCACATCCACATCAAACCGATCTGACGAAGGATTATTGGTTTTCACGGCAAGGTTTCCAATGGGAACACTGCGTACAATAAGACTATTTACAAATGCTTCAGCAATAATTCCATACGAATTATTGACCCTTTTAAGCAACACATTGGCGTCCAAATCGCCTTTCAGCAAACTGCTGTCTTTCTCAAAAATCAGCGAAATATCATCTAATTTAAAATTATCGATATTTATCTGAAGATCACCATTAAACTTATCGTTCACCGACGAGATATTTACTTCGCTCTGCGCGTGTTTCATAAAGACATGATGAATGAGAAATCCCTGTTTACCAAACTTTATATAATTATCCTCGGCAATATCCCAACGATTATTCATTAAATAAAATCCTTTCGGATCGAGCTGAAGCTTGTAATTGTCGGCTTCTTTTGTAATCAGCGACCGAATGGAAAGTTTCTTGTTGCGTAAATCGGACAAAGAAATATTGGCAGTCATCTGATTGTCGGCCAACTTGCCTTCGAACAGAAAGTTGTCGAATTTCATCTGCGAATTTCCAAGTCCGGCAAGCGAAATATTGTAATTCATGGTGGTTGAGTCCGATTTTACATCCAACGTAATATCGTTGATTTCGGTACCCGCATACACTATTCGTTTCATGTTGGCATTCAGTTTCAACTCCATTTTCCGGCTATCGAAGCTTCCCGTAATCAGTCCCGGCTCAAACTCATTGAGTTGCGGCATTAGCACTTCCGACAGGATGGGATGATTGTGAAGTTCAATTTCAAACTTAAAATCGGAACTGTCGTTGTTGGTTTTAAGCGGCTTTGCATCGGTAACGGAAAAATAATGATCAATAAAATGCGTAAGCGTGGCAGGAAGTGCAGCAGGCGAAATTGTGCCGCTGTACTTTAAGTTTATCAGCGCACTACTGAAATTTATTTCGCTCTTTCGAGGTAGATTAATGGACGCAACCAACAAGGAATCGAGCTTGTATTTTTTCCCGTTTTGAGCAATTATCATATTCGTAACTCCTGCTTTTCCATTGATATCATTCACTGTTCCACCCTTTAAATCGGCAGAGGCATTGAATGCAATTCGCATATCCTTTTCTGAAAAGTGAAGCTTTTGAAGGTCGGCTCCCTTCATCTCCAGTTGAAACTTAAAGCGTTCGTTCCCGGGATTGAAATTCACTAATCCGGCAAAATCAAACACGGCATTTTCATCGTTCAGGTTTATTTTTCCGTCAAATTGCTGATTGGCAACAGCGCCATCCAAAGTCAGTTTCCGGTAAGTGTATTTATTTAAAAACAGTTTCGACACATTTGCTTTTATCTTCGCATTCACCGTTTTCGGGTCCAAACCACGCCCTTTTGCCTCGGCGGTTAAACTTACGGGGCCGTACATTTCCTTGTCCTTTAGCAAACTACCCAAATCAAAATCGAGGAGATTGATGTTCGCACTGAAATTTTCATCTTTGTCAACCGTTGCCAGAAGCAGTCCGTTCCCTATGCTCGTATTTACGCCAATAGTGGTTGCGAAATCTTTCATTTTTCCTTTAAAAACAGCCTGAATATTTATATCCTGAGGAATTTCAATAGTTGCGGGAATAGCCGAGCCAGCCATCATTTGAATATCCTGCCTGCCCGAATTAATTTTCAGATCAGGAAAATGGAAATAAGCCGTTTCGGCATTGGGCAATCCGGTGATATGAAAATTGGTTCGCAAAACAGTTTTTTTTCCTGTTCGTAAAACTATATTCTTCCCTTTCAGGTTATTTATGCTACCATTTACAAGCCCCGATATGGTGGTAATATTCTTCTTGTTTTTAAAAAAATCCAGTTCGATAAGCGTCGGGCTGAAATACAGAATATCCGCATTGCTGAAACCCGCTTTTCGGATATTTGCGTTCAGAGTCATAAACGGGAGCGCATCCGTCAATGCATCCAATGATTCGTAGCCAATGCTTACATCGCCATCGAGATATGAACCTGTGGTGTTGGCTTTTATATTTTTTGCTGCAATGGAGTGCTTGTCCATCGTGAAATCGGTCTCGAAACGCTTGATTTCGAAACCATTCTGATCGATCGCAGAGAAGTTTTTCACCGAAAGTTCAGTTAGCTCTGCGGAATAATACAAATTTTGGGCGTTGAGATTTACATAACCATATTCTAAATGGCCGGCATCGAAGTCTCCACTTGTATTTGTCTTATTTACTGATTTATAAAGAATGTAATTGTCGACAAAATCAATTTCGCGAACCGATACTTTCCAGTTGTTTTCAGTTGTTGACACCATCGGCTGAATAGAATCGAGAGACGCATCAGTTTCGCTCGTTTTATAACTTATTTTGCTTTCAGATAAGTATATTTTAGCTAACTCCACCGTTTCTTTCTCTAAATCAAGGTCTCCTTTTTTTAATTCAAAACGTTTCATAACTGCCGAAACCGACTGTTTATTGGGTAAATCAGCATACTTAACTACAGAATTATTAATTTGAATATTATTGGCAGTAATACGCGGTAGAACAAACTCGGATATTTCATCTTTCGATTCCGTTTTTTTGTGAATAAGCACATTCGCGTTTACCCCATCAACCCAAAGATCATCGATGCGATAAAGCGACTTTTCAATATTGAGTTCGTCCATCGCCAACTCCAATTTATAGAGCATTGCCTTCACATTCATTCCCGAAAATGCATCATCGTAACGGATTCGGATATTTTTCAGTGACACGTTGTCGAGTGAAAATGTCCAATTCGAAGAGGGTTCGGGCTCAACAGATGGCTGACTTGTAGTATCACTAAAAGCCTCAAGTAAAAAATTATAGTTGAATAAAGAATCGGTGGAAGTATTGTACAGATTGGCAGTCAGGTTCTCTAACTCAATATTATTGACTGTTATTCTGTTAAACAACAAATCTTTAAGCACAATATTCACTTTCAATTTGTCGACATAAAGCAAGGTATCGTGCTGAAGATCTTCCAGAAAAAGACCTTCGAGAACAACTGATTTAGGGAAAGAAATACCTGCATTTTCTATTTCAACCTTAGTGTGCGTTTTGTTACTTACAAAGGTGGTGGCGTAATTCACAATCTTATTCTGAACTGCCGGAATTTGGATTACAGCCGCCACAATCAGAAAAATGAGCACGAAAATGACAACCACCCACAAGATAGCTTTTAAAGTTTTCTTTATGAAGGGAAGTATTTTTTTCATATTAGGAATAACCCTATAAAGGGTATTTTATTTAAGACGGACAATAGCAAAACTCCGACAGAATCAGGCCGACAGATTTATAATGTCTGTCAGTTATTCTGAAAATAGGAATTTTTACAAATTATCCTATACACTACGAATAAGGCTTACACCCGAAACAAAGAATATAAGTCCTGGAGGTCTATAAATGATAACAACTTTTATAACATGATTGTTGGATTCCGAATTTGCAAACATAATGGCAGCATTAATAAAACCAACTATGCCAGGCACAGTCAGCATTGAACCGAAGACTCTTTTAATATTCATGATGCAGCGATTGAAAAGTTGGAAGACAACAACGCAATATAAAACTACACAAAGATATTTTATCTCGTTATATCATGTATTATATCCGCTCTTAAGAATGTTACATAATTCACAGATATTCAATCTCAAAAGAGCATCAATTTTTCACTCCATAAATTTCTTATTAAAAAGCAGATATCCCACATTCACACCAAAATTCACAGGGCTTACAGAGTTGGTATAATAATTCAGAAATACTGAAGCTGTGGCAATACGAAAATTAAACACAAGCGCTGTTTCGGCCATAAACTCCATGCGGGTAAAGGGATCGGAATAGCGCATTTCGTTGCCGGGATTACGCAGAATAGAGCGATAAGGCATAAAAAGATACAATTCATTGCGCCAGTGCAGCTGATCGTTGAGTCGATAAATAGGTTTTAAACCCGTAGCCAAATACTCGTTGGCCGAATAAGCTGCATTGAATACGGTCTGACTGTGTGTGGTTGGTCTGAAAGCCGGTGCCTGAATAAGACTTGCCTGATAGTTGAGCAAAGGTTTTCGCGAAGTATAAGCAGCCTCGGCAAAAGCACCCAGCGACAACTTACCGGAAAGCTTATAATAACGATCGAAAACGCCCTTCGCTTGCCCCCACATGGTTAATTGTGGCGTTTCAAGCGCCAGACCGGGCGTTCCCGAGAAAAACATTTCCTCGCCACCAAACATTTGTAAACTCAATCCATACTGATACCCGACAGTTGGATACATTAAATTGTTCAATGTATATGTTTCGAAACGGGCAAACGCACTTCCGAGATTATACACACTGCGATTCACGCCTCCATTATCGGTGATGCGGTAAAAATCGGTCATATTTGCATAGCCAAGCCCATACTCCATGCGACCTTTCATAGTGAGTGGCATTCCAATTGCAAATTTCGAATACACTTCAAACTGACTGAACTCGGCCACGCGATCGTCCTGATAAAACAACCTGTTGCCCTGATAATAATCGAACCGGTGAAGCACCATGTTCAGTTTCATGTAAAATTTTCGGGGTTGCGACGCGTCGATACGCGTACCAAGTCCGAACGCATTATACATTCGTCCGAATTGCGCATCGGCATAAGCCATTTGCGCATATTCACGCAGGTTTTGATACACAAGACCAATATAAGCTACATTTGAAGTGGACGACGACACATTGGCTCCAAGTGATATTTTAAGTCTGTCGCGGGTTTTTACTTTCAAATGCAAATCAAAATATCCGTTCTCAGCATTGTAAACAGCCCGTGGCAGCACCTCCGAAATTTTGTCGTCCGCAATCAGATTGAAATAGCCTTCCTTAAATTCCGGAAGTGTAAAAATCTCATTGTCCTGGTGAAAAACCGATTCCACATATCGTTTCTGAAGACTATCCACCCCTGTAATATGTACATTTTTAAACACAAAAGGCGGATAACTTTCGCGAAAAGTTTTACGTCGCTGTGCCAGTTCTTCGGGCGGGATATAACGATTTACGCGTTTTTTTATTTCGTCGATATGTGCCATTGTGGAATCGTAACCCATTTTCACAAGTTCATCCACCACACTAAAATCAAACAAACTATAGTTATCGAGCGGAAAACGAAACATTATTCCCTGCTCAGGATCAATGCTGTAATCCGTTTTCTTCACAATCAGATTTGCCAATTGCTGAACAGCATCATCTTCTTCTGGCTTTGGTGGATTTCCGGTCACCACACTTCCAATCATAAACTGTGGATTAAAGTCTGCACGCATCACATCAACCGGAAAATTATTGTAAATCCCACCATCGAAAAGCAATCGTCCATCTACCGAAATGGGCTTATACATAAACGGAAATGTCATGGAAGTACGCACCGCATCGCTCAGATTACCCTTGCGAAAAACAACAGCCTTTTCTTCGTACACATCGGCAGCCACACTTCTGAAAGGCACAAAAAGCTTATCGAAATCGCCTCCGGACACAGCATTTGCCTGCGTGTATAATTCCAAAAAAGCGAAATTCATTTGTCGCGGCGATACAATATTGGTGGGAATAAACCGGGTGGAAACATTCTGCGATTCTTTTTTGCCAATATTCAAATGTATATCGGCAAACGAAGGTCGCGGATCGGCATTGCGGTAAAAATACGAATATGCAGGATCGGAGTCGCCTGTACTCCAGCGTTTGAACTCATCCGATTTAAGAATTGTAATTACCTCGTCGGACGAATAGCCCATGACGTACAAGCTTCCGATCACTGCGCCCATCGACGTTCCGGCCACATAATCCACCGGAATACCATTTTCTTCGAGCGCTTTAATCACTCCCACATGCGTAATGCCACGCGCTCCTCCTCCACTCAAAACCAGTCCCACTGTTTGAGCATTTATATTGAATGCTAAACAAAAAAAACAAACCGTCAGAAAAACGAAACGCCACATAAGTCAATAATTTAAGCAGATAATTAAGTCGGTAAAAAAAGAAACAATTCAGGACGAAAAGGGTTCGGAACAATTAAAAATCCTACCCGTAGAGCGGAAATCGCACTTCAAAAGTGGTTCCTGCGCCAGCCATAGTTGTGAACGAAATAGTTCCTCCGGCAATTTCCACGATATTCCGGGTTATACTTAACCCAAGCCCCATTCCTGTACTTTTAGTTGTAAAATTTGGAGTAAATAGCTGCGCTGCTACTTCGTCTGGAATTCCGGTTCCATTATCAGTAATACTGAAAACAGCTTTGTCCGCCTCAGTTTTCACATGTGTTATTATTCGGCCATTACGATCGGCAGGAATGGCCTGAATTGCATTTTTCAGCAAATTATTGAAAACCTGCGTCAGCTGTTCGGGATCGGCCAGCACAACCACACCCGTATCCGGCCCATCGTAAACTATTTCTGTTTGTTCGTGATTGTGCGCAAACAGCTGCACCACCGATTTTAGTTTTGCAGCCAGATCGACCTGCGTAAACTGTGCCTCGGGCATACGCGCAAAATTCGAAAATGTACCTGCAATGCGCGAAAGATTATCAATTTGCTCAATCAGCGTATGACTTGTTTTTTCAAAATAATCATCGAAACGCTCATCCTTCATTTTGTGCGTGCGTTGCAATTGCTGAATGGTCAGCTTCATAGGCGTTAGCGGATTATTTATTTCATGCGCAATCTGACGGGCCATCGTTTTCCAGGCTGTTTCGCGCTCCGAACGTGCCAGCAGACCTGCACTTTTCTCCAATTCATCCACTGTGCGGTTGTATTGCGCCACCAACTGACCGATTTCGTCGTGCATCTGATAATCAATTTTTTCGTTGCGATGACCAAAACGCATTTGTTTCAGCTTATTCTCAACCATTTTGAGAGGCGCCGAAAGCTGACGACCAATCACAATACTCAACACAACAGCCAGCACAATAATTATCAGATAAATGTGAATAATCACACTCAAAAATTCCTGAATTTCCGACCGCATTTCTTCCTGACTTAAAAACTGAGGAACCGCAATATATCCGATTTGAAGATAATCGCCATTGTAAAGTGCCGAGTAGCCCGAAAGATATTCAAGCCGGCCAATATGTTCGGTCTGATTAAGTCCCGCATTTTGGCTAAAAAACGGCACAGGCGAAATATACGGACTTATCAGATTTTTATTAAAAATAAGCGGCTGCGAACTGCCCACTAATCTTCCGTGATGATCGTACACATGAATATCGGTTTCGTACACCAGCGAAAGTTCCTGCAAATCGAAGTTCAGCGCCTGAGTACTTACAGTCGACAAATCACGATTCCAGAAATACATATCCTGCAAGGCTTTCTGAATGTATTTCTTTTTGCTTTCGAGTTTGGCAATCTGTTCGTCGCTGTATTTTGCCCTGATATAATTTACCGACACGTAAAATATCCCCAGGAAGCTCATTATCAGCAAAATCACAAACATATACTGATATTTGGCAGCAAGTCCGGCACGAAATACTTTTCTTCTTCGAACAAGTGCGTAAATGCCTATTGCTAAACGCACAAGTAAATAAAAAGCAAGAAGTGTATAAGCAAAATACAACAAATAATCCTGCAAACGACCCGGATGCAGCTCCGAAATAACCACTATGCTTTCGTGATTTTGGCTATATATATAATACTGATGTCCATTGTATGTAAAGCTGAAAAGCCCGCTCCGACCTTCAGGAATCCATTTGTCAGTGGCCGGCACCTCAAAACCATCGGACGCATAAACAAGTTTCGATTTTTCGTAACGCGCAGTCTGAATGCCCATGGAATTCTGAATATCGGGCGCTCCGTTGATAAGTAAATTCGGAAAACTATAGCTTTTAAAATCCCGACCCGGGTAAAATTCCATGTAAAAGAACAAAGTGTCGCCCGCAGGAAGTACATTCGGAAAAATTCCCAGATAAGTCATATCGTTGTACGAGGCCGGAACCCTGTAGAAATGTGTTTTGGATAACTTGGTACCGGCCCTTTCGATAAAAAGCTGATACTGATAATCAATTTCGGAACGCGACTGAGCAATGTTCAGACGCATATCATATTTATTCCAGAAGCCACGCAGATAAGTTTCGTGCAAATAATTGCTTACCACATTTACCGAATCGGGCGAAGAAGCCAAAGTATAAAGATATGCGTCGTTCCGAAGCTGCTCGTCCAGTTCTTCAAGCAACACATCGGTCATCCTATCGTACTCAGTATTACCATTGATCAGGATATTTTCGGCCAGCAGACGGTATTTTGCAGTATTTTTCTGAGTATTGAACCAAACCGAATTCAACACAAAAAACAAAGTATATACCATTACCCAAACAAAAACATAAAACTGTAATGATTTGCGTTTCGGAATAAAAATCTGCAGATTAAATGCCAGCAAGAGTACTATCAGTGAAATAATTACACCGTGCAAATGCGCAGGTTCGATAAAATAGTACAGCAAACCGGCAAACAAAACAACCGGCAAATCATATTTCAACCAATGAATAAGTCTGTTATCCGAACCTTCGCTGTTTCTGATTTTTTGATAAAACAGTACAAGGCCAATGCCCCATAAAAGTATTAGGAAATGTACCCAAAGCGAAACTACTGAGAAGTTTTTGAAACTGAGAATACTAATCTGAATACTGGAATGAAAAACCAGACTGCTGACAATATAGTAAAAGGCGACAAAAGCCATCCCAAACAAAACCCTGAAAATCAAGGTGTAAAACCCATGCGTTTTCTGACTGTTATTTGTCTGAAAATAAAAAAGATAAGCAGCTGCAACAAAGAAAAAACTAAAAAGCGAAAGATGGCCCAGCGACGTCAGAAATGCATTTGAAGCATATTGCATCGGACTGAAAATATGATCCCAATAAAGCAAACGTGGAAAGTTGAAGTACAAACTCAACCCCACCAGGCACAACACCGGGATTGTAAGCAATAGGTATTGACCTGGTTTCAGTTCGTTCGATTTTGTAAACCGACCAGCATTGGCAAACAGAAACAGTATTATCAACACACAAAAGAGCTGCGATAAAAAGCCTGTCCAACCCCAATACCGGCTGTAAACCGGAGACTCAGGCGCTTTGAGTGTAAACAGATACACTCCTTCCGACGAAAACACAGCATTCTTATCCTTTTCGTTCCCGACAACTATTTCTACCTGTTTATTTGTACTGAAATGCTCAGAGAAATCATTCCGGAGTATCTCATTCTCGTAGGGAAAGTTATTTTTTACAGGAATAAGTGCAACCAGTTGTAAACTATCCACTTTTGCGCATTTCTGCAGCACATACGAATTCGACAGGGCTAAAAATTCCACGCTATCGCAGTTTTCAACATTCAGCACATCGAGATCAATACGATTATCAGTCCAGAAAATCAGTTCATTGTCCGAAAACACATAAACCGGAATATCATTATCGGCAAGAACTCTCTCAGCCAACACATCCGTTCCTTTTTCGCGCAGGAGATTTTCGTAAACAGCCAGAGTGTGGTTTGCTTTTCGTTCGGCGCTGCGCAATTCCGACACAAAACGCACCATATCGGGCACTTTAGCCGACGAGCTTCGGTACATTACGTCCGAAACAACAGCTAAAACGAGAAATGCCAACAAAATGCCGGTCAGAAATTTATATTTGGCTGATAACTGCATAAACTTGTCTGATAATTAGATGCTTCATTATTCGTGATGATAAGGTTCACCCCTTATAATGGTATAAGCCCTGTAAAGCTGCTCCATAAAGATAACCCGGATCATTTGATGTGAAAAAGTCATGGCCGAAAGCGATATTTTCTGATTTGATCTGTCGTAAATTCGCGGCGAAAAACCATACGGGCCTCCCACCACAAAAATCATGCGCTTTAACGACGAAAGATTCTTTTTTTCGATAAAATCAGCAAAACCTACCGAACTGAACTGTTTCCCTCGCTCATCAAGCAGCACTACTTCATCCTGAGCATCAAAGT
>JAVEXN010000006.1:0-165171 GCA_034004015.1 Paludibacter sp.
TTTAATGCCAAAATCAAAGCTTTTAGATCTCAATTCAGAGGAGTAAGAGATATTCCTTTTTTCCTCTTTAGACTATCAAAAATATATGCTTAAATTTTTATCCCCACAACTTTTTGACTTGATCCGATATGTGTCCTACGAGCTCTCACGAAAATGATTGTTTGTTTTTATGCAAAAAAAGGACTGTGAAGCTATCACAATCCTTTTTTCCTATGTTGCGGAGGCCCGACTCGAACGAACGACCTTTGGGTTATGAGCCCAACGAGCTACCACTGCTCCACTCCGCGATATTTTGTGAGTGCAAAGGTAATGCTTTTTCTCCACTTTGCAAATGTTTTTGTAGAAATAATTCAGAAAATACGTCAAGTTGCAGATAGATAGCATTTTGTGCGTTATTTAAAATTGGAAGTATTTTGTTGAGGTCATTAATTATTCTTTTTGAGATAATTGTTGCATTTTATTTTAACCAAGAAGTATGTGACTTTACAGAATATAATTATCTTTGCCTGTGCTTGATTATTTTGAGCCGGATCTAATTTATTCACAAAATATCTGATACTTATGGATTCAAATTCCAAAACTTCCCGTCGCGATTTCTTGCGACAACTTTCGCTTATAACTGCCGGTACAGCACTTACCACACTTCCATTTCAGGATGTATCGGCCAAACATCGCAAGTCGCGCAAAATAGCTCCCACCGATAAAGTAAACCTCGCCTGTATTGGCATAGGCTTTCGTGGAGCAGAGATTATCAATGAACTTTACAAAACAGGACAGTGCAATATCGTAGCTTTGTGCGATGTGGATATGGGCGCAAAACATACGCTCGAAATTATGAATAAGTTCCCTGACGTAAAGCGTTTTCACGATTTCAGGGATATGTTCGACAAAATGACGGGAAAAATTGATGCTGTATCTGTTGGAACGCCCGATTTTAGCCACTTTCCCGCAACTATGCTGGCGATGTCACTTGGAATACATGTGTATGTGGAAAAACCAATGGCGCATACTTTCAACGAAGTGGAATTGATGATAAAAGCTGCACGAAAATATGGCGTGGTGACTCAAATGGGTAATCAGGGACATTCCGAGGCCAATTATTTTCAGTTCAAAGCCTGGAAAGAAGCGGGAATAATCAAAGATGTTACCGCCATTACGGCACACATGAATAATCCGCGTCGCTGGCATAGTTTTGATGTGAATATGAAAAGCATGCCGGGTGCTGAGCCGGTTCCGCCCACAATGGATTGGGACACCTGGCTTGGAACCGAGCAATACCGGGATTACAACAAAGATTATGTAAATGGTCAGTGGCGTTGCTGGTACGACTACGGAATGGGCGCGCTTGGCGATTGGGGAGCACATATTCTGGATACAGCACATCGTTTTCTGGAACTTGGTTTGCCAACCGAAATCAACATGCTTTATGCCAAAGGTCACAATAAATTTTTCTTCCCGTATTCGTCGACCATTGAGTTTAAATTTCCTGAGCGAAAAGGAATGCCGGCTTGCGATGTGACCTGGTACGATGGGCTCGACAATCTTCCACCTGTGCCCGAAGGTTATGGCAATGTGGTGCTCGATCCGAATATTCCGCCTCCAAGCAGTGGACAAATTATGCCATCGAAACTGAATCCCGGAAAAATTATCTACAGCAAAGATTTGATTTTCAAAGGAGGCTCGCATGGAAGTACGCTTTCGATTATTCCGGAAGACAAGGCAAAGGCAATGGCGTCGAAACTTCCTGAAGTTCCCAAAAGCACTTCAAACCATTTTCAAAACTTCCTGTTGGCCTGTAAAGGTCAGGAGCAGGCACGTTCACCCTTCGAAGTGGCCGGTCCGCTTAGTCAGGTTTTCTGTTTGGGCGTAATTGCACAACAGTTGAATGCCAAACTGAAATTCGATCCGAAAGCGAAGAAGTTTAGCAACAACGAACTTGCCAATAAGCTTTTGAAAGGAGCCGAACCGCGTAAAGACTGGAAGTATTTTTATAAGTTGTAATGAGCTGATAAATACTCTTATGTAAAATCAGAAATGTAGTTCGGAATGCAATTCTCCCACAAAACACTTCCCGACGGACGAAACTTTCTGTATGCCTGGTTTAGTGCCATGTTTACACGTATTGATCTGATAATGATAACGAACGCGTGCGAGCATGATTTAGAGAAAATTGCAAAAAGGGTTGAAAATGAGGTGGCCAGAATTGAAACTTTTGCGAATAAGTTTAATCCCGAAAGTGAGCTGAGCTTGATAAACCGTTTGGCTGGCTTGCAGGAAGTGTCTATTTCGGACGAAATGATGCAGATATTGCAGGAGTGTAAAAACTATCATCAGAAAACGCTCGGATATTTTGATATTACGGCAGGTTCTGAAACTTATGTTTTACGGGAGAAATACTTTTTGAACAAAGAAAAATCCACTGTAAAATTTGCTGTTGCCAATGTGAAACTCGATTTATCGGGCTTTATAAAAGGTTATGCATTGCGAAAAGTAATTGAAATTCTGAATAATGAGGAAATTGCAGACGCGTTAATTAATATCGGTAATAGCTCAGTAGGCGCCAAAGGAAATCATCCTTTTGGCGAAGGCTGGAAAATTCAGGTGCCCGACACGCAGACTGAATGTGTTTTGCACAACGAATGTTTGACCACTTCGGGCAATCGTCCGGATACAAAATGGCCTGTTGTAATGTCCGATTCAGGATTGCCGGGGACAAAAAGTTCAGCCGCTTCGGTAATTACAGCCGATGGAGCCGAAGGTGAAGCTTTGTCGACAGCTATTTATTTGGCAAAGGAAAATGAAGTGGGTTTAATACTTAAAAAATTCAATGCACGAATGTTGTAAGCGGGCAAAGAATCTGAATATTTTAAAATACATAAAAAACATACAAATGAAAACACGCAATTTAATTTTATCTATCCTGATGTTTGCCTCGCTCACGGCATTTTCGCAGGAAAAATGGGAAATGCTTTTCAATGGAAAAAACCTGAAAGGCTGGAAGAAAATCAACGGAACTGCTGATTATGTGGTAAAGGATGGCATTATTACCGGAGTTTCGAAAATCAATACGCCCAATACTTTTTTGGCTACCACCAAAATGTACGGCGATTTTATTCTCGAACTGGAATTTAAAGTGGAAGATGGTCTCAATTCGGGTATTCAGTTTCGCAGCAATAGTCTGAAAGAATATCAAAACGGACGTGTTCACGGTTATCAGTACGAAATTGATCCTTCAACGCGTGCATGGTCGGCCGGAATTTACGACGAATCCCGTCGCGGCTGGTTGTATCCGCTCGACAAAAATCCTGTGGCTAAAAAGGCATTTAAAGCCAATGCTTGGAATAAAGTCCGCATCGAGGCGATTGGTACAAGCCTGCGTACATGGCTCAACGATATTCCCTGTGCCAATGTGCTCGACGATATGACTGCTTCGGGTTTTATTGCGCTTCAGGTGCATTCCATTGGCGATGCTAAAATGGCCGGAAAAACCATTCAGTGGAAAAATATACGCATTTGCACGCAGGATCTGGAAAATGTGCGTCGTCCGTACAGCCGCGAAATTCCGCAGGTCAACTGCATAGCCAATACCATTTCTGAAGAAGAAAAAGCTCAGGGTTGGAAATTGCTTTGGGATGGAAAAACCACAGAAGGATGGCGTGGCGCAAAACTTAAAACTTTCCCCGAAAAGGGCTGGAAAATTGAAAATGGAATTTTGAAAGTAATGAAATCGGGCGGTGGAGAATCGACCAATGGAGGTGATATTGTAACCACACGTAAATACAAAAACTTCGAACTCAGTGTCGATTTTATGATTACCAAAGGTGCCAACAGCGGGATTAAATACTTTGTGGATACCGAGTTGAACAAAGGTGAAGGCTCATCGATTGGTTGCGAATTTCAGATTCTCGACGACAACAATCACCCCGATGCCAAACTGGGTGTAAAAGGCAACCGCAAACTGGGTTCGCTTTACGACCTTATTCCCGCACCTGCCAACAAACCATTCAGAGGCGGATTTTTCAACAATGCACGTATTGTAGTGAATGACAGTAAGGTGGAGCATTATCTGAACGATATTAAAATTGTGGAATACGAACGTGGTACACAAATGTGGGAGGCTTTGGTGAACTACAGCAAATACAGTGTTTGGCCGGGCTTTGGCGAGGCTGCCGAAGGTAATATCCTTTTGCAGGATCATGGCGACGAAGTTTGGTTCAAAAACATAAAAATCAAAGAATTGTAAGGGTTCTCGCCAATACAACTCTAATTATCTCCCGGAATCAAACTTTACAGGTTTGGTTTCGGGTGTTTTTTTTGAAAAATACTATGCTTTTCGCACCGTTAAATTACCCTAACTCAAAAGAAAATCCAAAAAAAATGCGGATATTTGCAAATAACAAAACACTGAATAATTATTCAAAATAAATTTATATGGAAGCAAATGACATTCGCCAATTAGAGCCCAAAGCGCTCTGGCAACATTTTTACAGCCTGACTCAGGTTCCACGTCCTTCGGGAATGAAAGAACCTGTGGGTACTTTTATCGAAAATTTTGGAAAATCGCTCGGGCTTGAAACCCTTCGCGACGAAATAGGAAATGTACTTGTTCGTAAACCTGCTACTCCGGGCATGGAAAACCGCAAAGCTGTGGTTTTGCAATCGCACATGGACATGGTGCCACAGAAAAACAGCGGTGTAGCGCATAATTTCGAAACCGATCCTATTCAGGCTTATATCGATGGCGATTGGGTAACAGCTAAAGATACTACGCTCGGTGCCGACAACGGTATTGGTATTGCTGCTGCAATGGCTGTACTCGAATCGAAGGATTTGGTGCATCCGGCTATTGAAATGTTCATTACTGTGGACGAAGAAACAGGAATGCACGGTGCTTTTGGTTTGCAACCCGGATTTTTGAAAGGTGATATTCTTATCAATATGGACTCTGAAGATGAAGGCGAACTTTATGTAGGTTGCGCCGGAGGTTTGGATGCCAATATTTCGTTTGCATACAACCAAGTGGAAGTGCCCGAAGGCGATGTGGCGTTGAAAATTTCGCTTACAGGTCTGAAAGGCGGACACTCGGGTGTGGATATTCACCTGCAACGCGCCAATGCCAATAAGCTTATGTTCCGCTTCCTGAAAGAAGCTGTAGCCGAATACGAAGCACGCCTTGCCAGCATCGACGGCGGAAGTCTGCGCAACGCTATTCCTCGCGAAGCATTTGCAGTGATTACTGTGCCCGAAGAAGGTGTACAGGATATACTCGATTTTGCGGCTGAATGTCAGGATCTTTTCACTGAAGAATTTAAAGGTGTGGAAGAAAACATCACACTCATCGTAGAGCAGGTGGATCTGCCTTCAGGTTTGCTTCCCGAAGAAATTCAGGACGACCTGATTAATGGT
Source organism: Paludibacter sp. (assembly GCA_034004015.1). Lineage (GTDB taxonomy): Bacteria > Bacteroidota > Bacteroidia > Bacteroidales > Paludibacteraceae > Paludibacter. The sequence goes on from JAVEXN010000006.1 coordinate 5,407, forward strand.
GTGACTGCTTGCTTCAATGGCGTTTATCGCGTACTTCCCGAATTACCTTCGGTAGTGGAAACATCGAACAACCTTGCCATTATCAAATCGAACGGCAAAAGTGTAGAACTGAAATCATTGATGCGCAGCTCGGTAGATTCACGCAAAGATGAACTTGCTTCGGTAATTGAAAGTACTTTTGCACTGGCAGGAGCTAAAGTTGAATTTACTGGCGGATATCCCGGTTGGAAACCGAATCTGGATTCTCCTATTCTGAAAGAAATGACCAAAGTGTACGAAAATAAATTCGGAAAAACACCCAAGGTAATGATTATTCATGCCGGTCTCGAATGTGGTATTCTCGGAACACATTATCCCAATATGGACATGATTTCGTTTGGCCCAACCATTCGTTATCCACATTCGCCCGACGAAAAAGTGAACATTGCCACAGTGAAAATGTTCTGGGATTATCTGGTGGAAACATTGGCAAATATACCGGTAAAATAATATAAAAAGTTTCAGGTTTCAAAGGTTTCAGAGTTTCATAATTGTGCGTTTATGTGATGTTCTGATACTCTGGAACCTAAAACTTTGATATTCTGAAACTTTGAAACATGAACTTCATTTACTTTATGAACAAACTTCTTTTATCCTGTATCCTCGCAACTTTTGCGTTTACGGTCTTTGCGGCTGAAAAAACAACTGCTGCGGTGGATACATTCCAATTTACAATTGTAAAGGAAAACAAAATTACGCCTGTAAAAAATCAGGCAAGTTCGGGAACCTGCTGGAGCTTTTCGGGGCTTGGATTTTTCGAGTCTGAATTGCTGCGAATGGGCAAACCTGAAGTTGATTTGTCGGAAATGTTTGTGGTGTACCACTCTTATTCCGACAAAGCCGATAAATTTGTGCGTACCAATGGCCACATTAATTTTGCTGCCGGTGGATCGTTTCACGATGTAATGTATGTGCTTAAAAATTATGGTATTGTACCTGAGCAGCAAATGAATGGTCTGAATTACGGCGAAGACAGTCACCGTCATGGCGAACTCGATGCGCTTACCGAGTCGTATGTGAAAACTGTGGTTCGCAATCCGAACAAAAAACTTTCCACGGCATGGAAAGCAGGTTTCGATGGTATTCTGGATGCTTATCTGGGTAAACTTCCAACCGAATTTACTGTAAACGCCAAGAAATTCACGCCTGTGACTTACGCGCAATCGCTTGGGTTGAACATGGACGATTACGTTTCGCTGACTTCGTTTACGCATCATCCTTTTTACACAAAATTTGCTATCGAAATTCCTGACAACTGGCGTTGGGGCGAATCGTACAACCTACCACTCGACGAGTTTGCAAAAGTTTTCGAAAATGCGGTGGATAAAGGCTATACAATTGCATGGGGATCGGACGTAAGCGAAAAGGGCTTTACCCGCAACGGTGTGGCTGTAAACCCTGAGTTGAAAAAGGAAAATTTGCCGGGTTCTGATCAGGCTCGCTGGCTGAATATTTCGCAGAAAGAAATGGAAGCGAAAATTCTGGCTGCCAATGGCCCTCAACCCGAAGTGAAAGTAACTCAGGAGCTTCGTCAGCAAGGTTTTGATAATTATCAGACTACCGACGATCATGGTATGGTGATTTACGGATCGGCCACGGACCAAAACGGTACAAAATACTACCTTGTGAAAAACTCGTGGGGAACCGACAGTAAATACAAAGGGATTTGGTATGCCAGCGAGTCGTTTGTGCTTCACAAAACAATCAATATTGTGGTTCATAAAGATGCAGTGCCAAAGGATATTCTAAAAAAACTGGGTGTGAAATAACTATCGCACTTTAAATAAACATGGGGAAATCTGTCGGACGATGGATTTTCCCGTTTTTTGTATAACAAAGAAACGCCGCTACTGAAGACAGAAGCGGCGTTTCGGTAAATTAAACAAACAAACAAAAGACAGAAAAGTATAATAGCGTAATAGCTATTGATGAGTTTTTATTTTATTCTACGCATGGTTGGCGCAAAATATGATTAACGAAATGATGTTTCTGTTTGCTGGATGACTGCCCTGATGGCTTTTTCGAACTCCCGTTTTCCCGACGATTTCAGAATGTGGCCGATAGCGCCCGATTGTTTTATTTCAGCAAAGTTTACATATTCGCTCATCATTGTAAGAAGCAGAATTTTCAAATCGGGAAACTGAAGAATGGCTTTTCTGGTTGCTTCGAGCCCGTTCATATAAGGCATGTCGATATCCATAATAACTAAATCAGGATGTTTGTGCTGTAATACTTCGAGCAGTTCAAGTCCATTTTGGGCTTCGGCAATTACTTTGCCAAATCCTTCTTTCTCGATAAGGAGCTTGATGCCCTCACGAAAAAGTAAATGATCATCGACTACAATTATATTAAACATCTTCTTCAATTGTTTTTTACAAAAATAGCTATCAAATGACATTTAGCTCATAAACAAATCCCTGAAAAGGGCTTAGGGAAAAGCCTGAAATTAAACCGGGGGTAAACCCTGAATGACATAAAGCCTGTATGCATAAAATTTGCATACAGGCTTTATGTTTTTTTGATCTGCTTATATGGTGTCAGATATCAACTAATTTGTTTTTTATGGCATGAAGTACGAGGTTTATAGTGTTTCGCGTATTGGTTTTGCGAAGCAATGTAGCTCTGTGTGCCTCAATGGTTTTTACGCTCAGGAAGATTTTTTCGGCAATTTCTGAAACTGAAAATCCGGCACATAAGTGGTTTAGTACTTCCTGTTCGCGCTGGGTAAAGACAGTTGCCTTATCGGCTTCTTCCTGTTCGTTGCTCTTTTGGCTGTTAAGCAGCATTTGTCTGAGCATTTCGGGCGAGAAATAACTTTCACCGGCCATAATGGTATTTATTGCCCGTTCGAATTCTTTTTTTCCTGCTGTTTTCAGTACAAAGCCCATGGCGCCGGCATAAATTATTTCTGCATAATTGGTTTTTTCGTTGAGCATGGTCAGCACTAGGAATTTGAGTTTGGGCTGCTGCTGTAATCCTTGTTTAATAGCTTCGAGACCATTCATTACCGGCATCTCGATATCCATAATCACCAGGTCGGGCTGATGCAGGTTGAGCAGGTCGAGGAATGCGCTGCCATTTTCGGCTTCGGCCACTACATATCCTAACTGCTCATTTTCGATAAGTAGCTTTATTCCTTCACGAAACAGAGAATGATCGTCAACTACAATAATTTTGTTCATTTTTTTGTGTGCTGAATTTGTTATAAGTTTTCTACAGGAATACGAATTTTTGTTTTTGCTCCTGCGCCGGGTTGCGATTCCATCTCCAAACGGCCACGTAATACTTTTACACGCTGTTGAATGTTCATTATACCCAGGCCGGTTCCTTTTTCGCCGATTTTCTCCATATCAAAACCAATGCCATTGTCAGCATAATCGAAATTTATTTCATTGTTCTGCTCGTCGTACATAAACTGAATTTTCACCTGCGAGGCTTCGCCATAGCTGAGCGTATTCTTTATTAGCTCTGTACTGATACGATAAAGAGTTGTTTCAATAAAATCGTTGAAGCGCTGTGTAGTATTACTTTCGAAAATAATTTCAATTTTACTCGTATCGTTGATTCTGCCGACGAACTGTTCGATAGCGCCCACATAGCCAAGATTTATGAGCATTTGCGAGCCCATGCCACGGGCAAGTTCACGTGAAGTTTCGATAGCTGTTTCGATACAGAAACCACCTTTCTGAATAATCATTTTTCGTTTTTCTGCATCGTCGGTATCGGCCAGCCAGTCGAAATACAATTTTACGGTTGAAAGAAGCGGGCCGAGACCATCGTGTAATTCGCGCGAAAACCTGTTACGTTCACGCTCTTCCACTTTTACTGTGATGTCGAGCAAAGCATTGTTGGCCGCCACGCTATCGGTAATGTCGCGGTTCGATACACGTATGCCGAGGTTTTTCCCGGCTACAGTAATGCAGCGACAAAGATGGCCGAGCCACTTTATTTCGCCACTTTTTGTTACAATGCGAAAGGCGGTTTCCATACTGCTGTCGGGCAGTTTGCAGTCGCGGCGCTGAGCCAGGTGTGCTTCCCAAATGCGCATATCGGGTTTGTACACTATTTTGTGAAGTAATTCCGGGTCGTTCTCAAATTCCTGAACGCTGTATCCTGTTATCATTTCCACCGAAGGCGACATAAATACAATATTGCCATCAGTGCCTTTCCAGTATTCCCAGGTGTAAGAAAAATCGGCTACAGTACGGAACTTTTGTTCGGCAATCTTGAGTTCGGTATTCAATTTCTCGAGTTCGGCAGTACGTTTGGCCACACGCTCTTCGAGTTCCTCATTCAGTCGGCTCAGTGTGAGTTCGGCTTCCTTTCGCGCAGTGATGTCGGTATGTGTGCCATACATTAACAGTGGTTTGCCATCGTGTGTCCAGGTTTTTACTTTCCCTTCCTGACGAATCCAAAGCCATTTCCCGTTTTTATGGCGCATGCGTACTTCCACCTGATGATAAGGTAGTTCGCCCGAAAAATGTCGTTGCAGCATTTCATTGGCATAAGGAATATCGTCGGGATGTGTGAGAAATTTCCATCCGTTGGCGCCCAGAAAAAACAGGCCGATATTGACCTCTGTAAGCGTGTAACCCAGATTTTTTGCCCAGATTTCGTTGAAACGTACCTTTCCTGTTTGTACATTCCACTCAAGCGTACCTACGTTTGCACCTACCAGTACATCTTCGAGTTGCAATCGGCTTTGAGCAAGTTCAGCTTCTGTTTGTCTCCATTCGGTAATGTCGTAAAGTATGCCTGTCCATATTACGTCTCCATTTTGTAGTTTACGGGGCATTGATTCGAAACGTATCCATTTCACATTGTTGCGAATGACAAGCCGCCCTTCCCAACGGAATGGCTGAAGTTTCTTGTTGGCTAAAGTGTTGGCTTTAGTGAAGGATTTTAAATCCTCATCAGACAGATATTTAGTGAATACAGAAGGGTTTTTTTCAATCTCCGATTTGCTGATACCAAGTATTTCGTAATAACGATCGCTGGCAAAATCCAATACATAAGGATTATTTTCGTTGTTTTTAAGGTTCTCAGCATCCCAGTTATTGTTGTGGAATACTCTGAGGCGATATAACCCTGCCGGTTGATTGTTGAAAATATCTTTGTAGTATTCTCTTTCGTTGTGGAATTCGGCTTCTTCAATCAGTAACCGGCGATTCTGATCTTTCAGCTCTTCAATCTTAACGTTCTGAGCATTTTTTTGAGGAACAATAAAGCTATCCGCTGAATCTTCAGGGATGTTTTGCTGAGGAATTTCGTGTTGTTGTACGATATTTCTGCAAAAACGTATAAAGAATGCAGGTAGATTTAACTTCATGGAAATGTACTCACTGAATTAAGGGAGATTTTAAGCTACAAATATATGAAAAAAATAACAAAATATTATCTCGGGGCTGAAACAATTAATGTTTTTGTCAGGTGGATAGTTCTGCTTTTGTTCGACTTTTTCAATGCCAAAAGGGAGTTTGCTAATAATGCAAACTCCCTTTTGTATAATGTTTTAACTGTATGAAAGTTATTTCCTGTTTACTCTGCAGCAGTCGTTTCCTTCGTTGATAAAAGCCACAATCTGTTTGGCTGCGGCAATACCTGCATTAATATTTGCTTCGGATGTTTGTGCACCCATTTTTTTAGCAGTGCTGAAATAACGCACGCCGAATTTTTCAGTCATCTCTGTATGATTGTCGGGTGTGATGTCGGTCGCATATTTAAAGTCGGGGCGCGCTTCCATAAAAGCCATCATTTCGGCTTCGTGTATCACTTCCTTACGGGCAGTATTAATCATTACCGCACCTTTAGGCAATAAACTCAACAATTCGTTATTGATGGATTGTTTGGTTTCTTTGGTGGCGGGAATGTGTACCGAAATGATATCGCAACTCTGATAAAGCATTTTTACCGAGCATGTTGGATTTACACCTTCGGCAAGAATATCCTCGTCGCGGCAAAACATATCGTAGGCAAGCACTTCCATTCCAAAACCTTTGGCAATGCGGGCTACATTACGTCCCACGTTTCCATAAGCATGAATACCCAGTTTTTTGCCTTTCAGTTCGGTGCCCGAAGTTCCGTTGAAGTTGTTGCGAACCATATAAATCAACAGTCCGAAAACAAGTTCGGCCACAGCATTTGCATTTTGTCCGGGTGTGTTCATTACGCAAACACCAGCAGCAGTAGCAGCTTCGAGATCTACGTTATCGTAACCTGCACCGGCACGAACCACTACTTTCAGTTGCTTGGCGGCAGCTATCACTTCCGCATCCACAATGTCGCTGCGGATGATGATGGCATCAGCATCCACCACAGCATCGAGCAGTTGTTGTTTTTCGGTATATTTTTCGAGCAGCGCCAATTCGAAACCTGCTTCTTCTACTTCTTTTCTGATTCCATCCACAGCCACTTTGGCGAACGGTTTATCGGTAGCTATAAGTACTTTCATATTTAAATATATAGTCTAAAGACGAAGGTCTAAAGTCTCAATGCTTTTGACTTTAGACCTTTATCAGTATTAATTTTGTTTTTCAAATTCGTGCATGCAATCGATAAGTGCCTGTACGCTCTCAATTGGCATTGCATTGTAGATTGAGGCGCGGAAACCACCCACCGAGCGGTGACCTTTTATTCCATCCATGCCGGCTTCGGTCGCAAATTTCAGGAATGCAGCTTCGAGTTCTTTATATTCGGGCTTCATTACAAAGCAAATATTCATGCGTGAGCGATCTTCCTTATTGGCTGTACCCACAAACATTTTGCTGTTGTCGATAGCGTTGTACAAAAGTTCGGCTTTTTCGATATTGCGTTTCTCCATTTCCACAAGTCCGCCATTTGCTTTCAGCCAGCGAAGTGTTTCGAGTGCGCTGTAAATGGGCAATACAGGAGGTGTGTTGAACATTGAGCCTTCGGCAATGTGTGTTTTGTAGTTGAGCATTGTGGGAATATAGCGCGAAACTTTGCCCAGCAATTCATCTTTTACAATGACGAAAGTTACACCGGCGGGAGCAAGGTTTTTCTGAGCACCACCATATATCATGGCATATTTGGATACGTCCATTGGGCGCGAAAAAATATCAGACGACATGTCGGCAATTAACGGTACCGGAGAGTCCATATCGGTCAGAATCTCAGTTCCGTATATGGTGTTATTTGTTGTAATGTGGAAATAATCGGCATCAGTTGGGATTGTGTATCCTTTTGGAATGTAATTGTAAACAGCTTCTTTCGACGAAGCCACTTCCACTACATCGCCAAATCCTTTGGCTTCTTTCATGGCTTTGTTAGCCCACACACCGGTGTTGAGATAAGCAGCTTTTGTTTCCAGAAAGTTGTAAGGTACCATACAAAACTGCATACTTGCGCCACCACCTAAAAACAAAACCGAATAACCTTCGGGGATATTCAACAATTCTTTGAAAAGATCTCTTGCCTCGGCAATCACAGCTTCGAATCCTTTCGATCGGTGGCTGATTTCGAGGATAGAAAGACCTGAACCATTGAAATCTAACACTGCCTGAGCTGTTTTTTCGATTACTTCGCGAGGCAAAATTGAGGGGCCCGCACTAAAATTATGCTTCTTCATACAAAAATAATTTGTTTTTTACTATCGCATATTACCCGCTACAAGCGCTCGTAGCAGTCGGTTGCATGCAAAAATTTATGTTTGTTTTGTTAGTTTTACCCTTGCGGATTTGCGAGTGCAAAAGTACAGAAATTTTTAGTCATTGCATTATAAAAATGAGTTTTTATAATTTTGGAGGCCAAAATATTTATAGTAATGCAAATCCTTTTTGAAAAACGAATAAATATACCAAAAACATCTGTCGAAAACCTGTCATAGTTCGTTTAAAGGCTATATGTGATTTTTTTTTAATGCAAATGATACGTCCAATATATTCCATCTTAAAATAATTTTGTACTTTTGGCAAATGTTAACCGATGAAAATAATAAACGTCTGACTATACGTGAATGGTCCGAAGATGACCGACCGCGCGAGAAAATGGCCCGAAAAGGAGCTGCAAGCCTTTCGGATGCTGAATTATTGGCCATTCTCATTGGTTCAGGAAACACCGAAGAGTCGGCTGTGGAGCTTTCGCGACGTATAATGCGCGAGTGTGGCGACAACATCAACGAACTTGCACGGCTCACTATCGGCGATCTTTGCAAACGGTTCAAAGGCATTGGCGAAGCAAAAGCCATCACCATTATGGCTGCGCTGGAGCTTGGTAAACGGCGCAAAACAAGCGACGTACTCGAACGAAAGAAAATTGCATCGAGTGTGGATCTGTTCAATTTGTTCGAGCCGGTTTTGATCGATCTTTTGCACGAGGAATTTTGGGTAGCGCTGCTCGATGGTGCTCACAAAGTCATCGAAGTTCGCAGGCTCACACAGGGCGGTATGCGTCAAACGGTGGTCGATTTGCCCATGTTGCTTAAAATGGCGCTCGACAAAATGGCTGTTTCAATAGCTGTGGCACACAATCATCCTTCGGGACAAAATCACCCGAGTGGAGAAGACAACAACATTACACGCAAAATAAAAGAAGGTTGTAACGCTGTAGGCATTAATATGCTCGATCATATTATCATTGCACGCGGACAATATTACAGTTTTGCGGATGAAGGAAGGATTTGATGTGATGATGAGTTGATGTGTTGATGTGATAATATGATGATGAGATGATGTGATAATGTGATGATGAGCTTGACTATACAATAAATAAGAAATATGAGAAATGAAATCTTAGAATTGAGTTTTGAGTTTGCTCTTGACATTATTGAATTTGCCGAACTGTTAGAAGAAAAAAGAAAGTTTGTAGTGGCGAATCAGATTCTGAAATCAGGTACATCCATCGGAGCAAGTGTTCGGGAGGCTCAAAATTGCGAAAGCAGTGCCGATTTTATACATAAACTTAAAATTGCAGCAAAAGAAGCAGATGAAACCGAATACTGGCTGTTGTTATGCGAAAAATCCAGAAACTATCCACACAATCCGGAATTACAAAACAAAATTTTAAGCATTAAGAAACTCTTATCAAGCATAATATCAAAAATGAAGTCAAAAAAACAATATTAAAAATCATCGTATTATCACATCATCATATTATCACATCAACTCATCATCATATCATCACATTAACATATGGCATTTTTAGAAGTAGAAAACGTAGTAAAACAATTTTCGGGACACAGAGCCCTCGATGGAGTGAGTCTCGAAGTACCCGAGAATTCGGTGTATGGACTTTTGGGCCCTAACGGCGCAGGAAAAACGACTCTTATCCGCATTATCAACTGTATTACAGCGCCCGATAGCGGAGAAGTACGACTGAATGGTAAAAAAATGACTGCCGAAGATGTACGTCATATTGGATATCTGCCCGAAGAGCGGGGACTTTACAAAAAAATGAAAATCGGCGAACAAGCCCTTTATCTGGCTCAGCTACGCGGAATGACAAAAAAAGACGCGCAGAAAGCTTTGAAATACTGGTTCGAAAAATTCGAAATTCAGAGCTGGTGGGATAAAAAAGTGGAAGAGCTGTCGAAAGGTATGGCGCAAAAAGTTCAGTTTATCACCACCATTCTGCACGATCCGAAATTGTTGATTTTTGATGAGCCATTCAGTGGCTTCGACCCCGTGAACGCTGATTTGCTGAAGCGCGAAATTCTTGAACTGCGCGACAAGGGAGCTACTATTATTTTTTCCACACACAATATGGTGACTGTGGAAGATTTGTGCGAGAATATCTCCCTGGTCAACAAATCGCGCATTGTGCTTCAGGGCAATGTGGCCGAAATCAGAGCTTCGCATAAAACAGATACTTTCAGTCTGCAATCGGCCACGCAAATTGTGCCCGATGGTTTTGAACTTATTGAGCAATTGAAAAAGAACAATGTGTACGAATGTATCATTAAAAAATCGCATGCCGACACAAACAACGAACTGCTTGCAAAACTGATTAAACAAGCCGAAATTGTCAGCTTTCAGGAAATTCTGCCAAGTATGAACGATATTTTCATTGAAACTGTGAGTGGTAGCTCTGTGGGAGAGTAGCTAACTGACAAATTCAAATTTACAAATCATCGAATCTTCAAATTTAAAAAAGAATGAGCAAAATAAATTTAATTATAAAGCGGGAATACACTACAAGGGTAATGAAAAAATCCTTTATCCTACTTACATTTCTCACTCCAATTCTTATGGTGGGAATGGTGTCGCTGATAGTATATCTTGGCACCATTAAGGACGATAAAATAAAAACTATTGTAGTGGTTGATAAAACCGGACTTTACAAAGATGTGCTCCAAAGCAACGAATCGTACACTTTCCAGTTTACCGATGCTACAGTGGATGAACTGAAAAAACAGGAAGAGCAGGAGTCGGATTTCGCAGCTGTGCTTTATATTACCGATGATTTAATTAAAAATGCATCAGCAGCCACACTTTATTCCGAAAAACAGGTAAATCTGGAACTCAAAACTTATGTGGCAGGATTGCTAAATAAATATATCGAAGAGCAAAAACTGGCAGCGTATAACATTCCGAACCTGAAAGAAATGGTGGAAAAATCGAAGACTGATATCGATATGAAAACCATTAAGTGGAGCGAAGATGGCAAGGACAAAGAAGCTTCGGCCGAACTGGCCATTCTGATCGGGATGATTACGGCATTTATCATTTACATGTTTATTGTAATTTATGGCGCTCAGGTAATGAGTGGCGTGGTGCAGGAAAAAACCAACCGCATTGTGGAAGTAATGATATCGTCGGTAAAACCATTCGAGCTCATGATGGGGAAAATTATTGGTATTGCGCTGGTTGGACTCACGCAGGTTTTGCTGTGGGTGTTGCTCACGGTGGCAATTGGAGTTGGTGTGAGCACATTTGTGGGTGGCGATATCGATCCGGCTTCGATACAAAAAATGCAGGAAATGCAACAGATGGGACAAATGAATGTGCCTGCCGGAGTAAACGGCGAAATTGCCGATTTCATGTCGTCGGTTGCAGGGCTGAATTTTACGCAGCTTATTATTCTTTTTGTGGTTTATTTTCTTGGAGGATATTTGCTGTATGCTTCGCTTTTTGCAGCCATTGGTTCGGCCGTGGACAACGAAACCGATACCAATCAGTTTTCGTTTCCGGTAATGATTCCAATCATTTTTGCAATTTATGCAGGTATTTTTGCTGCTGAAAATCCTGAGGGTCCGCTTGCATTTTGGTGCTCGATGATTCCTTTTACCTCGCCCATTGTAATGATGGTTCGCCTGCCTTTCGATGTGCCGGCCTGGGAACTTGCACTTTCCATTTCTATTCTGATACTTTCATTCGTGGGCACTACCTGGATGGCAGGAAAAATTTACCGTACTGGAATTTTAATGTATGGTAAAAAAATTACCTGGGGCGAAATGTGGAAATGGCTTAAATACTAAAAACTACTAAAAGTGTAGCTGTCTCAAAAGTTTTTTTGAACGCAAATTACGCAAATTTTCACCGCTCGGCTATGCCGCTTGGCTCGCCAAGAAATCTGATAATTTTCAATATTTGTATTGTGTTGAATAATAGCAATAAATGATTTGAGAAAATTTGCAGTTTTTTGTGTAATTTGTGTTCTAATTTCTTTTGATGCAGCCTTCAGCTAAAATATCAATTATTTATCACAACGTTCTCTTCGTTAGCTATTGACTATTGACTCAAAACTCCTAACTCAAAACTAACTTTCCGCCATGTTAAATCCTCTCCAGCCCAACGACCTCGTACGCATTGTATCACCTTCGGGAGTGATTGATCCGTCTTTTATCGAAGGTGCTGCAAAAGTGCTTTCTTCGTGGGGTTTGCGGGTTCAGGAAGGTTCGTATTATCGTGAAAAATACGGACGTTTTGCGGGAACTGAAGTGCAGCGCATTGCCGATTTACAGCAGGCACTCGACGATCCGGATACGAAAGCAATTCTTTGCAGTCGTGGAGGTTACGGGTTGACGCAGATTGTAGACAAACTGGATTTTAAAACGTTTTGTTCGCATTCCAAATGGTTGATCGGGTTTAGCGATATCACTGTGTTGCACAATGCTATTACAAATCTGGGATTTTTATCGGTGCACGCCATTATGGCAAAACATTTGACTGAGTTGAATGCCGATAGTGAAGCGGTTGCGGGGCTTAAAAATTTGCTTTTTGGTAATTTGCCTGAATATACAATTCCCGCACATCCGCAAAACCGTTCGGGAAAAGCCACAGGAAAACTGATAGGTGGAAATTTGTCGGTAATTTATGGTCTCAGAGGCACACCTTTCGATTTGCCTTACGAAGGAAATATTCTTTTTATCGAGGATATTGCCGAAAAAGCTTATCACATCGATCGAATGTTGCAAAATCTCAGGCTTGGAGGCGTTTTTCAAAAAATCTCGGGGCTAGTGGTGGGACAGTTCAGCGATTGCGACGAAGACCCGCTTATGAATAAAAGTATTGAGGGAATTATTCACGAAGCATTAAATGAAAGTGATATTCCGGTTATGTTTAATTTTCCTGCCGGACATGTCGACGATAACCGACCTTTGGTTATGGGTTGTTCCGCGACGATGATTGTCTCTGCGTCAGAATGTCAACTGAAACATCTTTCTTGAAAAGAAAATCTTTTTTCTTAAAAAGAAAAAAATTACTCTTTATATTTCACTGCAAATTATATCTTTGCAATAGCTTAATTCTCAGATATTTTTTTGCCAATGTCATTTACAAAACCATATATACTGCTTCTGCTAACCATTGCACTCAGTTCCACTGCATTTGCAGCACCCTTGAAACCCGATTATTCTGATTCAGATACAATCCGAACAAACAAACACTCTTTCTTTCCGGAAAAAACAAATCTTGCCGATTCTGTTATCAATTTTGGAAAATTATTCCTGAATACTCCTTATCGTTATGGTTCGGCTGGCACAAGTTCATTCGATTGCTCAGGCTTCACTTCGCATGTGTATAAAAACTTTGGTGTCGATTTGCAACGTTCTTCATACGATCAATCCACTCAATTTCCTGTGGTGGAAAAAAATGAAATCAAACCGGGCGATCTTGTGTTTTACGAAGGCCGGCGGCGAAACGGACGAGTGGGGCATGTGGGTATTGTGACTGAAATAAAGGAAAATGGTGAGTTCGATTTTATTCATGCATCTGTCAACAGGGGTGTGATTATTACAAATTCGGCTGAAGATTATTATACCAAACGTTTTGTGCGCGCCGGACGTGTTATGGAAAACGATTCTGTACTAAAAATAATGTCGGTTGCTAATCTGAATCGTGCGGAATATGTATCAAATTCTCCTTCTCAATCAGTCAAAAAAGTAATTCCCGCCAAATATCATTATGTAAAAAAAGGAGAAACGCTCTCTGCTATTGCTTCAAAATATGGCATGACGGTAGCTCAGCTAAAAAAGAAGAATGGTCTTAAAAAAGATATGCTGCAACTGAAACAGCGACTTCTGATTAAGAATGAAGAAGTAGTGATGGTTGTGCAGCCGGTTTTGGCAAGTGCTAAAGTGGCCGCAGATTCAACGCTGCGGAAATCAGAAAGCAATACAAAAGCAGAGTTGGGCGAAGTTTGCGTATCGGCCACTAAACATGTGGTTGAACGTGGAGAAACGCTTTATTCGATTTCGCAAAAATACGGTATGACCGTAGCTGAAATACAAAAGCTTAACAAAACAGCAAGAGGGAAGATTTATCCGGGACAAACACTGATATTGTCGGAAGAACAACCGGCGATAGCTGAGCAACCAGTTAAAACAGAAACAAAAGCTGTGGTAGCCGAAACGAAGGCTGAGAAACCTGAAGTGGCAGTTGTTAAGGCGGGAAAAGAGCTTGCTAAAGCAGAACCTGCAAAAGCCGAAAATAAGCCGGTTGCAGTACAAGGTGCTACTGTGCAACCGGAAATTGCTAAAAACGAAACCAAACAGCTAAAAGAAAATAAGGAAAAGTCAAAAGCATCGAAAGCCAAAAATGAACAGACAAATAATTTCCCTTTTCAAATAAAAGAAGAAGTACATATTGTGCGTAGCGGCGAATCGCTTTTGTCAATTTCGAGAAAATACAACACAACTATCGACGAACTCAAATCACTGAATGGCCTTTCGGGTAATGTAGTGGAAATTGGTCAGATGCTTGTGATTCATACAAACGATCCGAACTATGTGCCTAAACCAAAACCTGTAGCACAGCATGTTGAAGAAGCGAAGCCGGTAGAGCAAACCGCAATGGCACAGCAAGTCGAAGTAAAGGTTGATAAAAACGCAAAACAGGAGAAGCCGAAGCCCGAAAAGCCCGTTGAAAAATCAACAGAGAAAGATGTAAATGAAGAGCCTGCGGTGGCCAATGTAAAAGCCGAAACACATAAGGTTCAACGTGGCGAATCGCTTTACAGCATTGCCAAAATGTACAATATGACTGTCGATGATTTGAAAGAACTCAATGAATTATCTGGCAGCAACTTGCAGGCTGGTCAGAAGCTGAAAGTAAATGTCGGCGAAGGCGGAAATGTGGCCTCTAAAAAGCCTGCTGCGAAAAAAGAAACCACCATTACACACAAAGTAAAAAGCGGTGAGAATTATTCAACCATTGCAAAGCGTTATGGCTGCAAGGTAAGCGATATCAAAAATTGGAACAACCGCACCACCGACCGTCTCGATGTGGGTGATAAACTTGTGATCAGAAAAAAATAATCAATTCTCCAATATTTACCTGAAAATTTATCTTTATGAAATCACAAAACTTTCTCACCACTTCCATTATTGCTATAAGCATTGTTGTGGCTATGATTATAGGTGCCAATGCACTTATGAACCGTAATAAGCACGACAACACGATTTCGGTAACAGGCCTGGCCGAACGAAATTTCGAATCGGACCTGATTGTGTGGCAAAGTCAGTTTTCGGCCAAAAGCATGTCGCTGACCGATGCTTATACTCAAATAAAGAAAAACAACGAAACCACGCTGCGCTTCCTTATTTCGAAAGGAGTGCCTGATTCAGCCATAACTTTTTCGGCTGTCGATTTATCGAAGGAATTCAATTATATACAGGATAACGGGCGTAGTCAGAATATTTTCGATGGTTACCGACTTACTCAAACAGTGAGTATTACTTCGGGCGAAGTGGAAAAGGTGGAGAAAATTTCACGCGAAATAACCGAGCTTATCAATCAGGGTATCGAAATAAACTCATTTGCTCCGCAATATTTTTACACCAAACTGTCTGATTTAAAAATTGAAATGTTGGCCGAAGCCACTAAAGATGGTTTGCTACGTGCCACTACCATTGCCGAAAACAGTGATGCCAAACTTGGTAAATTGAAACAATCCACTATGGGAATTTTCCAGATTGTGGCTCAAAACTCTTCTGAAGAATACAGTTGGGGAGGTTCGTATAATACAAGTTCCAAGAAAAAAACGGCCTCGGTAACTGTAAAGTTGCAATATGGAGTGAAATAAGGGGGCTTAATTTTAAAAGTTCTTATAAACGGGCAGGGTGGTAAACAATACCATTTCCTGCTTGTTTTGTTTTTACAATTTGTAATGGGATGAAAACTGAAAAATTCGAAGTCACCGGAATGACATGTACTGCCTGTGTAGCACATGTTGAGAAAAGTGTAAGTAAACTAAAAGGCATAGCAAATGTACAGGTTAATTTGCTGACCAACAGTATGACCGTGAGTTATAACGAAAACGATATTGACAATTCTGAAATAGAAAAATCGGTTGAAAATGCCGGCTACAAAGCGCATTTGAAATCGGAAAACACCACGTCAAATGCCGGAAAATCGCAATCCCGCCCCGATTATGTGCGCGAAGAGCAGGAAGAAATGAGGCATCGCTGGTGGGTTTCATTAGCTTTTCTCGTTCCATTGTTTTATGTGTCGATGGGACATATGATGGGATTACCATTACCCGCTTTTCTCTCAGGGCATCAAAATGCAATGAGTTTTGCGCTCACACAGTTTCTACTTACCATTCCTATTGCATTCGTAAATAAAAAATATTTTACAGTAGGTTTTAAATCGCTTTTTCGCGGAGCACCAAACATGGACTCGCTGATTGCCATGGGGTCGTCGGCAGCTATTGTGTATGGCATTTTTGCACTTTACATGATTGGCAGCGGACTTGGGCATTCCGATTTCTCTCTGGTGGC
The DNA here is from genome assembly GCA_034004015.1 of Paludibacter sp. Classification (GTDB taxonomy): domain Bacteria; phylum Bacteroidota; class Bacteroidia; order Bacteroidales; family Paludibacteraceae; genus Paludibacter. Next base: position 21,623 of record JAVEXN010000006.1, read on the forward strand.
CGATTATACGCACGATTTATACTTCGAATCGGGAGCAACCATTCTCACACTTATCACTTTAGGAAAATATCTCGAAGCCCGTTCGAAAAGTCGCACTTCGGATGCGATTTCGCGATTGATAAAGCTCAGTCCCGATACGGCCACAGTTATTCGCGATAACATAGAAACCGAAGTTTCGGTGGGCGAAGTGAAGCCCGGCGATCTGATTGTTGTAAAAAGCGGACAACGCATTCCTGTGGACGGCGAAATTGTTTCGGGCAACGGAACCATTGATGAATCGGCACTGACGGGCGAAAGTATGCCTGTGTTTAAATCTGCCGGCGATAAAGTAATGACAGCCTGTATCAACAACAGCGGTTATTTTATTTTCAAAGCCACAAAAGTGGGTAACGATACCACGCTGGCACAGATTATCTCGCTGGTGGAGGAAGCTTCAGCTTCAAAAGCACCTGTGTCGCGCCTGGCCGATAAAATAAGCGCTGTGTTTGTGCCTGTAGTAATTGGTATTGCCATTCTGTCGGTTATTGTGTGGCTCGCGCTCGGGTATTCGTTTGTATTTGCTTTATCAATCGGTATTTCAGTGTTGGTTATTTCCTGTCCATGTGCGTTGGGTTTGGCAACGCCAGTGGCTATTATGGCCGGAACGGGAAAAGGTGCTGAGCATGGAATTCTGTTCCGCTCGGCCGAAGCGCTCGAAAATGCACATAAAACACGTGTGGTGGTTCTCGACAAAACAGGAACACTCACTACCGGCAAACCACGTATTACCGATATTGTGACTGTGGGTAATGTTGACGAAACAGAACTGTTGCGGTTGCTTTATTCTCTCGAAAAATCTTCAGAGCATCCACTGGCCGAAGCCATCATTTCAGAAGCTGAAAAGCGAAATTTAGAAGCATATCAATTATCTGATTTCGAAAATATTCCGGGTTCGGGTATTTCCGGAATTATTATGGATAAAAAATACCGTGCAGGAAATTTTCGACTGTTACAAAGTGCCGGCATTGAAAGCAACGATATTCAAGAAACAGCGCAAAAGCTGGCCGAAGAAGGAAAAACGCCGCTTTATGTGGCTGAAAATAATCAGCTTATCGGACTTGTAGCTGTGGCCGACGTGCTGAAACACGACAGTGCTGCTGCTGTGAAAGCATTGAAAAACATGGGACTTGAGGTGATAATGCTTACAGGCGACAATCGCAAAACGGCTGAATATATTCAACAACAGGCTGGTGTGGATAAAGTGATTGCCGAAGTTTTGCCTCAGGACAAAGAAAAAGAAATTGCCCGACTACAAAGTGCAGGACAAAAAGTAATCATGGTGGGCGATGGCATAAACGACGCTCCCGCACTTACGCGCGCCGATGTGGGCATTGCCATTGGTGCAGGAACCGACATTGCCATCGAGTCAGCCGGTGTGGTGCTTATGCGCAGCAGCCTGAATGATCTTGTGACAGCTTTGCAACTGAGTCGTAGAGTGATGCGGAACATAAAAGAAAATCTTTTCTGGGCATTTTTTTATAATGTGGCGGGCATTCCGTTGGCGGCAGGAGTGTTCTTTACCTTGCTCGGTTGGAAGCTTAATCCTATGTTTGCTGCAGCTGCCATGAGTCTTAGTTCGGTGACTGTGGTACTGAACGCGCTCAGACTTTTAAGGTTTAAGCCTCAGTTTGCATTTTCGGGAAACAATAACTCTCCGCAGAATGTTGAAATAAAAGCTGAAGGAGAAATTCGGTCGCACAAAATTGAAAATTCAAATTTTAAAAATACAATTATGACACAAAAAACACTTACTATCAGTGGGATGAGCTGCGGACATTGCTCTGCAAGAGTGGAGAAAACGCTTAATAATATCGAAGGCATAGAAGCTAAAGTTTACCTCGAAACCAATACAGCCGAGCTAAAGCTGACGCGAGATGTAAGCAATGAGGAGCTTAAAAAGACCATCGATATGATTGGTTATGAAGTGACTGACATCAAAGAATAATACATGTTTTTTATGTCCTGAAACATAAATAGCTGTTAAATTCAGGCTTCAAAGAGATTGAATAGTTTAAAAATATATTATAAAGCATGTTTTTGGACTAATATTATGCTAAAATACTTGTAGGATTCTCCTGACAGCATTATCTTTGCAGTGTGATTTTTTCATAGTATTAGATTTAAGGTTAACAAAGATTGGTTGTCAGGCGTGACAACCTTTCGCGTTTTTAGGGGGTATGGTTTCGTAAATTCCAGCTTTTGAAATAATCAATCTCTCTCCACCTCCACCACAGTCATTTTTACATTGCGATGTGCCACTTTATAGCCTTTGAAGTTGATGAAAATCTGTGTTTCGTATCGCGCCGACACTTCAAAATAAGATGAATTGTCGTTTACCCTGATGTTTTTTATATCGCCTGTGCTGAGTCCGGCTTCTTCCACCAAAAATTCAACTAAATTATTTTTCGTAAATCCCTGAATCAATCCCAGATTCATTTGAATGCCAATTGGATGCGTGTGTTTTGTCTCGCTTGACAATTTGACTGTAATCTCCGAAAAATCAATTTTCAATTCATTTTCTAAAGTCTTAATTTCCGGCAAGTCTTCGGTTCTGATAAGGCAAACCGATAACCCCGATTTTCCGGCACGGGCTGTACGACCGCTACGATGTGTATATTGATCGGACTTTTCGGGCAGATGATAGTGAATAATATAATCGAGCTCCTTCACATCGATGCCACGCGCAGCAATGTCAGTCGCAATCAGTAAATTGATACGACCCTTGCGGAGTCCGCGCATCACTTTGTCGCGCATTTCCTGATTCAGATTTCCGTGAAGTGCATCTGCTGATACTTCGAAACCGGCCAGCTGTTTCGAAAGTCGCTTGGCTGCCGTTTTGGTGCGACAAAATAAAATTCCCCGTTGTTCCTTTCGCTCCGACAGAAAAGCTTTCAGATAATCGAGCTTTTCGCCTTGTTTGTAAATGATATAGCTGTGTTCAATGTTTTGATTAATAAAATCTTCGGCATTTATACGGAGGGTCACTGCATCGGGGCGAATAAAATCGCGTATAATAGCAGTCACATCGGCAGGCATAGTCGCCGTGAAGAGCAACTTCCGCACATCGCTCTCGCATTGTCTCAGGATTTTATCGATTTCGGTTCTGAAACCCATATTCATCATTTCGTCGGCTTCGTCGAGCACCACAAATTTCAAATTATTCAGGCTCAGTGCTTTTCGTTCGAGTAAATCGAGCAATCGTCCCGGAGTGGCCACAACCACGTGCGTAGATCGTTTCAGACGCTGAATATGTTCGTCGATCGGCACGCCGCCATACACACATTCGGTAAAAATGCGTGGCATGTGTTTCGAGAAAAGGAAAAACTCCCGCGCCACCTGTTGTCCCAGTTCGCGTGTGGGAACAAGTACCAATGCCTGAATTTTAGTGTTTTTTGGATCGATGGTTTGCAGTATTGGCAAACAAAATGCAGCTGTTTTGCCTGTTCCGGTTTGAGCAATCGACACAAGATCGGTTTTGTCTTTTAAAATATGAGGAATAGCTTTCATTTGAATATCAGAAGGTTCCGAAATTCTGTTTTCGAGCAATGCCTGCGTAATGGCTTCGTTGATGCCTAATTGACCAAATGTCATAAATTATAAATGTTGTGAGTAAGCGATAAGGAAACTGTCTCAAAAGAATATTTCGAACGCAAATTTTCGCAAATGCTACAATTTTAATATGCTGTATTGTGTTGAATAATAGCTGTATCTGATTTGCGGAAATTTGCGTTTTTTTGCGTAATTTGTGTTCTGCTTTATTTTGATACAGCTTCATCCGGATACAAAGGTACTTGTATTCGTTGAAATAATTTATTTTCGCAGCATAAAGTTGTCGGATACACATTTTTTAATGCATATGTTTACAAATATTTTGCACAGCAAATGCTCAAATCATTTTTAACTTCTACCATTTTTCACACAAAAACCATTATCTTTGTATCATTGATAATGTTTGTTTCGTCTATGTTAAAACAACAATTACAGCAGAAATTACAACAAAAGTTATCGCCGGCGCAAATACAGGTGATAAAAATGCTCGAGGTTCCCACGCTGGAACTCGAAGAGCGTATCCGTCAGGAGATTGAAGAAAATCCTGCGCTGGAAGAAGGTGCCGAAGAATCGGCCGATGGAGATGAATTTGCTGACAATTACGAGGATGATGGCGGCAATAACGACGATTTCGATCCGGAAGAGTACATGGCCGACGATGATATTCCCGATTACAAGCTCAAAGCAAACAATACTTCGAAAGATGATAAAAGGGAGGATATTCCTTTTTCTATTGGAATGACTTTTCATGAGTATCTGGTCGATCAGCTTGGTTTGTTGCAACTTACCGAACACGAGCGTATGATTGCCGAATATGTAATTGGCAACATCGACGATGAAGGTTATCTGCGTCGTTCGCCCGAATCGATGGTAGACGACATTGTGTTTCATGCAGGTATTCAGACTTCCGACGAGGAAATGATAAGTATTGTGGAGCTGGTTCGTCAGTTCGACCCGGCCGGAGTGGGTGCCACCACACTTCAGGAATGTTTGTTGCTACAACTCGAACGTCGTAATCAGACGCGTGAAGTGGCGCTGGCCGAAAGAATTCTGAGAGATTATTTCGAGGAATTTTCGAAAAAACATTATGACAAAATAAATAAAGCGCTCGAAATTAATGACGAAGATCTGAAAAAAGTCATTAATGAAATCATTCGTCTTAATCCTAAGCCCGGAAATGGCTGGGGTGGAAATGTGCTGGAAAAATCGATGGCGACTATTGTGCCTGATTTTATTCTCGAGAATGAAGAAGGTCAGCTATCGGTACATCTGAACAACAGCAATGTGCCTGAACTGCGCGTGAACAGCACATACAACGAGATGTTTAAGGATTACGCATCGAACAAAAAGAATCAGACCCGCGAAATGAAAGATGCGGTAATGTTTGTAAAACAAAAGATTGATGCGGCGCGTTGGTTTATCGATGCTATCAAGCAACGTCAGCAAACATTGCTCACTACGATGATGGCAATTGTCGATTTTCAGAAAGAATTTTTTATCGAAGGCGACGATACTTATCTGAAACCAATGATTCTGAAAGATATAGCCGATCGAACAGGCTACGACATTTCAACAGTTTCGCGTGTGAGCAACAGCAAGTATATTCAAACTGAATTTGGCATTTTTCCGGTGAAATATTTTTTCTCCGAATCAATGACCAATGATTCGGGCGAAGAGGTCTCGACCCGCGAAATTAAAAAGATTTTGCAGGATTGTATCGACAACGAAGACAAACGCAAACCTCTCAACGACGATGCACTGGCCGATGTATTAAAGGAAAAGGGATATCTCATTGCGCGACGTACGGTGGCAAAATACCGGGAGCAGCTTAATATTCCCGTGGCAAGACTAAGAAAAGAAATCTGATCCGGCATAAGCATTTTAAACAATTGCTTCGGAGAAACGTTTATCGAAGCAGTATAATCTATTGAATGAAAATTTTTTATAAGATAATTTCTCTTGTATTCCAGCCACTGCTTATGCCTGTGTTTGGTATGCTGATGCTCATGAATATGGATGTTTTCGGCGTACTGCCCTTTACATGGAAGCTCATTGCGGTGCTCGGAACATTCGTCTTTACAGGATTGATGCCTGCTGTGCCGGTTTTGCTAATGATGCGTCGCGGCGAAGTACACGATTTGTTTATCTCGAAAAAGGAAGAGCGGACAATGCCTTATCTTTTCTCGTTTATATCCTATCTTTTTTGGACTTTCTTTCTGTGGCGCACTTTACATATGCCTTTTTTTATTGTGGGCATGGGCGCTGCTACAGCTATTTCCATTTTGCTGATCACGGTCATTAACTTTAAATGGAAAATTTCAGCACATCTTTCAGGAATTGGAGGTTTGCTCGGAGGCGTTTTCGGCGTATGCTACCGTATGGCTTACAATCCGCTGTGGTTGCTTATTGCTCTCTTAGCGTTGTCGGCGCTGGTAGCGCTGTCGCGTATCGAACTTAAAGCCCATACGCCCGGACAAACACTTGCAGGCTTCTCGCTGGCATTTATTCTGGTCTTTTTGCCGGCAATACTATTTTGATAATAAACAATTAAATACTAAATATAAAATGATAACTACAGACCAACTTAAAGATTTGTTGGAGCGCGGGACCGCGTTGAGGAGGTATCTTTGACGTCGACTCGAAGATAATCCAGATTGAAGAAGAAGAGTTGCGCACACATGTTCCCGGCTTTTGGGACGATGCAAAAGCTGCCGAGGCGCAAATGAAGAAAATTAAAGACCTGAAAAAATGGGTCGAAGGTTACGAAGGTGTACGAATTGCACTCGAAGAACTTGAGCTTTCAATGGACTTTTTCCGCGAAGAAGCTGTGACTGAGGAAGAGGTGGATGCTGCTTATGCGCATGCTCTCAACGAAGTGGAAACGCTTGAGATGCAGAATATGCTTTCGAAGGAAGAAGACAAGCTGGGAGCAGTAATAAAAATTGTAGCCGGTGCAGGAGGTACCGAAGCGCAGGACTGGGCCGAAATGCTTTTCCGTATGTATCAGCGCTGGGCCGAACGTCAGGGATATAAAGTGGAAATTACCAATATTCAGGATGGCGACGAGGCAGGTATTAAAACGGTTACCATGCAATTCGATGGCGAAATGGCCTACGGATATCTAAAGAGCGAAAATGGTGTGCATCGATTGGTGCGCGTGTCGCCTTTCAATGCTCAGGGAAAACGTATGACTTCGTTTACTTCGGTGTATGTGGTGCCACTGGTCGACGATACCATTGAAATTGAAATCAACCCGGGAATGCTCTCGTGGGACACTTTCCGTTCGTCGGGTGCGGGTGGACAGAATGTAAACAAGGTAGAAACAGGCGTTCGTCTGCACTACAAGTTTATGAATCCTGTGACCAATCAGATGGATGAAATTGTGATTGAAAATACCGAAAGCCGTTCGCAGTTTGGCAACAAAGACAATGCGATACGTTTATTGAAATCGCAACTTTACGAACTTGAGCTCGAAAAACGTCGTGCAGCCACTGCGGCTGTAGAAGCTGGTAAAAAGAAAATTGAGTGGGGATCGCAAATCCGAAGCTATGTATTCGACGATCGTCGCGTGAAAGACCACCGTACCAATTATCAGACTTCGAACGTAAATGCTGTGATGGATGGCGATATTGATGCCTTTATCAAAGCATACCTTATGGAATTTGCTGATTAAATATTCAGGAGGTTAGGAAACAAAAGAGGCTTACGAATCAAATCGTAAGCCTCTTTTGTTAGTTTTCAGATAATTCCAAACAATCGGGATTATTTAAAATCGTCCCAGTTTGTTCCCAACATGCTGCCTGTTTTCATAAACTGCGTATGCATTCCGAAGCAAGCGTGTAAATTGGTTGGCGTATGGCATGGTCCTGAGAGTTTCAGGTAGTCTGTCAGCATTTCTTTGTACTCAGGTGCTACGCAATTTTCGATAATTTCTTCAGCACGCTGAATGGGCGATTTACCACGAAGGTCGGCTACACCATGTTCTGTGATCAGAATATTTACCGAGTGTTCGTTTTGGTCCACGTGGCTTACCATAGGCACAATGGCGCTGATATTACCGTTTTTCGCTGTCGAAGGAGTGGTGAAAATCGAAATGTATGCGCTACGTGTAAAGTCGGCTGAGCCGCCAATACCGTTCATCATTTTCGATCCCATTACGTGTGTGCTGTTCACATTACCAAAAATATCAGCCTCGAGTGCAGTGTTGATGGTAATAAGTCCCAAACGACGTGCAAGCTCCGGGCTGTTCGACATTTCCTGAGGACGAAGTACTAATTTATCGCGGAAGAATTCAAGATTTTCGTACAATTCTTTCAGTACCGGAGTCGTAATAGTCAGTGAGCAACCGCTGGCAAATTTAATTTTTCCGTTTTTAAGCAATGTAATTACCGAATCCTGAATAACTTCAGTGTACATTTCGAAATTTGGAATTTCGGGATTTGTACCCAATGAAGCCATTACAGCATTCGCAATATTTCCCACACCCGACTGGATAGGAAGGAATTCTTTAGGAATTCGACCCGATTTAATTTCGTTGGCTAAGAAGTTTGCTACATTCTGACCAATTTTGTCAGTCACCTCATCAGTTGGAGTAAAGCCACCTACTTCATCGTCACGGTGTGTTTCCACTACGCAAAGAATTTTTTTAGGATCCACTTTTACATAAGGCGTTCCCATGCGATCGCTTGGTGTAAGTAATGTAAGTGGTTTACGGTGAGGAGGATCGAGAGGCTCGAAAATGTCGTGGAAACCACGCAGTTCTTTCGGATGATTGTGGTTCCATTCCACAATAATGTAGTCGGCCAGATTACACAGAGTAGGAGTGATACCTACACCTGTGGTAGGAATCAGTTCGCCATCGTTGGTCAGATCGCATACTTCAATCACGGCAATGCGTGGTTTGGGCATAAATCCGAAACGCAGGTGAGGAGCCAGAGCCGACAAGTGCATGTCAAAATAAGGAGCACGTTCGCAGTTTAGCGCATTACGCAGGTCTTTGTTCGACTGGTAAGGTGTGCGGAACAAAATAGCATTCGCACGAGCCAGAGCGCCATCGAGCGAGTCGCCGGTTGAAGCTCCGGTGTACATACCAATTTTAAATTCCTTACCTTCGGCATGAAAAGCTTCAGCACGTTTGGCAATGGCTGTGGGCACTTCTTTCGGGCAACCTGCGGGAGTAAATCCGCTGAATCCCAAAATGTCTCCGTGATTCACATAACTTGCAGCCTCTTCGGCACTTACAAATTTATAATTCAGCATAGCATTTTTTGTTGATTTGTTATTTGATATAAGCTTTCAAATAACTGTATATTAGTTTATTAATTTGAATTCTCTTGTAGGGTGATCTGTCGCTCAGCAGCCTTTTTAAATCGTCTGCAAAATTACCAAATTAATTCGGAATAACCTTGAAATTTACAGTCTATTACTGAAAAATTTCTTTAATTATTCAAAGTCCTATTTGTGCTACTCTCTGCAGGCGATTTAGTGTAGTTGCAAACTAAAGGAGCAATTTTGACGTTACACTTGTATAATTTATCCGCAATTGAGTATAGCGCTTGTTGATATTGTTTTTTTTATATTGAAATAAGCTGTCATTTGCTGATAATTTAAAATATTGTATCTTTGTGATTCCCCTAAAAAACAGATTGGTTTGAAACAGTTTTTATTCTACATATTAGTTCCTTTTTCGTGGTTGTACGGTTTGGTTGCAAATGTGCGTAACTGGTTGTACGATAGAAGTATGTTAAAGTCGAAATCGTTTAAACTTCCGGTAATTGTGGTAGGGAATTTATCGGCAGGAGGTTCGGGGAAAACGCCTCATGTGGAACTTCTGCTTTCGATTCTGAGCGAGAACTATAAGACCGCAATGCTTAGCAGAGGCTATAAGCGCAAATCGCGGGGTTTTTTAATTGCCAACGAAGCAAGCACCAGTCAGAAAATTGGCGATGAGCCCTACCAGATAATGCTTAAGTTTCCACAAACAACAGTGGTAGTGTGCGAAAATCGTGTAGAGGGAATTTCGCGATTGATTAAAGCAAATCCTGAAATTCAGGTTGCTGTGCTCGATGATGGTTTTCAGCACCGTGCGCTAAAACCCGGTTTGAGTATTTTACTTACCGATTATAATCAGCTTTATACACGCGACAGGATGTTGCCTGCCGGACGATTACGCGAAAGCAGTTTCAGCAGTTTGCGGGCCGATATTATTATTGTTACCAAATGTCCCGACGATATTAAGCCTATTGATTTACGTGTGGTAGAAACCGAACTGAATCCAATGCCGTATCAGTCATTATTCTTTTCGCAAACAAACTACGAGCCTTTAAAGCCGGTTTTCGTAAATGAGGCATTGCCCGAATCGCTCGAAAATATAGCTTTGGCTAACAAACAGGTGCTTTTTGTGGCCGGAATTGTATCGCCCGAGCATGCTGTGGCTAAAATTCAGGAATATTGTCGCGAAGTTGAAACGCTTATTTTTCCCGATCATTATGAGTTTGTAAAACAGGATTTCAGAAAAATCGAGAACGTTTTCGGACAGCCTGCGCAAAACAATAAAGTGATTATTACTACTGAGAAAGATGCTGCAAGAATTGTGAATAATGCCGATTTTCCGGAGGCTCTAAAGCCTTTTATTTATTATTTGCCAATAAAAGTCTCAATCATCAACAAGGAAGATATATTTATACAAAAAATTAAGAATTATGTTGCAGAAAATACAAGAAACAGCTGAATTTCTAAAATCTAAAATTTCCGGAAATCCAAAAACCGGGATTATTCTCGGTACCGGATTGGGTAATCTGGTGACACAAATTACTGACAAAACTGAAATTCCGTACGAAACTATTCCTAATTTTCCGGTGTCCACAGTGGAGGGACACAGCGGAAAACTTATTTTCGGTAAACTGGGCGATGTGGAAGTGCTTGCTATGCAGGGACGTTTCCATTATTACGAAGGTTACGATATGAAAGCTGTTACTTTTCCGGTGCGGGTAATGAAAGCCATTGGTATCGAAAATTTACTCGTTTCGAATGCTTCGGGTGGAGTACATCCCGATTTTGAAATTGGTGACCTGATGATTATTACCGATCATCTCAATCTTTTCCCTGAACATCCGCTTCGTGGCAAAAATTTCAATGAGCTTGGTCCGCGTTTCCCTGATATGAGCGAAGCGTACTCGAAAGATATGATTGCCAAAGCCAAAGCGATTGCTGCCCGCAACAATATCAAAGTGGTGAAAGGTGTGTATGTGGGTACTACCGGTCCTACTTTCGAAACTCCTGCCGAATATCGTTATTTCCGCACCATCGGAGGCGATGCTGTGGGTATGAGTACTGTGCCTGAAGTGATTGTGGCCAACCACAGTGGTATGCGTTGTTTCGGAATGTCAATTATTACTGACCTCGGAGTGCCTGGTAAAATTGTGGAAGTGACTCATGAGGAGGTGCAGGAAATTGGTAATAAAGTGCAACCGCTTATGACGCTGATTATGAAGGAACTTATCAAAGAAATCTGAGAGTTTACATCGATAAAAGCCAAAAGCCAAGGCTGTCCTAAAAGAGTATTTAGAACGCAAATTACGCAAATAAACGCAAATTTATACAAATCATAAGTGTTTGTATTTTAATGATTTATTAGAATTATTAGTCTAATGAATTTGCGTTTATTTGCGTAATTTGCGTTCCTGTTGTTTTTGACGCAGACTCATTTTTTTTATTTTTTAAAATCCTGATCAAAGGTCTTTTTTTATATCGTCGAGTTCAATAAGTTTATTTACAATGGCGTAAATAGTTAGTCCTGCAGTACTGTGAATGCCCAGTTTACGCGCAATGTTTCGCCGGTGTGTAATCACAGTATGGGTAGAGAGGAAAAGTGACTGTGCAATTTCCTTATTGGTTTGCCCTTTTACCACACAGGTCAGAATTTCTCTTTCGCGTACACTGAGTGCGTCATTTTCTTCGTCTGGCTCTATGGTTTCTGTCTCGAATACTTTATTCAGTTTTAATCTGAGTTGATCAATACTGTCGTAAAGCGAGAATTTTTCGTCGTACTGTTTCAGGAAGTTATCGTCGAGCGCTCCGGTGACGAGCGCAATACAGCGTAAAGTCTGGTGTCCGGCTTCGTCTTTGAGTTTGCTCATGTCCAGAGTGCCCCAGTAAAGCGGATTCACAATCAGTAAATCGGGTTTGTGCAGCTTTATGTAGTTGGCCAGAAATTCCTGCGAGCTTATTTCGAAAGTTTGTGCATGAATGCCCGGTATGCGTTTCAGCGCCACAGCAAGTCCGCTACGCACAATAACGGACGGTTCGGCAATGGCAATTTTCAGATTCAGATCATTCATGATTTGTTGTTTTTTCTTCAATGGCTTCAATCACAGGGACAAAGAAAAAATCCTCAATCATATTGTGAAGCGCGAGATCTTTTTCGCAGGCATACAAATCGAAAAGCACATCGTTCATTTTGTAATTCTGACCTTTCGAGGGATAGTATTTCACAATAATATTTTTCAATTCCGAAAGTTTTGAGTCCACATCGGTGTGATGTTCCTCGAAATCAGCGATTCTGTATTTTTTATCGGGCGAACCTGCCAATAAGCGCATTACATAAGGAAATACTGTTTTATCCTCGTAATCCATATGTTTGCGCACTTCCTGGAAATACTCATCAAAGAACTTCATGAAAACCACTTTGTATGGCTCGCTCTGATCCGACGATTCAACAGCTTCCATTAGTTTCGCTCTGATAGAAGGCAGTTTGTAGGTAAGAAAATAATGATGCGCATTTTTCAGGTAGTTTATCACCGACTCAATTGAAATGTGTTCATAAGTCTCGTGTACCACCACATTTCCTTCGGCTATAAAGTTGATTACAGCCAGAAAGGTCCTGCAATGAATCCCATTCGCATCGCAGGCTTCTTTCACTGTTTTGTCGCCAAAACCAAGCGAAATACCAAACCTGCTAATGGTGAGAAGCAGTGAAGCATCTTCGTTGATGATTTCGCTCATGCGCGATCGTTCGTTAAACTTATGATTGCTATACATATCGAATCTGTTTTTTCGTTGAATGAATAGGGAGAAATTATCAGTTGGAGTAAGTTAAACGCAATGCAGGAGTAAAAGTTTGGTGTTTAACATTAAATGTGGCGAAAACAGCAAATTCATCCGAATGCTTATGGCAGTTCATTCGGACAAATTATGCAGTACTAACTAATACAAACAAATACTAACTAAATATCTTTTTCGCGATAAAATTCTTGATAAAAAATACTTTTGCAAATTTCGCAGTATTTTAAACTGGTTACAATACCCTAATGTAGGTATTTTCACTGCGCTTTACTTAAAACAAGGTAGGTTTTGGCCAGTAAAAAACTAAAGTAGAAAAAACATGATCGAGAGATTCGATTTTTATTCAAAAATTTGTCGGAACGAACAAAATCGGTTTAATTTGCATTGGATTAAATACAGTGAATCACAATAAAATAAATGCCATGAAGATACTGCATGATTATAAATTGCAAAGGCTTATTTTGCTTGCCTGTTGCATATTGTCAGGCTTTGTTTTTTCAGGAAGAGTTTTGGCCGACGAAAAGCCTGATGCTTATATTGAGTACAGAGGGGTTGTGCTTGATAAATCGACCGGAAATGTGTTGGCTTTTGCCAATATCTCGGTATTGGGCACGAATATTTCCACTGTGTCGAATACAAATGGAGAGTTTGTGTTGAAAGTACCCACGTCGCGAAAAGCACATAGAATTCTGTTTCGATATGTGGGATATCGTAATCTGGTTTTTGCACCGGGAGAAAATTCTCTGGCATATTATAGAATTGAGCTCGAACCAGTATCGGTGGAATTGCCCGAAGTAAGTGTGATTTCGAAGGATGCCGATATGATTATGAGTGCGGTTTTCGAACGTATTACAAAGAATTATCCGGGCAGCGAAATGTCGATGACTGCCTTTTATCGCGAAACAATACGAAAAAACCGGAATTATGTGTCGGTAGCCGAGGCTGTTGTCGATATTTACAAACAGCCTTATCCTTCCTATAAAGCCGATGTAGTAAAATTGTATAAATCCAGAAAAAAAACTGATTACGAGAGACTGGACACACTGGTATTTAAATTGATGGGCGGTCCGTTCAATTCTCTTTATCTCGATGTGATTAAATATCCTGAAATGATTTTCACCGAAAAAATGTTTGAGAATTATAATTTCAGTTTTGAGCGATCCACTCGTATGGACGACAGATTGATTTATGTGATTAATTTTCAGCAAATGCCTTATCTTGATTTACCTTTATTTTATGGAAAATTATATATCGATGCGCAAACCATGGCCATTAAAAGCGCTGTGTTCGATATGAATCTGAAGAATAAAGCCGAAGCATCGAAGATTTTTATCATCAAAAAACCATTTAATGCCAATGTAATTCCCGAAAAGGCGTCGTATCGTATGGACTTTTTTGAACAAAACGGTAAATGGTATTATGGCTACAGTCGAATTGAACTTGATTTGCGAATAAAGTGGAAACGTAAGCTTTTTGATACTAAATATTTAAGTGTAATTGAAATGGCTGTGACCGACTGGGAGGATGCTGCTGGTACAAAAGCTCCTGAAAGAAGTGGACGTCTTCGTCCCGGTGTAATTATTACCGACGAGGCCAGCGGATTTTCCGATCCTGAGTTTTGGGGTGAATACAATGTGATTGAGCCTGAAAAACCTATCGAAACAGCCATTAAAAAGATTAGTAAACAGCTTGAAAAAAAGTAATTTCTCAGAGATTTAGTCTTTCTTTCAGCACTGCATAGCCTGCTTGGCTGACTTTAATTTTAAAGCCGTTTTTCAATGTGAGAAGTCGGCTTTGTTTTTCGTATAGTTCGATGCCGGTAATCGATTCGATATTCACTATGCACGAACGGTGCACACGCACAAACTGACCCGGAGGAAGCGCACGTTCGAAACTTTTCATGGTTTGCTCCTTCATGTACTTTCCCTTCAGCGTATGAATGTGCACATAGTCGCCATCGGCCTGCAGGCAGAAAATTTCCTGCACAGGAATCATGTTGATTTTAGAACCGGATTTTACTGCAATTCGTTCCAGAATTTCGGTGTTTTGTAATGTTGGCGTCTCTTCATCTGCGTCATCTGTTTCCGGAAATTGTTCGGTCATTTCATCTACATTATTTTTATTATTCCTGATAATAAATGACTGAATAATAAGAATAAATACCAGCAAATGAATAAAAGTACGGGCAGGCAGATAAGGTAAAAATTCGTCAGACACGTTTAACAGGTCTTCAAACCCATAACCGGCTCCGGCAGTTATTGCAAGCGTAAGAAGTCCGAGTGCAGTATAATTGATGATGCGTTGGAGCGAAGGCAGCGCACCGAAATTTCCATAGCGCAATGCATTCCAAAGCAACATTCCCAACAGCGCATAAAGCAAAGAGTGAAAAACAGCATCGGCCAGAATAATGTAGAAAGGCAACGAAAAAATGCTGTGGAACGACAGTGTTTGCAGTATTGCAAAACCTGTCCACCACAGCATATATTGAATTATTTTTGCCTTATTGTCCGAAAACTTCATTCTTTGCTTTGTGCTTTAATCAGTTACAGTGGCAAAAATAGCATTTTATTGTTAATTCAATGCAGCCCTCAGCATTTTTTTTCGATTAAAGTTTTGTTCCTAAGGCAGCTTCCACTTTTTCTTTTGAAAGTTCTTTGGTGCAGAAGAACCAGTCGTAGCATTTTACACCTTCTTCCTGACCTTCCATACGGCTTTTGGCTACGCCACACGAACCTGCTGTAGGTACAATAACGGCATCGCCCGGACGCCAGTCGGCAGGTAATGCCACGCCAAATTCGTCGGCAGTTTGCAAGCCAATGATCACACGTTTCAGCTCGTCGAAGTTACGACCCAGCGAAAGTGGATAATAAATAATGGTGCGGATAATACCTTTTGGATCGATAAAGAATACTGCGCGTACGGCTTTAGTAGTACTTTCGCCCGGCTGAAGCATGCCATAGGTTTTGGCTACTTCCATTGTGATGTCCTCGATCAATGGGAATGTCACCTCTACGTTTTTCATACCTTTGTATTCAATTTTTTCTTTGATGGTTCGAAGCCATGCAATGTGACTGTATAGTCCATCTACCGAGAGACCCACAAGTTGAGTGTTGAGTGCTTCAAAATCTTTCTGCATCGAAGCAAAAGTCATAAATTCTGAAGTACAAACGGGTGTAAAGTCGGCCGGGTGGCTAAATAGAATGGTCCATTTTCCTGCATAGTCCTCGGGGAAGTTAATATCGCCCTGAGTAGTTACTGCTTTGAATGAAGGAGCTTTTTCGCCAATACGTGGCATCGAGAAGATTTTTTCAGTTGTTTCCATAATGATTTTGTTTTGTTGATAATTATTATTATTATATGAATGTATGTTCATTTGTCTTGTTGTTGCAAAGTAAATGGAATAATCGATATAATGCAAACAGATATTATCTATATCTATATTGAAAAAATCATCTGATAATGATTTAAGGTAATAATTATAACAAACATATTAAACATATGTTCATAAAAAATGATTAAAGTGATGATGAAATGATGTGGTAATGAGATGATGTGATGATGTGGTGATGTGATGATGAGGAGATGTGGTGATGAGGTGATGTGATGATATGGTGATGTGGTTGTAGTTATCACAAATGTTTGATAAATGCGCGTTCTCTCCCCCTTCAGGGGAGAGTTAGAGTAGGTAGTTATTCGTCTCTCCAGCGTTTGCTAATGTCGCCGAAAGCATCGATGCGGCGATCGCGAAAAAATGGCCACCAGCGACGTACATTTTCTGAGCGTTGCAGGTCGATGTCGATAATGATGTTTTCCTCTTTGTCATTTGACGCCTGCACCAGAAATTCGCCCTGCGGACCAGCCACAAAACTATTTCCCCAAAACTGAATGCCGTTTGTAACGCCCGAAGGATCGGCTTCGTGACCTGTGCGGTTGCACGAAAGCACATGCAAACCGTTGGCTACTGCATGACCACGTTGCACGGTAATCCATGCATTGAGCTGGCGGTTTTTTTCTTCGTCGGTGTCGGAACTTTCCCAGCCAATGGCAGTAGGGTAAATCAGCAATTCGGCACCGGCCATAGCCATTAGTCGTGCTGCTTCGGGGTACCACTGATCCCAGCATACGAGTACGCCAAGTTTTCCTATCGAAGTCTGAATGGGTTCAAAGCCCAGATCGCCGGGTGTGAAATAGAACTTTTCGTAATAAGCAGGATCGTCGGGAATATGCATTTTCCGGTATTTCCCGGCGATGCTTCCGTCTTTCTCGAGCACTACAGCGGTATTGTGATAAAGTCCGGCAGCGCGTTTTTCGAAGAGCGAAAGCACAATGACAACGCCCAATTCGGCAGCCAGTCGTCCGAACGATTCGGTTGATGGGCCCGGAATGGTTTCGGCCTGTTCGAACACATTGGTGTCTTCGGTCTGGCAAAAATAAAGTCCGTTGTGAAGTTCCTGCAATACAATAAGTTCAGTGCCTTCGGCTGCTGCTTTGCGTATGTTGTTTTCAAGCTTAGCCACATTTTCGCGGTGGTTAGCTGTGTTCGATTGTTGAATTAAAGCTATTTTCATGAGATTCCTCCTGACCTCCCATGGGGAGAATATATAGTTTTTTTATTTTAAAGTTATATTTTTCATGAGACTCTATTCCCCTTTAGGGGTTAGGGGTCTTGGATATTGCATGGTGACACAATGCAGCGAGCCATGTTGTTTGATCAGGGCATTGCAGTCGATGGGTACAATTTCGTGTTTGGGAAATGCTTTTTGCATTTGAGCAATAGCAATAGCATCTTTTTCAGAATTATAAACCGGCAAAAGTACAGCTCCGTTGATAATCAAAAAATTGGCATAAGTGGCGGGAATACGCTCACCATCTTCATCATACACCGCATCGGCCATTGGCAGCGGAATAAGATTGTAAGAACCTCCACCCTTTAAAGTGGAGAAAGATTGCAATTCTTCTTCCATCTTTTTCAATGCTTCGTAATGTTCATCCGTTTCGTCATCACATTTTACATACGCAATAGTATTGTTTGGACAAAGTCGTGCCAGCGTGTCCACATGACTGTCGGTATCGTCACCGGCAAGGTAACCATGATCGAGCCACAGAATTTGTTCAGCGCCGAAATACTCCTTCAGTTTTTGCTCAATCACTTCGCGTGAACTGTTGTTGCGATTGTCCGAAAGCAGACATTCGGCAGTAGTAAGAATAGTTCCTTCTCCGTCCGACTCAATACTGCCGCCTTCGAGCACAAAGTCCATACAATTTTTGTAGCCGTATGATTCAAAAATGCCCGATTGATATAGTTTTCGTGTGATCTGATTGTCGTGATTGGCTGCAAACTTCATTCCCCAGCCATTGAATGTAAAGTCGTAAACCACTGCTTTCCCATCTTCATATACAGTGATACCGCCATGATCGCGTGCCCATGTGTCGTTGGTGGGCATTTCGGCAAAACTGATGCCTTGTAATTCATCTTCGCTGAAAAAAGTTTCCACTTCTTCGGCATTCACGCACACAATGAGTAGTTGCTGGCGTTTTACTATTTCGCGGGCAATGTTTACAAAGCATTCAGTAACTTCTTCGAGCATAGATGCCCAATCGGTATCGGCATGTGGCCATGTAAGTTGCACAAAGTCCTGTGTAGCCCATTCGGCCGGTAATATTTTTTTCATGTTTCTGCAATCCCCTGCGGGAAATTATTCTGTATAAATCTTTTGCAAAAATAAAGAAAAAAACCATGAGTGCAATTTACATTAAGAGATAGTAATTTTTCAGTTTGCATAAAAAACCGTATTTTTGTGCACTTATAAATTGAACTATTAAAACTTTTAACTCAAAACAAAAAATGGGAAAAGTATTGATTATCGGTGCCGGAGGTGTTGGAACCGTTGTGGTACACAAAGTAGCGCAGAATCCGGATGTTTTTACTGAAATCATGTTGGCCAGTCGCACCAAGTCGAAATGCGATGTCATTGCAGCCGATGTAAAAGCACGCTACGGTGTGGAAGTTAAAACCGCACAGGTAGATGCTGATATAGTGCCTGAACTGGTAGCTCTTTTAAACGATTACAAACCTGAACTGGTTGTCAATGTGGCGCTTCCTTATCAGGATTTGACCATTATGGACGCTTGTCTCGAAGCCGGTGTAAACTATATGGACACAGCCAACTATGAGCCGAAAGACGAAGCTCGTTTTGAATACAGCTGGCAGTGGGCTTACAAAGAAAAATTTGAAAAAGCAGGGCTGACAGCCATTCTGGGTTGCGGTTTCGATCCGGGTGTGACCAGCATTTTTACTGCTTATGCAGCCAAACATCATTTCGACGAAATTCATTATCTCGATATTGTGGACTGTAATGCCGGCGATCATGGAAAAGCATTTGCCACCAATTTCAATCCTGAAATAAATATCCGTGAAGTTTCGCAACGTGGAAAGTACTGGGAAAACGGAGAGTGGGTGGAAACTGAACCACACGAAATTCATAAACCACTGAATTATCCTGAAATTGGTCCGAAGGAATCGTATGTGATTTACCACGAAGAACTTGAATCGTTGGTGAAAAACTTCCCAACCATTAAACGTGCACGTTTCTGGATGACTTTTGGTCAGGAATATCTGACGCACCTGCGTGTAATTCAGAATATCGGAATGGCGCGTATCGATGAGGTGGAATATAACGGTGTGAAAATCGTTCCTATTCAGTTCCTGAAAGCGGTACTTCCGAATCCTGGCGACCTTGGCGAAAACTACACCGGCTGGACCTCAATCGGTTGTCGCATCAAAGGTATCAAAGATGGCAAGGAAAAAACTTACTATGTGTACAACAATTGCAGTCACGAAGCAGCTTTTAAGGAAACCGGAACTCAGGGTGTAAGCTACACTACAGGTGTGCCTGCCATGATTGGCGCCATGATGTTTATGAAAGGTTTGTGGAAAAAACCGGGCGTGTACAACGTGGAAGAATTTAATCCCGATCCGTTTATGGAACAACTCAACATTCACGGACTTCCATGGGTGGAATTACACGATGTGGATTTGGAACTTTGAGAAAGAAGATAAAAGAATAAAGACAAAAGACAGGGTGATTGCCCTGTCTTTTTTTTTGTAGTTATATTAGTGTTATTTCTGTAAGTCTTTTTTCCATTGATAATATCCTACGATGGCCATAACTGTATAAACCACAAAAAGCACAGCGGTAGGATATAGGCCTTTGTAAAAATATAAACCTGCCGAAAGTGCATCGATGAAAACCCACAACAGCCAGTGTTCTATCATTTTGCGGGCAAGCATCCAGGTGGCTACAATACTTAAAGCTGTGGTGAGCGAATCGGCATTGGGTAGCGGAGAATCGGTGTAATTGACCAGAATAAAGCGGTAAACGAAAAATAAAATCAATGCAATGGTTGTGATAATCAGCGCTGACTTAAATCTGGTGCGTTTTACCGGCAGCACTTTCTCCGGTTGAGTTTTTCCGGCTCTCCAGCTTATCCAGCCAAAAACACTCACGCCCATGTAGTAAACCTGCAGGGTCATGTCGGCATAGAATTTACTTTCGAAGAAAACCACAGTGTACAGAGCCGAACATAGAAAACCGAAAATCCAGAGTCCTGCTTTTTGTTTTACCGATAAATAAAGGTAAATAATGCTAAGCACAGACCCTGCGATTTCGACTCCGTTTTGCAATATGTATTCGAAAATGCTATTCATTCGATGGGATAGAAACAAGAAGCAGTATCAAAAGTCTAAAGGAGAGAACTAAAACATTTAAATCAAAATCTCAACTGCCCCCAACCCTCCGCCACGGCGGACAGGCTCTAAAGGGGGCTGTGACATTGTGCAAATAAAGTAATTACGTTTCGCGCTCTAAGTCCCCTTTAGGGGATATAGGAGCAGAATCGAAACTTTTTACAATTTGTTTAAAATGTTCAACTTTCTTTTGAGACAGCTTCGTACAATTATTACTTCAAAATCTTTTCGTAGGCGCCGGGCGTTTGCAGTATTTCTACAGCCTTACGCAGCGATTCGTTTTCGGCATCAATTACCCGGTAATACTCGTTCATATCCCAAAGGTCGCGGGCAACAAGGGCTTTGATTTGCAGTTTAATTATAGGTTCCGATTTTTTGTATTGTTCTTCGTTGAATTCAATTTTTTCTTTTTCGGCAGCGGCTTTCAGAGTTTCCATAATGTCATTGCTCACATCGAAATTTTTATCGAATTTTTCGAAAGTACTGAATTTCTTTTTGAGATCGTTTCTGTTGCGGTCGATATATTGCATTACCACTTTGTTGAGTACTCCTTTTGCAATTACGTTACGGTGGTAGGCAGTAATGTTTTGAGTAGTATCAATTGGTACAAAAATATCGGGCATAATTCCTCCGCCTCCATATACGGTGCGTTTCAACAGAAGTGTCTGATAGCGCAGTGAATCCGGGAATTGGATACTGTCGGCATGCAAAAACTCTCCGTGATTGTATCTGTTGAGCAATTCCTTTTCATATTTCTCAGGACCATCTTTGTATGGTTTCTGAATAGATCGACCCGTAGGTGTGTAGTAACGTGCGGTAGTCAGGCGCATCATGGAGCCATCGGGTAGGGGAATCTGACGTTGCACAAGACCTTTACCAAAAGTACGGCGACCCACAATAATGCCACGATCCCAGTCCTGAATGGCTCCCGAAACAATTTCGCTGGCTGAAGCAGAATATTCATCCACCAGAATAATCAGTTTGCCGTTTTCGTAGCGTCCGCGGGCCGACGATGACATTACACTTTTGGGCTGATTTAGTCCCTGAGTATATACAATCAGTTTATCGTCTTTCAAAAATTCATCAGCAATCTGTTGCGCTGCATTCAAATAGCCACCTCCATTGCCCTGGAGACTCAGGATAAGATGTTTCATGCCTTGTTTCTGAAGCTTGCTGAATGCTTTCTGAAATTCGTCGGCTGTGGTAGCTCCGAAATTATTGATTTTTATATACCCGATTTCTTTGGTCACCATATAAATGGCATCCACGCTGTATACGGGAATTTTATCGCGCACAATTTTAAACTCAAGTAAATCTTTTTGATCCCGACGAAGTACTTTTACAGTTACCTCGGTGCCTTTTGGCCCGCGAAGTCGTTTCATAATGTCGGTATTTTGCATTTTTACACCGGCAATCAGTTCGTTGTTGATATAAATAATGCGGTCGCCGGCTTGAATACCTACTTTTTCGGCAGGAGCTCCCGAAATAGTTTGCACTACCAGTAAAGTGTCTTCGAGCAGTTGAAACTGAATTCCCACACCTTCGAAACTTCCTTCGAGTGGTTCATTTAATCTATCCACTTCTTCTTTGGGAATGTATGACGAATGCGGATCGAGTTCCTTCAACATCGATTCAATGGCGCTTTCCACCAGTTTTTTCTCGTTGATAGAATCCACATACAGATTGGTAATAATAGTGTATGCGTTCGAAAGTTTGCGTTGTTGTACTGAGTTCAGTATCTGGGCATGCAAACTTCCTGAAATAATGATAAGTGCTGATAAAACAAGAAGTTTGTGTGTGCGGCTGATGCCTTTATTCAAAAGATGCTTCATGATATTTATTTTAGAATGACAAAAGTACAAAAAACTAACTATTTTCTGTACCATTATGGTTGTTTATTGACAGACGTACAGCTTAAGCAAATTGCATGCCCCGTTTAGTTCGTGTGTGCGACAGTGTTTGATGGCTGCAATGCTTTTGTATATTTCCTCAATAGGAATATCGCTCTCGTCGGTTTCGATACAAAGTTTTTCCAATGGCGTAACAGCTACGCTTTCGGGGTTGAAGTGCTCACCGTATGAGATTGCAAAGCCGGCATTGAGTAGTTGTTTGGCAAGTTGCGGCTTTCCTCTGAATCCGTGAACAACCCAGTTTTGGGTTGGCTTTAGTTTTTTGCGCAGATTTATCAATTCATTGAAAGCAGCTACACAATGTATAATAAGAGGTTTGGAAAACTGCTCGGAAAACTGTGCCTGTCGTTCGAAAAAGAAAAGTTGTTCCTTAATAGTGGCTTTGCTGTTGCGGTCGAGTCCGCATTCGCCAACGGCTTTTATACGTGGATCGGCGAGGGCCTCTTCTATTTTTGTAAGTATTTCGGTGCTATGCAGGTGTACTTCCCAGGGATGAATAGCTGCTGAACAAAATTCGTTTTTGTCTGTTTTTAAAAAGCTCTCTATCTCTTCAAGACTCAGGTTTCTCACAGCAAAGGGGTTCCCTCTGTCGGCGTGATGCGTATGAGCGTCGATGTATACAATCATTTTATCATAGTTTTTTTCAGTAAAACAAAACATGTTTTTTTTCAAATCAATGGGCTTCTGAATGTTTTCAGTATTCAGCAATTCAAAAACAATGTTACAAAAATAGATATTTCCGGCGAAAAAATGTAACTTTGCAACCCTTTTGCGTCAATAATAAAACGATAAAAATCAAAACATTAATTAAAATATGATGAACTCAGAATTGTTCACTTCGCTGCCTTACAAGGTAGCTGATATGTCGCTGGCCGATTTCGGAAGAAAAGAAATTGAACTGGCTGAAAAAGAAATGCCGGGTTTGATGGCTCTGCGTGCAAAACATGGCGCTTCGAAACCGCTGAAAGGAGCCCGCATTATGGGATCGCTTCACATGACTATTCAAACCGCCGTGCTTATTGAAACGCTTGTGGAACTTGGAGCAGAAGTGCGTTGGTGTAGTTGTAATATTTATTCCACTCAGGATCATGCTGCTGCTGCTATTGCTGCTGCCGGTGTGCCTGTGTTTGCGTGGAAAGGCGAAACACTCGAAGAATACTGGTGGTGTACACTTCAGGCGCTGACTTTCGAAGGCCATCAGGGCCCGACTGTGATTGTGGACGATGGTGGCGATGCTACCATGATGATTCATGTGGGAGCTGCTGCCGAAAAAGATGCTTCGGTGCTCGACAAACAGGCCGGTGGCGAAGATGAAGCTTTGCTGTATGGCATTCTGAAAAATGTACTTAATGAAGATCATGGTATCTGGAACCGTATGGTGCCCGGAATTCGCGGAGTCTCTGAAGAAACTACCACCGGTGTGCATCGTTTGTATCAGATGCTTGAGGAAGGCTCATTACTTTTCCCTGCGTTCAATGTAAACGACTCGGTGACCAAATCGAAATTCGACAACCTCTACGGCTGTCGCGAATCGTTGGCCGACGGAATCAAACGTGCTACCGACATTATGCTGGCCGGTAAAGTGGTTGTGGTTTGTGGTTATGGCGACGTGGGTAAAGGTTGTGCAAAATCGATGCTGGCTTACGGTGCCCGCGTGATTGTAACCGAAATTGACCCTATTTGTGCGCTTCAGGCTTCGATGGAAGGTTTCAAGGTAACTACTGTGGAAGATGCTTTGGCCGAAGGAAATCTGTATGTAACTACTACCGGAAACAAAGATATTATTACCATTGAGCACATGGCTAAAATGAAAGATGGCGCTATTGTATGTAATATCGGCCATTTCGACAACGAAATTCAGGTGGATAAACTCAAGAAATTCCCCGGCGTTGAATGCGTGAACATTAAACCTCAGGTTGATAAATATGTGTTCCCTGACGGACACAGCATTTTGCTTTTGGCCGATGGTCGTTTGGTAAATCTGGGTTGTGCTACAGGTCACCCATCGTTTGTAATGAGTAATTCATTTACAAATCAGACTCTGGCACAAATCGAACTTTTCACCAAAGATTACGAAGTAAATGTATATCGCTTGCCAAAACATCTCGACGAAGAAGTGGCACGTCTGCACCTCGAACAACTTGGTGTGAAACTTACTGTACTTTCGCCCGAACAGGCTGCTTATATCGGCGTAAAACAGGGTGGGCCGTACAAACCGGAACATTACAGATATTGATATTAAGTGACTGGTGATTAGTGCCGGTAACAATAATATATTTCAAATGAGCGAACGGCTTTGGTTGTTCGCTCATTTTGTTTTGATGAATTTGTTTTCATTGCTTAGTGTTATGGTTTTTATATGCTGTCTATAAGCTTGCCTGTGATTGTTATCGGAAATAATGCTGTAGAGTATGATTTTTATAGTAAAATTTAATAATAGAGTGGACTCGATAGTGCATTTTGCAGGAAAAACCCATAAATTATGTTATAAAACATAATTTTGAATGAATATTATTCGAAAACTCTTGCAAGTGTACAAAATACACCGTATCTTTGCATCGTGATTTTTTCATAGTATTAGATTTAAGGTTAACAAAAAGATTGGTAGATTGTCGTGAGACAAAGCTACCTTTCGCATTTTAAGGGAGTGAGTCATCCCTTTTTTTGTGTCTGAAAGTTTTGAGCGATCGTTGGTTTGTAAAATTCGCAAATGCGAAAAGCGACCATGCATCACGCATAGTCGCTTTCAATATAGAAACTTAAAAAAAACGCGAAAATGATTAATAAACTATTTTATAATAAGTTCGTAGGGTAAGCGGGCCTGAATGCCGTTCATGTTTTCCAGATTTTTAATTTCGCGGAAAAGTTTATATTGCTCACCCAGTTGTGCTTTCATAAAGCGTGTTTCCATGTCTTCGCCAAAGCTCTTCATAAGCTTGGTAGCAAAGTCTTCTTTTGCAGGGAATGCTTTTACATTGTATGCTTTGAGGTCGGCCTTTTTAACTGCCAGTGCAATGGCTTCGTTGAGACCTCCAATTTTATCCACAAGTCCAAGTCTGAGCGCATCTTCGCCGGTCCACACACGGCCTTCGGCAATGGCTTTAATTTCTTCTACTTTTTTGTTACGTCCATCGGCGCAGCGTTTTACAAATAGCTCGTAGCCGCGGTTTACGTAAGCCTGCATAAGGTCGCGTTCCTCAGGGCGGAAGGGACGATTGATGCTCAGCATGTCGCTCATTTTGTTGGTTTTTACACCATCGTAAGTCAAACCAAGTTTGTTGTTAAGTCCGGCAATGTTGGGAATAAGTCCGAAAATACCAATCGATCCAGTGATAGTGTTGGGTTGAGCCACAATTACATCGGCCATACATGAGATATAATAACCGCCCGATGCAGCATAGTCGCCCATCGATACAATCAGAGGTTTTTTCTCTTTCAGTTTGGTGAGAGCACGCCAAATCTGTTCTGAGCCATAAGCGCTACCACCGGGCGAACTTACACGGAAAACAACCGATTTTACAGCTTCATCTTTGGCAACTTCGTTGATAGTTTCCACCAAATCTTCCGATACGATTCCTTC
Source organism: Paludibacter sp. (assembly GCA_034004015.1). Lineage (GTDB taxonomy): Bacteria > Bacteroidota > Bacteroidia > Bacteroidales > Paludibacteraceae > Paludibacter. The sequence goes on from JAVEXN010000006.1 coordinate 47,511, forward strand.
GCCATCGCCACCATCAATGCCACCAATGGCATAAATCACAGCCACTTTGTCTTTTTCGAATTTTATATTATCGGGCACTTTAGTCATGGCCGAATGTTTCACTAATTTGTAGTCTTTGGCAAATGATTTCATAATGCTATCCACCTCGTCGGCATACACCATTGAGTCCACCAAAGCATATTCAACAGCTTTCTGAGTAGGCTGGAACATTATCATCTGATCGGCAAATGCGTTCAGTGTGTCTACCGAAAGTTTTCTCGATTCTGAAATATCTTTCAGCATGGTTTTCCATATCGAAGTCATATATACAGTTACCTGCTCGCGGTTTGCATCGCTCATTTTGGTAGTGATATAAGGTTCAACAGCCGATTTGAAAGTACCTACTTTTACCACCTGCATTTCCACACCAATTTTATCGAGTGTGTTTTTGAAAAATACCAAATCAGCGTTCAAACCTTTCAGTTCGAGCATTCCTTCGGGATTAATCAGCAATTTGTCGGCCACCGAAGCCAGATAATAATTGCTTTGCATATAAGTATCGGCATAAGCAATTACGAATTTTCCTGATTTTTTGAAATCAACAAGCGCATCGCGAATTTCTTTTATCGAAGCAAATCCACCCATCAGAGTACCTCCTTTAAGGTAAATACCTTTTATTTTTTCATCGTTTTTGGCTTTCTCGATATTGGCCAACACATCGTCGAGACCAATTACTGCCTGCGAAGGTTGTCCGAGAGCTTCGGCAAACGCAGCTGCAAAAGGATTGTCCTCGGTGCGATCGACCAACGAACCCGACAAACTCAGTTCGTATACCGAATTATCTTTCAGTTCAGTAGCTTTGTCGGCCGAACCGGCTATAGCGCCCATTATTCCAAAAAAGATAAAAATACCCAAAACAGAAGCCACGATCACACCTACTATGGTGGCAAGCGTAAATTTCAAAAATTGCTTCATAAAATTTTAATTTATTGATTGTTTTAATACAGTTTATTCAAATCACGTTGCAAAGTAAAGGAAAAATATTTGAATAACAAAATATATTTATTGTTTTTCGATAATATTTTAGTCATAATATTCGGAAATGTATCTTTAAAAAACAATGATTGATTAGGTTGAATGTAAAGAGATTAGATGGGAGAAGGTTTTTTAGGGGCAGAATCATCTATCGTTGGTCGCAGATTCCGGGTTAGTATTTTTTTTTAATGTTGATTGATTTGGTTATCAATACACTCTATTGAATTATTTTTACACTGCAATTGAATCGTATTTTCAGTAGTTTTGTAACAAACAAGAAAATCAATTTCCCATGAAAAAATCAGTTGTAATCATATTAGTGCTCGTCTTGACAATTTCGTTGTTTGCTCAGAAAAACAAACCGGCAGGTTATCCTATTTCGCCTGTGCCATTTACCGATGTAAAGGTAACCGACCAGTTTTGGGGACAAAGGCTGAAGGCCAGTCGCGAAGTGACTATTCCGTTGGCATTCAGTAAATGTGAAGAAACCGGACGTTACGAAAATTTTGTGAAGGCTGCCAATCCGAGCGAAAAATATAAAGTGGAAGGCTTTTCGTTCGACGATACTGATGTGTATAAAACCATTGAAGGTGCAAGCTATTCCATGCAGACTTTTCCTGATAAGAAACTCGAAAAATACATCGACAGTGTATTGCTTATTGTGGCCAAAGCGCAGGAACCTGATGGTTATTTGTATACTTCGCGCACTATGAATCCAGCACATCCGCATGCATGGTCAGGTTCGAAGCGTTGGGAAAAGGAGGAAGATCTCAGTCATGAACTTTACAACCTCGGACATATGCTCGAAGGTGCTATCGCTCATTATCAGGCAACGGGGAAGCGAAGTTTTCTGGATATTGCCATTAAATATGCCGACTGTGCGGTACGCGAAGTGGGCGACAAACCCGGACAGGCTTGTGTGGTTCCGGGACATCAGATTGCCGAAATGGCATTGGCAAAACTGTATGTATTGACCGGTGAAATGAAATATCTGAATCTTGCAAAATTTTTACTCGACAAAAGAGGTTTCACCCCAATGAAACATGAATACAGTCAGTCGCACAAGCCGGTTTTGGAACAGGATGAAGCTGTGGGTCATGCTGTGCGTGCAGCTTATATGTACACGGGAATGGCCGATGTGGCAGCTCTTACAGGTGATTCGGGCTATATAAAAGCCATCGACAAAATCTGGGAGAATATTGTGGGTAAAAAACTCTACATTACCGGAGGCATTGGCGCTACAAGTAACGGCGAAGCTTTTGGTAAAAACTACGAATTGCCCAACATGTCGGCTTACTGCGAAACCTGCGCAGCCATTGGAAATGTGTATCTGAATTACCGATTATTTCTTTTGCATGGCGAAGCTAAATATTTCGATGTGCTCGAACGCACGCTTTATAACGGTTTGATTTCAGGTGTTTCGCTCGATGGAGGGGTTTTTTTCTATCCCAATCCGCTCGAGTCTATTGGTCAGCACCAACGTCAGCCATGGTTTGGTTGCGCTTGTTGTCCGTCGAACATTGCAAGGTTTATTCCTTCAGTACCGGGATATGTGTATGCTGTGCATAATTCCGAAGTGTATGTGAATCTTTTTATGTCGAATAATTCCACACTTAAAGTTGCCGGTAAGAACGTAAATCTTCAGCAAAATACAACTTATCCATGGAATGGCGATATCAAAATCAATGTAAATCCTTCTGGCAAGCAGAAATTTCAATTAAAAATTCGCATTCCGGGCTGGGTTCAAGGCGAAGTGCTCCCATCTGATCTTTACATCTATAACGATCGGAAAATATTATCGTACAATGTAAAAGTGAATGGTGAGCTTCAAAAAGCAGTTCTTGATAATGGTTATTTCAGTATTAACCGTCAGTGGAAAAAAGGTGATGTGGTGGAAGTGCATTTCGATATGGAGCCCCGTACTGTAAAAGCGCATTCGGCGGTTGAGGCCGACAGAGGAAAACTGGCTGTGGAACGTGGTCCGATAGTTTATTGTGCTGAATGGCCCGACAACGATTTCAGTGTGTTGAGTGTGATTATGAACCGAAAACCTGAATTCAAAGTTGTGGAAAAACCGGAACTTCTGAAAGGAATCACACAACTTCAAACCGATGCGCAAACGCTCAGTTATAACAAAGCCGGAAAAATTGAAGCCCGCGATGTGAAGCTTACGCTTATCCCGTATTATGCATGGGCACATCGTGGCAGTGGCGAAATGGCTGTGTGGTTTCCCGACGAACTGAGCGCTACACGACCTGTAATGCCTCCGAGCATTGCTTCCGAAAGTAAAATTTCAGCATCTGTTCAGTCGAAATCGCTTTCGGCTATCAACGACCGCCTTGTACCCAAAGATGAAAACGACCGTTCGGTTCCTTATTACCACTGGTGGCCAAAGGAAGGGACTACCGAATGGATTTCGTACGAATTTTCCGAAACAAAAACCATCAGTTCGTGTTCGGTTTTCTGGTACGACGATGGTCCCTGGGGCGGTTGTCGTGTGCCCCAATCGTGGCGAATACTTTATCGCGATAAGGATGGAAAATGGCTACCAGTGGAGAATCTGAACGAATTTGGCACAAAGAAAGGTGTTTCAAACTCAGTCTTGTTTAAAGCCATAACAACTGATGCCATAAAAATGGAAATAGATTTGCCGGAGAAAAATTCAACCGGCGTTTTCGAGTGGGAAGTAGAGTAAAGGCGTTTATTGAAATTTTATTTCAGAAAAGAGTTTTAGCTTTTTGCGTACTTTATCAGCCGGAAGTTCCGAGTTGTTGAAATGTGGTAGTTTTCCCTGAAAATTGCCTTTTACAACTGAACTGTCGGACATTACAAAATCAAATTCGATAAAATACTTATCTCCGGCGCTTCTTTTTAAATCAAAGCTGCCGCGCGAAATATACTTTACTGTTGAGAAAGCCTGACGTTTTTCGATATAATACAAATATGCGCCTACAGGATATTTGTTTTCGTCCACTTCAAAGAGTTCTCCGGGATAAAAAGTCATCGGAGCCGCAGTTGTATCGGCTCTGTAAATGCCTGCCGGAAGCACTGAGTCTGTTGCAGAAATAAAAATATCTTCCACAAAAAGATATTGTCCGTGACCGGCCAGACTTCCTTCGTTGTTTACATAAAGTGAATCGGAAAAAAGCGAAAGCGTCAGCACGTTGCGGTCAATGTCTGCATATCTGTAAAAATCTCCGTAGAAATCGGCATAGCCCCATGTATAAGCCGGTTTTTCGTTATATTTATACTCAAAACGAGGTTCGCGATCGTAGCACGAACTCATAAAAAATACGGTAAATACAATTGCAAAATATTTGAAGTAGTTGATCTGCATCTGATTGTGTTGGAAATTATATTTTCAATAACGTGAAAACCTCTTTAATGTTATTTTCTGTATCAAAACTATTTTTTATTGATGTAATGAACCGGATACCAGGCTGCAAGTAATCCCATTATCAGTACGGTAACGAAAACCAACACCGTGTCGGCAGGCTGCAGTACCACAGGATATGCTTCCACAACATACCCGGAGCCCATTTTTACCAAACCGAAATATTGCTGAATTAAACAAATAACTGTGCCAATCACTAATCCTGCCAAAGCTCCTACAGCTGATATCATCCAACCCTCGAACAGAAAAATGGTTTTAATCAGCCCGTTGTCGGCACCTAAATGTTTCAAAGTTTGAATGTCATCTTTTTTGTCGATAATAAGCATCGAAAGCGATCCGATAATATTGAAACTGGCTATCAGTAAAATAAAACTCAGAATAAGGAAAGTAATCCATTTTTCAATTTTCATTATTCTGAAAAAACTTTCCTGTTGTTCGTAGCGGTCTTTTACATAAAAAGTCTCGCCTGTTTTGTTTTTTATTTCTTTCTGAACTTTTGCAATGTCGCTGCCGGGTTTCACTTTCAATTCAATGGCCGAAACAGTTGTACTATCGTACTCAAAAAGTTCGCGTGCAAGGCCAATTGATACAAGTACATACTGATCGTCGTACTGTAGCTGGTTGACTGCAAAAATGCCTGAAAGAAATGTTCCCGCCTGATTCAGACTGGTTTCGGGGCGCAGAAGGTTGATTTTTGTGCTTCTTTTGGGGGCGAAAATATAAAGCGGATCGACAAAATGAGCGCCCATACCAAGTTTTGCTGCTACACCTACACCCGGCACAGCTCTCTCGAAAGCACCATCGAACAGCACAAACTCACCATCGTAAATAATGCTGTCGATTTGAGTCAACTCTCTGAAATTGTCGGTGACACCTTTGATGGTAGCCGGCATTTGTTTTTCGCCAAAACGGAGCAAGGCATTTTCTTCTATCACTTCGGTGAAAACAGCCACTTCAGGCATTTTCCTGATTTCATCAAAACGGGCGCTACCTGCATCGAATGTTTTTCCCTGCACAGCCGTGATTTTCAGATCGGGATCGAAAGCCGAAAACATATCGCCAATCAGCGCCTCGAAACCATTGAACACCGAAAGCACAATGACTAATGCCATAGTGCCCACAGCTACTCCTGTAGCCGAAATGCCTGAAATAATATTAATGGCATTGTGCGACTTTGGCGAAAACAAATAGCGACGGGCTATCCTTAACGAAAAGGACAGCCTGCGCTTGTTTGTGTGATTCCGGCTCTCTGACATAAACTAATCAAGTTCAATCTCCTCGCCTTCTTTCAGTGGTGAAGGTGGATCTTGTTTTAGCAAATTGTCGATGTTTTCGAGATAATCTAACGAGTCATCTACATGAAAGTACAGTTCGGGTACAATGCGCAATTGGTGACGGACGCGCTTGCCCAGATCGAAGCGAATGGCTTTTGTATCCGCATTTACCTGTTCGATAACTGCATTGGCTTTCTCACTTGGGAAAATGCTCAGATAAGTGCGTGCAATTCCCAAATCGGGACTTACACGCACCGAACTAACGGTTATCAGAGTGCCCTGAAGTTTACGGGCGTATAGCAGAAATATCTCGCCCAGTTCTTTCTGAAGCATGCGCGAAATTTTTTGTTGTCTTGTTGTTTCCATAATTTTTTATTTTTCAAGTTTATCTATAAGTTCCGTCGCATCCAGTTCTATTTTTGAAAATGCAAACCATTTTTTTGCTAAATCTTTGAGCGATGCACCAATGTGATATACTGTTTCGTTGTCGATAATCAGAAATCTGTCGTGCGATTTGCTGAAAATTTTCACTTCAACAGGCTCATATTGAGCATTGAATTTTTCAATGTCCAATTTCATTTCTTTGGATATTTTTGACGTATAAATAGTGCAAGTCACACTTTTATTTCGTTTTGCCATCAAATGCAAAACACTCTCGTCGATATAATTATCAATCAGCACAATCGACTTATGGGCTGATTTTACCAAATCGGCAGCAAACTTCCATGCATCAAAAATCTGTCCGTCATAAAATATCCCCTCATTGGGCGGAAGCGTTGTTTTAATCAGCAAATCGAATTTTTGGTCATGTTCGAAAATTTTCTTCTCAATCCTGTCAATCCTACTGTTCAACACATAGCCCTTCATCAGATATTCTTTCAGAATGCTGTTTGCCCAAATGCGAAATTGAGTTGCATTTTTTGAATTAACCCTATAACCAACAGAGAGTATCGCATCGAGATTGTAAAACGCTGTTTTGTATCTTTTTCCATCTGAGGCAGTATATTCCAAAATGGAATGAACTGAATTTTCAATCAATTCAGAACATAAGAATATATTTTTGAGATGTTTTGATATTGCAGGTTGCTTAACACCAAACAACTCTGCAATTTGGTTTTGTGTCAACCAAATTGTCTCATTTTCAATTCGAACCTCTAACTGAGTTGAGTCTTCTGATTGATATAGAATTATTTCTCCTTGATTATCCATAATTTACACACTGACTATTTATTATTACCCTGTCATTGTCAAAAAAAATCTTCCCTACTCTGTCAATTCTACTGTTCAGCACATAGCCCTTCATCAAATATTCTTTCAGAATGCTGTTTGCCCAAATGCGGAATTGAGTTCCCCGTTTCGATTTAACGCGATAACCAACGGAAATAATCACATCAAGATTATAGAATTCAACCTGATAGATTTTACCATCAATGGCAGTTGTTGCATTTTTTGCAACAACTGAAGATGATTCTAATTCACCCTCAGCAAACACATTTCTAATATGTCTGGATATGACGGACTTATCTCGTCCAAACAAATCACTCATCTGATTAAGTGATAACCAAACAGTTTCATTCTCAATTCTTACTTCTAACTGAGTAGAATCATCTGATTGATAAAGAATTATTTCTCCTTCGGTTTTCATTGGCACATTGGCTTATTATCTCATTGGCAATTTGTTATAATTTCCACTCAAATCCATCTTTAGTATCTTTTATCTCAAAGCCCATAGCTGTGAGCTCATTGCGAATTTTATCGCTTGTTGCCCAATCTTTGTTGCGTTTGGCTTCGAGACGCATATTTAACAGCATATCAATGGCTTGTTTGTATGCTTCGTTGGTGCCTGTAGCAGCTGTTTCAACTTTTAAGCCGAGCAAATCTTCGACCATAAGTTTAAAAACAGATTGCAATTTTTCTAAATCGGCTGCCGAAATTGTAGCTTTTCCATCGTGTACCGAATTGATGGCTTTGAGCGCTTCGAACAAATACGAAATGGCAATAGGCGTATTCAAATCGTCGTTGAGCGCTTCCTCGCATTTAGCACGTAGTCCGGCAGTATCAACACTGCTTGTAGCCGAAGGCGATAGTTTTTGCAAGCGTGCATAGCCATCCATCAAACGTTCGAGCCCTTTTTCGGAGGCTTCGAGTGCTTCGCTACTAAAATCCACCGTACTGCGGTAGTGTGCCTGCAGAATGAAGAAGCGAATGGTCATTGGGCTGAATGCTTTCGAAAGCAATTTGTGATTTCCGCTGAAAAACTCATCCAAAGTAATGAAATTACCCAACGATTTTCCCATTTTTTGTCCACCAATGGTAATCATATTGTTGTGCATCCAGTATTTTACGCTGTTCTTGCCCAAGCCTGCTTTGTTTTGTGCAATTTCGCATTCGTGGTGTGGAAACATAAGGTCCATGCCGCCGCCATGTATGTCAAATTCTTCGCCTAAGTATTTGGTTCCCATTGCTGAGCATTCCATGTGCCAACCCGGAAAGCCGACACTCCAGGGAGCATTCCAGCGCATAATATGTTCGGGCGAGGCTTTTTTCCAAAGTGCAAAATCCACACTTCGGCGTTTCTCGCTTTGTCCGTCGAGTTCGCGCGTGGTTTCGAGCATTTCGTCGATATTTCGACCCGAAAGAATGCCGTAATTGTTTGATTTGTTGTATTTTTCCACATCGAAATACACCGATCCTTCGCTTACATAAGCAAATCCCGCATCGATAATTTTTTGCGTAAACTCAATCTGCTCAATAATATGGCCAGAAGCATGAGGTTCGATGCTTGGTGGCAATACATTGAGTGCTTCCATGGCTTTGTGATAGCGGTTTACATAATATTGTACCACTTCCATTGGTTCGAGTTGGTCGAGGCGCGCTTTTTTGGCAATTTTATCTTCGCCACTGTCGGCATCATTTTCCAAATGACCCACATCGGTAATATTGCGCACATATCGTACTTTGTAGCCCAAATGCTGCAAATAGCGAAATAGAATATCGAAAGTAATGGCAGGACGTGCATGTCCCAAATGTCCATCGCCGTAAACGGTTGGACCGCACACATACATGCCCACTTTGTTTTCGTGCAGTGGAATGAATTGCTCTTTTTTGCGTGTAAGTGTGTTGTAAATGTATAATTTATGTTCCATATTACCCTTAACCCGTAAAGGGGATTATATTTGTGTTTGTTTTTTATATTTCCAAAAGCCCCTTCAGGGGTTTGGGGTCATTTCAAAAAAGCGTTCCCTGCTCCCCCAATTTGACTTTGCCTAGATGTCTGTAAGCCAACTCCGTAACTTCTCGTCCGCGCGGTGTGCGTTTCATAAAACCTTCTTTGATGAGGAAAGGCTCGTAAACTTCCTCCAGCGTGCCTGCATCTTCGCCAAGTGCTGTGGCAATGGTTGTTAAACCCACCGGGCCACCTTTAAATTTGTCGATAATGGTATTCAGAATTTTGTTGTCAATTTCATCTAAACCGTATTTGTCTATATTCAAAGCTTCGAGTGCATAAAGTGCAATTTCGATGTCGATAGTGCCATTGCCTTTTACCTGCGCAAAATCACGCACACGGCGCAGCAATGCATTTGCAATACGAGGCGTACCGCGACTCCGACCTCCAATTTCTAAGGCAGCTTCTTCCTCGATAGGCACATTCAGCAAATTGGCCGAGCGTTTTATAATTCCTGTAATTACCTCAATATCATAATATTCGAAATGGCTATTGATGCCAAAGCGGGCACGGAGCGGAGCTGTGAGCAATCCACTGCGGGTGGTGGCGCCAATAAGCGTAAACGGATTCAATTCAAGCTGAATAGATCGCGCACTTGGACCTTTATCTATCATTATATCAATGCGATAATCCTCCATTGCCGAATACAGATATTCCTCCACGATAGGACTCAGGCGATGAATTTCGTCGATAAAAAGCACATCGTTCGGTTCAAGGCTTGTAAGTAATCCCGCCAAATCGCCAGGCTTGTCGAGCACAGGTCCCGAAGTTACTTTAAAGCCTACATTCAACTCGTTGGCAATGATGTTCGAAAGCGTTGTTTTGCCAAGTCCCGGAGGTCCGTGCAGCAACACATGGTCGAGCGACTCTGTACGCATACGGGCAGCCTGCACGAAAATTTTCAGGTTCTCCACAATTTTGTTTTGTCCCTTAAAATCATCGAAAGTCAGCGGTCGCAAAGCGTTCTCGAACTCTTTCTCGCCATTTTTATTGTTTCGTATGTCGAAATTCTCTTCCATAAGTTTGCTCCCTAACCCCCTAAAGGGGAAATTTTATCAGAGCTATTTAGTTATAATTAATTGATCGTAAAAAACATATAAGCAATATTCCCCTTTAGGGCTTAGGGGCAGTTAGACTCCTGAATACTTCCTCCATGCTGCGTTCCACAGTTTTCATTGTCAGAATCTTATTTCCTGATTTTACTGCAAAATCAAATATCTCTGCCCGGATATCGCCCGATGCTAAAATGGTATAAGTGTTTTTGTCTTTTGCCGAAACAGCACTTACTCCTTCTATTCCTGTGATTTCAGTTGGGTTTAAGAATTCCACTTCGAATTGCAGATTGTTTTCGCCAAACTGACTGATTTTCGAAATATCAGGATAATCGGCCACAATTTCGCCTTTGTTGATAATAATCACACGGTTACAGATGGCTTTTATTTCCTGCATAATGTGAGTGCTGAGTATTACCGTCCGGTCTTTTCCCAACTCACGAATCAGATTGCGGATTTCCTCCAACTGATTAGGGTCGAGTCCGGTAGTAGGCTCGTCGAGTATCAATACTTTCGGATTGGGCACCAATGCCTGAGCTAGCCCTACACGCTGGCGGTAACCTTTCGATAGTTGTCCGATTTTTTTGTGAAACTCAGGCGTAAGTCCGACCTTTTCAATCAGTTCGTTTACAAGCTTTTCGCGATCCTTTTTTATGCCATGCGTTTCGGCTACAAAAAGCAGATATTCCTTTATATACATTTCGGTGTAAAGCGGATTCTGCTCTGGCAAATAGCCAATCAATGCATTTGTTTGCAGCGTATTGTCCTTCACTTCGAGGCCACAAATCTTTACCGATCCGGTATTGTACGACAAAGTGCCGGCAATGATTTTCATGGTTGTAGTTTTTCCGGCACCGTTTGGCCCCAAAAAGCCAACCACTTCGCCTTCACCGATTTCGAACCCGATATTGTTTAACACCGTTTGTTCGCCGTAGTTTTTCGAAAGATTGGAAATGCTGACTGACACTTTTTTAGAATTTACAATTTAGATATTTACAATTTACAATTGTAGATTGCAAAAGTACAAAAATAGCGTGGTAATGAAAAATAAAAACGGGAAAGTCTGTTTCAGAGCACTTTCCCGTTTTTATGTGATATGTTACGAATTTTCATCCAACGAACCGCTTTGTGATAGAAATTATTATGTAACAGCCAATTATGGGGGCAAATGCATCGAGTTTCAGGAATATCAGCAGGCAACAACAGACTGCCAGAAATACGAATTGCCAGCTATTATCTTTCCACTTTAAATTCTTGAATTTCAATGAGAACATCGGTAGCTCCGACACAAGTAAAAGGCTCATTAACGCAATAAAACCAAGCACGAAATAGGGTTGTTGTGCTAAAGTTTCGTGATACGAAAATCCCAAACCAATCCAGAAAATGGCATTTGCCGGTGTGGGCATGCCAAAAAACGAAGTGGTCTGACGTTCGTCGATATTAAATTTTGCCAATCGAAGCGCTGAAAATACAGGAATAATAAAACCTGCAAAGGCCAGCCATTCGGGCAATTCGCTGGCTCTTAATAATGAAAATGCCACAGCGCCGGGCGCCATTCCAAAACTGATGACATCGGCCAGTGAATCAAGCTCTTTTCCCATAGGCGAATACGCTTTCAGCAAGCGGGCAGCAAAACCATCAAGAAAATCGAATACTGCCGCCAGTAAAACCAAAATCAGCACCAACTCGTAATTTGCCTGAAAAGCAAAATACACTGCCATTGCTCCCGAAAATAAATTCAGGCTGGTAATAAAATTCGGAATGTGAGATAGCCCCCTAAATCCCCCTTCAGGGGACTTAAAGATGCTATTATTTTTACGGTTATTATTCATAAATTTTAAATTGTTGTTATTAAAGTCCCCACGGAGGGGGATTTAGGGGGCTTTACTGTCCATCCAAATGGTAACAGGGCCATTATTTACCAAAGCCACTTTCATGTCCGCTGCAAAGGTACCTGTTTTTACTTCTTTTCCCAATTTTTCGGATACCGATTTGCAAAAATGATCGTAAAGCGGAATGGCTGTTTCGTGTTTCGCAGCTTTTATGTACGAAGGACGATTACCTTTTTTAGTCATTGCATGAAGCGTAAACTGGCTTACAATCAGTACTTCACCATGAATGTCGGTGACCGAATGATTCATTACGCCGTTCTCGTCGTCGAAAATGCGTAGCCCCACTAATTTTCCGGCGAGCCAGTCGCTGTCGTCTTTTGTGTCGGCTTCTTCAATGCCAACAAGCACCAGCAATCCTACCTCAATTGAGGCTTTTATTTCTCCCTCAATCTCAACCGATGCTTCGTTTACTCTCTGAATTAATATGCGCATAAGTATTCTGAAACTGCCGTTTCTACAAACTGTTTAAGAAATATGATAAATATAATGTCGTATTTTGAACGCTAAGTCGCGACGACGCAAAGACAGAAAGTTTAAATACACATAGCGTCTTAGCGACTTTGTGTCGTTGCGTTCAAGAAAAATAGTTGAATAGATTTATACGACACTTAATCATTCCAAATACTTAATTCCTCTTTTAATTTTTTAGGCAAACCATCCACCACCAAATCGTAAGAATGCCGGATAAGTTCCTGCATAAATTTTGCCGAAATACCCGGATCGACGCGCACCGAATTCCAGTGTTTTTTATTGAAATGATATGCGGACGTAATAGCCGGAAATTCATCGCGCAGCAGAATAGCCCGTTCAGGATCACATTTTAGCGCAATCTGAGTCTCGGGATTGTCGAGGGGAAGCAGCGCAAACATTTTACCCTGCACTTTCATTACAAGGCTGAATTCGTCGAAAGGAAAATGCTCGGTCACACCTTTCAGACTCAGACAGTAGTCGCGAAGATCTTCGTAATTCATAAAATTGTTATTTTCAGACAAAAGTAAAAATTATCCCCGAAAATAACAATCGTTTTCGGGGATAACGCCTATTTTATTTCCTGATTCTTCTGAAAATCGTAGAACGTTTTGCGCATAATGTCAGCAAGTTTCAGCTGGTAATTGATATATGCACGCAGGTGTGAGTTGTAAGCGTTGTTGAGTCGGTTGCGTTCGAGAGCGAGTGCCTGACTGTCGATGTCGCCGTCGGAGAAGCGCTGACGGGTGATTTCGAAACTTTTCTCAGCTACTTTTACGTTCTTTTCGAGCAACTGAAGTCGTTTCAAACTGCTGTTCAGATCGTCAACAAGATTGCGGACTTCACGTTCAATACTTCGCTGAACCTCTTCTTTACGAAGCACATTTTGTTTCAGTCGCGACTCAGCAGCACGCACCAATGCGCGGTTTTCGCCCCAGTCGAGCAGGGGAACCGAAATGGTAAAGCCAACCCCGAAATTCTGCGGACGATCCAGAAAATTCTGATACGAACGCTGAATGCTTGTTTGCAGATTTGTGTTGATATCGTTCTGACTGACACCCACTTTCTCGTAATATGCATTCAAATTCCCACGAATCATTCCCTGAGCCTTTTGCTGTTTTACACTCATTTTATTCAATTCAATCTGAATTTCCTGTTCTCTGATTTCAAGTCGGTTGGCCATTGCAAGTTGTACTGCCTTGTCAGAATCAACAATTACTACTTCGTAATCAAATTTTGAACTAATAATTACTTCGTCGGTAAGCTCAATGCCAATGGTGTGTTTGAAAGCATTCATGGCCGAATTCAGGCTTACAATGGACATGTCGTAATTGTTTTGTGCCTCGGCCAAATCAACTTCCATTTGAAGTGCATCTACTTCGCGAATAAGTCCGGCTTCGTATTTATTTTTGGCAATGGTGAAAGCTTCTTTTTGTCGGTCGAGGTCGAGGCGGGCAATTTCTTCGCTTTTTTGTACCGAAAGCAAATTGTAGAAAGCACTACTCACATCGTACACCAGATTCAGTTCTTCACGTTTGAGTTGTTTGCTCGAACGTTCGTAAGCCAGTTGTGCCTGTTTTAAAGATGATTTAATAGAATTGTAGCCGTAAAGCGCATCGATAGGCTGCGTAAGTCCGAATCGTGTGCTGAGATAGCTCGATCGGTAATTGCTGAAATAATCGTCGTAGTTTGCCAGTCCGCTGCGGATGTAAATATTACCATCGGTGGGAAGCGGCTGATTGATAATCAGATTTGTCTGATACTGAAGTTGTTTTACAGGATAAAAAGTAATCCCGGTGCTGTCCTCAAATGTACGAATGGTTTCGGTATACTCGGGCGCCACAAAATTCAGGTCGATGTGCGTGCGGAAACGGCTGGTAGCCGATTTCAGATTGTACTCGGCAATTTTAAAGTCCTGCACCAGATTTTTCATGGTGTAACTTTTCTCTTTTGCAATTTCGATACTTTTGGCCAAATCGAGATTGTAAGTTTCGGCTTTTGCAGCGTTCAGGCTGAAAAACAGAATAATAAAGGGGAGCAGCAGTTTCTTCATAGAGAAAATATTTTTTTAAAATTTCTTTTTTTATTCGGTGTGTCGGAATGAATGCGCCCATCTTTTATAAAAATGGTGCGATGTGCGTAGTCGGCAATTTCCTGTTCGTGCGTAATCACAATAATGGTGTTTCCCTCGCGCTGTAGCTCGTCGAAAAGTGCCATAATTTCGACACCGGTTTTCGAGTCGAGTGCGCCTGTGGGCTCGTCGGCCAGCAAAATGCCGGGCTTCGACACCAACGCACGGGCAATGGCCACACGTTGACGCTGTCCACCACTCAGTTCGGTTGGTTTGTGACTCATACGCTCTGCAAGGCCAACTTTCTCCAGCGCCTGAACAGCTCTTTCGTGTCTTTCGTGCTTGTTTGCTCCGGCATATATAAGCGGAAGTTCCACATTTTGCAAAGCGGTAAGTTTTGGCAATAGATTGAAATTCTGGAAAATAAACCCAATCTCACGGTTTCGCATGGCCGAAAGTGCATCGTCGTCGAGCTGACTCACATCCACTCCGTTGAAAAGATACTGTCCCGAAGTGGGCGTGTCGAGACATCCGAGTATGTTCATCAGCGTGGATTTTCCCGAACCAGAAGGGCCCATGATGGCCACATATTCGTTTTTGGCAATTTGCACGTTGATATCCATCAGAGCCGGAACTTCAAGTTCGCCCATGACGTAGTTTTTGTACAGGTCTTTTATTTCGATTAACATGATGACATTTACTATTTACAATTTACAAATTACGATTAGTTTGCAGGATTATTCGTATCGGATAGATTCGATAGGTTTCAGGTTAGCTGCATTTTTAGCAGGAAGATAACCAAAACTAATACCCACAATTACCGAAAATCCAAAAGCCACGAGTACAGAATAGAGTGGAATTACTGTTTTGATATCGGTAAAGAGCGATACCGAGAGCGAGAGACTGACGCCGAGAATAACACCAATAATACCACCGGTGATACTTATGGCTACGGCTTCGGTCACAAACTGACTCATTATGTCGGATTTGCGCGCTCCGATGGCGCGACGAATACCAATTTCTCGGGTTCGCTCCATTACAGTAGCAAGCATAATATTCATAATTCCGATGCCGCCCACTACCAGCGAAATCGCTGCAATGGCGCCCAGCAGGAAGTTATAAATCTGACGTTCTTTTTCTTCCTGACGAAGCAATTCGAAAGGAATGACAATGTTATAATCTTCGTTGTTGAAGTGATGGCGTTTCAGAATACCATTGATAAGTTTCGAGGCTTCCACAAGTCGCTCGGAACTCTCGACCTGCACGGTGATTTGCTGAATCTGACTTGCCAGCACATTTTCGTGTGTGAAGCGATTCAGAAAAGTGCTGAGAGGGACATAAATATCGTTGTTCAGATCGCGGGCAGCAAGTTCACCCACAGTTTCGGTAAAAAGCGTTTTCGACTGGAGCACGCCCGAAACTTCGAACCACTGATCCGATATTTTGACCATTTTCCCGATGGGATTTTCGGAACCAAACAGCGTGCGCGCTACTCCTGCACCCAATACGCAAACGCGCAGTGCTGAGTTGTAATGTTTTTCACCAATAAATTCGCCTTTCCCCGTTTTGTAGTTCATAATGTTTACAAACTCGGGAGTGATACCAATGACAGTTGATTTGGCCGACTTGTCGGAATATTTTACGTCGGTGCTGAGTTCCGATTGCGAGGCTGTATTGGTAACACCGGGAACAATTTCTTTGATTACTGATGCATCCTGTAGCGAAAGTCCGGGCGAAAATTTGGCGCGCACTTCTTCGAGTTCCTGATCGCTGAGTTTTTTCTCGCGAATAATAATGTTGTTCACCCCCAAATCCTGATACTTGGCAATGGCCTCGCGCTTGGCACCTTCGCCAATGGAGAGCATGGTGATGACCGAAGCCACCCCGAAAATAATGCCGAGCATGGTGAGAAATGAACGGAATTTATGATCGATAAGCGCTCGCAGCGCCACTCTGATGTTTTCTTCGTATTGCATGTGGTCTTATTTTAAAAGGTATTCGCAACTCACGGTCATTCCGGGTTTCAGTCTCTCGTCGGATTTCAGGATTTTTACTTCCACGTCAAAAACCTTTTGTTTCGATTTATTTTCCTTGAGGCGACAAAGTTTTCCGACATACATAATTTCGCCTTCGAACTCAACTTTTGGCAGCGCATCAAGTCGTACAGTTACTTTTTGCCCCACAGCTATTTTCATAAAGTCATTTTCGCTAATGGTCGTATTCACTTTCATCCATTTGAGTGCCGGCACATTACCCATGTTGTTTCCCACATAAATTTCGTCGCCCACTTTCAGCATTTGACCAGTACGTTGGTTGTCGCCAACCTGAAAAATGCCATCGATAGGAGTGCGTATGGTAAGCTGCGGAAGTATGTCGTACGCGCTTTTAATTTCATCTTTCAAACGACTGATTCTGATTTTCTGAATTTTCAGATCCGAATTTTCTCTGATTTTGTTGAGGTTAAGCTGTCGTTGTACTTTTGCAAAACCAATTTTAGCCTGTTCGAATTCCAGCTCCTTGATCTTGCGGATACGAGCCGATTCGAATCGCGACGATTCCATTTCAAGTTTTCTCAGGTTGAATGATGCAGTTTCGCTTTTCAGGTTCGATTCCAGGTCGTTTCTGCGGTTGCTCTGATCCACTTTCAGTTTCTCGAGTGCTGCAATTTGAGTTTCAAGTTCACCCTCGCGGTCGATAATGTATTTTTTTATTTCGGTAGGATCGAGTTGAATAATAGAGTCGCCTGCGCTTACTTTTGAGCCATGTTTCAGTAAACCAATGATTTTCATTTGGTACCAATAGCGTCCGTAGCGTTGCAATACAAAAGCACGCGAGTCTATAGCGGCAAGTTCACCGGTTTCCACTATGCGGTTTCCATTGTCGGTGAGTGCTTTTTCTCCGGCACTCTCTTTTTTGCAGCCCATAAAGGTCAGCAATATAAGCGGGAGTATATATTTGAATGATTTAAACATGCTTATTCCTCCTTCGCTTCAGTTTTGTTTTCCTTTTTATCCTTTTCATCTTCTGCATAAGGATCGGAGAGCGCTACTGTGTCATTTTCCTCAAGTCCGCTCAGAATGACGATATGGTCTGAGTTCGACTCGCCGGTTTCGACCACTGTTTTTTCGTAACCTTTGCTGGTTTTTTTAAACACAAAACTTACATCGCCTTCGGTACGAATGGCATCGATAGGCAGGAGCAAAGCATTCTCCACTTTTCCGATAATAATGCGGCAACTTACGGTAAGCCCGGGAAGCAATTTCTCACTTTTCTCGTTTATGTCAATTTCCACGGGGAATACTTTGATTTTTGAACTTCCATCTTTATTTACTGCCAGATTGGCCACTGTATTTACAGTTCCGGTGTACACGCTATCGGAAAATGCATCGGGTTTTATTTCGACCTTCAGGCCTTTTTGAATTTTGGCAATGTCCACTTCGTTGATTTTTACAACTGCTCTCAAAGTTGACAAATCGGGAAGCTGAATAAGCGGAAAGCCCGACCAGGTTTGGTCGCCAAGCTGAAATTTATTACCTGTGCTCCAGTTGCGGTTGATAATGGCGATACCCGACGAGGGCGAAATAAGTTGCAGTTTGCGAAGCGTTTCGTGCGCTTCCTCAAGTCGTGCTTTGTCCTGATCGATGGACAGTTTTTTCTGTTTTATTTCCTCTTTCTGAATTTTGATACGATTGTCGATCTGCTCTTTGGCGCGGGCCAGCGCAATGTTTGCTTTTTCAAGATTAAGCTGAATTTCCTTACGTTTAATATCGGCTTCGTATCCGGCCGATTCGAAACGGATTTTCGAAATTTCCTGCGAAATGCGTGTGACTTCGTAGTCGGCATGCAGTTCTTCGAGGTCGGACTGATGCTGAGCTTCCATTCTTTCGAGTTCTGCCATGTTTATTTCGAGGCGCGATTCAGCATCCGTCACTCCTTTAAGCACTTCCGAAGGATCGAAAACAATCAGCGTGTCGCCTTCCTGCACCTCTTTTCCATCTTTTACAATGGAGGTGATTTTCAGGTTGCCGAAACGCCACGAAATGTTTGGTGCAGTGATGTTGGTGGAATTGATGGCCTCCACTTCTCCTTCCTCGTAAATTTCGAGATACAGCGTGCCTTTGGTTACTTTGCCAAGAGCCACTTCGGTCACTTCTTTTTTCTCGCTGCACGAAAAAATTAGAGGCAATGTGCAGACTATTAGCAGAACGGGTATGAGTTTGTTTTTCATTGTGTTGTATGATGGGTGCTGTCGGTTTCTGATTTTTTAATTTTATCCTTAATGTCTTTTTGGGGAAAGAATATACGGCTTTTTATCTCTTTTTTCGGGGGAACGGTGAGTGTAATATATTCGTTGATTTTTAACCCCTTTTCGATAATCACTTCTTTGGTCGACGAAAGTCCGGTTTTTACCTCGCGCATTTCGTATCCTTTTTTGAGTTTTACATACACCACTTTTGTGGAATCCTGATCGAACACAGCAATCTGCGGTACTACTATTGTGTCCTTCACTCTTTTGATAATAATGCGGCATTCGGCGCTAAACCCGGGGTCGGGAATCTCGGCAAAACTATCGACAGATGCTTCAATTTCGAAAACTTTTACTTTCGAATTTTCGGAAACCGGCTGTCCGACTGGCGCTTTCTTTACGATTTTTCCTGTGGCAAAATTTCCCGGCATGGCATCGAAGTTATATTCAACCACATCGTTTTGTTGAATGCGTTTGTAGTTTCCTTCCGAGGCCATCATCAATACTTTCATTTCTTTGATTTCGGGCATTGTACAAATAGGTCTTCCCTGCCAGATATTGTCGCCGGGAACAATTTTGCGGCCACTCATGGGACTACGGGCAATAATTACCATACCTGCCTGTGGAGCTTTAATAGTTAGAGCTTCAAGCCTTTGCTTCGCAATTTCAACGCGCATTCTGAATCTTTGCATCTGAATTTCAAGGCCGCGAATTTCGGCTTGTTGTATTTGGCGGGTAGCGCGAAATTTTTTCTCGAAACGGCTTTTTTCTATGGCGGAACGCTGAAGTTCAAGTTCTTTTATTTTACGCTGATTGTCGGAGGAGTATTTTAGCTGAAGGGAGTCAAGGCCGGCAATCATTGTTTCGGCATTGTTGGTGCGTTGCTGTGCTTCGAGGATGGCGAGTTGCAACTGATGATCGGCGCGTACTTTGTTTACATTGGCTTCGGCATTTTCGAGTGAGCGCAAAGATTCTTCGTATTCCGACATTAGATTGTTGTCCTCAATAACACAAATCTCATCACCTGCATTTACGATAGTTCCATCGTCGATAATGCGTAGTACAGTTCCGTCGATTTCGGGAGGGCAGGACACTGTCAGCGAACGAACAGGTTCGGCAAACCCTTCTACGCTTACTGCATCTACAAAATCAGCTTTTTGCACCCTGTAAGTAGAAATTATTTCGTTGCTTCCGCCATCACATCCTAATAACAAGATGACGAAACTAATCTGCAAAATATTTTTCAGGTGCTTTCTCACGGGTTTGTTAATAAAAGATTTTATCGATTAATTGCAAATTAACGAAAACTATTTAGCATTATTGCTTAGCCAAAATCGCATTTAACAAATTATAATGAAAGATTTCACTGATTAACAGGTTTTGCGTATTACCAAATAAGAAACGCTTTCAGAATCATATCCGAAAGCGTTTACCGGTATTGTATATTTATGGTTCACAAAGAAATATCGGGAGAAAGTTTTGCTTATAGATGAATGGTATTGTTTATTTCAAATGTGAAGCTTTCAGGCCTTTAATTACTGCATTTGTAAATCCGTTAGCCTCCATTTCGTTGAGACCTTTGATGGTGATGCCGCCGGGTGTGGTTACTTTGTCAATTTCCACTTCAGGATGCGAATTGTTGGCTTCGAGCAAATCGATGGCGCCGCGTAAAGTTTGCATCACCACTTCTTTGGCCACATTGGGATAAATACCCATTTCCACTCCGCCTTCCATGGCTGCGCGAATATAGCGGAAAGCATAAGCAATGCCGCAGGACGAAAGCGACATAAAAGCATTGAGCTGTGTTTCGGGAACCAAAAATGCTTTGCCCAGTTCGCTGAAAAGCGATACGATAAGTGCCTCCTGAGCAGCAGTTGCATTGCACGACGAAATGGTGGAAACGCTTTGCAAAACCTCGATGGCTGTGTTTGGAATCACGCGAAACATGGTTGCTTCGCTGTCGAACAAGCCACGCATTTTTTCGAAATCGACACCGGCAGCAATCGACACAATCATTTGACGTTTGTAGTCGATTTTGCGTTCAATCTCATCGGCAATGACTTCCATTAGCCAGGGTTTCACGGCCAAAACCACAATGTCGGCCTGTTTTACAACTTCAATGTTTGAGTTTGAAGTCACAATGTTGCTGTCGAAAGTTTTCAGCGCGTCCAGATTGGCCTGCGAAACGTCGCTCACAGCAATGTTCGAAGTTTCTATCAACGAACCTTTGGCAAGTCCGCGTGCAATGGCACCGCCCATATTTCCGCCACCAATAATGGCTATTTTCAAAGTTTTTGTGTCCATTTCCGTCATTTTATTTTCAGTTATTAAGCTGTTGCAAAGATAGTTTTTTTGATTTGCAGCACAATGTAAATCCTGCCTTTTCTTAAAATCCTGCCCTGATACTTCCGCGAATCGACCAGCGTTCGGCTCCCGGATGATCGAGATTTGTAAGTCGCCACACCGATTGTAGCGTAAAAAGTCGCAAAATATTGCTGAAACCCACGCCAACTTCCATGTGTGGCTGATTGAGTTTGTAAATATTCGCCGGAATATCCATAATGTTGTTGTGTACGTTGCTCCGGTTTCCGTAAAGAACTTTGAAAGTGAGTAATTCGCGCAAATTCAGATGTTTGATGAGTGGAATGTGATTCATTACAACTCCATTAATAATGAGCTCATTGTGCATTCCGGCATATTGATCGAAAGCATATTCCATGTCGCGAAGTGTGTTGAACAAATTTCGGCGATAAGGAAACGAACCATTTCCCATTGGAATTTCGAGCAGAGAATATGGTACTTCGCCAAAAATTTTTCCGGCTTCGAACATGTAATTCCACTGCCCGGCTGTAAACCGAACCTGTTGTTTTACCGATGCATTTATTTTCAGGTAATTTCCCTGTTTTGCGCCTGCATTGAATTTTCCGGCTTCGAGAATTGTGTAAATGACAGGTTTTTCATTGGGTACATAAATGCGCTGAAAATGATCGTCGTACACGCGTTCGTCAAACGAAAAACGACTTTGCAAAACCACGCTTTGCTGTGTGATGTGCGAAAGCGCAGTTGCATTTTGCACAAAAGGCATTGCATCCGAATCGCCCAATCGATGATGCCGGTAGAAAAGTGTAGATTCAAAGTTTTTGTTCCAGTCGTAAGTCAGCGAAGTGCTGAATTCTTTTCGTTCGTTAAGTTTCCGTGCTGTACGGAAATCAAAAATGGTAATGGCAATATCCTCATCGCCCGAAAGCAGCGGATTCTCGCGATACAAAAAGTCGTTGTAATCGTAATCCACACGACGATAATCGTCGGTGTAGTTTGCATTAAAAATCAGGCGGTTTTCTGTGGGTAATTTGTAATGAAAACCGGCCGAATATTTTGGAATATTATTTTTAAATCCATAGCCGGCATAGCCGCTGAACCCGATATTTTTTGAAAAAGTTTCGTTTGTGCGGAAAGGCAATGTCAGTCGGAGTCCTTCCACCTCGGTAAGTCGTGCAATGTGCTGAACTTTACCGATATCCACTTTTCCTACAGGAACATAACCGGTAATTATCACATCGGCCAGCCATTTTGCAAACCGAACCACAGATGTATTTCCCAATTGAGTCATGCTGTTGTCAATTTCAAATGCGCTGAGGTTTGAACCGGCAAAATTTTCGTTTGCAGGTTCTGAAATATTGATATTTTCGGTGATTGTTTTTTTATAAATAAACAATTCAGGTTTTGGGTGCAGACTATCGGCCAGCATTTTGTAGGTAATATTCGACGAAAGCTGTTCGGATTCAGGTACGAAAAAACCGGCCTTCGGCTGAAACTTTTGCTGAATACGAAGCTGATGCACGTAGTTTAGATTAGCTTCGGCAGGCAAAGTCGCATCAATATAAGTAAGTGCCAGCGAAGCAGAATCAATTTTCATGGTTCCGTTGAAAGCCAGATTTTTTGGATTTTTTGTTCTGAAATTAATCTGATATTCCTTTTTGTCGCCGGTTATTATGCTGTCAATCAAATAGAAATTGTAGTAAGCATTTCCCGAAGAAGCGAGCGGACTTACAAACGACTGATTGAATAGTGTCAGCGAATTGCGGTAAAAATTTATTTCAGCCGATTGCTGATTGGTAAGTCCCAGCAGAAGTCTTTCATTTTCGGGTTTCGACGAAAAAAAGTCTTCTGAAATCACCGATACCGTTTTTTTTTGTCGTTGAAGTTTCTTTTCCGACATAAAAAGAGGCATAACAAGCGAAGAGTCAGCCGTCTCAATTGATCCTTCGGCAAGCTGACTGAAGATTTTTCGTTTCAGACTGTTGCGACTTATATTTCCCAGATAAACAAGGTTTTGTTCGGCAAAAGTTCCGCTTGTGATTTTGCTGTAATCGTTGCCTTCGCGGGCTTCGCGCACCTTGCGCATTAGTGGCAAAGCGGGATTTGCGCCCGGAACCACCATCACTTCGTACAATTCCACATTTTGCTCTTTCAGTTCCACCTGCATACCCGCACTTTGTCCTTTTTTGAGGCGAATTTCTTTGGTGCGGTAACCCACAGCCGAAAAAACAAGTGTGGTTTCGTCGCCCGTTGTGCGAATCATAAAATAACCTTCATCGTTACTTTTTGTTCCTTTGCCGGTATTTTTAAAATATATATTGGCATCGGGTACCGGACTTTTATCGGTAGCATTTAAAACCTGCCCAACAGCTAATGTTTCCTGAGTTTGAGCAAAAATATTCAGGCTCAAAAGCAGAAAAATCAGCAGTAAAGCATTAAAAATATGTGGTTTGTTTGGAATCACTTCTGTTTATTTTTTCGGTACAAAGGATGAAAATCGAGAATGGTTTGTCGCAAAAAATTTACATCAATGTGCGTGTAAAGCTCGGTTGTGGTAATGGATTCGTGCCCGAGTAATTGCTGAATGGCACGCAGATTGGCGCCATTCTCGAGCAAATGTGTGGCAAACGAATGTCTGAAAGTGTGCGGACTCACATTTTTATGAATGCCGGCTAATGCGGTCAGGTCTTTTACAATGGTAAAAATCATAGCACGTGTCAGTCTTCCGCCACGTCGGTTGAGAAACAGTATGTCCTCGTCGCCTTTTTTTATTTTAAGAGAATTACGGTCGGTCAGCCAGAGTTCAATATGCTTCAAAGCCTGTGGCGAAAGTGGTACGAGGCGTTGTTTGCTACCTTTTCCTTCCACCAGCATATAACCTTCCTGCGTGTACATGCGCGACATTTTCAGACCTATAAGTTCCGAAACCCGCAATCCGGAGCCGTAAAGTGTTTCGATAATGGCTTTGTTGCGTTGTCCTTCGGCTTTCGAAAGATCGATGGCTGCCACAATGGCATCAATTTCGGCAACCGAGAGTACTTCGGGCAAATGCAGTCCCGTTTTGGGCATTTCGAGCAATTCAGTCGGGTCGTCGTCGCGTTTTTTTTTGTAAATCAGGAAATGGTAAAACGATTTTATTCCTGAAATAATGCGCGCCTGCGAACGTGCGTGCACTCCGGTGTCCGAAATTTCGATGACAAAATCGCGCAGATGCACTGTTTCTGCTTTTTCAGCCAGGATATGTGCATCTTTCAGGTAATCTCTCAGTTTCTGAAGATCGGCTTCGTAAGCAGCTATCGTGTTGTCCGACAGTGCTTTTTCGAGTTTCAGATACATGTGATATTCCTGATAAATGTCGATCATGAATGGAGTTTGTTGATTTACGGCTGCAAAGATAAAGTTTTTCGTTCTGAGAATCAGAATCTTTTAAATGTTATTTAAACCCTCTTTAAATGCTTTAAGTGTGCGTTCGCGCGCCATACTGTGATCGACCATTGGAGCCGGATAGCCAAATTCGTTGATTTCGGGCACCCAGCGACGGATATATTTTAACTCCGGATCGTAACGTTTGGTTTGTTCTGACGGATTGAAAATACGGAAGTAAGGCGCTGCGTCGCAACCACATCCTGCAGCCCATTGCCAGTTTCCGTTATTGGCCGAAAGGTCGTAGTCGAGCAGTTTTGAGGCAAAATATGCTTCGCCCCAGCGCCAGTCGACGAGCAAATCTTTTACCAGAAACGAAGCCGTAATCATTCGTACGCGGTTGTGCATCAGCCCGGTTTCGTTCAGTTGTCGCATGCCGGCATCCACTATCGGGAAACCTGTTGTGCCATTGCACCAGCGCTGGAATTCGTCTTCGTTGTTACGCCATTCAATAGCTTCGTACTGTTTTTTGAATGCTCCATTCGCCACATGCGGAAAATGCATCAGAATACTCATAAAAAACTCGCGCCAGATAAGTTCGTTGAGCCATGTTTCGTTGCTAATGCTTGCAATTTTCACCAATTCACGCACGCTCACAGTGCCAAAACGCAAATGCAGACTCATACCCGTAGTACCCGTTTCGAGCGAAGGGATGTCGCGGGTAAGATGGTATTTTTCAATAATATGAATTTCTGTTTTTGGCTTTTGAAACAGAATGCCTGTTTTCTGAAAACCAATTTCTTTAAGTTTCGGAAATGACGCTTTTTTATCAGATTTATAAATATTGTCCAAATGCTTTTCTGATGGATAAGCGGGAATTTGTATCTCAGATAGATGCTTCTTCCATATTTTGGAATATGGCGTAAACACAGTATAAGCTGTTCCATCGGCCTTCAGCACTTCGTTCCATTCAAAAATCACCTGGTCTTTATAGCTGTGAAATTCAATGTTTTTTGCATTCAGAAAAGCTCTGATTTCGGCATCGCGTTGCAAAGCATAAGGTTCGTAGTCGCGGTTACAAAACACTTTTTGCAGATCATATTCGCTTGTCAGTGTTTCGAAAGCCTGTTTTACAGTCCCGTGAAATATCCTGATTGAACCTTCTGTAGGTTGTAGTTTTTGCTGAATATTTTCAAGCATCTGATAAATCAAATCCACACGTTTATCGGCTTTATCGTCGAGTTGATTGAGAATTGCTTCGTCAAAAATAAACACAGGAAGTACAGGAAAACCGCTTTTCAGGGCATGAAACAAAGCTGCATTGTCGTGCAAACGCAAATCGCGACGTAACCAGCATACTGAAATTCCGGGTTTTGATACTGTCATAAATATCGGTTCTGAATTAAATTATTACATTTGCAACAAATGTAAGTTAGCTTTTGGTTTTTTCCAAATTAAAAATTATGCATTCCAAAATAATTTTATACAACAATGAAAATGAAACAATTAAATTCGGTTAGTCAGCTTGATTTTGGTTTTGCCTCTACGCCTTTTGGCGAATGTGCCATCGTGTTTTCGGAAGATGGAGTGAGTGCGCTTGTCTTCCACGAAAATCGCAATGCGGCGATTGCGGATTTGAAAAACCGTTTTTACGACATTGAATTGCAGGAAAACAATGCAAAGGCAGAATTGCTTTGCAAACAAATTTTCGATGAGAAAGCTAAAACAAAATTGTGTGTACGTGGAACCGAATTTCAGCTGAATGTGTGGAATGCTCTTTGCGAAATTCCTGTCGGAAGCACAACCACTTATGCGCAAATTGCACAAAAAGTGGGCAAGCCGAAAGCTGTCAGAGCAGTTGGCACGGCTATTGGAGCAAATCCTGTGGCGTGGTTTATTCCCTGTCACCGTGTGTTGCGCAGCGATGGAGCTTTGGGTGGCTTTCGCTGGGGTTTGGAGTTGAAAGTAAAAATGCTGGAAATGGAGAAAAAGATTTGAGATTTGAGATTTGAAAATTCGGTCGAACAGTTTTCGATAATTCAGGAATCTTTAATTTCAGCTCATATTTTTTTCCGGCAGATTCTT
Source organism: Paludibacter sp. (assembly GCA_034004015.1). Classification (GTDB taxonomy): domain Bacteria; phylum Bacteroidota; class Bacteroidia; order Bacteroidales; family Paludibacteraceae; genus Paludibacter. The sequence continues at coordinate 73,915 of JAVEXN010000006.1, forward strand.
TATTCTGATTTTATCTTTTTACTTTTGTGAAAATTTCAATTAAAGTTAAACTTATGAAACGTTTATTGCTTCCGACATTTCTTTTTTTGTTTAGCGTGGGTTTGATGGCTCAGAGTGCGCTTGCAGATTTTGTACAAAATCCGCTTTTGAACAATGCAAATATCAGCCTGTTGGTAAAAGATTTGAAATCCAACAAATCACTTTATAGCTACAGAGCCAATAATTCGGCTGTGCCTGCTTCAACCATGAAGTTGGTAACCACAGCCACTGCGCTCGAAATGTTCGGCCCGGATTTCCGCTTTAGCACTACGCTCGAAATGGACGGAGAACTGAAAGATGGGGTTTTGAATGGCAATCTCATTATTCGCGGTGGCGGCGATCCCACTTTAGGTTCAGCAAAAATGGGCGATCAGGATTTTATGAATAAATGGGTGCAAGCTGTAAAATCGGCTGGTATTAAGAAGATTAATGGTCGTATTATAGCCAATACATCTGTTTTCGATCAGCAAGTTGTGAATCCGCGCTGGATTTGGGAAGATATGGGCAATTATTATGCGCCGGGCATTCATGGCATTTCGTACCTCGATAATACTTTCAGACTTATTTTAAAATCGGGTAAAGTGGGTACGCCTACCGAGATTGTTCGCGCTGAGCCTGAAATTGCGGGCATGTCGTTTCAAAATTATGTAATGTCGGCCAGTATTGGTTACGATAATGCTTATTTTTATGGCGAACCTTTTTCGGGCTCGCGCACTTTGTTTGGCGAAATTCCGGCTAACAAAGATGAATTTGCTGTGAAAGGCGATATTCCAAATCCGGGTTTGTTGCTTGCCCAGCACTTTCATGCTGCGTTGCTCGAAGCGGGTTTTGGTATCAGTGAATTTCCACTAATCGATTTGTTTAACACCAAAGCCGCAAAAGTAATTTATACCCATCAATCAGCACCTTTGAGCGAAATTATTACAGAAACCAATGTGAAAAGCAACAATCATTTTGCTGAATATCTTTTTAAATATCTTGCCACAACAAAAGCCATCCCTGCTACAAATAAGTCGGCTGTAAGTGTGATTGAAAGTTTCTGGCGTCAGCGTGCTTTGTCTGTGAATCAGCTTTTTATGAATGATGGATCGGGTCTGTCACCAAACAATGGTGTTTCGGCTGCGTTTTTTGTAAATCTGCTCACTTATATGCGCAAAGAAAGTAAGTATGCTGAAGTATTCCAAAAAAGTCTGGCCGTAAGCGGAAAGTCGGGCACGCTGACTTCTTTTCTGGCCAAATCGAATCTGAAAGGCAAAGTGTTTGCTAAAAGTGGTACGCTGGCTCAGGTAAAATCGTATGCCGGATATGTGGAAACGGGAAGCACGACACTTGCATTTGCCATTATTGTGAACAATCCGAATGGCAGTTCGTCGGAAGTAGTGAAGAAAATGGAGCAGTTTCTGATAGATATTTCGAAGTAAAATCAGCATTATGAAATCAATGTATCTCAGGGAAACGCGCTCGACCAATCTGGTTCTGAAAGAAATGCTGCGCGAATACGAATTGCCCGAAGGTTTTGTGCTTCGTACCGATTTTCAGTCGGCAGGCAAGGGGCAACCCGGAAATTCGTGGGAGGCAGAGAAGGGGAAAAATCTGCTGTTCAGTGTGTTGTTATATCCGCATCATATTGCTATTACAGAGCAGTTTATACTTTCGCAGTTGGTGAGTGTGGCCATTTTGCGAACCCTGAATTCTTTCTGTACGGGTTTCAGCATTAAATGGCCCAACGATATTTATTTTGGTGATAAAAAAATTGCCGGAATACTTATTGAAAACTCACTTCAGGGTACAAGGTTAAACACAAGTATAGTAGGCATTGGCTTGAATGTCAATCAGAAAACATTCAGAAGTGATGCGCCAAATCCGGTTTCGCTGCGACAGATTACAGGTGCGAATCAGCGTAGGAAAGCCATTTTGCAGGATTTGTTGAAAAATATTCAGGAATTATACAAAAAAATGGATATGGAAGCCATTCAGAAACAGTATTCTGAAAATTTATACCGCCGGGACGGTTTTTTCACTTATCGCGATAACGATGGCTTTTTCGATGCGGAAATTGCTGCGATTGAAAGTGACGGTTGTCTCAAACTAAAAACGCGAACCGGTGAGATTCGCGCTTATTATTTCAAGGAAGTGGCATTTGTGCAGAATGCTTAGTCCTTCACCTCTTCGTAATCCACATATTCACCTTCGTTTTTCTCAAAAATCTTTTCTTTATGATTACTGCGGGCATTCTCGTACTGATTTTGTGTTGGTTCATTTCCGAAGTTTCTCGGACGGCGACCAAAACCCAGAATTCTGCGTATAAATCCGAATACGGCCAGTAAAATAAAAAGGCCGATGATGAATACGAAGAATATTAAATATAAAATAAAACTCATTTCTTTAGTGTTGGCTGGAATTTTTTGTTAAATATGCCCCCATGCCGGGCTGTTAAATTATAAATCGTAAATTAATAAACCGCTTGCGCCACTCGTTTTACGCTTTGCGTAGCCATCATTGAGTAAAAATGAATGCTTGGCACACCTTGAGCAATCAGATCGCGGGCTTGCGCTGTACACCATTCCACACCCACTTCGGCAGCTTCAGCATCGGTTTTACATTTACGCAATTCTGCCGCAAAAGCTTCAGGAATATCGGTTTTAAATATCTTGGGCAGCACTGTAAGCTGATTCATAAAAGTGATGGGTTTGATGCCCGGAATAATGGGTACGTTGATGCCTGCTGCACGACATTTTTCCACAAACTGAAAGTATTTTTCGTTGTCGAAAAACATTTGCGTTACAAGATATTCGGCACCTGCATCCACTTTCATTTTGGCATAAAAAAGTTCTGAGTCCATGTTGGGGGCTTCCTCGTGTTTCTCAGGATAGCAAGCCATTCCGTACGAAAACGGAGTGAGCGATTTCATTTCCGATCCATCGAGAAAGAGTCCTTTGTTGAAAGTATTTACCTGTCCCTGAAGTTCGGTGGCATAGCGATGTCCCGTAGGCACAAATTCACGGTCGTGCCTGGCTTTGTCGCCACGAAGCAACAGCAAATCGGTAATGCCCAGAAACTGCAGGTCGATAAGTGCGTATTCGGTTTCATCTTTTGTAAATCCGCTGCAAATAATATGTGGTACAACCGTAATTTTATATTTGTTCTGAATGGCAGCTGCAATGGCCACTGTGCCCGGACGATGGCGTTCAGCTACACGCTCGAAAAGTCCCTGAGCGGTTTCGCGAAACACCATTTCGCTGCGATGCGTGGTAATGTTTATGTATTTCGGGTCGAATTCGCGCAAAGCATCAATGGTACGATAAACACCGTCGATGCCGTTTCCTTTCAAAGGAGGTAAAAGTTCGAACGAGAAAGCTGTGGTTTTGGCTGATTTAATTTTTTCTACTAAACTCATCTTTTTTATGTCAAATTCCGGTGCTTATCAGTTTGTTTAAAGCCAAACAACCGGTTGTTTATTGATTTGCAAAAATACAAATTTCTTTTCGAACTAAAAGTTTAAAGCCTGCTTTTTTGAAAAGTCAGGCTTTTTGATTGTTTTAATAATAACAAAATGAAAGGATGCAGTCACTTTTTATAAACTTATATCTTTAGTCCGTTCAGCAAATTAGTGTACAGTTCAATGGCCTCTTCGATTTCCGAAACCAGAATAAACTCATCAGCTGTGTGCGAACGTGCTGACTCGCCAGGACCCATTTTTACACTGGCAAAAGGCATTAGTGCCTGATCGGAAAGGGTGGGAGAGCCGTAAGTGTTGCGTTGTAATTCCAAAGCGCGCCTCACAACCGGATGTTGCAGCGGAGTGGCACTGGAATTTAATCGGGTGGAACGCGCCTGAACTTCGCAGCTTACATTTTTCCTGATCTCCGAAAGCAGCTCTTCGTTGGAATACAGTTCGTTGCTTCGTACATCTACCACAAAGCTGCACTTATCGGGAATAACATTGTGTTGAGTGCCTGCATTTATCTGTGTGACAGTAGTTTTCACAGGCCCGAGCAGTTCCGATTTTTTCGCAAACTCATAATTTTCGAACCAAGCCACATCTTTTAAAGCTTTATAAATGGCATTTTCGCCTTCGTTGCGGGCTGCGTGTCCGGCTTTACCGTAAGCCACACAATCGAGCACCATCAGGCCTTTTTCGGCCACAGCCAAATGCATTCCGGTAGGTTCGCCCACAATGGCAAAATCGATTTTCGGAAGTTCGCGAATTAAACTCTCAATGCCATTTTTCCCCGAAACTTCTTCCTCGGCAGAGGCTGCAAAAATCAGGTTGTAGCTTTGTTCGTGCTGTGTCAGACTGAAATATGCATGAAGTAAACTTACCACACTTGCACCGGCATCATTACTTCCCAAACCATATAATTTTCCGTTTTCGATTTCGGCTCCAAAGGGATTTCTGGTCCAGCCCGAAACAGGTTTTACCGTATCAATATGCGAATTCAGTAAAATGGTTGGCTTTGCTGTGTCGAATCCCGGACTCAGCAACCAGATATTATTTCCGCTGCGCGAAGCCACATAACCTTTCGATTCAATGTAACGTTCGAGAAAATCGGCCACATTTTTTTCTTCGCGACTGAACGATTCAATTGAAATCATATCGCGAAGCAACTGTACCGCATCCTGTGTAAGTTCGAATATCATTGGGTTCATAGGCTTTGTAGCTGTAGATGAAATATTTATTTACGGGTTGATCAGTTTCTGATCAATCATCCAGTTTTTAAGTTCTTCGGGCCAGTTATCGGCAGGAATGTTGCGTTTTCGCATACCAAAACCATGTCCGCCTTTGTCGTAAGCCACGAGTTTGGCTGGAACGCCTTTCGCTTCAAGCGCTTTCAGCATGTTTTCGCTGTTGGCAATGGGCACAGCACCATCGTCTTTGGCATGAACCAAAAATGTGGGCGGTGTTTTTTTTGTTACCTGAAGTTCGTTTGAGTAAAGCTTCACCATTTCTTCAGATGGATTTTTGCCCAGCAAATTATTGCGTGAACCTCCATGAGTCACATTTTTATCCATTGTCACTACCGGATATGCAAGTAACATAAAAGCCGGACGTTGTGTTTTGGTTTTGAAATGAGTTCCTGCTGTAGCTGCAAGATGTCCTCCGGCTGAAAATCCCATTATTCCGATTTTTTTCTTATCGATATTCCATTTTTTTGCATTTTTATGAATAATGGCAAGCGCGGTTTGCGCATCTTTCAGCGGAATAAAATGATTTCCATTAGGCATGCGGTAGTAAAGCACAAATGCACTTATGCCCATTTTATTGAACCATTCGGCAAACTCTGAACCTTCTTTTATTTGCGAAACGCCTGAATATCCTCCTCCGGGGCAAATAAGTACGGCTGTTCCGTTGGCAGTTTCTTTAGGAGCCGGATATGCATACATACGCGGTTCGCTGATATCCACGATAAATTCAGGATCGCGGAATTTTTCTCTGTTTTCAAGTCCGTTACTTTCGGGAGTACCTTTGGGATAAAGTTTAATTTCTTCCTGTGCAGAAATGAGTGTGATGTTCATTATCAGTGCAATAATAAGTGAGATTTGTTTCATAATGATTGTTTTTATTTTCTGATTTTTGTTCCGCCATTGGTGTGAATCAAGTCAGCCCTCGTAATTACCACCTGTTTTACTCCGGCGTTTATAGCATCGAATGAGTTTTCGAGTTTGGGAATCATGCCTCCGTTGATAATTCCTTCGGCTACATATTTTTCGAAAAGCGCCGGTGTTATTTCTGCAATCACACTTTCATCGTCGGTTTCGCTCATTAATACGCCTTTTTTCTCGAAACAAAACATCAATGTCACTTCGAAATGTTTTGCAAGCGCTTTGGCGGCTTCTCCGGCAATAGTATCTGCATTTGTATTCAGCATATTTCCCGCATTGTCGTGTGTAAGTGGCGCTAGAACCGGCACTACACCACGCGCAATCAGATCGGCCAGAATGTCCGCATTCACTTCTTTTACATCGCCTACAAATCCATAATCCACATCCTTTACAGGGCGTTTTTCGGAACGCATATAGTTCAGGTCGGCGCCTGTAAGTCCGAGCGCATTTACGCCAATGGCCTGCAGTCCGGCTACAATTTGCTTGTTAACCAATCCGCCATACACCATAGTGACTACTTTCAGCGTTTCCTCATCGGTAATACGGCGTCCGTTTACCATTTGGCTTTCGATACCGAGTTTAGTCGCAAGAGCAGTAGCCGAGCGACCGCCGCCATGCACGAGTACTTTGTGTCCTTCAATTTTTGAAAAATCGGATAGCAATTGTTTGAGCGTTTCGGAGTCTTCTACAATTTTACCTCCGACTTTTACGAGTGTAAGTTTATTCATTGTTTTTTACCACTAAGGCACTAAGGACACAAAGTGTCATAAAGTGATTTGGTTATTTTATTTGTTTTTTATCTGTTTTTGGTGGTAGAAAATTCTCACCTGTGATCACACTTTTACCTGTTTGCTCTTCCAGTTCCTTGCGGGCATTTTTGGCAACAGCACCTCCTTTTTTTCCTGCTTTAGCATTTTCATTTAATCCTTTAGCATTTTCTGTTTCAGCAATTTGTCGAGTCGAGAGTTCAGCAAGCGCTGTAAAAATTAATTCTCCTTCGCTCATGTGATCGCGCAGGTTCTGAGTTTTTAAACCTTTCAGCACTTTGTGCTCTTTTACAGTAAGATCCGCCCATTCCTTATGAATGATATTGGTGAGCATAGCAAACTCATCTTCTTTTTTAATTCCTGCATCTTTCCAATAATCAGTAAGCTTATTGCGGGTTTCCTGTCCCATCATTCGTTGCTGAATCCACTTTTCGCTGCGTCCGAGCTTTCGCCAGTTTTCGCGTGCTCTGTCGAGTCCCTGAGCCGGATCCTGAATTTCCTGCATACGCTCGTAACCCACTTTAGCAAGCCATTGTTTGAAAGGCTCTGCTTTGGGCGAAGGGATGGATTGAATGATACGAAACAAGGCTTTTGTGTCGGCACAATCAGTTGCGTAGCGCTTTCCGTCTGAAGAAACTAATTTGAGTTGTCGACAAATTGTCGACAACTCAATTCCATCTTCTGACTTTACGCGTGTCTTCATTTTAAACCAATAATCTCTTGCATTAAGACTATCGGTTAGTGCTTCAACAACATCTACTACCGAAAAATACCATTTTTCTTCGTTTTCGTCCCAATGTGTGCGAATACGTTTGGATTCGAAGAACTTAATGCTTGTGTGATTTTCCATAGAAAGTTGATTTTAAAATATGATTTTATTCAAAAAAATCGACAAAATCGTTATTATGGTCACTTTTCAAGGATTCTGTCCGTACTTAGAATTTTATCAACGAATGAATATCCTCAGTACCTTCGAGTTTCGGGCGGCCATTGAGGAATTCAAGTTCAATCATAAAGCTCACCAGAACAGATGAAGGTTTGAACATGCTGATAAGTTTCAGTGCTGCTCCGGCGCTTCCGCCTGTAGCCAGAAGGTCATCGTGCAGCAAAACCACATCATTTTCTTCAATGGCATCTTTGTGAATTTCGAGCGCGTCGCTACCATATTCCAGGTCGTATTCGTAGCGGAAAGTTTCCGATGGCAGTTTGCCCGGTTTACGTAAAAGTACGAATCCGGCCCCTAATTTATAGGCCAGGATACTTCCGAGTACAAAACCACGACTTTCAACGCCCACCACTTTGGTAATGCCTTTATCCTTGTAGTATTCGTACAATTCGTCGGCAATAAACCGCAGCACTTCAGCATCTTTCAGTGCTGTTGAAATATCTTTAAATAATATTCCCGGTTTTGGAAAATCGGGTACGTTGCGTATCGACGCAATTACTCTTTCTATACCAGCCCCCCGATCCCCTAAAGGGGGAGTGAGAGGGGGATTATTACCTTTATCTGAATTATTCATTGTATAATATTTTTAATTGACTCTTAAAAGTTTTCTTGTCGCGAATAATTCCCCCTCCAGGGGGTTAGGGGGCAAGTAATCTTTTTATCACAACCTGAGCAGAAATTTCGCGGTTGGCTGCTTGGGGTATCACAATTGAGCGTGGACCTTCGATTACTTCGTCGGTCACAATCATATTGCGTCGCACGGGCAGACAGTGCATGAAACGCGCATTGTTGGTTACAGCCATTTGGCGGTCGCTCACTGTCCACGAACGGTCGGTGCTTAGTATTTTTCCGTAGTTCGGATCCTGATATGCTGCCCAGTTTTTGGCATAAATAAAATCAGCACCTTCGAAAGCTTTCATTTGGTCGTATTCCACACGTGCACCGCGCACAAATTCTGGCGCCAACTCGTAACCTTCGGGATGTGTAATTACAAAATCCACATCGGCATCGTTCATAAAATCGGCAAACGAATTTGGAACAGCCTGCGGCAATGCTTTTGGATGCGGAGCCCAGGTCAAAACCACTTTCGGACGGGGCGTTTCTTTGAACTCCTCAATGGTAATCAGGTCGGCAAAAGCCTGCAAAGGATGCGAAGTGGCACCTTCCATGCTGAAAACCGGTTTTCCGGAATATTTGATAAACTGATTGATAATGGTTTCCTGATAATCAAACTCCTTGCTTTCGAACTGCGCGAAGGCACGCACGCCAATCACATCGCAATAGCTGGCCATTACGGGAATAGCTTCCAGAATGTGTTCGGGCTTGTCGCCATCCATTACTACGCCACGTTCGGTTTCAAGCTTCCATGCTCCGGCATTCACATCGAGCACCATGGTGTTCATTCCAAGGTTCATTCCTGCCTTTTGAGTGCTGAGGCGTGTACGTAAACTAGAATTGAAGAATACCATCAACAATGTCTTGTTTTCGCCCAAATGTTTGTAGCCAAAACGGTTTTTCTTTATTTCCAACGCTTCCTTAATTGCCTCCTGCAAATTGCCGAGGTCTTTTACGTTGGTATATGAATGACCCCCAACCCCTAAGCTGCCCCCTAACCCCCTAAAGGGGGAACTGGAGTTACTCTTGTCTTGTATGTTTTTATCGTTATTCATTTTTTTTATCGTTATTTCTCAAAATAATTAATAATTATCAATTGTAATTTATGTTCCCATTTATGGGAAAGTTAGTTCTATGATACTCTCTTATTCCCCCTTCAGGGGGTTAGGGCAGATTTATGGGCAGCCTTTACTTAGGCTCCATTACCACCAGCGGTATCAGCATTTCTTCGAGCGAAATTCCGCCATGTTGAAATGTGTTTTTATAATAGCTCACATAATGGTTGTAGTTGTTCGGGTACGCAAAAAAGTCGTCGTTGCCTGCAAAAATATAGGCTGAACTTACATTCGGACTTGGCAAACCGATTTTTGCTGGTTGCATTACTTCGAAAACCTCTTTTTTGTTATAGCTCAGGTTTTTACCTACTTTGTACCGGAGATTTACATTTGTGTTTTTGTCGCCAATCACTTTTATCGGATTGTCCACACGAATAGTGCCGTGATCGGTAGTGAAAATCACCTTGTGTCCACGACGGGCAATGGCTTTCATAAGCTCATAGGTAGGCGAATGCTTAAACCACGAAACGGTAAGTGAGCGATAAGCCTGTTCGTCGTTGGCCAGTTCGCGCATCATTTTCGATTCGGTGCGGGCGTGCGAAAGCATGTCGATAAAGTTCAGCACAATCACATTAAGCTGGTTTTGTTCGAAACGCGGAAGCTGGTCGATGACCTTTTCGCAAAAAGCCGACTCGTTTATTTTGTGATACGAAAAGCTGTAATTCTTTCGGTAACGTTTTAACTGTGTTTCAATCAAGTCTTTTTCGTTCTGGTTCTTGCCCTCATCCTCGTCTTCGTCCACCCAAAGCCCGGGAAACATTTGCTGAATCTGCAAAGGCAAGAGTCCGGAGAAAATAGCGTTTCGGGCATATTGCGTGGCGGTGGGCAACATGCTGCAATACAGACCTTCGTCGGTGAAAGTAAACAGTTCGCTCATCATTTCGCGAATTACCTTCCACTGATCGTACCGAAAATTATCGACAAGTATAAAGAAAACCTTTTCGCCTTTGTCGAGCAATGGGAATACCTTGGTTTTAAAAATATCGGGACTGAGCAGTGGGCGATTTTCCGGGTTCTCAAACCATGACTGATAATTTCGTTTTACAAATTTATTGAAAGTATTGTTAGCTTCGGTTTTCTGCATTCGCAGCATTTCGTCCATACCATTGTCAGTTTCGGCAAGTTCAAGCTCCCAGTAAACCAGCTTTTTGTACACTTCCACCCAATCGTCGTAAGTTAGTGAGTCGTTTATTTGCATACCAATTTTACCAAACTCGGTACGATACGAAGTAGTGGTGTGCTCGGATACGATTTCTTTTTTATGGATATTTTTCTTCAGCGTTAGAAGTATCTGGCTGGGATTCACAGGCTTGGTGAGGTAGTCGGCAATTTTGTTGCCAATGGCCATATTCATAATATTTTCCTCTTCGCTTTTGGTAATCATTACCATAGGCACATTAGGGTCAATATCCTTGATCAAAGCCAGCGTTTCAAGTCCGCTAAGCCCGGGCATGTTTTCGTCGAGAAAAATAATGTCGAACGATTCTTTCTGGCATAGCTCCACCGCATCTTTTCCATTGGTTGCGGTTACTACTTCGTAACCTTTTTCTTCGAGGAATAAAACGTAGGCGCGAAGCAAATCAATTTCGTCGTCGGCCCACAAAATACGGTCTTTTCTCATAAATGTTATTTTTTCGCGAATGTATTTCTAATTAAGCATAATATTGGTAATCAGCAGGTTGAAAAAGAGAATAAGAATGCTGCTGTTTACCACTGCATTGGTACTGGCTTTTCCCACATCGAGCGCACCTCCGTTGGCAAAATATCCATAAAAGGCAGCCACTGAAGAAATGATAAAGGCAAAAGCCACAGATTTTACTAACGAATAAAATACATAATATGGTATAAATGCATACTGAATTCCTAATAAATAATCGGCCACGGTAATAATGTCGGTAAAAACTCCCACCAGATAACCTCCTATCAGACCCACAGCCATACTAAAAACAACCAGAAAAGGCATCATGATTACGAAAGCTGCAATTTTGGGCAGAATCAGAAAGTTGGCCGAATTTACACCCATAATTTCGAGGGCGTCAATTTGTTCGGTTATGCGCATTGTGCCAATTTCGGATGCAATATTCGATCCGATTTTCCCGGCCAGAATAAGACATAAAATGGTAGATGAAAATTCGAGTAAAAGTGTATCACGAGTCACAAGTCCGGTACTGTAGGCCGGTAACAATGGATTTTCGGTATTGAGTTTGGTTTGTATGGTCATAATGGCTCCGATAAAAATGGAGATAATAATGACGATAGGCAAGGACTGCAAACCGAGTTTTTCGAGTTCCTTGGGAAACTGACGGAAAAACATGCGCCAACGGTCGGGTATTACAAGCACACGTTTCATCAAAAGCACATATTTTCCGGTATCCTGAAATATATTCATAAGGCGTGAATGATAAGTAAATAAACTGCTTATTTGTGTTATGGTCTTGAAAATTAAGCAGTAATGAATTTTGTTTTTAAGCTTGCAAATATAGTCTTTTTTCAACGAAATCTGAACAGAAGCGGTAGTTTGATAAGTTCTTTTAAGGTGTATTTCGTCTGCTTAATGTCGATTTACGACCTCGATACATTTTTTACTCCTTTTATAAGTCTTATTTTTTTTACAATGTTCTCAAGGTCTTTCAGATCGTCAACCATCACAGTCAGATTACCCTGAAAAAGTCCGGCATTCGAATCGATGGAAATGGAACGCAACGAGATGTTTTTTTCTTTTGAAATAAGCGAAGTTATATTCGTCACAATTCCAATGTCGTCGTGGCCAACAATGCGCAGTGTAATAGGGTATTGTGAGCCCTGCGATTTACCTGACCATCGCGCTTTTACAATGCGGTAGCCAAAGCGCGCAATCATTTGTGGCGCATTGGGACAGTCGGTACGGTGAATTTTGATGCCGCCTGTGACCGACACAAACCCGAAAACTTCGTCGCCATAAATGGGATTACAGCATTTCGAAAGTTTAAAATCTACGTTCTTCAAATCCTGTCCGATGACCAGCACATCGTCCTTTCCTGAAATTTCGGAAGTTGCTGGACTGGCTGTAAACGATTCGGCACTGCGTAATTCAGCCAAATCAGCCGGATATTCTTTTTTATCGATATCCAGATAAGCCTCGCGCACATCGAGAATGTCAATCTTTTCGCGTGCAATTTCCTGATAAAAGTCGCTTACAGTTTTAAATCCCTTCTTTTTAGCAAGGCGGGAAATTTTCCCATCCTCAAGATCGATTTTCCAGTTTTTAAAACGGCGAATCAATGTTTCACGGCCAATCTCAGCATCTTTAAATTCAATTTCTTTCAGAGCCTGACGAATTTTGTTTTTAGCCTTGGAGGTTGTGACCACATTCAGCCATGCTGCGTTTGGTCTCTGTGTGGGCGAAGTAAGCACTTCCACCTGATCGCCATTGTTGAGCACATACTTAATGGGCATATTTTTCCCATTCACCTTTGCCCCCACGCATTTCGAACCAAGATTAGAATGAATAGAAAATGCAAAATCGAGCGCTGTGGCACCTTTGGGTAGTTTGTGTAAATCGCCTTTGGGACTAAACACAAAAACTTCTTTGTCGTAAAGGTTCAATTTGAACTCGTCCATAAAGTCCACTGCATTTAGCTCCGGATTTTCCAGAATTTCACGAATGTTTTTCAGCCATTCGTCCATTCCGCTTTCACCTTTTATGCCTTTGTACTTCCAGTGGGCTGCAAGTCCTTTTTCGGCCACTTCGTCCATACGCACAGTACGAATCTGTACCTCCACCCATTTTCCCTGTGGTCCGAGCACTGTGGTGTGCAAGCTCTCATATCCGTTTGATTTTGGGATGGATAGCCAGTCGCGCAAACGTTTCGGATTTGGCTGATACATATCGGCCACAATGGAATAGGCCTGCCAGCAAGCGGCTTTTTCTTTGTCTGCAGGTACATCGAAAATAATGCGAATAGCAAACAAGTCATAAATATTTTCGAAAGGCGTATTCTGTTTCTTCATTTTATTATAAATAGAATGAATAGACTTTGTACGACCTTTTATGCTGAATTCGAAACCCAGTTCGTTGAGTTTATCTTTCAACGGGCCAATAAATTCAGAGATGTATTTTTCGCGCGAACGCTTTGTTTCGTTTAGTTTATGGGCTATCTCGCTGTAAATTTCGCGGTTGGTGTGCTTGAGCGATAAATCCTCGAGTTCAGTTTTAATGGCATAAAGTCCCATGCGATGCGCCAGTGGAGCATACAGAAACGAACTTTCGCGTGCTACATTCATGCGGTTTTCCGATACATAATGTGCCAGTGTGCGCATCATTTGGAGATGCTCGGCAATAATAATCAGAATGACACGTATGTCCTCGGCAAAGGTGAGAAAAAGCTTGCGGAAATTTTCGGTTTCGAGCGAAGTGTTTCTTTCGTAAAGTTCGCGTACACGGGTAATGCCCTGAATGATTGAGGCTACAGGTGTATTGAATTTTTTCTCAATTTCTGAAATTGTAAGCACCTTTTTTTCAACAGCTTCCTGAAAAAAGATGCTTAAAATGGCTGCTTTGCCAAGGCCGAGTTCATTCAAAATAGTGTCGGCAATACACAGTTTGTCGGGCAGCGTGTGTCCAAAAGCCGGCTGTTTATTGTTTGCTGGTTGATAGTATTGCTTTAACCACAATTTAATTTCGCGGCGCTCGTTATAACTGAAAAGAGTGTGGTGGTTACGCAATAAGTTTTGGTATAATATGCGTACGGGAGCTAAGTGGTTTACAGACATGCAGCGCTAATGTTAAGCATTAATTGATGCAAATATACAACACAAAATCCAGCAACTGTCTTAAATTCCTTCGAAAAAATGCTGAAATCTCTTAATAATGCAGTAAAGGGTGAAAAAACAACGAAAAAAAATTCAATGAAGGATGGTGTATTGGATTTTCTTTTCTAAATTTGCAAGCTGAAAAATAGGTGTTGATGTTTTGCTAATTATAAGTAACCCTGTTTTTTTGTATACGGAGGATTAAATTTTAAAAATAAATATTTCAGTGTGAAACTGCTCGTCGGAATAAGTACGATAAGTTACATGCGATCCTTTTAAAAAATATATATTGTATGAAAACAGTAATTAAGATTTTGCTTGTAATCTCCATTGGTTTGTTGGCGTATTTTTGTGTAATGAGTATTCAGACGCCGATACGATTTGCTGAAACAAAAGAAGCAAGAGAAAAGGTAATTATTCAGCGACTGATTGATATTCGTTCAGCTCAGACCGAATTTAAAGATCAGAAAGGCGGTTATACTGCTAATTTCGATGAGCTTATCGGTTTCCTGAAGACAGCAAAGAAAAAATCGGTTTTGAAAGAAGGTTCTCTTTCTGACAAGCAACTCGAAGCTGGTCTTACCGAAGCTAAAGCTGCTGCCATTGTACGTAAAGGCAATATGCAGGAAATTATGGCCAACGGCTTGCAGAATTTCCGTCGTGATACAGCTTATCTCGACCTGATTAAAGCTGTATACGGAACTCGTTTCACAAAAGAAACAATCGATCAGATTGCAATTGTACCATTTTCTGAAAATAAAAAATTCGACCTGAAAGTGAATAACAGCTATTTCAATGCTACCGGCATTCAGATGGCGCTTTTTGAAGCTTCTGTTGAATATAAAACATATTTGTACGACCTCGATCGTCAGGAAGTATTGAATGTGATCGACGTACAACGTAAACTCGACAGATTCCCCGGCCTGAAAGTAGGTTCGGTTGACGCACCGAATAACAATGCGGGTAACTGGGAATAATTTTCCCCGGCCTGTGGGCTAAAATAAATGTGAGTAATGGATTATAACCCTGTTGCAAATAATACTCAATATTGTTTATCCATCCGGTTTTTCCCGGATGGATTTTCTTTGTTTGTATCGGGTGAAGATAAGAAAACGGTAGTGTCAAGGCATGTAAATGCTGTGCTTGCCGAGCTTAGCACCGATGACATTCTCGATCTTTTGTCGGGGCAGGAGGAGCTAAACATGAACTTTGGAACTGTGCGTATTATAGTGGAAAGCGATTTTTACAGCACGGCGCCTGCAGGTATTTTCAGAGTTGGCGACGAAACTGCGCTTTTGCGTTTTGTTTATCCCGACTTGCCGGGTAATATGAGTGTGGTGGAAAATGAACTTCTCCCCTGGAATGCATTTTTGATTTACGCTTTACCTGCCAATCTGAACGAAGCATTGCAAACAACCCTGCCCGAATTAGTTCCCGAGCATCATTTGTCGGCTTTTATGGCCGATAATGTGCCATTGTCGGCCGATACGGCATTTTATGCTTTTTTTAGATCAGGGGTTGTTGATTTTATGGTTTTTGATGCAGGTAGGCCTTTGTTGGTCAATAGCTTACAGTGCAAAACGGCCGAGGATCTGCTATACTATTTGTTGAAGATTTCAGGTCTGCATAATATTGATACATATCGTGTTTCGTTGAAACTATACAATGCCGACAGGAAAACCGATTATCAAAGCGTATTGGAAAAATACTTTTCAATTTGCGAAATCAATCACAAACAATGAGAATAATCAGCGGAAAATATAAAGGCAGACGTATCAGTGCTCCGGGTAATATCACAGCACGGCCTACAACCGATTTTGCGAAAGAAGGTCTTTTCAATCTGCTCAATAACCGGATTGATCTCGAAGGCATTCGCATGCTCGATCTCTTTGCCGGAACAGGAGGAGTGGGCATCGAATTTGTATCGCGGGGAGCCGATGCAGTTGTAAGCGTGGAGCAAAACGACCGTCAGTGCACATTTATTCGTAAGGTTTGCCAGGAGCTGAAAATTGAGAACCTCACGTTGATGAAAACCGACGTTTTCAAATTTCTGAAATCAGGATATTCGAAATACGATGTGATTTTTGCTGATCCTCCTTACGATTTGCCCAATCTGAATCAAATTCCCGATTTGGTGCTTGCCGCCGGAGTGCTTCAGTCCGATGGTTTGTTCGTGCTCGAACATTCGGCTAAAAATGATTTCTCTGAGCATTCCTGCTTTCTCGAACACCGACACTACGGGAATGTGAATTTTACATTCT
Source organism: Paludibacter sp. (assembly GCA_034004015.1). GTDB lineage: Bacteria > Bacteroidota > Bacteroidia > Bacteroidales > Paludibacteraceae > Paludibacter. The sequence continues at coordinate 90,053 of JAVEXN010000006.1, forward strand.
TCTCTTATCCCGAAGGCCGCGATAAGTAGTTGCTTGCAAAACTTCTCTTCGCCGCATTTTTCTTTTTGTAAAAGTGCTTTCTTTCTAAGGATTGCGGTATGGCTTCGAAAGCTGCAATTGCAACATTATAAATACTGTTGAGTGTGTTTTATCTGGATATTCCGATGATTTTTTACATTTGAAATTCAGTTTGGCTCAATTTTATGTTTATAATAAAAAAAATACTATATTTGCACCTCGTTTGAAAAAATCGAATTATTAATGTTTTATCTTTAAATATAAAATTTCCATGCAAAACAAAGGACTTATCAGGATTTTTGCAGTAGCACTCACTCTTGTGTGCTTGTTTTACCTGTCCTTTTCTGTTGTTACCAGTACCTACAATAAAAAAGCGATTGAATACGCAGCAGGGGACAAAATGAAAGAATTCCAGTATCTGGATTCTATCGCAAATGAAAAGGTATGGTTGGGTTATACCCTCAAGGAGTGTCGCGAAAAAGAAATCAATCTTGGTCTCGACCTAAAAGGTGGTATGAACGTAACGCTCGAAGTGTCGGTGCCGGATATTATCCGCTCGCTTTCAGGTCACAACACCTCGCCAAATTTCAATCAGGCATTGGCATTGGCCAGCGAACGTCAGAAAACCAACAGTCAGGTTCAGTACCTCGATTTGTTCGTGCAGGCTTATAAAGAGCTTGATCCGAATGCAAAACTGGCTACAGTCTTTAGTACTTTTGAATTGAAAGATAAAATATCGCTGACAACTTCGAACGAAGATGTGATCAAAGTGCTGAAAGAAGAAATTGATGGTGCTATCAGCAATTCTTTCAATGTGTTGCGTACCCGTATCGACCGTTTTGGTGTGGTTCAACCCAATATTCAGCGCGACAATAACAATACCGGTCGTATCCTTATCGAACTTCCGGGTGTAAAAGAGCCTGAGCGTGTGCGTAAACTCCTTCAGGGTTCTGCCAATCTCGAATTCTGGGAAACTTATGAACTGAGCGAAATTATTAATAATATCTCGCAGGCTAATCAGGTTCTGGGAGCGATGGCAAAAGCAGGTACTACTGTAGCTGTTGATTCAGCTGCTACTGTGGCTGATACTACTGCTACTGCAGTAAATACAGCTACCGGTGTTGATAGCCTAAAAGCTGCGCTTACACAAAAAACTCAAACTGCTACCGATTCGACCAAACTTGCTCAGCAGGCTATCAAAGAAAATCCTTTGTTTGCTGTGCTTCAGGTAGGTGGTCCTAATGGTCAGATTAGCGGCGGCCCTGTTGTTGGTTTGGCTCACAGCAAGGATACAGCTAAAATTAATGGATACTTTGCCACTAAACAGGTGAAAGAAGTATTGCCACGCGACCTTGGTTTGCGCTGGACTGTAAAAGCTATTGATGCAAAAGGTGAGTTCTTCCAGTTGGTTGCTATCAAAATTACCAACCGCGATGGACGTGCGCCACTTGCAGGAGATGTAATTACCGATGCCAAAGCCGACTTCTCTCAAACATCAGCTTACGCCAATGTAAGTATGACTATGAATGCTGAAGGAGCTAAGACATGGGCTCGTATGACCAAAGATAATATTGGTAAATCAATTGCAATTGCACTCGATGGTTATATCTACTCTTTCCCAACTGTAAATGGTGAGATTACCGGAGGTAGCTCACAGATTACAGGTAACTTTACTGTAGAAGAAGCAAAGGACTTGGCAAACACTCTGAAATCAGGTAAAATGCCTGCTCCTGCACGAATTGTTCAGGAAGATGTGGTTGGCCCTTCGCTCGGACAGGATGCGATTAACAGCGGTTTTATTTCGTTTATTATCGCATTTGTACTTGTATTGCTTTACATGATTCTTTATTATGGTAAAGTGCCGGGACTTATTGCCGATGTGGCTTTGTTTGCCAACGTATTCTTCCTTATGGGTATTCTTGCTTCCTTCTCAGCAGTACTTACATTGCCTGGTATTGCCGGTATTGTATTGACCTTGGGTATGGCTGTGGATGGTAACGTAATTATTTACGAACGTATTCGTGAAGAGTTACGCGCCGGTAAAACGATGAACCGTGCTATTACCGATGGTTATAAAAATGCTATTTCTGCCATTGTGGATGGACAGTTAACTACGTTTATCACAGGTGTTGTATTGTCAGTGTTCGGTACTGGTCCTATCAAGGGTTTTGCAAATACCTTGATGATTGGTATTGTAACTTCTTTTATTACTTCGGTGTTCCTTACCCGTTTGATGCTCGAAATGTATGCGAAACGCGAAAAGGCCAAAGAACTTCCGTTTACGACTGAATTTACAAAGAACTGGTTCCAGGGATTAAGCATTAACTTTATTGGGTATAGAAAAATTGCCTATTATATTTCGGGAGTGTTACTTCTTGTAAGTGTAATTTCGTTTGCAACACGCGGCTTGAACTTAGGTGTTGACTTTAGTGGTGGACGCAACTATGTGGTTCGTTTCGATCAGTCTGTGAAAACGGACGAGGTACGCGATCTACTCGAAGGTCAGTTCGAAGGAACTTCAGTTCAGGTGATTACCATCGGGTCTGACAATCAGGTTCGTGTTTCAACTAAATACAAGATCAATGAAAACTCTGAAACTATAGATGATGAAATTGAAGATAAATTATATCAGGGTCTGAAAACGCTTTTGAAAGAAGGAGTTACAAAAGATGTATTTGTGGATGAGAATATTCAGAGTTCACAAAAAGTAGGACCTACAATTGCGGATGATATCAAAACTGCTGCTATCTGGGCTGTGTTATTTGCGATTTTAGCTATTGGTCTTTACATTTTTATCCGATTCCGCGAACTGTCGTATGCGCTTGGAGCGACCGTAGCTTTGATACATGATGCCATTATCACTATCGGATCATTCTCGTTACTTTACAGTATTATGCCTTTCTCAATGGAAATTGACCAGTCGTTTATAGCGGCCATTCTTACTGTGGTCGGTTATTCGGTGAACGATACTGTGATTATCTTCGACCGTATCCGTGAAAACGTTGGTTTGTATCCAAAGAGAGATAGAAAAACTGTAATGAATGATGCCATTAACTCTACTTTGAGTCGTACTTTCAGTACTTCTATGAGTACACTGGTTGTGTTGATTGCTATATTTATCTTTGGTGGTGAAACTATCCGCGGATTTATCTTTGCTATGTTGTTTGGTATTGCTATCGGTACATATTCTTCAGTATTTGTGGCTTCGCCAATTACATACGAAATTTACAAACGTCTTCGTAAGAAAGAGGCTGTTGTAGCCGAAGCTAAGAAATAATTAGCAAAATATATGTTTTATAAAAGTGGCAAAAGCCTTACCGGATTCCGGTAAGGCTTTTGTTTTTGTAGTATAGTGGTTGTTGTCTCTCAGAATTTATACGAAAATCCTACACCCAGAATTTCTTTAAACTGGACCCTGGCTTTGTCGGGCGTACCATCGTTGTTGGTATCTTCCCATTTGGTGTCGGCATCGTAAAGTAAATGTGTATTGAGGCTTACCGAAAGATGTTTGTTTACTTTCATGGCAATAAGCGTTTCCCAGCTTACGTCGATGTTTTGTGGTTGGTTGAGGAAGTTTGAAAAAAGATCAAGTTTGGTGGTAAAGGACAGATTTTTGAGTAGCTCAGCCTTAAAGTCGTTTCGCGAATAAATAATGCGCGTATAACCCCCGAATTCCGAACGTGTCACTTCTCCCGGCGTAACTCCAAATGCTCCCGCATTTGAAAGCGCTGTGTCGTTTACAATCGTCATTTTACCTGTAAACGGAGCCAGGAATACATTGAAGTATTTATCAGGCTGATAATTCATACCAATAGCGCCGAGCAAATAGCCAGGAGCCAGAAGATTTGAAATTTTTGTGTTGGTGGCATTGTAACCCGGTGTGAACTGTGTCTTGAAATTTACAAGCGCACTGTAGTAGAAATCGGAGAATGCTTTACGACCATATTTCGACAGGAAATCTATTTTATCATCAGTCTTTTTATAACCTGATACATTCTGATTCAGAAATCCATAACCAATGTCGAGTGAATTGTCCCAGGCTGTAGTGCCGCTTTTGTAATTGGCGAATGCACTGAAAATTCCGTTTACAGCATATGAGCCTTCGCCACCGGCAGCCCAGTTCACAAGTGCAGTTTGCGAGGCGTTTATAGCCGTAACTCCGCCTAATCGCCAGCCGCTAACTGTGTCGGTAACGAGTGTTTTCAGATTTTTCTCGGCTTCGGTGACCTGTGCACTTACATTTACAGCCAGAATTGTGGCAATTGCTGCCATTAATCTCTTTGTTTTTTTCATGATGTCATTTTTTTTTTAGTTATATATTGTGAAAACAGTTCTTTAGCAGATAAAGTTTTTAGGATATGAATATTTGTAAAAGAGCTGCCACTTTTATTTCCTGTTTCTTGATCAGAAAAATTATTGTTCCTGCGTTGCTGATACAAAAAAACGACCTGTTATCGCGTATTTAATTTAGCGATAACAGGTCGGGCAAACAGGAATAAAAAAGTATTCTTACGATTTTGAATTGTAAGCTTCTTTCCGTTTATGACACTATTCAGATGTTAGCAAACAGAATTTTTGCTGTTTCTGAGGGCGTTTTTACAGGAATTGTGGCATTTACAAATTCGTATGGAATAAATACTACTACTTGTGCTAAACAATAGTTGTGGTCGGCTGTGGTAGCGATTTTAAGCTTTAGACTGTCCTGCGCAGTTTTTTCAAGTTTTTCTATGCCGTTGAAATCCGAATTTTCAACCATTCTTACCAGTTTATCGCGGTCTTTTATATTGAAAAGATATTCTTTTACTTTAATTTCCTGTCCGGTAGCACTAACATAATATTTTTTCTTGCGAAACGAGAGTGCAAAAATACCCCATATACTTATGATTGAAGCCAGGGTTATAATTAGTGGATAAACCAGACCCGACGATACTTCTTTAAGTAGCACACTGGCCACAAACAGTGCGATTCCACATGTCAGAATAATGATTGATGTGACCGGAGATTTCTTTTTTGCGACGATTTCTTTGTTTTCTGGTTGATTGAGGTATTGCTCAATTGATATATTTTTGTCCATAGGATATAGTAAATTTTTATCGCCGGATACCGACGACTGTTTTATGTTTTGATTGAATTTAATAAGTGGTTACAGCTTTGTAATGCATTGGTTTCCAGTGCTTATTCAAAGACAGGACTCCGGTTCACAATGACTGTAATGTAAAATAAGGGTGTAATCATTTCTTTGGGCACCTGAAAGTGCTTACAGAAATAATTCGCGTAAGGGTGAGGAATTGCTAAATAAGTAATTTACGAATGTGGTATAAATAATACCCCGAAGATTCGTTGAGTGAATGTTTCTTGAGGTAGCTGATCAGCGAAATGCCAAGTTTTTTATCCACATTGTTCGAGAAATAAAGATTTCGCAGGAAATCAGAGTTTCCTGTTTTTCTCAGATGCACATTGCTGAACTGAACAGGTATGCGGGTTTGTTCGTAGCCCGAACCTGTTACCGAATAGTCGGGAGCTTCGAATGCAAACTGTTTGTCCTGTACATCGGCGTTTCGATGCTCCGACACACTCACTTTGTGGGGAGTGAATATAATGCTTCCTGACAGTATTGTGAAAAATACTGCAGAAAGAATAATGGATATGTGTCGGATATGAAGTTTCACTTTGCAAAGATAGAACATTTTTTGTGGCTTAAGAAATTGGTGTGAAAAATGAATAAATATGTCGCCTTTGCCTCAGAATATGCATTTGCACAAAAGATTATGTGATTTTTATTCAGGTAAATAATGTTTTAAAATATGGTTTTTTGTGTTTCCTGACTAAAATTGTTTGCTTAACTTTGCAGCTTCAAAGATAATAACTTGAATAGGTATAAGAAGTTGTTTGTTAAATATAAATACATCTCATTATGAAATCATTAGAAAAAGCAGTGGCTGAAAAGCTGCTTCGTATCAAAGCTGTTAAGCTACAACCACGTAATCCGTTTACATGGGCTTCGGGTTGGAAATCGCCAATATACTGCGACAATCGTAAAACTTTGTCGTATCCGCAGATTCGTACATTTATAAAAATTGAAATAAGTCGGCTTATTCTTGAACTTTACCCCGACGTAGAAGTAATTGCCGGAGTTGCTACCGGAGCCATTGCTCAGGGTGCGCTTGTGGCCGATGCACTTGGTTTGCCGTTTATCTACATTCGTCCTACTCCAAAGGATCACGGACTGGAAAATCTGATTGAAGGAGATTTGCGTCCGGGTCAGAAAGTAGTGGTGATCGAAGACCTTATCTCAACCGGAGGAAGTAGTCTGAAAGCTGTGGAGGCTATTCGCAAAGATGGATCGGATGTGTTGGGTATGATTGCGATTTTCTCTTATGGATTCCCCGAAGCCGAGCAGAAATTCAAAGCTGCAAAAGTAAAACTGACCACTCTTTGTAATTACGATGCAGTACTTACTGAAGCTTTAGCCACTAAATATATTGGTGAAGCCGATATTGATACACTCAAAGAATGGCGTATGAATCCATCGCAATGGAAATAAGATTTTCATTGAACTTATTCAGCTGTTTTGCGTTCAAAGCATTACATAGAATAGTGTAAATGATAAATGTTTAATACAAAATATCCGCATGTCAACATACGAAAGTGATATTAAAACCATTTCTTCGTCCGAAGAAATGGTTTTTGGCATACTTAGCGACCTGAATAATCTGAGCCGTATTGCCGACAATCCCGAACTTAGTACAAAGGTAAAAGATTTGCAGTACGACACTGATAGTTGTAGCTTTGGTGTGGAAGGTTACGGGCGTGTAGGTTTTCGCATTATCGAACGCGAAGCCTTTAAAACAATTAAACTCGAGTCCGAAAATTCACCCATTCATATCAATGTATGGATTCAGCTGAAGCAGGTGGCCGAAAATGATACGAAAATGAAACTTACAATGAGTGCCGAATTGCCAGCTATGATTAAAATGATGCTCGATAGTAAACTTAAATCGGGGATTAATTCGGTAGCCGATGTGCTTGCAAAAGCGCTGAGTAAATAAATGCATTTTTTCGGAAAGTAATTCAAATAAAACAATTCACTGAAATGTCGAAACTCTGGGAAAAAAATACGAAAGTCAACGACCGTATCGAAGCTTATACTGTGGGTCGCGATCGCGAAATGGACTTGTTTCTGGCTCCTTACGATGTGTTGGGTTCAATGGCGCACATTACTATGCTCGAGTCGGTCGGCTTACTCGAAAAACAGGAGCTCGAGGTGTTGCTTACCGAATTGAAATCGATTTATAAAATAGCCGTTTCGGGCCTTTTTGAGATTGAAGGGGGAGTAGAAGATGTGCATTCGCAGGTGGAGCTTATGCTTACCCGAAAACTGGGTGATGTGGGTAAGAAAATTCACAGTGGTCGCTCGCGCAACGATCAGGTGCTTGTCGATCTGAAACTTTTTGCCCGTCAGGAAATTTATGATACAGTGACCTCGTTGAATCATTTATTCGATGTGTTGATTACTCAAAGCAATCGTTACAAAGATGTGCTTTTGCCGGGATACACGCATTTACAGGTGGCTATGCCTTCGTCTTTTGGTTTGTGGTTCGGAGCTTATGCCGAAAGTTTGGCCGACGATTTGCAGATGCTTCTTTCGGCCTGGAATATCACCAATCGTAATCCATTGGGCTCGGCTGCAGGTTATGGTTCTTCGTTTCCGCTGAATCGTCAGATGACAACCGATTTGCTTGGTTTTTCGTCGATGAATTACAATGTGGTATATGCGCAAATGGGACGTGGGAAAATGGAGCGTACTGTTGCCAATGCTATGGCCGGAGTGGCTGCAACCATTTCGAAACTTGCTTTTGATGCCTGCATGTACACTTCGCAGAACTTTGGATTTATAAAACTGGCTGACGAATTTACCACAGGTTCGAGTATTATGCCGCATAAAAAAAATCCGGATGTGTTTGAACTTACCCGCGCCAAATGTAACAAGCTACAGGCCTTGCCTCAGCAGATTTCAATGATTACCAATAATCTTCCTTCCGGCTATTTTCGCGATTTGCAGATAATAAAAGAGGTTTTTGTACCTGCATTTGGAGAATTGCGCGATTGTATTGAAATGACTGCCATGATGATGGATAGACTTGAAGTGAACGGCAATATTCTGGACGATAAACGTTACGATTATCTTTTCAGCGTGGAAGAGGTGAACCGATTAGTGCTCGAGGGAGTGCCTTTCCGCGATGCGTATAAAAAAGTTGGTCTCGATATTGAAGCGGGACAATTTGTGCCCGATAAAAATGTGCAGCATACACACGAAGGCAGCATAGGCAACTTGTGTAATGATGAAATTTGTGCGTACCGCGATGAGATCATGTCGCAGTTCGGTTTTGAACAAATGGAAAGTGCTATTCAGGATTTATTGAAATAGAATTTTTATTGAATCGCTTCGGGTTAGCTCACGAAATATCTCAAACTAAAAAAGCAGAATACCAAACCGATATTCTGCTTTTCATTTATATTGACTATCGCTGTTTATTTAGCAGGTAGCATTACTACTTCGAGCACATTGCCCTGTTCGGTTACTTTTTTCAGTGTTTCCTGAATCAGTTTCGGGCTAAGTGCTTCCACCGAGGCTTTGTAGTCAGTCACCATGTTCAGTTTATCCTGATAAAGGCGTACTATCGCCGATTCCCACCAGCCGTTTTCAGCAAGATCTTCGTTGATTTTCTTTAACATATTTTCTTTCACTTTCTGTACATCGTCTTCGCGGGGTCCGTTAGCTACAATTTCAGCCACTTCAGCATGAATAATACCCATCAGTTTTTCCTGTTTTTCAGGATCGGTATCGAACTGCATCATTAAAGTAGCTTCAGGTACAGGCAAGTTGCTTATGGCTCCACGAACACCTACACCGTACGAACCACCTTCTTTTTCGCGAATGCTTTCGAGATAACGTGTGCTAAGAATATTGCCAATAGCGGTCATTAAAGTACGTGTTTGCACAGTATAAGGCATTGAAGCATTGTAAAGGATAAAGTTCGACGCTTTGTTGATCTTCATCTCTTTGTTGAAATACTTTTTGAGCTCGCCCTGAGGTTTGCGGATTTTGTTATCGGTGAATTTCTCAGTTTTCTTTTTCGATTTCAATCCGCCAAGATAAGTCAATACAGCATTTTTCACAGCCTCGTCATCGGGATTTACGTTTCCGGTAAATACAAATGTAAAGTCGGCTGGAACAGCAAAGCGTTCCTTGAAGAATGCAATGGCTTTATCCTGATCAACTTTTTGTAGCATGTCGATATTTACAAGTACATTGCGTGGGTGGTTGTTGGTAACCCATGTGCTTACAGTATCGGAAAATGCAGAACGTGGATCGCTTGCGCGGTTTACAAGGCTTGCACTATACATGTTTATGAGCGCTTTGAAAGAGTTGTCGTCTTTGCGTGGGGCTGTAAAGTTCAGATAGATCAGTTGCAGCATGGTTTCGAAATCTTTTACTGATGAATTTCCATCGAAACCTTCAGAATATAGATCGATAAACGCTGACACCGAAGCAATCTTTCCTGTGAGAGCCTTGTTCAAATCGATCTGATTGAAAGCTCCCAAACCATTGTTTCCAACAATTCCCGAAGCCATCATGGCCGAAGGAAGATCGGCTACATCTTTCACTTTTGACAAACCTCCCTGGCTGAATGCCGAAAGCAAAATCTCATCTTCTTTGAATTTGGTTGGTTTGAAAACTACTTTTACGCCATTTTTCAATACCCACTCGGTAGTTCCGAATTGCTCGTTTTTGCTTACTTTTTTGATTTTACCGGCTTTAGGAGCTTTTTCGATAAGCGGTTTGCTCAAATCTTCTTCGGCTTTGGCTGTCAGTTCGGCTTTTTTGCTATCGGCAATCAACTGAATAATTTCAGCTTCGGCGGGCACTTTTACTGTTTCTTTTTCAGGTGAAGTAATGTGCACAACCAAATTTTCGTCGGTTACGTACGATTTTGCCATCTGATTAATCATGTCGGCCTTGAGTTGTGGCAAAAGCATTTGTAAGGTTTGATATTCCCATTCAATTCCGGGAATCACTTCATTGTCGAGGAAGTGACGCACATATTCGCGCACCAGCTGATTGTTGCGCTGATTTTCGCGATCGTTGTAAGCTTTCTCAATGCGTTTCAGAAGGTCGGTTTTGGCACGTTCAAGTTCTGAATTTGTAAATCCGAAACGTTTTACCTTTTCAGCTTCGAGTAAAAGCGCTTTCAAACCTTCAGCTTCGCGTCCTTCGTGAGGCACTACCAGCATTTGGAATGCGTCTTTCGATTTTACCAAATCGCCATAGAAAGCATATCCGCCCACAAACGGAGCATCGCCCTGCTGACTGATTTCGCTGAAACGTTCGCCCAGCATAGTCGAAATAAGATTGTTGGCAACACCTAATGCATAGCCACTGATCGAGGTTTTGATTTCTACCGGCAGTTTGTCGTGTTTGTATTCGAGACCAATACGGGTTACGCGGGCTTCAGGATCTTTTACCAACGCCACAATTGGTTCTACATTGTTATCTACGCCATAAATAGGACGTTCGCCTGCATTTTTAGCAACAGGAATGTCGGCAAACATGGTTTTAATTTTGGCTTCAACTTTATCCACATCTACATCGCCTACAATAAGAATAGCTTGTAAATCCGGACGATACCATTTGTGATAATAGTCGCGTAAAGTTTTGTAGCTAAAGTTGTTGATTACAGCGGTGTCGCCAATCACGTCACGTTTCGCATATTGCGAACCGGGATATTTAAGTTTGTTGGCTTCTTTCCACATACGGCGTTCGGCACCTGCGCCTGTACGCCATTCTTCGCGAATTACACCACGCTCGGCGTCAATTTCGTTCTCGAGTAGCGATATAAAGCTCGACCAGTCGTGCAAAACAAGCAATGCACTGTCAATCACCGATTCACGGGTTGTGGGTACATCCGAAAGGTTGTACACAGTTTCGTCGAGCGAGGTGTAAGCATTGATATTAGCTCCGAATTTTACACCAATTCTTTCGAAGTAATTGATGATAAGCTTTCCGGGGAAGTTTTTGGTTCCGTTGAAAGCCATGTGTTCAAGGAAGTGGGCGAGACCATTCTGATCGTCATTTTCGAGAATTGCACCTACATTTTGTGCAATATAAAATTCGGCACGTTCTTTTGGTAACTTATTTGCACGAATGTAATAAGTAAGTCCATTTTCGAGTTTTCCATAGCGTACTTTAGGGTCGATGGGCACAGGAGGTGCCTGCTGAGCCATCGTGGTTACTGCAAAAAACATCAGTAAACCAACCATCACAGTTTTAAAAATTCCGGTTTTCATTGTCATTCTGTTTTAGTGAAATAATATTATATTAATTTGATAAAAAATACATTTTTACTCCGCAAAGTAACAGATAATATTTCTAATAACAAAATATATTTATTGTTTTTCGATAATAAAGTTATCCGATAAATTATAATGTAAGCTGGCGATAGCAGCAAGTCAATACGATTGATATAGCGGAAAACCGGATTAGCTATGATTTGGGTATTTTAAATGGAGCAATAATCAAAATTTAAAACCAATATTATTTTGCTATTTTTGCAGACGAAAATATACAATACACATTATGTCAGAAAACCTGATAATAGATATCAACGCTTCGAAGTTTGAAAAGTACGAAGCTCTTTTGCCTCAAATTGAGTCGCTCATAGCGTACGAAACCAGTCTTACAGCCAATTTGGCGAATGTAAGTGCGGCGCTGCGCGAAGCCTTTGGCTGGTGGTGGGTTGGCTTTTACCTTGTCGATGGCGAAGAGCTTGTGCTCGGGCCATTTCAGGGTCCGGTTGCCTGCACGCGTATTCGTTTTGGTCGTGGTGTTTGTGGCACTGCCTGGAAGGAGGCTAAAAGTCAGCTCGTGCCCGATGTGGAAAAATTTCCCGGTCATATTGCCTGTAGCAGTGCTTCGGTGTCGGAAATTGTGATTCCGGTAATCGATAAAAACGGAAAAGTACTGGCTGTACTCGATGTGGACAGCGAGCGCTACGATGTGCTCGACGAAACGGATGTGCATTATCTTGAAAAACTTGTTGCAATGGTAGCCTTGATTTTTCCGTAACAATTCTCAATTTAAGACTGATGAACGCTTTCTGACATGTAAACAACAAACTGCGAATCAGGGAGCCGTAAAAGCAATGAGCCGCTAACTAATATGTAGTATAATGAACTACTTATATAATTAGCGGCATTGCAACAAACAAAAATTATTTTTAATCCAGCGTTGAAATCTCTTTGTGTTTTTTCAATTTTTAGAGTTTATAGCTGATACTTTTGCGTAATTCTTTTTGTTTCATTAAAACTCAGTTTTCTAATAATTGCTGATGGATAAATCGAATGCTCCTTCAGTGATTTTTTTAATGCTACCCGTATCATAAGAACCATTGTTGTTCTTTTTTACTGCGTCAAAAGAAAAAGTACCTTTGATTTTGCTGCCGTCGTTTGACTCAATTATTATAGATCCTGTTTGAACATATTCCCATTCCATGTTCCATGCATCGTAGCTGTTGCCATTCCATTTGCTATACCCGGCACTAGCCATATAATTTGCTGTGGTCATTTGAGCAGGGTTGAAATCGTAGGTGCCGGCTTTCCAATCGGTAACTGCGGCCACTTTTTCTCCAAAAGACACTAGCGTTAACACGATTGTCTCTTTTTGATCGGCAGGTTGACCGATGATTTGTAGCATTTTAGTGGAAGAAACATACTTTGCTTTGCTTAGTTTTATATCTGCTTTAGGAAATGATTGGTTATCCACCTTCGCAACAAATGGGCCTGAGCCAGAGTCGTTACTTCCGGGTTCTTCGTCGTTGGTGCAAGAAGAGAATAATACAGTGATTGCTATAATTGCAGTTTTGAGGTAATGTGTAGTTTTCATTTTAAATTGAATTAATGTATGTTTTAACAAAGTTGAATTAAATAAGTTATTTGTAAAATGGGCTGTATGGCCTGTTTTTTATCATATACCGAATGATGATATGATAATTGCATTTGTGTTTTTAAATTGATCTTTCGAGTCCGAACATTCTCACCATAAACCCAAGCAATATAAACACGAACATTTGCCCAAACTGCGAACGACCATACCACCCATTAAATTCGCCTGTGCTGTTTACCATCAGCCAGTTGGGGGTCTTCTTACTTCTTTTTTCTAAAGGTACATAGCGTACATAATATGTTTTTGCTTTTAATTCGGCTTCGGTAGGTAGGGGATTTTTGTTGGTAAACTCTTCCGTAAATTTATATTCTGTGCTGTCGGCAACTCCATCCCGTAAATACGAAAGAATAAGGCGGATACTGCCAACAGCCTTTCCTGACATAGGTTTTATTTCAACTGATGTTACTGAAGCTTTTGCAACTGTGCTGGCTTTTGCAAAAGCATTATCGCGGTAAAACGACTTTAGACCAAAAAAGCCGAAAATTAAACCGATAATGATGAGTATGATGCTGATTGTTCTCATTGCTTGCATGAATTCTGTTGCTTCGTCATCAGTATTTATAATAATGTTGGCACTTGTTTGAAGTGAGTGTTTTTATTCTTTCCATATCAGGTTGTAAACAGCTCCTAAACTTATCAAGCGACTTCTGTATTTGCTTTCTGTACCATCGGGTAATTTTATATTGTAGCGCTTTGATCCAAATCCCAGTGTTACTCCCCAGCGACTTTCGGCACGCCAGACAAGATTCCAGCCCCAACCCCAAAACAGACCATTGTTGCTATAATCCGGCGCCAGCCGATTGTCGAGATAATCAGTATAAAAGTATTTTCCACCCGAATATCCAACATCGGCATATAATCCGCCAATTATCATCGCAAGTAAATTATTAGTGTTGGTTTCGCTGACAGGACTGGAGCAGAAGGGCCTAATGCGTACATACACTTTTGATCGCACATCATTCATTAAATCTTCGAATTTCTGTTTAGAGTAGGAATAATGCAATTCAGCCGTTGTGGAAGCATCCAGGTCGCGATACGACAGGTTGATGAGTGTTGCCCCAAAATCTACATCAAATCCCATTTCAGCACTTGTTATCGCACCAAGGGCAAACTGCACATCATAAAGCCCAAATAGTGGTCCGTATTGCGAGACGTATTCCGCTTTGGTTTTTGACTGTTTTGCCGGTATGGAGGATTGCTGAGTGACCGAAGCTGTAGTTTTTTGATTTGTTTTCTGAGCAAAAGCTAAGTCAAAAGTTCCTTCTGCAGTTTTTTTAGCTCCCTTTGCCGGAAAGCTTTGTATTAGTTCACAATGAAATCGACCCTTGATGCGGTCCGCAGTAATTGTTTCAATTTCAATAAATCCTTTCTCGGGATCGTTGGCTGTTTTCCATTCCTGAAAAATTTTGTTGTTATTTTCCTGAAGGTAATATCCCTGTACTCTGTAACTAATTGTTTGCCCCGGTACAAAGTTCAGTAATTGATCCCCGTATTTGAAGTAGTAGTATCCTTTTGTAAATTTCTTTTTATTTGTATTATCATCAGGTACTATCTCAATCTGAATGGAATTTGAAATTTCCCCCTTAATAGTTCCGATAATTGACAACGTGCTATCTTCTTTAATAATAGCTACTGCCATATTCATTTCGTGCTGAACACCATCACTGAAATTTACCGTCAAACGGTTGTTGGTTTTTTGAGCAGAAGTGATTGCCGCAGGTAATAGCAGCAGGTAAAGTAGTAAGTGTATTTTCATACTTTCTGTTTTTTTTTACAATCATTTTATTGTTTTGCAAAACCTAACCAATGCATTTATTATCAATGCGTGATAAAAGCACTACAATAAAATAATATCAGAGCCCCGGTTTTTATAATTTCTTTGTAGTACGCGTAAGGTTTATGTTTTTACAAGTGCCTTTTAATTCACCAGTTGTGTTGTTGTAAACATTTATTTCATGATTGCTGGTTATTGTAATATGTCCATTGTTGTTCACTACATTTACGGTCATCTCAGCTTCGCGTTTTGTTACTTGTCCATTCCCTACAGCTAGGATTGAAACCTCGCCGGGTAGTATTTTATCGGTTTCTGAAATTCCATTCATGCTAATAATGTTTGGCCCTATTTTGTAAGTGCCGGTTTTAGGAAGCTCTTTGCCCAAAAAGACAAATGTGAGCATTTCAGCAGCAGCTGTCCTGTTGGTGTTGTAGAATGACATATAAGTGTAGTAGGTGTTTTTCCATATATGGGATACATCTTTGTAATGTATTTTTACGTATTGATGTGTATAGGATTTGGGGGTGGAAGTGTCTGTACTGGTGTAAATGAAACTGCCGGTTGCTTCATAGGTAACACTTTCTGAAGAGACCGAATCCGCGTCGTTGGTCTGGTTGTCAGGTAGAGGATTAACAACTTCACTACATGATGAGAGTGTTAGTGAGATTGTGATCAATGCAATAAACGAAAACTGGAATAATTTCATATTTGTGATGATTTAAATTAATTAGTTGCAAAATTACAATCAATCATTCAATATGTACAATGGGTCGTTCAGCCCATTTTTATGAAATTAATCCATTTCTTCTTGCTTTTTCTAATAATTCTATGCGATTATGGGCTTGTAGTTTCTGGTATATGTTTTCGATATGTCGTTTTACTGTAAATGGCGAAATATAAAGATTCCCGGCAATATGTTTGTTAGTAAAACCTTTACATAACTGTTTAAGGATCTCAGTTTCTCTTTCGGATAAAAATATCGTTTCGGTGTTTTTCCTGGTTTTTAAATGCGTTGCTGATTTGAGCAATTGTAATGTTTTTAAAGCAATGGATGGAGACATTGCTGAGCCGCCATCAAGAGTGTCCCGTATTGCTTCGTAAACTTTGTTAGATTTTGTTTCTTTCAGAATATAACTATCAGCTCCGGCTTTGATGGCATTAAAAATAGATTCGTCGTCATCGAAAATGGTAACTATCACGATTTTGATATCAGGATAGTTTTGTTTGACTTTTTCAGTAGCTTCAATACCGTTCATTATTGGCATCTCAATGTCCATAAGTATTAAGTCAATGTCATGGTTGCTGGCCAACATGCTCATTAGCTCGAATCCGTTTCCTGAATTGTGTATTATGGCAATGTCTTCAAAGGGTTGCAACTTTTCCTGTATAGCTTTCAGTGAGAAAATGTTGTCTTCTGCAATGGCGATTTTTATCATTTTATAGTTCAATTTGGATAGTATAGACTGTACCTTTTTCTATCGCAGTTTCTAAATTTATTGTTGCGTTGATGGCTGTAATTCTACTTTGAATATTTTGCAGACCAAATGATTTGTTCTTTTCTTTTTGGAAATCAAATCCTTTGCCATTGTCGGCTATTTTGATGGCAAGCTGATTGCCATTTTGTTGAATGTTGATATCGATCTCAGATGCCCCGGCATATTTTAGCGCATTGTTTATAATTTCCTGTATTGCTCTGAATAAATTTATGGCCTGTTTGGAGTTGAGTTTCAGGTTTTCCGACGCATCAAAATCAAAATTAAATTTCACATCTTCTTTTGCTTCAGAAGCGTTTTTGATGAAATTTATAATTCTTACTCTTAAGTCTTCAAGCTTAATTTCTTTTGAATTGAGTACCCAAAGTGTGTTTTTGAGTTCGGTGATAGAGTTTTCAGAAAAGTCGGATAATGTGTTGATTTTAGATCTTGTTGTGTCGTCAAGTTGTGAAGCGTTGTTTTTAAGGCCATCCAATATTGAGTTGACAAAGGTAAGCTGCGCACCCAAACTATCGTGTAAATCTCTTGAAATTTCTAATCGCTGTTCCTGAATTTTAGAATGGATATGTTCTTTTAAAAGTTCATTTTCTAAGGCAAGTTGTTTCTGTTTTGATTTCGATTTAATGCTATAAATTCTGAAAATCGCCAAACCAATCAATACTACACTGCCTAATAAAATGAGCCAGATGTTTTTTTGTTTGGAAACAAGTTTAGCTTCGGTGATTTGTTTTTCTTTCTTTTCGGTTTCGTATTTTATCTGATAATCGTAAACTATTTTAGCTTTTTCGGCATTGAGCAGTGAATCTTTCAGTGTAATGTATTGGCTTAGATATTCAATTGCCACAGGGTAGTTTCCGGTTTCCTTTTTCAGCAGATAAGCATAATTGTAAAAGTCAATTAACTTTTCGGGGCTTTTGCTTTTGGCGGCAAAGTAATAGGCCGAATCTAATAGTGAATTTGCTTTTTGATAGTTTTTGTTGATGCGTTCAATGTCCAGCACATTACTGTAAACGGTTGCAAAATGATAGATATCATCATAATCTGTTGAGTGTTTTAGTGACAGATTAAGGTATTTTTCGGATTGCTTAAACTGTTTTAGTTTCTTGTAAGTATTGCCCAAATTGTTGTACGAATAAGAGCTGTCGCTGGCATTAATACCGTATGGTAATGCTTTTAAATGGCTTTCAATAGCTTTTTGGTATTGCTTGTTATCATCGTAATTGATGCCGAGATTGTTGTAGGCGTACCATAACATATTTTTACTTATGGTGTTAGGGTGGTCTTCGAAGGTTTTGATAACCTGGTTGGCGTAAGTTATACCTTTTTCGTAATCACCAAAGTCGTGATAGGAAAGCGATAAACTGATATAGGTTTTTACGAGCATTGGATAATCTTTTGCCCTGGTGAAATTTTCGATGCTCAAATGAAGGTAAGGGATGCCATTTTCAAAATCATAGTGGCTGCTAAGCGCTTTTCCTACAGATAGGTTTAAATATCCCTTTCCGGTTTCATTGTTTGTTTGTTCAAAATGTTGAATGAATTGATTATACCATTCTAAGGCCTTTTTGTTGTCTGTTTTTTTGTCGGTAAACAAAACTGCTAATTCCTTAAAAACAGCTTTCATACTATCCAAAGTTATGTCGGGTTTTAACACAAGTAGCTCATAACCCCGTTTAATACTATGTTCAGAAATATTAAGTTCAGAATTAGTGTGAAATTGTTTTTTCGAATTTTCAATCTTTTTGTTTTCACATGAGGATATGAGAATAAGAATGAAGACGAGAAAAAGGATATGATAGTGATTCTTAGTTGCTGGCATAATTAATCTGGTATAATTGAAATTTTCACTGAATAGTTTAATTTTGAAAATGTTATCTCAAAATTCCAGTGGTTTGAACTCGCTAATCGTTAAATGAATACTTGTGTTATTGTAAATACAAATTTAAGAATATCTTTTTGATTAATACAAGAGTAACTCCGTGGGTTGAAAAAAATCAGCTATTTGAAAACACGATATTTGAAAAATGAAGTCAATTGATGAATGTGTTTTCATGTGTTAATTTTCTAAGAGGCTGTCTTTTGAGACAGCCTCTTATTTTTTTTGAAAAAAACGAAGCATTATATTTGCATTAATTAAAAAGTACGAATATCGCTGAAACGAATGATTTTGAATTATTTCTGCTAAACAGAATCAATGCTTTGCAACGTTTCGAAACAAACTTTCATCAACAAAGAGAATGGGCGACAAAAGGATTACTGACGAACAAGAACTGATTGCCGGATGCATCGAAGGAAAGTCGTGGGCGCAACGCGCCATTTACGACCGCTTTGCGCCTGCCATGATGTCGGTATGTGTTCGTTACGTCGCCGATCGCGAAACCGCCCGTGACCTGCTTCAGGAAGGATTTATTAAGTTGTTTACAAAAATCGAAAGTTATTCGGGTACAGGTGCTTTCGGAGGTTGGGTGCGCAGGATTTTTGTGACTACCGCCCTCGAATATCTCCGTCAAAACGATGCGTTGAAGCAAAGCGCCGATATCGACGAGGTGGGCTATCATATTGAAAATGACGAGATTTCGGTGCTCGAAAAAATCTCAGCCGACGATTTGATGGCTTGTGTTGCCCAACTTTCAGACGGTTATCGTACCGTTTTTAACCTCTATGCTATCGAAGGTTATTCGCATGCCGAAATTGCCGACATGCTCGGCATCAGCGAAGGAACCTCGCGTTCGCAATTTATGCGCGCCCGAAAAATTCTTCAGAAATCAGTTTTATCGCTACACGGACATGAATATGCAAAAGAATACAGATAATAATACACACGATGCTTTCAGCGAATTGTTCAGGCAGAAGCTCGAAAACCACACTTTGCCTGTGGACGATGGCGCGTGGGATGCCATTCAAAAAACGGTGGCTACGCGCAAACGCAAGCGGCTGATACCGCTCTGGTGGTTGTCGGCTGCGGCTGTGCTTGCATTTTCATTCCTGATTTTCAACCTTTCCGATAATGAGCTTTCGAAACAAATGGCCGAGAATAAAACCATTGAAAAAACAGTTGAAAAAGTAGTGTCGGAAAAGCAGAAAACTGAAATTGCTCCTGAAAATGCAATCCAAAATAAGGTTGCGGAAAAGCAAACGACACAAAAGGAGATACAAAATTCAGTTCGTTCAAATCAATCAGAAAGAAATGCTAAAAGCATACATCAGCATACTGATGATGTTCATGTAAATACAAAAGATGAATTGGCAGAGAAATTAAAAATTTCTGATAAAGAGATAAATATTGCTGATGATATTCAGCAAAAGAATATTGAGGAGGATGCGCCGAAAACGCTTTTGGCTGATAATGATGAAGAAAAAAAGGATACAAATAAAGAAGTAAATATAAATGCTTTTGAAACCTTTCAGAACGAACCCGGCTGGGAAGATCCTCTGAAAACAGAGAATACTAACGAATGGGTGGTGCTTGCTTCGCTGGGGTCAGGGCGCAGCTCGTCGGGCAGTCCGCAGTTTCTGAATGCTTCGAACTCCGATCTTTATACTGGTTTGCTTCGTGCGCCCGGTGTTAAATCTGCAGCGACCATTCTGGCACCTGCCGATTTTTCGTCGCGAAAATTTCATGCACCGCTCAGTTTTGGTTTGCGTGCTGGTAAGCAGCTTAGCGAAAAGGTTTCGATTGAAAGTGGATTGGTTTACACATATTTACTGACCGATCTCGAATCGCCGAATTATACAGCAAGGCTTAATTTGCATTATCTGGGCATTCCACTTAACACCAAATTAAATGTATGGACCAATCGTCAGTGGTCGGTATATGCTTCGGGAGGTGCAATGCTTGAAAAAGGTTTGCAGTCAGTTTATGTGCAAACACAAAAAAATGGAAATCAGACAATTACAACCAGTGCATCCACCGATATTGATGGGTTTCAATGGTCGGTAAATGCTGCTGTAGGTGTCGCTTATAATTTTGCCGGCGCATTCGATTTTTATTTTGAACCGGGATTTGCTTATTTCTTCGACAACGATCAACCGCTCAGCATTCGCTCCGACCGACAGTTTGCGCCCGGTGTAGAGGCCGGGATAAGGTTTGCTTTTTAGAATTTAAAAATTATTCTTATGAAAAACCTAATTATTTTATTGCTTTTAGTGAGTGTTCTTCCTTCCTGTGATCTGGTGAAGGATGCGGAGGAAAGTGCAGAGGTCAAAGAAATTGTGCTTCGCGCACCATTGCAAAAACGTGTGGTTCAGGATAATGATTTTGCGTTTGAGTTGCTGCGTAAAACCATTGCCGGCAACAAGGATGAGAATATATTTCTTTCGCCCATGAGCGTGAGTATTGCACTTGGAATGGCTTTGAATGGTGCTGAAAACGAAACCGAAACACAGATTGCCGAAACTCTGCGTTTTAAAGATATGACCTATGCTGAAATCAACGAGTACTACAAAATTATGCAGTCAAACCTACCTAATGTCGATCCAAAAGTGAAGTTCAGCATTGCCAATGCAGTGTGGTACGATATGCAGTTTGACGTGAAGCAAAGTTTTCTGGATGTAAATGCCGAAAATTTCGATGCATACATTAAAATGCTCAATTTTAAAAGTCCGGCATCGCTCGATACTATCAATAGTTGGTGTTCGCGAAAAACCAATAAACTAATCCCAACTATTATCGACGAAATTCCTGCTGGAGCGGTAATGTATCTGACAAATGCTGTGTACTTTAAAGGTTTGTGGTCGCAGAAATTTGACAAAAAAGATACCCGTGAGGCTGATTTCCGGAATGTGAACAATCAAAATGTGCGCGTAAATATGATGTCGCTGAAAGATACATTTATGTATAGCGAAGATGAAACAGCGCAATATCTGACCATGCCTTACGGTGGCAAAGCTTTTAGCATGACTGTTATGCTTCCTGCTGTAGGTAAAACTACCGATGATTTGCTTGCTGAACTCAATGCTGAGAAATGGCAAAGTGTACAGGCTGGCATGACAAGTCGCGAAGTACAGGTGTTTATGCCGCGGCTGAAAGTTGAGAATAAATTCAAACTTAGACAAACGCTTACGGATATGGGAATGCCTGTGGCATTTACCGAAATGGCCGATTTTTCAGGTATCAGCGATACGCCGGTCATGATTTCGGATGTGATTCATAAAACTTATGTGACCGTTGATGAAGATGGTACCGAAGCAGCAGCAGTTACAGCTGTGGAGTTTGAAGCTACTTCTATTCCTGAATATAAAGAGTTCAATGTAAACAAACCGTTTGTGTTTGTAA
This sequence comes from Paludibacter sp., assembly GCA_034004015.1. Classification (GTDB taxonomy): domain Bacteria; phylum Bacteroidota; class Bacteroidia; order Bacteroidales; family Paludibacteraceae; genus Paludibacter. The sequence continues at coordinate 111,616 of JAVEXN010000006.1, forward strand.
TCAGCGAAAAAAGTACAGGCGTGATTCTGTTTGCCGGAAAAATTGCAAATCCTGCTAAATATTAAAACTTACAATTATGAGACGAATAATATATCTTTTGCCGCTAATGCTCATGTATTTACTGAGTGCCTGCGAGAATAATTTTTCAGAAGTCGTTACTTATCCTATCAATGAGCCTGTGTTTATGGATGCTGCTCAATTCAGAGCAAAAGTAAAGGTTACCAACGAAGCGCGTGCTATAAAAAAACAGGGAAAGATTAGCTTTTACGAAGGTTTTCTGTTTATCTCTGAGCCCAACGAAGGCATTCACATTATCGATAATCGCAATCCTTCAAATCCTGAGAATGTTGGATTTATAGAACTTACAGGAAATGCCGATATGGCCATTCGCGACAATTTGCTTTATGCCGATTCGTATATCGACCTTGTGTGGTTCGATATTACAAACCCGCAATCGCCACAGTTTGCAGGGCGCATCGACTCCATTTTTCCGGATGCATTGCCTCCGGTTGATAATAATTATAGCATCGATTATAATATGTGCTTTGGCGAGAAACGACAGCCGGGCATTATTGTGGGCTGGAAAGTCTCCGAACGCACCGAAAGTATCAGTCATTATACCGGTGGCGGGTTTTGGCCATGGGGAGGTGATGTGTTTTATGACTCGGCTACAGCATCAGAAAATGGCGGAGGTTCCAAAAATGGCATCAATGGATCTATGTCGCGTTTTGCGCTGTACGACGACAAGCTTTATACTGTGATTCGCGATTATATGTCCATCTTCGACCTGAGTGGCGAAGCTCCTGTAAAAGCTGCTGATAATATCTTTATTGGCTGGAATGTAGAAACGCTTTTCAGTTATGAGGATAACATGTTTATGGGTACTCCCACAGGCATGCTTATTTATTCGGTGGCCGATCCGCTAAAACCTGAATTTATGTCCTCAGTCACACATGTTTTTGGTTGCGATCCGGTGGTGGTGCACAACGATCTGGCTTATGTGACAGTACATTCGGGCAATATGTGCGGACAAAATGTGAACGAGCTTTTTATTGTGGATGTGTCCAATGTGCGCGAACCAAAAAAACTGATTACTTTCGAGAATATGAACAAACCGAAAGGGTTGGGCATCGACAACGAAATGCTGTTTTTATGCGACGATGGATTGAAAATTTTCAACATTACCACGCCCGAAAAGTCATATTTGAGTAGCGTAAAACACATAAAAGGTATGGAAGGTTACGACCTTATTGCCTGGGAAAATGTATTGATGATGATAGCCGAAGATGGACTCTATCAATACGATTACAGCGATGTAAATGATATTAAAGCGCTGAGTGTGATTAAATTTACGAATAATGAATAATAATAGAAATAAGATTAAGAGTTTTTTCAAAAAAAGTGCGCGTTTAATCGCTGTACTCATTATTACGTCGGGCATAAGCGCATGCAGTAGTTATATGGATGCCGGCCCTGAACCGACCGATAATGAGATATATGGTTTGTGGACCGACACTGTGTCGGTTAAACCTATGGGGCGCAATGTAAGTAGCTTGCTTTTCAGGCCGAATGGTACTTTTCTGTATGTCGTTTCAGGACTTGGGTACTATGAGAAGCAGGGGGTTGGAGAATTGTCGTTTTACACTGAAGAGCATGGAAACTATATTCAGAGTGCCCGCAATATCTATTTTATGTCGAAAAAATCAGTTAGTTGGGACTTAGCTCTCAATCGCCCTCCCGTAAGCACTGAGGTTGAGCAGGTGATTTTTGAATCCTGCACTTACGAAATTGAAGAAGATACATTAAAAATAAGTTATATCAGTTATCCGGCTGATGCGCCTGTGCTCACGAGTCAGAAATACATCAGAAAAAAGCAACTTCCTGATTGACCTTTCCTTCGAAGAATTTTGAACGCCACAATCCGGTTCTGCATACATTAAAAGAAACCAAATTTTCTGTATGCCGAAACCGGATTGTTTTTTTTGTGTATACAGGCGGTACCCGATACTTAAAAAATACAGCTATAATTTTCTGTTATTTAAAAAAATCACTACATTTGTTCTTCAAATAATAATGACCCAAACAACATAAAAATCATACATATGAAATTCGTTGTATCAAGTACAGTTTTACTCAGCCATTTGCAAGCTATTAGCCGTGTAATAAACAGCAAAAATTCGCTCCCAATTCTGGATAATTTCTTGTTGAATCTCGAAGGAAAAACGTTGACAATGACGGCTTCCGACATCGAAACTACACTTATCACTTCGCTCGAGGTGGATAATGCAGAAGGAAGTGGTAAAGTGGCTGTAGCTTCGCGATTGCTGCTCGATACGCTCCGCGAGTTTTCTGATCAGCCACTGTCGTTTTCTATCAACGATAGCAATTTGGCAATGGTCATTACTTCGGCGAATGGATCGTATAATTTTATCGGTCAGAATGGCGATGAATATCCACGTTTGCCCGAATTGCAGGAAGATGCACGCGTCCTTACAATGGATGTGGATTTTCTGGCCAATGGTATTGTGAAAACACTTTTCTGTACTGCCGATGATGAACTTCGTCCCGTAATGAATGGTGTGTTTTTCGATATATATCGCGACAATATCACCATGGTGGCAACCGATGCGCATAAATTAGTGCGTTACAAAACGCAACATACCAATATTACCCTTGGCGAGGAAGAAGAAAAGGTGAACTTTATTTTACCTAAAAAACCAGCTACAATGCTTAAAAATATTCTTCCGAAAGAAAGCGGTGAGGTTGAAATTAAATTCGATTCGAAAAATGCATACTTCCGTTTGTCGAACTACACCATGATTTGCCGTCAGGTAGAGGGTCGTTTCCCAAATTACAACGGTGTAATTCCCAAATCGAATCTTTACAAAATAATTATCGATCGCGTATCGTGGCTTAACGCGCTTAAACGTGTGTCGGTATTCTCAAATCAGGCCAGCAATCTGGTGAAACTTGCTTTCTCAGACAATCAAATCCATATTTCAGCTCAGGACATCGATTTTTCGATTTCGGCTGAAGAAACAATCTCTTGTCAGTTCGAAGGCGATCCAATCAAAATTGGCTTTAAATCGGCTTTTCTGATTGAAATTCTGAACAACATCAGTGCTTCGGATGTAGTGCTCGAACTTACCGATCCGTCGCGTGCCGGACTTATTCTGCCATTCGAAAACGAAGCCAACGAAGAAATTCTTATGTTGTTAATGCCAATGTTGCTGAATGATTAATCGAATTTTTGTGGTCTAAAGTCTGAGGTCTAAGGACGAAAGTCTTTAGACCTTGATTTTTTATTGCTGCATGTAACTTTTTATTATATAGACCATTGACTTTTGTCGTTTGACTTTCGTCTTATATATCTTTATTCTTATAAAAAAATGAAACTTCAACTTAAAAACCCTATCGTTTTTTTCGATCTCGAAACTACCGGAACCAACTTTGTAACCGACCGTATTGTAGAGATTTCGTATCATAAAGTATCGCCTAACGGTCGTGAGGAAACAAAAACGATTCGTGTAAATCCCGGAATGCCAATCCCGAAAGGAGCCTCTGAAATTCACGGTATTTACGATGCCGATGTGGCCGATTGTCCTACTTTTAAAGCGGTAGCGAAGGAAATAGCACGCGACATTGAAGGTTGCGACCTGGCGGGTTATAACTCAAACAGGTTCGATATTCCCATGCTGGCTGAGGAGTTGCTACGCGCCGAAGTGGATATAGACCTTATGAAGCGAAAATTCGTGGATGTGCAGGTTATTTTTCATAAAATGGAAGCACGCACACTTTCGGCTGCATACAAGTATTATTGCGACAAGGAGTTGGTGGGAGCGCATGGCGCCGAAGCTGATACATTGGCTACTTACGAAGTATTACAAGCACAGCTCGATCGTTATCCGGAGCTGAAAAACGACATCGAATTTCTTTCGAAATTTACCATGCAAAACAATAATGCCGACTTTGCCGGACGTATTATTTTCAATGATAAAGGCGAGGAAGTGATTAATTTCGGGAAATATAAAGGGCAGAAAGTTACTGATGTGCTTAAAAACGATATTGGTTACTACGGTTGGATGATGAACAGCGATTTTTCATTGCATACTAAAAAAGTGCTGACAAATATCAAGTTGCGCGATTTCAACAAGTAGGGTATGAAAAACATAAAAAAAATCCGGTAAAAATTCATTTACCGGATTTTTTTTATGTTTAAGAGTGATAATTATGCTTTCACACGTCCGAGATATGAACCATCGCGGGTATCAATTTCAATAGTTTCACCTTCGGTGATGAAGAGAGGAACTCTTACTGTAGCTCCGGACTCAACAGTAGCTGGTTTTAGTGTGTTGGTGGCAGTGTCACCTTTCAGCCCGGGTTCGGTATAAGTCACTTTCATTTGCACTTTTACAGGCATATCAGCATAAAGCACAGTGTCCGTAGAAGCATCCGAAACTACTTCAATTACCATTCCTTCAAGAAGAAAATCTACACCATTGATTAGCGTTTTTGCAATTGGTTGTTGGTCGTACGTTTCCTGATTCATGAAAATAAAGTCTTCGCCCTCTTTGTATACAAATTGAAAAGGACGACGCTCAACACGTACATCTTCGAGTTTTTCGCCGATATTAAAACGACGTTCAATGACACGACCATCCACTACATCTTTTAGTGTGGTGCGCATAAAAGTATTTCCCTTCCCGGGTTTTACATGGAGAAATTCTACCACAAAGTATAGTTTTCCATCCATACGGATACAGGTTCCGTTTTTGATATCCTGAGCATTAATCATGAAGTGAGAATTTTAATAAATTAGTTTTTGAGGCTGCAAATTTACGATTTTCAATCCATAAATCAAAATATAGTAATTCAGCACCCTCAATATCACCACAAAACCCCTGGGTTTTACTGATTATTGCGTTTCTGAACGTTGTAAAAAATCTTCATTTGGTTGCCGAGTATTTTGGTAAATCCTTTTACGTCGTCGGCACTCCAGGCGCGGTTTACTTCGCCATATTCGCCAAAGTCGGTTTTCATAAGGTCGAAAGGCGAATCGACACCCACCAGCGTGTAGTTATAAGGACGAAGGTTTACAATCACAGTTCCGGTTACGTTTTGCTGCGAACTTTCGAGGAATTGCTCAATGTCGCGCATCACGGGTTCCAGATATTGTGCTTCGTGCAGGAACATGCCGTACCAGTTGCCCAGCTGATCTTTCCAGTATTGCTGCCATTTGGTAAGCGTATGTTTTTCGAGCATTTTGTGTGCGTTGATAATAAGCAGCGGTGCAGCAGCTTCGAATCCTACACGGCCTTTTATGCCGATAATGGTGTCGCCAATGTGCATGTCGCGACCAATTCCGAACTTCGATGCAATAGCTTCGAGCTTGTTGATAAGCGCAATTTTGTCGTCGTTTTTCTGACCGTTGATGGCTGTGATTTCGCCTTTTTCGAACGAAATGGTCACGGTCTCGTCAGCGCTTTTTTCCACCTGGCTCGGATAAGCAGTTTCAGGCAAAGTCTGTTCCGATTTAAGCGTTTCCTTTCCTCCGATTGAAGTTCCCCAAAGGCCTTTGTTGATGGAATATTCCATTTTTGTAAAATCGGCCACAAAGCCATGCTCTTTCAGATAGTTTATTTCATACTCGCGTGTCAAAACCATGTCGCGGGTAGGAGTGAGGATTTTGATGTTGGGAGCAAGTACATCGAAAGTAAGGTCGAAACGCACCTGGTCGTTTCCGGCGCCTGTGCTGCCGTGTGCCACATATTGTGCATCAATTTCTTTGGCGTAATTGATAATAGCTATGGCCTGAAAAATTCGCTCTGAACTTACCGAGATTGGATAAGTGCCATTGCGAAGCACATTGCCAAACACCATATATTTGATGCTTTTTTCGTAATAATCTTTGGTAACATCCAGTGCCACATGGCTTTTTGCGCCCAGGCGATAAGCTTTATCTTCAATTACTTTCAGGTCTTCTTCGCTGAAACCGCCAGTGTTAGCTACTGCGGTGTGCACTTCGTATCCTTTTTCCTGAGCCAGATACATGGCGCAAAATGAGGTATCGAGACCGCCACTAAAGGCCAATAATACTTTTTCTTTCATGTGTTTATAATTATGCCCCCTAACCCCCTAAAGGGGGAATAAGATGTGCTTAGTTGAGTTTTTTTGCGTTTATAATCATCCCCTTGTATCCAAACAATTTATAAGTCCCCTGAAGGGGGATTTAGGGGGCCTTTGTTGCTTCGTCTTTGGCCGGATCGAAAAGCATTCCGGTACAAAGGCAATGTTTACGGCCGGTGCGTTGCAGTATGTCGTAGTTCACACAACTCTGACAACCTTTCCAGAAAGCTTCGTCGTCGGTCAACTCGGAGAATGTAACCGGTTTGTAGCCCAGTTCAGAGTTTATTTTCATAACCGCAAGGCCGGTGGTTAATCCAAAAATTTTAGCATTCGGATAGCGAAGTCTCGAAAGTTCGAAAGCTTTGCGTTTGATGCGTTTGGCCAATCCATGCCCACGGTATTTGTCCACCACAATAAGTCCTGAGTTAGCCACAAATTTTTTGTCGCCCCAGGTTTCAATATAGCAAAATCCGGCAAACTCACCATCTGCAAGTGCAATAATGGCTTTGCCTTCTTTCATTTTTTGTTCAATATATTCCGGAGATCGGCGTGCGATACCAGTGCCACGCACTTTGGCAGCGGCAGCTATTGTTTCCAGAATTGTTTCCACGTATCCCAGACTTTTTTCGTCGGCAATTTCTACCGTAATTGTTTCAACGGCAATTTCGTTATTCATATTCAGTTTTGAATGAGTTCGTTTACACTATTGTGTACAATATCTTTTTTTTTTGATTTTAATTATCTTTTTCGGCAAAGGTGTGATTCATCATTTGTAGAATATCTTCACGGCTAATGCCTTCGCGCGGAATTACCAGAATGGTGTCGTCGCCGGCAATAGTTCCCAGCACCTCATCGGTAGCTTTGTTGTCAATGTCCCAGGCAATGGCACTTGCGTAGCCGGGCTTGGTTTTTACAACGGCAAGCTGACCCGAAAACTCAAGACTCAGCACAGCGCCATGTGAAATAAGCGCATTGGCTGTAGGTTGCGCAGGCATTGGCTTGTTGTACGAAGGAAGTACATATTTGTAAGTCCCGTTCGACAATGGCGTTTTGGCTACTTTCAACAATTTCAGATCGCGCGACAGAGTGGCTTGTGTGACCTCGCACTGTCGTTCCGAAAGCATTTTTAGTAATTCCTCCTGACTACCCACCACATTCGAGCGTAAAATCTCGGAAATGATTTGTAAGCGGTTTCGTTTATTTTTCATGCGTTTATATTGATTTTTTATTGTTGTCGGAATAATTTTTTCAAAAATATTGTGGACTTCATTTTGTGCTACAGTAATTAAGGCTCATTTGTTTTGCTATTTCTGAAAACGAAAAAATATTCATTTTCGGAGCTTTGTGTAAACAAATTGTATATTTATTTATAATGGTGGCAAAATTACAACAATAAATACAGAAAACAATGGATAACACAATAAATATTCTGATTTTATTCTTCAAGTTGCATTTTTTAGCTTTCTTTTGAATAATGCATGCATAAGTATGCGAAAATTTCGATCGTCCCGTTTGATATTTATGCAGAAAAATCACTTCGGGATATTATCCTCTATTGCAGTTTTCTGTTTTATTAGATGAATTCGACTGCTTTTTAATAAGCTATTTAGTATCTTTGCAAGTTATTTTTTTCAAAAAGAATTATTATGTCCACTCAGGGAAATATTATCATAAAAGCGGCAAGAGTACACAATCTGAAAAATATTGATGTGGAAATTCCGCGCAACAAACTGGTGGTGATTACCGGGCTTTCTGGTTCAGGTAAATCCTCGCTGGCATTCGACACACTTTATGCCGAAGGGCAACGACGCTATGTGGAGAGCCTTTCGTCGTACGCGCGTCAGTTTTTAGGTAGAATGAGCAAGCCCGAAGTGGATTATATAAAAGGTATTCCACCTGCCATTGCCATCGAACAGAAGGTAAATACGCGCAACCCACGCTCTACGGTAGGTACTTCAACCGAAATTTACGAATACATCAAACTTTTATATGCGCGCATCGGCAAAACTTATTCGCCCGTTTCAGGCGAGGAAGTGAAAAAGCATGAAGCTGCCGATGTGGTGAACGCAGCGCTTGCTTTTCCCGACGAAACGAAAATGATGGTGCTCACTTCGGTGATCCCTGCTGCCGATCGTAGTCTGAAAGAGGAATTGCAAAGTTTGTTGATGCAGGGTTTTAGTCGTGTGGAGTTCAATGGTGAAACTTTCCGGATTCAGGATATTATTGAAAATAAAGCGATAGAGAAAAAGGGTGCTGAGGTTTTTCTGCTTATCGACCGCCTGACTGTCGATCGTACGCTGACCGGAATCAGCCGACTGACCGACTCTATCGAAACCGCATTTTACGAAGGAAAAGGTGTTTGTATTCTGAAAGTTTTTGGCAGTGACGAAACGCAGACGCTTTATTTCTCAAAGAGTTTTGAAGCCGATGGAATGCAGTTCGAAACACCAACCGTTCATACATTTAGTTTTAATAGTCCTTTGGGCGCTTGCCCGGCCTGTGAGGGTTTTGGGCGGGTAATTGGTATCGACGAGGATTTGGTGGTTCCCAATAAAACGCTTTCGATTTATGAGGATGCTGTGGCTTGCTGGCGTGGCGAAGTGATGGGCGAATTCAAGCGCAGGTTGATGTATTCGGCTGACAAATTCGGTTTTCCGGTGCATAAGCCTTATTACGAACTGACCGATGCGCAGCGCGAATTGTTATGGACAGGAAATGAATATTTCGAAGGTCTGAACGATTTTTTCAAAATGCTCGAAGCCAATCAGTATAAAATTCAGTACCGTGTAATGCTGGCGCGTTATCGCGGAAAAACAACCTGTCCCGATTGTCGCGGAAGCCGCCTGAAAAAGGAAGCTTCGTATGTGAGGGTGGGCGAAAAATCTATTTCCGAACTGGTTTTGCTGCCTGTGACCAAACTCAAAGAATTTTTCGATACACTTGAACTCAACGAGCAGGATGCATCCATTTCAAAACGATTATTGCTGGAAATCAATAACCGCATTCAGTTTTTGCTCGATGTAGGTTTGGGTTATCTTACACTCAATCGTCTTTCAAATTCGCTTTCGGGTGGTGAGAGCCAGCGAATAAATTTAGCCACATCGCTTGGAAGCAGTCTGGTGGGCTCGCTTTACATTCTCGATGAACCAAGTATCGGACTTCACTCGCGCGATACGCATTTGCTTATAAAAGTGTTGAAACAACTTCGCGACCTGGGAAATACAGTGGTTGTGGTGGAGCACGACGAGGAAATTATGCGTGCAGCGGACTTTATTATCGATATCGGACCCGAAGCAGGACGCAGAGGTGGTGAAGTGGTTTTTCAGGGAAAAATACCTGAAAACGGATTTGACATTACCAAAACGGATAGTTCTAAATCGTATACATTAAAATATCTTACAGGCGATGAGAAAATTGATATTCCCACTGGCCGACGCAAATGGAATAACTATATCGAAGTGCTTGGTGCCCGCGAGAATAATCTGAAAGGTATTGATGTGAAATTTCCGCTCAATGTAATGACGGTGGTCACCGGAGTCAGTGGCTCGGGAAAATCATCTCTGGTACGTAATGTATTTTACGCTGCGTTGAAAAAGCATTATGGTGGTGTGGCCGATCGTACCGGTAAGTTCGGAACTTTGCGCGGTTCAATGATGCTGGCCAAAGATATTGAGTTTGTGGATCAGAATCCGATAGGGCGATCAACGCGATCGAATCCTGTGACTTATATTAAGGCTTACGACGAGATACGTAAACTTTTTGCCGACCAGCAATTGTCGAAGCAAATGGGTTATTCGGCTTCGTTTTTCTCTTTCAATACCGAAGGCGGACGATGCGAGGAATGTCAGGGTGAAGGTACAGTGACTGTGGAAATGCAGTTTATGGCTGACCTTGTACTTGAGTGTGAACATTGTCATGGCAAACGTTTTAAGCAGGATATTCTGGAAGTACAGTACAAGGAAAAAAATATTTTCGATATACTTGAAATGACCGTCAATCAGGCTATTGAGTTTTTTGGAAGTCAGACCGGTTCTACTGAAAAGAAAATTGTAAAACGCCTGAAACCCTTGCAGGATGTGGGTATCGGGTATGTAAAGCTTGGTCAGTCGAGCAGTACGCTTTCGGGTGGTGAAAGTCAGCGTGTAAAACTTGCGGCGTTTTTAGCTAATGAGAAGCCCGAACCTACGATTTTTGTATTCGACGAACCTACTACCGGTTTGCATTTTCACGACATAAAAACCTTGCTCAAGGCTTTCGATGCGCTTATTGCCAAAGGGCACACGGTGATTATTATTGAGCACAATATGGAGGTGATTAAATGCGCCGACCACATTATTGATATTGGTCCCGAAGGTGGCGAACGTGGTGGAAATCTGGTTTTCGAAGGTACGCCCGAAGCGCTTGTGGACTGCGAATGTTCGTACACCGGAAAATTCCTGAAAGAAAAGCTTTAATCTCGTTCAATGCAGATGCAACATCTCGAAATACAACATAAGTACGCCATTTTGAATTGTGCCTTTCAGGTAATTGCCTCGGCTGATGGAAGCATCGATGAAGATCGTGACTACGAAGCAATCAGTTTTTTGCTTGCTGAACTTGGCTTTTCGTCGGTTTATGCCTGGGATAGTGCGCTGAAAATCAATCCGCACGATGCTTTTTATCATGTGTCCACGCTCGACAATGAGGCAAAAGCTGTTTTCAAAAATATGATGCTGAAAATAAGTACTATGGCCGGAAATGAGCAACTACGCAAAACCTGCGCGGAATCGGTGTTTGAGTTGTGCGGGATTCTAATTTAGTTTGTTTAAACAGAATTATTTGAGAGATTAAAGTTGTTTCTTTATTGGGATTTTAAAGGATTTTGCCTTGTGTCCCATATAGAAAGTATAATTATTCTTTGAGGCTCAGTTTCGTAAAAAATAAGATAATTCTCAACAGACAGGGCTCTAACACTCGAAATATCTGTTTTAATTCCTATTTCGGGATGCTTTTTGAGAAGCGCTATATTTTTATTGATTTTAGTAAATATTTTTATTGAGTATTCAGAGCTTTGATTTCTGGATTTATAGAAGTCAAGAATCTCAAATAATTTAATTTTGGCTGAATTTGACCAGATTATTTCTTTTCTCTCCATGATTCAAATTCTTCATTCAAATCTGATTCAGCTACATACAGGCCATTCTTAATCTCCAATTGAGATTGATAAACTTCTTCCTTTTGCTTTGCACTCAATTCAAGTACAGTTGATTTGCTTTTTAAATCAATGATTGTTTTTAGTGCATTCAGAAAAACTTCATCATTTATTTCCGAAATCTGATGTATCAACAGCTTTTTTAATTGCAAAGTGGTCATATTGTTTCTTTTTTAGCAGATGTAAACGCAAAAATATGAAATGTAGTTAGTTCTAAATAGTTATTTCTTAATTTATTTTTCTGTAACTATTCAAAATCATTGTATTCAGCCCGATAAGTAGTTTTATATTACAGCTGCAATTTTCCTCGTTCGGTTTAATTTTTCAATAAACTTAGTGTTTCGTTTGGTTGTAAGTAGGTTATAGCGTGCCTGCATTCTTAGTAGTGGCTCGGCTGGCAAATCAAGAGTTGCTTCAATAAGTAAAGCTAGCTCAGTATTTACAGGACGTTTTCCATTCATCACCTCATTCAGCAAAGTATAGGGTACATCCATTGCAGCGGCTAACTTTCGTTGCGAAATGCCACGGTATTCAATTTCATCTTTTAAAATCTGCCCCGGATGAGTAGCGTAAACAGGTTCAATGTTGTTCGCAATCATTTCCGGCTCAATGCCTGTTAAAGTGGTCATGCCTGTTTTATTTATAGTGGTTTGATAATTCTGTAATGTTGCATATGGTTGCAAAAGTATTTTCTCCTTCAGTCTTTTCCTCAAATTCAATTCGATATTGGTCGTTTACCCTGACTGAACATATGCCTGATTTATTACCCGATAATCTCTCGTAGTTTAATGAATTATATTTTAAAAGTGCTGATGTGTTTTCAATGCTAATCATTAAATCAATTATACGAATGTATTTTCGGATTATCGCAGGTTGAAACCGATGTTTTTTGTCCGAAGTCTTTCCTTTTTTATAAAGTTCCTGTAGGTACAGTTTTTCAAAAATGATTATCATATAGATGTATTAGATTGTTGCAAATATAATACATTTTTATTGTTCACAAAAATGTGAATCTAATTCTTTTTTTCTCTGCAACCATTCAAAAACCATTACATTCATCCCGAAAAGCAGCAGAAAATAGAAAAAGTCTTCGAAGGGAATGGTGTAAATGCGTATTCCGCTATTTTCGAGCGGATTGTATTCTACCACAGGCATGGCTGTCAGCACGCCGTTTACGATAAACATTGGGATAAGTGCAACAAGAAAAGCAAGTGTGAAATGAGTAAGATGTTTTTTAAACCAATTGTTGAAAAGCATAAAACTCAGAAAAAGCGTATTGAAAAGGAAGTTGAAAAAAGTATAGTCGCGCTGGCTGTAGAGCAATGTAAGTAAAGCAAAAATCAGCACCAACACCACATACGAAACGTATATAGCTTTGTTGAAATCGATACGCGGCAGGTAAAGTTTCAGCACTTCGTAAATAAATACGCCGCAATAAGGCACTACCACAAAAAACAACCACTCCTCGATGGGTAAATCGAAAAGGCGCGGACCAAGGATAAATGCATCGTTAAACGACCACACGCCCCGTGCCGTGAACCACGCATCCCAAATTACAAAAAACAACAATGGAAACAATATGGCCACAAAGAGGTATTTCCACTTTTTGTAAAACGAAATTTGTTTTTCGAAACTAAAAAGCAATGGAAAAAGTACGGAACCGGCCATAAGACCTATATAGATAAATTTTTCGGTGTTCATGTTTTTCAAAAAAATCTGATTTGGAGATTAATTTCAAATGCCTGTGGCAATCACAAAATTAAACAAAATCGGCAAACTCATTGTTCAGAAATCTCATTCGGGCAAAAAAATGTACATTTGCATTGGTTTTATTATCAAAACAAATTAAAATGCGCACAATTATGGGAGTGTTTATTGCTTTTCTGATTGTTTTGTCGTGGGCTGCTCATTTGTTGTATGTCCTAAGTTTTCAATCCTTAGACATTTCTCAGCTAAGCTTTTGGTTGCATATTATCTTGCAGAGCTGGCTTTTTACCGGATTGTTTATCACTGCGCACGATGCTATGCATGGCACTGTGGCGCGGAATAAAACTCTGAACACTATCATTGGATTTACAGTTACAATGCTTTACGCAGGCATGTGGTATCCTGTGTTACTCAGGAAACATCGCTTGCATCACGCATGGCCGGGCACTGCAAATGATCCCGATTATCATGTGGGTAATCAGAATTTTTTTGTGTGGTGGTTTTCATTTATGAAAGCCTATCTCACTATCTGGCAAATTATCATTATGGCTGTGCTGTTCAATGTCGGCCTGATATTTTTCAGCGAAGCGCAACTCATCACCTTTTGGGTGATACCGGCTTTTGTATCCACTTTTCAGCTTTTTTATTTCGGCACTTACCTTCCTCATCGCTTGCCTCATACCGCGGAAATGCAACCTCACAATGCACGTACACAAAACCGGAATCATTTGTGGGCCTTTGTTTCCTGCTATTTTTTCGGGTACCATTTTGAGCATCATGCCTCGCCATTTACTCCCTGGTGGAAGCTCTACAGTATTAAAAACTCAAATTTTCAGACAAAAAAGCAATTTTAAATCTCATTCCTACAGAGAATTACGAATTTTTGTTTGAAATATTCTCAATTCGATGTTATACTTCCCTATCTGAATACGTCATTGTTATAAATGAGCCACGAAAGATTTAAAGCAGAGATATTGCCCATACGCGACCACCTTTTTCATACTGCCCGGCAAATATTGTCGGACGAGGATGACGCGGAAGATGCCGTACAGGAAGTACTGCTGAGGCTTTGGAATTTGCGTGACACACTTGGGAAGTATGACAGTTTGCCGGCATTTGCCACCACAGTGATCAAAAATCACTGTCTCGACAAACTCAGAGTGAAAAAGCGAACCGACACCATCGACGAAGCAACTCACAACAGAGCAGCAGCCGAAAATCCATACCTGAGTGTCGAAAGAAAAAACACTGTAGAGGTTTTGCAAAGGATTATCGATACACTTCCGCCACTGCAGCAGGCCATTATCAAAATGAAAGATGTGGAGGAATATGAAGTAGAGGAAATTGCCGAAATTACCGGAACCAATATTGAAGCGGTGAGAGTAAATCTCTCGAGAGCCCGCAAAAAAGTACGCGAAGAATATATTAAATGGACAACAGTATGATGATCAGATTTAAAAATAAAACCGATTTTGAAGCCATCGATCGCCTCATCGAAAAATACTACGAAGGCATGACCACGGTGGACGAGGAAAAACGCTTGCAGGCTTTTTTGTCACGCACTGATTTGCCTGAGAAATATGCTCCTGAACAGGCTGTGTTTGGATATTTCAACTCGCGTAAACCCAAAAAGCATGTTCGTTTTCCTCAATACATTCGTTGGGCAACAGGTGTGGCTGCGGTAGTGGCTATGGTGGTGAGTGTGCAGATTTTCAGCAATGCAACTCCCGCAAATTACGCCTATGTCGACGGGCAAAAAATTACTGATATCAACCGGATAAAAACAGAAGCCATTGCTTCGCTTCATGGGGTTTCGTCGGGCGAACAGTATGTGGAAGAGGGTATAAGTAGCCTGGATAATTCTCAGATGATTGAAGACCAGCTCGATGTGTTTTCAGCATTTGAATAAAAATTGAATTTTACGGACAGACGTCGGTCCGTCAATTATAAAAATAAAAAAAACGAGTAATATGAATCCATTAAAAAAATATGTATGTACAGTGCTGCTCTTCGGTATGGCTATTCTTTCGCCGCTGAAAGCACAAAGCGATCTCGAAATTCGGAAAGCTTTTGAACAATATGGCGAAAAGAAAGGAGTAGTAATGGTCGAACTCAGCTCCGAGATGCTCGATGGCTATGACTTTTCGTTGTTTAAAAGTCTGACCATAAGCAATAATCCTGCTGCCGGCGATTTTATCCGGAAATGTCTGATAAAAGACGAAGCAGGAGCGAAAAAGGTAAAACAGGTTGTGGCCAATGGCAAGCCCACTTCTATCTATTTGCAACTTCCCCGCAAGTCCGACTTGTACCGGCTCATTTTGTTCAACGAGACTCAAAAGCCCGAAAACAAAATTACGCTCATTTACATCGAATCGAAAAACGATTCGGAAGACATTCTTAAGCTGATTTTAAAGAAAAAATAATTTTTACAACCCATCAAATTAAATATAAAAATGAAAAAGCTAATTCCTTTTTTAATTGGTGCCTTAGTGGCTACATGTTCGGCAAATGCACAGGAAAGTCTGAAATCCGACACTACAGTACATTTCAATAATAAAACCATACAAATTGAAGACAGTGTGGGTCAAATGAAGGTGCAGGTTTTCGACAATGAATCGAATGAATACAAAAAGGTGTACGAAGGTATATTCAGCGAAGATAAAAGTTACGAAAAATGGACCGTAGTGGAAGAATTAGGCATTCAGATTCCTTTTTTGAATAAAGTAAAGGCAAAAGCAAAAAAGAAATACAAAATGGAAGGACATTTTGCCGGTATCGGTTGGGGTTTTGCCAATATTTCGGATGATGCCTTTAAACTCAACAATATTGATGGTGTTTCGCTTAAATCTGAAGCATCTAACGAGTTTTTCTTCAGTGTAATGGAAAAAACACTGCCATTGTATCGCAACAATCTCGGACTAACCACCGGCCTGGCCTTCAACTGGAAAAACTTTTTCTTCGATATGAATACACATCTGGTTGAAAACAACGATGTAACAACTTTACAGCCAGCACCTGCCGGAGTTACTTATAGTTATAGCCGCTTGCGAACTTTTGGCCTTACAGTGCCGCTATTGCTCGAATGGCAACCTTCATTCGGTAAAAATCATAAGTTTTTTATGGCGGCTGGTGTAGTAGGTAGCGTAAATACTTTTGCGTCGTCACGTGTGAAATACAAAGATGCAAATGGTAACGGTGTGAACGCTGTGGAAGGAAAGGGAATGAATATCGCGCCTCTTTCGCTCGATTATATGGCTCAGATTGGGTATGGCTCATGGGGTTTGTATGCAAAATACTCTCCGTTCAGCATTTTCCAGTCGCAGAAAGGTCCGAATATTCAGGCAGTTTCGCTGGGTGCTATGCTTCACTTCTAAAAAAACTGATAAATATAGAAAGGGATGTTCAACAGTTTGAACATCCCTTTTTCAGTTTATTATTTCAGCCACTGATCGAGCCAGCCTACAAAAGTGCGTTGCCAGAGCACGCCATTCTGAGGTTTTAGCACCCAGTGGTTTTCGTCAGGGTAAATAAGCAATTTGGCAGGAACTCCACGCAATTTTGCTGCATTGAAAGCCGCCATACCCTGCGAAGCCAGAATGCGATAATCCTTTTCGCCGTGAATTACGAGAATAGGCGTATCCCATTTATCCACAAATAAATGTGGTGAGTTGGCATACGAGCGCTGCGCCACAGCATTGTCTTTTTCCCAGTATGCGCCACCCAAATCCCAGTTTACAAACCACATTTCTTCGGTTTCGAGATATTGCTGTTCGAGGTTAAACATACCATCGTGTGCAATAAAGGCTTTGAAGCGTTTCTCATGATGTCCGGCTAACCAGAACACTGAAAAGCCACCATAGCTTGCACCCACAGCGCCCAGGCGGTCTTTGTCCACAAAAGGTTCCTGAGCTACAGCATCGATGGCAGACAGATAATCCTTCATATTTTGTCCGCCATAATCGCCACTGATTTGCTCAAGCCATTCCTGTCCGAATCCGGGAAGCCCGCGACGGTTAGGCGCTACAATGATATAGTCGGAAGCTGCAAAAGTCTGCATATTCCAGCGATACGACCAAAACTGACTCACAGCCGATTGCGGTCCGCCCTGACAATAAAGCAGTGTCGGATATTTTTTGTTCGGGTCGAATTTTGGCGGATAAATAACCCAAACCAGCATTTGTTTGTTGTCGGTAGTGGTTACCCAACGCTCTTCCACGCGTCCCATTTCAATTTTCGTAAGAATGTGTTTGTTCTCAAACGAAAGCTCTTTTGTCGATCCGTTTTTTGGATTTACAGCATAAATTTCGTTGGGTTTGCTCATCGAATGGCGCACTGCAATAAGCGTATTGGCAGCAGGTTGCACCGATTCGAAATCGTGCTGACCTTCGGTGATTTGTGTGATTTTAGCATCGGCCATATCCAAACGGTAAATCTGTGTTTTGGCATGCCATACACTCACAAAGTATATCGATTTCGAATCTTTTGTCCACACAGGTGCTTCCACATTCTGATCGAACGAAGCTGAAAGATCGGTTTTTTCACCCGTTCCCAGATTCATTACGAAGAGGCGGTTTTTGTCGGCTTCGTAACCATCGCGCTCCATGCTTTGCCACATGAGCCATTTGCCGTCGGGCGAAAAGGCAGGATTCTGATCGTAGCCCATCATGCCTTCGGTTTTATTTTCAGTTTTTCCTGTTTTCAGGTCGTAAAAATAAATGTCGGAGTTGGTCGAAACTGCATAAGCCATTCCTTCCTTTTTACGACTTGTATAGGCAATGGTTTTCCCATCAGGACTCCATGCAAGTTGCTCAATGCCGCCAAAAGGTTTCATCGGACTTTCGTAAGGTTCGCCTTCGAGAATATCCTTTACGTTTTTAATTTTTTTGCCATTAAAATCGGCTACAAATGGATGTGGAACTGATTGTTTCCATTCGTCCCAATGTTTGTACATCAAATCGTCCACAATAATGCCTGATGTTTTGGGCAGATCGGGATGCAAATCCGCAGTGCGTTTGCCGTATTTTACATCAGCAATGTAAAGCAGTTTTGTTTCGTCGGGCGAAATAGCGAAATCGCTGATGCCGCCTTCCACATCGGTCACACGCTCTTTGTCGGTTCCGTCGGCATCCATAACCCAAAGTTGCATCGAACCGCTTTTCGACGAGAGGTATGCAATTTTTTCTCCGCCTTTGAACCATTTTGCTGCCGTTTCACGAAATTCAGTATCGGTAAGCTGATATTTTCCGGTGCCATCGGCATTCATCATAAATAAATCAGAATTACTTTTATCTTGCTCTACAGAATAATAGCTCACTGAGTAAAGTACACGTTTTCCATCGGGCGATACCTGCACCCCGCCCACACGACCCATTGCCCAAAGCACTTCGGGCGACATGCGATTGTCTTTAATTTCAGGATATTGACGGCCAATGTGAGGCGAGTCGGATGAATTACTACACGAAACTGCTGTCAGGGCCATTGCCATAAGCGATAATTTTAATAATTTGTTAAGCATGCGTTTGTGACTGTGTTGACAATTAGTATTTGTGAATAAGGTCGCCGGTCTGCATTACGACCCACGACCTTACAAAAGTAGCTTTTTTGAATGAAAATTCAAAAAAAATAATTAAATGAACAGGCGACAAAGAACAAAGAACCAAGAGCCAAGAACCAAGACAATTGATAATTGACAGTTGATAATGAAGAATTACGGACGCGGGATTAAATGAGAATCAACTCCGAAACTGAGAATCTTCAAATCTTCAAATCTTCAAATCTTCAAATTTATATGCGAATCTACTCATGCTCCACCCAAATCAGCTTACTCACATCAAAACCAAGATCGGTTGCGATTTGCAGATATTTTGTTTTTACGCTTTCGGGAATGGTTTTTTCGCGTGCCAGAATCCACATATAATCGGTGTTTTTACCCACAATAAGTGCGTACTGATAATTTTCGTCGAGTGCAATCACATTGTAAGGAGCATAAAATGGTCCGAAGAACGACACTTTCAGACTTGCTACCGTGCGGTCGCCTGCAAATTTCGCTTTGCCTTCGGCTTCCTGCCATTTGTTTTTTACATAGTTATACCCTCGATTCACTACTTTCACTGTGCCATCGTCGTTCAGACTGTAATTGGCGGTAGTGTTGTTCAGGTTGCGCTCGAAACGAAAATCGAAACGGGCAATTTCGTACCATTTCCCCAGATAACGGTCGGCATCGAACTGCGTTACAGCAGTAGCTCCTTTAGGCAACTGTGCACACGAACCAAGACCCCACAAAATTGCTACTGTAAGCATCATACTTTTCATTTTTGAGTTCATAATAATAGATTTTTTGTTGAGATTAGCATTATTCACAAGTAAGGCAAATGTACAAATTATATTCATATATCAGATTTTTGTCAAATAAAAAGTCCGTAAATTCATTTTTTGAATTTACGGACTTTTTAAATATATCAAATATTGTTTATAGCAGACTTTCAGGATTTAAAGTGTCTTTCTCAATATCCAGGAAGTATTTGTAAGTACCCACTTTCAACTCAGCACAGGCATCGTAGTCGCATACAATAATTCCTTTCGGATGCATTTGTAGTGCGCTGATAGTCCACATGTGACTGATAGGTTCTTCTACGGCGTGACGCAAAGCGCGGGCTTTGTTATGTCCGTTTACCACAATCAACACTTCTTTGGCATCGAGCACAGTGCCCACACCAACTGTCAGGGCTGTTTTAGGTACTTTGTTTACATCGTTGTCGAAAAAGCGTGAATTAGCAATCATAGTGTCAGTGGTCAGTGTTTTCTGACGGGTACGCGACGAAAGCGACGACGCAGGTTCGTTGAATGCAATGTGTCCGTCGGGACCAATGCCGCCCAAAAACAGGTCGATACCACCTACTGCAACCATTTTGGCTTCGTAGGCAGCACATTCAGCTACCAGATCTTCAACAGTTCCATTCAGGATATTTGCATTTTCGGGCAAAATATCGATATGGCTGAAAAAATTATTCCACATAAACGAATAATAGCTTTCGCTGTGATCCTGTGGCAAACCCACATACTCGTCCATGTTGAAGGTGATTACATTTTTAAATGAAACCACACCTTTTTTGTAAAGTTGTATCAAATGACGATACACGCCAAGGGGTGAAGAGCCGGTTGGCAATCCCAGTACAAACGGTTTTTCTGTAGTTGGTTTTGCACTTAAAATCTTCGAAGCCACGTAATTGGCCGCCCAGGCCGACAGATTTTGATAGTCGGGTTGAATAATTACTCTCATGCGATTTAGTTTTATGATTCAAGCTTGCAAAGTTAGGCAATTTTTCAAACAAAAGTGTTTTAATCGAGGAATTAATAAGAAAATTTTATAAGTATTTTTTATAGAATTTTAATTGCCGATGCGATTCAGTTTCTTTTCGAAAATCCAGATTCAGAATAAAAATCATACTTTTGTGTGGAAACAAAAAATAACCTGACAAATGAATTATCATATTGATATTGATTCTCATTTTATTTATGCTGAAAAAATAAGTTTACAGCAAAGTGACGATGCCCCACTTATCATCTTTCTGCACGATGCATGGGGTTGTGCTGCTCTGTGGGGCGATTTCCCTGAGAAACTGGCAGCGCATACGGGTTGCAATGCGCTTTTGTACGACAGACGTGGATTCGGACAGTCGGGTGCTGATAAGTCCGGTGACCGAACACCCGAATATTTTTATGACGAAGCGCACGCGCTTATTGCACTTGTAGATGTGCTGCATGTGAAAAAGGTAATACTTTTCGGACATAGCGATGGTGCTACCATTGCTTTGCTGACAGCTGCACTTTTTCCGGAACGAATAGAAGCGCTGATGGTGGAAAGTCCGCACACATTTCTCGAAAAATGTGGCCTGAAAGCTGTGGCCGAAACAGCCCGCAAAGCTCAGGGAACAAATTTAATTCATGCGCTTGAAAAATATCACGGATCCAAAGCACAGGCGCTTTTCGATAAATGGAAAAACTGTTGGGCAAGTGAGGATTTTGCTGGTTGGAATCTTATACCCGAACTCGAAAACATCAAATGTCCGGTGCTTGCTTTCAGGGGCGAAAATGATGTTTTTGACTCGCACGAACAACTTTATCAACTAAAGGCTCATCTGCAAAGCAGTGTTGAAATAAAAATTATTCCCGAAGCAGCCCATTCGCCACACAAGGAAGCACCCGAAAGTACGCTGAAAGCATGCATCGAATGGTTAGGAAATTGCCATTTAAAAAGATAGAGAGCCTTATTTGTAATCGTTCGAAATTTGTATTTTAGCGATTAGCTACTTTTTTATATATTTGCAAATCGTAGCATTAAAGCCGACGACTGAAAAATTCAGACATGTATTTCTCCGATCTCATTGGACAACAAGATATAAAAAACCGTCTGATTCAAACGGTAAAAGAGAACAGAATCCCTCACGCTCAGCTACTTCGTGGTCCCGAAGGCGTGGGAAAACTGGGTCTTGCCATCGCTTATGCCCGCTATATCTGCTGCGAAAACCGTGGTGAGACTGATGCCTGTGGCACCTGCCCCTCGTGCGTTAAATACAACAAACTGGCGCATCCCGATCTTCATTTTGTATTTCCTGTGATAAAACCTACGGGCAAAAGTTCGGTAGTTTGCGACGATTTTGTCGCCGATTTCAGATCGACGCTGAAAGAAAGTCCGTATTTCAGTATGCAGGACTGGTATGCGCGTATTTCGGACGATGCCAAACAGGGAATGATTTATGCCAACGAAAGTCAGGAAATTATTCGTAAACTCAGCCTGAAAACCTACGAGTCGGAATACAAGGTAATGATTATCTGGTTGCCCGAAAAAATGAACGACACCTGCGCCAACAAACTTCTGAAAATACTTGAAGAGCCACCTGAAAAAACTGTTTTTCTGTTGGTTTCGAACACTCCCGACGATATTATCACCACCATTCTTTCGCGCACGCAGCACATTCATGTCCCACGACTGACGATCGATGATATTGTGCTGGCTTTGTTGCAAAACTGCGATTTGGACATTACGCAGCAGGATGCTGTGAATGTGGCCCGTATTTCGAATGGAAGCTATCTCACTGCGTTGGCTATCCTGGGCGAGGACGATGAAAACAAGGTAAATTTCGAACGTTTTGTGATGATTATGCGTCTGGCCTGGCAGGTAGGAAACCGCAAGGATCACGCATCGCTCAAAACATTGCGCAAATGGTCCGACGAAATGGCGGCATCGTCCATTGGGCGTGAGCGCCAGAAAAAGTTTCTGCAATATGCGCAGCACATGACGCGCGAAAACTTTATCCTTAACCTGCAACAAGCCGATCTGAATTATCTGACAACTTACGAAACCGACTTCTCACGTAAATTTTCGCCCTTTATCAACGAAAGAAACGTGGAAGACATAATGAAAGAGTTTGCGCTGGCCGAACGTCATATCGAACAGAATGTAAACGCAAAAATGGTGTTCTTCGACCTGGTGCTCAAAATCATCATGTTGTTGAAGCGCTGACGAATATGCAATTAATCAATCAATTATATAACCGCAGGCATCAACTCCTGCAAACTAAAAATTTACACAATGGATCAACTACATAATACAAGTGGGGGCTGCTGCATGACAAAAGGCGGCTGTCGTTGCAACTCGAACAAAAAACTAAGTACTTTCGATTGGCTGTGCGACTTGCCCGAGACACAAAAAGAAACAGATTTTGTGGAAGTTCAGTTTAAAAATACCCGAAAAGGTTATTTTCTGAACAGCACCAAGATTCCTCTTGAAAAAGGCGACATGGTGGCCGTGGAATCGTCGCCCGGTCACGATATTGGCGAAGTGACGCTCATTGGCCGACTGGTGTTACTTCAAATGAATAAAAACAACATTAATCCTGAAAAATACGAAATCAAACGTGTATATCGTAAAGCCAAGGACAACGATATTGATAAATACAACGAAGCCAAAGCCCGCGAACAGGAAACCATGATCAAAGCCCGTCAGATTGCCGATAATCTGAAACTGAACATGAAAATTGGCGATGTGGAGTTCCAGGGCGATGGAAACAAAGCTATTTTCTATTATATTGCCGACGAGCGTGTCGATTTTCGCCAGTTGATTAAGGTTTTTGCCGAAACATTCAGGGTGCGCATTGAGATGAAACAAATTGGTGCACGTCAGGAAGCCGGCCGTATCGGCGGAATTGGTCCCTGTGGCCGCGAACTTTGCTGCTCTGGCTGGATGACCAACTTCAATTCGGTATCGACTACTGCAGCACGTTATCAGGATATTTCTCCCAATCCGCAAAAGCTGGCGGGCCAGTGCGGAAAATTGAAATGCTGTATGAACTTTGAACTCGATAGTTATGTGGATGCGCAAAAAGACTTTCCTTCGAAAGAAATACAGCTCGAAACGCTCGATAACACTTACTATCATTTCAAAACTGACGTTTTCAAAGGACTTATTTCATATTCCACATCACCCAATTTTGGTGCAAATGTGGTGACTATATCGGCCGAACGTGCCCGTCAGGTAATTTCGATGAATAAAAAAGGCAGTAAGCCCGAAATACTTGATGATAAAAAGGATGAAGACAAACCGGCTCGTGCCGATTATGAAAATGTGGTGGGGCAGGACAGTCTGACCCGTTTCGATAGTCAGAAAAAACGTTCGGGATCAAAACCCAAACGAAACAATAAACCCCAAACCGGAAAACAGGTGAGTGGACAGGTTAATAGTAAACCGGCCGAAGAAAGCCGTGCCCCGCGTTTGGTAAAGAAAAACGATCAGAATAAAAAAAATGATGCTTAAAAAGTGGACTTTCTTCTGCATGTTGCTTATTCTCAGTTCGTGCGGAGGCAATGATGTGTTTTATCAGTTCGAATCTGTTCCGGCCAATGGCTGGCATCAGGACAGTGCCATTCATTTTGATGTGAATATCGCCGATACTGTGTCGCGCTACAATGTATATGTAAATGTGCGTAATCGTGGCGAATATCCGCATCAAAACCTGTGGCTGTTTATCGAGCAGCAAAGTCCCGATAGTACAGTGCTTATCGACTCAATCAATTTTTATCTGGCCGATCAGCGGGGGAAGTGGTTGGGCTCGGGCGTGGGCTCGGTTTTCGAAATGCCTGTGCTTTATCGTCAGCAAATTCAGTTTCCCGACTCAGGAGCTTACCATTTCTCGTTCCGACAGGGAATGCGCGATTCGGTGCTTCTCGGTTTGAACGATTTAGGTCTCAGAATTGAAAAAGTAAATTAACACCAAAGAATTTTTTCAGAAATTATAATAGTGGGAAAAAATAAACTTGCCAAATTTGCGGAGATGGAGACTTTTCCGCATGTGTTTCAGGTGTCGTCGCATTATGTACGCGAAGGAAATTCATTTTCGATGAAAGGAAAATGGAATCAGGAATTTTTCGGAAACGATAACCCGATAGTCCTTGAATTGGGCTGTGGAAAAGGGGAATATACTGTAAATCTGGCCGAACTGTATCCCGACAAAAACTTTATTGGTGTGGACATTAAAGGTGCACGCCTGTGGACAGGTGCAAAGGATTCGCTTCAGAAAGGTATGAAAAACGTGGCTTTTCTGCGAACCGACATTGAGATGATTGCGCATTTTTTTGCCGAAAATGAAGTCAGCGAAATCTGGCTTACTTTTCCTGATCCGCAAATGAAAAAAACGACCAAGCGCCTCACAGCCACAAATTTCATTAGTTCGTATCTGCAATTTCTGAAACCCGAAGGCATAATTCATCTCAAAACCGACAGCAATTTTATGTTTACCTACACCTGCGAAATGGTGAAGCTGAATGAGTTTCCTGTGCTTTTCAGCAACGACGATTTGTACGGCTCGGGACTTGTGGATCCAATTCTGAACATTAAAACACATTACGAAAAACAATGGCTCGAACGTGGTCTGACCATTAAATATATAAAATTCGTACCTCGAAAAGATAAAGTGCTGACTGAGCCTGAGGTGGAAATTGAGCACGACAGTTATCGCAGTTACGGCCGCAACAAAACACAGCATGTAAACGAATAATGGCAGGCTTGTTTTGAGCATTTTTATTTAAAACTGAAACTTTTTCAAAACAGATATGTTTCAGTTTTAGAAAACAGAGTTATCAACTTCCGGACTTAAGCGCCGGACAAAAATCAGATTTATGAATATAACTTTATATCCGCAGTTAATACTCGATGCGTTGGTACATGTACGTTATCCGGGTACAGGAAAAGATATTGTATCCACCGGAATGGTGCAGGATAATATCCGCATCGAAGGTAACAAAGTAAGCTTTTCGCTTATATTTGATAAACCCAACGATCCGTTTGCAAAGTCGGTTGTGAAAGCTGCCGAGCAGGCCATTCTTACCTATGTGGGCGAGGATGTGGATATTAAAGGCAATATTGCTGTGGAATCGAAAGAAGCTCCCAAACCTAAAGTGAGCGCGGTGCTCCCCGGAGTGAAAAATATTATTGCTGTTTTCTCGGGTAAAGGCGGTGTGGGGAAATCCACTGTGTCGTCGAACCTCGCCATTGCGCTTGCTAAACTTGGTTATAAGGTTGGTTTGCTCGATGCCGATATTCACGGTCCTTCGATGCCCAAAATGTTTGGCGTGGAAGATGCACGACCTATGACCGATGTGATTGATGGCAAGCAGGGATTGATACCGGTTGAGAAATATGGTGTGAAACTGCTTTCGATTGGTTTCTTTGTCGATCCTGAGAATGCACTTGTTTGGCGTGGAAGTATGGCCAGCAATGCGTTGAAACAGCTTATTACTGATGCTCATTGGGGTGAACTCGATTTCTTTGTAATGGATCTTCCTCCCGGCACCGGCGATATTCAGCTTACACTTGTGCAAACATTAGGCATTACGGGTGCTGTGGTGGTTACTACGCCTCAGGATGTGGCGCTGGCCGATGCCCGTAAAGGAATTAATATGTTTGTGGGCGACAAGGTAAATGTGCCTGTACTGGGATTGGTCGAAAATATGGCATGGTTTACGCCTGCCGAATTACCTGAAAATAAGTATTATATTTTCGGAAAAGAAGGAGGAAAGCGCCTGGCCGAAGAGCTGAATGTGCCTCTGCTCGCTCAGATTCCTTTGGTTCAGAGTATTCGCGAGCACGGCGATGCCGGTCGCCCTGTGGCTGTCGACGATGATACTATCAGCGGAATGGCTTTCAAAGCGCTGGCTGAAAGAGTTGTAGACAGGGTTGAATATCGTAATACACATGCCGATCCTACCCAAAAGGTTGAAATTGTGAAGTGATTCTGTATTAATGTCAGATGTTCTGTCGTAATTTATATAATGTTTTGTCGCAAATAATTTTATTCAGGTCACGTGATCTCATAATTATTTGTATTTTTGCACATTAAATCTCAAAATTCAAGTGAAGTGATTTTAATATTCAAAAAAAACACTCATTAGGTGTAATTATTATGAATAATTCATTATTTTTGAATTGATTTTGGATTAATATATCTATTTGATGGTTCACTACTATTCAGGTATCATATCCTGACGTTTTCAGAATATATGAAAAGATTATTTTTGGTATTATTACTTTATCTATCAGTGACAGGACTTTATTCCCAGAATAAAGGCTTCTCTCGTTGGTCGATATGGGCTGAATACGGATATAACTATCTGGATGGTGATATTAATCAGAATATCTCGTCAATTTTCCCAAGCTCATTCAGGGAAATAACTTATGGAGGAGGTTTGGAGTATGCTTTTTCTCCTGTATGGGGAATTTCAGCCGACTATTCCTATTTTCCGCTTAAAGCAGAAAATACCATTCCAGCTCAGGTAAACATAAGTACATACCTTCATGCTGCAACTTTGAATGCTACCATTAACTTTACCCGCTGGATTTTTCCTGAGACAAAATCAAAAATTCATATTCTTGGTTCTGTTGGTTTAGGGTATGCTTATTACGAATACTTCCCTATTGACAGAATAACAGGAACTACGCCTGTAAATGTAATCCTCGATAATAAGGGTCGTCAGATTGGACAGGCTGGCTCTGTGCCTGTTACATTCTCGGCAGAATATAATTTCGTACGTCCATTTGCATTAGGAGCAAAATTCCATTATCGTGCATACACTAAGGATAATCTTGAGGGGGTTTCAAATCTTAACTGGAAAGGTGTTACGAATGATTATATTGCTGCTGCAAGTGTATATCTGAGGTATAAATTCAGATCGGTAAAGAAGGATCATGTGCGCAATTTGCGTTGGCAGGATTATGCGCCCGATTTAGGTTTGTCCACAGCACTTGAAGCGAAAAGGGAAATTGCAGCGCTCACAGCGAAAGTAAATACTGTAGATAAAAAAGTAGGCGATATAGATGCCAAAGTGACCGAAATCGATGGAAAGCTGAGTACGCTGACTCCGCGTGTGGAGAATCTCGAAAAGTTTATTTCGAATGATGGGCCTGATACTGACAATGATGGTGTGCCTGATGTAAGAGATCGTGACAACAATACTCCGGCGAATACTCCGGTTGATTTCTGGGGGCAAACTGCCAGAGCTATTCCTGTCGAAAATTCTTCTAAAAAGAATACTGTGGAAGTTCCTGCCGAAATTTCATCAGTATATTTCGATTACGATAGTTATCAGCTCGATGAAGCAGCCATTATTGCCATTAGCAAAGCAGCTATGCGTATGCTGGCAGACAGTACACTGATAATGGAGGTTAGAGGTTATACTGACTTTAGCGGAAACGAAAACTACAATCTCAAATTAAGCCGGAAAAGAGCCGAAAGGGTAAAGAAAGAACTTGTAAGGGTATGGGAAATTGATGAAAAACGCATCATTGCCAATCCTAAAGGACGGCTTCCAATGCCTCAGAAAGCTTATCGTCCTAACCGTAGGTGTGATTTTTATTTTAGTAAATAAATTACAATCAGAATATTATCCTGAAAAAAGTCTGCCAAATGCAGGCTTTTTCTTTTTGTGAAATAATGGAAGTTCTTTATTTAAGAAAATAACTATCTTTACACACTCAAATCAAAAAAAATCAGATCAGAAAAAATCAGAAATTATGCGAACAACTATTATCGATCTGCTCAACCAAAGTGTTGATAAATACTCCGAAAATCCCTTTCTGTGGGAAAAAACAGGAACCGAATTTGTACCAACCACTTACAGCGAAACAAAACAACAGGCACACATTCTGGCTGCCGGACTTATGAAGCTTGGCGTGGAGAAAGGCGACAGAATTGCGCTGCTTTCCGAAGGTCGTAACGCCTGGATTATTGGAGAGCTCGGTATTTTACATGCAGGAGCTGTTAATGTCCCTCTTTCGATAAAACTTGAAGAGAGCAACGATTTGATTTTCCGGCTCAAACATTCAGAAGCCAAATATATTATGGTTTCGGGTGGACAGCTTCGTAAAATCAGAGCCATTGCAGCTGCACTCCCCGAAGTGAAAAATATAATTATTTTCGACGAACAGGCCGATTACGAAGCCAATGAACTCACACTTCAAATGCTAATGGCATGGGGAAAGGATGTACTCTCTAAAAATCCCGATGTGGTAGCAAAAGTAGCTTCGACAATAAAGCCTGACGATATGGCTAATATCAGCTATACATCAGGCACCACGGCCGATCCCAAAGGCATTATGCTTACGCACCGCAACTATACAGCCAATGTGGAGCAGGCGCTCACACTTATGAGCATTCCCACCACTTACCGCACTTTGCTTATTCTGCCACTCGACCACTGCTTTGCGCATGTGGCCGGATTTTACAGCTTTATGGCTTCGGGTGCCAGTGTGGGTACTGTGCAGGCAGGTAGAACCGGAATGGAAACTTTGAAAAATATTCCGATCAATATCAAAGAACTGAAGCCTAATTTATTGCTCAGTGTACCTGCTTTGGCCAAAAGTTTCCGTAAAAATATCGAAACCAATATCAGGGCCAAAGGTCCGGTAATTAACTGGTTGTTCAATAATGCGCTCGAAATGTCGTATTCGTACAACAAAGAAGGTTTCAACAAAGGTCAGGGACTACAAATGCTGAAGAAACCGCTTTTGTGGCTTTTCGACAAAATTCTTTTCAGCAAAGTACGAGAAGCTTTTGGTGGGCAGCTCGATTTCTTTATCGGAGGTGGCGCTTTGCTCGACATTGATTTGCAGCGCTTTTATTATGCTATTGGTATTCCCATGTTTCAGGGATACGGGCTCAGCGAAGCCACACCCATTATTTCGTCGAACGGGCTGAAACGTCATAAGCTTGGTTCATCGGGTTATCTGGTTACCCCTATGGACCTCAAAATTTGCGATACCGAAGGCAATGAACTTCCGCTTTACGAAAAAGGCGAAATTGTGATCAGGGGTGAAAATGTAATGGCCGGCTATTATAAAAATGAAAAAGCCACAGCCGAAACAATCAAGGATGGCTGGTTGCATACAGGCGACATGGGATATATGGACAAAGATAACTTCCTTTATGTGGTGGGCCGTTTCAAAAGTCTGCTCATTTCGAGCGATGGCGAAAAATACAGTCCCGAAGGCATTGAAGAATCGCTGGCCGACAGTTCGTATTTTATCGATCAGGTGGTGCTCCACAATAATCAGGATCCGTATACTACTGCGCTGATTGTGCCTAACAAGGAAGCCTTGAAGCGGTATGTACATCGTAAAAAGCCACATCTCGAATGGGAAACCCGCGAGGCAAAAGAACTGGCGCTTGACAAGTTGCAACGCGAAATAAACGAGTACCGCAAAGCCGGAAAATTCGAAGGAATGTTCCCTGAACGCTGGCTGCCGGCAGCTGTGGCTGTGATTGGAGAGCCTTTTACTGAGCAAAACGGATTGGTGAACAGTACCATGAAAATTATGCGCGGGAAAGTGGAAGAACGATACGCCGATCGCATTGCAGGACTTTATCTGGCAGGTGCCAAGGAAATGATCAACGAAGAGAATATTGCGGCAATTTCGTAAGTTTTTCTGAGATGTTTTCAGTGTTGAACAATTAAAACGAATGACTGTTTCAACAAAGTAGTAGTAATTGTATAGCTGCTTTGTTGAAACAAATTATTTATTATGAAGATATTTGCTCCATTTTTATTCCTGGCCTTTTTTCTGTTGCCATTAAGTGCACAGGAGTCGAAGCCGCATGATTTCAGGGCCGGGCTTATTTTCCAGAGAAGTCATTATCTGTATCTCGAAAACGGTATTGGTTTCGATTACAGCAACGAACGCTTGTTGCAAAAGCAACTACACCTGAAGGCAGCTTATGTCAGTAGTCGTTTTGGTTCGGCCATTGAATCGAATGCGATAAAGCAGGATAATATTTTGCTGGGTGTCGACTGGCGTTTTCGTTCGGGAAAGAGCCTCGAAATCCCTGTAGGTATCAATACCGGGCTTTTTATTGCCGATTACGAAGATCCGACTTTCGATGTACTGCCTAATACTGCTTTGCTGATGTCGGTAGAAGCAGGTTTGGTTTATAATTTCGACTTTCCTGTATCGGCGGGTCTCAGCATTGGGTATAATATTAAAAATGGCAACGGAGTGGATGTGCCCGGCACAATTTTTCCTGTATTTTATCGTCTGAGTGTGTATTATCGCCTTTAATTATTTACTTAAATTTCAACTATGCAAATCTTTAAATATATTTCGGCAATTTTGCTGATCACTTTTGTGGCCTGTAATCCGGTACCCGATATCGACGACAGTACCATGCTCGATGGCGATCAGATATTTGACCTGACGCTTACACGGCCCGAAAAATATCTGGTTTCAGAATATATGCCAGAGCCTACCGAAGCGCAAAAAGACACGCCAGTGATTATTGCAGCGCATGGCTACACGGCTACTACTTTTGAGTGGGACGAGTTGCGGGAATTTGCTGATTCAGCCCGTACTTTTTATGTATCGCAAGTGCTTTTGGGTGGTCACGGACGGACTTACGAAGATTTCAAAACTTCCGATTGGAAGGAATGGCAAAGTTCAATTGTAAACGAATATGTAAAACTACATTTGTTGGGATTTCGCAATATCTATCTGGCAGGCTCTTCTACAGGTGCTCCGCTTGTTTTACAAATGTTTAAATCGGGAATGTTTGCAAATTATACAAAACCGCGTGGAGTATTTCTGATTGATCCTATTGTAGTTTCAGGTAATAAAACGCTTACTTTGGTAAATCTGCTTGGGCCTGTATTGGGCTACTCTGCTGTGAATTTGGATACAAACGAAGCCGGAAAATGGTATGTATATCGTCCGCAGGAAACGCTGAAGCAGTTGATGGCCTTGATCGATCTGACCCGAAAAGACCTTGAAAATGGTATTACGCTTACACCTGGCACGGAGCTGAAAGTGTATAAGAGCATTGTTGATGCCACAGCCGATCCCGTGAGTGCGGTGCTTATTCACAAAGGAGTTCGAAAGTCGAACGGAGCACTGACCGATGTGGAAATGGTGGATTCGAAACTCCATGTGTTCACACGGCTGAGAGGACGTGATAGTTATACGCCGAAAGACATTCAACTACAACAAAAAGCATTTAAAGATATGGAAAACAGAATGACCCGCTAAGAGTCATTCTGTTTCTCTATTTTTTGTATTGATAAGTTGCTTTTTTCAGACGATCCATCACCGATAATCCTACCCCATTTTCAGGGACTTTTGCAATGAATATTTGTTTTACGGCCTCATTGTCTTCCATTTGATGCAAACTTTCGAATAAGTGCGCAG
Organism: Paludibacter sp.; assembly: GCA_034004015.1. Lineage (GTDB taxonomy): Bacteria > Bacteroidota > Bacteroidia > Bacteroidales > Paludibacteraceae > Paludibacter. The sequence goes on from JAVEXN010000006.1 coordinate 143,364, forward strand.
CCACTTCGAGTAAATTGAGGTTTTCGGAAGTAAAAATCACCGAAACCGCATTGGTATTCAGTCCGTTCTTTTCGTGCAGGATAAGTCCGCTACCTTCAGGTAGCGAACTTAAATTCAGATTTTCAGTAAAGTAAAGCGGTTTTCGCGGGGAATAATGACTGTCGAGCAATCCCGGCGAGCTGAGGTTTACATTGTGTTGTGCTACTTCTACCTTTAGTCCGGGAATGGCGCTTTCAATATCAGCTGCTGTAATTACTCCGGGGCGCAAGACAGTGCAAAAGCCATTTGCAACCAGCACCACAGTCGATTCGATACCCACCATATTTTCCTGATCGTCGCCGGCAAGCAGATAATCTATTTCCATGCCTTGTTTGGCCACATGTTTGTGACTTGTAGGGCTGAGTTGTCCAAACAGATTTGCGCTCGGAGCTGCCACCGGAACGCCAGCAAGGGCAATAAGTTTTTGCGCTAACGGGTGTGCCGGCATGCGCACAGCCACAGTGTCCATGTCGGAAGTCACCAGCCCGGGCACAATGTCCGATTTGCGATGCACAATGGTGAGTGGGCCGGGCATAAATCTTTCAGCCAGTTTATACACCAACGAACCGACAGGCTGTGCGTATAAACTATCTAACTGCGATATGTCGGAAATGTGCACAATAAGCGGATCGAATGCCGGGCGTTTTTTTGCTTCGAAAATGCGTGCTACTGCCATTGGGTCGAGGGCGTTTGCGCCAAGTCCATAGACAGTTTCGGTTGGGAAAGCCACTAATCCGCCATTACGGAGGCATGCTGCTGCTTCTTCAATATTTTCGTAAGTAATAATTTTCATACGGGAATAATTATGCTTTACATTTCTTACTAATCCGGTCAGAATGTAAAATTCAAATGCGTTTATAATGAGAAAAACGGTCAGCCTGAACTCAGGCTGCCGTTTTCCGGACTGCAAAAATACTAAGATTTTTTGTATTTACGGCATTTTAATGCCTTTATCGCTTTGTATTAATCTCTGGATATCAGTGATTCGTAAACTTCTACGCTGGCTCCACGCAAACAAGCTTCAATAATCTCGCGACCTTTAGGATTTAATTCCGGAGTGAGGTATTGCGAAAGCTCGGCTCTGAAGAATTCGTAAAGTTTTGAAGCACCTGCATCGTAACCTGCTTTTTCCACTTCGGCCTGTTTGTAAACCTGGAGGAAGCGTGAAGGGATTTTAGCACCTTCGATAGTCAGGTAATTCAGCTCGTAACCTAAAAGAGGACAACGGGCTGCCTGATACTGATCTTTGCGAAGTTGCGCATTTCCACGACGGGTCAGATATTCACGCATCATCAGCTGAGGTTTGAAACCCACTTTCCAAACACCAATATACTGGTTTGGAACGAGTGTGTAGCGTGTTTCCGGATTGGCTATAATCTGCTCAAGCAACATATTGGCATGGTGCACCATTTTACCTGTGGCAAATGGCCAATACGATCCTACACCTTCGGAACCCATTCCGGTGCCCGAACCTACGATACTTGGATTGGCGTGTCCGCGTGGTGAAACCAAACGCCACAACCATGCCAAAGCAGGTGGTAACAGGTGGAACATTCCCAAAATACCATAATTAGGATTCTCTAGTGAACTTGGAGGAGTGCGGACGCCAAAGCTACGCACATCTACCGATACCGGATGACCAATCACATTCGGAACGATTTCGCGTGGCAGCACCACACGTGGATTCGGACATGGTTTTCCGGGTGCATCTTCGGTATGATCCCAGATAAGCACTGTGGAGTCGGGATGCGATTTCAGATTCAAAAACAGAAGCGGTGTGGGTGGTTTGAGTGTAATTTTTTCGAGGAATGGATCATCACCGTATTCAGTAACACCATCCACACGAATAAACCATGCATTTTCGGCATCCATTACGCGCAATTTTCCATTGTTGCCCTGGAATGAAGGATGGCACATTGCCATGTCGTCGGTAACAGGGTTGAACGAAGAGAAAATCGGGAGGTTGATCAAACGTGTTTCACCGGTTACAGTGTTGCGGCCAATCATTACCTGTCCATTGGGTTCGCGTACAATGTGCTGAAGCATTTCGCTCTTTCCGCCACCACTTGCGCCTTCGTGCATAAAGGTGGTTACATTGTCGTAAGGACTTACAGCCTGTACAGTTGAGCAGTGTGCTGTAATCCAGCCTTCTTTTTCTCCTTTGGTAAGCAAAGCACCATAAAGACCTTTTTTAGCACTTGGTCCCGGGTAAAGGTTGTAAGCAAAAATATCGTGACGATCGTCTGTACGGTTGTGTACCACAATCTGTTTTCCGTTGAAATGAGTGTGACGGAAAGTTGGAGCTACGTATATAATTGAATCGAGCGTAAACGATGCAGGGATTGCATTGATTGGGATAATCTGCTGCAACATAGCCAAACCCATTGCAAAGAATCCTGCATTGGCTGGTGCTACGGCAATACCGCCAACTCCAATATTTTCGCGACCTGCGAAATAAAGGAATACAGCAAGCTCCTGCTCTTTCAGCCACTCAAAAGTTTCTGCTTTCAGGTCGTTGAATTCGTATCCGAATTTTGATTTGAATGTTTCTTTGTCGGTAGGAAATGCATCGGCGATGGCCATTGTGTCCGGGTCGCGACGACGCATGTAAGGATCAGTGTAGTTGGCGGCAATACCATTGCTAACACGGTGTACCACTGCTTCGGTGTAAATTCCTTTGCCGGGAATTTCGTAGCTAACATCAAAGTTATTGCTGTCGGGACCACCTACAGCTGCTAATGCGAGTTCGTCCACTGTGTTGAAAACAGTATAACCTTTACACGAACTCAAAAGATTCAGAAGCTCATCGGGTAGTGTTACGCCGATTTGTTCCAGTTGAGAAATTAATTGACTCATAAGATTACTCTTTAAAAATTATAATACCTAACAACAAATAAAAACAGAGGCTGACTTAATCAGAATTATCGTTACAAAAATTATTAGTCTGAGTGAAAAATGAAGCGTTGCTTTATTTCAAATGCAAAGATAATATGAATCTGGCCTTAATAAATAAAGTATTGCTTAATTATAACATTATTTAAGCTATTGATGAATGTTCATTGAAACGCATATCAATTCGCTTGTTCCTTTGTAAATGTTCTGGATGCGAAAGTTTCGTTTTGCGTTGAAATACAATGTGTCGCCTTTTTGTACCACATAGCTTTTGTTATCAATATCGAACTGTAATTCGCCCGATTGTAAATAGGCAAAAACCTGGCCGCTACATTGACTGAAAAGACTCAGACTGTCGGAGTTCTCGATAAAACGCACCATAAAGGTGTCCATTTGCTTCGAGAGGTCGTGTTGCGAAAGGCTGTACGATTCAGAGCCCGATTCGTTTCGTTCGAGCAGTTCGGTTTCGTCGTGGCGAAAAACAGGATTGTTCACCAGCGATTCATTTTCGCCTATCAACTCACCTACGGTTGTATGCAGATTTTCAGCAATCAATTTAAGAGTGATGATGGTTGGGTACGATTTCGCCTTTTCGATTTGCGAAAGCGCGCTGGATGAAATGCCTACTTTTTTGGCAAGTTCATTCAGCTGAAGTCCCATTACTTCTCTTTTGTGCTTAATTCTTTCTCCGATTCTTTTCATTTACCTAATGAATTTTGCCTACAAAGATACAATAATAATTCGAATTAATTAAGTGCTACTTAATTTTTGTATTCGTAATGAATTGAAATTACATAAAAAAGGCCGGATTCGATAGAAGAACCGGCCTTTGTGTTCAAAAAATAATGAAGCAACAATTATTTCTTCTGTCCGCGCGTTTTGGGCTTTCCGTATTTAATGCGCATGGCTTCGGCCCTTCGTACTTTCATATTTACCTTTTGGTTTTTAGCTTTTTTCTCGTGAAATGCGCCACCACCATCTTCAGGTCGTGTTACCGGCACAAATACATTTTTCATTGCTACCTGTGGCAATTCGTATTCTGTAAGTTCTGTTGACACTTCCACTTCTTCGGGCATTTTCATTACTGAAATCTTCATGCCCATAAGTTCTTCAATGGCTTTGCGGAAGTCGGCATCGTTTTTGGTGATAAACGATAGCGCTACGCCCTTTTTGTCGGCACGCCCTGTTCGGCCAATGCGGTGAATGTAACTTTCGACCACCTCAGGCATGTCGAAATTCAGTACATGTGTCACATCGTCGAAATCGAGACCACGCGCCACAAGGTCGGTGGCTATCAGTACGCGCAATTCGTTGGCATTGAAAGCTCTGAATGCCTGAAGCCTGCTGTTTTGCGATTTATTGGAGTGAATAATGCCGATTTGCTCCGGAAATTTATCTGATATTCTTTCGTACACATCGTCGGCCAGTTTTTTGGTCGATACAAAAACCAGTACTTTCGAAAAGCCGGGATTTGTGCGAAGCAGATATTCAAGTAAATTAATTTTCGTATTGAAATTAGGAACTTTCACGCCTGCCTGTTTGATGTTTACGAGCGGAGTACCTGCGCGCGCAGCCTCTACTTCTACCGGATCGATAAAAAAGTCGGCTATAAAATTGCGCAACTCGTCGGTGATGGTGGCCGAAAACATAAGGTTCTGGCGTTTGGCCGGAAGCAAATCGATGACGCGAATGAGCTGCGGACGAAAACCCAGATTGAGCATTTCGTCAACCTCGTCGATGATAAAACGCTTTACAGCTCTGAGCTTAAGCGTACCATTCAGAGCGAAGTCGAGCAGACGGCCGGGAGTGGCCACCAGAATGTCGAGTCCGGCAGTGATGAGTGGCGTTTGTTGTATCATATTGACACCGCCGTACACACCGGCCACACGTATATTCATGTATTTTGTAAGCGCTTCTACATCTTCCACTACCTGAAGCACAAGTTCGCGGGTGGGTACTACCACCAAAACGGTTGGGTGTTTTTCTTTCGAAAATTTCCACTGACGCAGGCAGGGTAACAGATACGAAATGGTTTTACCTGTACCGGTCTGAGCTATTCCCACCATGTCGCGACCCGACATAATTACAGGAAAAGCCTTTTCCTGAATGGTGGTAGCTGTGGTAATATTCAGGTCGGTAAGTGCGTTAAGCAGCGAACTGTTTAAATTGAAATCGGAAAATTGCATGAATAATAAGTTGAAAATGAAGTGCAAAGATAATCAATATTTAGCATTTCCCGATTTTTTTTCGTCTTCGGTTTTGAAAAGGACAAAGGCATTCCGGTTGTTTTAAATATTTATTCCTGGTTTTTGTTTCAAATTATTTTACTACAAAAAAATGTTAAGTTCATTTTCGTTACTCTCCGTGCAGCCTTTCCGTTTCGTCATCCATTTTTCCATTATAAAAACGCTTCAACGTTTCCCGAAACAATTCATTTTCCGGCGCTACCAATGCAAAAAGCGTTAGGCTCGATTGAAACTTCATAGCATCCACTCTGCCAAAAATACTTACAGGATTGCTTTCGCCACAACTTAACACTGCTTTTATACACTCTTCCAGCCTGCTTTTCAGCATGTCGTGTGCTAAGTATGCTTTTGCTTCATCACTGTTTGCAATAGCATAATACCGCGCTGCTTCACTACGCCCCAAACCAGCCAACTGAGAAAACGTAAACCACAACCAGTGCGTTTGCTTAATCCTTGTTTTTGTGGAACTTACCTTTTGAGATTGATAAAAGTCTTTTTGTTTCAAATAGTGGTCAAAAGTCTTAATCCTTGTTTTTGTGGAACTTACCTTTTGAGTTCACTACAGACCAATGGAATGCAGCATACGCCAAACTGTCTTAATCCTTGTTTTTGTGGAACTTACCTTTTGAGATCGGAGGTAATGGCACTGGCAAATCCACAATTCTAGAGGTCTTAATCCTTGTTTTTGTGGAACTTACCTTTTGAGTCAGGTATTTCGGAAACATTAAAAAACATTCAATCAGTCTTAATCCTTGTTTTTGTGGAACTTACCTTTTGAGAGCGAAAGAACTGACATTCAGAAAAACGGTTTTACGTCTTAATCCTTGTTTTTGTGGAACTTACCTTTTGAGTTCCTAAGAAACTTGCCATTGTTCGCGAAGACAACAGGTCTTAATCCTTGTTTTTGTGGAACTTACCTTTTGAGACTACATGGAACTGTAGTGATGGTATCAGACTGGCGTAAGTCTTAATCCTTGTTTTTGTGGAACTTACCTTTTGAGTGTCAAGTAAGAAGGACCCTAAGGATTTGGAGCACCCGTCTTAATCCTTGTTTTTGTGGAACTTACCTTTTGAGAATATTTTAAGCGCAATAAAATAAAATGTTATATGGTCTTAATCCTTGTTTTTGTGGAACTTACCTTTTGAGAGGATTACGAAGGGTCGAAGCAAATCAACCTGAAAAGTCTTAATCCTTGTTTTTGTGGAACTTACTTTTTGAGGCATGACAACCGAACTTATCCCCCTATCAAAAGCAGTCTTAATCCTTGTTTTTGTGGAACTTACTTTTTGAGATTAATCATTTAAATTAGTTCATTATGTCAGAATTGTCTTAATCCTTGTTTTTGTGGAACTTACTTTTTGAGCGAAGACTTTTGTGGTGCTAAATCAAAGATAATAACAGTGTCTTAATCCTTGTTTTTGTGGAACTTACTTTTTGAGCGAATGAATGAACCACACGATTAATATCGGCACAAAGTCTTAATCCTTGTTTTTGTGGAACTTACCTTTTGAGATCTGAAAAGATCACCTCTAAGGCCGATATTACAGAGTCTTAATCCTTGTTTTTGTGGAACTTACCTTTTGAGCTAACGTAAAAGCTAACGAAAGTATTTTGAATGCAATGTCTTAATCCTTGTTTTTGTGGAACTTACCTTTTGAGTTTTCACGACCTGACGCGCACAATGAACTGGATACAGGGTCTTAATCCTTGTTTTTGTGGAACTTACCTTTTGAGAAAACAAAAAATTGTACACATTATGAGCGATTTAAGTCTTAATCCTTGTTTTTGTGGAACTTACCTTTTGAGAAAACATTGCGTCCAATTGGAGATGGCACACTGTCTTAATCCTTGTTTTTGTGGAACTTACCTTTTGAGTAACATTCAATCATTATGAAAACATTCAATGTAGTGTCTTAATCCTTGTTTTTGTGGAACTTACCTTTTGAGGCATGTTGGCAAATCCTGAAAATGCCATTAAGGTATTGTCTTAATCCTTGTTTTTGTGGAACTTACCTTTTGAGCTTCCGTGTTAACCTTTTGCGCGAAGAGTGCGAAGTCTTAATCCTTGTTTTTGTGGAACTTACCTTTTGAAAGGCAAATCTACAATTCTCGAAGCATTTTCTTTTTGGTCTTAATCCTTGTTTTTGTGGAACTTACCTTTTGAGAAGAAGAGAATTACGGATTGAGGTCGATTGAGGTGTCTTAATCCTTGTTTTTGTGGAACTTACCTTTTGAGGCGCGCAAAAATTCAGTTTGTCACAATTGAAACGGTCTTAATCCTTGTTTTTGTGGAACTTACCTTTTGAGTTAGAAGAAGTAAAACAATTAATTAAGGAGGAAGTGTCTTAATCCTTGTTTTTGTGGAACTTACCTTTTGAGAATTTGGCACTCAGGTGTGTATGACGCTCATTCAGGGGTCTTAATCCTTGTTTTTGTGGAACTTACCTTTTGAGAATACCTCAACAAACGTATTGCCGTTCAGTGTATCTGTCTTAATCCTTGTTTTTGTGGAACTTACCTTTTGAGCCAGCTAAGGACAAGCCTGGTCATTTCTTCATGGTGTCTTAATCCTTGTTTTTGTGGAACTTACCTTTTGAGAAATTTCTAAAAAATGTTAAAACATGTCTTAATCCTTGTTTTTGTGGAACTTACCTTTTGAGGTCTAACAATGACCAATAGTGGTCGAACAATCAGTCTTAATCCTTGTTTTTGTGGAACTTACCTTTTGAGAGAACAAATTGCTAGTTTAGAACTAGAGCTAAAGACGTCTTAATCCTTGTTTTTGTGGAACTTACCTTTTGAGAATCCTGACATGGCAGGTGTAGGCATTAATAGACTTGTCTTAATCCTTGTTTTTGTGGAACTTACCTTTTGAGAGCGATTTTTGTAAGTGACTGTATATGTGTTTGATACGTCAGTTCGTAAATAGAGTTAGTTGATTTTTTTAGAAAACTTGCTTTATTTTTGGGGCTGCAAAGTTACTATAATAATTCAGAATGTCAAAGAACGCATTTAGTTAATTACGGAATGCTAGTCAATTATTTTCAATCCAATAGCTTTTTCGCCTTTGGGTGCCATTGTGGTGCTGAATTGAACTTTCTTTCCTACGGAAAGTTTCGTGTAAATGGGGTCTGATTTTGCTGCAAAAAAATAGAGCGATTTCCCCGAAAGTGTTTCTATAAAACCATCTATGCCTTGTTCTTTTGGTTGAAGTAGTTTTTTAACGATACCTATTTCAACTTTATTTGGTTGTAGGGTTGGCTTTTTAGTACTTTTCGTTCCACAATGCTATCGTCGGTACGCATCATCATTAGCAATGCCTGCTGATTTTCAATTTTTCGCTGTATCACCTCTTTTATCCAGTCCACAGCCTCGTGGCTGAATGTAAAGCTGAGTTGTCCTTTGCGAATGCTCGAAACAGAGCCATATTTCGGACTCCAAATACGCCCGATAGGATTTCCGGTTTTATCCATAAACAGCACTTCAATCTCGTTTTCGATAGCCAGCAGCACAGCATCGCTCGTAATTTGAGCACCCTTACTTATTTGTATCGACTTTACACCCTGTGCCGGTACACGCTGTTTCCCATCTTTGTGCACAATCATAAAAGCCTCATTATCGCGGCTCAGCGAAGTGCCAAATGTATTCAGTATTAATTCCATGTTTAAAGAATGTAAAAATGTAAAAATATAGCAAAACGCTCCCAAACTCCCCTCTTTGTTCCCCCTTTTGGGGGTTAGGGGGCTTATCATATCACCCACCAGTCGTCCACGATATGCAATTGCACTTTTGCGCGTGTCATAGCCGTATAAATCCACTGATACACATAAGGTTTTTCGATAGCCGGCACATTTTTAGCAATGTCGAGATACACATGATTCCATTCGCCTCCCTGACTTTTGTGACAGGTTAGCGCATAACCATATACCGCTCTGAGTGCATTCAGATAAGGGTCACGAAACATATTTAGTTTGAAAAGCTCCGATTTTTGATCAATTCCCTTGCTCCTCATGCGCAGAAAATAATCTACAAAAAGCTCCTTTTGCTCCGACTGTGTCAGGTTGGTTTGGTTGTTGTACAATACATTTTCGACCAATAGCTGTGTGAAAACTTTTTTGCTAAACAATTCCTTTACACTTATTTTGATAAACGTAATTCCGGCTCGCTTTTCGCGTACTCCCACCTCTTCCACTCGTACTAAATCGCCATTCATAAGCCCCGAAATATAATTATTCTGGGTTACAAGTAATAAATCGTTTTTCTGAACCGTGTCGCCACTTATCCGCATCATGGGCCTAATCATCGAAGTTACAATATCGCAAGTACGGTTCGAGTAGCAAATAAAAGTGCTGTCGTTGTAGCCATTACGTTTAATATTATCTACATAATTCCTTATAAGCGACGCTTGGTCGGTGTACAATATTATGTTTTGGAAGCTGCGAAGTGGAAATTTTGCCCATTTTATGCTGGGTGGATTATGATACAGGTCGCGCACTTTTTTCGAAGCCACTATTATATCGTTATCGCCTTGCTGGCGTACTATTTCGGTCAATGCTGCTTCGTCGGCTTTTAGTTCGAAAGTAGCTGAAATATAGCCGGCACTAAGCGCAGGTGAAAAATTTTGTGCTACGGGTGGCAACTGACATTCGTCGCCTACAAAAATAAATTTACCGCGCGGATCATATTTCAATAAGTCGGCAAGCAATCGGCCTGTGCCAAAAATAGCTTGTACGGCATTATTATCGGCTTTGTCCGAAACCATCGAAGCCTCGTCGACAATGTAAAACCGCACAGTCTCCGATTGGTCATTAATACTTACCAATTCAAAATTGAGCAATAATTGCCCCGATTTATCCACACCTGTTGCTTTACGGTCGTCCACTATGGTTGCAATGTCCTGATTCAGTTTCTGAAAGGTATAAATCAGACTGTGTACCGTTTTGGTTTCTGAACCGGTAATATTACTTACAATTTTTGCTGCTCTGCCGGTGGAAGCCAACAGCTTAAAATTGCACTCCCGCTCAGTAAGCTCATTTACCAACATGCGCAGAAGCGTCGTCTTACCCGTTCCGGCATATCCTTTCAGAATAAAAATACGGGTATTATCACTATCGATAAATGTTTTAAATTTGTCTAATGCAGCTTGTTGGCCTGGTTTGAGCTTGAAATTTGTTTCCATGACTTATAATTGATAATGGCGAAAACGTACAAAGTTGAAATTTACTTGCTTTTGTCCGTTACCTAACTCTTTCACATGTCGAGTGGACGTGGAAGCAATACAGGAAATGCCAGCTTGCTGGAGTTTACGAATCAGTGCAAAACAGAAGGTCATTTCGCCCATAATATGAACAGCTACTTTTTGGTGAATTGCCAAATTGCTTATTTTTTCAAAATACTCATTTACAAGTAGCTCAATTCTCGATTCATCGCTTTCGGCATCAATGGCTGGAAAAGGCATATCCACAATGTCGCCATATTCGGCAGCTGCTTGTAGTTGGCTTCCGTCCCAAAAAGTGGAAGGGTGGTTGGTGAGGTTGATTAGCATGAGATTAGTATTTCTTTTATTGATTTATGTTTGGAAAGTAAATTACCATCAATGATTGAAATACGGGATATTGTAGCTCTGTTTATTAACTCTTCCATTTTTCGCTTTTTGTTATTTGTTTCGTTTAACGTTCCACTATTCACATAATCTGCAAAATTTGTCAGGGTGCATATATACGATTTCGCAAATAAACCAAATTTATTCTTAATCGAATCTGATTTATAAATAGTTTCGCCCAGTATATTCTCTTCTTTTATTTTTTTTGTAATTTGTCCATTTTTCTCAATTTCCACTTCTTTTATGTCAATTATCGACGATTTACATTCGATAATATATATATTCCCATTAAACATAAATATTACATCAATTTCGTTATCTGGTTTAGCAAGTTGTACATCATCTGTTTGTAATAGTTGTTTTACAATTGTTGATTCATTGTCTTTTACATCTTTATTTAATTTTACACCAATAAGAATTTTTAAATCATCAAGACCTAAATCAATCTTCACTTTATTGTATATATATTGTTCGAACCACTCACCTGTAAGATATTTTACTTCCTCAGCATTAAGCGCTCCACTCGTTTGAGATACAAATGCCAATTCCTTAAGCAAAGACTCAATATTTTCATTCATATCTTTTGCTTTCAGACCTTTACTTCTGTACGCTCTTAAAAAATTGATTGTTTCCCAATGTTTCATTATTGATTTGTCAACAAACTTCTGAAAAAGCAAATCTGTAGTTGTAACTTCAAAATAAGGCGATTCCGATTTTATTACATTAAATCCATAGGCAATAAGATATTCTTCTACACTTAAAGCATTGTTTATTTTATATTCAATTTTCTTTTTTCCTGGGAATACCTTAATATACTTTTTGTCAATACCAGTAACGTAATATATTTCAGCTCCTTCTTCTTTGAAAAATTCTTGAGCAGCTATAGTCATTACCTTAGTACCCCCAGTAAGATTAACAATTAATTTATCGTAAACTGAAAAATCAAAACTATTCAGTTTTTGTTGAATATCGTCGTAAGAATACTCGTTAACTAGTATTGGTTCTCCTGCACATGTAATTTTAGCTGCCGCTTCAATCCATTTTCTACATCCTTTTGCTTCCATTGCATTGGTTGTAATAAATTGAAATTCTACGCTTTCACTTTTAAACTCATTTATAAGTTGCACATTAGGTACAGTTTGGTCACTTACTAAACTAATCATTAATGTTCTCATACTTTTTATTTCGCGTTTAAATTAAATAACTCCTTTTCTAACATCACAAACAACAAATCTTCGGTGGGGAATTTAAAGGGATTGTTTTGCATGCTGTAAGTCATAATTCCGTGGTCGGCGCATTTTTCCAACGCTTTATCGCTCATGCTAATATCCGTTACAAACAATGCCTTGCTGCCCAATCCGCCATATACTTTTACGGCCGAAGCAAATTTGTCAATATCCGTTTCGTTGAATATCTTTGTTTTACATTCCACAAACAAGAGTTTTGTGCCTGTGTTGATGATTATGTCGATTTCGTTTTTGGGGCTGCCCGTAGTGGTCGGAAACTTGCAATTCATTCTTATTTCTTTGGCGTATTTCCAGTGCGAAAGCATTTCGGCAATTTCGTACTCGAACCAGCCCGAATTATAAACCAATGTGCTTAAATTTGGACATTCCAACATTTTTTCCTTTCTCATGCCCACTCTGTTTAGCAAACTAAAACGCATTTTTTTATCGCGCTCTATCCATTCGAACATCGAACCACCTTCCGATGTCTGGCTCACGGTATTGGGTTGCGAAAACAATTTTTGCGAAATGAAATGAAAATCATACGAATTAAATTCGTATAACTTTCTGATTTCCTCACAGCATTTTTTGTCTTCCAGCCTGTAGTCTGTAAATTTTTTATAGTCGGTCAGTGCATTTCCATACAATTTAAATTGCATTTCCATATTAAAATCTACTTCGTGCTTCGTACGGCTCGCTAAATCCCAAACCAAATTGTTTTGGTCGATATAAAAAATTGATACATTTTCCACCGTTTTAAAATGATCGTAAAACAGTATCGACCAGGGTTTTGTGCCACCACCAATATTTATCGAAACAGCATCGTCGGATTTCAATGTATTTACAAGTTTGGCGATGCTTTTTTCTATCTCACTTAAATCTACCGGATGAAACTTGTGTAATTCGCAGTCAACATTAGTTTCGGAATAAATGCGGTTTGCTTCGTCAGCTGTTTGCTCCGAATAAACAAGGATTACTCTGTCGGGATTTGCATCCACTATTCCGAGATATACCGGAGCAGTTTGTCCACCCACCAAGGTGATATGTATTTTAGCCATAATATTAATCTTTTAAAATTTTCTCCAACACCCGCTCCAGTACACACACAATAAAACGGCACATTTATCAACCGAAACGAGATTTAATTCAAAAAAACATCAAACTTTGCACCGAGCATTCGTACCAATGTAGTTTTACCTACCTGACGTGCACCACGCAACACAATTGGCTTTGGATTCACTGATTCCTTCCATTCCAACAAATCATTCATTAAGCTCCGCTTCATACATAATAAGTTACTGATAATAAATATAAAGATACTTTACCTGTCGTAAAAAAAACAGTAACATTTGCAGTAATTTGTCGTAAAATGACGGTAATATTATGTTTGGGCTGTCGTATTATGACGGTAACTGCCTAAATTATATCACAGACTAACGCCAAGAAACCTATTCCATCCCTTTTTGTTTTAAATAAATGCATTAAAATTTCAGTCACAAAGCCAAATGAACAATCTACTAATAATCTACTACTTAGCGATAAGAAATACATATACTTTGTAATGGATTAAGGGTAAAAATCGACTATTTTTTTAATGAATTAAGGGTTACTCTTAATTCGCCACGGTGTGTGTGACGAATTGAAAGGAGGTATCTTTAAATTTTCAATTTCACAAAACCCAATAAATCTCCATATTCATCCAATCGACGTGATTTTGGGAAAGGATATTCTGCATATCTATCGTTGTTTCGTCTTGAAGCAGGAATTACATCCGTTCTGAAATTTCTAAGCTTTTCAGTCCATGCACCAGTAATAAATCGCCATCCTGAAGCATGTCCAATACGTAAAATACAACTGTTTCCACTTTTACATTTATCCGTTTCGTTGAGCATTTCATTCATTCTGTGAAGATATTCATTTACCGAATCATCTTCTTTATAATCGGTCCAAAATTTGAGTTCCTCTTCTATTAATCTATGAGTATGCTGATTGATAGTGTTGAATAAATTGGGAATAGAATTCATTTCGTCAGATAAATTCTTCAATGTGAATCTATCAATTCTTTGATTTTTAGCCCATTCGTGATAATCAGACAATACTTTCAATTGAAAATTACAATTTTGTCCAGCACTTATGGCTTCTATCAATTGTGATTTAGAATCATCCCAAAATTCCTTTTTTGCCCTAATATTGATATTTACTAATCGTGTTGATATTTCTACTCCTTCATTAAAGTAAGCATCTCCAACTTGAATAAATCTGAATAAATCCTCATTTACGTTTTTACCGAACAAATCTTGCTCCAAAGCTTTGGCATTTATTCTGTTTCCAAAGCCGATATTTACATTTTGCAATTTTGAAGCTAAAGTAGCAACAATTGCAGTACGTATAGCCCCTTTTATCGAACTTCCAGGAATATATGGTACACCTAATCCGCTATGAATACATTCTTTCAATGTATCATTTGTATTGACATCTCCGTAATTGGCAATAATCCGTTTAGAATAGTCTTTTAAAGCAGCATTTGGTGCAAAACGTGACAGAAATTCTTTTATATTTTCTTTCCGTTCGATTGAACTCACCCATTTGTCAATATTATCCTCTCCAATTAGTTTTAGAATTTTTCGGTCGTCAATTATTCCAATATCAGACTCTTCGCCATGCTGAACAACTGCAAAATCAGTATTGTTTTGTAGCATTGTCCCCGACCCAACATGCACTGGAGTAATCGTTTCAATTTTTATTTCACTCATAATTTTCAGATTGTTACAGGTAAATAAAATGGTTTTCCACTTCGGAAAACCGAATGCATTCGCTTATCGTTCCATTCGGGGGTCAGGTCTACAACTTTTCCATCTAAGGTTTCTTTAGTTGGAAATACAGAACCAACGCCAAACATGTAAATAGATTTTTTGCGCAAATGCCTGAATTTCTCTTCAGTACTTCCAGCCATATAGCCACCACGAAGAAGCAATTGATAGCGGGAATTACTTAAATCAATTTTCTTAATTTCTTCATTTGTTGGTATATATAACGAAAGAAGCATAGCTGCATTTGAATTTGGGTTGTCTTTTATTTCAATTATATCAGTTTCAACTTCAAATTTTCCGCCACCTACGTTTCTGTCAGTGCCAATTCCAGCTTCACCCAACTTCTTAAATAGCTCAACCACCTCTGATTCAATTTCTTTTGTGGCATTTATCAAGAAGTACAATCCACCTTGCTTATCAAAATATGTCCAATTGAAATAGAAAGGCGCGGCGTCCTGTCCATCTTCTCGCGCCACACTTACTCGCTGCATCACATCCGATTTTGCTGGAATACCAAATTGAGTGGTATCGGAAATCAAATACTTTTGCTGTAATTGAGTTTCCTTTACAAAAATCTGTTCGTTGATAATCAATTTTTGCCACAAAGGCAACTCTACATATTTGATTTTTTTCAATTCTTTCCGTTTCTCTTCTGCATTAGTTCCATCTACAATTACATTCAGCTTACCTTGCATTTTAGGTAAAAAATAATGATTTTCAATGTAAGGGAATGCCGAACTAATGGTAAAAGAATTCATAAAGCTTTCAATGTCTGCACTCTTTCCATCCTGTGCTCTAATGGCGGAAAGTGCAGCCGAAATAGTGTCTGACTGCAAATCATCAGCCGAAAAGTCGTAATTTTCTTTTCCGGTACCAATATGCATGGGTGAAAGCTGCTTCAATTTTATTACTGTGTAAGTTGCCATAATTTAATACGTTTTATCTTTGCCATCAGTATTTTCTAATTCAATTTTCACCTGACCATAACCACGTGATCCGTGACCACCCAAATAATCATCTTCAAGTAATTTAATCGCTTGATTTAATGTTGCTTTCAAACTTTTTTCATCTTCATCTTCAAACACATTCAGCACTAATTCTAATTTGAATTTAGCACCTGCAGGTACACGCTCAAAAGTACGTGGATTTGCTTTGGATGTTACTCGATCGATTGCTACTTCGGTTTTACTTTCGGTGTAAGGTAAGTCGGTATTACTAAAATCGGTAGCATCAATGTCTAATTCTGCGTCTCTAACTATAAGCCTTGATGGTCGATTTTCATTACTATCACCAGCAGTTCCAAAAAGTTGACCGGCTTTTGATTTTGGATTGTTCGATGGTTTCCCACCATTTGTTTCGCCGTTAGCAATTTCTACCAACGATCGCATTTTCCCTTTTAACGAACTTCCCGGAATATACGGTATATTTGTTAATGGATTACGAGCTACAAATTTATCTGGTCCACCGATATTTAAGGAAGCATTGGTTCCACCTATGTGCAAGCCTGTTTTCAGAATGATTGTTCCTGTATATATTACTTTTTTTTCTAATTTGATTGACATAATATTTTAATTTTAATGAGTTAATTTATTATTATACAAATAATTATATTTTTTAATTACCACCAAATGCCCTATGATAGGCTAGTACAGCTTCAATTAAATTGCAAAAATTCAAATACTCTTTTTTGTTCGTTACACTCGAAGCTGCAAGGTTGAAAAATTCTTTAAATACAACTATTCCTAAATTTCTATTTCGACCAGCAGCATAAGCAACTTTTGGCTTAAGAATTAAAAAAGTGGGTTTTACTGCATCCCATCCATTTTTATCAATACTCATTTGAATTCGTTTAATTTCGCCATATACATTGCGAATTTGCGAATTTGACAAAGCTGATTTATCATCTTTTCTTAGTGGAGATAAGAATTTCCCAAGAATTTCAGCAAAATCGATCATTGCTTCATCTGCCTCTTTTTCAATCCAAACATGTTGAAATTTAATAAAGCTAAACAGTTCTTTTGATAGTCTGTCTATTTCTACATCTTTATTCTTTCCGAATAACGAATCTACATCTGACCTTCTTTTAGAATAGTCAGACTTTAAGTAGTCATTAATTGTTACCATAATTTTTATTTTTAAATTGTTATTGATTTGTTTCTTAATTCTAATTCCGCCCATCGTGCAGCAAAAGCCCAAAGTTCAAGCGCATGGTAATTTGTTTTTAGTGCTATTCCATTTAATTGCTTTTTGTTTCCGCACACTTCAGCTATACAATTGTCAACCAAAATGTTGATTTCATTTTTGTTTTCACGGGATTTCAATCTGCTCATATCGTAAGTCATCATCCAGTAGCTTTTGATATTCACAATAGCATGGTTTTCTAATCCTGAATTAGCGTGGTGCGATAAAATTTTGGATATGAACGAGTTGTTTAATTGCTTGCTGTCTATTAATTCAATTATTTTGTCTTTTAATTGCTCCACTGCTGGAAATTCATTATCCCAATGAAGTGGCATTTTCATAAACGACAAAGTATTCTTTTCTTTATCGCCACTTTTGTGAGCTTTAGCCAGTTTTTCTTCCTCATCGCTTTTTTCAGCTGCTTTCATAATAGGAAATTTTGCAGGTACAATAGCAATACCGGCTGAGAGTGAAAATGCAGGATTATTGCAAGTAAAAGCATGAAAATCAGCATTGATACGTTTTGCTATTTTAATAGTTACTTCCCAACTACCTACGACAAATACATCGTCGCCACCACTGTAAATGATAAATGATTTTTTGGGCTCAATATCGCTCCAGATGGTATTCAAATAACCAGAAAAGAAATAATCGAACGAACGGCTAAGAGCTGAGTATCGCGAAAGTGTAGCTCTATTTTTAGAGATTCCTTTCTGAAATACTCTACCCAGATTATCCACATCCATTCTTAGTATTCCTAATCGTGAAAAATCTGCCTCTGTACACATTTTTTCAAATTCAGCATTTTCAAACTTATTACCACCATAAAATTCTAATCCGTAGATATTATTGATTCCGTTTATGGTTTGCATAAAATCACAATCTTCATTTTTTCCATTCAGAGTAATTACGGTTACTTTATCGGCCGATGACTTTAAACTTTCTGACTTTTCTTTTAAATCTGCTTCGTTGATAAAATAGTAAGTAAAGCCTAAATTGGCTGGACTAATTGGTGTTTTATCTTTCCAATAGGGAATATTTTCTTCCGATACCACCACAAAGGCTGTATCTCTCAGCACTTTGCCGACTTCTATTTGCTGCCAAGTAATTTCTTTTACAAACTGGTTCTCGCTTCCAAATTTAATTTGCTTTTCGTTTGGCAAAAACTCCTCGCCAGTAATCACATCTCTTTTTGTATCACCACCTAGCATACTCGGCTCGAAAAATTGATTGTAATTATCTGATATATAAGAAGCTAATTTGCAATTTTTCTTGTTGTCTCTTTTGCTAAATAACTGTCCCCATGTATCACCTAAATCCTCGTTATTTGTATGGTTTAATGCATTTTTACTCACTTCAACGCTATCAATTGCCACAAATAAAGATGTACCGTGCGCTTCAAATACTTTCTTTTCGATTTCTTGAATTGCATTTGATAGTTCAGTTCTCACAAATTCAGTGTTAGGAGCAATGATATAAAATCCACCACCCGAATTGTACACCACATTAGCTTGATAGAGTTTTAGTTTCTTGAGTAGGTATTTTACAATTGTGTCTGACAATAATCGTATATAAAAAGAACGACCTTTTAAATTTTTGCCAGCGTATTTCGATACCACTTGGTAAATGTAGGATTGAATGCCTGATAAATCGGCACCAATAAGCAAAAAAGGGTTTTCCGATTTTTTTTCAGACTGATTATAATCATAAAGACAAACCGCAATTGCAGCAGTTGTTTTCAAATGGTCGTACAACGAAACATCCGGAAAATTGATTGTACTTGCAGGTATTGTACTTGCATATTTTGCCAATAAATTAAGAAGCGTTTCGCTAAAAGCGCGGTAGGTATTTGATTGTATGAATTTAAATTCACCAACAAACTTTTCCCAGAGTGTTTTATAGTCGGGTGCATCCTCAAATTCTAATTGAGGAAAACTGCTTTTCGACAATGACATACTTTGAACTGGCAAATGATATTTAAAGTCAACCACATCACTATTAATGCCTTCGAGTATCGAAACCATTCTTTTCTTTTTGAATGCATCCCAGCCGTTTTCATCCTGATCGTCTTTCAATGCGCTATCAGAACTTCTATCCATACCAGACGACAAGCAATCTGCCTCTTTAATAAGATTACCCAACTCACTTAGCTGAGTATTAGTTAAATGATGCGAGGCTGCCAATTTCAACAATGTATCGTTCGGTGATGCTTCATCTTTTTGCGTTATCAAATTTTTAAAAACTGCCTGATAATCATCTATAAATTGCGCCGTCCACAATACATGTTTATGTGAATAACGCCCATTTTTATAAACAGGGCAAAAAGTGCCTTCGTTTTTGTTTATATCGGATAAATAAACACTTTTGGCAACTCCACCACTATCCGCCCGTTGATAAAACTTCCCTATATCGTGCAGCAGTGCCGCCAGATACACTAAATCTCTTTTGTTTTCCATACAATATTATGTTAAGTCATTAATTTTTAGATTTTCAAATTCTTTTCTCTCTTTTTCGCGCCACCACTCCAAACCCCGTACTAGCTCCCTTTCCCAAACCAATATAGTCGGGGAGCGACACATTCGATTTAAAAACAATATCGAATGCCTGCATTTTTACGTTTTTGTGTCGAATCAGTTTGCTGTCAATTATTTCGGTAATTTTGCATTTTATTTCTTTGTCGAAATGGATTCCCAGTCCTTTGCCAAGCGAAAGGATATTGCCCGTAAGAATGCGTTCCAGAGACTGACATTTTTCGGCAATGCCTTCTAACTTTTGGTATTCGGAGTAGTTTCCCTGATTGAGAGGCAGCCATTTACGTAGATAGTAAGTAAAACTACTGTCCCAGGTTTGTATCAAATGTTGGTTGGCTTTTACGGAGTCAATTTCAAGTTCCACTTTTCGATCGCCTAAGGTGCATTCGAAAGTGCCTTTGTTCAACAATAATCCCACAGCCTCTGTGCCCTCGTTGATGCAAACTAATGCCGCATTTTTGTTGATTCGTTTGTATTGAATTAGGGGGTAAGAATATCGAAATGAGTCGCCTTCGTGGTTATGAAAAAGAACATTCGAATCAGTACTTAAAATCTTGTTTACAGCTCCGCGGAATCCTGTAATTTCGGTCTGATAGATGGGGGTTGTGAACTTTAATACTAAAATGCGTTGTTTTTTGATTTTTTCGTCCATATATTTATCTGTTAAAATATTACCAATCCACACAAAAAAATCCCACAAAGCCCTTCACGCATTTTATCAATACGCAAAATTCTTTATGGGAAAAGTACTAATTGCTGAGAAATATTTTAATTCCTAAGGCTATGTTATTAAAATGATAATCAAACAATTAAAGTGCTGCGCTTGCGCGTTTTTTCCTGTTAAGAACTTGGCAGTTTCAAAAGTATGAATAATATTTTAGAAATGCAATAGAATGTGAAAGATAAGTGAATTTTAAATACGCTGGCAGGCATTTGATGAAAATCTACCCTACCCGCAATACCCGGCCGCAACCCGCATATTTTACGGGGAGCGTTTCGCCTGTGAAGCCCGGTTTGCCAAATTCAATGCCTGTGCTGAGTATCAGGCTGGCATTGTCGCCGAAATATGCGCGGTCGTTGTCGGTCAGCTGTAGTTTTATGGTTTGTTCGTCGGTCACACTTTCCGTATGACACCATTCACCTGTCCACACTTCGCTAATGCCGTGAATATCGGGCGTTGCAGCTCTGAATTCCGAAGCCGCCGCATCCCACTTTACATCCGACATTACACCCAGCGATACTATCATACGGAAATAAGGAAGCTTTTGTATATTCAGTATATCGTTCAGTGCTATTATGCGGGGTATATGTACCGTGCCCGATGCTTCGCTGCGGTCGATAGCCGAAGACACCATTAGTCTGAACACTGTATTAAAGGGATATTGCCGGTTGAAATTAAAATTGTCGAGCGTATAGCGCAGGTGCGAGAGGCATATACTTCTTTGTCCGTTTGGGTTTTCGGTATCGGTTTTCTGCAGATTCTTTGCAAAAGCATTCAGGGCAGGCGTCAGGTTATAGTCGGCCAGCCGGTGCAAGCCGCCAAACGCATAGCGCAACACCGAGGCAAAGCCCGTGCAACCCTTCCACTCTGTTTGCTGCAAACGAAAGTTCCCGAAGCGTGGCGATGTTTTTATTTTCTCTTTCGAGGGCCCACCCTTTGTACGTGCTATTACTTTGTCGCTACCACGGCGGGTATAAAAACTGGCATTCCCGAAACTGCCTGTCATTACTACTGTACCTTTTACTATTGCCATAATCGTAAGTTTTGCTATCGTTCAGGTCACAAATATAGCATATTATTTTATAAGTCATACTTATAGCTTATTTAAATTTTATATAACACATAGCTATTTAAGTAAGGTTTATATATGGCTTTGATAAGGTATATATAAGGCATATATAAGTTATATATAATACAGAACACTGTAGTAGAGCTGTTTGAAGTGTATGGTTGTCAGGAAGTATGTGTTGGGCCGGAAGCATGAATTTTGCCAACTGAACGTTTGGAGTAGTGTGGTTGTATGCTGTTCAGGGTCAGTGTAAAAGGGATTGGAGGATAATTTTCAATAGTGCAGCAAAAAAGTTAATCTTGATTTATGGAAATGTGAAAACAAATCTTTAACTTTGGCCTGATATTACGGTAAAATATTACTGCTGACAGATAAAAAATAGTTTAAATTAATTTGTTAACTTGTTAGATTCCTCACTATGTTCGGAATGACAGACAAACAATAAGTTAGGTTTTTGGGAGGAGGCAGGTTGGCGGCGTAGCCGCCAACC
>JAVEXN010000006.1:165181-168630 GCA_034004015.1 Paludibacter sp.
ACTTATAAAAAATTTTTAAAATTAATTTTTTAACTTTTTTGATACCTCTCCGCCGCGGGGGAGCGGAATGACAGACAAACAATACGTTTGTTTTTTGGGTGGTGGCTGGTTGGCGGCTTCGCCGCCAACCTGCCTCCTCCCAACCATAATCAATACAAAGCATTGTCATTCTGAGTGTAGCGAAGAATCTCAGATGTTTAGTCGGTCGGTAGTGATAAAATATTGATTTTAAATTATAATTCCCTTAAATAACACAGTAATCTATGGAAAAGAAAAAAGCATTAGCGTACAAAAAACATCTGATTGAAGCTCAGGAGGCTTTTATAGATATAATGGAGCAAAAGAACGCCATGCCACCTGCTGAACTCAAAAAGCTAAAACGAAAATACAGCCCCGAAGCGATTGAAGATTCTTATCAAAAGTTTGAAGATGAAGTGCGTGATAATTGCGATAATTACGAAAACTTCAACTTTATATGTTCTTATTTAAAAACGACGTTTAGTGATATTATTCGTTGGGAAAATGTAAATCTTGAGATCACAGATAGTATTATAAAAAATGATTATGAAGTGGAGTTCCTTTTGAAACTTCATGATCAACTCAATGATAATTTTCTGTTTATCAATAGAATTGCCGATACGCTGGATGTTGATTATGCCGATTTTACTAAAGAGTATTACAAACGACTCACAACGAAAGATACCGAAGATGAGGAGGAAACAGACAACGATACGCCTAACCCACTTTTTGTTTTTAAAAACCTGAAAGCTGAGATCGATAAGCAGGAGCTAGCACCAACTGAAAAGTTAGAGATTGTACAGCAACGT
Source organism: Paludibacter sp. (assembly GCA_034004015.1). Classification (GTDB taxonomy): domain Bacteria; phylum Bacteroidota; class Bacteroidia; order Bacteroidales; family Paludibacteraceae; genus Paludibacter. The sequence continues at coordinate 166,009 of JAVEXN010000006.1, forward strand.
CTTTTTGATTTTTTGCAATGGCAAAAGGCCTTTGATAAAAAAGAAGAATGGTCATTCGGTGGTGAATGCGAGTATGAAATTACATCCCGCCTTTATCCTAAATTTGAAGCCATGTGCCGCCTGGAGATTGAACGCTGGAAGGCTGTGCTTAATACTTTGCCAAAAAAAGAGACTGCTCTAAACGCCGGCACTCCTACGCCCAAAATACGCATAGCCTCGCGTAAAAAACTGGATGTGATCAAAGTGTTCTCAGCCATGTACGACCTGAAATGGTTTACCGACGGCAACCATATGCCCCTTACCAACAAACAGCAATTGATGGATGCCATAGCCGAAATGCTGGGCGACGATTTCAAAAGCTACAGCACCAACCTCTCACAGGCCAAGGACAAAACCCCCGAAGTATTCCTCAAACCTTTCGACGACCTGAAAAAAGCCGGCAAAAAGTATTTGGAAATAGAGTAGAGGAGGGGCGACGGGGTTTGGAGATATTGAAAATGGTAATGTAAGCATTGGAGGGATAAAAATGACTGCCCCAAACCCCTGAGCGGCTTAAAGAGTGGCATGCGGGAGGTTTTGTAAATTTGAATGATGCGCAGCTTTCGAGACGATGGTAATCTCACATCCCCTTTAGGGCTTGCCCGCCGTGGTGGGGGCTTGGGGCGTAAAAACCGGATAAAGATGACAATTCGACCCCGAGGGGTCGAATAATGTTTGTCACCCAAATAAATGCTATAAATTTGTAATCCCTACGGGATAAAGATATAATTGCAAAAACACATCATAAGAAGCAAAATGAAATGCTGCTGCAACAGGTGTTGAGGGAGGCGCTGGGGCGGAAAATGACTGCCCCAAACCCCTAAAGGGGCTTGAAGAGTGGTTTGCGGGAGTTTTTTGTAAATTTGACAAGGCGTAAGCATATCAGACGATGGTAATCTCACATCCCCTTTAGGGGCTTGGGGCGCAAAACGGGATAAAGACGACGATACGACCCCGATGGGGTCGAATCATGTTGTCACCCAACCAAATGCTATAAATATATTATCCCTGCGGGATAAAGATATAATTGCAAAAACACATCATAAGCGGCAAAATGAAATGCTGTTGCAGCAGGTGTTGAGGGAGGCGCTGGGGCGGAAAATGACTGCCCCAAACCCCTAAAGGGGCTTGAAGAGTGGTTTGCGGGAGTTTTTTGTAAATTTGACAAGGCGTAAGCATATCAGACGATGGTAATCTCACATCCCCTTTAGGGGCTTGGGGCGAAAAAACCGGATAAAGATGACGATACGACCCCGAAGGGGTCGAATAATGTTGTTACCCAACCAAATGCTATAAATATGTTATCCCTGCGGGATAAAGATATGATTGCAAAAACACATCATAAGCAGCAAAATGAAATGCTGCTGCAGCAGGTGATGAGGGAGGCTACCCCAAACCCCTAAAGGGGAATAGGTGTCAATTGAAATGGTGAATTGGAATGGGCTTGAGCCCAAATGATTATCCAAAATTTGGCTATAGCCATTAAATGGGATGAAAGAAAAGGGTAAATGGTAAATTAAGAGTATTACTTATAATCAACGAAAATGAGAGAAATCAAATTAGAAAAAGACATTGCTCGTCAAATTCTCGAAAATAATTTGAAAAGAGAATATAAGACATTTTCTAAATATGCTTGTTTTAGCAATTCCGCTTACCGATTCGGAAATGAGAAAATCCCCGACAAAATAAATATTCGCCCTCCTTTTTTTCATGATACTGACAAAATTATTCATTCCCTCACCTACACTCGTTATATTGATAAAACACAAGTATTTTATTTGTTTGATAATGATCATATAACGCATCGAGTTCTTCATGTTCAGCTGGTTTCAAAAATAGCAAGAGTTATTGGTCGAGCATTAATGCTAAATGAAGATTTAATTGACGCCATATCTTTGGGGCATGACTTAGGACATGTCCCCTACGGACATGATGGTGAAAGCAAACTAAATGAGCTAACTCTAAAAGCAGGTAATGAGTATTTCTGTCATAATGCTCAAAGTGTACGTGCGTTAAATCATATTGAGAATAAAGGAAAAGGACTTAATCTTACTCTACAGGTCATGGATGGCATTTTATGCCATAATGGAGAATTGATGCTTCCTAAGTATGAGCCTGATTATAAAAAAACTCCAGAACAATTTTTAAAGGAATATCAAGACTGTTGGACTGTGAAAGGTTCAAGCAAGAATATAATTGCTATGACATTAGAGGGATGTGTTATGAGAATTTCAGACGTGATAGCTTATATCGGACGTGATTTAGAAGATGCCATTACAATAGGATTAATTAAACGTTCAGAAATACCTGAAAAAGTTCGAAATATAATCGGTGATAATAATGGAGCTATTATCAACAATATAATACTTGATCTAATAAATAATAGTTTCGAAACTAATTTTATTAAACTTTCTGATGAAATCTTTGAAGCAATCCAAAGTTTTTACGACTTTAGTTAGGGTCTGCTGTTAAACTCAGACTGCGTTTAGATATAAAATTTGACGAGAATCGTCTATTTGTCTAAAAATATACGATATATTTTGAAACACCATTTTCAGCAAGCGTGCTGAAAAACTCCAGAAG
>JAVEXN010000076.1:0-2592 GCA_034004015.1 Paludibacter sp.
ATGTGATTCGTGAGGTAAAAAGACGAAATCAGATTGCTGTTTTGTTGACTATTATATTTACATTAATTGCCAGTATTTTAATTGTTTGGGTATTTGGTAAGATTATGAATCTGACGCCTGATTTTAGGTGAATATTTTTTTATACAATGTATAGAAAATGGGCTTTATTTATCATAAAAATGTACAATGTATTTCAGGCATATATGATTATGATATACTTTTGCAATGAATTTAAGCTAATAATTTCAACCAGACTATTAAAAAATGAATTATTTACGGTCGCTAATTGTTCTTTTTTCCCTGTGTAATGTTCTTACTATTCATTCACAAACAGTAAAATACGCTCCTGCCTGGTTTGGTCCCAATGCAAATCCGGTGGCTGACTTTGGCGATGCGCGTATCCCCACTGAAACTACTGTGAGTCTTATGGGCGATTATTATTACGGAAATGGCGATATAACAAATAACGTCCGTTATCAGATTGAGATCCCTCTCCTGCCCTCGCGCGTGTCGCTGAACGTTTGGAATACGGGATTCGAACGATTTACAGTGACCGATGCAGTGAAAACAGCGCGCGGAATGACACAAAATTCAGGTAAAGCTGCTGGCGATTTTTATGTGCAGACGCGTATTTCGCTCTGGAAAGAAACCGATCGTATGCCTGATATTATTCTTAATGCAACCATAAAATCGGCCTCAGGAACAAATTTTAAGCAAAGACGTTACTTCGATACGCCGGGCTATTACTTCGATGTGGCTGCCGGAAAATCGTTCGATACAGGAGGGAAATTTATCAGCGAAATTCGTGCTGTGGCCAATCTTGGCTTTTTGTGCTGGGAAACTTCGGGCAGTTTGCAGGACGATGCACCTATGTACGGAGGCAAAATAATTTTGGGCAACAAAAAATGGCAACTTGATAACTCGCTTTCGGGTTATTGGGGTTGGATTCATACTAATGCTAACATTAATCCAGCCGGCGACTATGGCGATGCACCATTAGTTTATGCAGCAAAATTCACTCTGAAAGGCAAAACTATTGATTATTTTACTCAATATCAGTATGGAATCAAGGATTTTCCATACCAGCAAATCAGAGCAGGCGTTAGTTTCAGAATAAATAAACTCACTCCAAAATACAATCCTTAAAGGGGATTTAAAAAGCAATTATTAATTACAATTTATATGAGTAAAGAAAATTCACAAAATGATACCAACATAAACACACCTTTTGGCGTTAGGAGTTCTTACGAAATTATGGCTCCGGCCGGTTCGTGGGAGAGTTTGTCGGCTGCTATAAAAGAGGGTGCCGACTCGGTTTATTTTGGTATCGAAAAGCTGAATATGCGTGCCAAGTCCAGTTCGAATTTCACTACAAATGACTTGCGCGAGATTGTGCGTATTTGTAACGAAAACAACGTAAAAAGCTATCTTACAGTAAATACCATTTTGTACGACAACGACCTGACGTTGATGCGAGAAATCATTGACGTGGCAAAAGAGTCACAGGTTTCGGCAGTGATTGCTTCGGATGTATCGGCTTTGATGTATGCGAATCAGGTCGGAGTGGAGGTGCACCTTTCTACTCAGCTGAATATTTCGAATGTGGAATCGCTGAAGTTTTATGCGCAGTTTGCCGATGTGGTTGTGCTGGCGCGTGAGTTGAATATGGAGCAGGTTTCCGAAATATATCAGGCCATAGTACGCGACAATATACGGGGCAGGAGCGGGGAGCTTATTCGTATCGAAATGTTCTGTCACGGAGCACTTTGCATGGCTGTTTCGGGTAAATGTTACCTGAGTCTGCACGAAAAAAATATTTCGGCCAATCGTGGCGCTTGTAATCAGATTTGCCGCCGTGGTTATGTGGTGAAAGATAAAGATTCGGAAATTGAGCTCGAAATCGACAACGAATACATTATGTCGCCCAAGGATTTGAAAACCATTGGCTTCATTGATGAAATGATGCGGGCAGGAGTGAGGGTTTTTAAAATTGAAGGACGTGCGCGTGGTGCTGAATATGTGAAAACTGTGGTTGGATGTTATCGCGAAGCCATCGAATCGGTACTCGAAGGCACTTTTACCGACGAAAAGAAAGCAGACTGGGATTTGCGCCTGAGCAAAGTGTTTAATCGCGGATTCTGGAACGGTTATTATCTCGGACAACGTTTGGGTGAATGGAGCTCAAATTATGGTTCGGAAGCGACTCATAAAAAGATTTATGTGGGCAAATGCACCAATTATTTTCAGAAAATTGATGTGGCAGAGTTTCTGCTCGAAGCACAGTATCTGGAAGTGGGCGACGAAATTCTCATTACAGGTGAAACTACCGGAGCCTACGAAGATCATGTCGAGGAAATGCGGGTACAGTTACAGGCAGTAGACAGGGTTGATAAAGGAACTTATTTTTCAATGAAAACCAAAGAATTAGTTCGGCGAAACGATAAATTATTTAAAATTGTTCCTACCGAACATGCCAAAAAGAAAGCGGAATAATATTCCGCTTTCTTTTTGGCATGAAAATTAAATCTCTTATTCTGCGTTATGAGTAATCTTTCGATGTCTTATTCTCTCAAAAACTGCAGATCGAACAGG
>JAVEXN010000077.1:0-2562 GCA_034004015.1 Paludibacter sp.
AAACTGAAAGCTGCCGAAAAAGATTATCAAATGCAACAATTTGCTTCGGGACAGACGCAAATAATGGTGGCCACTACAGTAATTGAGGTCGGTGTAAATGTGCCAAACGCTTCGGTTATGATTATTGAAAATGCTGAGCGCTTCGGACTGTCGCAGCTGCATCAGCTTCGTGGACGTGTAGGGCGTGGAGCCGAGCAGTCGTACTGCATACTGCTAACGGGCTACAAACTGGCTTCGGACACTCGCAAACGTATGGAAATTATGGTGCGTACCAACGATGGTTTTGAAATTTCGGAAGCCGACCTGCAGTTGCGTGGGCCCGGCGACCTCGAAGGAACACAACAGAGCGGATTACCTTTCGAACTTAAGATTGCCAACCTTGCTCAGGACGGTAAGATGCTCGAAATTGCACGTCGCACAGCCATGGAAATTCTGGAAGATGATCCCACGCTTGACAAGCCTGAAAATTATATTCTGAAATCACAATTGAGAAAATTGAAAACAAATAATATAAATTGGGGCATAATAAGTTAAAAATTGAGAACATGCTTTGACATTTTGTTACATTTTCTTATTTTTGGACGATAGTTTTTCCTTTTGCAATACTTTAGATAAAAAATCATGGAAAAAACATTAGTCATCATTAAACCAGGAGCTATCCAGCGCGAACTTATCGGCGAAGTTATTACACGTTTCGAACGCAAAGGACTTCAGTTGTGCGGAATAAAAATGATTCAGCTAACAGATGAAATTCTGACTGAACACTATGCTCATTTAGCCCAGAAACCTTTTTTTAAACGTATTAAGGACGGAATGATGATTACCCCTGTGATTGTGTGTTGCCTGAAAGGAATTGACGCAGTACATATTGTACACCAAATGGCAGGCAAAACCAATGGTCGTGAGGCCGTACAGGGTACAATCCGTGGCGATTTCAGCATGAGCGTTCAGGAAAATATCGTGCATACTTCCGACACAGTCGAAAATGCCGCTATTGAGCTGAAACGCTTTTTCAAAGAGGATGAGATTTTTGATTTCAAACAAAACAATCTGGGTTTTCTCTATGCTAACGACGAGCTCTGATCTTCTGTTCAGAGAATTTTATTTACCGACAATATAAAAATTCGGTTTACTCAGGCTGCTCATTAATAAAAAAACTAATGTACAGCCATTATTTTTATTCAGCTTTAATCAAATTTCAGAACCAATGCAGTTTTCTCCCAAAAGAGTACTTTCAATCATATTTCTTACAATAATAATTACACAGCTGACTGCACAAAAGTCATCACAGTTGCTGACACCCAAAAAAGACACTGTGAATATTTACCGCGAAATGTTGAATGACCGGTCTGACGACCTTATGGAGAATCACCCTGCCGACGACATTTACAACAATATCTGGACTGCCGACCGACTTAATCCCTATAAAATTCCTATTGATAGTTTGCCCGACTCTGTTTATGTAGATTGTTCAGGATACATAGTTCCTGTCCCGGGCATAATCACTTCCAATTTTGGGCCACGCCGTTATCGGTATCATTACGGAACAGATCTGAAAGTGAATATTGGGGATTCTGTTCGCAATAGTTTCGATGGAAAAATACGAATTATTGACTACGAAGCCCGCGGATACGGACATTATGTAGTGGTTCGTCATGACAATGGTTTGGAGTCTGTATACGCTCACCTTTCAAAGGTTATGGTAACATTGGATCAGGTAGTAAAAGCCGGCGAAATAATTGCCCTAGGCGGAAATACAGGGCGATCCACAGGCCCTCATCTGCATTACGAAATACGCTATCTTGGCAATGCCATCGATCCGTCAAGTATCGTAAATTTCCATTCAGGAGTTCCTCACAACAACATCTACCTTATCACAAAAAAGAAATCGTTCTACTACCAACGGGCAGTTAAAACCCAACAAGCAGCTAAATACTACAGCGTACGCAGTGGCGACAACCTGGGTAAAATTGCAGCCCGCCACGGAACAAGTATAAATGCCATTTGCCGGCTCAACGGCATCAAACCTAACAAAACATTAAGAGTAGGTCAAAAACTAAGAGTAAGATAAGCCTATTGAAATCATCAAAATTACAATACTATGAATTCTATGCAATTTCCTCTGCAACTCACATTTAAAGTAACCACCCTGAGCAACGATTTTGTAGCAACCGATGCAACAGGTAACACCATAGCCTACGTTCGTCAGAAAATGCTGCGCTTACTCGAAGAAGTTCAGGTATTCAACAACGAAAGCCGTTCCGAACTAAATTATACAATACGTGCCAATCGTTGGCTCGATTTTAATTCCACATACACATTTACCAACCGAATAGGCTACGAGGTAGGACGTATAGTGCGAAAAGGCTGGGCATCACTCTGGAAAGCACATTACGAGATATTCGACGAGAAACAACAATCCGACCTGATTATTCGTGAAGAAAATCCCTGGGCAAAGATATTCGACAGTATGCTTGGCGAAATACCACTACTTGGCATTCTATCGGGATATCTTTTTCACCCGTCATATATTGTAACCCGCCCAAATGGGACAGAAGTAGT
>JAVEXN010000041.1:0-11204 GCA_034004015.1 Paludibacter sp.
CTTTGTATTCAGGTTCCAGACATTCGCCAAAAGCTACAGCTTTTGAAGCAATCACATGTTCGAGCGGACCGCCCTGAATACCGGGAAATACAGCTGAATCGAGCAATGCCGACATCATTTTCACTTCACCTTTTGGAGTAGTTTTTCCCCATGGGTTAGGAAAATCTTTTCCCAGCAAAATAATACCACCACGTGGGCCACGAAGCGTTTTATGAGTAGTAGAAGTCACAATGTGTGCCCATTTTACAGGATTCTCGAGCAAACCGGCAGCAATAAGTCCGGCAGGGTGAGCCATGTCAATCATAAGCAAAGCGCCAACTTTGTCGGCAATTTCGCGCATACGTTTGTAGTCCCATTCGCGTGAATAAGCCGAGCCACCACCCACAATCAATTTGGGTTTTTCGCGCAATGCCACTTCTTCCATTTGGTCGTAATCTACGCGACCTGTATCCTGACGCACATTATATTCAGTTGGACGGTAAAGAATACCCGAACTGTTTACAAGCGAACCGTGCGAAAGGTGACCTCCGTGTGCCAGATTCAGTCCGAGGAAAGTATCGCCGGGATTTAAACAAGCCAAAAACACAGCAGCATTGGCCTGAGCACCCGAGTGAGGTTGCACGTTAGCCCATTCGGCTCCGAAAATTTCTTTCAAACGATCGATAGCAATCTGCTCGCTCTGGTCCACAACCTCGCAACCACCATAGTAACGTTTGCCGGGATAACCTTCTGCATATTTATTGGTCAGCACCGACCCCATTGCTTCCATTACCTGATCGCTCACAAAGTTTTCTGATGCAATCAATTCAATACCTTTCATCTGACGCTGTTTTTCGCGTCCGATAATGTCAAAAATTACCTGATCTCTTTTCATTTTTTATATACTAATTATAAATTTTATTTCTCTCTTTCGAACCTGACAAATTTCAGGGTGCTTTTTAATTCCTTTTCAGCGCGGAAGCAAATTTTCTTTGCTTTCACGTGGTGTGGCGTACATTCTTCGGCTGTTTCGAATCCGTTACTTGTGGCCGAAACAGAAAACAGACCCAGGTTATCGAGTCGTACCGAGTAACCTTCCTGTAAATATTTTTCTACCAGCCCCGACAGTCCGATAAGCGTTGCATGCACATCGCCTTCGGAAAGTGAACTTATTTTGGCCAGATCTTTTGCCAGTTGCCGGGTGGATATTTCGCCCGACCGCACAGGAACAGCATAATATTTGGCTGTTTTTTCGCCAATTCCGCTGCGTTTAGTTTTTACTCTGTAACGAAATGCCATAATGCTGAGAATGATAATTATATTCCTACACTACAAAATTATGTTTCAATGTACATCTAAGCGTTTTTCAGATGTACATCTCACATCTATTATGATGTACATCTCAAATTCATTCTGATGTACATCTCAAATTCATTCTGATGTACATCAAATATAAATATCATCAGTATGTTTTCAATAACTGATAATTATATTTTTATTATTTATCCTTCGGAATTTCTTACTGATCAGGTTAAAACACGGGGTTCGCATTCCATGTCTCTCCAGCTCCTTGTTTCCTTGTCACCTCACCCCTGATTCAACAATTCCTGAAACCTCATAAAGAATTTTCCTGCATGAAAGCCATCCATCAGCGCATGGTTGGCATGCAAATCGACCGGAAGCCACATTTTGTCGCCATCCCGGGTTATTTTTCCGAAAGTTATTTTCGGTACCGAAGGAAATGCATCGAACTTCCGCGCATGATTTACCGCTGTAAAATCGATCCATGGCGCAGTGGAATAATGAATAATATCCTCGCCCGGATACGGAAATTTGAGTCCGCTTTCGGCTTTTACCCTTTGGGTTTCGGCCTGAGCCACTTTTATAAACTCTTCAATATCTTCAGAGTACGGAAAATATCCACAACCATAGGTTTCATCTTCACGAAAAATAGTGGGCCCCGCTCCTACCGTATCGTAACAATATACTTTGTCGTTTTCGATACGATAGCGAAACTCTTCAATTTCGTTGACGGTTTTGAGCGACAAATATAAGTAATAAAGCGAAAACGGATAGCCTTTTTCCTTTGCAAATTTATAAGCAGCCGCACATTCCACACGCACCACTATACCAAACAAAGGTTCATCAAAATTCCTGAAGTTTTGATAATGTTCTTTTCGTTTCCAGGTGTTTATGTTAATTTCACGTTTCATAATTCCTTAAATTCATAACCTACCCCGTTGTTATCAATGGTCAGCGTAAGGTATGAGGCTTTTTCGAAACCATCGAAAGCCGCATCCATAGTAATATGAGTGGTTTTACCAAACTCAAGCACATTGCGCAAATGATCGTGTCCGTTGATAACCATGCCGACATTGTGACGGGCAAACAAATCGGTGAGCACCTGCAATTCTTCCTGTACCGGATTGGTACTGGCTGTTTTGCGAATACGGTACAGATTGTTGTGCGTGAAAACCACACAATGCCTGTGTGCAGGACGTATATCGTTGAGAACCTCCTTAAACCATTCGAGCTGACGGCTGCCAAGCGTTCCGCTACCAGTGTCGAGACATATAAACAAATCGGTTTCGGCGCCCGACTTCACAGTAAAGTAATAAGTGGAACTGCCAAATGCTTTTGAAAAATGCTCCCATCCCCCGAAATACAATTCGTGATTTCCGGCCAGCATAAAGTATTTTAAATCGGCAGTATCGGGCAAAGCAGCCTGCAGGTTTTCATATTCGTAGTCGTTACCATTGCAAATATCGCCATTGAGCACAGCAGCCAGCACACCTGCACTTTTCGAAAGTGTAAAAAACTTTGTCAGGTTTGCCGTTTCGCCCACATGCGCATCGGCAATTACCGATATTTTGTATGCGTTGGCATTGGCATGTAAAACCTGCCGTGATTGCGTGGCGTTGAATTCTTCCGACTGGCTGAAACGTTCGTTCACCGACTCGCCAACCACCCACATACCTCCGAAATCGGCATAATTACAACTACTGAGCCCTATCAGCAACGATATCAGAATATGTATTTTGTTTTTTCTCATAATTCCCATGCTATACCTGCTCTGAGCAGCGTTCCGAAATAATTTACATGCATATTCATCATTCCGGCAGTTTTGTATCTGAATTCGGAAAACAACGCCAGACTTTCATTCAACTGATACGCTCCCGAAATACTGAGTACCGGATTGGTAGCCTGATGAATCAAAAAATGATCGGTATTGGTTACGGCTGCCTGAAGTTTCCATTTGGAATCTTCGTTTAAAAAACTGTATTTCAAATTATAAAGCAAAATAAAGTTTTCGTGCAAGCGACGGTTTTCGTCAGGCGTAACCTCATCGGAATATGTCATTGTGCGAAAACCGGTTCCGAGGCTCACCGAAAATTTATTGAAATCAGTACCCAGCAACAAACCCCAGTTGGTTTCGCTAAGCAAATCGGAAAACGGGCTGTAAATAAAATAAGGTTTTACAGAAAACTCTCTTTCGGCAATTTCAAAATCCTTCAGCACGCTCAGATTCCATCCGGAAATGAGCTTTTGTTCTTCAGAAATAACATCACTCTCGAGCGCTGTCTCTATTTCGAAACCTTTTATTTCGTACGAAGCACCAAGGGCCGTTTTCAGAAACATTCCTTCCGACACGTTGGTATGACCCACTTCGGTCTGAAATGATAATTTTGTTTGTGCTATGGAACTAACTGCCAAAGCAACAAATACAAATATATGGAATAATTTTCTCAAGCTTTTTTCTTTTTTTGAACTGTCCAACCAAATTTTCCTATCTCTTCACCCAGTTTGTAGTAATGTCCGTGCGAATATGCAATCAGTTTTGCTTCCGAAAGTTTAAAAGTATCAGTCTCAGGATCAATATATTTTGTATCGGCCTGTACATTTACTACCTCAGCAATAAACATATCGTGCGAACCCAGTTTTACAATTTCCTTCACTTTGCATTCGATGCACAGCGGTGATTCCTTAACAATCGGCGCTGATACTTTTTCACCTTTCACAGGTGTGAGTTTCATTTCGGCAAATTTATTAAAATCCTTTCCGCTTTTCACACCACACCAATCGGTTGCATAAGCCATTTCCTCGTTGGTGAGGTTGATCACAAACTCGCCGTTTTTCTTTATAATGTCGTACGAATGGCGCTCAGGACGCACCGAAATATAGCACATGGGCGGATTGGTACAAATTGTTCCGACCCAACTGATGGTAATCAGATTATAGTCGTCGGGATTGCTGCCACATGAAATAAGCACCGCAGGCAAAGGATAAATCAGAGTACCGGGCTTCCAGGAAATGTGAGACCTATTCCCAGACCTCTCCCCAACCCTCTCCAAAGGAGAGGGAGGCTGCGTTATACTATACGATTGATTTTTTATATGATTTTTCCTAACTGTCATTTTCAATGAATGAAATTTGATTATTTGCATTTTCCCTCTCCAACGGAGAGGGTTAGGGAGAGGTTTATTTCAATTTCACCTCTTCAGCCCGCACTTCACGTTCGCAGTAACGACATTTCAAACGGGTTTTATTGTCTTCTTTCAACACATAAAAACTGGTCTGAACAGGTTGATGATTGGTAATACAGTTAGGGTTAGCGCACTGAATCACCTCGCGAATTTCTTCGGGCAATACCAACGGACGCTTTTCAACCACTTCGAAATCGCGGATAATATTAATTTTCGCATCCGGACAAATCAGCGCAAGCTTATTGGTTTCGTTTACTGCAAGTGCTCTGTCGGCAATTTTCACAAGTCCCTTCGAACCTATCTTTTTGCTTTCAAGGTTATTTGCAAGCGTAATCTGATTGGTACAGGTGTCTAAATGCAGAATTTGCACCACTTTAAATAATTTATCCGACGGAATATGGTCAATCACCGTTCCATCTTTTAATGCTGCTACTTTTAATTTCTTTTCCATTGAATACGAATTATTGCGAATTAAATCGAATTTTACGAATTATATACTCATTCCCCTTTAGGAGTTAGGAGCCAGCACTTTACTCAGAATTGCCTGACGAACGTACAAACCGTTTTGTGCCTGTTGAAAATAATAAGCCTTTTCGTTGCTGTCCACATCCGGATCAATTTCGGTCACGCGTGGAAGCGGATGTAAGATTTTAAGATTGGGTTTTGAGTTGGCCAGCATATCGTTTTTAAGCGTGTACACATTTTTCACCCTTTCATATTCCATTAAATCCTGAAAGCGCTCTTTTTGCACACGCGTCATATACAGAATATCGGCATCGTTGAAATTATCGTTCAGTTCATTCGATTCGGTAAAGGGAATGTTGTGCTTTTTGCAAAATGTTTTATACTCGTCGGGCATTTTAAGCTCGTCGGGCGCAATAAATTTGAAGGTAGGATTGAAATGCGACATGGCCATAATGAGTGAATGGACAGTGCGTCCATATTTGAGATCGCCCACCAGAGAAATGGTCAGATTTTCGAGTGTTCCCTGCGTTTTCAGAATTGAATACAGATCCAGCAATGTTTGCGAAGGATGCTGATTTGCACCATCGCCCGCATTGATCACAGGCACAGGCGACACTTCGGCCGCATAACGCGCTGCTCCTTCGAGCGGATGACGCATGACAATGGCATCGGCATAGCAACTCACCATGTGAATGGTATCGTTGAGTGTTTCGCCTTTCGACGAGCTACTAGTGGCTGCATCCGAAAAGCCGATAATCTTTCCCCCAAGCCGTACTACAGCTGTTTCGAAACTCAAGCGTGTACGTGTGGAAGGCTCGAAAAAGAGTGTGGCAATTACTTTGCCATCGAGTGTTTTACGATTGGGATTTGCTTCGAATCCGGCTGCCGACTCAAGTATTGACAGAATCTCGTCTTTACTGTAATCCGAAATAGAAACCAAACTTTTTTTGCTCATAATATATCGTTTTTGCAGTCGCAATGACTTAAAATTTGTACGTTAGCTTTATTGAAGTTCCCGCGAAAAACTGTTTTAAAAAGAAAAAAACCAACACAAATCCCACAAACGGATTTATATTGGTTCAGCTACAAACAGGGGCATATTTTCCTGGCAACGCATTTGCAAACGGTCACCCTGATCGAAAAAATATTTATGACTCCTGTTTTTCATATTTTTCGACTGCAAAGATAGTTGATTTTTCGTGAATGTAAAAGTCAAATTTCATTTAAAATTAAGTTTTCCGAATGTAAGTTTTCAACAGCTTCAGCTAGCGAAAACCAAGATCGTCGAGTTTCACATCTGCATTGTTATCGAATTTTGACATCAGAAACGCAGCCTGACTCTTATCCACTAAAATATTTACATTACATTCATTATCAAAAGTCTGACTCACGATTTCAGCATTCAAATCCTTGATTACCCTCATCACTTCGTTCATCGATAAATATCCGAAAGCAATGGAAAAAGCATTTTTCACTGTGCGTTCATTTATTTCGGCAGCATTCAGTGCATCGGCAGCAGCTTCCTTGTAGGCAGTAACCAATCCACCGGTACCGAGCAACACGCCTCCGAAATATCGCACCACAATAACCAATATATTAGTAAGTTCACGCGAATTTATTTGTCCCAAAATAGGCCGACCTGCAGTGCCTGAAGGCTCGCCATCGTCGTTGGCACGAAATTCAGTGCGATCGTAACCCAACATATACGCATAACAAACATGCCGCGCATCGAAAAAGCGTTTACGGTATTCGGCAAGAATTTCCTTCGTTTCTTCAACCGACTTTACGGGAATGGCAAAAGACAGAAATTTACTGCCTTTTTCCTTGTAAAGTCCTTCCGAGATAGCTTCTATGGTTTTGTATTTGTCTGCGTTCAATTCCATTTGAAAGCCAAAATTACAATAAAATTGCCGAAATGCGGACAAGTCAGCAACTTTTATAAAATGAACATGGTGTTGAATTATAATTTAACACTATTCTGATAAACTTTTAAATAGAGTACATTGTTTAAATGATACTACTCAGACCAATATAAAACTAAAAATATTATGCCAAAAATCGATTTAAAACAACTCTATCTTCAACTCGAACTGGAAATAAACAGGCTTAGCAGTTCTACTTTAATGATTTATCGTGAAGATTTGCGCGAAGATGCACACGAAGTCATAAAACTATTGAAGAAAGACATTGACAAATGGGTAAAAGGTCTGAATGAACGAAACATTGCCTGTTTTGAACTGGAGGGTTTGCTCGAGGAACAAAGAAGCAACATTGAACTCACCCGGCTGAAAAGCAAGGGAGTGCACGAAAATGAGCTCGACAATCTGAAAAACGACGTACTCCGACTGCTGGCACGCGCTATAATGAATTCGTATCTCGAAAATCTGTTCAGAAACCAGAATGCCAACAAGCACGAAAACGATATACTTTACGAACATTAAACATACAACATTTTGACAATGAACACAAAGCCTGCATCTAAAAAGAATTGCAGGCTTTTTTATGGTTTTGCGGTCAGTAAAAAATAAAAATAATGTATATTTGCAAGCGCTTAAAAAGATTTTTTACAATCGCCTTTTTAGCTCAGCTGGTAGAGCAATTCATTCGTAATGAATAGGTCTGGGGTTCGAGTCCCCAAAAAGGCTCTGACAGAGACCACTTTATGTTGCTGTTCGACAATGCCATATTTGCTACATTTATTCCTCAAATGCTTATGTTTTTGGGGTATGTGTCGTGTGTGGTGGCTCCGCTTCTGACTTTTTCCACTACTAATAATACAGCCGAAATTCAGACGGATAGTCCTGTAGCTCATCGCATTGAAATTAACGAGCAGTTTTCGGTATCGCCCGAAGTAGCGAAAAGCTATCATTACCACGACTTTTTCCAGGCAGAAGTAGCTGACATTATTACTGAAAATCATACTTTTATTCCATATAGCAAAATTGATTCTGTGATTCCGCAAAGTTCCGGGCACACAAATCAAGCCTTTCTTTTCACTCTGTTCTCCCGTCCTCCCCCGTTTTATTGCTGAAAAAAATGCAACTTTTAAAGTGACTGTATCAAAAGTGTTTTTTGAGACAGCTTCTTTCCTGTTTGCAAATTGCCGGTTGGCAGAAAATTTTTTCTGTCAGTTACCCACGCTTTGATTTTTTATTCCAATGGACATTGTATGATGCAAACTCCATTGTCATTTTCAGCAAAAACATTCACATGAGACACTTAAAATACAATATATCTGCACTCTGTGCAGCCTTATGCTTTGTAAACTTACAGGCAGCAGACATTAAAACAGAAAAACTGGACACCGTTAATCTGAACGAAATTGTAGTACTGGCAGCCCGTCAGCACACACAACTCAAAAAACTTTCAGGCTCAGTATCGCTGCTATCAAACAATCAGATTGAAACGCTGGGCATTCAATCGCTGAATGATGCAACTTCCACCATTGCAAACTTTTTCATGCCCGATTATGGCTCAAAACTCACTTCACCCGTGTATATTCGCGGTATCGGGTCGCGCATTAACTCGCCGTCGGTAGGTTTGTACGTCGATCATGTGCCTTATTTCGAAAAGGCTGCTTTCAACTTCGACTTTTTCGATATCAATCGCCTCGAAGTACTTCGCGGACCACAGGGAACTGAATACGGACGCAATACTATGGGCGGAATTATCAATATTCAAACACTTTCGCCTCTTAATTATCAGGGTACAAATCTGAACGTACAAGCCGGAACATACGGGTCGTATCTGCTGAATGCTGCTCATTATGCCAAACCAAACGAACGCTTTGCGTGGTCTCTGGCAGCAAATTATCGACATAACGATGGCTTTTATAGTAATGATTTCCTGAATAAACAGGTAGATGTGCTCGATTCGTACGGATTGCGCAATCGTCTGATTTGGCTGATAAACGACAGATTCTCAATTGAAAATATTTTTAGTTTTGAAAACAGCAAACAGGGCGGATATCCTTATGCACAATACTTTGCAGCAAAAGATTCGGTTGCTGCCATCAACTACAATCAACCAAGTGGCTACAACCGCTTGTTGATTTCGGATGCTTTGCTGCTGAAATACAATGCTGAGAAATTCGACCTGCGCGCCACTACTTCGTACCAGCATCTGAACGACAAACAGTTTATCGATCAGGATTTTAGTGCTGATTCGCTATATTTTGTGGTGCAGAATCAAAATCAGAATATGCTTTCGCAGGAACTGACCATTCAGTCGAAACCTGATAAAAAATATCAGTGGCTTTTTGGAGCTTATGGTTTTGTACAACAATTTTACAACGATGTAAATGTGGATATTTACAAACAAAAATCGTCCACACTAAAAAAATACGACCATAATATAAGTGGTGCGGCGCTGTTTCATCAATCCACGCTTCAGGACTTTCCGGTAAAAAATATGAATATAAGTACAGGGGTACGCATCGATACCGAACTCGACAAAATGAGTTATGTGTTCGATCGAACCGTGAATCAAAACAGCACAAACCTGGCCGACACTGTTTATCAGCCACTTGCATCGTTACAGATATTACCCAAAATCTCGGTCAATTACCAAATGGGAAATACAAACCTGTATGCACTCGTTTCAAAAGGTTACAAAACCGGAGGGTTTAATTCCACTTTCGAGCGTCCCGAAGATCTGACTTTCGATCCTGAATTCAGTTGGAATTATGAACTTGGCGTAAAAACCGACCTCCTCAATAAGAAATTGTACATCGAAGCTTCGGTTTTTTATATCGATTGGAAAAATCAGCAGATTTACAAAAGCACACCAAGCGGAACAGGTTCGATGCTGAAAAATGCCGGACGCTCCGAAAGCAAAGGTTTTGAACTGAGCATGAACAGCGCTCAGATTTATGGTTTTGAGCTGATGTCGTCGTACGGATTTACGAGTGCCAAATTTCTCGAAAACGAACTGAATGCCACAGTAAATTACAGCGGAAACTACATTCCGTATGTGCCGCGACATACCATAGCTACACAATTGCGTAAAACATTTGATATTGAAAATTCTGAATTATTCAACAAAATAGTTTTCAGTGCTTTGTACAAAGGCACAGGCGAAATTTACTGGAACGAAGCCAACACGGCCAAACAGGACTTTTACAACACATTGGATGCCCGTATCAGTTTTGTGCGCAAAAATATGCAGTTCGACATTTGGGGCTCAAACCTCACAACAACACGTTACAACGCCTTTTATTTCGAAGCTTTGGGCAAACAGTTTGTGCAAACAGGCAAACCCTTGCAGGCCGGTGTAAAACTCTCATTAAAATTCTGATATTATGAGCGAAAAAAACTGGCATAAATTTCCGGTATTGTTCAGTCTGTACATTGCTCAATCCATTCCCATGAGTTTTTTTTCTACGGTGGTGCCTGTCATCATGCGTCAGGAGAATTACTCACTTTCGTCGATTGGATTACTGCAACTGGTAAAGCTGCCCTGGACGCTGAAATTTTTGTGGGCACCACTTGTCGACAACAAAGCGCGCAGTACCAAAGAACTGAAACGCCTGATTCTGATTTCGGAATTATTTTATGCAGCCATCATTTTTTCTATTGCATTTCTGAATCTGCAAACCGACTTTAAGCTCATTATCTTTCTGGTAGTCATTGCGTTTATAGCTTCGGCCACTCAGGATATTGCAGTGGATATTTACGCCATACTTTCGCTCAAAAAATCGGAACGAAGTCTGGGCAACAGCATGCAATCGGGCGGTAGTTTTATCGGATCGTTCTTTGGTACAGGCGTTTTGCTGGTGGCTTACCATTATTACGGTTGGTCGAATGTACTTGTGCTTCTTTCGGTTTTTGTACTGGTGGCGCTGGCTCCCCTGTTTATTTCGAAACGTGAAATTCCATCGGAAAACATTCAGAAAGAGCGTGTCAGCCTCAAAGATATTTTATCTTTTTTCAAACAGAAAGGAAAAGCAAAACACATTCTGTTGCTGATTTTTTATTATTCAGGCATTATTGGCATAATGGCCATGCTAAAACCTTATCTGGTGGATTTGGGTTACGATGTGAAACAAATTGCTTTTATGTCGGGCATTTTCGGAACACTCACAGCTGCCGTTTCTACCCTTGTTGCAGGTTTTCTGATGCGCAAAGCCGGACGACGAACGGCACTGTTCGTTTTTCTTTCAGTTAGCTTTGCCGCCGGATTGTATTTTTACTATCTGTCGGGAATTCAACCCACGCAAACGGCTCTTTACATTGGTATCGGACTTGTTTGGTGTGCTTACGGACTATCCACAGTGGG
>JAVEXN010000042.1:0-11090 GCA_034004015.1 Paludibacter sp.
CCGTACTGTGTGGTTCCGGGTGGAAGTGTCCGAAAGTGTGGCCATGAACGATGATAAAATACTTCAGCCTACTGCCAATTGTACATTCAGCTACAGTATGGATGGAAAGAAATTTACAAAAATAAGCGACAGTTTTGATGCTTTCGAAGGCAAATGGATAGGCACGAAGGTGGGTGTTTTCAGTCAGCGACCTGCTTTGCTCAACGATTCGGGTTATGCTGATTTCGATTGGTTCCGTATTGAGAAATAGATGTATTTTGAAATTTTAATGTTATTCGGGGTGTAAATGTCTTTATAAAAGATGTTTACACCCTGTTTTTTTATGTGCTTGATATTGTTGCCTGAATTACTGTATGAATTTATCAGCCCTTTTGTGTGATATGTATCAATTTTAGTGTTTTTATTAGTCGAAAATATGTATATTTGTGGGTGTTGATAATGAAACTTAAAAATATAAAATATTATGCTCGAAAAAATCATAGATTTTAGTATTAGAAACAAGCTTATTATTATTCTGTTTACACTTTCGGTGGCAGCTTTCGGGTTGTATGCCGTTTTCAAAATTCCTGTGGGTGCCGTACCCGACATTACCAACAATCAGGTACAGGTTATTACCACATCGGGAAATTTATCCACACAGGAGATTGAACAGTATATCACAGCTCCGGTTGAAATGGAAATGGCAAACCTGCCGGGGGTGGAGGAAATTCGCTCAATTTCGAAGTTTGGTATTTCACTGGTTACCATTGTTTTCGACGAATCGTTGGGGACTTATTTGCCACGACAGCTGATTGCCGAAAAGATAAAAAGTGCTGCTGCGAAAATTCCTGAAGGTTTCGGTGAGCCCGAAATGGGGCCTATTACTACCGGTTTGGGCGAGATTTATCAGTATACGCTCGATTTGAAACCGGGTTTCGAAGATAAGTATAGCGCTGCCGACCTGCGTACAATACAGGACTGGGTTATCAAACGACGATTATCCGGAATTAACGGGGTGGTGGAAATTAATAGCTGGGGCGGTTATCTGAAACAATACGAAGTAGCCATCGATCCGGAGCGATTAAACGCGCTGGGTGTTAGCTTGATGGAGGTTTTTAATGCACTTGAGGCAAACAATAGTATCTCGGGTGGTTCATATATCGAGAAAACAAATCAGAGTTATTTTATTCGTGGCGATGGACAGGTGAAATCGGTCGAAGATATCGAAAGTATTGTGATTCGTAGTGCTCCAGGAAGTCCTATTCTGATAAGTAATGTGGCCGAAGTGCGTTTCGGACATGCAAACCGCTATGGTGCGATTACCGCAAACGGAAAGGGTGAAACAATTCTGGGACAGGTGATGATGTTGAAAAACGCTGATTCGAAACAGGTTATCAATGAGGTGAAAAAGCGTGTGGCTGAACTGCAGGAGAATTTACCGGAAGGTGTGTATATCAATCCTATAGTGGACAGAAGCGAATTGGTTGCCAAAACGACTTTTACGGTGGTTGAAAATCTGATTCTCGGGGCTTTGATTGTAATGATTACCGTGTTTTTATTGTTAGGAAATATCCGTTCGGCATTGGTTATTACTTCTATGATTCCGCTTTCGTTGCTTTTTACTATTTCCATGATGTATGTGTTCGGTGTGGATGCCAACCTGATGAGTCTGGGCGCACTCGACTTTGGAATTATTATCGATGGAGCTGTGATTATTGTGGAGTTTATTGCACTCAGAATTTCGGTTCGGAAAAAAGAAATTGATCAGAGTACAGGCGATGCACGAAGTAGTTTGATGGACGCCATATCGTTTGATGGAGCATCCAAAATGATGAAGTCCGCTATTTTCGGACAGATCATTATTCTGATTGTGTTTATTCCAATTCTTTCGCTCACAGGAGTAGAAGGGAAAATGTTCAAACCGATGGCCCTCTCTTTTTCCTTTGCCATTGTGGGGGCTATGATTATGGGTCTGACATGGCTGCCTGTTGCTTCGTCCCTGTTTCTGAAACCTGCGAAAACTAATAAAAAGAATATTTCACACTGGATAATGAACCTGGCACACAAAATATATTTGCCTGTCATTCAATGGTCGTGTGGGCATAAACGCATAGTGCTCGGGGCTGCATTGGCATCGCTTGTTTTTACAGGTTTTATTTTTAGTCGTATTGGTGGCGAATTTGTTCCTACACTCGACGAGGGCGATTTTGTGATTCAACCTGTTTTGAAAACAGGTACTTCGCTTTCGAAAACCATCGAAACAACCACCCGTATGGAACAAATACTGATGGCTCAATTCCCTGAAGTTGATAAAATTGTAAGTCGTATAGGGGCTGCCGAAGTGCCTACCGACCCCATGTCGATGGAGGAAATTGATATGATTATTAAACTAAAACCACGCAATACATGGACAACGGCAAAAACAAAGGAGGAGCTTGCTGATAAATTTAAAGAAGCTCTATCGGTAATTCCGGGTATTGAGTACGAGTTTACACAACCTATCGAGATGCGCTTCAATGAGTTGATAACCGGTGTGCGTTCTGATATTGCAATTAAAATTTTTGGCGACGATTTGGCTTACATCGATAAAAAAGCAGTGGAAATAAAATCGCTGATTGAAGAAATTCCCGGGGCCAGTGATGTGATTCTTGAAAAAACGGCCGGATTGCCACAAATCAAAATCAATTACAACAGATCTAAAATAGCTTATTACGGAGTGGACATTCGTACACTGAACCAGTATATTGCAACTGCTTTTGGTGGCGAAACTGCCGGTGTCGTTTTCGAAGGCGAGAAGCGATTCGACTTAGTCACCCGTTTTTCGGACGCAAATCGCAGAGATATTGAGGATATTCGGCTACTACAGGTGCCTTTGCCCAACGGAAATCAGGTGCGACTGTCCGAGTTTGCTGATATTGAATATGCCGAAGGACCGGCAAAAATATCGCGCGAGAATGCACACCGCAGAGTGGTAGTGAGTGTGAATGTCCGTAACAGAGACTTACAGTCGGTAGTTACTGATATACAAACTAAAATTGATCAGAATGTAAAACTTAATCCGTCGACATATATTACTTATGGAGGACAGTTCGAAAATCTTCAGAATGCAAGTAAACGTTTGCTTTTTGCTGTGCCTGTGGCACTTTTGCTGATTTTTATTTTCCTGCATTTTGCATTTAAGTCGCTTAAGGATGCGGTTATGATTTTCAGTGCCATTCCTTTGGCTACTGTGGGTGGTGTGTTGCTGCTTTGGGCACGCGGAATGCCTTTTAGTATTTCGGCAGGAGTCGGTTTTATTGCTCTGTTTGGTATTGCAGTGCTAAACGGAATTGTCCTTATAGAGCATTTAAAAGAATTAAAACAACATGGTGGCTTAAGTATGAGGGAATTAATTATTCAGGGAACTAAAAACAGGCTTCGCCCTGTGATGCTCACAGCCGGAGCTGCGGCAATGGGATTTTTACCAATGGCCATATCCACCGGAGCCGGAGCGGAAGTTCAGCGTCCGTTGGCAACTGTGGTGATTGGCGGACTTTTTACGTCCACCATGCTGACCATGATTGCTTTGCCTTTATTATTTGAGATTTTTTATAATGTGACAGGATTAAAGTTTTTCCCTCTGCGGTTTATTCGTTCGCGTCAAACACTTATCGTACTGCTGTTTCTGATGCCTATGCCTTTTTTAATGGCTCAAAATAAAGAAATTACGCTCGATCAGGTTATTGACATTACGCTTCGTCACAACAATGAAATTAAAGCATACAACTTTAAAACAGAGGCGCAAAAAACACTGATATCTTCGGCTGTGGAAATCGACAAAACAGTGATAAGTTATGGGACAGATCAGAACAATATTGCCGAAAACAATTATCCGCTTAAAGTTTGGAGTGTGGAGCAGCGCTTCGATTTTCCTACGCTTTATGGCGCAGAGCTAAAGGCTAAGCGAATAGAGCGCGACATAGCTGCCAATCGGGCAGAAATGGAAATACAGCGAATTATAAAATCCGTTTCGCTAAACTTTGTTGAAGTTCAGCTGACGAACGAAAAATTTAAAGTGTATCAATATCTCGACAGTATGTATCAGCATATTTATAGGGCTGCTGTGCTCAGGGAAGCTAATGGAGATATCAATACACTCGATTTGCTCAATATTGAGGCCAAGCAACAGTTTGTAAGGTCACAATTAAGCGATTTGAAGTATAGTGCCGCAAATTCATTGGCAAGGCTGAAGTTGCTGATGGGTTACGACAGTGTGTTTACGGTGTCGTCGCAATTGCTTCGTGTGTCGTATATCGCACTTGACAATGGTGCCAATCCTTACTTGAATTGGTTGAAAAATCAGTATTTGCTTAGTAAAGCACAGGTGAATGTCGAAAAAAACAAGCTCTTTCCCGATATTCAACTGAATTATTTTGTGGGTTCTAATGCGTATCCCAATGCCCGTTATTATCATGGTTTCGAAGCCGGACTCGCTGTGCCCTTGTTTTTTAATGCCGGTAGATCAAAAATAAAGGCATCCGAAATTAGTCACAAAGCGAATTTGCTTATTAGTGGGTTGGAAACCGATAAGCTGAAAATTAAAGAAGCCGAACTGCACAATGCACACATAAAATATAAAGAACTTTTAGAATTGCACGATACCAGCGGAAACAGGTTGGTGAACGAGATATTTCGAACAGCACAATTGAGCTTCGAAAACGGAATGATTGACTATACAAAATTTGCAGCAAGCATCGAAACTGCCCTGCAAATAAAACTCGACTATTTCGACAATGTATTTAAATACAATCAAGCAACTCTCGAGCTGAATTATTTGTCAGAGTAAAATATCATTCACAAACGCTTAACATTTTTTTTCAGTTCAAAAATCACTTTAAAATTATTGATAAATGAGAACTTACATATATATAATTGGATTAGTTGTCGCAATGGCAATTGTGGCCTCTTGTACACAAAAACCTCAAACAGTTGAAACGGTGTCCGAATGGATAGAAATTTCTAAAGAACAGTTTGTAAATGATGGCATGCAGACAGGCTTTCCACAAAAAATGCTGTTTGAATATACTGTAAATGCAAATGCTACAGTAGTGGCTACGCCCAACGGCATGGCAAAGATTCATACCGCAGTGTCGGGTACAGTGAAAAATATTCATTGCCGTAGCGGAGAATATGTGTCGAAAAATCAGGTTTTGCTCGAACTGTCGGGCAACGAAGTATATGATTTACAAAAGGATTATGTCGAATCGTCGGCAGCCTATAGACGAATGAAAAACGAATACGAAAGAGTAAAAGTGCTTTTCGACGAGAAAGTTGTTTCCGAAAAGGAATTTACGGTTTCCGAAAGTGAGTATCGCATTGCTATGGCACGTTATCAGGCTTTAAAACTGAAAGTGGAAACGGCAGGCTTTTCTGTGTCCGAAATCGAGGCGGGGCGTTTTTACTCCACTTACAAACTACGTTCGCCTATCAACGGGCAGATTACTCAACTGAATACTTCAGTGGCTGCATTTGTCGATCCACAAACCGAGCTGATTGAAATTGTCAATCCGCAAATGTTGCAGCTACGACTATCGGTGTTTGCTTCCGACATACCGAAACTTAAAACAGGACAAACGGTACGTGTGGCAAACGGCAATCCGGACTCTGTTCATTTAGCGATTATTCAATCGGTTGGAGTGGCTGTGGATGAGCAAACGAAAACAGTGGAATGCTTTGCCGCATTAAATAGTAAACAACCGGGACTTATGGCTAACGAATTTTTAGCCTGCGATATTGTTGTTGGTCAGGATTCGGTAGTGGCCATACCTTCAGAGGCAGTCATGAAAACCGAAACAGGACAAGTGCTTTTAAAACTCAAAAAACAGGAAAACGATGTGTTCTACTTCCAAAAGCTTGATGTAAAAGTGGGTCGGACTTACAATGGCTTTACTGAGTTGTTGGATATCGACCAAAGTGAACCTGTACTTACCAAAGCTGTGTATAATATTGTGCTTTGATTTTAGATTCGTTAAGTTGATATATGTTGTTTGAGTAGTCTAATTCAACAATAATACTGATAAACCATACAACCCTGCCCAAAAAAGCTAAGGTAATTGAAATAATATGCCACAAGCCGCCTGACGTATCTGTCGTTTAGTGCGTCATTTTTTTGAATGAAGTTTTTGTCTCATGCTGTTTGTTGTTTTTGAAGGCTGACCTAAGAGGTTTAAAATTCAACCAAAATGGTGTAATGCAAATAGAATGTGCTTTGATTAATAATTTATTCTATAAATTTGTAGCTTGATTTTTAAATGCAAAAGCTCTGTTTTTTATATGCAGGACAAAGCTATTGAATAAAGTAAATCATAAACACAACCATAATAATTAATCATTTACACATGAAGTTAAAAATTGCATTTCTACTGCTTGCAGCACCAATGCTGGGTTTCGGACAGTCCAACGAATGGCAGAATCCGAAGGTTAACGCCGTGAATCGGTTCCCGATGCACACCAATTATTTTGCTTACGAAAACGAATCACTGGCTGCGGCTGCTAACAAAGAAGCTTCAGCTAATTTTCTGTCGCTTAACGGTCTCTGGAAATTCAACTGGGTGAAAGATGCCGATCGTCGCCCGACCGATTTTTTCAATACTTCATTCAACGATAAAGGTTGGGTGGATATGCCTGTGCCCGGTGTTTGGGAACTTAACGGTTACGGACATCCCATTTACGTAAATGTGGGTTATCCATGGCGTAATCAGTTTAATAGCAACCCGCCTGCATTTCCTACCGAAAACAACAACGTGGGTTCGTATCGTCGCGAAATTGTGGTTCCTGCCAACTGGAAAGGAAAAGATATTATTGCACATTTCGGCTCAGTGACTTCGAATATTTACCTTTGGGTGAATGGCAAGTATGTGGGTTACAGCGAGGACAGCAAAATTGAAGCTGAATTCGATATCACACGTTACGTAAAGCCGGGTAAAAACCTTATTGCATTTCAGGTTTTCCGCTGGAGCGATGGTACGTATCTTGAGGATCAGGATTTCTGGCGTCTCTCGGGTGTGGGTCGCGATTGCTACCTGTATGCTCGTGAAACAAAACGTATTGAAGATATCCGCATTACACCTGATCTCGATGCCAATTATCGCAATGCCACTCTTACAGTGGATTTGAAACTGAAAGGAAAAGTACAGGTTGATCTTGAATTGTTCGATAAAAATCAGAAATCAGTGGCTTCAAAATCAGTGAATGCTTCGGGCAATCAGAAAGTGGTTTTCAATGTGGAAAATCCTGCTAAATGGACTGCCGAAACGCCTGAACTTTACACACTTCGTGCTACTGTAAAAGATAAAGGCAAAGTGCTTGAAGTAATTCCGCAGAAAGTTGGTTTTCGCAAAGTGGAAATTAAGAATGCGCAACTGCTTGTCAATGGTCAGCCTGTGCTGATTAAAGGAGCAAACCGTCACGAAATGGATCCCGATGGAGGTTATGTGGTATCGCGCGAACGTATGCGTCAGGATATTCTTCGTATGAAAGAGCTGAATATCAATGCTGTGCGCACCTGCCATTATCCTGATGATCATTACTGGTACGAATTGTGCGACGAATACGGCATTTATGTGGTAGCCGAAGCCAATGTGGAATCGCATGGTATGGGTTATGGCGACAAAACATTAGCCAAAGATCCGAACTACGCATTGGCTCACCTGGAACGCAATCAGCGCAATGTGCAACGTAGTTACAATCATGCTTCGGTCATCGTTTGGTCGCTGGGTAATGAAGCCGGTTTCGGACCAAACTTCGAAGCTTGCTATACATGGATTAAAGCCGATGACAAAAGCCGTCCGGTACAATACGAACAGGCACGTACTAACGAGTTTACCGATATTTATTGCCCAATGTATCTTGGCTACGAAGGTGCTGAGCGTTACAGTCAGGGCAATACTCCCAAGCCTCTTATTCAGTGTGAATATGCACATGCCATGGGAAATTCGCAGGGTGGTTTCAAAGAATACTGGGACCTGGTACGTAAATACCCTAAATATCAGGGTGGATTTATCTGGGATTTTGTAGATCAGAGCTTACGTAAATTCAACAAAGATGGCGTTGAGTTTTATGCTTATGGCGGCGATTACAACAAATACGATGCGTCGGACAATAACTTTCTGAACAATGGTATTATCAGTCCCGACCGTAACTATAATCCGCATGCTTATGAGGTAAAATATTATTATCAGAATATATGGGCCGAAGCGGTAGATATGGAAACCGGTAAAATTTCTGTATTCAACGAAAACTTCTTCACTGATCTTTCGGCGTATTATGCTGAATGGACGCTCAGTGCTAACGGACAAACCGTTCAGCGTGGTATTGTGGAAAAACTGAATGTAGCTCCGCAAAAAAAGGAAACCATTACGCTACCTTACGATTTGTCGAAAGTGGATCGCAGTCAGGAAATTCTTCTGAACGTGGAATTTCGTTTGAAAAATGCGGCTTATATGTTGCCTGCGGGTCATGTAGTAGCGCATCGTCAGCTCGAAGTAAACCCATATAAATTTGCAGCACTTACCAGCACAGCTAAAGCCGATGTAAACAAAGCGCCACTCAAAGTACGCACCAACGATTGGAACTTCCTGCAGATTGATAGCGATCGTTTTGCCATTGAATTCAATAAACACGATGGTTTGCTAAGCAGTTTTGTTGTAAATGGCATGGAAATGCTCGAAGGTCAGCTAAGTCCTAACTTCTGGCGCGCCCCAACCGACAATGATTTTGGAGCAAGTTTACAGCGTCGTTACTCAGCATGGAAAAATCCACGTATGCGTCTCGAAAGTCTGCAAAATGAGATTGCTGACAACAAAGTAAAAGTGTCGGCTGTGTACGAAATCCGTCAGGTATCGGCTAAACTTCATCTCGATTATGTGATTGATGCTGCCGGAAATATTACTGTGACTCAAAAACTCGATGCTTCCGATACAGCCAAAGTATCCGAAATGTTCCGATTTGGTATGCAAATGCAAATGCCTCAATCGTTCAGCGTGGTGGAGTATTACGGTCGTGGCCCTTACGAAAACTATTCAGATCGTAACAATTCAGCCAATATCGGACAATACCGTCAGACTGTTGACGAGCAGTTCTATCCTTATATTCGTCCGCAGGAAAATGGTTTGAAAACCGATGTACGTTACTGGAAACAGCTTAATAAAGGTGGTCGCGGACTTATGTTCACTTCTACAGCAGCGTTCTCGGCTTCGGCGCTCAACTACAGCATCGAGTCGCTCGACGATGGATACGACAAGGATCAGCGTCATTCAGCTGAAGTGCCTAAAGCAGCTTACACCAATTTCTGTATCGACTATGTACACATGGGTCTGGGTTGCGTAACCAGTTGGGGAGCTCTTCCATTGCCACAATATCGTGTGCCTTACAAAGATTACGAGTTTACATTCAAAATCTCACCTGTATTCTAAGTAACCACACTTAAAATAATGAAACTACCAATTCCTGATTTATGGGGTTGGTAGTTTTTTTTACATATTTGTTGTTAATTCCCTTTTTTTACATATCTTTGAATGTTTATTTGAAGAAGATATCCTTTGTTTAACCTCAAATTTGATACAATGTATTTAACTGAAAAATTATTAGCAGTCCAACAAGTCTTATGCTTTACAATTCCCGGTTTATAAAAGGAGCTGACTCACTCAGGATTGAATGATAATATTTTGTAGAATTGTGTAGTCTGTCTAATAAATTGATTATGAGCTCGTCTTTTGTAATGTCGCTCCTACGGAGCTGTTTTGCACAAAAGACTAATAATAGCTACCATAATTATGCTCCTAACGGAGCAATTTCTTAGCTTCGGAGAAGCGATATTATGGTAGAGTTTTTGATTGTAGAGTATTTTTAGAGCTCCGTTAGGAGCGAAATTATATTGTGTATAAAAAGTCAATAGGACTTCTATGAATTTACTAAATCTAAATATGAAAATAATTAAACTTACGATAGCAATTGTACTGTTATTTAATGTCTCATGTGCATATGATTCTCCATATAAAAGTCTTGAAATATATAACAACAGTGATGATGCGATATATGTGTTTTTTAGCAATAAGGATTCAATAACTATATCGCCCAAATTGGAACTATTTGTAAAAGATACAACAGGGCTTTATTTTACAAGTTATGATTCTATTTATTCGCCTGAATATAGAGTTAATGCACGATCGTTTTCATATTTAAGAGAAAAAAGTGTATCAACCAGTAAATGGATACCATTCACTGATAAGGATTTTGTGAATTTCTTTTTTATTACAGAAAATACAATGAAGAATTATTCCTGGTAAGAAATTGTTGAAAAGCAATTGTATGTAAAGAAAGTCAGATATTCTTATAAACAACTGGAAAAATTAAAATTTCGGATAATGTATAAGCCTTGAATTTTCAAGCATGATACTTAAGTCTACTTATTTACATTTTTCTGTTTGGAAATTTACATTCAAGTCCACTTGATGTTAATTAATCAGGTTACGAAATCTATTTAAGTGTACTTAATCGACAATATCCATTTTGCAAAAACTAAAAAAGTGCACTTTAATGTAATTTTCCATTTGGAAAAACATACTTAAGTCAACTTATTTACATTTTTCTGTTTGGAAATTTACATTCAAGTCCACTTGATGTTAATTAATCAGTTTACGAAATCTATTCAAGTGCACTTAATTGACAATATTCATTTTACAAAAACAGAAAAAGTGCACTTTAATGTAATTTTCCATTTTACGAAAGACATTAAAGTCCACTAAATTGATTTTTGTTATTTTATAAAATGTCTTCAAGTGGAGTTGATTTGATACTTATTTTCGCTGTTCCCATGTCCTAGTGGATATGCTATTTTAATATGCGAATAATGGCGCACTTGTTCGACGGGATTTTTTAATCCCGTCGGCATGTATTATCAGGATTTTTAATCCGCTAAGCTACAAATGCAAATAAAGAGTATACTCCACTACTATCCGAAACTTTAAAAATTGAAAAAGCCTGAGAATCTCATATTTTTGTAGTCGACCAAAACATACAGAAAATATGAAACTCCACAGGCGCAGTAAAAATAACAAAAAACCAGTTATCCG
>JAVEXN010000043.1:0-10971 GCA_034004015.1 Paludibacter sp.
TTTTAATATCTCAAAGTAATCTAAAACTCCTTCTGGGAGTAATAACTCAAATCCACTTATCTGCATTAGTTTTTTTTGCAAAACTAATATTTTTATCTACTCCCCACAACTTTTTGACTTGATCCGTCAATTCCAAAGGGTTGATGTGTGTATAAAAAAGTAAAATGTGATTCATTTGCACGAGCATTTAAGTTCAGTATGCAAATTAAACCACATTTTGTCAGTTATACGGATAAAATAAGTCCAAAAAACAATAATCATCGACCACCGTACGGGGATGAGTTACAGGATGCTGTCTTTTATAATCATTGTTTCAGGCTTTTTAATTGCAGATATTCCTTTTCGCTGACTTCGAGTATCGAGCCGTGTCGAATGCCGCGGGGTAGTTTTATTTTGTCCGAAATGTCCGTCCAGTTTTCAAGGTCGGTGGATTGTATAGCGCCGTAGCGATGGTCGCGGTAACGGTCGAAATACACTATCCATTCAGTCCCACGTTTCAGGGCAGTTGGACCTTCGACCCAGAAATTTCCCGTGATGGGTTTTCCTGCTTTACTGTAAGTACCTGTGAGTTCGTCGGCATACGCGATTTTCAGATTTTTCTGCACAGGTTCGCGTGTTTCATCTTTCAGAAACATTACCCAGCGTTGGCCGTCGTGCAAAATGGTTGCATCGATGACATTAAAGCCCGGATCGTAAAGGAGTTTTGTATCACTAAAGGTTTTGAAATCGCGGGTTGTGACGTAATACATGCGATGATTCAGACCACTTTCGTGTTCGGTTTGCGTTTCGGGGAAAAGTCCGGTAATGGTGGTTGCCCAGTAAATCATATAGTTTTGCGACCACGGATCGTAAGTAATTTCTGGAGCCCAACTGTTACGGGCACCGGCTTCGTGAGCCATTACCGGCAGATATTTTTGTTCCGACCAGTTGATAAGGTCGGGCGAATTTGCGTAACCAATCCCTTTGTCGGTCCAGCTTACTGTCCACACCATGTGAAAAAGTCCATCTGCTCCCCGAATAATGCAGGGATCGCGCATCAACCTATCATTGGCTACTTGTGGCATCAGAAACGAAGAGTCGTTTTTGAATGCTTCCCAGTTTAGCCCATCGGTACTTCCTGCCAGATGCAGTCCATCACGACTATTATTTTTGAAATACGAAAAAATATAATAGCGCTCATTTTCCGAAGCTTTTATCTGATAGGATTTTCCGCTTTCGGTGTTGAATTCAGTCACATAAAATCCTGATTCGTTTTTTTGCGAGCTAACATTTAATCCTTCTACTTCAATGGCCGTATTGGTTATAAGTTTGCAGCGGTTTCCGAGCAGCGATTTTATTTGCGCCGTTTTCAGTCTGTTTTCGCTCCACTGAATTGCTACTTCAAAGTTTCCGCGGGCTTTGATGCCCGATATTTCGCCTTGGTTCCAGGCCATTGGCAGTGCAGGGAGCAAACGTATTTCGTTGCGTGTGGATTGCATTAGCATTTCGATAACAGCCGCTGTTCCTCCAAAGTTTCCATCGATCTGGAAAGGTGGATGCGCATCGAAAAGATTGGGATATGTGCCGCCACCACTGTGTTTGTCAGCGCCTTTGTAACCGTCCGGGTCAACATAGCGAAGCAGTTCGCGGTACATTTTGTAAGCACGGTTGCCGTCCCAAAGTCGCGCCCAGAGGTTGATGCGCCAGCCTTTGCTCCAGCCTGTGGTTTCGTCGCCTTTTATTTCGAGCGTTTTTCTGCTTGCAGCTGCGAGGTTGGGTGTTTTTTCGGGCGTGATGTGCTGCCCAGGATGCAGGCCAAACAAATGTGTCTGATGACGGTGGCGCGGATCTTCATCTTCCCAGTCGTGATACCATTCCTGTAAATGACCATTTTTGCTTATTTGATAAGGATAAAAACGTTTCAGGGCGTTGCCGAGCGAATCGCTGAACGATTTGTCGAGTCCCAGTTCGTTTGCAGCTTCGATGGTTTGTGCAAAAAGTTCGCGCATCATGGCCAGGTCGGCAGTGGCGCCATACAAAGTAGCTCCTTTGAAGCCTTCGGGCGTTTTGTAGCGGTTCTCGGGCGAAGTGGACGGTGAAGTAATCAGAAAGCCATTTTGATCTTCCACCAACCAGTCGAGACAAAACTGAGCAGCGCCTTTCATAAGCGGGTAGGCTTTGTTTTTAAGGAAATCTTTATTGCCCGTGAATAAAAAATGCTCCCACAAATGCGTGCTCAGCCATACGCCTGCCATGTTCCAGTTGGCCCATGAAGGATCGCCGTCGCCAAAATCGCCCACAGGATTGGTCATGGCCCAAATGTCGGAATTGTGTGCGCAAACCCAACCGCGTGTACCGTAGAAATTGCGTGCAGTGATGGCGCCTGTTTTCGATAGATTTTCAATAAAACCCAGCAAAGGTTGATGCATTTCGCTGAGATTTGCTGTTTCGGCAGGCCAGTAATTTTCTTCTGTATTGATGTTGGTGGTGTAATTGCTGCTCCAGGGCGGACGAATGTAGGGATTCCATATGCCCTGCAGGTTGGCCGGCACCGCAGGAGTGCGCGACGAGGAAATAAGCAGGTAACGTCCGAAATTGAAATACAGAATTTCCAGATTTTTATCTTCTTTTCCCAATGCATAGCGTTTCAGGCGTTCGTTGATGGGCAGGTCGGGTGCATTGCTTTTGCCAAGCGAAAGACTTACACGATTGTAAAACTGTCCGAAATCGTCGGTGTGGCGCTTGTGGAGCTTTGTTTCTTTTTGCACAAAAGCCTTTTTTAATTGCGTGGCTGCAAGTTTCTGAGCGTCTTTGCCTTCGGTCGCCGGGTTGCGGTCGAATCCGTTGAAACTGGTTTCCACCGAAATGTAAATAATGGCTTCAGTGGCATTTTTCAGCACCAAACTACTATCGGTAGCCGATAATTTTCCATCCTTGTTTTTAATTTTCATTTGAGTGGAAAAGCGGGTGCCGCGTTTGGCATCGTACAACACCGGATCTTTTATATTTCCACGATAGTTTGGTTCAATTTTATAAGGGGCTTGTCCGTTGGCAAAAAGCGTTTTTTGTTTCACTGATACTTCGTGACGCAGCTGACTGTCGAAGTTCAGGCTGAAATTCAGACTTTTCTTTTGTGATGCGTTGAGTTTGATAACCACAACCTTGTCGGGATACGAAACATAATACGAACGGCTGAATTTTACTCCGTCTGCGCTGTAATTTACAGAGGTAATGGCTTCGCGCAGATTTATTTCGCGGCGATAATTGCTGATGTTTTTATGGTCAAAATGAATGTAAGCAGTTCCGAGCGGAGCAAAGGATTGCGAGAACGAACCCTGCACTTTGCGTTGCAATTTTTCAGCCAGCGTGTAGTTTTCGTTGCGCAGTGCCTCGCGAATTTCGGGGATAAAAGTGTGCGCCTGTGGATTCATATTGGCATTTACAGGTTCGCCGCTCCACAATGTGGCATCGTTGAGGTAAATCACTTCACGATCGGTGCGTCCGAATATTGTAGCGCCTGTTTTGCCGTTCCCGAGCACAAAAGTTTCTTCAAAAAAGGCTGCAGGCTGGTCAAAATAAAATGAGTGCGACGATTGAGCTATCAGCATTCCTGTACAATTCAGTAAAAACGAGAGGGCAAAAAAGTATTTTTTCATTACTGTCATAATTGGCTTTAAAACAATGTGATTTCAGTTTTTTAATCACACAAATGTACAAATAATTTCACAATGCCCCTGCCGCCCTTATTGTGATATTGCATGTCAATTTGTACTTATTTATGTGTCATTGTGTTTTCGGGCAATTGCACTGAGTGTTTTTTATTTGCTTAATTTTCTTATTTTTGTAGTCATTATCCTTATTCTAAAACTGATATCAGTATTACAGTTGTGAAAATCATGCGCAAATTCAATATATTTTTACTCACCACCTTCATTTTCTGCCTTTTTTCAGGTAGTTTGCGGGCTCAAACAGGCTCGTTTTATTCCACCGACAATGTACTTTCGAATAGTCTGATCAACAATATTTATCAGGATAGCCGTAATTTCATCTGGATTGCTACCGAAGATGGACTGAACCGTTACGATGGTGTGCGTTTCAATGTGTACCGAAACCGCCGAAACGATACAGGAACGCTGAAAAACAATTATGTGCGCACCGTTTTCGAAGATAGTAAAGGGCGTTTTTGGGTAGGTTGTATCAATGGGCTGATGCGTTACGATCGTGGTACTGATAGCTTTACCGAAATTCCGATTTATTTCCGCAGTCAGATTGTGGAACCGCATATTACCTCGGTAATTGAAACGCCTGAAGGTGAAATCTTGGTTTCCACATCGGGAGGCGGCATTATCCGGCCTAACAAAGATTTCAGCGCTTTTACTGTGGATGAAAACCTGTTTCCGCATTTGTGCAGCCGTTATCTTGTGAAAATATTCCGCGACAGCGAAGGTTTTCTATGGGTAGCTTCCGAAAATCAGGGTCTGAATCGTATCAATATGCAGAATATGCAAATCGAAACTTTCAGAGCGCCGCTTTCCATTGGCAGCAATCAAATTTCGGATATTGAAGAGGATACTGAAGGAAATATCTTTGTAGGAACGCTTACAGGCGGGCTTTTTCGTTTTGACAAAACCACACAAAAGTTTTTATCAGTGCCTTACCGCAATCCGGAAGTAGTGCTGCCGGTGAAAAGTTTGCTTTTCGATAAACAGCGCGGACTTTTGGTAGGAACCGATGGGCGCGGTATCATGTATCTCAATCGCAATTCCGGCAAGCTCGACGATTACAGAATTCAGAATGCGCAGTTCGATTTTTCGAAAACAAAAATTCATGCACTTTTTACTGATAAGAATCACAATTTATGGACCGGCCTTTTTCAGAAAGGTGTTTTTCTTGCTCCAAATCATCCGAATAAATTCCGCTACTGGGGAGCAAAATCGTTTTATCAGAATGTAATCGGAGCGAGTTGTGTAATGTCGGTTTTGCGCGACGAAAATCAAATGCTCTGGGTGGGCACCGACAACGATGGTTTATATGCCATCGATCCACAGGGAAAATCGTCGCATTACGAGTTGAAGGCTTCTCCCAATGGCGTTTCGGGAACAGTGATGGGCATTCTTAACGATGGTTCGGCTTCGCTCTGGCTGGCTTCCTACCTCGATGGTTTGCTGCAATTCGATAAACGTTCAGGTCGGTCGAAAAGCTTTCGCGATCAGCTTTCAGGTTTTAAGTATCATACTTCGGCCGGAAGAGCGATGACGCTGGCTGCCGGAATAAAAAATGATATTTGGGTTGGTACCAATGGCGCAGGTGTGCTGGTATTCGATAAGTTGCTTCAGAAATATGTAAAACAATATCTTTTTCACGAAGAAGATTCTTCGGGAATTGCCAACAACTGGGTAAATACTTTGCGCAACGATGGCGACACTTTGATGTGGGTGGGCACTTATGGCGGCGTGAGCAGTATCGATTTGAGAAACGACAAAATAACCACTTATCGTATAAAGGGTGGTGTTTTACCTGGGAATATTGTATATGCTGTGGCCCGCGACAAACAGGGCAAAATGTGGTTTGGGACTACCGAAGGGCTGGCTGCTTTCGACATGAAAAAAAATGTTTCGAAACATTATACCATCGACGATGGACTGCCCGGAAATGTGATTTGCGGCATTCTCGAAGACGAAAGATCAAATCTCTGGATCAGTACGCACACGGGAATTGCTCAGTTTGTAAAAACCGAAAACCGTTTCCTGAATTATTATGCTTACGACGGACTGCAGGGTAATGAGTTTTCGATGGGAGCAGCCTTCAAAGCGGCCGATGGAGAACTTGTTTTTGGTGGAGTAGGAGGGGTGAGTGCTTTTTATCCTGCACAAATTGTAAACCGCCGTGCGCCGATTGAGGTGCAGCTTACAGGTTTGTATGTGTTCGATAAACCTGTGGTTCAGGGACAAAAGTCTGGCCGTTTCGTGATTACTGATAAATTTATAATTGATACCGAGAAAATTCGCCTGAGCCACAAGGACAATATGTTCAGCTTCGAGTTTTCAACTTTCGATTTTGGTGCGCCGGGTCGTGTGTTCTACCGTTATCGTATGGAAGGTCTTAACGATCAGTGGATAACTACCGAGCAGGGAACAAATCGTATTAGTTTTACAAATCTCGGATATGGACATTATAAACTCAGAATAAAAGCTGTGGTGGACAACAGTGAGTCGGAAGAAAAGGTGTTGAACATCATTATTTATCCGCCCTGGTATCTCAGTTGGTTTGCCAAACTGATTTACTTCCTGCTTTTTGTGGCTCTGGTTTGGGGCGTTTATCGCTTTTTAACTGAACGATTGCAACATAAACAGGAAATGCTCCGACGCGAACATATCGAGCAGGTGAACGAAGGAAAACTACAGTTCTTTATTAATATTTCGCACGAAATACGCACGCCAATGACACTGATTATCAGTCCGCTCGAAAAGTTGCTGACTGAAAATCCCGACCCGGCACAACTACAGGTATATCAGCTTATGTATCGCAATGCACAGCGAATTTTGCGACTGATTAATCAGATGCTCGATATCCGAAAAATCGACAAAGGTTTGATGTTTGTGAAAATGCGCGAAACCGATATGGTGGGCTTTATCGACGACCTAATGACGACTTTCGATTATCAGGCTAAAAAACGCAATATCAGCTTTGGTTTTTTGCACGAAATGAATCATTTACCTGTATGGCTCGATTTGAATAATTTCGATAAAGTACTGGTTAATATCCTTTCGAATGCTTTTAAATTCACCCCCGAGAATGGCGGTATTATGATAAAACTTACTACCGGAGTAGATCATGAAGTGCAGGGACCGCTTAGCCACTATTGCGAAATTACGGTGAGCGATACAGGTTCGGGTATTCAGGAAGATAAAATTGAAAAGATTTTCGAGCGTTTTTATCAGGTCGATCATACGCGGATGAATGTGAACTTTGGCACCGGTATCGGACTTCATCTTGCCCGAACGCTTGTAGAGCTTATGCATGGTAAAATTTTTGCCCGCAATCGTCATGATGGCGAAGGCTCGGAGTTTATCATTCGTCTTCCACTGGGCAGTGAGCATATTCCGGCTGCCGAACGAGAAACGCAGATTGAAGCATTGCCACATAAAATTACTGAGATTATTCAACTGGATGAGCAGGATGAAATGACTCCGCAGTACAATGTGCGACCACGAACAAAATACCGCGTGCTGATTGTGGAGGACGAAAGCGATATCCGTCATTATCTGAGCAGCGAATTGTCTGATACATATCGCATCAGCGAATGTGTGAATGGTAAAGAGGCGCTTGAATTCATTCTGAAGGAAAAGCCTGATTTGGTGATAAGTGATGTGATGATGCCGGAAATGGACGGCATAATGCTTTGTAAAAAGCTGAAATCGAATGTAAATATCAATCATATTCCGATCATTTTGCTCACAGCCCGTTCGAGCGACGAGGACAAAGCCGAAGGGTTTGATATTGGCGCTGATGCTTATGTGGCCAAGCCTTTCAATCTTGAACTATTGCGCAAGCGAATTGCTAATATTCTCGAAAACAGAGAACGCCTCGAACTGAAACGTGGCGATCAGACGAATCCGAACATTCCGCTGATAAAACAGGTGGTTTTAAAATCGTCGGATCAGATTTTGCTCGAAAAAATTACGCGCATTATCAATCAGAATATCGATAATCCTGATTTGAATGTGGAAATGCTGGCCGAAGGTGTGGGTATGAGTCGCGTACACATGCATCGCAAACTCAAGGAACTGACCAATCAGTCGGCGCGCGATTTTATCCGTACCATACGTTTGCGTCAGGCTGCCGAATTACTTTCGAATCAGAAACTTACTGTGTCGGAGGTGGCTTATGCGCTTGGATTCAGTAATTTGTCGCATTTTTCGAATACTTTTCGTGAGTTTTATGGCGTTTCGCCCAAAGAGTTTGGCGAAAATGGCCGAAAAGCAAATAACTCTTAAAATGATATAAGGAATGTAGATTGTATGTGACTTTTTTGCCTGCAATGTGTATCAGCAATTAAGATTGCTGTTGGTTTTACTTCGGTGACTACTGCGATATACCTTGTATTTGCAAAATCTAATTATCAAAATAAAGTTTATAATCGATCTACATGAAACACATTTCTTTTGCATTTCTTTTTGTCCTGTTTATTACAGGTTGTAGTGCTGCCCGTAAAGCGGAATTGTCGAACATTGCGAAAGCGCAAACTACGCTCGATTCGGTATATCGCCATTACAGCGTACAGAACACAACGCTTTTGAGAGAAACATTTCCTTTCGACAGCGATTATGCAGCTACTTATCTCGACAATCAGGATCAGGCCAAACCAAATCCTTACGCATTTCTGTGGCCTTATTCTGGAAGTTTGTCGGCTGTAAGTTCAATTATGATGCACAAAAAAACGAAGGGTGTGGAAACTTATCTTACAGCAAGGGTTTTGCCCGGATTGACAAATTATTTCGATACTGTACGGTCGCCATTTGCGTATGCTTCGTATATCAACGATGCGCCGCCATCCGATCGTTTTTACGACGACAACGTGTGGTTGGGGATTGATTTTACAGAGTTGTATCTGCATACTTCAAAAGCTGAATATCTTGAAAAGGCCAAACTTATCTGGAAATTTATCGAAAGTGGTACAGATGAAAAACTTGGAGGTGGAATTTACTGGTGCGAGCAATCAAAGAAAAGTAAAAATACCTGCTCGAATGCTCCTGGAGCGGTTTATGCGCTGAAATTGTTCGAAGCTACTAAGGATAGCAGCTATTTCAAACAGGGAAAAGCCCTTTACGAATGGACCAAAAATACGCTTCAGGATAAAAATGATTATTTGTATTTCGACAATATCGGGCTGAATGGTCGCATTCAGAAACGAAAATATGCTTACAACAGCGGACAAATGTTACAGGCGGCAGCATTGTTGTATAAACTCACAGACAAAAAGGAATATCTGGTGGATGCGCAAAATATAGCACAATCGGCGCACAATTATTTTTTCGAAGATTTCAGTGCTGCTGATGGCAGCAAAATGAAAATCCTCAAAAAGGGCGATATCTGGTTTACAGCCATTATGTTTCGTGGATTTGTAGAACTGTATCATTTGGATAAAAACAAAACTTATTTGCAGGATTTTGATAAGAATCTGAATTTTGCATGGAAAAATATGAGAGAACAAAACGGTCTGTTTAACAGCGACTGGAGCGGACAAACCAAAGATAAATCGAAATGGTTACTCACACAGTTTGCCATGGCTGAAATGTATGCCCGAATGCCTGAATTAAAATAAACATTTGACCACCGATGCCGGTACCGGTTTTATGCACGAATCGTTCCACAAAGACGATCCGAAAAACTTTACACGCGCATGGTTTGCATGGCAGAATACACTTTTCGGTGAGCTGATTGTGAAACTTGTCGACGAAGGCAAACTGGATTTGCTCAACAGTATTACAGTGAAGTAATGCTGTAAATCAATAGAATATGTGAAAGGAGTTATCGTAGAGATAACTCCTTTTCTCTCTCACTCTAAAGTGTTGTCATATTCAGTTCTTATCTCACTCCCTGCTTTAGTTCGTCGGGACTTCCTTTGGTGAAGAAATTAATGGGCGCTGCGGTCTTTTCGTACAAATCTTTAATTTGCTGAATATCCACCGTTTGTTCCGGGCGGAAGGTCTGCGAATTCATGTAACTTATTATCGAATAGCGCATTTGTGCTGCTACAGGACGTTCGTTTAAACGGTTGTCAATGTCCATGCTTGTCATCATAAGTTTACCATTTCCAACTTTGGCTTCGAAAAGCGAACTTAGTTTGCGGTTTACAAACCATGTGTCGATGGGTTGCACAATGGGCTGAAAACCTTTTGGAAAATCGGTCAGCAGCATGGTTTGCGTTCGATTTATCAGTTCCCACCATTGCATATTGCCCCACGATTCGGTTACAAAATTCTTAAATACAGGGTGATAATGATTGATAAATACGCCTGTAGTGTGCGGTGGACGCATTTTGAACCACGAAGTATTCCAGAAAACCGGACTGTAATATTGCTGTACGTCTTTTCCGTATTCAATTTTTCCGGCTGCTGTGAGCAATACTTTTCCGCCTTTTTCGAGTGTTTCGATGGCTTTCTGATCCAACGAATTGCTGATATACACTTCTTTGTTTTCAACTTCGGGCAAAGTAGCCGGATATACCCAAAAATCCCAGTCGTTTACAATGTCGGTGCCTTCGATACCAATTTCCAGATTCAACTTTTGTGCATTTGTGTATCCACTAAGCTCAGAGCTGAATTTGCCTACAGACTGATTGCTGCCGATTTGTATTTCGTTTACTTTGAATTTTCCCTTTAGCAAAGCGTTGCCGTAAGTGTCCGAAATTTTCCAGTATACGTTTACATTCTTCAGATTTTCCTTTCCAAAATGTGCAAATTCAATTTCAACTTCGGCAGTTTCATTGTTTTTGTACACAAACTTTTCAGTGCGAATCAATGGAACTGTGGCGCTGCAAAAACGTCTGAATTCAGCAGCCGTCATATAGCCTTTCTCATCCCAGAATGCATCCAGTAATCCTACAAGAGCAGTTCCCTGTCCAGAGAAATCGTTCAGACTCAGTAATTGAAATCCTGCATAATCCGGCGTGCGAAGTGTGCGTTCAATTTCGTGTTTGTAACACAGCGCCTGTAACTGTCCCGATGCCATAAGAAACTCGTGGCTCATTTCGGCCATGTCGTTGTCGGCCAAATGTTCGCGGAAAAGTTCGAAGTTGCGTGCACGGGTGTTACCTGTATATTTTTTTATTTCGTCGAAATTAGGGAACACGCACCACTGACCGGTTTCGTGCGACACATAAGGTTCCTTAATGCTGTCGATGCGCTGACGGTAATCGCTCATGCTTTCGGGGCGTGAGCGGCTCCACTCGAGTCCGCGTGCTCCGGCTTTTACGTGAAACTGGTTGGC
>JAVEXN010000021.1:0-47338 GCA_034004015.1 Paludibacter sp.
TGGTCGGTAGACAATATAGTTCATTTTTTCCATCAGGGCAAGGGGGAGTTATTCCTCCTGGCTCTGAAAAAAACAAACTTTCCTATTTTGTCTACAAAGTTGCATTTACTAATTGAATTTTCAATATCTTGTTGCAAAAATCAATACAAATTTCTCGTGTTTTCTCTTATTCCCCCTTTAAGGGGTTATGGGGCAGTTATTTAGCCTCAATTTCTTTAAAATAGCGATAAGTTCCAACTCTTAATTCTTCGGTTGCAGCCTCGTCGCATACAATAATTCCTTTAGGATGAAGTTGCAGCGCAGTGATGGTCCACATCTGGTTTACCAAGCCCTCCACTGCCTGTTGCAGTGCTCGGGCCTTGTTATGTCCGTTCACTATAATTAGCACCTCTTTGGCATCCATAACAGTTGCCACACCCACAGTAAGTGCAGTTTTTGGAACCTGATTTACATCGTTATTGAAAAAGCGGGAATTAGCAATAATGGTATCCTGTGTGAGTGTTTTGATGCGTGTACGCGATCCAAGTGAGGAGCCTGGCTCGTTGAAAGCTATATGCCCATCGGCACCAATGCCCCCCAAAAATAAATGAATACCACCCTGTGCTTTTATTCGGGCTTCGTATGCTTCACACTCAGCCGCTAAATCAGATGCATTACCATTCAGAATATTTACATTTTCAGGTTGAATATCAATATGAGCAAAAAAGTTATCCCACATAAAGCTGTAGTAACTCTGTGAATGATTTTGGGGAATTCCCACATATTCATCCATATTAAATGTAACCACGTGACGGAATGAAACTTGTCCCGCTTTGTATAGTTCAATCAAATTTTTATAAACACCTAATGGCGTTGATCCTGTTGGTAAGCCCAATACAAAGGGACGGCCTGATGTCGGTTGAAACTGATTTATTTTTTCGGCAATAAAATCAGCTACCCAGGAAGATATTCCTGTGTAATCGGGTTGAATAATTAAACGCATATTTACTTTAATTACAATGTATATCTAAAAATTGAAAAAATTACTTTGTCCTGATCTTATAACCAATTGTTCCAAAAAACAGAATAAAAAGATAAGCAGGAATTAAAATCCAGAAAGAATTTTGGTAATCAGCAACAGAAGGTAATTCAGTTGTTTTGAAAAAATCAAGTAACAAACCAAATATCAATGGTATAATAGCTCCTCCCACTATACCCATAACCAAAAGTGAAGATCCGGTTTTCGTAAATCTTCCCAGATCAACAATGGCCAAAGGCCAAATAGCTCCCCACATAATGGAATTTGCAAAACCAATGGCAACTAAACCAAATATAGCCATCTCGCCGGGAAGTAAAATAACGCAAAAAGAGGCTACCAGCCCTATCAGGGTGAATAATTGAAGCGCTTTGGTTTGCGATATTATTCGTGGAATCATAACTACTCCGAATACATACCCAACAAACATACCTATAGGCACGTATTTGGCATAACCTTCGGGGTTTGCTACATTTTCACCGAAAACTGCTTTTGCAAAACCAATAATAGAGGCCATTGGAAGTGTTTCAACGCCAACATAGAAAAACAGAGCCAAAGCTCCCAAAAGTAAATGAGGCATTTGAAAAATGCTTGTTTTTCCTGCAGCATAAGAATCCGACTTGGATTCAACAGCATCTTCATCTTCTCCTTCTGCTTTAACTTCTGGAAGCGGAGAAAATTTGATAAAAACTGCCAGCAATAACAGAATGCCGGTTACAATATAAAACGGTAAAGA
Organism: Paludibacter sp.; assembly: GCA_034004015.1. Taxonomy (GTDB): domain Bacteria; phylum Bacteroidota; class Bacteroidia; order Bacteroidales; family Paludibacteraceae; genus Paludibacter. The sequence continues at coordinate 1,752 of JAVEXN010000021.1, forward strand.
TACCTGACCTAATTGTACATTTTTCAAATCCAGAAACAACCCCAGAAAAACGGGTCCTAGCCACCAGGCTAATTTATTCATTATTCCCATTAGGCACATACGCATTGCTGCACTTTCATGTGGTCCTACGATGGTAACATATGGATTAACCGCAGCTTGAAGCAAGGTATTCCCGATGCCGCCAACAAATAATGCTGCCAGAAATACAGGAAAACTTCCGGTATTGGCCGAAGGTACAAAAAGTATCATTCCTAACGCCATTATCAGCAACGAGAATACGATGCTAAGTTTGTATCCGATTTTTTTTATAACCCATCCTGCCGGTGTCCCGAAAACTACAAATGCAGAGAAAATGGCCGCAGTAACAAGATAGGATTGCGTAACCGTAAGATGTAACGCATCTTTCAGAAACGGGGTCAGAAATCCACTTATTCCAACTCCAAAACCAATTACAAAAAACAGTATGCCAACTATGAGCAGTGGAATAATCAGTGTATTTTTATTCTTTTCCATGATTGTTCTATAATTTTAGTTTTTATAAATATTACTTTATAACATTTGTTCATCAATAAATTGCAACATAGCTTCATAATTTGCCTCCATACTTTGCAGCAGTTTGAATTGCGCTCTGGAGCGTTGCAGGTTGTGTTTCGGACTCATAATTTTGTAATAGGTATCACCGTTCAGATAATCGGCCAAAAAGCGACTCAGTTGCATATATGTCAACAGTTTAGCACCAAAAGGAAGTAATTTTATTTCGATGGGAGTCAGGAACTTTTTGGCTTCTTGCAGGTATCCCTTTGTGTACGACCTGAAAATATCCATGTTAAAGTTGACATTATTCAAGTCCAAATCATCTTCTTTACCGGTATTTCCGGCCGTACGCATAAAATCGCCGAAATCGGAAACCACAAAACCTGGCATAGCTGTATCCAAATCGATAACACAAAGCACCTCGCCCGATTTATCAAACAACATGTTATTTACTTTGGTATCGCAATGATTGATACGTTTTGGTAGTTTTCCTTCGCGGTATAATTGTTCGCATACGCACATTTCGTCAGCACGTTTTTCCACTTCATTTACCAATTCGGCAACTTCCGACAGTCTGCCTGCTGCATTGTTAGCTACTGCTTCTCTGAATTGCTTCAGACGAAATTCCATATTGTGAAAATCAGGAATTATTTCTCCCAATGGCTCACCCGGTAAGTCTGATAACATTGCCTGAAAATTTCCAAAAGCTCTTCCGGCAGAATAAGCATATTCAGGAGTTACTGCTTCGTGTGTTTCTGAACCTGGGATGAGCAAAGTCATTCTCCAGTAATTATCTCCATCAAAATAATACAATTTATCATCCGAAGCAGGGATGATGGTAAGCGTTTTGCGGTGAACTTCCTGTTCACCAACTGCAAGGAGTTTACGGCGGATATGATCTGTAACCCGCTGAATATTATTCTGCAGCATCTCTACATCTTTGAAAATATGATGATTAATTTTTTGCAACACATATTGCGTATTTACTCCCTTCAGAGTTACGCGGTAAGTTGAATTAATCATTCCTTCGCCAAACGCAGCAATGGTATCTGCTTCGCCATTGATCCGGAATTTTCCGGCTATTACTTTTAAATCAGTCATTCGATCAGTATTAAATTCTGTTTATCTGAGATGTTATTAACCTCATGATTAGATTTTGATAAATATTTTATTTTTGTGCATGTATCTGAGTACAGCATAAAGAATGAAAACGCCTCCTGCAAAGGTCAGACTCTCGTCCCAGTTGCCAATGTAGGATTTTAATCCGCCTATAAACACGGTTGCCATACCTCTGAGTTGCTCACCAAAAACATGCGAAACCACATAGGCAAATATGCCATTAGAGCCGATTACGATCATCCATTTAGTTCCAAAGCGAATTTTCCACACATCTATCAACAGGTAAAACAAACTAAGCAGAAGAACGCAAATTCCACCGGAAAACAAGACAAATGAACTGGTCCATAATTTTTTAATAATTGGATGAAAACAATCCATCAACAAAGCCAAAGCAATGAGCGCAATACCAAATAACACAAAGTTTCTCAGTTTTTTCATTTGCGACAATCCGCTTTGAAGCATATAACCTGTAAAAACCCCAAGCATAGTGGTAGCACCAAAATTGATGCTTGAAATTATCCAGGTATAATCCAACCCATCGTCAAATCGACCCAATACAAACGCATCGACTAGCTGCGCAACATTACCCGAAGCTGTGTAAGCACCTGCAGTGGTTCCATTTACCGGAATCAGAGCCATAATTGCCCAATACAAAAGCAACAATCCCACAGTGGCAGTTATTTGATGTAAAACGGGCAGGTAAAGTATCAGAATTGTGGCGATAAGATAACCTGCCGCAATAGACTGAAGGGTGTTTGAGTAAAAATGCCACTGCCCCGGATCATATGTCAGAAGATTTCCCTGGACGATCAGTCCCAGAAACCATAGAATAAGTATGCGTTTGATGGTGTGCATCCACAGCTTTTTATCCGACAGTTCACCTTTTAAACGCTTGCGGTAGGAATAAACCATGGAAATGCCCACCAGAAACATAAACAAAGGCATAATAATATCGTAGAAACGGAAACCGAACCATTCCACATGATTCATCTGATTGTATAAAAATTGGGAGATATTATTATTAAAAACTTTGTCGAGTCCCATAATAACTCCTTCACCTCCAATAATCCAAAACATATCAAATCCGCGTAATGCGTCTACAGAAACAACTCTCTCCGAGGATGAAAGCGCTGCATTTCTTACGTGAAAACTATTTATTTGCGATGTTATTTTCGACATAAATTCTCTTATTTGAAGTTTATATTATTTCTGTGGTATAGCTTCCAGAACTTTCACCTCGAAGGGTTTCAATTCTATCTGAAATTGACTTCCGGAGGCTACAACTTGCTTTTTATTTCCTGTTCGAACATCAAAAAACTGATAATTAGCAGATTGGTTTCGAGGAATTTCAAAAACGACTGCTGTGTTAACCAAAAACTGTTGTTTCTGAGAAGATGGATTTCGCAACATTAAAAGTCCTTTTTTGGAAACAAAAGATGCAAAACCATATACGGCAGACTCTGCGGGAGAACCACCTACCCAATGCGTGTCAGATAGGATGTTTTCATTCGCTTTTGCCCATTTTGCAGCATCAGCCATAGAGTCCCAGTTGTTTTTATTCAGTTTGTGTGGATTTACGTACAACTCCTGTAAACCTGAACCATTCGCGAAGTATGACCATATCTCATCAGCAATGTCCTTATCGTTCATTTCCAGAGAATCGGGGACTCCGTTGTCGGCAATACAAATTCCGTGATTCATCAACGAATTAAGAGGATAAAGCGGCCCGCGCTTCACAATATTGTTGTAAGTTTCTGTATCTCTGTAGTTCATCCAGCGTTGACGTTGATTACCCTCGCCAGACAGACCTGTGTCAGCGCCATTGCGCCAAATAGCGTCTCCGTAATACAGCCAATAAGGAGAAGGCCATGTTCCAACCGTCAGACTAAAATATAAATCTGGTTTAATGCTTCTTAAATCGGGAATAAGTTTGAGCAGTGCATCAATATCTTTTTCGTATGCTGCATTGGCACCTTCAGTTCCATTACCCATTCCAACGCCGTCGAACTTAAACATCGAAACTCCCTGTTTGGTCACAAAACTGCTTGCTACCTCAAAAAAACGTTTGTAATAATTAGTTCCACCCAATGAAAACCCATTGTCATTGGTTTCGAATGGAGGTTGTTGTTGTTGACCATAAAGTAATCGCTGAACTTTTGCATCATCGTAACCACCCCACGGAGAAATCCATACGCCAAGATTCGCATTATATTTGTGGGTCGTTTCTGCTAGTTTTTTTAATTCATTTGGGAAACCGCTGTTGAACTTCCATAAACTCTGATTGTTATCCCAGCCATCGTCAAACAAAAAAGCGTCCATTTTCACATTCCTTTTCACAATCAGACTATCTGCAAAAACCTGAATACGGTCCAGACACTGTTTTTCATCCATTTTACGATCGACCCATGAGATATCATACCATGAATTATAATGAAGTTGGTGGTGGTAAGGCACTGCGCGTTCGCGTTCCAGGTAATACAGAAAGCTACGTCGGAGCTGATCAGGTGCTGTTACTCCACACACTGCTGTAAATGTAAGTTCTGAAGTGGTAAGTGGAATATATCTTTTAATTGAAATACCATACGTGTAAGCAGCCAGGGTATCAAACTGACTCATAGGATGCTCCAGCGCAAAAAACATGTCGTTACCTGTTATAGGCGATCCAGCTACAACTCCGTTGCATGTGAGATTATTGTTTACGGGTAATTGTATTAACCCTATTTTATCAATCCTCAATGAATCTGCAGTAGAGAATGAGAATTCCTGTTTAATGTAGTTCGATCCGTTTTTTAAAATCGACTTCCAACGTATTTTCAGTCCTGACTGACGATGAATCAATTCAGCTACAATGCTTTTACCAGCAAACGATTCTGATTTTTTTATTGCTTTTTTATTTGCTTTTACCGCCTGAGAAACGATAGTACCGACAAGTTCAAAATCGGCGGATTTGAGCATAGTCCCATCATGTAACTGTACATAAAACCAATCAGTATTATTCCATTGCACATGGGTATTCGTTAATTTGTTTTTGAATATGTCAGCATGAATGGAGTTACCTTTCAGTACCCATTGGCAGTTTAGAACATTATTTCCCAATGAAATAGCATCCGATTTGATTGTAGCTTTTGCAGTTCCAATGTTTTTGCTAAAAAACCAGGGCTGGGCAAATGTAGGTTGCAATAAGCTTAAAAAGATAATAATAACTGAAATTTGTTTGAAATTCATGTGTCAATAAGTTTTATATCACACACAGTACTTTATGCCTGTTTTCAGCCTGAGCAGGATAATGATACCGATAGTGTGTTTTAGTTTTTAAAGAAAATAAAGAGGAATAAATAAAGTTGTCTCAATGTTTTTTATGATCATAAAAAGTATAGTATACCCTGCAGAATGTTTTTTACCATTCTGAATATTTATTTACTTATACTTTTTATTATGAGATAATTACAAAAAACCGTTAGTTTACAGTAATGTTATGTAACGTATTAAAACCGGTCTTTTTGTTCCATACATTTTTATTTGAGAATCCAATGCTGTATTCGCTTCGTTTAGCCAGAGCTGGATAGGGATCGGGAAGATTCAGGTAAATATTATAACTTTTACCCTTCATACTTAACGGTAATATATCTTCGAACACAATGTTTTGGGATACACCCGCAAACCATCTGCGTGGATCGTCTTTCAGTTTATACACAACAGTATCAGCTTTACTTGCAAAAATGAGCTCTACATTTCGGGGGTTTGCCGGCGAAGCAAAACCTACATTTTTGAGCGATAGTTTCATTGTGAATTTTTGTCCGGCAACAGGATTTTCGGTAAATTGCCCTTGCTGCAATACAAATCTGTAGCCAAGTCTGCGATTAATTTCATCCATACATCCTGAAGTTTTCCAGCTATTTAAAACGGTGCTGTTATATCCTGAATTGAGGTAAGACCAGTGATATTTTTCCATTTGTAAAATGGCATTTTGGCATTGCGAATAAGTGGATGGGACACAGGTTTCGCCACCCATAATAGTATATTTCGAATCCTTTTCCCAGAATAATTTCTGTTGTGCTGCAGGAAATGTACCCATATCACCTGCATCGGCCAAAAAGCAATCGTTATGACAGGCAAGTCTTGCAAGATCGGTCTGGTTGTAAGCCGACGATTCAGAAATTGTATCATTGTAAGTTAAATTAAAACATTTAACTTTAAACTCGGGAGTGCGAACGCAAACCATTCTGTCTTTAGGTAAAGCCAGCAGCAATGCATCCAAGACTGCCCTGCGGGGTGCAAAATCATCCTGTTTGATGGGCGACATGATAAAGTTTGAGGTGTAATACCACTCTCCCCAAACTCCAACAAAACCAGCCTGCATAACATAAATTACATCAGAATTTTCTATCAGATACGGCGTAAGTTGCTGAATATGTTGCAAAACGATGTCTTGTGGCGCATCCCATGGTTTTTTGCTTTCGCTGGAAGAATAGGCAAAACGTAAAATACATTTGCAACCACCTTCGCGAATAGCTTTCATGTTTTGATCAATGAGTGTCAAAAACTCATTGGAAATTGGTTTGTCGATAAATGAATCGAGATAATACATAGTTAGTATCAGTGAACGACCAAGTAAGCGGTGAGTGTTTACTGTAGATGCACTAATAGGCGTTTTTGAATTGGATGAGTAATACTCTACCTGACTGTAAAATCCTCTTTCGGGGTTTACAATTGCGGTATCGGATTCAGTATAATTCACATCAAACAAACCATCATCTTTGATTGTGTTATTTGGGTCGCACGACATTGCTAACAAAGCAATAGCCGAAATGAACAAAATATAGCAGTGTTTTACTAATTTCATGAAAATAGATTTATATGATATGAATAAGAGTATTTATATAAGAGGTTGTGCCGGAAGCGAACAAGGTGTAAATTATTCCTTCGACACAACCTCTTGTATGATAAAAATTAAGTTCTTTTAATTATTGCAGTTTAACTTGCATCAAACTTGCTTTACTTCCACCGCCACCAGGTAAGCAACCGGCAATAGCCCATGCAGGGGTTTGAGCGAAAACTCCGATTCCGATAGTACTAGCCCATGTGCTTGAAACTAATTCTTTGGTGATTTTGCCTTCAAACTCTACTACTGTGCCGCTAAGAACTTTTGGTTTTGAAATAGTGACTACGTTGCTACCAGCAGGAACTGTATTTACCCATGCCCATGCTGTTTGATCAGTAGCTGACGCAGGGAAATTATATACTGCAAGATCAGTCAGATTAAGAGATAACATTCCATCCAACATATAATCTGCACCACATGTTCCACCCCATAACCATGAGTTATTTCCGGTAGTGCTTACGTTATCAGTGTTAATAAAAATATCAAACGATCCAACATTCGCACTGTCCATTTTAACGTAGAAATACAGATAATTATCATCAAAAGTTACTTTAAATGTTTGGATGTTTTTGATAGTTGCAGTATCAGGTAATGTAGAAGTGAATAATTTTTCAGCAGGCACTTCACTCCAGTCGCTTAAATCACCATCTGTTTTGATCAAAGGTTTTGCAATAACAATGGTTGAAGTAAATTCTTTTGAACCACCTTCGTTTGTTGCAGTAAGCGATACTGTAAAAGAACCTGAAGTGCTATACACGTGCACCGGATCTTTCTCTGTTGATAATGGAGAGTTGTCTCCAAAATTCCACGAATAGGTTACACCGCCCACAGTTGTGTTGGTAAATACCACAGTGTCTTGTTTCAGTTCATACGAGAATGAAGTTACAGGCACCTCTGTTGTATTACAACTAACTAACATAATTGCCACCAAGGCAATAAATAAAAATTCAATACGTCTTTTCATAATGATAAATTTAAAAAATTAGTGAATAATAAATTTTATTTTTGTTCTTATTAATTTTGTTCAATTCCACTTACCAGAATTTCGTTCGAAGGTATAGGGTATTGGATCTTTTTATTTGTATACTCAATCATCTCCCATGGTTGTGCACCGGCATATTGTCTATCCATATTCTTTTTATTACGATAAACATCAAACATACGATGTCCTTCAAAAGCCAGTTCTAATCTTCTTTCGTCCAGCACAATGTCTAACACAGAGCTATATCCGTGCAAATTATTGGTTGAGAAAAGTTCGTCACCTGTGAGTCCAGCACGAGTTCTGATGGTGTTAACATCGGCAAGAGCATTGTCGGTCTGATTTAATTTTGCATAAGCTTCAGCACGATTCAGAATCACCTCAGCCCATCTGAGCATTACCGGTGAACTCAACATAGGATCTCCGCCCTGATACGAGAACTTGGTAATATAATACTTCGGAAAAGTATTTCTATCCTGCATTTTAGGAGTTAATCGTACCACATATTTATTGCCGTTAAACATTATGTAGTTTTGATTGTATCCGTTTACTGACTCAGTTTGTACATAAATTTTTACCGAGCTACTGGTGAAATAGTACTTGCCGTTCACATCAAGCGTAACATCATGTATCTCATTCGATCTGAAGTCAACACCCTCTGTGCTTACAGGGAAAGTTATCATATAAGCAGTTGAATTGGATTTGTACTGTGGAACTACAAATTTGTAACGCACATCGTTCGGATATCTTTCGTAAAGCATATTCAGCGGATCGGATGAGTAAGTTTCACCCCAACCCATACCATCGTTGAGATACATGGAACCTATGGATGACTGACCTCTGGTTTCGAGTGAAGTATGTGCTATAGCCCAAAGTGTTTCTTTGGATGTGAGTGCATTAGCAAAATATTTAGGGAATGTAGCTTTTGGCTCTAATTTGGTCGAAGGATTAGCTCCTGCCAACATATCATTTACCACTTCCACCACTTTCTGGTTTTCTTCCATGTACAAATATACTCTGGATAAAAGACCCTGTGCTGCTGCTTTTGATGCATAACCTGCATTACCACGTGCAGTACCACCATTGCCCATTAAACGGATGGCTTCAAGCAAGTCAGCTACTATCTGATCGTAAACTTCGCCTACGGTGGCTCGTGTGGTGGTTGAGTTATCGGTGCTGTTTCTCAGTACAATACCCGGATTAGAGCGACCCAGTGAATAGGGTTTGGCATACAGTGTTACCAGATTTAAATGACAGATAGCCCGTAGAAAATAGTTTTCGCCTTTGATATAGTCTGATTGTTTGTCTGACCCATCTTTGATGGCCTCAATGGCTGAATTAGCTCCAAAAATGATTTTGTAACCTACCCACCAAAGTGTGGTAACATTGGCTAAAGTTGGATTGGTTTGGTAACAGGTTGCCTCGTACAATGGATCCGTAGTACGACCCGACAAACAAATATTATCGCTTGGATATTCAGACATGATAAAATAATGACGAACATATGAATTTCCGCTTTGATAAGACCAACTGGTTGTGTACTCATTTTTGAACAAAGAGTAATTTCCATCAGTCATATACGCAGCTCCCTTTGCGTCCTCTGCCAACTGAGCAGGCGTCATTCCATCTGAAGGTGCAAAATCGAGATCGCAGGATGCCAACGCCAACATTAATAATGTTATAAATAAAATATTTAATTTTTTCATTGATTCTGTATTTTTAAACTGATTAATCAAAAACCTATTTCTATTCCTGCAAGTATCTGACGACTAACAGGATAATTGCTTGAATAAAATCCTGCCAATGAATATGTTGAAGTTCTCAAAGTTACTTCAGGGTCCATTCCGGAGAATTTTGTGAGTGTAAATAAGTTGTCGCCTGATACGAATATCATACAATTTCTCATATGAACCTTTTTCAGCATATTGTTTGGAAGTTGATAACCAAACTTAACATTCTTGATTCTTAAGAAACTACCATCCTCCAGATATCTGGAAGAAATGCTGTTCGATGATTTATTGCCATTCATAACCAATTTTGGATGTGTAGCAATATCGCCCGGTTTTTGCCATCTGGTCCATCCTAATCCGTTATTTTCGAGTGAGATCTGATTATAACCCAGATAAGCACCATCGGCATCGAGCGCTAAACGGTTGTAGTTGAAAATTTTGTTACCATATACAAAGTTGGTGTTTATATTCAGATAAAAGCCTTTGTAAGTCAGCATATTTGTCCAGCCTCCACTGAATACCGGAGTTGCTTTACCTACTACCTGAAAGGTTGCATCCTTGTACACATTTGTAGATTCGCGATTGCTAACTGTACCATCGGCAGCATAAGTTACTTTTTCCCACAATGGGTCTCCGTTTGCAGGGTCAACTCCTAACCATTTAGGCATATACCAGCTATAAATGTCCTGGCCTCTTTTAATTTGCTGGCTTACAGAACTTCTGGTTTGCATAAAAGGCGCGTCCTTGGGGGTTTCAGTGACTGTGTTTTTATTAAAACCAATATTAAAGCTCATTTCCCATTTGAAATCTTTGGTTTTTATATTGGTTGTATTTGCCTGAAATTCAACACCCTGATTTCTTACACTTCCGGCATTTGACGTTAATTCAAAAAATCCGGTTGAAGGTGATACAGGTACTGCAAGCAACAGGTCTTTGTTGTCGGTATTGTATAAGTCAATATTAAGTTCTATGCTTTTCCACAAATTTACATCTATTCCTATACCTGCCATGTAGGCTTTCTCCCAACCCAAATACTGATTTGACAATCGGGTTGGAGTAGCTGCTACGATATTTTGATAAGAATTTGCAAGAGAATACATTGACAAATACTCATACATCCCAATATTTGAGTTTCCGGTTATACCGTAACTTCCTCTCAACTTCAAAAATGTAATTGTGTTATTTCCTTTCAAAAAATCTTCATTGCTAATCAACCAGGATGCTGCTCCTGAAGGAAACCAACCCAAACGTCTTTTTTGTGCAAATTTTGAACTTGCATCGGCACGAAGCGATGCCGTTGTAAAATATTTGCTTTTGTAACTGTATTGAACCTGACCAAAGCCTGAATAGCTTCTCATTGGAATTGAATTTCCTCCGATTTCATAAATTTCGCTGGCATTTAATGCATCCATTCCGTTTGGCATTCCTTTTCCGGAAGCTAAAGTATATTCACTTTTTGATTCCCCCCACTCCCAGCCGAGTAAGCCATTCAGTGAATGATTCCCAAATTTATTGTTTGTTTTTAATGTGTTTGAAGTACCGAATGAGATGTCATTCCCAACCTGATTTGACAGATAACCTGTAGAATAAGATGAACTATAAGTTCGTGGATCTATAAACGTTACATTTTTGTAGTTGCCCTGACCGAAACGATTCGATGTGGTAAGTACAAGCCAATTTGTTATTGTCCAGTTTAACTGAAAATCCGTTACAAACTGCGATGAGTTTGTTTTATTATAATTATACTGTTCGCTATGCAATGAATTCCATTTGTCTTGCGAATACCAAGTTAATCCATTTGAACGGGTTCCACTGGTGATTTTTTCGATATTTCCATCGGCGTCGTATGGTGAGTCCCAAGGCATTTTGGTGTAAGCATCATTCAGAGTAGTCCAACTTGAAGAAGACTGAACATCGGAATTTGAATATGTCAAACGGATATTCATATCCAGATTTTTAGATAACTGTGAATTTAAATTCAACCTGCCCGAAACTTTACTGAATCCGGTGTTGATTAATGTGCCATCTTCGTTGTAATAGTCTAAACTGGCAAAATAACTTGTTTTACCATTGCTGGCCGAAGCAGATAGGTAATAATTTTGTTCCAATCCCGATTTAAAGAATGCATTTTGCCAATCAAAATCCTGATGCAGCAAAGCCGATGGACGCATAATGGAGAATAATGATGGGCTATATAATTGTTTTTGCATATTATAAAGTTCCTCAGATCCCATCATTTTGTAATGTCCGAACAAATTTGATTTTGATCCCACAGAGACTTTGGCATCCACTTTGGTAGCCTGATTGCGCGAGGCCGATTTGGTGGTAACAACAATTACACCTCCCGCTGCTGCCGATCCGTACATGGCTGTAGCTCCGGCATCTTTTAATACTGTAATTGTTTGTACATCGTTGGGATTGAACGTGCCTCCAGGAATACCATCAATAACATATAAAGGATCGGCATCTGCTGTAATCGAGCCTGTACCCCTGATTCTGATTTCGGCTGCAGAGCCCGGTTGTCCGGTTGCGTTATATACCATTAAACCAGCAACCTTTCCCTGTAGCATATTTCCTATGTCAGAAGTTGAAACATCGGTGAGCTTGTCGGCAGAAAGCGTTACTGCTGAACTTGATAATTCTGATTTTTTCTGACTGGAATATCCTACTACAATTACTTCGTCCAATGCTTTTGATTCTTCAGCAAGTTCTATTATTAAATTTTTATTGGTGCTAACTGCAACTTCAGTTGTGGAATAGCCAATATACGAAACTGCTAAGACCGACTGGCTGTTAGCCTCAATAGAAAAATTACCATCATAGTCAGTTACAACTCCATCTTTGGTCCCTTTGACAATAATTGTTGCTCCGATAATGGGTTCCCCCTTATCATCAATTACCTTTCCTGAAATCTTTTTTGATTGTTTAAGTTCGCCACTTTTTTCATTCGTTTTTCGCTCAATTAAATACAGTTTGTTGTTTTTAATTTCGTAACTCAGATTTGTGGATGTCAAAAGTTGTCTTAATGCATCTTCAACCGGAATTGTTTTTACATTAATGTTGACTTTTCGATTCAAATCTACGATCTGTTCGCTGAATACAAGCGATAATCCTGTTTGTTGTTTAATGGAGTTTAACACTTTCTCAAATGTTTCGTTCTGAAACGAAAGTGTCACTTTCTGAGCCGAAGCGTTCAGTGCGAACACTGTCAGAAACAAGGAGAGCAAAATTGCTTTTGCAAAAAATCTTGTTTTTTTCATGCATTGTTATTTTTAAAGTTGTTTTTTCGGTAGTATTGTATATAGTAAACACACCTCTCTGAGAAAAGTATGAGTATAGGTTGAAAAAAACCTGCTGAAAATACAAACATAATGATGTATAATCAACAGGTATAGTTGGTGTTTACCCAAAAGCCTCTAAAGGGGCTTCAAATTAGTACCGTACGGTCTTTTCTTTAAGCTTGGTTAGTTGACAGATTTAGGGTTACTTTTTAATTTCAATTCTTTGATGTAATGTTGTATTTACAATCTTCATTTAGATCAAACCTAACTTTCGAAACTTTTTCGAGATCATTAAGAACTTCGTTAAGATTAATTTTAGAGGTTGAAATACTGAAACGATAATTCAATAAAGAAGTATCTGTCACATTAAATTGCACTTCGTGTTGACGTTCAAGAGTCCTTAAAATATCTTTTAGAGGTGTCCGGTAAAAGTTTAGACTCTTAGTACGCCATGCCGTATGCAAAGTCATATCCGAAACCTCCGTAATTTTACAAACTCCTGTTGTTCGGTCGTACTCTGCGCTCTCACCCACTTTCATGGGATATATTCTTTGATCATTGTCGGCAATACTTACACTGCCTTCTTCCAGCGTCACTTTTATAGTTTGGTCATCGGGGTATGCTTTTGCATTGAAATGTGTACCGGTTACTTTCACCTTAATATCGTTTAAGTCCACTTCAAAAGGACGGGTTGATTCTTTCGCTACTGCAAAATAAGCTTCACCAGTTAGTTTTACTTTTCGGCTAAAAAAACCAAATTTTTTGGGATATTGCAAACGTGACCCTGAATTTAGTTGCACTTGTGTACCATCCTGCAATACTACATTCAGTTGCTCGCCGAAAGGCACCACAAACTCTGCCATTTCTTCGGATTGGAAAACTCCCGAACGGTTTGCCATATATGTAATTGCTCCTGCCAGTACCAAAAGGGGAATAATCACAGCTGCAGCAGCCACACGGAAGCGAAAAGTCCGAACCCTTACTTCTAAATGGGATAAAAATCTGGTATTCATGCGCTTGGTCGGAATATCGGACTCTAACCATTCTTCTAAGAGTTTTTCGTTTAGCAAATACGATTCACGGTCGTAGCGTTGCGAAAAATACTCCTGGCCTTCGGCTGTTGCAAACCAGGCTGCCACCCGACGGGCTTCGTCGGGTGTAGCTGTTTTCGAAAGCACTTTGTCAATAATCTTTGGATCCATCATGTTGGATATATATACTAAAAATACCTATTATATTCTATTTAACAGTTGAAAAGCAAAAAGGTATGAGTTTTTATAAGATATTATTTATATAAAATGTTTAAAAACTAACACTATCATCAGCAATTTATCCATTTGAAATCGTAATAACTTAATTACCTGAGTGTAATGCGATTTCACGGTAGGAATAGTAATGTTCATTGCTTCTGCCACCTCCTGATTTGTGAGTCCCTGTTGGATTTTTAATAAACAAACTTCTCTTTTCTGTGGTGGTAATCGCTCAATAAGTTGATACAAATGTGTATTAAAGTCAGCATCTTCCAGGTTATGCAGAAAGCCGGCTTCCATTTCTTCGTTAAATTGCGCCAGTTCGTAGTTTTTCTGAATTACCAGATTGTTATGCCTGATTTCGTTCAGTATGTAATTCTTCAGAATGGTAAACAGTAAATTCTTGATTCCCGTTTTGTAGTCAAATGTTTCGCGCCCTTCCCACAGTCGCATAAAAGTATGCTGCACTGCATCCTCAGCACCATTTTCTGACATTAAATACCTGCAAGCCAACACATACAAATAGCGGTGATAGGTATCGAAAACAACTGAAAAAGCTTTCTCGTTCCCATCACGCAACTGCATAAGCAGTTCGTAATCAATATGAATGTGATTTTTTTGCACGATTATTTACAACAACTCCCCTGCAAACGGTTGATTTTTGAAAGTGCAAACATACTATATTTTTTTATCTTTTCAAATGTATGCACTGAAAGATTCTCCTATACTTATCGTTATCGTAACTCTGTATCATTTATCACATAGATATGCCATTTGTTTTCCTTATTTATTTTCTATAATAATTGCTATGTAATATTATTATCAAATACACTTATACAGGATTGTTTCACAACAATTTCCAGAAACTTCTCTTTTACCAAATTTTAGCCTGTCTGAGTGAATACTGATTTTAAATATATCTATTTTATAAAAGCGTTCTTACTTCAAACGACTAAAGTACAGCAAACGGTTTAAGGGGATATTTAGCTCCACTGTTTTTCCTCCCGAATACTTAACTCCTTTGTCATCGACCCATTTACCTTTGGGTAATTGCACCCGGCGAACAGTGGAAGTGTTTATTACCGGCGCAATCAGATATTTTTCGCCCAACATAAACTGATCGTTGCAGGTTGCAAAGCCCTGGTGAGGAAATACATATTCCATATGTCTTACAATAGGTTCGCCCGTTTGCGCCGATGCTTTAGCTAGTTGAAGTATATATTTTCCGAATTGTTGATGCAGTAAAGCAGCATCGCGTACGATATTCAGATTTTCATTACTTAAAATTCGCCAGGGAGCAACCGAGAACTGCATCATAGGCATTAGTGCGTGCACCTGTGCCGAGCGTACGATTAGCTCCTGATTAAATTCAGTGTCATCAATACCCAGAAAAGCAGCAAACTGACCGCCTCCAATCATATCAGGACAAGCGTAAGCATAGCCCAGCAATCCGGCTGTAAGCATTTCGGGGATGAGTGTTTCAACCGCTTTCCAGGAATAGTCCTTATCGCCCAAACGTTGAACAAGCGCTTCACCACCCATTGCATAACCCGCTCTATACTCGTTGAACGGAAATTGCAGTCCGATTTTTGCCCAGGCCTTAGTATGATCTATCGACCTGGCATTTTTCAAATAACTATCAATCAGGTTCGGATTGTAAAACTGATTGTCGCCGGCGTCAAACTTAAAACCATCAATGCCGTATTTTGATTGCAGGTCTTTGAGTTGTGAAACAAAATATGAAACGGCTTCAGGGTTCGTCAGATCGTAACAAGCACTGTAACCATTCCACCAGTCAATCATAGCGGGACTGTCGCTGCCTTTTTTACGTATCAAATAACCTTTGCTTTTCAGTTCACGATATTCGGGACTATCGGCGCGAACAAACGGACAAACCCACAACATAACTTTAAAACCCATTTGGTGTAAAGTTGCCACCATGCTGCGTGGATCGGGGAATTTATCAGGTTTAAATTCGAAATTACCATAGTATTTTTGCCAGTTGTCGTCAATCATGATCACGCCTGTCGGGAATTTATGCTTGATGATGCTTTGGGCATAATGCATCACATCTTCCTGGTTTTGATTGTACATGAGTTCAATCCAGGTGTTGTATTGCGGCATTGTGAAAAATAAGGTATCAGGTAAAATACCTGAAGGAGTAAAATGCGCCTTCGATGCTGCGAGATACGATTCTTTCAGGGTATTTCCGGCTTTCACCACAGCCGGCTTTTCATACGCTGATTTTACGACAATCCGGTCGTTATTCATTTCGAAAGTGAAAGGAGAATCACTCCACAGGTATCTTCCGCGATTTGAAAGTAAAAGTGGAACTACCTGATTGTTTTTATTCTGCAATGAAAGATCAAACAATTCCACATTTCCTTCGAACGGCATGCCTGAACCTAAACCTACAGCACCACCCCACCAGTATTCATCTTTTTCGATAATAATTTCAGTTTGATATTGGGCCGACAGGCTTCCATGTATGGTTATAAGTAAAATGGTATAAAGAATTTTTTTCATAAGAGTATTATTGAATATTGGCATCAAATTCTATTTTTTTTCCTGGAAGTAAATGGTCACATTCGATACTGAGAACGGGTTTCATTCCCCCGGTTGGGATTTTTGTCCACACACTTGAGTCGGGTAAAAGTTGAGTAAGGTTGTAGTCAGAGCGCACACCATTCACCGCCACATATGCATTTCTAAATATAGGAGCAACACCCGTATTGGTAATTTTCACAGCCGAACTATCCCCTTTTACTCTGAAGTCATCAATCCGAAACGAATATCCCGAAGCGATTCCGGCTTCTTTTATTCTTTCGGGTGTTCCATAGGTTGTACCCGGAGCATCGTTGCCAAGAATATAGGTGATGTGGTATTTTGAAGCTGCCTGTTCCCACGTAAAACCATACATGCCTGCCGGATTCAGAAAGTTCCTCTGATCGTTTTTGGTATAGTAGCTTATTTCGCCACCAGCAGGCGCTTTTTTCCATCTATCGGTACCGATAGCCATCCAGCAATTTTCATTGTATCCGTCGCCCTGAGCTATTTCATGTTGACTGTGCATAAACGAATCATCAAACAAACCAAAACTCAGATGCATCAACGATTTGCTATTTACTATGGGCGTATAGGTTTTATCAGCCGCATCGATGGAGATACTCCAGGGCGTATGATTGAATACAGAATTTACATGGGTCAGAAATTCAGTCTGATAATCATGCGATGGAAAGTTTATTCCTGCTCTGAGTGCGGTTCCGTAAATATGATACTCCGACCAGTGGCCAAAACCAATCTGAACAAATGCAATGCGGACATCCTGATCGTATTTTGCTGCAAAATCGGTATAAAACTGTTTTGTAAACCATTGCAGTTCATTATTACTCCAGTCGGCATAGTAAGTAGCTCCATCACCTCCGGCATTGGCGTTGTATGTTTCGTGGTAATCGGGGAGCAATTTAATATACGCAGGAACTGCTGTTCCTCCTTTTACTCCGTTTGTGGTTGCATTCGGGTATTCGTAACGGAATCTTATAATAGCCTGATGTCCCCGACTGGCAATATCATTAAGCAGTGCTTCAAACGAAGACCAATCATACTGTATTTTACCATCCGCTTTTCCTGTAACCACATCCGAAGGGAGGCAATAGGAAAATTCGAGACTGATTGAACTTCCATAAGTGCTGTTACGCGATTTTGCCTGAGCCGGCCAGAATACAATGCCCGACATGGGCTGTACAGTTGTTATTTCAGATTGCAACGCTACCTTATTGTAGCCTGCAAGATAAATGTCATCCGTATTCTGCGTGATTTCTTCGATAGGATTGCATCCAATGTCCGTGAAAAAGCAAAACAATAGAATGATTGAGGAAATGTATTTTATTTTCATATAAATTGCAAAAAGAATGAAACCGTTAAACCTTACTAAGTATGACTCACACAATAATAAGTCATTTATAAATACGAACGGTTCAACGGTTTCAATAAATTAGTTCTATATATTTTATTTGTTGATCAGGATTTCTTCAATGTCAACTTTATTTCCGACCCACATTTTCACGAAATACAAAGTATTGTTTAACAAACCGGTATTCAGCGGAAGGCTATGCGTTCCTTCTGACATTTCCTTTTTTATTTTGCAAATTCCAGTTTTGTGAGTTTTTTCCAGTCTCCACGTGTAAAATCAGGCACTTCAACAGGCACAGAACCTTTTCTAACTGACATTTCAGTCAATTCTACCAGGCTTGACCATTCAGCAGCATCATACACATCCTGATCGAGTGGCAAACCATTTCGCAGACAATAAATCAGTCGATAATCCATGATGAAGTCCATTCCACCATGTCCACCCACTTCTTTCGCTTTTTCACCCACTTCTTTTACGATAGGATGCTCATATTCTTTCAGCATTTTTTCCATTTCATTCTCTGAAAGGAATTCATGAGCATTGGGTTCCAATGCAATACCCTGAACCGGATATTTCTGCACAAAACCTTTGGTGCCACTAAGCATGTGGAGGCGGTTGTATGGGCGGGGACTTGTCACATCGTGCTGTATCATAATGGTTTTCCCTTTTTCGGTTTTGATCATAGTGGTATTCATATCTCCCTGTTCGTAGGTGCGTTTGGCGTAGTCAGAGTTTTCTCCGAATTTGTTTTTCGCATATTCCTTCATACCAAACTGATCGGAAGACATAGATACCAGATAATTCATTTTATCGCCACGATGAATATTTAATGCCTGACATACAGGGCCTAATCCATGAGTTGGATAAACATTGGCTTTATTATCTGCGTTATACTGAAGTCTCCACATTCCCTGATAACCACCATCTTCAGGTGATTTGAAATTAAGTTCGCGTAAATCGTGAATATACGCTCCTTCAACGTGCACTATCTCACCTAAAACACCTTGTTGAGCCATATTGAGTGTTGCCATTTCGAAGAAATCGTAACAACAATTTTCAAGCATCATACAGTGACGACGTGTTTTTTCGGCTGTATCAACCAGTTTCCAGCATTCTTCAATGCTCATGGTAGCGGGCACCTCAAGGGCAACGTGTTTGCCGTGCTCCATTGCGTAAACAGCAATGGGAGTATGTAATGCCCAATGCGTACAGTTATAGATTAAATCTACATTTTCGAGTTCGCAAACTTTTTTCCAGTCCTCTTTTCCTGTGAATTCAAGCGCTTTAGCTCTTTTATTTTCAGCAAGTAATTCCTGTGTTTTTGAAACAAAATCTTTATTGATATCACAGATAGCTACCACTTCAATGCCTTCGAGATACATAAAACGTCTTACTGCTTCCGAACCGCGGGAGCCCAAACCAATAAAAGCAACTCTGACTGTGGGTATAGGGTCGCAGCGTAACTGAAGCACATTTTCTTGTCCGGCAGGACGTTCCGGAGCTTCAAGTCTGACAATCTGTGAGATATTAGTCTTTGTACATGAAGTTATTCCAATTAATACAATAAAAGTCATTAACAGGAAATAACCACTAAAGAAAATCTTTGTAAGTTTCATAATGAATAATTTTAAAATAATGTATGTAAGTGTCTTAAAGTGCCATGGACGATTATTTCTGAATGAGGTCTATAATTTTTCGTCCCAATTCAGCATTTTCGTATATGCCTGCAAAGTTTTCGGCTCCGGGCCCGAATGCAAAAACAGGAACCAGAACGTTACTGTGACTTGTATTTGCAAAATCTACTTTAACCGTAGCTGTTTTAATTTCACCATCCAGCAGGGTTAAGCCACCTGTTTCATGATCGGCAGTAACAACCACAAGTGTTTCTCCATCCTTTTCAGCCCATTGCAAAACATCGCCGATAGTTCTGTCTAAATCCAAAATTTCGTCAATTACCTTATCAATTTTGTTGGCATGACTCCAATCATCGATACAGGAACCTTCAATCATCAGAAAAAAGCCGTTTTTATTGCCTCTGTTCAACAATTCTATTGCTTTGCTATTCATGTTGCAAAAAAGATTTCCTCTGACAGCAGCAACGGGTAATTCTAAATCGGCCAGAATAGCCAGTGCCGGAAGATTACTGAGAGAAGATAATTCTGCTTCATTTTCGGCAAATTGATAACCCTGACGTTTCATGAGTTGAACCATATCTTTATTATCCGTACGGTTTCTCCAGTACTTCATTCCACCTCCTGCGATAAAATCTACTTTACTTTCAGGAAACTGACTAACAATATCTTCGGCCTGATCCCGGTCGATTTGATGGGCAACAAAAGCAGCAGGTGTAGCGTCGTTAAGACGGCATACCACACTGATGCCGGTTTTCATGCCTGCTTTTTGAGCATAATCCACTAATGTTGTTAATGGTTTTCCTAAACTGTCGACGCCTACCACATAATTATTTGTTTTTTGTCCGGTGGCAATAGCAGTGCCTGCTGCTCCTGAGTCAGTAATCAGGCGGTTATGACTGTATGTTCTGGCCAGTCCCACTACCGGGAAATTATCCAGATTCAGTTTTCCTTTGTTGGCAACCCAGGCCGAACTAATGTGAGAAAGCCCCATACCGTCGCCAATGATTAGAATTACGTTTTTTACATTTTTTCCTGAGGGTTGTGTTACCTGTACTGTTTCATGTGGCTGTAAATTCTGATAAACAGAAGAGTCAGCCACATGGTTGGTTGCATATTTTGACAAATTCCGTGTATTCTCAGGTTGCTGTGAAAAAACACTGCTAACCTGAAAGAAGAGAATTAAAAGAATGTATATGTTATGATTCAATTTCATTTTGTTTTGTTTTCGAAAGCACCTTGACAATGATCTTTGGAAACATCGTACTCTATAAATACCAATACAGATGTTACGCTCTATTAAACAGATCATCAGCAAAAAGGTATGAGTTGTAAATTATAATATTTACAGAGTCCATTTTACGGTTATATAAAGGCATATTGCATTGCATACTCGGTATAGCGTAATCATCCCAAATCCACCGTATTTCCATAAATATTAAAATGGCCGACCATTGTTTAAAAAAGTTATGTTTCGTTTGAATGAAGGAAATCGGTTTGTAGTATGTCTGCAAGGTGTAGATTTGCGCAAAGGGCTGAATGGTTTATGCGGCCTGATTCGCTACTTGTCTTTGAGCCCCGGCAATGGCGATGTTTATGTATTTCTGAACAAAAGTCGTACGACCATTAAACTGCGTCATTGTAAACGTGGCGGTTTTGTGACTTATTATAAACGCATGGAAAGTGGATATGTCATAAAGTGACACCCTCACTAAAAAAAGAGATATTCCGTCTTTTGCGGAATATCTCTTTTTCATTCAGATTAAGTTATCCGGGAACTGCCGGGCCCTGTGAGCTTATGCAATTCCCCTGACCCCGTACATCAATCCACCACCACACTACCCAAAAACTGACTTGTCGACACCACCAACGGATCGGTAGCCGAGCGAAAGAACAGATAAAACAGCAGCGTGTCACCACTTTCGTGATACGGCAGCGCAAGGGTCGAAGTAAGTGCCGAACGAAGCACTTTTTCGTCGGAGAAACTGAGCTCCCCGTTGCTGACATTGTACACCAGCATCGACACAGTATCGTTTGCACTCCCAACCATAGTTGGCACATATTCACTCCAGCTGAACAGCACTCCTTCAGGCCCGTACACGGCTTTCGCCTGCATATCGCGACTCAGTTCACCATCGCTGAGCATCACTTTGCCATAGTCGATCACCGGTTGTGCATCGGTGCCTGTCACAGCATTGTTCAGTGCATAGCGGCAGGCAAAGTTAAACGGCGATATTTTTTCGGCAGCGGCCACTCGTTTCAGTCCTGTCTTTACAACCGGATTTACGCCCTGCATAAACCCTATGACCAGACCAAACTTCGTCTGCTGTTTCAACTGTCCGGCACTGTTTGCGGCGCGCGGTTTTTTACTCCGGGCTCTGATAATATCATCGCCATTTTTGTTGGTGCTACCCACCACGGTTCCTACTGTACCTGAGGATCCTCCCAAAATACCTAAATTAAGCTTTCCCATTTCTAAAATAATTATAAGTAATTAATAAAATAAATTTTCGCTATCAGATTCAGTCTTCACAGGGTTCGATCAGGCCCTTTGTTTTCCGAATCGTTATGTCAACAGCTTTGCACTAACTGATCAGATTAACTGCATCACCGCTAACATCTGTGGCGCCCCACGCCTTTGTTTTTTCAATTACTTTGCCAACAGCCTTTTGGGTGGATTTTGAAGCCGACATGAGGAAGATATGAAGAGCATGACATAGTTTTAATCTGATTTGAGGATAACCTGAAGATATTTTGAGGGTGCATTTTGCGATTATCTACACATCCGAACATAAAAAAAGCAGCCTGATTTCTCAAACTGCTACGTTGTTTCGCGTTTCGGGTTTAACTCCCTTCGGTCGATGACCGTTGGTTCGCGTTTCGGGTTCCGGGTTTCCCGTTTCGGGTTCTGAGAGATTGAAGATTTGTCCCGAAAGCTTTCGGGATTGAAAGTGAGTTGATAATTGACAGGAAACTTGGGTACGAAGACTTTTGACCTTTGACTTTCTTCACCTTTGCCTTTGCCTTAATTTCTTCATTGGCACATTGGCACATTAGCACATTGGCACATTTTGACTGTCTTTTGTCTTTTATCTTTCTTCTATCAGCTACCTACTTTTTCAATCGGCTAATATATTCAGTCGGATTTTCGTTAAAGTACTCTTTAAAACATTTGCTAAAATAAGATGGAGATGTAAAACCGGTTTCGTATGCCACTTCAGAAATTGTTTTATCAGAGTGAATAAAGAGTTGTTCGGCTGCTTTGAGGCGAATAATACGCACAAGCTCGTTAGGGGCATAGTTGGTGAGCGACTTAATTTTGCGGTAAAGTTGTACGCGCGACAAGCCCAAACTTTTACCTATTTCATCCACATTCAAGTCACTATCAATCAAGTTATTTTCAATAACCTTTCTGAATTTGGCAATAAATGATTTATCAATTTCGGCCACAGTTTCTTTCCGTTCGCCAAAGGTGAGATTTCTCTGAAAATACCCCTTTACCTTTTCGCGGTTTTCAATAATTTTTCTGACGCGTATCTTTAGTATGTTTTCGTTGAAGGGCTTGGGAATATAGGCATCAGCACCACTTTCGAAACCCATGGCTCTTTGTTCATCCATGGCACAGGCGGTGAGCAGCATCACCGGGATGTGACTGGTGCTTATGTTCTCCTTGATGTTTTTGCACAGCTCAAACCCATCCATTAAATCCATCATCACATCACTTATTATCAGTTCAGGTACCAGTTTCATAGCTTTCAGAAATCCTTCCTGACCATTTACGGCTTCAATTATTTCAAAATCGTTCTTAAGCAATGTTTTAATGTAAATCCGCACATCGGCATTGTCCTCCACGACTAAAATTGTAGGTTTTTCTGTTGCGTTTAAAGCGATTTCTACCTGTTCAACAGCGGTATTTTCTTTGTCAATCAACCCGATCTCTTCGCCCCGGTTAAAATTATTGCTAAACACCGGATATTCTTCGCTTATCGAAATATCTTTTTGTTTGTATGGAATCAGAAAATTAAAAACAGTGCCCTTTCCTTCGGTGCTCGTCACATCAATTGTGCCGTTGTGCAGCTCAACCAATACTTTTGTGAGTGCCAATCCGATTCCCGAGCCTGCTGCATGACGGTCGGCTTTGTAAAAACGGTCGAAAATTTGATGAATATGTTGTTCGGATATGCCCGGACCCGAATCGCTGATTGTGAATCGGGCAAAGTGCTCATTGTTTTGTATTTCCTGGGACAAATGCACTTTGATATGGCCGTTTTCAGGCGTAAACTTCAGCGCATTGGAAATCAGATTGTAACATATTTTCTCCATCTTGTCGGAATCGAACCAAACGGTAAAATCATCGTTGCTTGCCGAGAATTTCAGTTGAATGTGTTTCCTTTTGCTGAGTTCAACAAATGAGTCGCAAATATCGCTTATAAATGATTTGAGGTTGCCAAGCGTGAAATACATTTGCATTTTACCATTTTCGTAACGTCGGAATTCGATAACCTGGTCGATAAGTTTCATCAACACCTGCACATTTTTGCGCATCAGCTGAATGAGTCTGCTTCCATCGGGACTCAGTTGTTCGTTTTGCATAATGCTTTCAAGTGGCCCGTGCAGCAAGGTCAGTGGTGTGCGGAACTCATGCGATATATTAGTGAAAAATACAAGTTTAGCTTGCGTGGCATCTTCCAGGTTTTTCGAAAGGGCAAGCAATTGATCGCGTTGTTCCGATAGTTCTTCTTTTTGTTTGTTGATGGCAATATTGGTAAATTCTAATTCGCGATTTACTTTGTTCTTATGTCGGTACGAGCGGAAAAGCAGCATTAACAACATAAGAATAACAAAAAGCACAACCAACGAGAAATAAAGCAGAATTCGCTGTGCGCTGTATTGAGCCAGATTCTGGTCGAGTACGGTATTGAGTTGTCCGATTCGGTTCTGATGCTGAATAATCTGGTCGGTCTGAAGTTTCAAAACCCGCGCATTGGTATTATCCACAACCGCAGTGAATAGGATATTTTCTCTATCGTAAGGTTCTTTTTTCAGAATACGGATGGCTGTTTGAACGGCTTTTTCGCCTCCGGTAGGGTAAATAAAAGTGGCATCAATTGTGCCTTTGATTACTTTCTGAATACCACCTTCGGTACCGGGCAAAGCATCAATACCCAGGATGACAGGTTTTTTAATTCCGCTTGCCACACTTATAGCTTCATGGGCACCTGTAGCCATTTCGTCGTTGTGTGCAAACACCAAATCGATGGTTGGATTTTTCTGTAAAGCCCCGGTCATTTTCTCCCTGGCCTGCGAACGAAGCCAGCCACCATCATTCTCGTATACTATTTTAATGTCGGGATAATTTTTGATTACGCTGATAAAACCTTCGTGGCGTTCCATGTCGGGAGTAGAGCCTTTCAGTCCGCGAATTTCCACCACATTACCTTTACCGTTCAGCAAATTGGCAGTGTAGACACCCACTTCTTTCCCTATCTGGAAATTATCGGCGCCCACAAAGGCAGTGTATTTACTTGTACTTGTTTTCCGATCGACCAAAACCACCGGAATGCCTTCCTGCATGGCTTTTTCAATGACCTGTGTTAGTGGAACCGCTTCGTTAGGCGATACAATAATCAGATCAACCTTCTCGGCAATGAAGCTTTCGATGTCGCGTATTTGTTTTTGATTGCTGTCGTAGGCGGTTTTTATTGTAACTTCCACGCCCGTATTGAAAGAAGCTTCGCGCAGAATTTCTTCATTCATGGTTCGTCGCCAGGCATCGTCGCTGCATTGCGAAACACCAATTTTCAGGCTTTTCTCATCTTGTTTGAACGAGCATGAAGTGCATAAAACGGGTAACAGTAAAATGAAGATTGCGATTTTTTTCATGGAATGCCACTTTTTCGGAATATCAATTGACAGACAAATATAGAGATTAAGGTTTATATTTATGCACAATAAACCGATAAAACATTCAGTTCAATCGGTTTATTGTGTTTGGTTTAGCTGATCGATACTTTTAACATCTCATCCTTTCCCTGTAATTGATTCCGGCAACACGGGCATAGCTCCTTTTTGAGTGCAAACGTAAGCCGAAACTTCTACCGCTGTGGCGTGTGCTTCTGCAATAGACTTTCCTTGCAGTAACGAAGCCACAAATCCTGCAGTAAACGAATCGCCGGCGCCAACCGTATCTGCCACTTCCACCAAGGGTGTGGGTTTGAACGATGTTTCATCGGAAGTGATGACATAGCTACCTAGTGTTCCTTTGGTAAGAACCACCATGCGGAGCGAATAATCCGACAACAATTTTTGGCAGATTTCCATTTCAGAGCAGTTTTCCCAGCCAAAAAGCGTAGCCACCAATATCACTTCATCGTCGTTTATTTTCAGTATGTTGCAACGTGAGAGCGAGTGGTCAATCAACTCCTGCGAATAAAAATGCTGACGCAGGTTAATATCAAATATTTTCAGGGCATTTTCAGGAACCAAATCCATAAACCGGTTGATGGTAAGGCGCGAAGCCTCATTGCGTTGCGCCAGCGAACCAAAGCAAGCCGTTTTGGTGTTTCGTGCCAGTTCTTCCATTTCGGTGGTGAAAGGGATATTATCCCACGCCACTTTCTGACAGATTTCGTACTGCGGAACACCTTTTTCGTCGAGTGTAACCTGAACTGTTCCGGTAGGGAAAGGCGTTTTTTCAATAATATAACGAAAATCCTTTTTACTCAGGCAGTCAATAATTTCATCTCCAAGTTCATCGTTTCCAATGGCACTTACAGCACGTCCATCGAATCCGAATTGCGATACGTGATAAGCAAAATTAGCCGGAGCTCCTCCCAACACTTTTCCACTGGGGAATACATCCCATAAAATTTCACCAATTCCTACTATGATATTACTGCCCCCCAGCCCCCTAAAGGGGGAGTTTTTTGATGAGGAGGAAAAGTTGTTCATTTCGTGCTGACTTATTTCTTGTTTGTTTTTCATATTTTTCATTTTTACCATCAGTAATTTTTCTTATTCCCCCTTTAGGGGGATAGGGGGCATATTTACACCCCCAATTCCCGCTCTATTTGTTCCAGCGATTTACCTTTGGTTTCGGGAATCCATATCTTTACAAAAATAAATGCAATGATACTGAAAACACCAAAGATTGCAAACAAATAATGCAGGCCGAGTGATCCCTGAATAACGGGAGCAAAGTAAACAGTAAGGAATGTGCACAGCCAGCTTACTGCGGTGGAAAACGACATGGCCAAACCTTTTATTCTGTTCGGATAAATTTCGGAAATAATAACCCACATTACGGGAGCAAATGATGCTGCAAAGAATGAAATATAAACCAACAGCGCCACCAGCACGCCAACGCCGTTTTGTACCGGACGGGCAAACTCGAAGGTAAGGTAAGCCAACGAAAGAATCATGCCCACTGCTCCCCAGAGCAAAAGCGTTTTACGACCTTTTTTGTCCACCAACCCAAGCGCTACAATTGTCATCAGGAAGTTAACCAGACCCACAATCATGGCCTGCATCATCGAATCGCCTTTGGCTGAGCCGGCTGCCTGAAAAATATCAGGCGCAAACATAATCACCGCATTGATACCGGTAATTTGCTGAAATGCTGCAATGAGTGTCCCAATCAACACAATCTTTCCGGTTTTACCCCTGAAGAGTTCGCCAAAAGACATTTTTTCCTTTTTCTGTTCTGCTTTCAGTACACTCTCCATCTCGGGTAACTCTTGTTCAACCAACAACTTGCCTCCAATACTGTTCAGCACCTGAATTGCGTCATCTCTTCGCCCGTTCGCTATTAACCAACGGGGACTTTCGGGAAATTTCAGTATCAGAAACAGAAAATAAACAGCTCCGAAAACGGCAGGTACGGCCAGCATATAACGCCAGCTTTGTTCGCCCAATCCAATTAATAGATAATCGAAAACATATGCCAGCACAATACCGATAGTAATGGCAAACTGATTGAACGAAACCAATTTCCCCCTGTTCTTAGCCGGAGAAATTTCGGAAATATACATGGGGCCAACAACCGAAGTAGCTCCAACTGCCAGTCCGGACAAAACGCGGAAAATAATCAATACAGATGATGATTCAGCAAACGCACAACCCAATGCCGAAACGATATAAAGAAGGGATGTAAAAATCATCACTTTCTTACGACCGAATTTCTCAGTGAAATTTCCGGTGAAAAGTGCACCCACCAAACACCCAATGGTAAGTAGTGCTGCCACGGTCCCCAAACCGCTGTCGGTAAGCGAAAATTCGCCTTTTATCATATCCACAGCGCCCGAAATGCCCGCCATGTTCAACCCGAAAAGTAAACCACCATTGATGGCTACAAAGGTAATCCAGTAAAGATACTTGTTGTTTTGCATAGTAGTAAAAATCTCCTGAATCTCCCTTTCGGAAGATTTTTGGAACTTGATTAATTTGATTATTTTATCTGATATATTTTGATATGCTCTGCACTGAATTTTCCTTCCTTTGTATAGAATTTCAGCTTATTCATCACCTCGGTTGGGAAAAATATTGTGGTAAGAGCCAACTCTCCTTCGTTTATAAATATCTCGGCTGAAGCCTTGTCCACAAGGACTCTCACTTTGTACGCGTCTTTTTTTACAAGCGGAGCATTCATGCCAGCTGCAAATCGTCCCTCAAAATCAACCAGTCCACTTTTGTGGCGATGTATGCTGAAAAATCCGGTAGTCATATCGAAGCGGAATTCAAGTTCTTCGTTTTTGCTGTTCTGAAGCATAAATCCGAAGATGCCGGCATTTTGTGGTTTTAGCGTCATCTCTATTTCATAAGTTCCCTTATTTTTATCGAGGAGATTTGAAAAAACAACTTCTTTTTCGACAACAACATCTTTTTTTGCCGATTCCAATGCACGCAATGTTTTGGTTTCACTCACCGGATAGTTGCTCACAACCAAATGTTTGCCATTGTTCGCCATTTTTAGTTCACGGGCTACAGTCATGGCACTTCGGAAGTTTTTGGTTGGTACGTTGTTGGCGTAATCCCAATTGCTCATCCAGCCCATAAAAATTTTACGTCCATCATTTTCGGGAATATTGCTCCAGGTAACGCCTGCATAATTATCGCGCCCGTAATCCATCCAAAGCGGATAGGGAAGCGCATCGGCCCTGAAGGTTTTTCCATCAAAATCGCCAATAAAATACTGTGTAGCCGAACCTCCATTGGGTCCGCCGGGATTAATGCTTACTACGAGCACCCATTTTGTTTTTCCATTATAATCCAAAGGAACCAGGTCAGGACATTCCCACACGCCACCGTGCGATCCGATGCCATCGCCAAATTCGCTCAGGCGTGTCCAGCTTTTCAGGTTAGCCGATCCGTAAAAAGTAATGGTTTGTTTGGTGGCCAATGACATTATCCATTGGTTCGATTCGTTGTGCCAAAACACTTTCGGGTCGCGGAAGTCGGGAATGCCGGGATTGGGTATCACCGGATTGCCTTCGTATTTGGTAAAAGTGCGTCCTTTGTCGGTGCTGTAAGCAATGGATTGCGATTGTACCCGGCCGGCACTTGTATAAATGGCTACCATGGCATTTTTGCCAAATCCGGCAGTATTGTTTACATCGATTACAGCGCTTCCCGAAAATATTGCTCCGAGTGAATCGGGTGCAATAGCTGTAGGAAGGTAAGTCCACGAGTTAAGATCGGTACTAACTGCGTGTCCCCAGTGCATATTGCCCCACATTGAACCGTAAGGATTATACTGATAAAAAAGGTGGTATTCACCATCAAGGTAAACCATTCCGTTGGGATCGTTCATCCAACCGTATTCCGGACTAAAATGGAACTGAGGTCGGTATTTTTCGTTGTATTCGAACTCAAATTCATTGGATTGCTTAATTTCTTTGATACCTAAAATTGATTCATTTACCCCTAAAAATGAAAGTGTCAGATTTTGGTCTTTTAATTCCTTAACATCGAGTGGCACCCAGTAGTCAATTTTATCTACAGCCAAATGCACATCAAAAGCATATTGGTGGGTTGGATTAGAAGCTAATACACTTATCTTTATTTCAGGTGCTTTTTCTTCGACCGGAATAAGCAGATAAGATGATTGTATTTTGTAATCGACAGATAGATTTTTACCTGAAGAGTTTTTTTGGGAAGTGCAACTTATACTTATCAATAAAAGTGCAATTAATATGGAAGTGATTGATCTTTTCATTTTTTAAAACATTGGGTTAACTATTTACGTTGCAAAAATAGATGTAGATATTATGTTATGCTGTTATTTTTGTTGCAATATCGTGTAATTTTGATACAAATGTTTATATTATTTTTGTTCTTTGATTGGTTTTAAACTATTCATATGCAACTCTTCAATCTCAATAAAACCATTTTCTGCAAATAATGAGATTTTATTGAATTTGCTTTGAGGTACGAAATTTTCGGTCATTACTTGTTTCCCATCTTCAGCAAACAACTCTATAGATGAATCATCTAAAATCAACCTCATAATCATAATTGAATCTGAATTATAGGATGGCATTATATCCATTCCTTTAAACTGAGAATTGTCTTTGACAATAGAAAAATTATTTCTATCAACAAAATACCATTCTTTAAACGCATCGTAACCTACAATTAGTTTTTCAGCTTTATCATTTTCGAACTGAATTCCATACCTGGAAGGAAAATTAATGCGAGTCTTTTCACTTGTTTTAAATTTCAATGTAATGACTGAAGGAGTGATTGGAATTGTTATTTTTGAGCTAATATCAAGTTTTTCTTCAACATTAAAATTTGTCAACAAAATAGGATTGCCTTCAATTTCTACCATGATTGGATTTGAATCTAATATTTTTATTCCTGAATAACGTTCAATTGACAGAGTTCTTGGAGTAGTAAAGCTCCCCCAAAATGGCACCAAGCTACCTATCATGGTGTAATCAATATTATTCTTCCAGCCAATAACAAGTGGATTGGCGATTGGAGTTAATCCTGCACAAATAACATTATAAATGTTATCTTTTCCGTAGTCTAACCAAAGCGATTTTGTTGAAATTGGGGAAGTGAATTTCTGACCATCAAAAGTTCCAATAAAATATTGTACCGACGACCCATCGCGTGGGTTTACAAATTCCTGATCTACAAGCATGACCCAATCTGCACCTTTATTTATAGGAAATATACTTGCCTTCAACCATATATTAGTTGTATATTGAAGTTCTTTTTCATATGAACTTTCAAATTTCCATTTCGTAAGATTGGTTGACGAAAAGAATTTTACAGTTTGATCATCAACAATAGTCATCACCCATTTACCAATCATATCGACCCAACAAACTGATGGATTACATTCATTTTTAAACTGAATGGGAAATTCAACCTTTTCAGGACTCTCACTCCATGTTTTGCCCTGATTGGTACTATATGCCAATTGAAAATGGGCATTGTTATTTTCTTCATTTTTATCCGGATCAACCACAAATAAAGCATAAAGAGTTGATTTTTTCGGATCTGGAACAATTGTCCGGTTGAGGATATTCAGATTCGTGCCACCAAGAGACAACTTCTGTGCAGGTTGCCAATGAATCATGTCTTTGCTGGTAGTCAGAAAAGTTGAACAAATTTGTTTTTTATCGAGCGTAAATTCCTTATAAAATAATGAATATATACCATTATTAAAAATCAAAGCCACCGGTGCACCTACATTGTGATTGGTTGATGAATAGTGTATTTTGGGGTAAGATAGTGAAGTCTCACTAATAATGTCTTTATCCTTAAACTTACAACTTATAAGGACAAGCAAAGCCAATAAAATAGTTGTTGTTTTTTTCATAAAATACTGATTATTAACAATTACCTTTTCAAACTTTTATTTATTCCATTCAAGGTAAGATTACTAATAAAAGCAGATGTAGTATTACCATCCAGTTTCAAAAAATTATATTGATATACGGGAAAAAATAAAGCTGTCATTGTGTTTTCACCGTGATTCCAAAACAATTCTACAGATGTTTTATCAACTAACATTCTGATTTCAAGTTTTTTATCTGCATCCAGATTTAATGAAGTACAATTCACATTTTCTTTAAAGAAATTACTAAAATTGATCCATCCTGAATGACTACGCTCAATAGAAACAGATCCTGTTTTTTTGCAGAAAGTTATTAAAAGCCTCTCCAACAAATTACCGGTTGTGATTCTCAAACTATCGGTTGTTGATAAATCCGCAACAAAACTCAGGTCATAACTACCCGATTTTATGACATCATTATCTTTTAAATCAATATTTTTATTAGTGCCTTGAATTACAGAGCTCAATTGATTTCTATAGTTTTTCAATTCATCAACCGGATTGCATCTCAATTTAAAATTATTTTCATTTTGAACTAAAGAAACAACTCTTGGTACTGTCATTGTACTTCGCCATGAAGTAGTAGGAACAGAACCTGCATAATTCCAGTTACTCATCCAACCTATCATTATTCTCCTACCATCTGTGGTAGGCATATTGCTAAAAGTAACCCCAGCATAATTATCAGTTCCATAATCGACCCATGAAGTAACATTCGAATCGGCAGTAAATGTTTTCCCATCAAAGTTGCCAACAAAATATTGAGTTGCCGAACCCCCATTCGGGCCTCCCGGATTAATACTTACTAAAAGCACCCATTTTTTAAAATTTGTACCTTCAACCGGCATTTGAAACAAGTCAGGGCACTCCCAAACACCCCCGTGTGCACCAAAACCAACACCAAAATTACTTTCAAAAGTCCAGTTTTTCAAATCCGGAGATGAATAGAAGCTTATTTTACTACCTGTTGCTAAAGCCATTATCCATTTCTTTAACGGAGCATACCACGATACTTTCGGATCTCTAAAATCATTGATTCCCGGATTTGGTAAAACAGGATTATTTGCATATTTTGTCCAGTTTCGACCTTTGTCATTACTGTAAGCTACGCATTGTGATTGGGTTGCTCCGGCACTTGTGTATATAGCTACCATAGGTAATTCTTCACCAGTTTTGAATCCTGCTGTGTTAAATGAATCAATTACAGCACTTCCTGAAAAAATAGTACCGAGATTATCAGGTGTTAAAGCAATGGATAAATCCTCCCAATTAAATAAATCGGCACTTACTGCATGACCCCAATTCATTGGACCCCAAGTGCTTGCTCCGGGATTATATTGATAAAACAAATGATACTCACCTTTGTAATAAACCATTCCATTAGGATCATTCATCCAATGTAGTGGAGGCGTAAAATGAAATGCAGGTCGATAATCTGACTCTGAAAGTGTAACAAGAGAATTGTCGATAATATCAATTATCGGTTCATTGTTTTTACATGATGAGAATACCATCGCAACAATTAGAACTGAAATTACATGTGATTTATACATCAGATTTATATTGGTTTAATAAAAGTTCTTCCGGGGATTAATCCCCGGAAGAATAAAAAAAATACCTATTACCTGAGAAAACTAACTATTTTGTTTTTAAATAATCTACTGCATTTTTATACAATTTCTCAATATTTGATTGGTATGGGTTTGTTACATCATTAACATGCCATTCAATGCCGCCAATTCCAATATTAATTGATGTTCCCTGAAAATCGTCTTTTGGTGTCAATTCAAATACTCCACACATAAAATAATCTCCAATGCCATCCCACACACCTAACCATTTCAAATTATTTTCAGTAGTAAACCTGACATAAGCCATTTCATCACTATTACCAAGATTATAATAAGCAGGCATTTCCATCAATACGCAGTTATGATTTTCTTTCCATCCGGCACCAATTACAGGAAAACCACCGTTCGAAGTTGTAATGGCAATATCTTTAAATAACGGATGTGAACGTTGATCGTGTGAACCTATTTTTACACCAACACCCCAAACATCAGGATTGTTACCTCCTACTCCATTGTCTATTCCCATTTTAAACGCAGTTGTCATTCTACCCATCGACCACAAATATTGTATTGAGTATGTGCTGAATAGGAAACTTCCACCATCTTTATAGAACTGTGTCAATTTTGCCAATACTGTTGCATCAGTGCTAATTGAAGGTAAGGCTGAACCCGTTGTTACATCCCGATTCCACCAAATAACACGGTACTGACTTAAATCAACACTACCATTTTTTATTTGGTCGAATGAAACATAAACTGCTGTAGGATAATTTGCAAAAAGCCAGTTTGCAGCAGCAATTTCATCATCATCTCCACTTGAAAGCAGGCTTGCTTTATCTGCATACACACCCAAATAAGCTACAATCGTTGACCCAACCTTAAAATCGAAATACACAGTATTTGAAGGTTTATTATCACTATTATTGGTAACAAAGCTAAATGTGTATTTTCCGATGGGTGCATTCGAAATTTTATAAGATGTAATTGCTGGACCCAGATTTACAGTAGTTGTTCCATATTTGAGAGTAATTCCTGTAATCCCTGCTGGTGCAGTCCATGTCAGATTTACATCAGTATTGTCCTGTGTAGCTGCAATATTTGTTATTGGCGCTGCACCAGCACGGTTCAAACGAACTGTTTGTCCTAACGAAATATTCCCTTTGGTATCCCTGAGTTTAACTGTAAAACCATAATCTTTGTTTGTTTGAACAATGCCATAGGTATAAGATGTTGCATTGTTTTTTAAATAAACATCACCATCGTTTGTTTTAACGCTTACAATAAGTGTGTCAAATCCTGCTGGCAAGCTCCAAGTCAATTTTGCACTGTCGCCTGACAAGGTGTACTGTAAATTATTTACTGCCGGCACCTTTGGCGCTGCAATATCAAAATCGTTTCGGTCTATACAACTTGCAACCATAAAAGGCAATACAAGTGACAATACATATAATTTTAAATACTTTTTCATATTCTGCTTTTTTAGTATGAATATTATTAATAACCAGCATTTTGAATATAAACTCCCTTGCTGAATCTCATTTGATTATCAGGTATTGGGCAATACTCATCACGGTTTTTTGTAAATAAACCATTTTTAAGATATGCAATTTTTGATTTTTCAGAAGCAAAATATGCATTCATATATGTGTCAGCAATGCCCCAACGCACCAGATCAAAGAAACGATTTCCTTCCATAGCTAATTCAAGTCTTCTTTCCCAACGTAATGCTTTTCGTGCGAAATCCTGATTCCAAATGGCAAGGTCATCATAAGTTCCGATATGGAAGTTTGATTCATACGAACCATCTCCCATTTTTAAGCGGGCAGTACTGTTTTTTGCTCGTGTTCGAATTGAATTTATGATTTGACGAGCTGCATCCAGGTTAGCTGCTCCGCCAATTTCAATTAATGCTTCGGCTTTCCAAAGCATAACATCTGCATATCGAAGTATAATTCTGTTTTTGGTATTTCCATAGAATGGACCTACCTGAGTATAGCATGTTTTACAAACATTCTCTTTCAACGAAGCATAAACACCATATACATCAGGGGTACGATTCCAACTTTCCTGATAAATTGTTGTTGGATCATATTTCCATGGATGACCGGGCATGGCAATTGTATGATTTAAACGTGGATCTACTTTGTCGATTGCGGGATTAACCGGAGTAGCATCATAAGTATCAAATAGTGGTAATCCGTTCACATCAGTTTTAAATGCATTGGCTAGGTTTTTACTTGGTTTATGAAAATCGCAACAACCTATACCCATTGGAGTTGCCAAAACATCTCCAAAATTCAATCTACCGAACATTGTACCATCACCTTTATTTGAAAACTGAACAGCGAACAACGATTCTTTACCGTTTTCAGAAGCTCCCGGCGAAAACAAATCACCAAAATCGCTATCAAGACCATAAGTGGAAGGAATAGCGTTAATTAAATCAACAACTTGCTGAAGTTTTGTTTTATTGATAACTGTTACATTATTCTGCTCATCCTGTTCGTAGGCCTGATACAATTTGGTTTTAGCTAAATAAGCAAGTGCTGCTGCTTTATTTGCCCTTCCAATTTCTGTTTGGGTTGCCGGTAAATTATCTACTGCAAATTGAAAATCTTCTGCAATTTTATCCCACAACTGATCGTTTGACAATGCTCTGTTTGATACAGTGGCATAATCGGCAATAGCAACATTTTCATCAATAAATGGAATGTATTTGTATAAAATCTTCAATTGAAAATAAAAATGTGCACGTAAAAATCTAACTTCAGCCTGACGTACTTTTTTTAATGAGAAGTTGGCTTCATTCAATGCATTGAGCACTCTTAATGATGAATTAGCACGTGAAACACCAACATACATTTTGAACCATAAACCATCAAGTTCACCCATATCGGTACGAACGTTTTTGAACGTTTCTAAAAAGTAGAATGCCTGAATATCACCTTCGTCACGGCCACCTTTGTAGGCATCTCCGGAACGAACATTTCCATAAGGCCAGAGACTAAATGGCGTATCATAATGATCATTACCCAAACTCGCATAAGCCGCATTGACAGTATTATCAACTACTGAAGCATTTGAAACCTGAGCTTCACTCAGTACTCCTTTTGGAGCTACGTCCAGGAAATCGCTACACGAAAACAACGTAGTTATTGCAATTATATATATTAATTTTTTCATTTTATTATCTTTATTATATATGAATAAAATTAGAATGAAACATTCAAACCTGCTGTTAGCATAGTTGGGATTGGATAACCATAACTTGGACTTTCAGGGTCAATTCCGGTGAATGATTTACTCTTGATGGTTAGAAGATTTTGACCGCTAACATACAGATGTAAGTTGCTTACATAGAACTTTTTTGTAATGTTATTTGGTATGGTATATCCTAATTGTAAATTTCTGAGCTTGCAATATGCACCATTTTCTACATAATAAGTTGAAAACCTACCTTCAGCATTTGCATCCGAACTTGTCATGGCAGGAATAGTTGATGTAGTGTTTGTAGGTGACCACGCATTTAATAAACGTGTTCCTTTATTTGAGTTATTTTCCCGTACCGACCAGAAATCAGTACTGTATTTAACTACATTTTCAACATCTACATTGCTTACACCCTGAAAGAATACTGTCAAATCAAATCCTTTGTATTCAAGGTTTATATTCAAACCATACGTAAAATCAGGAACCTGATTCATTATCCATGTTTGATCTTTGGTATCAATTGTACCATTGCCATCAATATCTTTATATCGGATTCTACCAAGTCCTTTGCCATTTTGAACAGCTGAATTATCAACCTCATCCTGCGTTGTAAATAATCCATCGGCTACATATCCGTATCGTTCAGTTATTGAATGTCCTAATATATTGTCTTTATCGCCATCCCCACCGTAATTGTTTATAACAGAAACGGGAACTGATGTTACTTCATTTCTGTATGTGGCCAAATTGCCCGAAATGTCGTATTTGAGGTCGCTTCCAATTTGACCACGATAACCTAATACCATTTCAACACCTGAGTTTTTCATGCTGGCACCATTTACCCATTGATTACCGCCCTCACCTACTACTGCTATGTAAGGAGGTAAAACAAGAATATCTTTCGTGTCTTTTATGAAATAGTCAACAGAACCATATAGCGACTGATCAAAAAGTCCGAAATCTAAACCTAAATTGGTTTGTGTTGTAGTTTCCCATTTAAGATCGGGATTACCTGATTGAGTTTTTTGATATCCTGAAGGAAGTGTGCCAGACTTAACGCCAGTTAATGAATAAGCAGTTCCGTCCAAACTTCTCCAGGTAGGATCGCCACCGGTATAATTTGTAGAATAAAGAGTATAAATACCATTGTTTGGAATTTCCTGATTACCGGTTTGCCCCCAACCAAATCTTAACTTTAAATCAGAAATGGCTGCTACATTGTCCTTGATAAAATCTTCCTGATTAATTCTCCAACCTAATGAAAAAGCCGGAAAAGCAGCAAATTGATTATTCTTACCAAAACGGGAACTACCATCATAACGGACTGTGGCTGAAGCAAGGTATTTTGAATCATATACATAATTTACTTTGCCAAAGTAGGATAAAAGTGTATTTTCAGAAGCTAATCCACCATTTCCAGCAGCACCGGTACCAGCGCTCAAATACATATAATCCGGGTCTTGTAACTCAAAATTCTCGCGGGTAGCATAAAAACTTTCATCACCATGATATACCATTTCGGTTCCAATCAATGCATCAAGCACATGTTTTTTCTTATTCAACTGATAGCTAAGCGTATTACTCCAAACCCAATTGGAGGATGAACCCTGATAATTCGTAACATTGTTAGTGGCATTGCTTAGATATCCTGATTGATACGTAAGTTGCATATTACGGTAATTAGTACTGATATAATCAACACCCAAATTGGTTTTCAGATGTAAATTTTTGATAATTTCAAAGTCTGCAAAGAAATTCCCGAAAATTCTCAAATTAATAGAATTGTTTTGTTTGTTGTCTTCAAGTAGGCGAACAGGATTCTGACGGTCATTCATCCCGCCAACAGGTCCACCCCAGCCAATTCCATCAACAGTACGGATAGGAATAATCGGTAAAGCTTGCAGTGCCGCATCAAGTACATTATTGTCAACTTGCGAAGATCTGCTTAATGAAAGGTTTTCACCTACAAGTAGTTTGTTGTTTATTAATTTGTAATCTGTATTGATACGGGCAGTTACACGTTCGAAATTAGTTGTTTTAATAATACCATCATTTTTGGTGTAATCCAAAGTCACTAAAGAGTGACCCTTTTCGGTCCCATTTGTCAATGTTACATCGTAGTTTTTCGATGCTCCTACTTGTGAAACTGCATCAAACCAGTCAGTGTTAGCTGTTTTTAATGTTTTAGCAGTATTCAGATAATCCGGCAGAATGATTTTATTGAGTACAGGAGTACCATTAGCATCCTTTGCCCAGTCGAATTGATAAGAAATTGAATTGGCATTTGGGTCTAAACCATCATTCACTTTAGCCTGCCAAAATGCCTGTCCATAACCTTGTGCGTCTAACACACTTAATTTTGAGCTGTAGAATGAGTAAGTTGTACGTGCATTTGCAGTAATTTGTAACGAACCGTCTTTTGCTTTTTTGGTTGTAATGATGATAACACCATTTGCAGCACGAG
Source organism: Paludibacter sp. (assembly GCA_034004015.1). Lineage (GTDB taxonomy): Bacteria > Bacteroidota > Bacteroidia > Bacteroidales > Paludibacteraceae > Paludibacter. The sequence goes on from JAVEXN010000021.1 coordinate 40,164, forward strand.
ATCCATAAATTGTGGCCGACGATGCATCTTTCAATACCTGAATAGATTCAATATCATTTGGATTGAGAAGGTTTATTCCTTCTTTGGTAGGAACTCCATCAACTATGTATAATGGATCATTATTATTCAACGTGCCTATACCTCTTAATCTTACAGTAGTACCTGCACCACTTGGAGAGCCGTCTCCTGTTACAATCATACCGGCAACTTTACCCTGTAAGGATTGCATAGCATTCGAATTGTTGACTTTTTTCAAATCATTAATATCAACAATTGTTACAGAACCGGTTAAGTCTGCTTTTTTCTGTGTAGAATATCCTGTAACAATCACCTGTTCGAGCATTTTCGTATCAGGCTCCATGACCACCTTTATTGATGTTTTAGCTCTGACAGGAACTTCGATAGTTTTCATACCTATCATCGAAAAAATCAGAACGGTATTTTCGCTATTTACTTTTAATGAGAATTTGCCATCCAAATCGGTTACCGTACCGGTCGATGTCCCTTTAATTTGAATACTTACACCAATCAAAGGCTCGCCATCCTCCGAAGAGTTTACTGTACCATTTAATATGTTTTCCTGAGCAAACGATAACAACGATATCACAGCAAACACTGCTGTAATAAACAATCGCCTGAAGGACTTTCCTTTTTTGTTGAAAATCATGATAATAAATTTAAGATTAGTAATTAATGTTGATTTCACTTATTGACACTTTCCATGTATTCGAATACGCTACAAAAATAGAGTTGATAAATAGATTATACTGTCATTTTTGTTACATCATCGTGTAATTTTGATACAACCCACAAATAATTCTAAAACAAAAAAAGCAGTCCGATTGCTCAAACTGCCATAGAGGGTCGGGGTGTACGTTTCGGGGTCAAAGTTTCAGGGTTTGTGTTTGAAATTTGAAGATCCCGTAAAACGGGACAAGTTTTGAGATTTGAAGATTTTGCGTTTCGGAAGTGATGCTCATTTAATCCCTCGCCCCTCACTCTTCATTCTAAATTCTAAATTCTTAATTCTTAATTATTCTCCGTGCCTTTGTGTCTCAGTGTTTCGTGTTCCGTGTTTCGTGTTTCGTGTTTCGAGTTCCGGAAGTGATTCTCATTTAATCCCTCGCCCCTCACTCTTCATCCTAAATTATTCATTCTAAATTCTTAATTATTCTCCGTGCCTTTGTGTCTCCGTGTTTAAAAGTCTTTCTTTTATCTACAAAAACCACAGCCTCTCCCTCCCCGCTCCCGGTATTTCAGCATTACTAAAGTTTGGCACAATCTGCGCCAGCATTTCGGGGTATCTGATGGTTACAGGTAAGGACTGTGTCGAGACCGATTTCCAGTAAAGCTGACTAAAACTACAAATCTGACTCAGCAACTCCACCCTCATGTCTGCTTCAGGCTGAGTGCTCACTTCACTGCCTGCCGCAAAGTACTGCATCGACACTTTCATCGGAAAAGGAAATCTGCGGGGTGTTTCCTTTGATGTGTCATCCGTCAAACTGTTGTTAAAGAGCAAATACTGTGTGCGATTTACCGGAATATAGCTATAGCTTGCAGGCATCAGGTGCTCCGAATCTGTATCGAAGGCCAGCACATCCTGCGAAAAACTTTTATTCACCGTCACCACCACTACAGGTATCTTCAGCCCGAGCCTCGCGAGACCCATCTCTATAGGTTTCAGCTCTTTTTTGCTCAGCGTTTTGTAAAAATGTATCACCAGCTTCTCAGGCTGCGCATTTTCGTTGCAATAACGTCGCACAGCCATTATAATCGACCCTGCCAGCTCATCCGTTTGCGAACTCCTGAAGCAGTCGAAACCATAAAACCGCCCCTCGCCCGAGAAGCAAAAGGCACTACCCAGATACTTTTCCTGTGTATCGGCACTGCGAAAAGCGCTGATACCTATCACCAGATCGTGTATGCTGCCCGAAGCCAGCGACCAGGGTGTCCCACCCAGCTTCGCCAGCATGGCTACTGCTATATTGGGCATATAATAATGAAAACCCTCCTTCAGTACCGCCACATTGTTGGAATCGGTCCTTCGTCCCGGCCAGTTTTTATCCACCTCTATCGACTGCGACAATATCCCCCTGTGCAAAAGCTCCTCTTTCAGTTTGTAATACACAGCCTTCTTTCGGGCACTCTTTTCCCATTTGCCCACTGGCGAAAGATACATGGCAAAATACGTTTTCCCTGTTTCAAATTCCCTTTTATCCAACTCCCTGCTTATTTGCGGAAGCGGATCGTCAGTGTCTGCAAAATACACACTCAATCCCTTTGAAGTCTGAAAATTGATGCCTGCATATTTCCCCAAACCCTCAAAACCATGCCTTTCACCTTTCAGATACTGATATACCGCGGCCGCCATAGCTACATCTTTTTCTCTGCATATAAAAAACAGCACCACATGCTGCTCCGGCGAATATACTTTCGGACCGTTATATTTCAGACAGCTATTGATATCCCTCCCGGTTTTGTTATTCCCGAAAACCAGCATATCAAGTTTATGATCGGGATTAGGCAGACGCTGCTGTGTACTTTGCAGCCATTCGGTATCGGGAATCATCACACCCTCCACATGCTCCGGAAGCAAATACTGTTGTCTGAATTCCTCAATTTCATTCCGGTATCGTTTGTAACGGTTCGATTTGTCGGGTATTCCGAAAGGCATTTTCAACTCATGCTGAAGCTTTTTGTTCAGACAGGGAAACAAACGGTCGGTATCGCGACGCACACGATCGGGCAAATTGTCGTACCTGAAAAACTCAGTACCGTACAACAGTTTCGAAAAACTCAACTCCCTGTCGCCCGAAAAAAAGGCACTGTTTAAAGACTCTTTAAACACCGAATGAACACCATCGTAACTAATCAGCAATTCAGGTTTATCGCTCAGGCGGGCAAACTGCACACGCAGGCGAAACACCCTGTAGCCATTGCAGTCCTTCAACACCGATGCTGCAGGCACCCATACATCCATGTCCGAAATCAGATTTGTTTGCACCGGAAGTCCATTACTGCGAAAATAGTGTGTGAGTTTATACAGGTAATAATTCTTCATAAATCCCCTCGTCCAGCAGGGAGTCACAGCATCAGTGTACTCAGTACCCATTGTAAGCACAGGCATATCACTATCAGCCTTTACATCGAATGTGGTGTACAGCGCTTTGATGTGTGCAGGCAGGTGCAGCAAAGGCAGTAGCCTTTCCGTTTCGTAGTCGGCAAGTTTCAAAGCCTCACCCACAGGGCGGGTCGCGAAGTAACAACTCAGCTCCGGCTGCGCATGCCGGAAATTAAGCGCATTCAAAGTCAAACATTTCTTTTCCATATTATAGCTTATATAAGTTTGAACACTATGAAGAAACAGAACGCGGACGGAGTATTTCGACGTCCCATCTCAACGGGACATGCTGATTAAGCAGATTTTAAAACGGATTTCGATTATCTCCCTTTGGTCGCTAATTAAAGACCAACGAAGTGAATAATAAAGACTACGCTCTTAAATCATGCCCGATTTATCGGGGATTAAATCTGTTTTCAGATCCGTTTCTTTTAATATTTAATCAGAAAATATCCGCTTAATCAGCGTAAATCCGCGTTCCTGTTCTTTTTTTTCTTAAATATAACAATCAGATTTCATATTTTACTGTTTCTCTGTATCCAGGCATCAGCCTCTGTTTTCAGGTAATAATTTCGGTTTTTATATTTTGTCGGTTTCGGAAAATCCGGCTCTTTAGCCCTTCGTTCAAAAGTAGAATCGGACATTTTCCAAAGTTCACATAACTCCTGTTTACAGTAGTACAGACGGATATCAAAAGGCAGAGGCTCAGCAGCTTTTGTCTGCGATACAGGAGGACTTTTATATTTTCGGGGCGCATCGGCTTCAGCCTTTTTCAGCCAGCACTGCACAGGCAGCGACTCGCCAAACAGCGACACATACAATTGCTGTTCACTGAAAGCACTCAGCACCATATCCTTCCACACATACTGCACTTCCAGATATGCTTTTGCCAGCAATACCTTCAGGTAATGAAAAACCCAGATATCCGATAGAAAATCATTGTCGGCACCCGGCTCAGGCGCTGTAAGCATATGTAGCAGGTAGTTTTTGTCGCGGCAGTATTCGCCCAGGCGTTGCAGGCAGTTGGTCAGATGTTTATCGAGCAACTGACTGCGCAGGTAAGCCCGCACCCTGTCGTCGGTTTCCGCCGCAGCCATTTCGAGCAAATCGGCCATATAGGCATTCGCCTCATGAGTGAGCAATCTGTGATAATAGCGGGTTTTAAAGTTGAAGGGCGGGTGGAAAGCACACTTATACACACCCCTGTCGGCAGCAGGCACCCATATCATTTCCTGCATACGCTGCTGATATTCGGGCCCATCCACATTGCCGGGCAAAGCCGGGTTCAGCCCTCCGTACAATATCTGTCCGAAAAGCGGAAAATCCAGTTCATAACCCATCAAATCCATAGTTGCTTCCATAGCCAAATCACTTTAAGTCAACACACAAACAATGTTAACTGAGCAAATGTAGTGATTTTTTTATAAAAGCAATACTAATATGCAAAAAAGTTATTTACAAAATAAGGGCACTTATGTCAATCATCAGAACGTTGGGAAATAGTAACGCGGATTTAGCGGATAAAACGAATGACACTGAGAAGTATTATAATGATTTCCAATTGTATATTTCGATAAATCGAAACTAATCATCGGGCGTAAGTTCAAATATAAAGTTATCGCCATCGAAACGGTCAATATTACACCTTAAGGCTTGCTTGAATGCAAATAGCTTTTCACACTTTATCCAATTCCTCCATCAACGCCCGCCTCTGCGGATAGAGTTTACGAAGGTCGGCAATCAGGTAATCGGCTTCATCACGTCCACCCATTTTTATCATACGTCGGATATATTTACAGGCTGTTTTATAATGATCTCTACTTATGTTTTTTGCCAAATAATCTTCAATTGCATTGTGATATAAGCCAACTAACTGTTCGGCATAATTTTTAGCAATAAAGTTTTCTACATACGAAATATTGTCAATCGACTTATTGTCAATGAGCCAACTCAGGAGGTTTTCCCATTGTTCTTCCCAGATATACATATCAGCAATGGTATGAAACCTCACCCATTTTTCTGCACTTTTTCTGTCCGCTACCAACTGATTGAAAAACATTTGCCACTCGTCATTTTCTACCTGCTTCTTCAGAATATCAAACATTTCCTGAGGTCTGAACCGACCAGAATTCAGAAACAAGTATCGGGCATATTCAATAATTTTTGGTTTATTGCCCTGTTGCTGATAAATATTCAGCAAATGCCATTTCCACTCATCTACCAGCCCTGGCTTGTCTTTCTGATCGGCTACTATACCCGCTTCGGCTAATGTTATCGCTTTGGAATAAGCCTTTTCTCTTATTGCCGTGAGAATCAACTCTCTTCTAAAATCGGAATTGGTGAGGTTTTCTTCTAAGTATTTGTTAACTTCTGTTTCACTTTCTGTTTTCCGGATCAATTCCAGTTTCATTTGTTGAGCACGTTCGTAGTCAAAATCCCATTTCTTGTCGGTAGGTTTCACACTGTCAATACAAGCAGCAACCAGTTTTTTGTCGTTTTCGGTTTCAATCAGTTCGATGGATAAATTAATCAGGTGGAAATGCCACTCCCAGCCTTTAAATGTCTTTTTTTGGAAATTCGACAACCCGTATTCAAAAAGTTCTCTTCGAATGGTTTTATCCTTACATTCTTCTGCCACACGGAATAAAATATCCTGAGCCGCATCAATACAGCCTCCCAAATCACCGTTACTGTCATCGCCGTGCTCAATGGCTTTGGTCATTTCCTCCAGCATGGCACAACCCATATACATTGCTTCACGATAGTTATTATTTTCAATTTTGTGTTCTGCCAGTTGCGACAACTCATACACAAGCTTACCAACTTTTCTGGCTGCCGAATAGTCCAGAAAACCATATTTACCGGCTGCTGAACGGACTATTGCCTGTATTTGTTTGGCATACATTTCTTTCGAAACAGGTTGAATCAGGTAGACATACTTCGCTAAAAACATATCCCTGAACGATTTATCATTGTCGCAACATGCACCGATATATCCCTTTAATTCATCTACCGGCAGCATATTCAGAATTTCATTGACCTGCTCCTGAATGGTTTTCTTTTTTGGTTTCTTTTCACTACCCGATGAAATTATCACGGACGATGCTTTTGCCCTTGTTCTTTTTGCTGTTTTTTGTGGGTTCGATGCTATGCCTAATTCTTCCTGTTGCAGGTAAAACATCACCGCCACTTCGTGTTTGCAAATCGGACCCCAATCGTACGGACAAGTACAATAACAACCATTCATCACACCGTTTTTCACCTCCATGTGTACGGTATAGCTTTCACTTCCTTCAACTGTAGCTTCGTATTCGCCGGCGCTCAATTCGTCAACCGCGGTTACATAACCCTTTTTAAAATACTGTAAACCCCGTTTCAGAATATCTTCATCAACGTGAATTTCAAATTCATTTAATGGAATTTTCATTGTTGGTTATTTGATTTCAATTAATTGATTTCTTTATCTAATTCTTCCAATGCTTTTAAATCATCTGCCTTTATTCGTTCTGCGTTGTATTTGTCATATTCCGTTTCGGCTAATTGTAGAGCCATTTCGTGCGGGATTCTACCAGCATGTTCTAATATCTCATTGTCGTTAATGGTCAGAATATCATTCAATTTTTTTATCCAGTCGGTCATATACGAGACCTTTATTTAAGTCAACAAGTTTACGGCGGAGTAATGGTTTTATCACCACATCCGTTTCAGCCTGACGACCCGTAGTGTCACTCTCCAGACAATTGATATGGCGGTAACCGAGGTTATGCGTGAACACCTCAATAATTGCCTTTTCTATTTGATCTTCCGATATATAATTTGCCATTTCCCGAAAATTGATTTAGTGTTTAACACCCAATTGAATTCGATTTATTTTGTCGTTTCCTCATTATGTGATATAAACCCTATCTGTCGACGAGGTTTATTTAGGGTCTGCTGAAAAACAGCAAACCGATTGTCAATCAATATTATATCATTATTTTTGTGCAACCAACTGCAAGGAAATATGCCATTACCCCGTAAAAAGCGTGCACAAGTGCCTCAATATGTAAGT
>JAVEXN010000044.1:0-10301 GCA_034004015.1 Paludibacter sp.
GACTGAGCAGCAGCCAAACGTGCGATAGGCACACGGAATGGAGAACATGAAACATAGTCCATACCTACTTTACCGCAGAATTCAACTGATGACGGTTCACCACCATGCTCACCACAAATACCCACTTTCAAATTAGGGTTGGTTGAGCGACCACGTGTTGTTCCGATTTCCACCAGCTGACCGATACCTTCCTGATCCAACACTTCGAAAGGATCGTTTTTCAGGATACCTTTCTCGATATAAACAGGGAGGAATTTGCTGGCATCGTCGCGTGAGTAACCAAAGCCCATTTGAGTAAGGTCATTGGTACCAAACGAGAAGAATTCGGCATGTTTTGCAATTTTATCAGCAATAAGCGCTGCACGTGGAATTTCAATCATAGTTCCAACCATGTAGTCAACTTTCACTCCTTTTTCAGCAAATACAGCTTCAGCAGTTTCGCGAATAATAGAAGCCTGCAACTGGAATTCTTCCACTGTTCCAACCAATGGAATCATGATTTCAGGTTTTGGGTTTTTACCGGCCGCTTTCAGATCGCAAGCAGCTTCGATAATAGCACGCGCCTGCATTTCTGTAATTTCGGGATAGGTGTTACCCAAACGACAACCACGGTGACCCAACATAGGGTTGAATTCGTGCAACGACTCAACTTTAGCTTTCACTATTTCAACCGAAATGCCCAATTTCTCAGCCATTTCTTTTTGTGAAGCAGCATCGTTAGGAGTAAATTCGTGCAATGGTGGATCGAGTAAGCGGATAGTCACACCAAAACCGTCCATTGCTTCAAGAATTCCGTGGAAGTCTTCGCGCTGGATAGACAACAATTTAGCCAACGCTTTCACACGACCTTCCACATCATCAGCCAGAATCATTTCGCGGATAGCCCAGATACGATCTCCTTCGAAGAACATGTGCTCGGTACGGCAAAGACCAATACCTTTTGCGCCAAAGTCACGTGCAGTTTTTGCATCGTTTGGAGTATCAGCATTGGTACGCACATACATTTTGGTATGTTTTTCGGCAATTTCCATCAATTTACCAAAGTCACCATCCAGTGTTGGTGTGATTGTAGCTACTTTGCCATCGTAAACAATACCTGTAGAGCCATCCAGTGAAATATAATCGCCTTCGTTGTAAACCACACCATTGATAGTTACACTTGAGTGACCCACAGTAATACCAGCAGCACTTGAGATACAACATTTACCCATACCGCGAGCCACAACAGCTGCGTGAGAAGTCATACCACCACGTTCGGTAAGGATACCTTCGGCAGCGTACATACCTTTTAAGTCTTCAGGAGAAGTTTCGCGACGTACAAGAATTACTTTCTCGCCACGAGCAGCCCATTCTTCAGCTACATTGGCTGAGAAAACGGCTCTACCTGTTGCAGCACCCGGAGATGCAGGAAGTCCTTTGGAAATTACTTTTGCTGTTTGTTTGGCTTTTTTCTCAAACACAGGGTGCAACAACTCATCGAGTTTAGCAGGTTCCTGACGCAATACAGCAGTTTTTTCGTCGATCAAACCTTCGGCAACCATTTCAACCGCCATACGAACCATAGCAGCACCTGTACGTTTACCATTACGTGTTTGCAACATCCAAAGTTTACCATCCTGAATGGTGAACTCCATATCCTGCATGTCTTTGTAATGTTTTTCAAGTTTTTGCTGAGTAGCAAAAAGGTCAGCATATACTGCTGGCATCGATTCTTCCAATGAAGGGAAAGTAGCTTTACGCACTTCTTCCGAAATACCGGCACGCTCAGCCCAACGACGTGAACCTTCGATAGTGATTTCCTGTGGTGTACGTACACCCGAAACCACATCTTCGCCCTGAGCGTTGATCAGATACTCACCATTAAAAATATTTTCGCCTGTAGCAGCATCGCGTGAGAAGCAAACGCCGGTGGCCGAGTTGTCGCCCATATTACCATAAACCATGGCCTGAACGTTCACAGCTGTACCCCATTCGTTAGGAATTTTTTCCATTTTACGGTAAAGGATAGCACGTTCGGTATTCCATGAATCGAATACAGCACAAACTGCTCCCCAAAGCTGTTCCCATGGGTTGTTAGGGAAATCTTTACCTGCTTTTGTGCGAACTACAGTTTTGAATTCTTCAACAATATATTTGAGGTTTTCGACAGTAAAATCAGTATCCGAAGCATAATTGTTATCCGCTTTTACTCTGTCTAATACCTGCTCAAACGGACAATGTTCGCCTTCTTCGGCCACAACGCCCATTACTACATCGCCATACATTTGAATAAAACGACGATATGAGTCGTAAGCAAATTTTTCGTTACCCGATTTTTCAGCCACAATTTTCACTGTGTCATCGTTCATACCGAGATTCAGAATGGTATTCATCATACCGGGCATAGAAGCACGTGCACCTGAACGAACCGATAAAAGCAATGGGAATGCTTCGCCATTCGAACCGAATTTAGCGTTCATGATTTTTTCAGTTTCAACAACTGCGGCTTCCACTTCGCTTTTCAAAAGTTCAACAACTGCATCTTTACCTAATTTATTGTACTCGGTACAAACATCGGTAGTAATTGTGAAACCGGCAGGAACCGGAACTCCAATCAGATTCATTTCGGCAAGGTTGGCACCTTTACCACCAAGCAAATTCTTCATGTCTGCTTTTCCTTCAGCTTTTCCGTTGCCAAAGGTGTAGACTCTTTTTGTGTTACTCATTTTGTTTATAAAATTAAAATTACTCTCTAATAATTTGGATTACAAAAATAGCATATTTTGCTCAAAATTTAAAACCCTGAGCGAAAATTTATTATGGCCAATGTTTCCCTTTCAGGATAAGCTGTTTAATGTAAAAAAACGACTTATTTCAGCACCGGCAACTGTTGATAACAACAAATACCGGAGCTGTTTGTTTTGGAGAGTTTTGTTTATTGCTGAACAGGAATCCATTCATAGGCTCCCGCATCGGGTGCACCGTCCGAAAGTCGGTTATAACCATTCAAATCGAGCGGAAACTGCGAAGCCACAGCGGGATCAGCCAATCCGCGAAGTGCTGACAAAGAATCGGGCATAAAATTAAAATACTGAAGGGGCTTTAGTGTATAACGCGACGCTTTAAAAAGCATAGTATCTCCCGGCTCGTACCAATGATTCCGGACAAACTGCGACATTTCATAAGGCGCTTTACGACGGATAAAATTATTCGTAAATTCAGCATCCACATAAGGCATAAAACGACTGGCGATGCTCAGCTCGGTTTCGAGCGTTCCGGTAATTACCGAATTCCGGAAAATAGTATTCATTGCCGCTGCACGGTTGAGTCCCATTATCATTACAGCCGGAAACTTATCGCGTGAAGTGGCCGCTCCTGCTCCGGCATTATAAAAATTCAAAATGCTGCTTTGTAAAATTTCGTGTGTACCTCCGCTTAAATAAAGCGTATAACTTCCAGTGTTCGACACTTCCGAATTATGAATTTTCAGATTCGCATTCTGAGCTACCACACCGTAAAGCAGGAAATTATGAATTACCGAGTTACTGATTTCTATTTCGGGCAAGTGCTGACGGTCGCTATTGGGCACATACAGACCCACGTAGCCACTGTTTAAACGCACATGATTCAGCTTATGACGGCCCTGATTCCAAAGCAAATACACTCCACCCCACTGGCCTGCCACATGATTGTATGGCAAAGGGTCGGAAAATTTCACCAGATCAAACCTGTCACCACGTAGTTGCACAGGACTTTGAGCCGTTCCGTTGGCTACGAGATTTCCATACACAAGCAAATTGGCATTATTATGAAAATAAATACGGCATCCGGCAGGCAAAGTGAGCGTTTTGGCCGAATCCACAGCAAGATAGCCATACACCAAATAAGGACGAGCCGAAGAAAGCACAGTATCGTTGAGAATCATTTTTTCCTTCCACAAAATCACATCCTGACCATAAGCCTGGAGCTGCACCGACTGCACATTTCCATTGGTCTGAAAAACAATAGAATCACTCACCAGCACAGGCGCATCCGAATCGTGCGGATTGACAGTTACTTCAACGAAAATATAAAGACTGTCTTTTGCACCAATTTCAATATTCTTAAAGCTATTTTCCGGATTTCGGAGCCCGTTTACATTCAGGCGAAATCGCGAATTTTCCCGTCCGGCAAGTTCAACACTGCTGATTTTAAGGGCTCTTTTGTGGTGGTTATAAATCAGAATTTTCTCGGTTGTACTGCCCATAGCACTGAAAATTGTATCGAAACTCAAGGTATCTGTCGAAAATTCAAGACTATAGTCGGGATTCGTACTGATCATTTCGTCGGTACAGGAACTAAGTGCGCAGACTGAAATTGAAATTATAATAAGGAAAAAACTGATGTATTTATGATTCATATTGAAAGACTACTAGTTTGAACAGCGAAAATAAGCTAAAAAAGAAAAAAACATTTTTCAGAATCATCTTCGCATTTAAAAGGCTATATTTGTAAAACATTATTCACTAAAAAAACAAGACATTATGGCAAGCCGCAGAAAACTAAAAAAAACGATCAACTATGTTTCTACCGAACTGATGACCGAAGTTTATTTCAGAGTATTGCTTTCGGGAAAATCCGACGATGCAAAAGTAGAAGCCCTATCGGTTGAAATTGCCGACCTGAACGACCGTTTCATACTTCGTGCAGGACACCCCGATGGAAAAAACAATTCTGCGATTGTAAAAGCATACTTCCGAAAACTTTTTTCCGACTGGCAAAATGCTGTAGATGCCATTATAAAAAAATTGGACGAACTCTGATTTCTGTTTTTACTCAAAATTAAAAGTCAGCGTGAGCATACGTGAAGTAAGTTTCGAAAGTGCAAGATTTTTCAATTTATCTTCGGGCAAAATGTTAGTATTTGGATTTGGGTTAAACACATCGTTGAACCCAATTGCAAATTTCAATTCGGGAGCTAATTTGAAAAACGAAAAATAAATATCGCACCCCACGCCAAACTCCACAAAAGTATCAGAAGTCCGTAGATATACGGGCTTTTCTTTATTTTGACCCAAATCGAAATACACACCGCCACCACCAATCAAATAAGGTCGCAAATCGCCATAACGCTCGGCACTGTATTTAAGATAAAAGGGTAACGATAATGGCACTGATGGCACAACCACCGAGTACTTCTTATCACCCATCTTATTGCTGTACGAAAGTTCACGCTCGCCAAAATGTAAAGTAGGCGTAAACCGCAGATTCAGATAGCGGTGAAGCAGCATATCGCTCACAATTCCCACTGAAAAACCCGGTTTCAAAGTGGATACATCGGCGTAATAAACTTCGCCATCAATGTTCTTAAGGCTATTTTTTATGCCAAAATCGAGCGTATTCAGTCCCAGCGAGAAACCAAAACGAAACATGCGCGAATCATCGTCGTAACCTCCTTGTGCAAATGCGGCATTCAGCACAGTAAATATCAGTAACAGAGTTAGTTTTATTTTTTTATTGAGAAACATCAGCTTTGTTTTTGTTTTAAATAAACGCATTGAAAACGGCTTTATTGTAAGCAGCATTGCAATCAGGACTGCAAAAATAGCTTTAAATTTTCAGTTTGCCTTGTACTTTCGCAGATATGCAAGTATCGATTTGTCCATTCCGTAAATATCATCTCTGAAAATCACCTCGTTCTTTTCATTTCTGAAACAGGTATGATATTCAATAATAATGGGAATAAGCTGGCGCAACTGTACTTTACTGATTCTCATGATAGCACTATCCTCTTCGAGTGCCTTTTTGCCGGGTATAGTTTTCACTTTCAAACCTGTACTGTAGCGAATTTTGTCTTCGAATACTTCTCTTTGCTCCACCCGTTTTTTGTCGTTCAGATCATATTCGGGCAAGCAAAAAAAGGCAAGTTCGTAAGGTTTCGACACTCTCACACAGCCATGACTCAACGCACGGTTGTGCCTGCTGAATGCACTACGGGCATTTGTATCGTGCAAATACACACTAAACCTGTTTCCAAAATTAAACTTTATCCGACCCAGGGCATTGATATTGCCCGAATCCTGCACAATGACATAAGGCTGATATTTTTTGCTGATGCGATTCCATTTTATAGTATCAGGCTTTTGCTCCACACCTTTGTAGTAAACGCGCATTTTATGACGTCGCAAATAACTTGTGTCCTTTGCCTGAAGTACCGAAATTTCTTTTACCACAATACTGTTGGGAACTGTCCATGTGGGATTCAGTACAATTTCGTAAACCGAACTTTGCAACAACGGCGTTTTGTTGAGCGGTGCTTTGCCCACCACCACATTCATTTTCAGCGCCAATGTATCATTCCGAAAAGCCCGGAGCGTCATATCGGCCACATTCACACGAATATGTTTGCGTCCCAAAGACTTTGCCGTTTTCCAGCGCAATCGTTCAAGGTTCACATCCACGCGATTCACATAATCGGCAAAACTCATATTCAGGGCACGAATGGTATTATTTCCAATTTCCTTATCGAGATAAAGGCCTGTTTTATAGCGGAATTCATCAAGCGATTTCAGTAGTTTTTCATCGAACAAAGTGCGGTTTATATCACCGGCCGTTTCGCGCGTCAACTCTCCTGTTATCAGCAAACGACGAATCACAAGCGGAATAATTGAATCGTGGGTATACAGTTTCACCGTTTTTTTGTTGGGAAGCAGCGGAATAGAATCGATGAGCGAATCCTGATATTGCAAATAATAATTACGCATTTGTTGCAAAGCCAGATAATTGCTGTCGACAGGCTGCACGCTATTGAGAAAAGCAGAAAGACTTGAACTGACATTCAGCAAACAATTGGCCACAAAAAGCGAGTCGGCAGACTTTCGCGGGATATAATTTCCAGGAAAAACCACATCCGGTTCTACAATTCCGAATTGCATTGCGCGGCAATATTTCAGAAATGAAAGCGTGGCATTTACTTCAAATTGAGCAATTTCAGAATAGGACAGTTCGCTATTTCTGAGCATTTCCTTTAAAAGAGCGAGAGTATCGGTCGAAAAAATTTCCGGACTCAGGCCATGACGTTGTGCATCGGAGAGACTCAGCAAAAGCGTATCTGTTCTTTCAATTCCGCTCCGGGCATTTACCCACAAAACACTATACGGAACAGTCTCGTGCAGTTTCTTCAAAAGACGAATGTCAATTCCGGCACTATCGGGCAATGACTCAATCAAAACATGTACTGCTGAGTCGAGCAAAACAGAATCTATTTTATTAGAATCAGGTACTATGGTTTCGAAAGATTTGTTTGTACCTTTGCACGATAAAACAACAAATAGTAAACCAACAAAACATATTTTGCCAAACAAAAGTCTCATGGGTATTTTATTGGGTTAATAAACAGAATTTGAATTAATTCGTTGCAAATTTATTAATTTTTTCTCAGAACAAAAGCCCCGGGTTTCATGTTTTTGGCACAGCTATTGAAAATAGTAAGCCGGTTTTTACACCGCACTACAAGTTTACTGATTATCAGACATTTAAAAAACGAGTAACAAAACAAAAAATAAACATAGCAGATAAATTGCGCCAATATGGCAGTATTTTTCTGCACGAATGACAATGAAGCATAAAATTGATAATTTTTTCAGAGAAGAAATGATGGGATCAGCCGACGTTTTTCCAATTATATCACTCGATGAGCAACAATCGGAAATTACCCTTAACGATGGAGAAGTTTTGCCTATTCTGGCATTGCGCAACATGGTTATTTATCCAGGTGTATTGCTACCGGTAGCTGTGGCACGCCCAAAATCGCTGAAACTGATTCGCCACGCACACGAAAACGATGGGCTGATTGGCGTTTGTACGCAAATAGACAAAAACGACGAAGATCCGAACGTATCACAATTATATCAAATGGGAACTGTGGCCCAGGTAGTTCGAATTCTCGAAATGCCCGACAACAGCACCACAGTGATTCTCGAAGGAAAAAAACGTTTTCGCCTGGGCGATCAGGTAGCCGTTAGGCCTTTTCTGAAAGCTAAAGTTTTTCCTATCCCAAATGCTAAAATGCCCGACATTACCGATGGCGTTTTTCCTGCGCTGATATCCTCAATTAAGGATTTGGCCACCAATATTATAAACAACTCGGGAATGTTGCCTCCCGAAACATCCTTTGCCATCAGAAATATCGAAAGTCCTGAATTTCTGATTAATTATGCATGTGCAAATTTCGGATTCAGCGTGAGCGACAAAGTACGTCTGCTCGAAATCGACGACCTAATGGAACGCGGTTATCAGTTGCTCGAACTGCTCAATAAAGAATCGCAGCTGCTCGATCTGAAAATGTCGATTCAGAACAAAGCGCGTGAAGGAATCGATCAGCAACAACGCGAATACTTCCTGCAACAGCAAATGAAAACCATTCAGAATGAGTTGGGTGGAAGTTCGCCCGAACAGGATGTGGAAGAATTCAGAACACGTGCTTCGAAAAAGAAATGGAATGCAGCCACTGCAAAAGTATTCGAAAAAGAACTCAAAAAACTCGAACGCACCAGTCAGCATTCGCCCGATTATTCCATTCAGCTGAATTATATCGAAACCATGCTCGAACTGCCATGGAACGAATATAGCAATGATAATTTCAATCTGAAAAATGCAAAAAAAGTACTCGATGCCGATCATTTCGGACTCGAAACTGTAAAAGACCGCATTCTCGAGCATTTGGCAGTACTGAAACTGAAAGGCGACATGAAATCGCCTATCATTTGCCTTTACGGCCCTCCGGGAGTGGGAAAAACTTCGCTCGGAAAATCGATTGCACGTGCGCTGAACCGTAAATATGTACGTGTTTCGCTGGGTGGTTTGCACGACGAAGCCGAAATTCGGGGACACCGACGCACTTATATAGGGGCAATGCCCGGACGTATTATGCAGAACATTCAGAAAGCCGAAACGGCCAATCCGGTTTTTGTGCTCGACGAAATCGACAAAGTGACAGCCGATTACAAAGGCGATCCTTCGTCAGCTCTGCTCGAAGTGCTTGATCCTGAACAAAACACAGCTTTCCACGACAATTTCCTTGATGTGGATTTCGACCTTTCGAAAGTGATGTTTGTGGCTACAGCCAATAATCTGAACAGCATTCCGCGTCCTTTGCTCGACCGTATGGAACTCATTGAAGTAAGCGGTTATACGCAGGAAGAAAAAATTGAGATTGCGCGGCGACATTTGGTAAGCAAAGAACTCGAGAATCATGGTTTGAAAAAAGATCAGGCCATTATTTCGAAACAGGTTATGCAACAGCTTATCGATTCGTACACTCGCGAATCGGGCGTACGCGAACTGAACCGTCAGATTGCCTCGCTTATGCGTAAAATTGCGCGACTGGTTGCTTCGGACGAAGAATACAATCCTGAAATCAGCATCGATGATCTGAAAAAATATCTGGGTGCAGCCCGCTACAGCAGCGATAAATATCAGGGTAACGAATATGCAGGCGTGGTTACCGGACTTGCATGGACACAGGTTGGTGGCGAAATTCTGTTTGTAGAATCGAGTTTGAGCAAAAGCAAAGCGCCAAAACTCACACTCACCGGAAATCTGGGCGATGTAATGAAAGAATCGGCTGTTATTGCGCTTGAATATATTAAATCGCATGCAGAAAAACTAAATATCGACCCACTGATTTTCGATGAATGGAATGTGCATGTGCACGTGCCCGAAGGAGCTATTCCAAAAGATGGTCCTTCAGCCGGTATTACTATGGTCACAGCATTAACGTCGGCATTTACCAAACGTAAAGTTCGTAGTAACTTAGCCATGACAGGCGAAATTACACTGCGTGGAAAAGTACTTCCGGTGGGTGGCATCAAGGAAAAAATTCTGGCTGCAAAACGTGCCGGTATTACCGACATTATTCTGTGTGTCGAAAACCGGAAAGACATCGAAGAAATAAAACCTGCTTATCTCAAAGGACTAAAATTTCACTATGTTTCCGACATTATGGAAGTTTTGGAAATTGCATTGCTGAAAGAAACGGTAAGTTGATTTCACAAATAAAATCCCCTCTTTTTCAAAAATGGAAAAGAGGGGATTACACAAATAATTAACTCAACTTTCGCAAGCTTCATTTAACCCGCTTGCGGTAGGTTTTTGAAATTTAAGTATTTTGTAAGTTTTTCATTTTCAGAGAATAATTTTTCCATTAACAATTCGGCATCTGTGTTGAAAATCTCAGACAACTCAGCTACTATTTCAATGATAATCAGCCATATTTTCTCAGATATTGTAAGTTTTATAGCATCCTTTTGCGAAGATCGAAACAATTCTCCCAGGGTTTCGTA
>JAVEXN010000045.1:0-10031 GCA_034004015.1 Paludibacter sp.
GTTTTGGGGGTTTAGCTCATCTGGCTAGAGCGCAACACTGGCAGTGTTGAGGTGACCGGTTCGAGTCCGGTAATCTCCACCAACAAAAAGAGAATCAGAAACTTATCTGATTCTCTTTTTTTGTTTTTGGAGAATAATGTCTACTGTCGGACAAACTCATTCATATTTGCGCTGATTTGCAGCAATGAAATCTCGCAGAGTTTTGTATTGTATTCGGCCTGCACAAGTCTCTCTTCGGCTTCGAGTAAACTGTTTTGTGCTTCGCGAAGCTCTATACCCGATAAATCGCCGAGTTTGTAGCGATCGATAGCAATGTCGTAATTTTCTTTGGCATTGAACAGATTTTCTCTCTCGAGGGCGGTGAGTTCCATATTGTTGCGGTATGCCATCCATAAATTGGCAAAATCACTTTTCAGACTCAGTTGCAATTCATCCATTGCAAGTTGCTTGTTTTCGGTCTGAATACGGGAGTTGCGTTGCTCACGCACTCTGTTCATGCCATCGAAAATATTAAAACCAAGGGTTACTCCAAAGTTTGGCCCCAGATTGTCCTGGCGTGTGTAAGTGGCAATTTCGTAATTGTTTTGGGTATAATTATATCCTGCATTCAAGCGTACATAAGGATAATTTTTGCTTTGCGAAGCCTTCAGATCGAGCAGACTGAGCGTTTTCTCTTTTTCGGCCAGTTGCAGAAATACATTCGACGAAACAGTGCTTGCCCATAATTCATCTTTCGAAAGCAGCGCGTTGAACAGAATTGTGCTGTCGGCTACTATCAACTTTTTATCCACTTCAGGCATCGCCATTAAAGTATTTAGCTTTACAGATGAACTAAAAACCACTTCCTGCTGCCGAATAAGCCGCGAACTGTCGGCATTGAAGTCGACACGCGCCTGTTGCAGGTCGAGGCGCGACATAGAGCCAATGTTGTAACGTGCCTCCACTATGCGAAGTCTTTCTTTCGAGAGCCGCACAGCCGATTTCAGATTGTTGAGTCGGATTTGTTGCTGCACGTAGTTGAAATATTCGGCGCTGATGCCGGCAATAAAATTCTCCACATTCAATCGTGTACGCAATTCTCCCATTTGGTTCATTTCGCGTAGTTTGTCGTAGGTTACAAACATTTTGAAACCGTCGAATACTGTCCAGTTCAGATTTATTCCCGCCTGTAAGGTGCTGTTGTGTAGATTGCTATTACTCACAACCGCACTGCCATCTGAAGGAAATTGTTGTGTGTTGTTTAAAGTCCCCGAATATCCTGCATTCAGATCTACAGTAGGAAGAATTCCAGCATTTCCCGGAGTCATATTGTTTTCGGCTACTTTTTGCTCATTGCGACTGATACGAATGCTGTAATTGTTTTCCAACCCTGTTTCGATACATTTTTTCAGACTCAGAATTTCCTGAGCCTGCAATGCCGGAGTTGTGAATGCTATGGCTGAGGCCAAAAGCAGTTTTGTGATAATATTATTTTTCGATAAATTCATCTGTGAATAATTGTTTAAATGTCCTGAAAATCAGTCTTTCTGAACTTTGCTTTTTCGGTTGGTAGATACAAATAAGTAAATGGCCGGAACCACAAACAAAGTCAGAAAAGTGGAAACGATAAGTCCGCCAATAACCGAAACGCCCATTGCAATTCGTCCGTTAGCACCTTCGGCACTTGCAAAAGCCAATGGTAACAGACCGAGAATTGTAGAGAAGCTGGTCATCAGAATGGGGCGCAAACGTTGTGCTGCGGCTCCGCGGATAGCTTCGAACTTGTCCATTCCGGCTTCCTGACGCTGATTGGCAAATTCTACAATCAGAATACCATTTTTGGCAACCAAGCCAATCAGCATAATGATGCCAATCTGACTGAAAATATTCATTGTAATGTCGAAAATAAGCATAAATATCAATGCTCCGGCCACAGCCAGCGGCACTGTCATCATTACCACAAACGGATCTTTAAAACTTTCGAACTGTGCTGCCAGAATCAGGAAAATAAGCACCAAAGCCAATAGAAAGGCAAACATAAGGCTCGATGAACTTTCGCGGAATTCTTTTGAGTCTCCGGCGAGTGCTGTACGGAAACTTTCGTCGAGCGTTTCGGTAGCAATGCGATCCATTTCGTCGAGACCCTCACCAATGGTAACGCCCGGTGCAAGTCCTGCCGATACAGTTGCCGAATTAAAACGGTTGTAACGATATAACTGAGGAGGCGCTACTGTTTCTTTCAGTTCCACCAGATTGTCGAGTTGAATCATATCGCCTGCCTGATTTTTCAGGTAAATGGATTTCAGATCGAGTGGCGTGTTGCGTTGCTGACGATTTATTTCGCCCAGAATCTGATATTGCTTTCCGTTCATGTAGAAATAACCCATACGCTGCCCGCTAAGTGCATATTGCAGCGTTTGTCCTATGTCGCGCGTACTTACACCCAGCAGCGCAGCCTTGTCGCGGTCAATCATAATTCGTGTTTCCGGTTTGGTAAATTTCAGATTTACGTCGGCCATTTCAAATTTTCCGCTTGCATTTACTTTTTCCATAAAAAGCGGAATAAATTCTTCGAGTTTCTCAATATTGGGTGCCTGTAAAACATACTGAACCGGCATTCCACTACGACGACCGCCAAAAGTAGATTGTTGTTGTACAAAAGTCCGGGCTTCAGTTTCTCCCCGCACAGCAGCGGTTACAGCATCGGCAATTTCCATTTGACTACGTTCACGTTTATCGATATCAGGCAGAATAAGTCGAACCATACCAAACGAGCTACGAATAATAGCCACATTCGATTCTCTTTCGGGTGCTACAGAGTCAACAATATCGTAAATTTTTTCGGTGTAATCGCGTACAAATTCGTAAGTGGCGCCTTCAGGTGCCGATGTACGCACGGTGATCGACGACCGGTCTTCGAGTGGAGCCATTTCGGCCGGAACGGCATTCCACATTACAAAAATCAGAATTACAGTGATAGCAATGATGGGAATAGCCACCATTTTATGCTTCAGAAATCGCAACAATCCATTTTCGTAAGCCTTATTCATTTTATCGAAGAAGGGCTCGGTCTTACGATAAAACCAGTTTTGTTTCTCGCGGTGTTTCAGAAGTTTTGTGGCCATCATGGGAGTGAAAGTCAGCGCCACGAACGATGAAATGATTACAGCTCCCGATACCACAATACTGAATTCGCGAAATAAGCGGCCTGTCATTCCTTCGAGAAAAACAATGGGGAAAAATACTGCCACAAGGGTAATAGTGGTAGAAATTACCGCAAAGAAAATTTCTTTCGAACCTTCGATACCGGCTTCGCGGGGTTTCATTCCCTGCTCAATTTTTTGATAAATATTTTCGGTTACCACAATGGCATCGTCAACTACAAGTCCCACGGCCAATACGACAGCGAGCATAGAAAGTACATTAATGGAAAAACCAGCCAGATACATAATAAAAAATGAGCCGACAAGTGATACCGGAATTACGACCACCGGAATAAGTGTCACACGCCAGTCGCGAAGGAACATAAATATGATGATAATCACCAGAATAAAAGCCACATAAATGGTTTCTTCTACCTCGCTAATGGAAGCACGGATAAATTTTGTGTTATCGAATACCACTTCCACTTTCACATCTTCCGGAAGGTCTTTTTGCATTTGCTCTACACGCAAAGCGACCTCATCGGAAATTTCAATCTGATTAGCACCCGGCTGAGGAATAATTACGGTACTCACCATAGGTATGCCATTACGTTTCAGAATGTTTTTGCGATTTTCAGAATCAAGTTCGGCTGTACCAATATCTCCGAACCGTACAATGCGGTAATTATCTTCTTTGATGACCAGATTGTTGAATTCTTCAGGAGTTTCCATTAATCCGAGCGTTCGGATGGTTAGTTCTATTTTATCTCCTTCAATACTTCCCGAGGGTAATTCCACATTCTCACGATCGATAGCATTCTTTACTTCTATAGGTGTAATGCCGTAAGCAGCCATTTTTACAGGATCGAGCCACAGACGCATCGAATAGCGGTTTTCGCCCCAAATATCCACTGCACTTACATTCTGAATGGTTTGTAGTCGCTCTTTTACTGTGAGTTCCGCAATTTCGGTAAGTTCCAGCAACGAACGCTTTTCACTTTGTACCGTAATTTGCACAATCGGACTTGCATCGGCATCGGCTTTCGACACTGTGGGTGGGTCGCAGTCGCGGGGCAGATAGCGTTGCGCTCGGGAAACTTTGTCGCGCACATCGTTGGCGGCTGTTTCAAGATCCACGCTAAGTTCAAACTCCACTGTGATGTTGGAATAACCCTGGCTACTCTGACTCGAAAGAGAGCGAATGCCCGGAATCCCGTTGATGTTTTGCTCCAGTGGTTCGGTAATCTGGTTTTCGATAATCTCTGCGTTTGCTCCGGGGTAGGATACCGATACGGAAATAATTGGATTGTCGACGCTGGGAAATTCTCTGACACCCAGATAAGTGTAACCGATAAATCCCATCAGAAGGATAACCAGTACAAATACGGTGGAGAGAACCGGGCGTTTTATGCTTAATTCGGATATATTCATTGTTTGTGTTTTCTTGTTCTTATTCAGAATGTGTTCTGAATATGTTTTTTTGAAAAAAATCTCTGAACAGCTATTCAGTTGAAAAAAATCTGTTGGAAAGCAACAGAAGATTATTTATTGATCACGACTTCCATGCCATCGCGAAGCTGCATAACGCCACTGATAATAAGTGTGTCGCCGCTTTGTAAACCATCAATCACCTGAAGCGACGAAGAAGTACGCATTCCTTTTTTAATTTCAACCTGTTGCGCTTTTCCCGATTTGTACACGTAAACAATATCGCGCCCCATTTCGGCAATAGAGGCAATGGCAGGAATGACAATGGCATTTTTGATTTCGCTAAGCTGAATCTCGATATTGGCTGAGCGACCGGGTTTAAGCTTGCCTCCGGGGTTGCTGTAAAGGGCGCGGGCTTTTAGCGAAAGTGTTTTTTCGTCGAGTTTCGATTCCACAGCATACACAGATGCTTCGTAAGTATTCAGGTCGTTTTCCACGTTGAAACTGATTTTTGTTCCGGCTTTTATATCATTGGCCTGACGCTCGTTGACCGAAAATTCAATTTTCAGTGGCGATAATTTTGTAAGTGTGGAAATTACCTGACTTGGCGATGCATAAGCGCCTTCGCTCACCTGACGTAGCCCGATGACGCCATCGAAAGGAGCCCGAAGTTCGGTTTGTGCAATACGTGCTTTTACCAGTTCAATGTCGGCTTTCAGTTTGTCGAGTTCAGTGCTTACCGATTCGAATGCTTCCTGACTTACTGCGTCCTTGGCCAAAAGCGACTTCTGACGGAAAACCCTGTCGTTGGCCAAAGGCAATTGCGCTTCGAGCTTTTTCAGTTCGGCCTGTAATGGGCTGTCGTTCACCTTTGCCAGCAATTCTCCCTTACGAACCGAACTTCCTTCCCTGAAATATATTTTCGTGATTTTGCCGGAAGTTTCGAACGAAAGCGCCACTTCTTCATCGGGAATAAGTACGCCTTTGGTACGAAAAATATCCTGAAGAGTTTCATTTCCCAATACTTTAATATTGATATTCAGTGGTGGACGTTTTTGTCCGTTTCCGGGTTTGCCTGCTGGTGCTTCATTGCCAGTGCCTGCAAAACTGCGTTTAATAGTAGGATAAAGTGCCATTCCGGCAATTAAAACAGCTATTACAGCCAGCAAAATTATTTTTGTTCTTTTGGTCATATTGATAAATGGAGAGTTGATACTTTTTCGGAAAATGTTTGCTAAGTTAATCAATTTCTTAATACTGAATTAAATCAGAGTACCCAATTTTAAATATTTTGACAAAGAAAGAGATATCTTAGAATCTCGACGGGAGAAGATACTGAAATACTGAAAAACAGAGCAACTTTAAAAGACTACAAATAGCTTTAAAGGTTTAACGGGAGAGAAAAAAGAATAATTCAGATTTTGAGCGGTACTTCAATCAGTAAAAAACGACACGGACTTTTGGCTGTAAATGTCATTTCGCTGACATTGCTTACAGCCATGCCATCGCGCTGATTGAGTTCTTCGTTTTCGTAGCAAATGGTTCCTTCAATCACAAATACATACACGCCTGTGCCCTTTGCCCGTTTCAATTTATAGTGGAGGGCTGTGTCGGTATCGGCAATTTTACCCATGTTCAACCACACATCCTGATATATCCACACTTTGTTTTGATGCAAATCCGACGATAATATTTCGGTAAAGTTATTGTCGGTCAGCTTGTAGGAAGTGTAGCTGTAGCGTGGTTTCAGTTTTTGCAATTGTGGCAATATCCAAATGTTTATGTAACGAACCGAATTGCATTTGCTTACATTTGTTTCTCTGTGAAAAATACCTGTACCAGCACTCAAAGCCTGAATATCGCCCGGGCCAATAATTGCTTTGTTGTTCAGCTCATCTTTGTATTCGAGCTCTCCTTCCAGCGGGATGGTTATGATTTCAATATTGCTGTGAGGATGTGTGCCATACCCTTTTCCCGGAGCCAGCATTTCGTCGTTGAGCACACGCAAAGCTCCGAAATGCAGTCGTTGAGGATCGTAAAAATTCCCGAAACTGAAAGAATGACGGCTGTGTAACCAACCCTGATTGCTGGTTCCGCGCGTATCGGCTCTATGTATTACAATATCTGACATTTGTAATTATAACAAATACGATGGTAATTGGTTGAATGGTTTCGGGATATTGATAACCTGCAAAATGCCGGGCGAATTATATTGTTTATATTTGGAATTAATGTTGTCCGGTAAAAAAAATATTGGATTCTTCGCTACGCTCTGAATGACAGTGATTTGTGTTGAGTTTGGTTGTGAGGGTGTAGGTTGGCGGCGAAGCCGCCAACCTACACCCTCACAAAAATATAAATAGTTGATTGTCATCTCGAACGAAGTGAGAGATCTCGTTTTGTTCATTCATATTTTTTACCGGACAACACTGATTTGGAATTAATAAAGTATTTTTGCCTGACAATAATATTAGTGCAATGAAGAAAAACGAGAAATATAATTTTATCATTCTGCTGGGTAAATATCTGCATACTTACGGTATTCCTTCGTATCAGATTCAATCGTACCTCTCCGAGGTGGCCAAAAAGCTGGGTGTGAAAGGTACTTTTATGGATTCGCCTACATGGATTAATTACGTGTTTTACGATGACGATCAACAGGCGCAATCCTACAATTATATTGATCGCATTCCTCCCGGAAATCTGAATCTGGGGGCATACTCGCGCGTGGTGGAAACTACCAATCAGCTTATTGCAAATAAAATTAATATTTCGGATGTGGAAGACCGCCTTGCGAGTATCGACAGGAAAGCTCAGAAGGTGAATCACCTTTTTCTCACGGTAGCATATGCGCTCGCTGCTGCTACTTTTAACCTGATGATTGGCTCAAACTGGACTTCGGTGTTTTTCTCGGCCCTGCTTGGCGCTTTTGTGTATTTGCTGGTGTATCTTTCCACAAAATTTGAATATCTTCACTCCATTCTCGAATCGGGTGCTTCCTTTATGGTGACCATTATTGCCGGATTGATTTCTGTTGTTTTTCCTGAGTTGAATGTAGGACTGAGTATTATTTCGGCCATTATTATTTTTGTACCCGGGCTTTCGCTGACCATTGCGCTTGAGGAGATTACGTCGAAGAATCTGGTTTCGGGAACAGCCAAACTTTTCGATGCCATTATTTCGCTTTTTAAGCAGTTTTTTGGTGTAATTCTGGGGCTTACCTGCCTGAAGTTTGTGATTGATTTCGAAATTATAAGTCATATGTCGAATACGCCCAACTGGGTTATTTTCATGGCTATACCTTTGTTTTCGCTGAGTTTATTTCCCATACTTCAGGTCCGAAAAAAAGACATGCTCTTCGGAATGCTCACAGGTGTAATTGGGTTTTACATAACTTATATGTTTACGGGTGCAGGAATGCTTTTCAGTACATTTATTGGTACAATAAGCATTGTGGCCGCAGGACATTTATTTAGCAAAATGAACAAAACACCCCGCACGGTTTTTATAACACAGGGAATCATTATGCTTGTGCCGGGAAGTAAGTCGCTTTTCGGACTCAGCAATGTTTTTCTGGATACCACTATCGTAAATGTTGGAAATATTGGCGAACAGGTAGCTTATATTTTTATGGGAATTTTGGGTGGTTTGTTGTTTGGAGGTGTTTTTAAACCCGGCACCAGGTAATTATTTTATTTTTTTTGCTGTAAATCCCGATATGCAGACATTTGCGCTGGATCAGCCCCAATATTTATATCCTTTGCTCAGTTCGATGCAGAATTGTTTTGAAAATTGATAAAAAGCCTAAAATCATTTATATGTCAGTATTAAGCACAAAGGAAAAATCGGTTCATATCAATCTCTATTCCAACTATTACGGTTCTATTGCCGAAATCGGGGGAGGGCAGGAGACGGCGCGTCATTTGTTTCAGGCCGGAGGAGCTTCCAATACAATAGCCAAAACGGTTTCGGCTTACGATAAGTCGTTCAGCGACCATTTCTATAACGATGGACAACCTTCGCGATATGTGGCTCAGGAGCGCTTGCTGAAGATGATTGATTACGAGTACAACGAAATGATTGAAGTGCTCGACAAAAAAAACGATCAGAAATTTTTTGCTTTTGCCAATACCGTCGAAATACTCAATTACACAAAAACCAATCAGGGCAATGGCTGGCTTGGTATTGCAGTGGAAGGTTCGGAGCGTTATAAACCCAACAAAATACTGCTGCATATAAAACTGCGCGAAAATGACACACTGCTTCAGCAACATACGCTGGGTACAATTGGCATAAATCTGATTCATTCAGCGCTGACCGAAAAACCTGATCCGCGGCAGATCATCAGCACTTTACTCGATAATCTGGATAACGAACGTGTAGAAGTAGATTTTGTGCATGTGGAAGGGCCTGATCTTGAATGGTGTGATAACCGTTTGCTCAATCTTTTTCTGGTGAGTAATAATATGACACCTGCTGTAATGTTCGACGAAAATGGTCGCGTACAGCAACCTGCCGATATGCTTTACAAAAAAAATGTACTGCTTATGCGCGGGCATTTCAGACCTATCAGCAATCTGGTGCTTGAGTTTTTCGACGACAGTCTTGAAATGTTCAGGCGCGACGAGGATTATCGACCCGACAATACCATAGCTTTTTGTGAAATCTCGCTGAAATATCTTTTTCAGAACGAAAAACTCGATGAGAAAGATTTTCTGCATCGCGTTGATTTGCTGAACATGGCCGGCAAATGTGTAATGGTGTCCAATTTCTACCGTTATTTTAAATTAGTGGATTATTTTGCGCAGTTCAAAATGATCAAACTGCGTATTGTACTTGGTTTGAATACTTTCGACCGTATTTTTCATAGTTCACAATACACCGATTTGCGTGGAGGAATGCTCGAAGCAATGGGTACACTTTTCCACGAAAATGTAAAACTTTATTTATATCCTTTTACCAATATCAATTCGGGCGATATTATTTACCCCGATGATGAGCATTTTCATGAAGAATACAAAGCGCTTTGGCAGTATTTGCGTGCAACCCGCAAGATTCTGGTGTTGAATGGTATTCCTGCCAATCACTTGCGCATCACGCCCGATCGTATCACCAAAATGATTCGAAAAGCCGCCCCCGGATTAGAGGAATATTTGCCGCCAAAAGTTTATGAACATATAAAATCCGAAAAGCTTTTCGGGTATGGAGACGAAAGCTGATTGTATGGAAACAAATCCTGAGTTTTATGGATTGTCGGCGCGCGTGCAACTCGAAGCACTTGCCGATAACCGTCTTGCCATTCGCAAAGTAATCAAAAGTCGCATTATCCGTAAAGATGCTGAAAAAATTGCAGCAACAGCCCGACAAATAAAAAGCGTAACGCCCGGTGTGGAAGTTACGCTTATATGCACTACTAATATTTGCTCCAAGTCTGTTGCTTTGCTGAATGCCGAAGGTATGAACATTCAATATGTTTGACTT
>JAVEXN010000046.1:0-8110 GCA_034004015.1 Paludibacter sp.
GATAAAGATGCATTTTTCAATGCCATTGTGGACGAACGTGCTTTTGAATTTGCAGGTGAAATGCTTCGTAAATCGGATTTGATTCGTTGGAATAAACTTTCAACAAAACTCACTGAAGCTAAAAATAATCTTGCAGCATTGGCTAATCGTACAGGTAAATATGCCGGTTATCCTGATAAAATTTATTACAGAACAGCAGCCGATGGTGAAACTGTTGAAATTTATGGTTTGGAAAAAGGCCACACAGATGTTGAAGGAGCTGCTTTGGGCTATACTTCGAACAAGGGTTGGTTTGTGAGCGATGGTATAAATACAATTACAGATCTGAAAATAAACTCATTGTATCTTCGCAATCCCGACGAAAGACAATACTGGCCTATCTGGCAGGTATTCCTCGATTCGAGCAACGGTACACTTACAAACGATTATGGTTATTGATCAACTTAAATTAAAATGCAAATTATGAATAATATCATTAAAAAATCAATTTATGTATCGATGCTTGGGCTCTTCGCTCTCTTCACTTCGTGCGAAGAACGTCAGGAGGAGCTTACCGAACTGATGACCGACAGAGTGTTTTCGGCGACAGGTGTTGAAGCACGAATTGTAAATAAAACGCAGGTTGTGCTTAGCTGGACTAAAAACCAGGAAGCTGAAAGTTATACAGTTGAAGTATTCGAAAATGATTCACTTACCTTTTCCGGAACACCAATGATGGTTATTGATGGAATTACCAACAGCGATATTCCTTACACCATTACTTCCGGCCTTGTGGGTCAGACTCAGTATTCGGCCCGTATTAAAACGATTTCGAAAAGCGATAAGGACGATTCGAAATGGAAAGGTATTTACTTTAAAACTGCTGCTGAGCAAATTTTACAGGAAGTAGATGCTGCAACAGTAACAACTTCTACGGCTGTAATTAAATGGGTTGCAGGTGAAACGGGTACTCATGCGGTAGCCACCGACGGTGTGAATGAAGTGCGTCAGGATGTGACGGCTCAGGATATTGCTGCAGGCGAAATGACTATTGCAGGTTTGACTGAAGACACACGCTACACAGTGCGTCTTATGAAGGACGACAAAGTACGTGGCTCGGGAAGTTTCGAAACTATGATCGACCTGACAGCCTCCGGAACAATTGTGGTAGCCACAGGCGAGGATTTACTTGCGGCCATTCAGGGTGCTCCTTCGGGTGCGCGTATTGTGATTAACCCTACAAATGCCGGAGATGCATTCCTGACAGGTGGTGTAACTATTGAACTTGACAAGGCAATTTCAATTCGCGGATATCAGCAAAGCAAAATGCCTGTGGTACACGCTATGTTCCGTGCTGTCGGTCCTAATGCTTCACTTTTTGTACGTTCGGTTGAACTCAACGGATTGAGCGAGGCTGCTTATCGCGATCATTTGGTGCAGCTTACAGTTTCCGATATCGAAACAGGTCCGTTTATTTTTAAAGATTGTGTTCTTACAAATTACAATAAATCGATTCTGGCCGGAGCAAGTGGTATTGTTACTGCTGTGAAAGAATTCAGAATTGAAAATTGTAAAGTGTCGAATATCCTTACAAATAGTGCCGATTGTATTGACGTTCGTGCTGGTGTGGTTGAAAAACTGAATCTTATTAATTCCACATTCTACAATTGCGCTCCTGCCCGCGACTTTATCCGTCTCGATGATGCGTCAGCCGGATTTACAGGAAAAACTTCGGTGGTAAATGTAAATCGTTGTACTTTCTGTGCAGTGAGCAATAATGCCACCAAAAGAATTCTGTATATTCGTTACGGAGGTAGTGCGGCGCCATTGAATAATACAACATTCAATAATAATGTGATTGCCAATACAGTTGGTTATTATACCAATCAGCCGGCAACCGTGTTCACAATGAGTAAAAACAATTATTTCAACGCACCCGGCTTTACTGTAAACGAAACTGTCAATGCGCAAGTGGATGTGGCGGGTAACTTTACTCAGCTCAATCCGGGTTTTGTGGATGAGGCTAACGCTAATCTGACTATTACTAATCAAACATTGCTCGACAATGCTGTAGGTGCCAATATTAAATGGTAATTGTTCTCTGAATAATAATTAAAGCGAAAAAGGCACTGTTCTTTTTCGCTTTAATGCTTTATTTTATTCAAAATCAGTGTTGTCCGGTATAAATTTTAAAAAGAGGAATTTGAGATATCTCACTCCGTTCGAGATGACAGTCAGTTAGTTATCCACCACAAAACACTGTCATTCAGAGCGAAGCGAAGAATCTAATTATTTATACCGGACAACACTAATTCAAAATCAATATCTTATGTCTAAATATCTGAATTTTTTATTGCTTCTTGCTTTTTCTTTTCTGAGTTTGTCGTGCGATCCGCCTGTTGATGAGCCTGAAAACAATGATCCTGAGATTGAAGAGCAACAGATAAAAACTTATCCCACGCCTTTGCGTGACACAGTTCCTGCTTTTCCGGGGGCTCAGGGTGGTGCGCAGTTCATTACAGGTGGTGCGGGCGGCGATGTGTATGTGGTAAATAAACTTGAGGATTCGTACAGCGAAGGAACGCTTCGCACAGCATTGGGAAAAACCGGACGCCGAACCATTGTTTTTGCAGTGTCGGGGGTAATTGAACTTGTGTATGGAAAAATCTCGATCAACAATGGCGATGTGACTGTGGCGGGACAAACTGCTCCGGGCGATGGAATTGTGATTGCAAATTATCCCATTCAGGTAAATGCCGATAATGTGATTTTGCGTTTTCTCCGTTTCAGAATGGGCGATGTTACTAAAACAGAAGATGATGCACTGAATGGCCGTAACCGCAAAAATATAATGATCGACCATTGCTCAATGAGTTGGAGTACAGATGAATGTTCGTCGTTTTACGACAACGAAAACTTTACAATGCAATGGTGTATTGTTTCCGAAAGTCTCCGGAATTCGGTTCATGGTAAAGGTGCACATGGTTACGGAGGTATTTGGGGTGGCAAAAAAGCTTCGTTTCATCATAACTTGTTAGCGCATCATGATAGCCGCAATCCACGTTTTTGCGGTAGCCGCTACAGCAATAAACCCGAAGAGGAAAAGGTTGATTTTCGTTATAACGTAATTTATAACTGGCGAAGCAATAGTGCTTATGCGGGCGAAGGTGGTTCGTATAATATGGTTAACAATTACTACAAACCCGGTCCCGCAACGTATTCTCGCGGAACGAATAGTTTGACTTATCGAATTTTTCAGCCAAACCCCGATGATGGTACAAATAATCAGCCCAAAGGGGTTTATGGCCGTTTTTATGTAGCCGGAAATGTAATGGATAACAAACTGGCCACAGCGCCAGATGTGACTGCCGATAACTGGCTGGGCGTACATTACAGTCTTTCAGCGATGCCTGAATTACGTCAGGAAAATGAATTTAAGTTCTTTACATTCGAACCCAAAACAGCCGAGCAGGCCTATAATGATGTGTTGTTAAAGGCCGGAGCAAGTTTTAAACGTGATACAATAGATGCACGTATTGTGCGCGAAGTGCGTGAGGGAAGTTTCACTTTTACAGGTTCAAATGGCAGTACGCTTGGACTTATCGATACACAAACTGATGTGGGTGGCTGGCCGGTTTACAGTTTTATTCCCGAGAATGTTCCTGTGGATACCGATAAGGATGGAATGCCTGATGCATGGGAGGAAGAAAAAGGTCTGAATAAAAACGACAAAACAGATGCGGCAAAATATAATCTAAGCCCATCATACACCAATATCGAAGTCTATTTCAATGGTTTGGTAAAACATTTATATTGATTTTTTGTTTGTTTTGAAATTAATTCTTCAGAGTCATCGGGATGTGTTTTCTGATGGCTCTTTTTGTTGAAAGAAATTACGACTCTTTACATTGAATCGGACCATTTCTGTTCAGAATTTTTTAGCGGAATTGTCAGAAAAAATTAATAGCCTTATCTTTGCAGCGTGAAACGACGTTATTTTATTTATCTCTCGTACAAAGGCACTGCATATCATGGCTGGCAAATTCAGCCTAACGGAATTTCAGTGCAGGAAGTGCTTGCAAAAGCGCTTTCACTTGTTTTGCGTGTCGAAACCGAAATTGTAGGCGCCGGACGTACCGATACAGGTGTGCATGCTGCACTTATGGTGGCTCATTTCGATACCGATCAGGATTTGGGTGATGGAACTGCGCTGTGTGTGAAACTTAACAGCATGTTACCACAGGATATTGCAATCTCGCGTATTGTGGAAGTGCAAGCTGATGCACATGCCCGCTTCGATGCTGTTTCGCGTCGCTACGAATATCATATTATAACCTCCAAAAATGTATTTCTGCATGGTTTTGCGGCTCGTTTCAATGAAAATATTGATTTTGAAATAATGAATC
This sequence comes from Paludibacter sp., assembly GCA_034004015.1. GTDB lineage: Bacteria > Bacteroidota > Bacteroidia > Bacteroidales > Paludibacteraceae > Paludibacter. The sequence goes on from JAVEXN010000046.1 coordinate 4,386, forward strand.
AGGCAGCGAAAATTCTTTTCGAATACAGCGATTTTACAAGTTTCAGCAAACTGCACACCGATGCCCGCACTAATAATTGTGTGATAAAACATGCCGAATGGACACAACGGGGCGCAGTGTGGGTGTTTACAATAGAAGCTGATCGTTTTCTCCGGAATATGGTGCGCGCAGTCGTAGGTACTTTACTCGAAGTGGGTCGTGGTAAAATGACGCTCGATGAATTTCGTGCGGTTATCGAAGCCAAAGATCGCTGCAAAGCCGGAATGTCGGTACCTGCACAGGGACTTTATCTCGTTGATGTGCAATATCCTTCAGAGGTTTTTGTCAGCAATAAATAAATTTCAATTCTCTCTCAAAATATATTTTATGTGGTTGTTTCTTGCTCTGTTGTCGGCTTTGTTGTTGGGAATTTACGATGTAAGTAAAAAAGTGTCGGTGCAGGGCAATGCGGTGATTCCGGTTTTGCTCACCTCTGTGCTTTTTTCATCAGCCTTACTGTTGCCTTTTTTGCTTATATCGCGTTTGCAGCCCGAGTGGCTTTCCGGAACTCCGTTCTTTGTGCCCGATGTCGATTTTGAAACGCATCTTTATCTGATTTTGAAAGCCGTCATTGTGCTCTCATCGTGGTTGTTTGCTTATTTTGCAATGAAACATTTGCCCATTACGCTGGCTTCACCCATTAAAGCTACGCAGCCTGTGTGGGTGGTTCTTGGTGGTGTGCTTATTTTTGGCGAAAAACTGAATGGTTATCAAACTGCAGGCGTGGTGGTGACTCTGATTTCATTTTTTATGTTTTCGTTTGCAGGAAAAAAAGAAGGTTTCTCGTTGCGGTCGAGCAAATGGATCTGGTTTATCATTTTGGCTACTCTTACAGGTGCCGTAAGTGGTTTGTACGATAAATATCTGTTGCATCGCTTCGATCATATGGCAGTGCAAACTTATTATACTTTTTATCAGGCCTTGATTATGGCATTGATTACTCTGTTTTTGTGGGCTCCCACCCGCAAAAAAACAACTCCTTTTCAGTTCAGATGGTCTATTGCACTGATTTCTGTATTTCTTGTGTCGGCCGATTTTGCCTATTTTTATGCGCTTACAATGCCCGATTCGCTGATTTCGGTAGTTTCGACCATGCGCAGGGCAGGAGTTGTGGTACCTTTTCTTTATGGCGCTTTTGTGATGCACGACAAGCATCTGAAATTGAAAGTCATTGACATGATTGGAGTGATTTTGGGGATGGTACTATTGTTTCTTGGTTCCTGATCCGGTATGAAAAGTAAGAATGAATATGTCCTGAAGACTGTTTTATATGATTGAAATACAGAATCTTTCAATAAAAATAAAAAATCAGGAGAAATAATTTGATTATTAAACAGAAAGTTTGTATTTTTGCAAGCCAAATTGAAAAACAGAAAATAATAAAAACATTAAGATATGAAAAGCGGAATTCACCCAGAAAGCTATCGCACCGTGGTATTTAAAGATATGTCGAATGGCGATACTTTTTTCTCACGTTCAACCGTGAACACCAAAGAGACCATCGAGATTGATGGAGAGACTTACCCTGTTGTAAAAATGGAAATCTCAAGTTCATCACACCCTTTCTACACCGGAAAATCTAAACTGGTGGATACTGCAGGACGTGTGGACAAATTCATGAGCCGTTACGCAAAACGCGGAGAAGCAAAAAAATAATCTCTTTTCCTGAATATCAAAGCATTGAAAGCTCTGAACAATATATTTGTTCAGAGCTTTTTTATTTGTTGTGATTTTATTCAGCGTAAAATAGATCTAAGGTATTTTAAATGCCTTTTTTTGAGCTTTATCAGCCTGTTTCTCAGATAAAATGTTTAACTTTGCACGTTTTTATGCAATATAGTTTTGTGTCTAACATTCAGTTGATAATAATAAATTTCAAGATATATTATGGAGTACAATTTCAGAGAAATAGAGCAAAAATGGCGCGAAAAGTGGCAAAAGGAAGGCACTTATAAAACCGAAACCGACAAAACCAGACCCAAATTTTATGTATTGGATATGTTTCCTTATCCTTCAGGTGCAGGTTTGCACGTGGGACATCCGCTGGGTTACATTGCTTCGGATATTTTCAGCCGCTACAAACGCCTCAAAGGTTATAATGTACTTCATCCAATGGGATATGATGCTTACGGACTTCCGGCTGAGCAATATGCCATTCAGACCGGACAACATCCGGCTGTAACAACCAAAAATAATATCGCGCGTTACCGCGAGCAGCTCGATAAAATTGGTTTTTGTTATGATTGGGACAGAGAAATTCGTACCTGTGAACCCGATTATTACAAATGGACACAATGGGCTTTTGTGGAAATGTTTAATCATTACTTCGACAATCAGCTGCAGAAAGCCATGCCTGTGTCTGATTTGATTAAGGCTTTTGAAACGAACGGAACTGCCGGCATTGATGCAAACTGTACAGAAGAACTCAGTTTCACAGCAGAAGAGTGGAAATCAAAAACCGAACATGAACAGCAGGAGATTTTGCTAAACTATCGTATAGCTTATTTGGCCGACCTGAAAGTAAACTGGTGTCCTGCACTTGGAACCGTGCTTGCCAACGATGAGGTGAGCGAAGGTGTTTCGGTAAGGGGCGGACATCCTGTAGAGCAGAAAATGATGCGCCAGTGGAGTTTGCGGGTGTCAGCATATGCACAGCGTTTGCTCGATGGCCTCGACAAACTTGAATGGACCGATTCGCTCAAGGAGACTCAGAAAAACTGGATTGGACGTAGCGAGGGTGCTGAAATGAAATTTAAAATCAAGGATTCAGACATCGAATTTGATATTTTTACTACCCGTGTTGATACAATTTACGGTGTGACTTTTATGGTGCTTGCGCCTGAAAGCGAATTGGTTGCAAAACTCACTACCGATGCACAAAAATCAGATGTCGATGATTATATTGAGGCAACAAAAAAACGTACCGAACGCGAACGTATTGCCGATCGTCGTGTGACAGGTGTCTTTAGTGGTTCGTATGCCATTAATCCTGTGAGCGGTACCGAAATTCCTGTGTGGATTTCCGATTATGTGCTTGCCGGTTACGGAACTGGTGCTATTATGGCCGTTCCTGCTCATGATAGTCGCGACTATGCTTTTGCGCGTCATTTTAATTTGCCTATCATTCCGCTGATTGAAGGTTGCGATGTGAGCGAGGAAAGTTTCGATGCCAAAGAAGGAATTATGTGTAATTCAGGGTTTCTGAACGGGCTGACAGTAAAAGAAGCCATTGCGGCAGCTAAAAAATATATTGATGAAAATAATCTGGGTCGCGTAAAGGTTAATTACCGTCTGCGTGATGCCATTTTCAGCCGTCAGCGCTATTGGGGCGAACCGTTCCCGGTGTATTACAAAAAGGGTATGCCTTATATGTTGCCAATGGGAAAACTGCCATTGCTTTTGCCCGAAATTGATAAATATCTGCCGACAGAAACAGGTGAACCGCCTCTTGGACGCGCTGCCAACTGGGGCTGGAATGAAGTTGCTAAAAAAGTAACTGCATCTTCCGAAATTGATAATCTGACGGTATTCCCGCTTGAACTCAGTACTATGCCCGGTTTTGCCGGATCGTCGGCTTATTACCTTCGCTACATGGATCCGAAAAACGATAATGCACTTGTAAGTACAGATGCGAACGAATATTGGGAAAATGTGGATTTGTACATTGGCGGAACCGAACATGCAAC
>JAVEXN010000046.1:8210-9636 GCA_034004015.1 Paludibacter sp.
GTGACCAATGAAGCACCTACAGCTGACGAACTGAAATCGCTGCACAAAACCATTAAAAAGGTAACCTGGGATATTGAAAACTTCTCTTTTAATACTTCAGTAGCTGCATTTATGATTTGTGTGAACGAACTGACAGCCCTTAAATGCAGTAAGCGTAATATTGTGGAACCTTTGGTAATATTGCTGGCTCCTTTTGCTCCGCATGTTGCTGAGGAATTATATCAGGTACTTGGAAACACAACTACAGTTAATGACGCTGCTTTCCCTGTTTGCAACGAAGCTTATCTGGTGGAAAGTACCGTGAAATATCCGGTTTCGTTCAATGGTAAAGTACGTTTCATGCTCGATTTGCCTGCAACTCTCAGCAAAGAAGAGGTTGAAAAAGAAGTATTTGACAATGACCAAACAGCAAAATATCTTGCTGGAGCTTCTCCAAAAAAGGTAATTGTAGTGCCCGGAAAAATTGTGAATATTGTACTCTGAAATCGTGTTGAATAATTGAAACTGCAATTTTTTTCATTGATAGAAAACCTCTGATTATGAGTTCGAAAAAGGATACAGGTAATAGTAAAAAAACTAATTTACCGGAAGAAGTGGGCAAAAGCGTGAAGAAATTTACCCGTCAGAGCTGGATTAGCCTGCGTGAATATATTTTTATAACCTTTGGCTTGTTTATTTACGCAGTGGCCTGGAAAGCCTTTTTGTTGCCCCACCAGATTACCGGTGGAGGTGTGACTGGTATTGGTGCTCTGTTTTATTATGCCGCTAACATACCAATTTCAGTTACATACTTTTCAATAAATGCTGTGCTTCTGATTATATCAATCAAAAGTATTGGCCTGAATTTTAGTTTGCGCACTATATTCGGTGTGGCTGTAATGACAATGTTTTTCTCAATTATTCCTGTGCCTGAACGGGGAACTTTTGTTGGGCCAAACGAAGACTTTATGGCCTGTGTCATAGGTGGTTTGCTGGCAGGTGTGGGGATCGGAATTGTATTCCTGTCGAACGGAAGTTCCGGAGGAACCGATATCATAGCCAAAATTGTAAACAAGCACCGTAATATTACCTTGGGTAGAATTCTGCTTTATTGCGATGTGTTGATTATTTCGTCATCGTATTTCCTTGAAATAGGTAGTATTGAACGTATTGTGTATGGTTTGACACAACTCACAGTTTCAACGGTTGCGGTGGATATGGTCATAAACGGGGTACGACAATCTGTGCAGTTCTTTATTTTTTCGAAGGAATATGAGCAGATAGCCACACGTATCAACACAGAAGTACATCGAGGAGTCACTATACTCGAGGGCATGGGCTGGTATTCAAAAGAACCGGTGAAAGTCATCACGGTTATTGCCCGCAAAAACGAATCAATCAAAATTTTCCGCATAGTAAAAGACCTCGATCCCAATGCATTTATTTC
>JAVEXN010000007.1:0-148190 GCA_034004015.1 Paludibacter sp.
TGATGAATAAATGGAAATCATCTTTTGGGCTCGAATTTAAAATACAAATTGTTGACTTGATAAAAGCTATGTTTTACCAAATCAACAATAATGTAATACGAAAATGGGCTTTTTAAGGGTCGACTATATATGTGGATTTTGATCTGAACGATTTTTCGGTTGATAATTCGCAATTTCGTTTGAGCATTGCCGATAATATATTTACCGGAAAGGGCGTAAGTATTTCCATCGACCATAAGGACTTGAGCATAAAGGGAAAAATTGATTTTTCGGGCAATACCGGAATCAAAACTTCGCCATTGTCGCCATCCATTATGGGTTTTTTCGGCTTTTTTACCTTTATGGAATGTTATCATGGTGTACTGAGTATGAGTCACAGTCTGTCCGGCGAAATGCAGATTGATGGAAAAACCATTAACTTTAGCGGAGGGAAGGGCTATATGGAAAAGGACTGGGGAAGCTCATTTCCACGCGAATATGTATGGATGCAGTCGAATCATTTTGCAAATCCGGGTACCTCGTTTATGTTTTCCGAAGCCATTATTCCATTTAAGGTTTTTAGTTTTAATGGTTTGATAGTAAATTTGATACACGAGGGTGTTGAATATCGTTTTGCCACTTACAACGGAGCAAAAGTGGTGCAGAAGGAAATAGAAACTCAAAGTGTAAAATATACCATTGTAAAAGGGGGACTGAGGCTCGAAATTGAAGCGCAGAACGAAAAAACAATTTCGCTGCCTTCACCCAAAAACGGAGCCATGATACAATCAATCAAAGAGGGACTTTCGGGCGCTGTACATTTAAAACTTTTCAGCGATAATAAATTGCTTTTCGAGGACACAGGCACACATGCCGGTTTGGAGATTATGATGCAGAGCGGTGTTTATCTGCGCCCCGAAAAGATGATGAAGTAAAAATGCTTTTGATTGTTGCAAATCAATCATTTTTAGCTTTATTTTCGTTTTTCCACACATTATATCTTCGTTCGTTTTCGTACCAGAGTGCAATGCTCAGAAATGCAGCCGGGAAAAATGCTGTGCTTGCAAATATAAACGAATTTAAAATGTATTCATCAAAATGACCAAATAATGGTTTAATGATCAGATTTCCAATAAACATAAATCCTGCATATACCAATCCGGAGACTAAACAAAAAACAATTTTACTTTTTGTTTGCCAGTATTTCCACTTATGGATGTTCTTTTTACCGTAGATAATCATGGTTTTGTACTTTTGTCGGAATGGTTTAATAATATGTCATTTTTTTGATTTCCTTTTTTTTTTGGTTTAAAGTTCAGGAATTTATAACTGTCGAGCTGAATTACAGCGCCGAATATGTTCAGAAGGCCACCACCTATTGTAAGAACCGCGCCGGCATTTTCATCGGAGTTCGATAATAAAACCCCGAGTATAGCCATGCTGGTACCAAAGTATATTAAATTCTGACTGCGACGATTGTATGTGTAATATGCCGTGAGTCTTTTTTCAATATCGTTGATTCTCAGTAATTGTTCGGGGTCAGCTTCTTTCACGATTACTGTTTGAGCGTTGTTTCTGTTCGAAACAGTATCAGTGGATACAATTACAGCATTTTCGATAAGTTCCACACTTGTCAAGGGAAGCTCTGTGCTGTTTTCGGCCATGTCTTGAGCAAAAATTCCTACTGATAAAAGTAAAAATGCAGATAGAAAAAGTCGTTTCATTTTAATAATAATTTTGTAGAGGTGAATGTTGAATTGTAGTTGTTTAAAGTCTGTACGTAATTTTCAATTTCAATCTGTACCCAAGCCAGGATATCTTTGTTTCGGGAATTTCTTCTCCCAGATAAAAACTAGCCGGAAAATCAACAAAAAAACTTGTGTTTACTTGTAAGAATATAGTTTCGGTCAATGGCCAGCGAGCAAGTATGGTGGGTTCTATATACGGACTAGTTGTTGATAATTCCATTTTCAATGTTTCGTCGGTAATGTTATAGTTGCTATAGTCTAATAATGCATCATGCTGAATTTTCGATACAATTGATCCGGCTTCAATTATGTATCCAAATTCGAGTTTCTCAATTTTTGAAAATTTATAATTTATATCTTTTTCAAGAAAAAAACCAAGTTTATATCCTTTACAAACAAAGTCGGATGTGAACTGAGCGGAATAGTCGGCCAAAGATGAGCGGGCGCCTGTTGACATGTATTCCATGTTTAACCCAAAAAGGGAGTTGTCGTATTTTCTTGAAACACTTAGACCATAAAGTGGGTAGGCCGGGAAATTTGAATTTTGCATAGCTTCAATTCCGTATAAACTTAAAAATTGCTCATGAACTTTTTTTAATCCGTTCATGCTATATGACCCGTGACCCACATAGGCCGACATGTAAACATAATTTTTTTCAATTACATCATTCCACATTTTAATGCGTGAACTGAATACTTCGTTTTTTTGTGGTTTCAAAGTATTAGTCACTGCCGACAGTAAAATCAGTATAGTGAAAATTCGCAGATTTATCGTCGCTTTATGTTTGTTCATTTTTGCAGATACTGGGTTAAATCAATATAGTTTTGCTTGGTTTTTAAAATGTTACGCACTAATAATGCATGTTGCGTCCATATTTCAGATGATTTTAATTGAAACAGTTTGCGCCCCGTGTCGGGATCGTGAAAATATAAATCATCGTTTTTACACAACATGAGTATGCCACTGTATGGGTCTATTGTATAAATTTTATAATCAGTGAGTTCAATGTCAATAGTCTTCACTATTTTGAAATCTGCATACTTTCGCAGTTGTAATTCATTATTTTCAACTACATATAGCAATTCGGGGTTTGTTGGATGTGCTGCCAGCGATTGCACACTTTTATCGGGATGTGTATATACAACATTCGCGGTTTGATGGTTGCTTACATCGAATATTTTCAGCCCGTTAAGCCCCCTTACGCAAATATATTTACCGTCGATAGAATTTGCAAGAATCGACATGTGAACGACATTGTATGCTGATTCAAGGTCGGTTTTAAAACTGAATGAATTCCAGCTGGTACTCTCGCTTATGTTTTGTACATGTATAGTGTTGCCGTCCTGAAATGTATAAGCACCATCGTTGGTCACAGCAGCATAAGTTTTAAAAGTGTAATACAGACGAGTGATTGGGATTTCTTTCCAAAAACTCAGGTTTTCTCTGTAAACATATATGTTTGAATAGAGATGTGCTGCAAAGTATTTCCCATTTGGACTACAAAAAATATTTAGATAAGAATTATAGTTTTTATATTCCGAGTCGTTAGGAAGAGGCGTTGTGATAGCTTTAATAATAGCTGAATAATCATCCTTCAATATATAAAACTGGTTTTTATCCACAGAGTAACATAGTTTGTAATTGGCACTGGTACCTTGCATAAATGCAGAACTAATGCTATAGTTCGGACTGTCATTGTTTTTATATTCAGGCGAGTAAACGTTCAGGCTGTAATATCTTTGCTGATTAATCGGAATTGGTACAATAACTTCATTTTCATATCCTGAATAATGGTTGTAGATTATGTAATATAACTTAAATGGACTTTTTGTCCACGTTATTTTACAACTATCAATACCATGTGCTTCGGTTTTTAAAACTACCTGTGGGTAATTTACGGTAACTTCCTTTAAAAATAACTTGTGATTTGAGTCGTCGTACTCAAATGTCAGGTTATATGTTACCAGGCCATTTGTGTATTTTTTATCGGCAAAAAAGAGTGTGTCTCCCGATTCACGTGTAGGATTTATACCAGAGCTGTACTTATACATTTTAAACTGACCACCTTCAAGTTGAGGAGGTTTAATCATGAATAGTTCTAAATATCCATCGGGATGTATTTTATGTCCTGCTTCTACTCTGGAGTTATTTAAATCTATATATTGAACTTTCCATGTTCTCGACATCACATAATTCTCAAGTCTAAACCTGTCTGCAATACTGCCACTTTCTGTTGAAGCATAAAATCTAATGGTTATATCGAACCAGTAATTTGTACCTGAAGAGTTTACGATAAACGAAAATTCTGATGCATTTTCTGAAATAACAAATTCCTGTCCCTGATACTTAACTACAGCATAATTTAGTCCTTTGCCAAAAGTGTTTATTTTGCATACAAATTTTGTTTCCTTATAAATGTAAATACTATCCCTGTCGATCGAAAGAGTGACTTCCATAGGGTGAGTGTCGGCGGGTTTCTCTATCTCGACGTAGTTTAATCCATCGGGCTCGAATGTGCAGGATGATATCAGAAGTAGAGAGAAAATGATTTGCAGATATTTGATCATTATTTGTCAGGTATGTATCGTTGATAAATGATATAAAGTTAAACCATGCAAAGTTAATATGTTTTTCTATATTAACAAGAATGTGTTTTTTTATTGCATGAATTTGTAAAAATAAAAACAGAATAATTTTTGAGCCTTTTGCTGAACCATAACATGTAGTGCTGTGAAATTAAATCTCTTCTATGAATAGAATTCATTAGACATCAAAGCTGTTTTCCAACTTTCCAAACCAATATTTTTATGTAACTTTGCAGCTTTAAAAAAAGATCAGATAAATCAAATTCAAAAAACTTAAGTTTATGGCTGTTATTAAACCCTTTAAAGGTATTCGTCCTCCAAAAAATTTAGTTGTAAAAGTGGCTTCACGCCCTTACGATGTGTTGAATTCGGAAGAAGCCCGTGCCGAAGCTGCCGGAAATCCAATGTCGCTTTATCGTATTATTAAACCTGAAATCGACTTCGAACCGGGGACCGATGAGCATGAGGAAAAAGTGTACAACAAAGCGCTCGAAAACTTTACTAAATTTAAAAACGATGGCTGGCTTGTACAGGACCAACAGGAAAAATACTACGTGTATGCACAGACCATGAACGGAAAAACACAATACGGACTCGTGGTTTGTGCGCATGTGGACGATTATATGGAAGGCCACATTAAAAAACATGAACTTACCCGTCGCGACAAGGAAGAAGACCGCATGAAACATGTGCGTGTAAACAATGCCAATATCGAACCGGTATTTTTTGCTTATCCACACCATGCCGAACTCGATGCCATTGTGTCGGACATTGTAAAAAATGATCCTGAATATAACTTTGTGGCTCAGGGCGATGGCTTCGGACACCATTTCTGGGTAATCGACAATCCAGAAACCATTGCACGCATAACCGAACTGTTCGCTGCAATTCCTTCGCTGTACATTGCCGACGGACATCACCGTAGCGCTGCTGCAGCATTGGTTGGCGACGAAAAACGCCGTCAGAATCCTAATCATACCGGCACCGAGGAATACAACTACTTTATGGCAGTTTGCTTCCCCGATAATCAGCTGAACATTATCGACTACAACCGTGTGGTAAAGGATCTGAATAACCTGACCGACGAAGAATTCCTGGCTAAACTGGCTGTGAATTTCGATGTGGAAAAAATGGGAACTGAGATTTACAAACCCAATAAATTGCACAATTTCTCGTTGTATCTTTCGGGCGAATGGTATTCACTCACTGCAAAAGCCGGAACTTACAACGACAACGATCCTATCGGAGTACTCGATGTCACTATTTCGTCGAATCTGATTCTGGACGAGGTGCTTGGCATTAAAGACCTGCGCAGCGACAAACGTATCGACTTTGTGGGTGGTATTCGCGGACTTGGTGAGTTGAAAAAACGTGTGGATAGTGGCGAAATGCGTGTAGCACTGGCGCTTTATCCTGTGTCGATGAAGCAACTTATCGACATTGCCGATACCGGAAACATTATGCCGCCCAAAACAACATGGTTCGAACCTAAACTACGTTCGGGACTGGTTATTCACGAATTAGCGTAATAGAATATGCAGAAAAAACTTCTATACTTTCTTCTTATATTTTCGACGGTATGGCTTATGCAGGGTTGCAGCCTGAATTCCCGTTTGAAAAAAGCTGACAAAGAATTCAGCATGGGCGAATATTATTCGGCAGGGGAGAAGTATAGAAAGCTTTTTTCGCAAATTCCGGCCAAAGACAGAGCCACCAGAGCAAAAGTGTTATTCAATCAGGCAGAGTGTTCACGTTTGCTGAATTACACTAACGCGGAACAAATGTATGCCAATGCTATCCGTTTCGGATATCCTGATAGTCTTGTGTATCTGCGTTATGCCCAGGTGCTGCACCGCAATGCCAAATACGATCTGGCTGCGAAAAATTATGCCATTTATTTGCAAAAGGATAGTTCGCACATAATGGCTGAAAATGGCCTGAAAGCGCTTGAACTATCAACTCAGTTTAAAGCGACCCCGACTCCTTATGTGGTTAAAAAAGCAGACGTTTTTAATGCCCGCAGAAGTTATTCTTTTAGTCCTGCTTTCTCGGGTTCGGATGGCGATATGCTGTTTTTTACGTCGAACAGATCGCTGAATGCAAAATCGGCAGCCAAAAACAGTCGTATCAACGGAGCTCCTGTAAACAAAGTATTTTCATCGAAAAAAAATGCCGCCGGAAAGTGGGAAAAACCACAGATTGCAGCTGCTGAAGAGGCTACTACCACTGTCACCGACGATGGAGTTGTGTCGTTTACTACCGATGGTCGTATCATGTTTATGACCCGTGCAAGTCAGCAAACAACAGGCGAAACGGGTGCTGAGATTTATGTGTCGAGCAGGGCAGGAGGTAGTTGGAGTGCGCCTAAGAAACTTGAAATTTTCAAGGATAGCACTATTTCAGTGGCTCATCCGGCCATAGCCCCCGACGATATGACGCTTTATTTTGTATCTGATGCACCAAATGGTTTTGGCGGAAAAGATATCTGGATAGCTACTTACGACGAAGGAGTTGTAAAAGATGTACGAAATGCAGGATCGCAGATAAATACACCCGGTGACGAAATGTTTCCGACAGTGCGTCGGGATGGAACACTTTATTTTTCGTCGAATGGTTTGCCCGGAATTGGCGGACTGGATATTTTCAAAGCGGTACAAAAAGATAAAGACTGGACAGTCGAAAATATAGGAATGCCCATCAACTCTAATTTCGACGATTTTGGAATTGCTTTCGAAGGAAATGCCGAACGGGGATTTTTCAGTTCGAACCGTGGCGAAAATCGTGGCTACGACAATATATGGAGCTTTGAGTTACCCGAATACGAATATCTGCTCGAAGGTCGTGTGCTCGACGAAAATCAGAGTCCTGTGCCCGATGCTTATGTGCGATTGGTTAGCAACTCGGGTATCAACGCCCGTGTGCAGGTGAAAAAGGACGGTACTTATCGCATAAAAATCGACAAAAATATTGATTGTGTGATGATGGCTACTGCCCGTGGTTTTCTCAACAAGGAAGCCCGACTCTCAACTGTTGGCGTGAAAGAAAGTAAGATTTTTACGCAGGATTTTACGCTTGTAACCATTTACAAACCCATTCAGATGGATAATATCTTTTATGAGTTTGGTAAATGGAACTTAACACCGGAGTCGGAGACGGGTTTACAGGAGTTGGTGAAAATACTACGCGATAATCCGAAAATCACCATCGAAATCAGTGCGCATACCGACCATGTGGGCAACAACGAAGCCAACAAAACATTGTCGGAGCGAAGAGCGCAATCTGTGGTGGAATATCTGATTGCTGCCGGCATTGCCAAAGATCGTTTGACTGCTGTGGGTTATGGCGAAGAAAAACCATTTGTGGTAAATGCGGCTACAGCACAGAAATTCTCTTTCCTTAAGGAAAACGATGAACTGACCGAGGCATTTGTAAATGCACTTCCTGCCGATCAGCAGGAGCAGGCTAAACAAATCAATCGCCGTACCGAATTCAGAGTATTGAAAACTACTTACAAATAAAGAAACAAACCTTCGAAACCAAATATAATCATTTGGACACGCAAGGTAAGGATTATAAACGCAAAAAACTCAATGCAACCCGTCTTATTCCCCTTTAGGCGTGTCCGCCGTGGAGGAGGTTAGGGGTCAATTAAAAACAAATGAAACAATATCTCGATTTATTGCAGCGTGTGATGACCGAAGGAGTGCGGAAAGAAGACCGTACCGGAACCGGAACGATCAGTGTGTTCGGGCATCAGATGCGTTTTAATATGGAGGAAGGATTTCCCTGCCTTACAACCAAAAAGCTTCATCTCAAATCCATTATTCACGAACTTTTGTGGTTTCTGAACGGCGACACCAATGTGAAGTATTTGCAGGACAATGGTGTGCGAATATGGAACGAATGGGCCGACGAAAAAGGTGATCTCGGGCATATTTACGGATATCAGTGGCGTTCGTGGCCCGATTACAATGGTGGTCACATCGATCAGATTACTGAAGTGCTGAATACTATAAAAAACAATCCCGATTCACGCCGAATTATTGTGAGCGCATGGAATGTGGCCGATATTCCCAATATGAATCTTCCGCCATGTCATGCTTTTTTTCAGTTTTATGTGGCCGATGGAAAACTGAGTCTGCAACTTTATCAGCGCAGTGCCGATATTTTTCTGGGTGTTCCTTTTAATATTGCTTCGTATGCTTTGTTGCTGCAAATGATGGCGCAGGTTACGGGCCTTAAAGCCGGCGATTTTGTACATACGCTTGGCGATGCACATATTTATACAAACCATTTTGACCAGGTAAAATTGCAATTGACTCGCGAAACACGTCCTTTGCCTCAAATGAAAATCAATCCTGATGTAAAGAGTATTTTCGATTTTAAATTCGAAGATTTCGAACTGATCAATTACGATCCACACCCACATATAAAAGGGGAGGTTTCAATTTAATTTCACAGAGTTGTGCTTTTTGTGCAAAATCCAATACATATTAAACGGATAGCTTGGTCGGTTATCCGTTTTTTTTATGTAATTTTGTCGGCCTGTCTGTTTACGACTGAAGTTTTTTTTGGGGCATCGTGCCCTTGTATTTTGACCGTAATATAACTGAAAATATAGCTTTACTTTGTCGTTTAAAGATGATAAAGTCATGTGAAATTAAAATCGTAAATTAATCATTATGTCAGAAATTTCAATTGTTGCTGCTGTGGCCGACAATTATGCCATTGGAAAGGGAAATAAACTTCCCTGGCATTTACCGGCCGATCTGAAGCATTTCAGAGAACTGACCACCGGTCATGCGGTAGTTATGGGTAAACGAACCTTTGAAAGCCTGCCGAATGGCCCGCTTCCTAATCGTAGAAATGTGGTACTTACTTCGGTAATGTCCGAAGGTGTAAACGAAGGTTATTTTGAAGCCGACTCGCTCGAAGATGCTTTTTATCTTTGCGAAAAAGAAGAGAAAATCTTTATTGTAGGTGGTGCTGCGGTTTATCGCCAAAGTCTCGAAATTGCTGAATCGCTTTATATTACATGGGTACATCACGAGTTTAGTGCCGATATTTATTTTCCTGAAGTTGATTTTTCGAAATGGGACGAGGTATCGCGTCAGGATATGACAGCTGATGAGAAGAATCCTTATCCATATTCATTTGTACATTACAAAAGAAAGAAGTAAATACAGGATAAACATAAAAAACGCCATTTTTCAATACCGAAAAATGGCGTTTTTTATGTTTAATAATTGTTTTGTCGAACAAAAAGTATATTTTATTGCTTGTTACTCTGACAAAATGATTATCTTTGCCTGAAATTTAAATCAAAAACACATATTATACACTCTTATGAGCTATTTATTCAGACCCAAAAGCTATAAGCCCATTTTAAATCTGCAACAGACCGAACTGGGTATTACCAAGATTAAAGATTTCTTTCAGGCAAATTTGTCAGCCGAACTCAGACTTCGTCGTGTCACTGCACCGCTTTTTGTATTACGTGGCACCGGACTCAACGACGACCTGAACGGTACCGAGCGTGCTGTGAATTTTCCCATTATGGATATGGGCGATGTGCGTGCCGAAGTGGTGCATTCGCTTGCCAAATGGAAACGTGTGACGCTGGCCGATTACGAAATTGAAAACGGATATGGCATTTATACCGATATGAACGCCATTCGTGCCGACGAAGAACTGGGTAATATTCACTCACTTTACGTGGATCAGTGGGACTGGGAACGTGTAATGACAGCCGAAGAGCGTAATGTAGACTTTTTGAAATCGATTGTTCGTCGCATTTATGCTACTCTTCTTCGCACAGAATACCTGGTTTCTGAAAGTTTTCCTGATATCAAACCTGTACTTCCAGCTGAAATTACTTTTATTCATGCCGAGGAATTGCGCCAGATGTATCCTGATAAAACTCCGAAAGAACGCGAAACCGAATTTACACGTCAACACAAAGCGGTGTTTATTATGGGCATTGGCGGTCAGCTGGGCGATGGAAAAAAACATGATGGCCGTGCTCCGGACTACGACGATTGGACAACTCCGGGCGACAATGGCCTCGAAGGATTAAATGGAGATATTATTCTTTGGAATCCGGTATTGGAAATTGCTTTCGAAATTTCGTCGATGGGCATCCGTGTGGATAAAGAAGCTTTGCTTCGTCAGTTGGCACTCGAAGGAAAAGAAGATCGCAAAGAACTTTATTTCCACAAACGACTGCTCGAAGGATCACTGCCGCTTTCAGTTGGTGGTGGTATTGGCCAGTCACGTTTGTGTATGTTCTTCCTGCGCAAAGCTCATATTGGCGAAATACAGGCAAGTATATGGCCCGAAGATATGCGCGATGAATGTCGTAAACTCGATATCCACCTGATTTAATTTTTTCAACAGACTATTTTTAGTGGTTTGAAATATTGAAAGATATATTTTAAACACAATAGAACACATAGTAATTATTGTAGATAAAAGACTTAGTTCGCATAGTAAACGTATCTGATGATACGTTTTACAGCGCTGAAATTATCCCGTTTTTCTGGATAATTCTATGTGTCCTTAGTCTTTTCTTTTGTTTGCAAAACTACTGTGTACTATGCGGTGAAAACATATCAATAATAATTATCGATTACTTATTTGATAGAAAACCATAGTTTTCAATTGTCATTTTTGCAAAAAGAGACTTCCAAAAAACCATTGGAAGTCTTTTTTTGTTATTTTTGCACTCAAAGCTGTTTTTTAAAAAAAAACAGAATTTTGTAAGTTGCTGACATGGTTTGTTTCAGAGCTTGCGTACAACCATTATAATCTCAAATGTAAATAAATGAAACGAATAATTTCTCCCTCGATATTAGCGGCTGACTTTGGAAATCTTCAGTCGATGTGCAAAATGATAAACCGTAGCGAAGCTGAATGGTTGCACATCGATGTGATGGATGGCGTGTTTGTGCCTAATATCTCATTTGGTTTCCCTGTGATTGAAGCAGTTAAGAAGCATTGTAATAAGCTTTTGGATGTGCATATTATGATAGTAAATCCCGAAAAATACGTTCAACGGTTTGCAAGAGCAGGAGCAGAGATGCTTACTTTTCATTACGAAGCCACCGAAAATCCACTTGAAGTAATTGAAATGATTCGTGCCGAAGGTATAAAAGTGGGGATTACCATAAATCCCGATGTGCCTGTGAGTGAGCTCGAACCATTTATCGACAAAGTGGATATGGTGCTGCTGATGACGGTTTTTGCCGGTTATGGCGGACAGAAGTTTATCGAAGATAGTTACGGGCGTATCGATGCCCTGAAAGAAATGGTGGACAGATTAAATCCCGACTGTCTGATTGAAGTGGATGGCGGTGTAAATGCCGAAAATGCTCCGAAACTTTTTGCGCGGGGCGTGAATGTATTGGTAGCCGGAAGTACTGTTTTCAATGCACCCGATCCTGAAAAAATGATTGTGGAGCTCCTGAAAGTTGAAAGTTGAAAATTTACTATTTACAATTTCAACATTTACCGCTCGGCTTTGCCGCTTGGCTCTGCCAGGAATTTAATATTACCGACTTTGAAAAATAAACTAATTGACCAATCAATCAACTAATCAACTAATCAGCCCGAAACCCGAAACCCTGAAACTCTGAAATTTTGAAACGCTAAATAAAAAAACTATGTCTTTCCTTCAGCGAACACCTTTTTTCCGTTTGTTGCTGCCTCTTATTGCAGGAATTGTATTCTTTCAGTTTGCAGGTTTTAGTGCTGTTCTGACCGGCGCTTTGTTGTTTTTTGTTTTACTCTCTGTATTGCTAAGCTATATATTTAAAAATCCTTCGCTTCAATACCGTTTTCGCTGGCTTTTTGGCTTTTCGGTTTACCTGAGCATTTTTCTTATTGGATATATGCTTTCAGAGTTTCACGGACGACGAAGCGAATTCCGCTTCGAAGGCGAAAAGGGCCTGTGTTATGTGGAAATACTCGAAGCTCCTGTGCTAAAAGAAAAAAGTGTGCTTTGTCGCGTGGAAACTTTGAATTTCACCGATTCACTTGGGCTAATCCATGCTGCGAAGGGAAATGCATTGCTTTATGTGGCACGCGATTCAGCTTCTGAAATACTGCAAAGCGGCGACCGTTTGATGCTCGAAACTACTTTCCGCAAGCCTGATGGAGTTATGAATCCCGAGGGCTTCGATTATGCCACTTATCTGGCGCGACAAGGGTATGGTGCTACAGCTTATGTGGATGCTGATCACTGGAAAAAGGCAGATAGAAATACTTCATTTTCAATTTTCTGGCTTGCCGAAAAAGTACAGAAAAATCTATTGAGTGTTTTTAAGCGTTTTGGTATTGAAGGCGATGAATATGCGGTGTTGGCTGCGCTGACTCTTGGCAGTAAAGATGCCCTGCACCCCGAACTGCGTCAGAATTATACCACAAGTGGTGGAATGCACATTCTGGCCGTGAGTGGTTTGCATGTGGGTGTTATTTATCTTGTAATTAGCTTTTTGTTGCGGTTTATGGATAAAAAGCCTAAGTTGCGCTTTTTGAAGTTGTTTTTCATTTTGCTGTTTTTGTGGTCCTATGCATTTATTACGGGTTTGCCTCCTTCGGTAATACGTGCCACTTCAATGTTTTCGCTGGTGGCTATTGGTAGTGCATTGCTTCGTAGATCGCAGATTTATAATACCATTTCGGTGGCAGCATTTTTAATGTTGCTGTATAATTCCAATTATCTGTACGATGTGGGTTTTCAATTGAGTTTTTCGGCTGTGGTGAGCATTGTGTATTTTCAACCGCTTATTGCCAAATGGTTTTATACCAAAAATAAAATTCTGAAATGGACATGGGATTTGACGGCTGTTTCCCTGGCCGCTCAAATTGGAACAGCGCCACTTTCGGTGTTTTACTTTCATCAGTTTCCAAATTATTTTCTGCTGACAAATCTGATAGCCATTCCGTTTGCCACGCTGATTATTTATTTTGCAGTAGCGCTTTTTGTGGTTTCCCCAATTCCGTTGCTATCGGATGCCATTGCATTTTTGCTGAAATTGTTTCTGAAAATCTTAAACGGAAGTATTTCTTTTATTCACGATTTGCCTTTTTCACTTACTTTTCTTTCTATTGACGCGTGGCAGTTGTTGTCGGTCAGTATGGCTGTGGTATTGTTAGTCGCATACTTCAATTATAAAAAGTATATGCTGTTATTCACCGCTTTGTGTTTAACGTTGTTTGTGGTGAGTGCCGATCTTTACAGGCATTATCATACGCTGCAAACCGACAGATTTATTGTGTATTCCGATAACCGACAAACACATCTGAGTTTTGTGAATGCAGCTCAGCATTATTATTTCAGTACCGATATGCCTTCGTTTGCCAGGCTGGCTTCTGCATTTATTCTGAAAGAAAAATTCAGCGATGATTATGCTGTGAACGATCAGTCGTGGTATGATAGTGGTTTCGCTGAGTTTCGTAAATTACGCTTCTTCCTGCTTACCGACGAAAGTTTGCGGGCAAAATACACCGAAAGCCCTATCGATGTCGATTTTCTGATCATCGGTGGTCGTCAGAAACCCCGTATGGCTGAAGTGTTGAACTGTGTGCGGCCAAAATGCGTTATTGTGGATAATACAATTTCGGATTGGTACACGGGTAGTATTCGTCGTGAATGCCTGGCTCAGAACATTCCGTTCTATTCTGTAGCCGAAAAAGGCGCTTTTGTGCTGAACTTTTCAGATTAAAAGTTGACTGCGTCGAAAACGCTCAGAATCATATTTTTTTGCTATTTTTGTGCTCAAATTAAAAGAAAAACCTAATGATTTCAAAAGTAATAGCCGAAGACCTGATTCACAAGGTTCAAAAGGAAATTGACAAGGCCGAAACTATGGTAATTGTGGTGCATGTGGGGCCCGATGGCGATGCTATGGGTTCAGCGCTCGGATTGTGGCATTATCTGATGACCATAGATAAAGAGCCTCAGGTGATTGTACCAACTGCTTTTCCCGATTTTCTGGCCTGGATGCCCGGAGCTGATAAAGTTTTGGTATACGAAAACGATAAACAAAAATGTGATGAAATCATTGCTGCTACCGATCTGATTTTTACACTCGATTTTAATGTGCTCAATCGTCTTGCAGGTATGGAACAGGTTGTTAAAGACGCTGCGGCACCCAAAATACTTGTCGATCATCACTTACATCCCGGCGATTATGCCAAGGTGACTATTTCGTATCCCGAAATCTCGTCGACCAGTGAGCTTATTTTCAGACTGATTTGTCGTTTGGGCGATTTTTCAAAAATAAATCTGGCTTGCGCAGAATGTATCTATACGGGCATGATGACAGATACGGGAGCATTTACATATAACTCAAATAAGCCTGAAATATATTCAATTGTTTATGAGTTGATAAAACTCGGTGTGGACAAAGATGATATTTATCGCAGGGTTTTCAATACATATTCGGCTGATAGAATGAGGCTTATGGGCTATGCATTGTATCAAAAGATGAAAATATATCCCGAAAATAAGGCTGCTCTTATTACCCTTTCGCTTGACGAACTCAAAGAGTTTAATTTTAAAAACGGTGATGCTGAAGGACTTGTAAATATGCCACTTTCCATTGATGGTGTGCTGTTCTCGGTTTTTATGCGTGAGGATCCGGATAAAATTAAAATTTCACTTCGTTCGCAGGGCACTTTTCCTGCCAATAAGGTCTCAGCCGATTTGTTTGGCGGTGGCGGTCACCTGAATGCAGCGGGCGGCGAAAGTTATACAACATTAGAGGAAGCAGTGCGTAAATTCGAAGAAGCGCTGGACGATTATAAAGATTTTTTGTAAGCCCCACCTGACCTCCCCAAAGGGGAGGAAAAGTGAGGATTGCAAACATAAGGCTGTATCAAAAGTATGCTTGAGTAATTTTAAAGTTACAAATTGTAATAACTTTTTGTTTTGCCCCTAAATCCCCTAAAGGGGACTTAGTTTGTGCAACGTAATTTCTTTATTTGCGCAATGTTACAGCCCCCTTAAGGGGGTTGGGGGCAGTTGAGAGTTTCGATTTGAAAGTTTTAGTTTTCTTATCTTAGCTTTTGATACACTCTCATTTACTGCTATTCTTTTATTGTGAGATTAATTATGAATAGCAAATTTATTAAGAAAACTGATCAGAAAAATTACTAATTTATCCCCGGCAATAATTTTGAATAGGGGTGTTTATTGATGCCCCTTTAGGGGTTTGGGGTCTTATGAAATACATTATTATTCTTGGCGACGGGATGGCTGATGAGCCGATTGCATCGCTGGGCCATAAAACCTGTTTACAGGTGGCCGATAAACCAAATATTGATAAATTAGCTGCAATGGGTCGTTGCGGAATGCTCGACACTATTCCGGCAGGTTTTGCGCCGGGTAGCGAAATTGCCAACATGAGTGTGTTGGGTTACGATGTGCCGAAAGTATTCGAAGGTCGTGGTTCACTCGAAGCTGCTAGCATTGGAGTATCCATTGAGGAAAACGAAATGGCCATGCGCTGCAATCTGATTTGCATCGAAGACGGCAAAATCAAAAATCATTCGGCAGGTCATATCAGTAGCGAAGAGGCTGAAGAACTGATGCTTTTTCTGCAGAAAGAACTCGGAGATGAGATATTTAGCTTTTATCCCGGAGTTTCGTATCGGCATTTGCTGAAAATGAAAGGTGGTAAAAAGCAGTTACATTGCACTCCTCCACACGATGTGCCCGGAACGCCGTTTACCGATGTAATGATAAAAGCTGAAAGCGCTGAAGCCGGTGAAACGGCTGAACTGCTCAACGATCTGATTCTTCGTTCGCAACCTTTGCTCGAAAATCATCCGGTCAATCTGAAACGTGCTGCTGCCGGCAAGGACAAAGCCAACAGTATTTGGCCCTGGTCGCCCGGTTATCGTCCCGAAATGAAAACACTGATGGAGCTTTACGGGCTTAAAAGCGGTTCAGTAATATCGGCAGTCGACCTGATTCGTGGTATCGGGGTGTATGCCGGACTGAAAGTGATTGAAGTGGAAGGAATTACCGGACTTTACGATACTAATTACGAAGGGAAAGCACAGGCAGCCATTGAAGCGCTGAAAACCGACGATTTTGTGTATCTGCATATCGAAGCCAGCGACGAAGCCGGTCACGAAGGTGATGTAGATCTGAAAATTAAAACCATCGAATATCTCGATAAACGCATTGTGAAACCGGTGCTCGATGCCGTGTTGCAATGGAACGAACCTGTGACCATTGCGCTTTTGCCCGATCACCCAACGCCCTGCGCTATTCGCACGCATACCAACAAACCTGTGCCGTTTGTCGTTTATCGTCCCGGCGAATTGCCCGACAGCGTGCAGCAATACGATGAATTTGCCTGCGAAAACGGAAGCTATGGCTTGCTGCACGAAATGGAGTTTATGCAGCAGCTGATAAAGCCCATCATACCTAATGAATAAAAACGCAATTCTTAAATGCTTTTTATAAATGTAATTAAATGATTTATTTACAAATAATTATTATTTAACAATAGGTTCATTTACGAATGTTTTAAATGGGTAGTTACGTAAATAATCCGTTAGCTGTGATTTTAAGAAGACCGTGAACCAGACAAATAACATATTCAGACAAATACTTAGGTGGACATTTTTTATTCCACTTGCTACGACTATTTATATTGTTTCAAAACTCTGTCTGTCTTGGACATTTTATTTCATAAGTAGCAATATGGTGGAAGACATTAATTCCGTGGACGACTATGGCGGACACTACTTTTTAGGACCTTTGTTTGTTTTTTTAAGAGAAGCATTTGCAGTTGGATTTGGTGTTTACTCAGGTGTTTATCTCGCACCAAAGCACAAGAAAACTGTATTTACTTTCTTTATTTTCCTTTGGGTTTTATTCCTGTTAATCATTTCATTTGCTATCGGACTGATATTTTTCCGAATGGAATGGACAACTGTAAAACTTCTCCGTAATTTCACCTTCACGAACAACTACAATTCCCACACTGCAAACACTTGTAGCATGCTGATTGGCGGTTTCGAAATCTATGGCGGCGAAGGAGTTCATAAACGCAAAGTTAATGGAAAATTATACATTGACTTTGATAGTAGTGAAAAAAATAATTCCTCACACCACTTCCCTTTCTAAAAGTCTCTCCTTCAGCCCGGTTTGGAGGGGCTTTTCTATCTCTGCATTCTTTATCATAAAATGCAAGCGGTTAAAGATATTTGCTTCGCTCATGCCGCTATCGAAATCAAGGAAAAGCAGATTAAGATTCGGATAAATTTCACGGGTGCGTTTTTCTATCCCTTTAGAAATGACATGATTGGCTATACATCCGAATGGTTGGAGGCTGACCACGTTATTCACACCGTTGTGTGCGAATTCGCCAAATTCTGCCGCAATCCCCCACCCTTCGCCAAACTGCGAATTCAGATTGATGATTTTGGATGCCGCCGCTGCATCCTCATACACATTGCTTACAGGGATATAAAACGGATAATGCCTGATACCTGCTTCCATTTTCCGGATAATTTTGTAGGCGTATTTTTCTATCCAATCCGTGATAAATTTCGGCGTGGAACGTTCCGTTATATTTCCTTCAATTCGAGCTTCTTTGCTGGCAAAGGCATTTAAGAAAAACTTGGAAATCGGCGGTAAAACAGGTTCTACGCCCTGTGAGATAAGCCAGTTTACTACGTTTTTATGTCCGAAATTATTGTATTTCACATAAATTTCACCCACAATCCCGATGCGTGGAATATCATGCCGGTTATTTATTTTCAGAAATTCATCGGCAGCTTCCTTTATCAGCTTGTAAAAACGCTTATCATCATTGGCACGCATGACTTCAATACCCAGTTCAATGTATTTATCTCTCACCCGTTTAGCAGCGCCTTCTTCCTTTTCTCTCGGCGCAGTGGAGTAGTAAAACTGCGAAATGCAATCGGCGTAAACAATGCACGTAAGCAGTGATTTAATCATTCCCCGCCATTTCATTTTCATGCCGGGCTGGTAGTTCAGGTTCCCGTTGCTTGTACTGACCGTAATGACCGGAATATCGCCGTAACCTGCCGCAATCATAGCTTTTTTTATCAAAGCCACGTAGTTTGTAGCACGGCACTGACCACCCGTTTGCGAAATGCCCACAGCTATTTCATCCCGGTGGTATCTCCCGCTTTTAAGCGCTTTCACAATGTCGCCGACTATCAAGGTAGCCGGATAGCAAATTTCATTATTGGAATATTTCAAACCAAACTCCACTGACTGCATATCGCTTGGCGGCAGGTTCTCGTATTTGTAGCCCAGCGCTTCAAACGCTGCCGGAATAAACGGCGAATACAAATCGCCAAACCACGGCCCGATAATGGTTCTGCGCCTGTCTTCATCCATAAATGGCGGAGTGTGAACAGCAATTTCTTTTTTGTAATACCCGTCGTCATTCTTAAATTTCAAACTCTCAATCAGCGAGCGGATACGCAAACGGGTAGAACCAAGGTTGTTAATATCGTCCACTTTGATGATGGTAGCGTTTTTTCCGGCACGGTGCATGATATCATTCACTTCATCCAGAATAAACGCATCGGGCCCGCAGCCAAACGAAGTAATCTGCACGTAATTAACATTGCCCGGCGCATCATTTGCCGCCCAAAGCGCCGATTTGAAAATCCGGTTGGTGTACGCCCATTGCATCACACTTTGCACATCGTTTGCGGGCATATAAAGCTCACGCACAATGTCTTCGCTGATTACATCGGCACCAAAATCAGTAACCATATCAGCTATTTTATGCTGAATAAGCGGGTCTATGTGGTATGGACGTCCGGCAAGCAAAATCACCAGACGTTCCTTTTCAACGGCTTTTGCCAAAATTTCTTTGGAGCGGTTGTTCAGCGATTTTTCATAATCCAATTGCGCCTGCAGTGCATTGTCAAAAGCCCGATTGATAATTTTTTTGTCAATTTTCGGGAGAAGTTTCTGAATATATTCTTTGCAAGCTTTTTTCATCAATTTTTTATCGGCAAATGTAAAAGTAGGCGCATCCAGCGGAATGCCGAAGTTTTTCTCCAGGTTCATCGCACTATTTATCACATCCGAATATGCCGACACAATCGGGCAATTGTAGCTGTTGACCGTATCTTTGTCTTCCTTGTTTTCATACACCACAAAGGGCATGAAAATTCTATCCACTTTTTTGTCTATCAGGTTGAGAATATGCCCGTGAACAAGTTTTGCCGGGAAACAAATATTATCCGCCATCACCGTACCAATACCGGTTTCGTATTGTTTCATCGTGGATGTGTCGGAAAGCTTCAGTTTAATTCCACAGGCAGAAAACAAGGCGTGCCAGAACGGATAATTTTCATACGTTCCCAAAGCCCGGGGAATACCCAATGTGATTTTTGGATTTTCCACAGTCTCTCTGTCAAACAACAAAGCATATTTCTCTGCATGCTGATTGGCGCCTTTTACTTGCTTTTCCCCTGAATTGGAAAATATTTTCTCGCATTTGTTTCCCGAATAAAACGTATTTCGGTTTTCAAATTTGAAACAGGTTACCGTGCAATTATTTTCACACCCTTTGCAAACTGTTTTTCTTTCCGTATAAGGCTGTGGCTCTGACACTTGAGACAGCGTTCGAGGCATGGTTTTGCCCGTTTCAAAACTCCGTTTAGCATACAGCGCCGCACCGTAAGCTCCCATCAATTCCGGGAAATCGGTTATCATCACTTCCCTGTCAAGTTCTATCTCCAAAGCCCTTATCACAGGCAGATTCCGGAAAGTGCCGCCTTGCACCATTACGTGTTTGCCAAGTTCTTTTGTGTCTTTCAGTTTCAACACTTTATTCAGGCAATTTTTTATGACCGAATAGCCCAATCCTGCCGAAATATCTGCCGGAGATGCTCCTTCACGCTGTGCCTGTTTCACTTTTGAATTCATAAAAACGGTACATCGTGTTCCCAAGTCGCATGGATTTTTGGATTGCAGGGCAATTGTCGAAAAATCGGACACATCAAAATTAAGCGATTTGGCAAATGTTTCGATAAAGGAGCCGCAGCCCGATGAGCATGCCTCGTTGATTTCAAGCCGTTTTATAATTCCATTTTCAATAAAAACGGCTTTCATATCTTGCCCGCCGATGTCCAGAATAAAGGAAACATCCTTATTAAAATGGTAAGCTCCAAGATAATGGGCAATGGTCTCCACTATTCCCACATCAAGTTGAAACGCTTTTTTAATCAAATCCTCGCCATATCCGGTAACACTGCTGCCCAGCACTTTCATCTCCAAACCTGCATCCTGCGTCTGTTTCAGCAGTTTTTGCAATCCGGTTTCCACGGCACGCAGAGAAAGTCCGTTGTTTTTGGCGTAATGCCTGAAAAACACGTTTCCATTCTCGTCCGTTGCAATGATTTTTGTAGTGGTGGAGCCGCTGTCAATACCGATGTAGCAGTTTGGTTTTCTGATTTCGCTGATAGCGATAGCCGGTATTTTGTATTTTTCTTTCGATTTTTCCCAGATTTCTCTTTCGTCCGCATCTTTGAAAAGCGGTTTCAACGGATTAGGAGCAAATTTAAACGTTCGCTTTACCGGCTTTTGAAAAAGAGTATCGTATTCAGAAATCAAGCGGGTTTCTATTTGTTCATCAGCCAAAATTGCCGCACCCCAAGCTGGAATTACTTCTGAATTTTCCGACAAAATAATATCCTCCTCTTTTAAGCGATTAGCCTGCACAAATGCTTTGCGAAGCGCCGGGACAAAAGTGAATGGTCCACCGCAAAGAAATACTTTAGGTATAAGCTCATATCCTCTTGTCAGAGAAGTGATTACCTGCATGCTCACGGCATGAAAAACGGAAGCGGCAATGTCTTCTTTACACACATTTCGAGCCAATAAATTCTGCACGTCGGTTTTGGAGAAAACACCACAACGGGATGCTATCGGGTGAATGGTCGTGGAGTTTTCAGCCAGGCGGTTAAACTCGTCCATCTCCACATTGAGCAGCGTTGTCATCTGGTCGATAAACGAACCCGTACCGCCTGCGCAACTTCCGTTCATCCGCATATCCGGCGATTTTCCTTTGGAGAAAAAAATCATCTTGCTATCCTCACCGCCAATATCCACGAAGGCGTTTATTTCCGGAAAGTGTGCCGTGATTACCTCGCATGATGCCACTATTTCTTGCACAAACTGTACCCCGCTCCGTTCGGAAATTCCCATTCCGGCAGAACCAGTAATGCAAAGCTTTGCCGGCTGGTCGCCTATTATCCCGATTAATTCCTGCAATATTTCATGGAGAGTCCCGGCAATATTTGCGTAATGGCGGCGGTATTTTTTGTAAATAACATGATGATTACTGTCGGTTACCACCACCTTTAACGTAGTAGAACCGGCATCAAGACCAATATTTAGTAGAGAATTCATATTTTAAGTTAGAAATAAGTAGATGAAAATAAATGTTATAGTTGTTAATTTCAACATTAAACCCCTATCCGCCGAACCCTCCCGAAAGTTATCGGGACAGGTAATGCTGATTTAACTTCCGCATAAGTCTTCCATCTTTTCAGTTTGCATCAACAATTAATTTTTTCAGCATAAACTTCACATTGTCAGCATGATGGTCGTAGTATTCGGCAATACGTTCTCCATCGTTACTATATAACTCTTTTACCATCGGCGAAATAACATACGGCATAAAAATCAGTCCGTAAAAGAGTGTAATCAACTCTTCAATAGGCATTTGAACCACATAATTTACGCCTTCCGGCTTTTGTGTAGTGTCAAGCATCTTTTTAAGAAACGATAAATAGCCGTTGATTTTTTTACTGTTTTGTATAAATCCGGCTAATAGTCGCGGATTACGATTGATTTCCGAAATGATGAAAAACGGAATATCGGGGTTAGCACGCAAAAACTCATTATACGTATCCACCAAATCGGCAATCCGCTCTGAAAAAGTCTGATTTTGCTTTTCCAGTACTTGCTCAAAACGTGGCAACAACCCGTCAAATATCTGGTTAACAATGCTGTAAAACAGATTATCCTTTGTACGAAAATAGTAATTAAGGGCAGTACGGCTTATACCGGCTGTATCGGCTATTTCCTGCATCTTGGCTTTCTCAAATCCTTTTTCAAGAAAAACACGCTTTGCAGAGCCGATAATTTTATCTTCCAGCACTAATTCTTCATTCATTGTAATAGATTTTATTAGTTTTGACTTTAGCGTTTGACATCGGCGTCAAAGATAAGAATATTATTTCAAATACAAAAATTTAATTGTGAAAAAATGCACCAAGTATAATTTTCATTGACGAATTAGATGCTTTAGTTCCAAACCGCGACAATTCGAGTGTCAACCATATGAACACTAGTGCCGTGAACGAATTTTTAGCACAAATGTATAACTAACTGATTGTCATCTCGAACGGAGTGAGAGATCTCATTTTAGTCATTTTGAAAATTTTTACCGGACAACACTGAATTTGTTTATTTGAAATTTCCTAGAAAAATATATTGAAATAACTAGAATTGATTACAGGTTTTGCGTCGGGCAGCGAGATTGCCAGCATGAGTGTAATGGACTACGATGTGCCTGAAGTATTCGAAGGTCGTGGTTCACTCGAAGCTGCTGCTATCGGTGTATATCAATTGAGGAAAATGAGATGGCCATGTGCTGCAATCTTATCTGTATCGAAAACGGAAGTGATTAGTTAGCTTTGCTGATAATCATATAAAGCAAAACCACCCTAAGCACTACGACTTACGATGGTTTTTTCCTGTTTTAAACCAAACTACACAATCTGTTTTATACCAGTGGAACGAATACCGATTTAGAGGCTCGCTTACCGTCGGCACTCAATACAAACAGATAACAACACTTCACATCAGCTGCCTGAATACCAGGGTAGTCGATCAAAATGGTAGCACTAAGGGCATCGGTGCGTGTTGCTTTTTCGTACAGCAATTCACCAATTTGGGTTTTTGCTACTACCATCACCACATCATCGGCCTTTACTTTTGGTATTTTTACATTGGTTTGGTAGGTAATACTAATACCCGCCGGTACTACCGAACCACCAGTAACTACTACCTGAGGCAATGTGCCATTGGACACCGTCAGTTTGCTGTAGTCAATCACAGGTTCTGCCCCGCTTTTATCTATGGCAGCAGGCAGATTGGCAGCCATAAACTGGTTGTACCCCGATTGGTTCGAAGGCCTTTCAGGAAAGCCCTCGTCCGGAATACCGCCAAAGGTTTGATACTCGTCTCCGATTAGTTTAAAGCACGCCCGCTGCAATTGTTGTGCAGGGGAGTTTGCGTCCTTCGGATTGAACGCTTTAATCCGGATCTCATTTTGTCCGTTCCGTGAGGAAGTTACAAAATTGGCCACCGATCCTTTCATTTGGCCTGATAAAGGGTTTTGGCTTGTTGCCATTTTCTTTGTTGTCAAACGGGAAAACTTAACAGACTATTTGCCGGAGAAGTGTCGTTTGACTTTGTAAAGATACGGTGGATATTATGTAAAAACAAATGCGAAAATAAGTGTAAAATACAGTAAAACAGTGTATTGTGTTCTTTTTGCGTCGGTTTGCGCCAGTATGCGTTGGTTTGCGTAACCCTGCTTTAAAACATTAATAAATTTTATTACAGCTAAGCATAAAGTTTAACACTAATACTTCAAAAAACAGTGGTTATAGCACTTTTCGTTGGCTTGTAATTGAAAATTTAAGTTGGAAGTGTGTAATGTGTGAGCATAAAAAAAGCGTGAACTAAATCTTTATCCATCCACCGAGGCCCTAGGAAGCCCACACAAGAAGATAAGTCAATAGCTCACGCTTATTATTATGGTTGCAAAATTACAAAAAAGAGAGCGTTTTGTAAAGTTTAATTTAATTTCTTTTCATATCCTGCGTTGAATTTATTAAAACACTCTTAGTCCGATTGTCAGTTCTGCGATTAAATTCATTTACTTGTTCCGATGTAAACCAAACCTTCTGACCTTCGCTACAGCAAGGCAATAGGCCTTGCTTAATATATTTGGAAATGGTATTGGGACTCACATTGAATATCCGGCAAAGATCCTGAATTGAGTATATTTTAGGTTCTTGTAGTGCATCAATCTTTTGGTTTAACCGGATAATCTCTTTCTCACTGTTTTCATTTTGTTCTATTACTTTTTCACATAGCGCTGCCAGCTGGTTGAACTTAGCCAAAAATACTTCGGCTACAGATCCATCCATGTCAATACTGGTTGTTATGTGTTTTGGTTTTTTCATTTTAAAAATTTGAATCTCGCCATTGGTTCAAATATTATTTAGTCTGAATTTGTACTTTAAAGATGCAAAAAGCGTGGGCACATGACTATCAATAATGCAAACCACCTTTGTCAGAGGTAATCCACGCAGTTGATAAGTCAAAAGCCCACGCCGTTTGGCGTGAGCATTTTGCCACATTGTTTTCTTGTGTGTTCGTTTGTATAGAAATTTCCTAGGTTTCCGGTGTACGAACAATAGCAGAATGCTATTTAATTAATATGTTATTTTTAATATGCAGACACAAGCTATGCCAGGCCTCAATTATTGGTTATTCTATATCTATCTGTTTTTTTTATGTTATTTATTTGCGTTAAATACTCTGTCAAAAATAGAAAATTTATTTTAATTATACAACCAAAACTATATGATAATTAATGAACTCGCCTTGATTTTTTATAAACAATGCGAATCAGGAGTGGAAACCTACGGCGATGCTGTTAAGTTCCCTCACATCGTATCGGAATGACAGTGCACTAAGGAAAGAAACATTCCGCCGCCCGCCCGACAAAGGTGATATTACCATTCTATTGGCGACGGCGCATGCTGCCCTACACCACTTCCACTTTCAACTCCAATCCCAACTTTTCCGATATCTCCTCCAGTTGCCGCTTCTTTTTATCGGTGGACGAATGGGTAAGAATTAAATATCCCCCCGGAAGTTCGTGCTGGTTGTAAAAATCATCACGGGTTTTGCTGATAAAATCCAGCCCTACATGCTTTAATCCCAACTCAGCAACTTTTTGAATACCTACTGTTTCAACTACTTCAATCAGTGTTTCGTAAGCATAACGGTTATTGATTACTTTGCCATTGGGAAATGTGACTACCAAGCCAGTCCACGACGATTTTGGTGACGAAGTAATGGTTTTATCTGTCTTTTTCGTGCGCTCTTTATTAGGTAGTGGAGCTAAGGAGTATTGTTTACTTTCGCTCTCGTCCATAATTACACGCTTGCGGGTAAGGCGTACACTAAGCGCTTCTCCCGGCACATAATCTACTACCAACACAATAGGGCGTTGTATCTGAGTGATAATGGGTTCGATGCTTTCGGAAAGTCGGGGAATGACTTCGTTTTTGATTAATTCTTCTTCAAGCTGGTCGGCTTGTTGAAGCATTTCTTCGTTTAAAGATAAGCCAAGTTCTTTTGAGTAAACAATTAATTGATAAAGTTTTTCGAGCTTTGTCATGAGATTAAAGTATTATATATTTGTATAAATCTTTTGTTTCTGTGAATAGTTGATTTAACATTCCATTGGGGTCTAACGAACCAAAAACCACTTCATCTGCATTCTCAATAATATATTTATTTCGTATCATAGCTGATTCAACTGACTGTCGGTTTGTTGTTTGATAAACTACAGATACAATCAGCAGTCTGTTTTCTTCCAATGGTTTTATAAATTCTTCCGGAATCTTTTTGTATAATGAACGACCTAAAACAAGTATTAATGGTTGTTTTCCTTTAAGTAAAAAATGTAATACATCTTTTTCAATTTTTGAGTGAAATCCACTCATTACACAATTATCTGACTTTCGTTGCTCTGTAGCCCAATCATAACATTTCAAAACATCCGCTGGCTTTATGTTTCTACTACATAAAAAACCTGTTTTTGGCAATTTTAGCAATTCAATATTTCCGAGTAACTTCATTAATCTAATTCATTTTCATCCAACCATTCAAATGTAAACTCTTCATTAAACTCAATTTCAAATGCTTTGAGCATGGCAATATATTCATCTTTAAATGTTTTTTTCTTATGGTGCGTTTTTTGATTTTCAATGTAATTGATCACTGTAGTGAGATGTGATTGGCTATATGAGAAAGCGCCAAAGCCTTCTTGCCAGTTAAAATTTGCTGGTATAAAATGATTTTCTTTAATGAATGAGTTCGAAGATTTTTTCACTTCCCTGACTAAATCAGATAGGCAACATGATGGTTTCATGCCAATAAGGAAATGAATATGATTGGAAGTTCCATTTATTGCAAGCATTTTTTGACCTTTGTTTTGAACGATACCAGTAATGTATTTATAAAGTTCGTTTTCCCAAGTGAGTTTAATTTGTGCTTTTCGGTTTTGTACGGCAAATACCACCTGAATGTAAATTTGAGAAAAAGTGTTCGACATAATTTTGGGGTTTAGAATTGTTTAATATGCAAAAATATGAAAATATTACGTGTATTTATCCCGTAGGGATAGCATATTTATAGAAAATATAATATAACCAACCACACATTTTCTTTATCCCATAGGGATAACATATTTATAGAAAACACGTTATAATCACCATCATACGACCCCGTCGGGGTCGCACCATCGCGCACGTTTGTCATTTTCTATAGATATACGACACTTACGGCGTCGGGGAAACCGAATTGGAATGCTATTTCTATAAATATATGATGCCTACGGCATCGAAAAAAATATACAAACGTAAAATGTCTTTTTTCTTTATCCCATTGGGATTACATATTTATAGAATAACAAACCATACATTATCTTTATCCCGTAGGGATAACACATTTATAGAAAATACATTACCAACACCACCATACGACCCCGTAGGGGTCGAACAACACACATAAATGTTGTTTTTCTATAAATATACGACCGCTATGCGGTCATCAATCTTCTCCCTCCAACTCTTTACCCATCCTATACTTAATATCGTAGTTGATAATAAAATCCAACTCCTCATCCGTAAAACCATAATGCGCCGCTAATACTTTGTCGATTTCGTCGATAATGGGTTTGGATTGACGTGGTTGAAACACTTGCATTTTCAACACACCATATTTCTTATATGATGCTTCTTGAAAAAATGAATTTTCTTGAAGTTCAACTAACAAGTTTGATGCAAGCATGGATAAGTCACTTTTCAAAAAGTCACTAACCTCTTTGAGACTAAATGGAAAAGTCACTACTTCTCTTTTATTTAAATTTCTACAATCAGAATAACTTATATAATACCAAAAGAACAATGAAGATAAATACGTTGCATTCATCACTAATCGATCTTTATCATCCTCGAAACAAAGCTCTTTTAATTCTGATGTTACTCGCAGTGCGCCATTTTGTTCATATATTTTTGGTGCGACATCTAAAAATTGAAGAAAATATCTAAGTTTACGTGTATGATAAACTTTATATTGGCTACTATTTAAAATACAAGTACTAATCAATTTGTTCCTCTTAATTTTTTCAATAATGCTCGTTTCAAGTTTTGTGCCTACCTTAGGAATAGAATCATTATGTAAGGATACGTTAGTGATTGAAGTGTATTTTAATGACTCAAAAAGAAATTCTCTAAACTCAGAATTCCATCTATAATATTTATTAGAATAAATTTGTTTTTGTCCAATTCTGTTTGCAAGGAAAATAGTTAAGTGTTTTTCAACTCCATCAAATAATTTAGCGGGTCTCATTGAATATGAGCTATACCAAATATTTACCATTTGATTAGATAAAACCTTTCTTAAATCAGTGAAACCATCTGTGCTAATTATTGATATAGGAATAATCATCCCTGCAGTTCCATTTATATTTAAAATTCTTGTAGACCTTTCCATCACAAATGCATACAAGTCTTTACAATTAGCAGTTTCATATTTCTTAATCTTATAGTTAAAAGATGAATCTGAATAAACAACATACGGCGGATTTCCAATAATCACATCAAAACCACCATTTCCTTTTATTATTTGGTAAAATTCAGCTAACCAATGGAATGGTTGGTGAGATGTGAGCCAATCTTCATACTTCAAAGCACTTTGAGTGCTGTGAAGTCGCCGATTTAGTGTATTGTTAAGTTCTTTAAGTCGACTATTCAATTCAGTTTTAGCTTGTTTAAAGCTTTCCATATCGGCATGATGGTTCAACTGAATTTCTTTAAAGCGTTGGTAAGTGAGTGCCACTTTATCCATGCCATCCTCTACTTTTTCTTTAAATTCGAGGTTGGCAAACATATCGCCATAAGTCAGGTCGTGGTCAAGCTCCGCTTCGGTGGCGTAACCCACCAATGTATTTCCACAACGTATATTAAAGTCAATATCGGGCAATGGGTCTAAGCCAAGGTTATCGGCACGGCGGTTTACATCTACCACGGCTACCATTTTAAGGAACAAGCGTAGCTTAGCTATTTCGGTGGCTTCCACCATGATATCTACTCCGTACAGGTTACGCAGAATAATGCTTTTGTAAATAAAATGCTGTATATTGCTGCGGTATTTATTGGTTATTTCGGCTAATTCGTCTTTAAATAAGTTCGGATTTTCGCGATTAAACTCTTCCATACGGGCAATGCAGATTTCGTAAAGCGGTTCCAGTATATTAAGTGCCGCAAAAAGGAAAGCTCCCGAGCCGCAAGTGGGATCTAATATGGTTATTTTTAATAAAGCACGGTAAAAATGAAGTACAAACAGATGGTCTTTTGCTTTATCGAGCAAGTCCTGCACAAAGGTACGAATATCGAGATTATAGGTTATAAAATCGTTGATTTGGGTAATTTCTCCGTTCGAAATCTTGTTAATCAACTTTTTGCAGCGCTGGCGACGTTCCACTGTTTCGCGCCATATTTCGGTAGGCAAAGCGTGTTGTTCGTAAGTCGGTTCGTTCCAGCGGGAACGACGTTCTAATAAATTGGGTTGCGTGGTGTCAATGCCTTTTTCAATAAAGTCTGGCAGTGGCAAATCAATTCCTTTTTTTACGGCACTGTAAATGTATTGGTTACCACTGTTTTTAACGGTTTGCCATACATAGCCGTTGGCTGTAAAGTGTTTACCCGACGAAGTTTTTGCCACTTCATCCATAAGGAACGGAATAATACAGTTTTTGCCAATATATTCGGTTATATCTTCTTTGGTATAGTAAGCACCCATCTGAGCACGGTCGTTGATATATTGCTCAAAAATATAACCCAACACATCGGGATTTATGTCTTTGCCGGTAGCTGTAATGCGTGTATCCAAATGCCAACGCCATTTATCAAAGAAATCGAAAAGTGTTACAAATGCATCGTCGGCAATATCAATATTTTCGTATTGTTTTTCCAACTGATGTTCGTCGAACATACCTCCATTCAGGTACGGTATGCGTCCATATACTTTTTCAAAATCGGTATTGTGGGTGGGGGTGTTTAATCCACCCCGGAACAACATCAACAAAAAACCTTTGTAGAAACTGGAAAAGAACTGATTTTCACCTTGCTGTTCCTGTGTCCATTTTA
This sequence comes from Paludibacter sp., assembly GCA_034004015.1. Lineage (GTDB taxonomy): Bacteria > Bacteroidota > Bacteroidia > Bacteroidales > Paludibacteraceae > Paludibacter. The sequence continues at coordinate 29,850 of JAVEXN010000007.1, forward strand.
GTTTATTACGCAGATAATGTTCATCGAAATTCAAAAATCCTTTTTTCTGAATAAAATAACAAAACATCAATCGGTTAAGCATAACCGAAGCATACCATTGCTTATCACCCTCTACCTGAATACCATCAATAAAGTTGGCAAACGACTTGTGTTGCTGTTTAAATCCGGCATAAAAGTCTTTGGTTATTTTGCCCGCATTTACTTCAAATGCTTTGTGTATACGAGTGGTTACATCTACAATGGTTACTTCTTCGGAAATCTCAAAGCTAATATCATTCAGCTTGCTAAACAGGAATTCGGCTTGCGCAGGGTTTTGATATTCTATGGTTACTAAATCGCGTTTTTCTACAGTCTTTACCGGAGTAATCCATAAATGATGTTCGCTGCCTGGCTTTGTAAAAATCAGAATATAATCGTTGGAGTATCGTCGTAACTTAATGTCAATCTTTCGGCATTGTGCATTTTGTGGAATTGCATCCACTTCGGCCACATAAATTATAAATCCTCTTTTCTGAGAAACGGCTTTAAACTCATAATCTGTATCGTCAACAGTGATAGCAGAATCTAATTGACTTCCGGCACGGTCCCAGCCTAATTCATTAAAGAATTCGGCAAATTGAGCAAATGTAAGATATTGATTAAAAGTACTTCGATTCATTTTTTTTAGATTTTAGATTCAAGAGCCAAGAAATATTTACTATTTTCTAATTTACCATTTACTATTTCATTGATACATTCCGCAAGCAGACTAAATTGAGGTGTTGTTGGTTATTTTAGTCTAGTGTTTCCGCCCCTAACCCCTGAAGGGGAACAGAAATTACTTTCGTCTACAAAAACTGTATTATTGCAAATCATCTCGCATACCACTCTTTAAGCCCCCTTTAGGGGGTTGGGGGCAGTATTGACACATTATTCTTCAAACCCATCGAACAGATAATCTGCGGGTCTTTATGTTTGTTTTCCTCATCGTTCACTATGCATAGTTCATCGCTTTTGCGAAGTTCCACCACCAATTCGGCTATTTCCATTACTTGTGCACCTCGTTTCAGGTATTGCCCTAAAATGTATTTTGCATTTTCGAACAAAGGGTAATTGTAAATGTCGTCCACTGCCATTTTGAGTTCATCAGTTACAAATAGCGTATTTACATTGCTTTTGCAATAACCATCGAGTAAAGTGAATACACGATATTTGGTACTAAACCTACTACCCAAAATTCCGCTCGTTCGTACATCTTGTTGCTGAATAAGCGAAACCGATTTTTCGACCAACTCATGATGATTTTCCAACGGTTCCAGTGCAGGTTCGTCTATAGAGCAGGAAAGAATATTCAAAATAGTATGCTGCGATTGCGTTATCACTTCTTTTTGACCGTTCATCCATGTAAGCATATCATTACCATCGTGTGTTTTGGCGTAGGTTATAACTCCTTCTTTCAACGAACTGTCAGTATTCTTTTTGGTAGAATAAACCACATTACTCAAATTGGGGATAATTGTTTTGATCATAGGATTGGCTTCGGTTGCAGTTTTCCAAATCTGAAAAGCCTGCGATGCCAAATCTACTTCACCATCATCTTCTTCGTCGATACTGCCACCTTTCTCGTTGTACATATCAATCAGGTTTTGCTCATTTCCTTCGAAAAAGATTTCATCACCACCTACTATATTGGCGCTTTCGTTTATACGGTCATTTAATCGGCGACGTAGATTAATAATTTGTTCAATACCCTCGGCAGGAAAAAATGAATAGCAATAAATCTCTTCGGCACTTTGTCCGATACGGTCAACACGCCCTGCCCGTTGTATCAAGCGAATAATAGCCCAAGGCAAATCGAAATTCACTATAATATGTGCATCCTGTAGGTTCTGACCTTCACTCAGTACATCGGTAGCAATTAACACACGATATTGATTTTTTTCAGGAATCTCGGTATTTACATTATTACTAATAGGTGAAAATCGTTCCACAACGTGAGTTGGATTTTCGCTATCGCCGGTAACACATGCAATCTGCTCAATTCCACGCTTCTTTAGTTGTTTAAATACATAATGAGCGGTATCAGAGAACTGAGTAAACACAATCATTTTTTCGTGTTTGTGTTCTTTCGTAATCATTTCAGCCAAGGCATTGAGTTTTTGGTCAGTTGCCGGATTCCAGGCACCACACAACTCAATCATTTTTATCAATGTATCGCAGTCTTTTTTCAACGCCAGTTTCAGCGAACGTTTAAAATACCGACTATCAATCCAACTAATCCGGCTTGTATTTCCGCTAATAGTTTGGTAATATTCTTTGGCTCTTTCAATATAATCGTCGAGGTTTGTATGAAAACTGATATGCTCTGCAAATTCATTTTCTTCTCTGGTTTCCTTTGCTTTCTCAAACAATGTTCCTTCTAAATCTTCATCTTCCGAATATCCATCGGGTAAATTTCCCTCATCGCCAATTGGTAAGGGGAGTTTATTATCAATGGCGTATAAATAAAGTGAATTGCGGAGAATATGACGGTAGAGTGATATTAGAAAAGATACGCCGCTACTATCCAATCGCTTATAAAAGTTAGTGCGGCAAAATCCCATCATACGTACTCCGGCACGCGAAAGATTATCCAATACCTGTAATTCAGTATCGTTTGCCTCACTGCTTTTTTCGGTGTCGATATGTTTGCTCAATCCATAGCGGGGCAGTTTTAAGGTTGCCATTAAATCCACCATTTCTTGTGAATAAAGGCGGTTGAATTGGTCATTGTCAATGGTAGGGAACTTTATAGCTCGTGGCAAGCGTTCTGGAAAATACGAACGTGTTCCATCGCTAAATTGTAGGTATTTGCGTCCATTAAATTCGTCAGTTGGCGCGTAATTATCCTTGATAAATGTACGTGTACGTCTTACCAAAAACAAACGCATCAATTCACGCCAATCATCAGGTTCATCGCTTCGTTCAAATGCTTTTATGCTACGGATATAATCTTCGGCATGTCGTTTCTGAAATTCGCGTCCGCCACCTAACGAACGAATATAGGCTTCGGGCTGTATACCTAAATCAGCATCCTCGCGAATGAAAAGTTTTAATTGATTGCTTAAATCGCTGTAATCCTTATTGTATGGTGTTGCAGTAAGCAACAATACTTTACTACCATGATAATTAATCAAATCGCGAATATTTCGGTAACGACTGCCCTCGTTATTTCTGAGATTATGACTTTCGTCCACAATTACCAGTCGGTAGTACTTCATTGTTTCAAAGTCCAATCGTTTTGACAATGAAACAATATCAGCCTTTAAGTCATATTTTACCACATACTTTTTCCACATGGCTTGCAGGTTGGCAGGGCAAATAATCAATGTACTACAAGCATTGCGCATCTCGTACACTTTTGCCACTGCACAGGCTGTAATGGTTTTACCTAAACCAACCACATCGCCAATCATTGCACCGCCTCTTCGCTCCAAATGCCTTGCAGCTAATTTTACAGCTGTAGATTGAAATTCAAACAGTTCATTCTGAAACTCAACAGGTAAGTTATATTCGCTTATTCCATTTCGTGCTTCCTGACTTAAATGATAAGCCGTTTTCAGGTAGATATAATAAGGTGGAATTGATTTGTCACTTGCCCAACTGTCATCAATAATATCAATCAATTCGGCTGAGATATCTATACACAGCCTATCTTCCCAACGGTCGTTAAACCAATTCGCCAGTTTTTCGGCACTATCACTATCGCCAAACTCAGCATTTAACTCTCCCTGTCCTGTTAACCCACTATAAGTAAGGTTACTACTACCCATAATAGCCTGAATAGAACTGAAATTGTCGGCAGGGCGATGGGCAAGATATAATTTTGCATGCAATGGCTCTTTTAAATACAGTTTAACCACTACTTTTCCATTTTTTAGTTGAGCGGAAAGTTTACGTAAAGTTGTTTCGTCGGCCTTTGAAGGAATGCCAACAGTTAACTGTTTGCGGAACTCGGCAGCAATTTGTCGTTTATAACGTTTTACATCTTCGCTATCGGTCAGATTATTTTTCAGATTGGAATACAAACTCCGGATTATATCTTCGGGCGGTCGGTGCATACCAATCAGCAAGCGGCATACACGATGTATTTTTTTATCCTCTTCGTAAATTTCATCTCCTTCAATATTTTCAACCTCATCAACCACCAAATTCCAACCTCGCAGGTTAAAATATCCCACACAAAAATCAAGACGTTTCACTCCATGATTTGTAATTATATCATGAAGTCCTTTTGTAAACTTAAGTTCAATATTGTCGTAAATTCTTGCCATAGTGATTATCTTTTAAGTTTAGAATTTTGTAGTAATATCGGATATGCATATGCAAAAAAGGGCTTCACGGAAAGTGAAACCCTTATTGAGTTGGTTTGTATAATCTATGAAAGGATTGTTTTTCATGGCTTCTGCTTACGCATCAACCATCATTCAGGTAAGTTTTTAGTCCGCTATGGATGCAAAAAGCGTGAACTAAATCCTTATCCACACCCAAGACCCCCTGAGAAGGGCACACAGAAATGATAAGTCAGAAGCCCACGCCGTTAGGCGCAAGCATCTTGCTTAATCATTCTATTTCTGTGGTTCGCTTTTTTGAAATTTCTCAGGTTTCCTTGGGTGTGCGAACAATAGCAGAATGCTATTTAATTAATATGTTGAAAGATACGTTTTTTATTCGATAATAATGTTTTGTTTATTTTATTAGAGACGCAATGCATTGCGTCAGTACGTTACGATTGTTTCGAACGTCAAAAGTAAAGATAATAATTTACAAGAGCAATAGAATGTGAAAAGAAAATGAAAGAAGTACTATGGTTTAATGTCCGATAATTCGACCAACGGGTATTCCAAACTCTTATTCTTATTTCGCGTGTCGAAGCGTGCTATAAATTCGTCGAGATGTTGGCGGGTATAAAGCACTTTTTCACCCAGTTTAATACAATCAAGCTTTCCATTTTTTCGATAGACTTGTTGTGCTCGTTGTTTCAAGCCAAACATGGCTTCAAAATCGTCTTCGGTAAATGTCAGAATAGGTCGTTGCGTTTGTTCCACTAAGATTTCGATTTGTGCTTTCAATTGATTGATATGTTCCCGTTGCCAGGCAAACTCAGCTGCCACCAATTCACCCACAGGCCCTTTGAGGTCAATCTCAAGGGGCGCTTTAGCTCTGCGCTTTGGCAGGGGGCGGGTTGTATGTGGTGCGATTTGCTGCATGTATAATAATGCCGTTATTTTTACAATCTCTGTTTTATAATACCCACGCCGTTCAGCATGAGCATTATTTGTTTGTTTTTCTGCCAAATCTATCAGCTTTGTATGCAATATCAAAGGACAAACTTTTATCGCATTTTTACAGCACTGATATTCACGGTTTTATGTCTTTCAGGGTTTTGTTTGAATTTTTAGCGTGTGCCTTTTTGCATTTATATTCAAAAAAAACTATCGTCTAAATTATTTCTTTCCATTTAATGATTCTACCTTAATTCATAAGTTTATCATAAGTATTATCATAATAGGTATAAGTAATGTGAAAGAAATAATATACTATTCTCAACACAAAGTACGCAAAGTTTGTAAGACGGTAAGTTAAAATTTTCTTTGCGTCATTGCGTCTTAGCAACTTTGCGTTCAATATAATTCTTATTTAATAATACGACATTTAACAATTCCAATTACTTAAACTACCTGTTTTGAATTTCGTAGCAACAATATAAAACTGTGTTGTAAAAAAAAGACAAACTTTAATTCATTGATTTACAGCAAAATTAGAATACCAGGTTTTCATATTGCTTTTAGTTTGTAAGTTCATTCATTCTACATATCTGAAGTTATATCTTGTGTGCCATCTGTTTACAAATGTAGAACGAACCTGATTTTTCGTTGTACACCTTGTAGTACAACTTGTACAAAGTATTTTTAAAAGTACTATTAGTCAATGCAATATAATGGCTTTCAACAAAGCAACTTTCAACTCAATATGGTATAAGGCTGCATTCAACATGTTGGTTTTTAAACAGTTGTCGGTTTCCCGGCTGCAAATAAAATCAATTTCAGATTAATCCTTTCGTTGAAATAACCTTGTTTTTCGTTGAAACAACTTTATTCTCGGTGTATGCCAGATGGTAGTCTGGTTTATGATTCATTTTAGTTTCATTTTAGGATAATACATACATAATACATATACAATACTTTTTTAAAACATAATTAAAGCATACTTATATTGATATGTAATATATATGTATTTTATTTGTTTAATTAATAATTTAATTATCTTTGTATCTAAAATGAAAGGTGAATGGGATGTGGAAGAGATGTGGTGATGTATACCCCAAGCCCCTGCCACAGCGGGCAAGCTCTAAAGGGGATGTAAATTACTTTCGTTTCTAAAACAATACATAGATCAATTTTAAAAAATCAATACTAATCTAAATTCCCCTTTAGGGGTTAGGGGTAAACCAGATGGCAATAGTAAAAGGAACAATAGTAATGACGGGTGGTTTTGGGAATGCGAGTTTCTATACCGTACGGGGAAGCGATAAGGTAATAGCACGTACCAAAGGGGGTGCCAGTAAGGAGAAAATTAAAACATCGCCTAAGTTTGAGGGGCTACGCAAGCAGCAAAAGGAATGGAGTGGCTGTGCCAAGTTTGGCTCAGTGGCGCGTTATGCCATGGGTGGACTGCACCGCTTAGCCGATTATAATATTACCCCTGTGCTGAATGGTATGGGTAAAAACCTGATAAAATTAGATGCTGAATCGGAAGTTGGAAAAAGGAATTTGCGGCTTTCGGCTTACCGTGAGGCACTGGAAGGGTTTAACCTGAACCGGAATTATCCCTTTAACTCGGTGCTGCGGGTATTGATGCAGGGAAGCATTCAGCGCGAAACTGGCACAGCCACCGTTTGTGTGCCACGTATTAATACGGAAACGGATATTCTGAATGTACAACGACTGCCTTATTTCCGTCTGATAGTATCGCTGGGTGTAATCTCCGATTTGACATTTGATGAAACGGTAAACGAATACAGCATAGTGGTGCCCGAAGTGCATGGTATAGCTGAAGTGATTACCGGAAACTGGCTCCCTGCCGAAAGCATTTACGAAACACAAACAATTACTGTTCAGTTAGACACAGACTGCATGCACAAACTTACAGATGCCTGCACGCTTATTCTGAGCATGGGTATCGAATTTGGCAAGGTGGGTTTCACTGGCCTGCCTCAGGAAGTAAAGTATGCCGGTAGTGCCAGAGTGTTGCGTGTGGGGTGAATTTTTTGTAACTTTGCAGCTGATTTTTTAAGCAAAAACACTAACCAAATTCCCCGCAATTTATCCCGCTATTGGCGGGAGGGGGTAGGGGGCATCAATATGAAATACTACAGTACAAACAAACAGATTACAGGCGAATCGCTTGCCAATGCAGTAATCAAAGGACTTGCCGAGGACAAGGGCCTTTTTATGCCTGATTCGATAACCGAAATCCCGGCTGTGTTTTACGACAATATCGACAAAATGTCGTTTCAGGATATGGCTTATATGGCTGCCTATATGCTTTTTGGCGACGATGTGCATGCCAATATGCTGAAAATGATGGTTAACGATACGCTGAGTTTCGATGTGCCGCTTGTAAAAGTTGAGGAGAATATTTTTAGTCTGGAACTGTTTCATGGCCCTACGCTGGCATTTAAGGATGTGGGCGGACGGTTTATGTCGCGTATGCTGAGTTATTTTATTCAGCGTTCGGATGATGGAAACCGTCAGGTAAATGTGCTTGTAGCTACTTCGGGCGATACGGGAAGTGCGGTGGCCAATGGTTTTCTGGGCGTCGAAGGCATTCATGTGTATGTGCTTTACCCTAAAGGGAAAGTGAGTCCTATACAGGAATGTCAGTTCACCACACTGGGGCAAAATATTACGGCCATTGAAGTGGATGGCACTTTCGACGATTGTCAGGCGCTTGTAAAAACGGCCTTTATGGACGAAGAATTAAATGCTAAAATGAAACTAACGTCAGCTAACTCCATCAATGTAGCGCGTTTCCTTCCGCAAGCATTTTATTATTTTTATGCGTATGCACAGCTGAAGAAAATTTCGGAGGAAGCAGCCCGCAATATGGTGATTTGTGTGCCTAGTGGAAATTTTGGAAATATCACTGCCGGACTGTTTGCCAAACGAATGGGCTTGCCCGTGAAACGCTTTATTGCAGCCAATAACCGTAACGATATTTTCCTCGAATATCTGAAAACCGGCGAATACAAACCGCGTCCTTCGGTAGCTACTATTGCCAATGCAATGGATGTGGGCGACCCGAGCAATTTTGCACGCATTCTCGATTTGTATAATCATTCGCACGAAGCTATTTCATCCGAAATAAGCGGTATTAGCTACACCGACGAACAAATTGCAGATGCCATGCGTGCCTGTCGCAAAGACACAGGCTATCTGCTCGATCCGCATGGCGCTTGTGGCTATCAGGCTTTGAAAGACATGCTCGAGCCGGGCGAAACAGGTATTTTTCTCGAAACGGCGCATCCGGCCAAATTCCTCGATACCGTGCAGGATATTCTGGGCGAGAAAATCGAAATTCCTGAGAAACTGCAGGAATTTATGAAAGGCGAAAAGCAAAGCATTGCAATGAGTAAAGATTTTGAGGATTTTAAGAAATACTTGACCTCTTCCCAGCCTTCTCCAAAGGAGAAGGAGTGAGCAATGTAATTCATTTGTTGCTAAAATACAAGGATTTAAAGAGTCAATATTTATTTTATTAAAAATACTTTCAATGAACTAAGCTCAATTAAATGAGCATTCCCTCTCCTTTGGAGAGGGTCAGGGAGAGGTTAATTGTTTTTATATGTTTTCAGGAATAATAGAAGAAGCTGCCTGCGTGGTGGCATTGCAAAAAGAGCAGGAAAACCTGCATATCACAATGGAATGTTCGTTTGTCGACGAGCTGAAAATTGATCAGAGTGTGGCGCACAATGGCGTTTGCCTTACTGTGGTGGCCATGACCGATAAAACCTACACAGTAACTGCTATAAAGGAAACGCTGGATCGTACCAATTTGGGAAAACTCGAGGTGGGCAGCAAGGTGAACCTTGAGCGCAGCATGATAATGAACGGTCGCCTCGACGGGCATATTGTGCAGGGGCATGTGGATCAGACTGCTGTGTGCACCGAAGTGAAGGAAGCCGATGGTAGCTGGTATTTTACTTTCGAATATGCATTCGACAAAGAAATGGCCCGTCGCGGTTATATGACAGTGGATAAAGGCTCGGTTACAGTGAATGGCGTGAGTCTTACTGTTTGCAATCCTACCGACAACAGCTTTCAGGTGGCCATTATTCCCTATACTTATGAGTTTACAAACTTTCATCAGATTAAAGCCGGAACAACGGTTAATATCGAGTTTGATATTATCGGAAAATATGTAAGTCGAATGATGGCTTTTTAGTTTAAGTTGTGGGATTTTTGTATAGAAATTCAAACTAAACACAGACTTTGTTGTTACAAGAGTAATATAAATTATGAAAAATTTATTTGTAATTACTTGGTCAAATCGTATTATTGAATACGCTGTGTTTATAATTGGTGATTTTCTTTACATTAATGAAGAACTTAAAAAAGCAAATTAACGAATCGTTTTTTAATCCCGTATTACATTTTCTGCCTGTCATTGTGTTTATGATAGTGGATGATTTATTGGGATTGCATACAGCCTGGCTGGCATCGCTTCCGGTCACTTTTTTACTGGCTGTGTATGTGTATTTCGTTTATCGCAGGATCCTCGAATGGTTTCTGTTTTCTACCGCTATTTATCTCACAGTAGCCTTGCTTGCTACTGTATTGCCTGATAATCCATCCGCCCCGGACTTTCGACCGGTGCGGGTGGAATTTATTTTGCTGCTTGTATTTGCATTTTCGCTGTTTTTTCGTACTAAAATATCATCTTTTATAAACAGCAGAAACAAGAAAATGCTCTCTATGGTCAACAATCTCAACGAAATGTTCAGGATGATCTGGGTGTTGGCTATTATTATTTTCCTGTTTACACACATTTATAGTATTTTGCTGATTCTGAAAGTCCCCAACCTTCCTAATATCCTCAATTTCATTTATGCAGTGTATGTGTCGGTGCTTTTATTTGTATTGTTTTACCAAATGATAAGGGTTACCATTGTACGGGTGCGTCTGCTGAAAGAAGAGTGGTGGCCAATAGTGAACGAACAGGGAAAAACTATTGGGTCGATACAGCATCAGGCAAGTCTGAATTCGCACATAAAGTATATGCATCCCATTATCAGGGTGATGCTTATTGATAACAACAGGGTTTATTTGCAGAAACGAAGCCAGACAAATCTGGTGTTTCCGGGAATGTGGGATACAGCAATTTCGAATCACATAAAGGTGAGCGAAACGCTTGAACAATGCATTCATCGTACTGCTGAAGAACGTTTCCGCCTGAAAACGATTAAGCCACTATTCCTGTCGAATTATGTGCACGAAACCGATTTCGAATATCACTATGCTTTTCTGTTTGTAGCATGTTACACTGATTTACAGGATTATAATAAGTCTCTGATCGATCATGCCAAGTGGTGGACAGTAAATCAGATAGAAGAAAACCTGGATGCGGGAATATTTACCGATAACTTTAAGACAGAGTTCGATCTGTTGAAACGCAGCGGCTTGCTCGAATCTGTTCAGTGCGAATGCGAATGTTCTCTGAAAGACCTGGTTTCGAAAGGCTCAAAAAAAATAAATCAGAACTGATTTATTTTTTTTTGGTTTTATAGCTCAGAATATGAATGCTAACACCTGTGGCGATAGATAGAAGTAGTATTTGTAGCCATAATTTTCCGGTGGCTACAAAAAAAGTGGCGTAAGAGATTGATAGCCACAGTAGCGAAATGGCGTAAATTTTTGCATGTAGCGGAATGCTCTTATCCTCCTGATAATTGCGTATTATTTCACCAAAAATTCGATGGTTGCGAATCCAGCTGTTCATTCTTTTCGAACCACGTGCAAACAGATAACCAGATAAAAGTACAAATGGTGTGGTGGGTAACAATGGCAGGAAAACTCCTATTATGCCCAGCGAAAGCGATATTATGCCTATAATTGTATATAAATTTCTCACCTGATATGTGTGTTGAAAATAAAACGCGCATCGGAATAAACTGAATCCGACGCGCGCAAAAGTAATATATCTGTATGGAATTATATGGTTTCCATTGCTTTTTTAAAGATTTTTTGGGCTTGCGAATAATCAATTTTTCCACACGGACCCGAAATGCAACCTCCTTCGCATGCCATTACTTCCACAAAATTTCCGGGAGCTTTTCCTTTGGTAAATGCCCTTAACAAACCTATATTTTTCTTATTCAGGTTCGAAACCTGAATAGGCTTTATGCCTAAATGAGGATACATATTCTGAACTGCTGAAATTACGCCACCTGCCTGTGCAAATCCCCGTCCATCCATTGGAGCTGCATTTCGTAAGTTTTCTGTAGGTGTCAGTTCAATATTCAGACCTGTAAACAGAGTGTCAATTTCTTCAAAAGTAAGAATATAATCAATATCGGGATGATCCATTACTTCCTTTCGCTTTCCAACACATGGGCCGATAAACACAATTTTTGCTTCAGGATATTTTGCTTTTGCCATTTCAATTGTGTAATACATGGGCGAACCTGTGTGCGATACGAATGGTTTCATTTCGGGCATGTGCTTGTTTACCAGTTCGATGTACGAAGGGCAGCACGAAGTAGTCATAAATTGCTGACCTGCTTCAAGTTTTTCCTGTAGCTCGGCACCTTCGCGACGGGTGGTTTCCATTGCTCCGTGCGCTACTTCCATTGCTTCTACAAAGCCAATTTTCTCAATGGCTTCGGATATCTCGCTAAGGGTATTGTTGAATTGCGACATAATGGAAGGTGCCATGATAGCTACCATTTGTTCGCCACGTTTTATGGCTGAAAGAATATCAAATACCTGCGAAATTTCATAAATTGAACCAAAAGGACATGCATTGATACATTTTCCGCAGTAGATGCATTTTGATTCATCGATATGCTCAATACCGTTCTCGTCTTTTGTAATGGCTTTCACCGGACAGGCCTCTTCACAGGGTACAGGAATGTACACAATGGAATGATACATGCAGGCTTCCTTACAAATACCACAGTTTATACATTTTGAATGATTGATATGTGCCTGTCCGTTGTCGAGGAAGTTGATGGCGTCTTTCGGGCAGTTCATATAACACGAACGTGCCACACAGCCTTTACAAAGATTGGTGACTACATAATTTGTTTTCACGCAGGCAGTGCAGGCCTCGTCGACAACGGTAAGAATAGAAGTGTTAGTGGATTTGCGCTCGAGCGCACGACGGGCGTAATCGGACAGCGGAGTGAGTTCATCCTCTTCCTCATCGATACGATAGCCCAGAATTGGTAACATTTTGTATTTCAGAACAGCTCTTTCCTTGTGAATGCAGCAACGACCACGCGCCTGTGCATTTTTGGGAGACATTTTAAGTGGAATGCGATCAATTTCTTCAATCAAAGAGCCTGATTTGTGTAATGCAATCAGTCTGGCCATGAGTTCACGTCGAACAATCATGGCATTATTTACAAAAGCCATAGTTTATGTGTTGTCAAATTTCGAGCTGCAAAAGTAATACAAAATTTTCAATTAAAGAAAAATTTCTGTAAATGAAATGCGCCTGTTTATTGTTGCTATGGTTTTGAAAATAAAAAAGAGGCTTTATAAAAAGCTAAGAGGAGAAAACTAAAACTTTCAAATCGATTTTTATTTGCCCCCAACCCCCTAAAGGGGGCTGTGACATTGTGCAGATAAAGTGATTATGTTGCACACACTAAGTCCCCTTTAGGGGAACCAACGGTCACGACCAATGGGAGTATTTAGGGGCAGAAATGAAAAAGTTCTTATAATTCGTAAGTTTAAAAAGAGTTCAAGTGCGCTTTTGGTGCAGTCCCTTTTAAATGCTTATAATGTGCGGTTTATCGTGTTCTTTTAATTCCTCTGAAAACAAATTCAACAATACTGTTTTTGTTTTTCTCAAATTCAGCGCTGATATTTTGACGGATATAAGGTACTTCGAGGCCTTTCAGCGCATGAAACAGAATCAGTGAAGAAAGCTCGGGATCCATGCGTTTAAATACTTTTTTCTCGATTCCTTCCGAAAGAATATTTCTGATAAGTTCAATTTCTTTCAAATCCACTTTACGTCGTGTGCGTTCCACTTCGTAAATGTCGTGAAAGAAATCTGCACGCAGCGAACCGTTACGGGTAACTATAAATTTTATAGCGTCGAGATGCGCAATAATGTGGTTGGTGAGTTTTACATCCGGCTCGGTATCCTGTGCCGACACTATTTTGAGTTGATCAAGCAGATGCTCCAGTTCTTTGTCGATGACAGCTTTGTATATTTCTTCCTTGTTGTTGAAATATGTATAAAGTGTCCGTCGTCCTTTTTTCGATGCCTCGGCAATGTCATTCATAGTGACCTCCTTTTTTCCATTTTTAGAAAAAAGCACGCGGGCAACCTCAATGAGCATCTTTTTGGTGTTGGACATTTTCTTCGACATAATTTTAGTGTTTTTGCTTTAATATGCAAAGATAAAGAAATATTTAAAATTCTAATATTTCAGTTCGGAATGACTTTATTTATTTGGGTTAAAAATATGAAAAATTATAGCGTTGAGGCTTTCATATTCACTGCTTTTATCTGCGACCAAAGGCGTACAACCCAAACTACAACTATGGCCCAACCCAAACGCGGCAACACTATCCAGGCAGCCGGAACTCCTATAGCGACGAACAAAAGCGTATCCTCGAGCAGAGAGTGATTCACGGCTATGTGATAGTTCAGTAAATTTGCATTTTCAGGACTTATCTCATTGTTTTCAACCGACTCGGTCATGATGGCCGATCCGTATGCCAGTCCTACTGTTTGTGCTACGAACCATAGAAATGCACTGTCGGGCGAGAGTCCCATGAATTTCATAATGGGTGCGAAAAGTGCTGCAATTTTATCCAAAAGTCTGAATTCTTTCAGAATTTGCTGCATTATCATTAACCCGGTTACAATGAGAACGATTTTTACAATAAGTCCAAATGTTGACCAAAGCCAGGTGATGAGCATTTCGGTAAAGGTGGGATTTATCACTTCGTGACTTAGCTGCACATTGCTGGTGGGTTGCTCAGGCAGTATTTTATGCAGGATAAAGGCCAGTATAAATGAACTTACAAATCTGAGCGAAAACATAATCAAGCCTGACGAACCTGTTTTTCGTTGCACAGCAGTTTCTACAATCAGATTGTGAGATACAAGACACATCAGAGCCAGAATACTTATTTCGCGAATATCGAGTGGGAGTGTGGCAATGATGGCAATGGGAGCGTAAAGCGATAAAAACATGCTGGAAATAAATACGATGGCCGATTCGCCGGGTAGTCCGATAAGTGAAAATAATGGCGACATGTAGACTGCAAATATGCTCAGCAATCCACTGAACTGAAGCAGACTCACTAAAAAACTTATGGGGATAATTATTTTGAGAAGCCACCAGATTGTTTTCCCGGCTTTGGGAAAGGCACTTTTAGTGGCGGAGAAGAGTCGGTTGAAGAATGTGTTCATTTTGGGCTGAATTGTATAAAACAAGAAAGGTTGTCTCACGACAACCCAATCTTTTAATTAACCTTAAATCTAATACCATGAAAAACACAGTGCAAAGATAAAGGCATTTTTTATGTTGTACAACATATTTCCGCTACTTTTTCTCTGTTTTAATATTTTTTATGATATTGTCTTGTCGAATTAAAGTGCAGAAAATATTATTTTGTTGATAAATAATTACTTCTCTTTTATCCAGGTTTGTGAACGTCCGATCCAGCCACCTTTGTCGAGCGAGCCTCGTACACTCAGGTTACCGGTTTTGGAGTCGATACTGATATTACAACGATAAACTTTACCATTGTTGGGGTCGAGAATAGTACCTCCGGTAAGTGTTCCGTTTTTTTCTACCATGTTTTTAATCACAGTCATACCCAGTTTGGGTTTATTTTTTTCTGCTCCTTCACATTCTGTACACAATGAATCTGCATTTTTGAAAAGCTTTTCAACTTTACCATAATACTTGCCATTTGTGGCTTTGAAAATGTACACTATCGATTTGGCTGTTCCATCTTCATCGTCGATGGTTTTCCACTTACCCACAATCTGATCGACCTGTGCAAATGCGGTAACAGATAAGAAAATTAAAAAACTTAGTGTGAAGAGTACTTTTTTCATAACTGAATAATTGTTTTTCGAGTTATCGAATGTTTTGTTTCTTTATTAATTTGCTCTTAATTAACTGTAAATTAATGTATAAGCTTGTGTATGACTTTTTTTTGAATGCACAAAGATATGAAAAATTGCACACTGGCAATTGATTTATGCATTTTTTTTCGATACTACTCTCAGTTTTGTTTTGAAAAAAGCAGACTGTATATTGGTTTTATATTCTTTTTTGCAGAGTTTTTTTGCTAAATTTGTCACTTAAATATCCATCTCATTGGATATTATTCAGATATAGTCAGAAACAAAACCAGTTAATTTAATGAAGACCATTACAATAACAGATAGTGCTGAGATGGAGCAGATTATTTCGGAGTGTCAGATTTGTTTTGTGGGTTTTGCTGCTCCCGACGGTACACCCTACGTCCTTCCAATGAATTTTGCTTATCATGAGGGTCAGATTATTCTGCATTCAGCCCCATTTGGCACACATCAGGAAATGCTAAAAGTAAATAATCGTGTTTGTATTACTTTTTGTACCGAAGGAAAGTTGGTGTATCAGCATCAGGATGTAGCTTGCAGTTATCGTATGGACTCAAAGAGTGTGATTTGTAAAGCTACAATTCGTTTCGAGGAGAATTTGGAGCAAAAAGAGGAGTTGCTGAATATCTTTATGAAAAAATATTCAGATAAAGCGTTTAAATATTCACTTCCGGCTTTAAAAAACGTAAAATTATGGATTGCCGAAGTGCACGAAATGACTGCAAAAGCTTTCGGACAGCCACATTCTAAGAAGTAAGGTGCTATTCTTCTGTTTCACGACCATAAGTGCGGTATTCGACAGGTGTGTAGCCTGTGTTTTTTTTGAATTGACTGAAAAAATGTTCGGTGGAATTATAGCTAAGTAAATATGCAATTTCTTTTACCGATTGCGAAGTGCTCACTAACAAATGTTTTGCTTTCCTTAGTTTCAGCTCCTGAAAGTATTTTGCCGGTGCATAGCCTGTGTATTCTCTGAAAACTTTTCGGAACCATGAGTAGCTGATGTTTAACTTAGAAGCCAGTTCTTCGGTGTCGATATTCTTATCGACATTTTCGTTCATAATAATTTTTGCCTGTTCAATTTTCTGAACCACATTCCCTGCTTCGAAAATCTTATTCTTCGAAATAGACGATATCAAACCGAATATATGCATTACTATTCCCGCAAGATATTGCTGAGCAGATATCTTGTCGGTCTCCGCTATTTCAATGGCCCTGCTGAATAGTGTGACCAATTCTTCGTTAAAGCCCACATCCATTATTTGATTTTCTTCGGATAGAAATTCATCTGCCACAATATTGTCAATCATGGGGCCTTCAAAACCGATATAATACTCATTCCAACCTGTTTCAGGGTTGGGTTGATAGCTATGCCATTGTCCGGGGAAGATTACGAGCAATTTTCCTTTGGTAAGCGCAATATTTTTATGTTCGCCAATAGATAAAACTCCGCGCCCTTTTGTAATATAGAGAAACTGATATTCGCGAAGCACACGTCCTTTCTGAGCATTGAAAAAATAGCCGTTTGGATGATCGGTGAGGGGATAAGGGGTGCCGGCAGCTATGGCCTGAAAGCCTACAGTGTTGACGGATAATCCAAAGTGACGATCTTTTTCATTTACTATCAGATATTTAAAATCGACTCCCGGCTCGTTGAAATGCATAATGATTAGATTTTTAAGAATACAAATCTAATAAAAATAAACGAAAAACCCGAAATGCCTTTATTTGAATCAATTCAGGGTATTTCGGGTTAAATTCCGGATTATGATTTCCTATCGTTTTGCTCCGATTTTGTCGTATTGTTGTTCGGCGCTGACTTCGGTGTATTTGGGTGCATCAATCATTTCGATAAGTGCACGAAGAACAGGACCCTCGCCCATAGGGTCGTTTTCCTGAGTAGGGCGGTTATAGTAGTATTGTAACGAAGGCATAATGCCGGTTCCTACACAAATATTAGTCACATCGCCATTTGGAGTAATCTGTTTCATCATACCTTTCAGTCCCTGATCGGCTACATAAATCATATCGGGGTGAAGCCAACCTTTTTTAACGCCGCGGGCTATGCCAAACACAAACATGGCAGTTCCGGTGATTTCTTCGTACGAATCTTCACGGTCGAGCACCTGATGCCAGAGTCCGTTTTTTCCCTGATAGCGTGCAATACCACGTGCCTGCATTCTGAAGTTTTCGAGCACCTTTTTACGCAAAGGATGATTTTCGGGCATCACATTCAGCAACTCGGCCTGCGCCATAAAAACCCAGCCATTGGCACGACTCCAGTGCGCCACGCCGTGTTCTTTGGTATTGGTGTGGTAGCAATGATGGTAAAGTTGCTTTTCGGGACTCCAAAGGTATTTTGTATAGTTCAACACTTGCTTAGCAGCATCGGTCATCATTTTTTTGTCGTTTGCAAATTCGCCCATACGGCAAAGAAACGAAATGGCCATATAGGCATCGTCGGCCCAAATAGTGTTTTCGTGAGGCCAAATGCGCGCAATGGTGCCATCTTTCATGCGCGGTTCGTCGTGACGAAGATGCGAAGCGGTTTCATTGATATATTTCAAAAAAGCTTCGTTGGGGTGTTTTTTCTGAACTTCGATCAGACTGGCGCCCATAGGTCCGTTATCGTCGAGGCGTTTACCTCTGAAAATCATGTGCCAGCTTACTTTACGCACTGCAAACCACCCACTTTGATTAAAGGCACTGTCGTAAAGCTGACGGAAATAATTGAGATTGCCTTCGTTGAATACAAAATTCATATTGCGAAGTACAAAATTTTCGTATTTCTTTTCGCCGAGTTTATCAGCCAGTTCGAGCATGGCAATGTTGGTTACGCCATTCGTGTAGTGCCATTGATTATATTTCGATTCGGCCACAATGTCGTAAGTGAGCGGCTGACCGTTTACTGTTTCAAATTTTTCGCCGGTTTTATTATTCACAAAAGTATAGGTGGTTGAACTTAAAATCCGATCGGCAATTTTGCGTGCCATTTGCTCAGCCTGCTTATTTTGGGCATTCGTAATTAAAAATCCTGAGCTAAAAAGTAAAAGTAATGCTGCTGAAATTAGTCTTTTCATTTGTAAACAGTGTTTCCTTATTTGTTTCCTGAATGGAATTTCTATTGATGAAAATTAAAAATTTTCCAGTTGTGTGACTGAAAAATATTTTTCTGCATTCAAAATTATAAAAAGCCCGGCAAATTACATCCCTGAGTGGATTGTAATACAAAAAACAGCACAGAAATACATGATTTGAATGATTTTATTTACTTTTATCTGTCCTTAAAGGTCTTGTGACGGTATTTGTGTAGATTGGATTATAAAAAAATAAAGTCTGAATTTCATAATTTACAATGAAATTCAGACTTAAAAAAATGGTATAAGTGCTTATTTTTTTAGTTCATCGTATACCTTTTGGTAAGTTGGAGTTTCAATTCCATGCTTTTTACCCTTTTCAATTACAATGGCAGTGAGTGTGCTGAGTTCAGTGTTTTTTCCGGCGCTGAAGTCGCTGTGCATGGAGGCTGTAGTGCCAAAAGGCAGTCGTTCGATGTGACGAACTGTAGTTTTCACAATGTCGGAATCAAATCTAATACCTTCGGCATGTGCAATGGCCGACACTTCGCGAATGATTTTCAGCGTAATGTCTTTGCGGTGATCGTCGGTGAGCAAATCGCGAAAACCTACATTGAAATAGGACGTGAGCGTAGCTGTTGTGGAAATAAAAATAAATTTCCGCCAGATAATTTTGCCGATTTCGGGCGTGAGCTTTGCTTTAATACCTGCATCGAGCATTAGTTTTTCTACAAAAAGGAGCTTTTCGGTTGTTTGGTTACGTAGTCCGAAATACAAATCGTGCACGCCGCCTGAACTTTCGACCACACCCGGTTCGTTGAGTCGCCCTACAATGTACACGCAGCCTTCCCATATTTCGTTTCCGGGCAAAAGGCGGGAAATGCGCTCGCTGATATCAGCGCCATTAAGTATAGGTAAAATCACAGTTTCGGGACCTACACAGGGTTTTATTTGTTCGATAGTGGCTGCGAGGTCGTAACTTTTTGTAGCAAGAATAATGTAATCAGCAATCCCGGTTTCTGAAACATTATTGGTGGCGATTGCAGGTCGGGCTACAAAGGTTTCATTCTCGGCAATTACTTTCAGTCCATTTTGCTGTATGGCTTCGAGATGTGCACCGCGTGCTACAAACGATATTTCAATTTCGGGATGGTTCTCGTATTTTCGGGCAAGCAGGCCACCGTAGTAACCGCCCACACCTCCAATTCCGACGATGAGTATTTTTGTTTTCATTGTTTAGTAAAGTTGATAATTGACAGTTGACAATGCAGATGGCACCTTACTCTTCAAAAAACTCAAGTGAGAAATTATCGCCATCAAATTTTCCGTAAGAGAAAATGCTGACGAAATCGCCAAGAATGATGACACGTGTTTGTTTGCTGATTTGCAGATCGAGTGCAATGTGCCGGTGGCCGAAAATCAAAAAATCAGGTTGATGTGTTTTACAATAATTTTTGGCAAAAACTACCAGAAACTCATTGTTTTCACCTTTGTATTCTGATTCTTTTCCGGTGTATTTTTTGCGGTTTTGCTCCGACCATTTGTAGCCAAAGTTCTGTCCGAGGCGGGGTGGTAGCCAACCGAAAAGTTTCTGAGCCAGTTTGCTGTGAAATATTTTCCTGATAAAATGAAATTTTTTATCACCCATATCGAGCCCGTCGCCATGCGCGAGAAAGAAACTTTTGCTTCCAAGTTGCATAGTTTCGGGTTTGCGATGCACCTTAAGGCCGATTTCATTTTCGAGATAGCCAAAAGTCCAGATGTCGTGATTGCCGGTAAAGAAATGAATTTCGATACCCGCATCGGTTAATTCGGCCAGTTTCCCGAGAAAACGAACAAATCCCTTGGGAACCACAGTTTTATATTCGAACCAGAAGTCGAACATATCGCCCATTAGAAAAATCTGAGTGGCATCGGTTTTGACCATATCGAGCCAGCTCACAAGTTTTTTTTCGTGAGCCAACGGATTTTCGATAATGCGCGAACCTAAGTGTGCATCGGAAATAAAATAAATCATATTTCTGTTCAATTATAAAAAGCCAAGTTCGAGCTGAGCTTCTTCACTCATCATGCTTTTATCCCACGCGGGTTCGAACACAATGTTTACGTTTACATCGTTTACACCTTCCACGCTGAGTACTTTCATGCGTACATCTTCCACAATAAAGTCCACAGCAGGACAATTCGGTGCGGTGAGTGTCATGTCGATTTCGAGTAGACCGTTTTCGTCGAGATCGATACTGTAAATCAGTCCCAGGTCGTAAATGTTGACAGGTATTTCAGGGTCAAATACTGTTTTCAGCATTTTGACTATTTTTTCTTCGGTTTGCAGAAATTCGTTCATATGATAATTGTTTTTGTATTTACTCATCCCCTAACTCCCCAAGGGGAATTTAAGGAAATGAGTAGTTAACTCTTTTTTTATTTATTATTTTGTAATTGCTTGCAAGTAAGCAAAGGGTTTATTGGTATCTTTCTTTATCCCGGAGGGATAACAAATTTATAGAACAAAAAATTGTAATATTCATATTCGACCCCGTTGGGGTCGTATTATTGTATTAAAATAATATCTATAAACATTTGAATCCTACGGATTCGAAATATATCATTAAACGTTATTCGTTACTTAAATGCTATTTTAACAAGCAAAAACGAAAATAGTTTAGCAAACTTATAAAGTTTCAGCTTTTTTGGCGCTTTTTTCCACAAGTTCGTCAAACTCGGGTAGGGCAGAGGCCAGTTTGCCGTTTATCACAGCCACAGTATCCACGCGGGCTTTAATGCAAAGCAGGTTGTCGGTTTTACGACGAATTTCCTGATGAAAAACGTACTTAACACCTTCTTTTTTTACATACAGTCGCGATACAAAACTATCGCCCGAGCGCAACGATGCTTTAAATGCCATTTCGATACGCGCAACAACAGCATCGATACCACGTTGGTGGAGCTCATCGAAGCTTACGTTGTTTTCTAATAAAAATTCGTGACGTGTGTGCTCAAGATAATTCTGATACACCGAATTGTTGACTATGCCCTGCAAATCAAGCTCATAGTCGCGTACTTTCATTTCAAGTTCGTAGATAAACATTATTTTTAATTTACAATTTATTCATTCCGATAAATCGGAACAAGTTTTACAATTTACGATTGAGCGTTGGGTGATTTGTTTCAGAGTTTTAGTGTTTCAGGTTTCAGAGTTTTAGGCTCAAGTGATTGGCTGATTAGTTAGCGTTTTTTCAAATTATCAATTATCAACTGTGCATTATCAATTGTCCATTGTTAACTCATTTCTTCCGCATTATCGTCAATCCATCGCGAAAGGGCAACAGCACTTTTTCGATTCTTTCGTCCTTTGCAATAAAGTCGTTAAACTCCATGATCGCAATGGTTTGATGATCGTTTGCTTTTACTGTCGAGAGTACTTTCCCGTCCCAGAGCGTGTTGTCGGCCAGAATAAATCCACCTGTTCGCACTTTGGGCAGCACAGCTTCGAAGTATTCACGATACTCACGTTTGTCGGCATCAATAAAAACCAGATCGAAGATATCGTCGATTTGCGGAATAATGTCGAGCGCTGATCCGATATGAAGCCTTATTTTATGTCCGTAATCCGAACCACCGATATTCTCGCGGATAAAATCTTCCAGTTCATCGTCGGCTTCAATGGTGTGCAATAAGCCGTTTTCGGGTAAAGTTTCGGCCATGCAAAGCGCCGAATAACCCGAGTAAGTACCTAATTCCAGAATTCTTTGCGGTGCTATCATGTGGCAAAACATGGCCAATAATCGTCCCTGCAAATGCCCTGAAAGCATTCGTGGATTGATAAGCCTTACGTGAGTAGCACGGTTTATTTTGGCTAAGTATGCAGGTTCGGCCTGTGAATGTGCTTCGATATATTCGTCGAGTTCCATTTGGTTTATTCGTATTTCAGAATAGTTAGTTTCTCAGGATCAAAAATTTCGCGTGCAATTGCCTGAAGTTTTTCCGCAGTCAGGTTTTCGATATGCGTGCGTATTTCGTTCATGCTATCCACTTTGTTGTAGCGCAGAAAGCTTTTGCCGAGGCTCAAAGCCAGATTTTCCTTTTGCTCCGACGAAATAGCCATTTGCCCCATAAGCTGTAATTTGTATTTTTTCAGATTGCTTTCGCTGATGGGGAAATCGCGAAGTTTCTGCAATTCTCTGTACACCAGTTGCTCGCAACGGTTTGCATTTTCGGGGTCGCAGCCAAAATAAACCGTCCACATTCCCGTGTCGGTAAAAGGCTGATAGCTCGACTCCACATTGTAAACCAATCCGTGTTTTTCGCGCAGCGACAGATTGAGCAAACTGTTCATTCCCGGGCCACCCAGAATATTGTTGAGTAAATATAATCCCATTCGGTCGGGGTTATACATGTCGTAAGCACGGTTACCCAGCATAAAATGCACCTGATGTGTGTTTTTTGCAATATGAGCACGTGTGGGCTGATAACTCTCAGGCGCAGTTCTGATTAGTTTTTCGTCGGTATTGCTGATTGTCTGAAAGTAGCGTTCGGCATTTCGGACAATTTGTTTGAAACTGATATTTCCCATGCTGAAGAAAACCATTTCTTCGGGGCGATACTGTCGTTTTACAAATTTGTCGCTGTCCGAAGTGTTGAATTTTTTCAGTAATTCCGGATTTCCCAGAATATTATGTCCGATATTGTGATGCGAAAAAAGCATTTCTTCGAAATCGTCGTAAATAAGCTCTGAAGGACTGTCGTTGTACGATTGTATTTCGTCGAGAATAATTTCCACTTCTTTGTCGATTTCTTTCTGCGGATAAATGGAATTGAGCGTAATGTCGGCCAGTAATTCCATAGCGCGAAAGAAATATTCGTTGAGCACAGCTGCGTAAACCACTGTTTCTTCTTTCGAAGTAAAGGCATTCAGTTCGCCACCCACATGCTCGAGGCGGTTGATAATATGTGCCGAACGACGTTTGGCAGTACCTTTGAACAACATGTGTTCAATAAAATGTGCCATCCCATGTTCATGTTCGTACTCGTCGCGCGAACCGGTGTTTATGACTATTCCGCAATATGAAACTGCCGAATTATCTGGTTTGTGTATCAAACGAAACCCGTTCGACAGTTGATGAGATTGATATTCCATTCATTTTTTTTTGAAAAGCAAATGCAAAAGTACAATTTTTAATCGATAAAACGAATGGGGCGAAGTTTGTATTGAAAGATAAAAAAAGAGGCTGCCTCAAAAGTGAGACAGCCTCCGGAATTAATTGTTATTGTCAATCGAAAACATGAATGTTCTCATTGTCTAACATAGATTTTGAGTTGTTTACTGAGCACTTACGTGACTGTAATAAAAACTGTTAGAAAGTTGAGGTACTCCATTGTATGAAGCTTTAGGTGCAATAACAGTAAGAGTATCACCCACTTTGAGACCTTTGTCTGCAATCAGGTTCTTTCTGAAGTCGCCTGTTGCTCCATAACCCGGATAGCATCCATACACGTAGATTTCGCTGTCGCCATCCTGAATTGTAAGATTTCCATAAGTAGCATTTGCTATCGATTTTATCACACCTGTTACTTTAAAGTAAGTATTAGGGTCATCTGTTTTGGTAAGCACATCAGCAATGGTAGCAGTTGTTACAGAATTTGAACTTTCCAAAATAGCACCAGTTACTTGTGGTCCATTGTATTCGGCACGTTTTCCAACAATAGTGATAATGTCGCCTTCCTTTAAACCTTTGCTGCTGAAATCGGTAATGCCGTATACATAGATCTCGCCGGAGAAGTCTTTAATGTTTAACCTGCCTTTGGTAGCATCCGTGATTTTGCTGATAATGCCTGTCAAACGATAGTTTTGAGTAGTGCTAACAGCAGCAGCGATAAATTCAGCAACTGTTGCTTTTATAATGGAGCCTTTTTGGCTAAGTGTTGTTTCTGCACTATAATCTTTAGTTCCATCGGTCGTGATGAATTTAAGAGTTGTAGTACGATCTCCGCCGATATTAGCTGCGGCCATAAATTTCACAACGGTATTAGTTCCTTTTGAAACGATAGATGAAATACTTAACCATGACTTATCAACTTCAGGAATTTCAATAGTTAATCCTTGAGCTTTGTTGGTTATGTAAGCAGTGAACTCACCACCCTCAGCCTCTAAGGTTGCATTTTTAACCGAATCAACTTTTACAAGTGATTTGCTGATGCTAATAACCGATACATTCACCATTTGAGGAGCGTCTTTATATGAAGATTTTGGCCCTTCAATGGTCACTTCATCGCCTACTTCAAGTCCTAAACTAAGGAAGTTCTTTGTGTTACCCTTTTTGTCGAGTGTGCCATAGATATATACAGAACCGGTTTCGTCAGTTAAATACCAGTTGCCATATACTGTGTTTTCAATTTTTGTGCAAACACCCTTAATACGGAAGGTTTTACCGTCAGGACCAGCATTTACTTCTACAGCTGTGGCAGGTGATACTGTGGCTAAACCCTGAATGATATTAATTCTTTGGGTTTTACCACCGCTTTTAATCAGAACTTCAGCAGTACGACCGTTCAGCGTCGATGTAGCTGAGAAAATAATTTCTGCTTCGCCTGCAGCACCTGAAGTTGATGATATCTTCAGCCACGAAACTGAGTCCTTCACAACAGAGTCATTTTTCATGATAAATACTTTCTCAACTGTCCAGCTGTCTTTAGCTGTTACAGTAATGGTATCAGAGCCACCATTTACAGGAATTGACACGTACGACGACGATACCTGAATCTCATCAAGCAATGTCATTGTTTCTTCGTCTACGCAACTTGTCATCAAGGCAAGTGTTGCAAAAATCAATAGAAAAATTTTATTTAATTTCATAATTGTGAGAGCTTTATTAAATTAGTTGAAAATATATTTAACACCGACTAATGCATACCAGGTTTGACCCAGCGAGTAACTTGGTGTAAATGTTTGGGTATTACCATTGATTGATGATGGTGTAGAGAAAGTAGCCACACCGTCAGCATCAACACCTTCGTATTTGAGGATACGTGCTTCTGAACCAATTTCCGGATTCAGGTATTTAGCTACACCCCAACTTGAGTTGAATAGGTTCATTACATTTTTCACATCAAAACTAAGTTGAAGCGTGTTTTTGGTTTTGTTTGTTTTGATAACAAAATCATGTTTATAACTAAAGTCAATACGATTTACCCATGGAGAATAAACACTGTAAGCTTCTGCATATTTACCTTGCTGGTTTTTCAAATAGCTGTTAGAGTGTACATAATCCATAAAGCGGGTTTTGTCATCTTCCGAAACAAAGCGGAACTGATTGCTTGCCACATCATTGTCAGTAGGAACATAGATTGCATCGTAGTTGTAGCCATCTCCGTTGATGTCATTAGTAGTCATAAATGAGTAGTTAGCTCCACCACGCCATCCTTCATAGATAAGGCTATAGTGATTACCACTCTTGTCTTTAGCAGTAACTGAAGCAACAAGACGATCCGGAGTTGTGTATTGTGAGTTATGTAATTTAATGTTGTTAGGGCCTTCTACTGTTGGAACATATGTAAATGCCGATTCAGCATTAGATCCCGGCATTCCGGTTACATCTTTAGCTACAGTATGTGTGTAGGCTGCCATTAAATTCATCCATTGTGTAGGTTGAGCATTTAAAGTAATATTACCTATCCAACCATAACCGCGAGAAGTGTTTTCCAATACAAATGCTTTTGTGCCAGTACGATATACGGAAGGGTAAATAGGACGGTTATCAACACCGTTGAAACGTGCAAAACCTCCTACTGATGGAATACTCCAGTCGGAAATAGAAACACCGTTTATTGTTTTGTTGAAAATTCCTTCAGCCGTTACAGAGAATGGGAATGATGTGTTAAATGAATAGTCAACTGCAATAGAAGTTTTCCATACCGAAGGCATCTTAAATTTTGGGTCAATAGCAGCGATTGCAGAAGGAACTGTTCCATCTTCAGGAGAAATCGTTGAAGGATATCCCAGAGAAATCAACTTGTTGTAAAGAGCAGCAGTGGTAACTTTTCCGTTAGCATCAGTTACAAGACCTCCGGCAAATTCGTCCATTGTGAAACCATTTTTGGTTGCATTCGCAGCATTGATTTGTGCCTGATACTGCACCATTCCACCATTTGTAGGCATATTGGTAAAGAAAACAAGCGGTAAGTTACCCGAGAAAAGACCCGTACCTCCGCGAACTTTCATACTTTTATCGCCAAATGCATCCCATACAAAACCTACGCGGGGAGAAAATATGATATTTGTTGCAGGCCATTTACCTGTGTCAATATTACGACCCGAATAATCAAGGGCGAGGATAGCATTGTTTGTGATCAAATCATCGTTGTTAAAGAAAAGTCCATCGATACGAAGTCCGTAAGTAACTTTTAAGTTGTCGGTAACACTCCAGTCGTCCTGGGCATAAGCACCAATTTTGTTTGTTCTTACGCGTGCTGCAGGATTAGCTTCGCCGTCGTAACCATAAGTTAAGTTAACGATCTCTGGAGCTGCTCCGGTTAGAAAGTCGTTGAGACTTGAGTAGCGATAATATCCTGTACCATTACGCATGTAAGCATTGTCAGCCATTTTGTATTCGTAGGCTATACCCCCTACAATTTTATGATTACCAGCGTAATATGTAATTTCATCTTTGATATTCAATGCATCATTATGTACACCATTGTTCCATGTGAATAGTTCATATCCCAAAGACATATAGGCCTGACCATCTTGCAGAATATCAATAAATGGAAATGGTTCAGAGGTCGAACCGCGCACATCATCAAGTTTCGAAAATGTAGCTAAAAATTGGTTCGAGAGTTTATCAGATAAACGACTGTTTAAATCAACTGAGAATGAATGAACCAGATTGTCCATCGAGTACATCGAATTTGCAAACGACATTGAAGCTTGTGACATGCGGGCTTCGGACATACGTGTTCCTCCGTCCATAGAGCTTGCATTAGGAGATGACCAATAACGGTTTTTAGTATAATTATAACGCAAAGCCAGGCGATGATTGTTGGTGATATTCCAATCTAAACGGAGAAGAAGTTTGTTGTTGCCTTCATCGGCAGGAAAATCAGTAAATGAACCTGTTTCGTATCCGTATTTGGTTTTCACAAAGTCAGAAACCTGCTTAAGGTCGCTCTCTTTAGTGCGAGAGATAAAATTATCAGCATCGGCAACACCATCAGTTGAAGCTCTCCAACGATTTACAACGGTTGGTGTTTTTGCAATCTCACCGTTAGCAAAGAAGAATAGCTTGTTTTTAATAATCGGACCACCAAATGTGAAACCATAAGTTGTATTGCGGTCAACTTCACGAGCACCGGCAATTTGCTGGCCATAAACAGCATCACCTCGTAAGTTTTCGTTTCTGTGAAAAACATAAGCACTACCTTTGAAAGTATTTGTACCCGATTTGGTAATAGCATTTACACCACCACCAATGAAGTTAGTCTGACGTACATCATACGGAGTGATTACAACCTGTAATTCTTCAATAGCTTCAATCGAGATAGGGCTTCCGCCTCCAGGAAGAGAAGAACTTAAACCAAAGTTATTGTTAAAGTTAGCTCCATCCACTGTAAAGTTAGCAGTACGACCATCAGTGCCACCAAAACTCATTCCGTTACCTCCATAAGGAGAAAGGCGGGTAATGTCGGTAATACTACGGCTTACTGAGGGCAAATTTGTAATTTGGCTACTTGTGATATTTGTTGCTGCACCGGTTTTTTCAGATGTGAATTTGGTTCTTTGTGCTGATACAACTAAATCCTGCAACTCATTTGTGTCTTCCCGTAGATCTACATTAATAGGATAAGTTTCACCAAGTTGAAGATTTACATTTGATATTACAGTATTTGCAAATCCAATATATGAAATCTTAATTTCATAAGGACCTCCAACACGCATACCTACAATGTTAAATCGACCATCTACATTAGAAACTGCGCCATATACAGTTCCCGATGAAGTGTGAGTTGCCACAATGGTTGCGCCAATAATAGGCTCACCACCAGAAATAACCTTTCCTGCAATTCCGGAAGTTGTTACTTGTGCATTCAATGTTGCTGATAGTACAACAAGAAATGCCACCACCATTTTTTTTAATTGTTTCATTTTTTTTTGTGTTTAGTTGAAAAATGACTTTTTTTGATGAATGAATAATAAGCTCAATCAGTTGAACCCCAAATTTTAAATTAATGTAGAAAATACATTTTTAGAATTTATCAGAAATAATTCTAATAAGTTACGCTTATCAACAAATCAAATTACTTTTTGTAAAAATATATGCTTTGCTTATTAATTTGCCAACTGAGCCAGCATAAGCACAACCAAAAAAGAAAATAATTTCTTCATAAAGATGTTGAATTAATTAAACGTAGTT
The DNA here is from genome assembly GCA_034004015.1 of Paludibacter sp. Lineage (GTDB taxonomy): Bacteria > Bacteroidota > Bacteroidia > Bacteroidales > Paludibacteraceae > Paludibacter. The sequence goes on from JAVEXN010000007.1 coordinate 58,693, forward strand.
TTATGTTTGTTAGTAATTTCGGCAAATATAAGCTATTTGTTGTTAATTCGCGTTAGGTTAATACTATGAGTTATCAACAATTCAGTTTCAGAAATTAATACCGGTTTGATGAGTGTATTGTAAAAAACATTGCGTTGCTTACAATTTCTAAAATAATGCTTTTCTAAAAGTGTGGTTTTGGATTTTTTTAAGCTTATAAAGTAATCAATTGCAATATTAGGGCTGCTGCATTTCATTGGAATGTAATAAAATGTTCTACAACATGTTTTTTGAATATTTTTCCACAAATGTTACAAAACTGCTTCAAAATGTAAAATGCCACTGAAAACACAAAAGCCAACTTTGAAATATTTTACTGATATATTTCTAACACAATAGAACACATAGAAATTATTGAGGAAAAAGACTTAGTTCACATAGAAAAAGTATCTGACGATACTTTTACATCTCTGAAATTATCCCGATTTTCGGGATTATCCTATGTGTTCTTAGTCTTTCCATTTGTTTTAAAAACTACTGTGAACTATGTGGTGAAAGACATATAAATAATAATTATTTGTTAATTAGTAAATTTCATGGTTGGCCTTTCGGGGGCATGTATATTATGTTTATCTAATACTTCGCTGATAAATCATTTTGCTCATTTTTTCATACAAATCGGCAAGCTCAGGCTGCTGACTAAGCATGGCAATGTGTTTATCTATAATTTCGTTATCGTAGCGAGTGGCAGGACCGGTTTGTGCTTTGCGGGGCGAGAGGGTTTGTACTTTTTCGGCTGTTTCAATTATCAAAGGTTTCAGTACTTCAAATCCACCCTGTTGTTCATCTACAATTTCTGAAGCAATATCATAAAGCAGATTGCTGAAATTGCAGGCAAAAACTGCCGCTAAATGGAGCCGTGCACGTTGTTCGCTATTTGCAAGATAGGTTTTTGTGGATAATTTGTCGGCTATCGTTTTCAGTAGTGCGCTGGTTTCTTCGTTTTTTCCTTCAATAAATAAAGGCACTTGTGAAAAATCAGTTCCCCTTTCTTTCGAAAAAGTTTGCAATGGATAAATAATGCCATAATTCTGAGCTTTACTGTCGAAAATTTCAACTCCCACACTTCCTGCGGTATGAATATGAATACCTTTGAATTTTCCGGTATAATTCAATAATTCTGCTATTGCACTATCTTTCAGTGCATAAAAATAGTAGTGTGCCGATTCAATAATCTCGTTCGGATCGGTACAGAAAGCTGCACCGACTTTTGCCGCGAGTACTGACGCTGAACTTTCGGTGCGGCTATACACCTGCAAAATATCAATACCTGCTTTTAAAAGTGCCGGAGCAAGATGCGTAGCCACATTTCCGGCTCCGAGTATTACTGCTGAAGTCATTATTTACGTCCTTTACTTTTTCCAAAGACCATTATTGCACCTGCAATAATCAACAGGCTTGGCCATATAAAGTCCGAAATGTTCTGTGTCAGACGAATAATGTCTGATAAACGGAAAAGCAATCCGACCGTAATAAGTACCAACCCAATGGTTTTGTTTTTGTGTGTGAAAAGAAAAACGATACCAATAATCAATGGGTAATTTTTGAAGTCGAAAACCATTTCAGAAATATCCGGAGGTAAGATATTAAGCTGACGGAGCATGAATAATAGTCCGAAAAGTAAAAGGGTAATTCCCCAGGCTAAACGATTGTCTTTTTGAATATTCATTTGTTTGCTTTGCAATTTATAATAATTAATTCAGTGATTCACTAATCAAACGTGAGTTAGAAATAAGTTATGATTTTTGGTAATTAAAATTTACACTGAGGTCATTAGGAGAAATTTCTGAGTTATACTGAGAATACAAGAAAAACTTATTGTAAATCAATATTTTACTCATTTTTTCTCAGTATAATTTGTTTTCTGTAATCCATAATCTTCAAATTTCAAATCTTCAAATTTAAACCCTGAAAACCAATCCCCTAAAGCGTGATTTGCATTACTTTTATCTGAGCTTTTTGGCAGTTGGGAAATCCGTTGTTAATCAGCTTTTTGAGCTCGTCTATGTTTTTGTAGCTATCACGTCGACCACAAAAGTACATTTCGGCCAGCGGATATTTTTCCACAATTTTCGAAAGTAAAACTTCCATAGACGGTACTTCGCTAAGTGCTGCATATTCTTCGTATGTATAACTGGTAAATGCGACATTTGTGCCAATACCTCTGTTGTCGAGCCAATATCCGTTGCTGAGTTGCACCGGAAGTGCAGGCTTTCCGTTGTAAATCAGGTCGGTTGGGGCAGGGTAGGAGACGATTTTTGTGCGTTCCTCGTTCATTGTAACCGGAACCAGCTGACTGAAATCGCGTGTTGTTTTATAAATAATGGTTTGCTCCACAGCTGAAACAGGTATGTTGTTATTCTTTTCGCTGATGCTTTTACCCGATTTGCAGGAAAACAAAAGCGCTATGATGATTAAAGTGCCGATAATTTTTTTCATTCTTTCTATTATTTGTGAAATTAATTATTGTTTTACGAACCGAAGCGCATCCACTCCGTTTGCTGTGTGAATTCTGATAATATAACTTCCTGATTTAAAGTTGGATATGTTGATTTGAGCTTCCTGTTCATTGTCGAAACTGCGACTTATTAAAAGCTGTCCCGCAATATTATAAATGTCGGCGCTCGTAATTCTTTGTTCAGACTGCACCCGTAAAACATCTTTCACCGGCACAGGGTAAATGTTGATTTTTGGTCTGCTTTCTGTTTTATCAACTCCTGTATAATCGTTTACAAGGGTAATAATCAGCTGAGAGTTCTCGTTAGGACTCACTCTCAACCAGTTCTCTGTTGCTGTATTCCAGTAATATAAAGCCATCATATATTGCCCGGGAGCAAGATCGATTCCACCTTTGAACTGAACAGCTTGTGTTTCGTTATTATCAATCAATACATCCTGATATCCGATATAAGTGAGCGAACTACCACCCGCAGTCGGGAATATGAAGGCTACCATTTTGTTATCAAAATACGCACCTGTGTTTTTCAGACTGGCGGTTAATATATCATAGCCTTTGTTTACGCGGCTGTTGTTAGCAAAACTTATTTTGCTGTTGAGCGACAGACTTGCAGCTCCTGTAGGGGCTGCTTTTATTTGGACTGTTTGTACCTCACCAAACGAACGCAACGATTTTACATTTCCGGGATGATTGTAAGGATCGTACATGGCAGCAAGATAATATTCGCCCGGAGCAAGGTCAATAGTTCCGTTGAAGTTCAGTTCGCGTGTTTCAGCATTTGTCAGATTTACATTTTCGGTACGTACAAACTGATACACAGTGTCGTTGGCTGCCGATTGTAAATATATGCCAATTTTTGAGTTGTATTCTTTTCCGTTGTTTTTAATTTTCAAAGTAATACGTCCCGTTTTCGATTCGTACAAACTACCTGTAACAGACATTGATACCAGACTTAAGGCAGGATTTTCGTCAGCAGGCGTGTTGAAATATACTTTTTCGTTGCTTACTCTGATATTTACAAAAGCCGGTTTTCCAACTACCGAACGCACTTTTTGCCATTGAGTGTCAGTTGACTTTTTGTAAATGGCATAAAGTTTATATTGCCCTGCATGTATATTAGCCGATAAACCATCGAGTGTAAACGGAAGTGAACTCCATCCATATCCGGCTTTTAGTTCCGGAAAAGAATGTTCTTTAAGTGAGGTTACGAACTCATTGTTTGCATTATAGAGTCCGATTCCGATTTGTCCGGTAAAATTATTCACACCATAATTAAAAATATCCTTCACGCCAAAATTCATACTTACCGTGCGCAAAAGCGAATCGGCAGGATAGGAAATGGTGTCGTTCATATGAATTTGATGTACGAAACTTGTGCCGGATGTTTGTTTTTGCAATCCAACTACTATGCTCTGACCTCCGTTATAACCACCTGAGCTACCACCAATTCCCTGTTCGGAAGGGTCGAGCGCTGAAATCTGAAAATATCCGTCGGACGAACCACCCCAGCCCCAGTTAAAGTGAAAAAGTCCGTTGGCATCATAGCCATCGCATACAAACTGATGTCCGCCGTCCTGCGAAAAACCTGCATATATCAATGGTCGTCCGGCATTTAGCTCAGTTTTTAGCAGATTGATCCATTCTTCGCGACTGTAATAGTTTCGCGAATATAATTCGAGGTTTGGATCGTATTTAAAGTATTTGCGCATTGCCTCTGCCATTGCTTTCGATTGCGCACCGCTCGACATATCGTAATTCATGTTAACGGCCACACCACAATTGTACATAAGCGTTGCCACTGCATTTTTTTGAGCTTCAGTGCTCGTACTGCTGTAAGTGTTTGTCATGTTGGCCCAATCGAAAGTGACTTTCGAAAAATCGGCTGAAAGCTGAAATTTATGTGTGTCCGATGTGTAACTGTTTGAGCCCTGACCTGTTGCAGGATAATTGTAGAATTTCATAATCTGAGCCATAGCTGTAGCCACACAGCCTGTTACTGTGCGTTTTCCGGTACTTGTAATGACGGGGCAAAGATTGTTATAAGGTTCGCCCTGATTCCATTTGATACCGCCAAGCATTGGAGCTATTGAGGTTGCGAAGTTATTTTCCTGCAATGTTGTATTGCTGATTTTTTGCGAAAACGTAGTGTTTACAGCGGTTTCTGTACTGCTTTTTAGTAATTGAATTTCAGCCTCGTAAAAACTAAGCCAATCTTTCATATTATCGGGAATATTCTCCGGATCGAATGTATTTGTGTCGGAATATCCGAGTACTTCCCTAGCACGATCGTCGCCCGATACAATGACAAAGCCAGTGTCTTCGTTTCTTGAAAAAACATAAAGCAGTACCTCTCCTGAACTATTTTCTGTAGTTTTGCTGTAGAGTAAACGAATGGATTTTTCGGTTGACGAAGCTTTTTGAAGGCCGGAGCTTTGCGTTGTTTTTGCAAAAAAACGATTTGCAATTTCCTGTGCTTCCTGCTTGTCGCGTGGGCGCGCATTCAGGGCTGTAAAAACAAATAAAAATGCCAGAATACTAAGGCTTAATTTTCTCATGATAAAATAATTAAGAGTGTTTGTCGTAAAAACTTCATGTACACATGATTTTGCAAAAGTAATTATTCTTTTTTAGTTTTATTGTTAAATGATAATGAAAGTTTTATGTGTGTTGAAAACTTACCGGATTTCTTCCGTAATTTCTATGTGATCTATTGTGTCTAAATACTGTAGGATGGTTTTTTATACATCGCTAATTATTATGCAGAACTACAAAAAATATACGATTATTTTTATGCCACAAAAAGTTTCAGTTTTTTATTTAAACGAATCTGTTGTTTTCAGATTTTCTTATCGGGAAATCATTCTGTACTAAATTGTTATTTTTAGTCTTCGTAAATTATTTCCTCACTTCTTTTAATGAATCAGAAAACAAAACATTGCTTTATCTTTGCGAAAAATTTAAATTATGTTTTCGACTCATACAGGTGAAATTGCAGCGTTGGGTGTGGCTATATGCTGGACACTCAGTGCTTTGTTTTTTCAGAAAGCAGGCGATAAAATTGGTTCTTTGTCGGTGAATATCATACGTTTGAGTATGGCATTTGTATTTTTGGGTATCACAACCTTATTTACGCGCGGGCTTTTTCTTCCCACCGATGCCACCATGCATCAATGGCTATGGCTTGGTCTTTCGGGTATCATTGGTTTCTTTCTGGGCGATTTGTTTCTTTTTAAATCTTACTCGGTTATCGGATCGCGAACAGCAGCGCTGATTATGAGTTTTGCACCAATGCTTACTGCTATTATCGGGTGGTTTTTTCTCGACGAGAAACTGACGGGAATGAATATCCTGGCCATTATAATCAGTCTCACGGGCATTGTGATTGCAATTGCCAATAAAAAAATGCGTCTGAATATTCCATTCAAAGGTTTCATGCTGGCTTTTGGAGGTGCTACCGGACAAGCTCTTGGTATAATTCTGAGTAAAAAGGGCATGGGCGACTACGATCCTGTGGCGGCCACTCAGATTCGTGCCATTTTCGGACTTATTTCTTTTGTCGCGCTGATTACATTTTTAGGCCGATGGGGAAAAATTCGTGAGGCTGCCCGACATAAAAGTGGCATGCGTTCGGTTGTGGTTGGCTCGTTTTTCGGACCATTTATTGGTGTGGCTTTGTCGCTTTTTGCCATTCAGCAAACCAAGACGGGAATTGCATCCACATTAATGGCTCTGGTGCCGATTTTTATTATATGGCCGTCGGCTGTAATGTTCGATGAAAAAATTAAACCACAACATGTGATTGGCGCCATAATCAGTATGATAGGTGTGAGTTTGTTTTTTCTTTGATTTTATTGAAAAAAAGCTTGTTCAAAATATTATTTTCTTTGAAAAAAATAGTATTTTTGTCAGCCCGAAATAACGAGGTTTAATAAGGAAAGTTGCCAGAGTGGTCGATCGGGTCGGTCTCGAAAACCGATGTACTCGCAAGGGTACCCAGGGTTCGAATCCCTGACTTTCCGCAAACGAAAAAATCCTGCTAATCAGTAGATTGGCAGGATTTTTTTGCTTCAAGGCTATTATAAAAATGTGAGACCTACTTTACGGTTAAGTCCTTTTTCAAAAATGCGGATAAGTGTTGATAATTGAATATTTCCTTTTGCATTTTCAATTTTAGAGATATAGCTTTTTTTTGTTCCTGCTCTGAGAGCCAATTCTTCCTGAGTCATGTTGGCTTGAAGTCTTGCTTCTTTCAACATCTCACTCACTATAAACATTTGGGCACTCTCTTCGTAATCGTTACGGCTTTCCGTCCCGATTTTACCATGCTCAAGTTCAATTAGTTCGTCAAAGTTCTTTATATTATTATAGTCCATTGTTTTTTATTATTTATTTTCAAAATATTCTGTTTTTAGTTTCATCGCACGTTCAATCTCGGTTTTAGGTGTTTTCTGTGATTTCTTTTGAAAACCATTGAATAGGACTATCAGCTGTCCCTGATCGAAGCAACAAAATACCCGAAATATGTTCGATTGATATTCAATACGTATCTTAAATAATCCCTCGTATCCTGTCATAGGTGCCAGAAACTTTTCAGGCACTCTTTCTACCTGTTTTATAAGCTCTAACACATACTTTACTTTTTCTTTTACTTTAGGATTCAATTCTTTATAAAAGTCAATAAAGTGATTTTGATAAAATATGATAGTACGTGCCATGGTTTAAAGTTATCTGCAAAGATAACAAAATATCTATAATATGATCTTATAAATAAGGAATATTACTTGTTTTAAGATATTTTCCTGCAGTTAATTATAAAGCTAAACAAATAAAAGACTGTATCAACAACTTTTAAAAAAAGTATTGATACAGTCTGAATCTTAATTAATAATCTTTTGAAAAAAAATTATTTGCCTATAGCAGCAAGCTTCTGTTTTATGAGCTCCGGAATTTCTACCGGACGACGGGCGACAGGAACACCAATGGCTTCGAAAGCTGCAATTTTTTCGGCGGCAGTTCCGCTTCCACTCGAAATAATGGCGCCCGCATGACCCATACGTTTGCCCGGAGGAGCTGTTTGTCCTGCAATAAATGCAACAACCGGCTTGGTAACTTTTTCTTTTATAAATTGTGCTGCACGTTCTTCTGCATCGCCACCAATTTCGCCAATCAGTACAATGGCATCAGTGTCGGGATCGTCTTCGAACATTTGCAACAATTCCTGATAATAAAGTCCGGCTACGGGATCGCCACCAATACCAATGCAGGTACTTTGTCCGATACCGTTAGTGGTGAGCTGATTCACCATTTCGTAGGTGAGCGTACCACTGCGGCTCATAAGTCCCACATTCCCCTTTTTGAAAATATTTTCTGGTAGAATGCCCACCAAAGCTTCGCCCGGAGTTATTAAACCCGGACAATTTGCCCCGATAAGTTTTACATTTTTCTTTTTCAGATAATTGGTGGCTTTCACCATGTCGAGCGTAGGCACGCCTTCGGATATACAAATGACAAGTTCCACACCTGCGTCGGCAGCTTCGAGAATTGCATCTCCGGCCATTGCAGCAGGTACAAAAATAATGGAAGTGTTGGCACCGGTTTTGGCCACAGCTTCTTCTACTGTATTAAAAACGGGAATATCGTGCACCGTTTGTCCGCCTTTTCCGGGTGAAACGCCAGCCACAATATTGGTTCCGTATTCTTTCATTTTTGAAGTATGAAAACTTCCGTCGCGGCCGGTAATGCCCTGCACGACTAATTTTGTGTTTTTATTGACTAATATACTCATGGTAAATCATTTTTTTTTGAATTGGAGAAATAATCTTGATTTGCTTGTTTTTAAGCTTTGTTGCAATCGCGACAAAGGCGGATGGCTTCCTGAGCAGCCTGACTCATGGTTTCGACCACAGGCAGATTTGCTTTGTGGATAATTTCGAGCCCTTCTTTGGCATTTGTGCCCGAAAGACGCACCACCACCGGAATATCGGTTTTCATCGTGTCGAGCGCTTCCACCAATCCACGGGCCACATCGTCGCATCGTGTAATTCCTCCGAATATATTGATCATTACTACTTTTACATTTTTGTCGGAAAGCAAAAGATTCATCGCATCCACTACCTTGCGCGGATTCGAACTACCTCCGATATCGAGAAAATTGGCAGGATTTCCGCCAAAATGTTTGATTAAATCCATTGTGGCCATTGCCAAACCTGCACCATTTACCATACAGCCGATTGTTCCATCGAGGCGAATGTAGGATAAACCCTTTTCTTTGGCTTCAATTTCTTTTAGCTCGTCGGCTGTGGGTTCGTTCAGTTTTTCAATATCGATTTGTCGGTAAAGTGCATTGTCGTCGAAATTCATTTTACCATCGAGTGCAAGCAGTTTTCCCTCGTTGGTAATAACCAGCGGGTTTATTTCTACCAACGAAGCATCGGTATCTATAAAAATCTGATAGAGTTTTTTGAAAAGCGAAACGGCCTGTTTCACCAGATTGAAATCGTTGAAAAGCCCGAACGCAATTTTACGTGCTACAAAGTCGGTCATTCCCAGGTCGGGATCGATGGAGTATTTGTGAATGGCGTTGGGGTTTTCTTTGGCAACTTCTTCAATTTCGACACCACCTTCGGCGCTTGCCATAAAAAGTACCGATTTGGTATTACGGTCGATGGTCATTCCCACATAAAATTCAGAATTGAACTTTACGCCTTGTGCTACAAGTACTTTTTCAACTGTGTAACCTTTAATGTCCATGCCAAGAATGGCTTCAGCTGCTGCTTTGAGTTCCTCCTGTGTGCGGGCGAGTTTTACGCCGCCGGCTTTTCCGCGACCGCCAGCGTGCACCTGTGCTTTTACCACCACTGGTAATCCGAGTTTAGTTCCTGCATCAATCACTTCTGCAACGCTGTAGCAGACAGTTTCGTTGGTTACGGGTATTCCGTAGCGCGAGAAAATTTCTTTTGCTTGATATTCGTGAATCTTCATGTAATGTTGTTTAATGTTATTCAAGCCATTGTGGTAGCTCTTATGGGTTTTAACTAAACAATAAACACTTTACACTATAAAGATGTTTTGCAAACTTCTTTGTTTTTTTGAAATTATTGAAAAATTGGTTTGATTACGATTTGTTTTGACAATATTTATGAACTGATTTATAATATTTAATCGGTAGTCATTCACATTATTCGTTAAATCAGCGTTTCTATTTCTTTTTAAATGTATAATTATCAGTATTTTCCGATAAGTATATTCCGCTTTTTTTGCTCCAGGCTTTGGCCCATGCAGCAAATTCAGTAGCGGAGCGTTTGTTTACAGTATGCGTCTCGAGCAATGGTTTTGCCCATTTCTGTTTGCTGAGCATTTTTTCGGTTTCGAATGCATAGGCGCAAAAATCCTCGTATTTAATGGACCCAAATCCAACTATTGAATACTCTACTTTATGGCTGAAGTTCAGTTTTTTAAGGCGTTTTTTGAAACCGCAGGCAGAAGCAGGAGCCTCGCCTTTGCCATAAGTGGAGCAAAAAACAAGTAAATGTTGCAAAGATTCAAAGTGGCGGAAATCGTTCATGTCGCACATGTAAACCTTGTGCTCCTGAGCTTCGAGTTGTTGGAATACCGAAGCGGCAAATTTTCGTGTGCTTCCGTTTTCGGTGCCGGTGAGAATTACGATTTCAGCATCCTTAGCCTTGAATTTATTTCTGCGTTTTTTGTGCGTGCGCTTGTAGGTAATAGCAAATCCTGTCCATGCAAATCCAACAATGCTGAGCGATGCAATGGCCAGAATAATGGCCCACAACGAACTCCCTGAACCTGTGTGCAAATCGAAACTCAATTGTTTGAAAAGTACATCGTAGGGGTAGCGTGTTTCTTCAATAATAGTGCCATTGAACTGATTGATTTTGAGTTCTCTGTCCTTTAATTTCAAAACATAATATTCTTCAGTATCTTCGAAAAACGGAAAATCGACTTTATTCAATTCAGCAAAAGTGATTTCGTTGAAAACCGGAAAGTCTTTCAATGGAATTTTTTCAGAATGCAGATTGTTGAAACTCACCGTGACTGCTTGTTTTTCGGGCAATAACTGAAAACGTTTCATAAAAAGGTAAGTGCCCGTAAATGCTGTGATAAACAGCGGAATAAACATAGTCCGACCCAACCAAACATGCCATTTAACCACTTTACTGCCCGAAGGTTGTTTTGCAAAAAACTTTCGCACGCCCTGTTGACGTTTGATAATGAGCATTACGCCCGACACAATGATGATGATAAACAGAAATGAAACCACGCCCACAATAAAACGGCCGGTTTCGTGCATAAACAGCGAGCGGTGAAGTGATAAATTCCATTGTACAAATTTGCTCTCGATGCGTACCGGAGCAATTGAATCGCCATTGTGAGGGTTGATTATATGTTTTTGCGGATTGAAATCAGCATCGGTGGTTTCTACAATTACATGTCCGAATTTATTCACCGAAACGGCATTTACGCCCGGATATTTATTCTGAATCACCGGAAGTACTTCGGCAAGCGTAAGCTCGTTGGCAGGCACGCTTTCGAACGACGAAATGCTACGCTCATTCACCGCATGAAATGCCAATGCAACGCCCGTGAGCGATGCAATCATTAAAAAGATAAAAGTAACAACGGCCAACGCAAGATGCGCAAGCCGCCATATTTTTGAAGTCATTGAAATTCAGATTTTATTGAACCTTGTTTAATTTCACCATTTTGATATAGCCTTTTCCATCAGCTTTTTCGGTGAGTTTTTCTGTTGTCAGAAGTATTATTACATCGTCGGCAAAATACTTCTGGTCTTCCACAGCCGATTCGAAACGAATTTTGTAACCTCTGTTAAGTAGCTTGTCGTCAATTGTAAAAGTGGTAATTCTGCGGTCGCCACCTTTGATTGATGCGCCTGTAATGGCATCGAGCTTTTCGGGCTTGGCCTGCTGTGCTTTGAACCATTCGGTCAGGCTGTCGTACCATTTTTTATCAGGACCGAGCACTGCCAGTGTCTTTTCGTATTTGTTATTAGTATTTACGAGTGAAACAACCACATAAGCACTTTCGCCTTTGTAGGCATTCATTTGTAACATGCAACGATATTGAGTTTGAGCTGTGAGCGAAATTGTAGCAAGAAAAAGGAATAATGCAGTGAGTTTGAAAATTTTCATACGGGTTATTTTAAAAATGAGATGTCAACTTTATTGTTTTTAAGATATTCGTTTTGCGCAGCCAGGTCGTAAGCCGTTTCGCCAAACTCAGTCTCAATGTCTTTTTTTGCGCCTATCGAAAGCAGGTGTTTCAAAATTTTGTCGTCATGAGCTGTCAGTGCTATTTTGTGCAGCACAGTCATTTCTTCGGAGTTTTTAGCATTCACATCAATTTTGAATTCAGATAATTTCCTGAATAAATTCAGATCATCTTTTTGTGCCGCCAAATGGTACAAAGTGCTTTTGTCGGTTTGTGGCAATGCTAAGTTTAACCCTTTAGCCTTTAAAATGTTCATTTTTTCGCTGAATTCATCTTTGGCAGGAGCTGCACCTGCAGGTCCGAAACCTGCACGCACAGGGCGATACGACTGAATGAGATAAAGCCCGAGGTGATTGCCACGTACATCTTTAACCTGAATGTCGGCGTTTTTGCTGAGCAGCAATTCTACTGTTTCGCTGATGCCTGAAGTCACAGCTGAGGTAAGCGCCGATTCGCCTTTTTGATTAGTGGCGTTAATGTTTGTGGTTTTGCCGAGTACCAGATGAATAAAATCCATATCGCGACCACCTGAAGCTACCAACAGTACATTGCTGCCCTCTTTATTCGTGCTATTTACATTTAAGCCTTTCGAAAAAAGATATTCGGCCACATCGGTTTGGTTTTGTTTGCGGGCAATCAGGTGTAGCAAAGTATTTCCGTCTGAATCAGTGGTTTTAGCGCTCAACTTTAGCTCCTCAATCAGATATTTGTACACTTCCAGAGTATTTGCAGCGCGTCGTGTACCCTGAGCAGCCATAACCAAAGCCTGACCGGTAGGTTTTACTCCTTTTTTGAGCAGGGCTTTCAGCGTGGCAATATTGCCGGAGCGGGCAGCATAATCGAAAACAGTGGCGCCATTTTGGTCGGTATCTTTGAGCGAAAGTCCTTTTTTGGCAAGATAATCAGTTGCCGCAAATTCGGTATCGTAAGGCGCCACAAGCATCATAAATGTAGCTCCGTTTTTATTGCGTTGAGTCAGATCGACGCCTTTTTTTGCATAAACCTCAAATACTTCCGGCTGAAACATGCCGGCATTCACACCGAAAACAAGCGGCGTGTCGAAATGCGAATCCTGAGCATTTATATCAGCTCCGAGTTGAATAAGATGTGCCACAATTTCAGCATTTCCACGTGCTGTAGCCCAATGGAGGTAGGTGCGACTGTGATTGGTTTTTTTTTCAGGATTGTTACCTTCGAATGTCAGCAGGTATTTTATAATATCGTTGGATGCATTGTTGTTGATGGCCAGCGACACTGCATCAAAATCCATTGTATTCATCTCCGAAGGATGACTTCCGTTACTGATTTCGGTTTTTACGGCTTCAAGTGTCGGATTGCTTTTCCAAAAATTCTGATCGTGCAATTTATTTTTGTTTTGAGCCTGTACGAATATGCTGAGTGTGAAAAATGATAAAAGAATAATTTTTCTCATTTGTAAATGATTGGTTTGTTTCAATTTTTTATTTGATAAAATTTCATACTGAATTTTGATACAAAAGTCCGCATTTTCGCAAAAACTCACAATCACTATTATTAGCTATTCGCATCAGCCACATACCCATTTATAGTTAGCGATTGAGAATAGCGCCCAGACTAAACGAAGAGTACTGAAAACATGACAAATTTCATTTTTGGTTATTCAAATTTGCTGTATAATTATAGCTTTTTTCTATCGGTTAAATGATATTACCTATAATTAGTGACTAAAGGGTGGCATATTCAGTGGCTTTATCACGATTAATAGTGATTGCGGACGCTTTGCAATTGCAGTTACTTTGCAATCGGAAAACGATACTTTTTACTGCTATTGTTTACAACGGAATTTACAGATTGCAAAAAATGAAAATGCTACGATATTTATTTCTTTCAATTTTTCTACTCAATATTGCCCATACAGTAAATGCAGTGGGGATTATTTACGGAAAAATTCTGTATAGCGACGGAAAGCCGGCAGCCGATGTGGTTGTGAATCTCAACAATACTAATATTTATGGTATTTCCGACGAAACAGGCTTTTACCAACTCGAAAATGTACCCTTCGGAAAACATTCGATGATTGTAAAACCTTTTGGCAGCGAAATTCGTGTGCTGAATGTGGAACTGAAAACTGAAAAACTAAAGTTCGGCATCGAGCTGGCTTCTTCCGGCAATGGAAAACAACTGAAAGAGCTTCATGTACGGGCTCGTTCGAAATCGCAAATGCTCAGGAACAGTGGTTATTCGGTGGGAATTGTCGAAACACAGCAAATGGCGCTACAATCGGTGCAAACTACTGAACTTCTCGACCGTACAGCCGGGGTTCGTATTCGTCAGGATGGTGGAATGGGTTCAGGCATGAGTTTTAATATAAATGGTTTATCAGGAAATTCGGTACGAATTTTCATCGATGGAATTCCGGTTCGGAATTTTGGATCATCTTTTTCTATCAGCAGTCTGGCGCCTGAGCAAATTGAGCGCATTGAAGTGTACAAAGGTGTGGTGCCCACAAATTTGTCGGAAGATGCATTGGGTGGAGCTATCAATATTGTACTCAAAAAAAATATCAAATCGAAAAATGCCCTTGTGGCTTCTTATTCTTTTGGTTCGTTCAATACACATCAGGCCAATATTAACGCAAATTATCGCAATGAAAAAACGGGTTTTACTGCAATTGCCTCCACATTTTACAACTTTAGCGACAACGATTATAAGGTTTGGGGCGATCAGGTTTTTGTATCCGAACCGCCTACCTGGGCTCTGCAATATGTAAAAGCACGACGCTTTCACGATAGTTATCAGTCGTACGGACTGAATGCTGATGTGGGTTTTACCAATGTAAAATGGGCCGATCGTTTTCTGATCGGGGCGCTTTACTCCGATATGGACAAAGATGTGCAGCATGGTGGAACTATGGAAGTGGTTTACGGAAACCGACGTACAGGGCAAAGCACGAAAATGCTGAACATGCGCTACGACAAACGCGACATTGTGAAAGGTTTGGATGTAAACAGTTTTGTGTCGTTTACCGAAGGACAACGTTGGGTGGTCGATACCATTCCTCATATTTACAACTGGCTGGGAAACAGGCTCTGGAACGATCGTACTTCCGATTATTTTTCGTGGAATGTGGGTGGAGGCGAGGCCGGAAAAGCTACGTTGGCCAATAATGTGGAGCGAACCATTGCCGGACGTGCCAATGCTTCGTACGAATTTGTGAAAGGTCACAGGCTGAATGCCAACTATTTGTACAACCGCTTTACACGCGATGTAATTGATCCGCTTTTGCCTGCAGCCGAGCAGGATTTGACCGAAACACGATTTTTGACCAAACAAATTATCGGACTTTCGTACGATGCTTCGTTTTTCAAAAGCAAACTGAAAACCTCTGTTTTTGGAAAATATTATTTTCAAAATGTGAGTCTGAAAAATCCTGTAAAAGTAAACAATCAACTTACACAGGAAACTGTGGATAAAACTGTTGATAATAAAGGTTTTGGAGCTGCTATTTCTTATTCGCTTCATTCTAAAATTGTAGTACAGACTTCGTACGAAAAAGCCATTCGTCTGCCTGAAAGCAGCGAATTGCTCGGAAATACTTCTGATAATGTGGAGGCTGCCTACAATTTGCGTCCCGAAACTGCGAATAACTTTAATCTGGGTTTCAATTTCGGACCATTTGAGAAAAATGATCATGCTTTTCGCTCTGATATCAACTTCTTCTACCGCGATATACGCGATATGATTATGCGTGGGGCCGAAACTACCAATACCGGAAATTATTCGTTCGAGAATCTCGGGCAAATTCTGAGTCGTGGTTTCGATGTGGAAATGAACTACGATTATCGTAAAAAGCTGAATGTAAATTTCAACCTTTCGCTGTTCAACGCACGCTACAATCTGCGCTACGATACACACGGAGTGGAATACAGCTACTATGGCGACCGTTTGCGCAATGCGCCGTATTTTACATCGAATACTTATGCTGAATATAATTTTGGCAGCATTTTTCAGAAAAAATCAGTATTCAAAATGAACTACAACTTTGGTTATGTGCACGAGTTTTTCCGCAATTGGGAAAGTCTTGGTGGTACCGGAAAAGCTGTGATTCCTACACAAATGATCCACGACTTGGGACTTATTTACAGTTTTCCGAACGAAAAAGTAACACTTAGTGTAAATGGCAAAAACCTGCTGAATGCGCAGGCCTTTGATAACTGGGCACTTCAGAAACCGGGAAGAGCGGTGTACGCGAAAGTGTCGTTGAGAATCCTGTAAACTAATCACTATTTACTAATTACTAAACAATATAATTTATTCAATATGAAATCATTATTCAAAAATTTTGCATTTTTATTTTCAATAATTGCTTCAGTTGCTTTTGTGGGTTGCGATACCGAACCCGATAAAGATATCGACGGAAATACCGACGGAAAGGCTTATTATCATGTGGTTATGGCCATTGGTGAAGGTGGCGACGATGGAACTTTGAGCCAGGCAATTCCCGATTTGACAACGGGTACTATCAGTTTCGATGGTTATGGTTTCGAAGTACCTTCCACGCGTACAGCCCGCGTATATGCTTCTAATGATGGAAAATTCCTTTACAATCTGAATTATGGTGGCGGCACTGTGGCCAAGTTTTCAACCACAGGCGGACAATCTTACACTAAAATCAACGAAACTAATGTGCAGTACGCTATTGGTACTACAAATCCACGCTGGACCAAAGTGGACGACGAAACAGCGCTTTTGCACAATGTGATTACTGAGCATAAATACAACGATGTGGCCGGTATCGATTACAAGTACACTGCTGCCACTGCGTATCTGGTGTCAATCGATCTGGAAAATAAAATGTCGATGGGGGCTGTGGAGCGTTTCGAAATTCCACGAACTGCTGAAGATTCTGCTAAAAACCTGCATGTATGGCGAATTGATGCTCCTGTGGTTAAAAACGGAAAAGCTTTTTACGGTGTAGCAAAACGTAAATACGATGCTGCAACCGGAAAAAATGTGAATCTTGAATACGCATCAATGAGTATTGTGGTGGATTATCCTTCGCTTACAAATCCAAAAGTGATTACTTCTACTGTTGCCAAAGGCTCTACTTATGGCTACAGAACGCCTGTGGCTCATGCCGACGAAAAGGGTGATATCTATCAGATGGCAGGATCGCCGGCACACATCCTGAAAATTAAGGATAATGATTACGATAATTCTTTCGTATTCAATTTGTCCGAAAAATTAGGTTTGGGTATTCAGGTAGCTTCTAATGGTTGGTTTTATGTGGGCAACGGAATTGGCTACGTGCCTTATTACGATATTGCTAAAGGTAACAGTGCAGCTGCAGCGGCCTGGGGTGTGGCGCGCGTGGATCTGTATAACGGAACTGCCATTAAAATGAATGTGCCCGGAGCACTTTGGCTGCAACAATATCAGTACAGTGTAAAAGGCAATGATGGTAAATTCTACATGGCTTTGGCTCCTGTGGGAACCGAGGGTTATGTGTACATGTTCGATCCGTCGTCGACTTCACCCGATGGTTTCACTACAGGAGCAAAGCTTCAGGGAGCAGCGGGACAGTTCTATATCGGAATTTTCTGATAGAGAATTCAGTAAATATATCAAAAAAAAATCAGCCCCGAATTCAAAACTGAATTCAGGGCTGATTTTTTTTATTGTTTAAAACAATGAAATTGTAAATTGTCAATGACAAAATAGTTAATTTCCCTTAGTTTGTTTCTGTGGTTTCTGCCTGAGTAGGTTCTTCAATAACTGTTTCAAGTTCTTCCGGATCAATTTCCTGAACCGAATCATTTGCAGTGGTATCAGGTTGAATATAAGTATGACAACGGTAATCGCGGGTAATTTCCTGTTTGGGTTTGTCAGGGAATTTCCCTCTGTAATGTTTAAAGTTTTCATCTTTGAGTACTTTCTCCATAAACAGACCAAAAATAGGTAAAGCAGTTTTGCTACCTTCGCCAAGTTGCGAGGTGCGGAAATGCACGCTGCGATGTTCACCACCAACCCATGCACCACCAATCAGATTTTTGGTCACGCCTACAAACCATGCGTCCGAATGATTCGACGATGTACCTGTTTTTCCTCCGAAGTTAGTGTCATAATTAAACAGATTCCATTCCCATAAAGCCTGAGTGGTTCCACCGGGCTCTGTCATTCCACCTTTAAGCAGTTCGGTCATAAGCCATGCCGTTTCGTATGGAATCACACGTTTGTTCTGCCTGGCAGCCTGATAAACCACTTTTCCTTCGCTGTTTTCAATCTTAGTAATCAAAACAGGGTCGTTATAAATACCTTCGTTCACCACAGTGCCAAAGGAGTTGAGCAGTTCGAGTAACGAAACGTCTGACGAACCCAGGCTGGTTGATGGTTTGTTTTCGAGATCAGTTTTTATACCTAATAGATGGGCATACTTAATCACTTCTTCTATACCCACTTCCTTAGCAAGTTGTACAGCCACAGTGTTTATCGAACGTGCAAATGCATGTTTCAGCGTCACACTGCCAATGTATGAACGGTTTGCATTTTTAGGTTCCCAGGTTTTCGTTTCGCCGTTTTCGGGATATTCCCATTTTACGGGTTTGTCCACCCATTTATCGCAGGGCGACATGCCGTGCATCATGGCAGCTGTATACACAAAAAGCTTGAAAGTTGAGCCCGGCTGGCGTTTCGATTGCCCTACCTTGTCGTATTGCCAAAATTTGAAATCGATATCGCCGACCCATGCTTTTACATTACGGCTGTCGGGTTCCATTGCCAGAAATCCGGCATGCATAAAGTGATTCATATAGCGAATGGAGTCCATAACGCTTAATGTTGTGTCTTTTTCGCCGAATTTATAATCGAAGACTTTTGTTTTACGTGGCAAATTCATGTACTTCTCAATCGAATCAGGATTGTTGTCGAATTTGCGTTTCAGAGAAGCATAATAACCGGTTTTCTTCGCAATATTTTCAATGAAGTTTTTTATTTCCTCCTTGTTCTCGTCGCGCCAGGGATTTTGTCCGCGCCAGTGATCGAAAAACCTGCGCTGAACAGTCTGCATTTGTTTGTTTACAGCTTCCTCAGCATATTTTTGCAGACGTGAATCAAGAGTCACATAAATTTTAAGTCCATCCGAATAAATATCATATCCGGTTTCTTTTTCCCAATCCTCAAGATATTTGGCAAGATACGAACGGAAATGCAAAGCTTCTCCATCGAATGATTGTTCAACTCTGTAATCGAGTTTAATTGGAATTTTTTTAAGTGAATCGCATTCCTGTTGCGAAATTACATTGTGTGTAACCAGATTCTGCAATACCACATTTCGTCGTTCTAACGAGCGTTTCGGGTTTGCAATAGGACTATAGGAAGTTGTAGCTTTCAACAAACCTACCAATGTAGCCGATTGTTCGTAGTTCAGATCGGCAGGTTTGGTTTTAAAGAAAGTTTTAGCCGCAGTATAAATTCCAAACGAATTACTTCCAAAATCCACTGTATTGAGATACATGGTCAGAATTTCTTCTTTTGTATAGAAAATCTCGATTTTGACAGCAGTAGTCCACTCTTTTGTTTTCATAATAATCAGCTTTACCCCGGGAATAAATCCAAAGAGTCCTGTAGAGTACTGATTACGTGTTTTATACATGTTCTTTACCAACTGCTGCGTAATGGTGCTGGCTCCTCGCGGATTACCTTGTGCAATATCTTTCATGGCTGCTATTACACCATGAAAATCAATACCGAAATGATCGTAGAATCTCTCGTCTTCGGTGCTGATAAGCGTTTGGAGAAGTTTTGGCGAAATTTCTTCGAATTTTACCGGTGTGCGGTTTTCGCTAAAGTATTTACCTATTACCTTTCCATCATCGCTGATAATCAGTGAGGCTGAGCTTTGACTGGGGTTGCCGATGCTTTTCAGAGTGGGCGATCTGCCAAAAAGCCACAGAAAGTTGATGTCCACCAGAAAAAGGTAAAGCAAAAACATCCAAAAAAGGGTAAACATAATGTTACCCAGTTTGCGGTACCAAACCAGCGATCTGAATCGCTTCATTCTTGCTTTTCTCCACAAAATAAATCTGTGATAATAAGGAGTAAGATAGCTTATTACCGCTTTTAAAAAATCAATAATTTTTTTCCACATAAATGTATCAGGAAATTTTCGACAAAGTTAATCTAAAAGCTTCGATAAATATTGTGTTTTTTGGCCCTGAGGCCAAAATTTTTATCAGATTTCGCAACTGTTTGTCTTTCCAAACCATTTATAACGGTTTTTTGCAATTATATTATAAGCAGAATCTCTGATATTTAGTGGTATGATTCTCAATATCTTTATAATACTCCATAAACCATTTATGTAAGAAATACATTCGATGACTGCTTCCGAACGCAGAAATATTTTACTGTCTTTTTCGAAAACTACAGTGTCAGTATTTTGGTAATCAAACTTATATTTTTCAAATAGTATTTTTCCGGTTTCAGCTTGGAGCACCGAATAGCTTATACGATTGTTTTTATCTATTATCCGCAGGATGTTCAACCATGTGTTACATAGTTTACATTTCGCATCGTAGTATAGAACAGGTTTTGTAATTGTCATCAATGAAGTAACGTTACAAATAAAAATAAGTTTAAAATGTATTCGCTACTAAATACGAAAAGGGCATGTCTTTACAACATGCCCTTCAAGTCAAAGTATAATAATCTGCTTTGTTTCTTTAGTGAATATCTTTGTTGATAAATAGTTAAACTGATGCCAGCCATTTACTGCTTACTACACACTAAAAAAGCACGAGCTTTTTTATAAACCAAATTCAGTCTTTACAGCATCCACCATGTCGGTTTTTTCCCAGGTGAAAAGCTCCACTTCTTTGCATATTTCGTTGCCGTTACCGTCTTTGAAACATTTTTTCACTGTCACCGGAGTGCGACCCACATGACCATACGAAGCAGTTTCTTCGTAAATCGGGAAGCGGAGTTTCAGACGTTCTTCAATGGCTTTCGGACGCATGTCGAAAAGCTTTTCGATACGGGCTGCAATTTCATTGTCTTTCAGGTTTACCAGTGCGCTACCGTAAGTGTTTATGTAAAGGTTCATCGGGCGTGCAACGCCAATGGCATAAGCCACCTGTACCAAAACTTCGTTAGCCAAACCTGCTGCTACAATGTTTTTGGCTATATGTCGGGCTGCATAAGCTGCCGAACGGTCTACTTTCGAAGGATCTTTTCCAGAGAAAGCGCCACCTCCATGCGCACCTTTACCACCATAAGTATCAACAATGATTTTTCGGCCGGTAAGTCCGGTATCGCCATGAGGACCGCCAATTACAAATTTTCCGGTAGGATTAACGTGCAAAGTGTACTCACCTACGAAAAGGTCGGCAAATTGCTGATCGAGTGCTTTTACGCGCGGAATCAGAATGTCAGCCACATCCTGACGGATTTTGGCGAGCATATCTTCGTCGGCCTGATCCTGTGTTTTGCTTTCCGATGGTTTTACAAAATCGTCGTGCTGAGTCGATACCACAATGGTATTTACCTTTACAGGCTGATTGTTGTCGTCGTATTCAATAGTAACCTGCGATTTCGAGTCGGGGCGTAGGTAAGTCATTACTTTTCCTTCGCGACGGATAGCTGCAAGTTCTTCCACCAATGCGTGCGAAAGGTCGAGTGCAATTGGCATCAGGTTTTTGGTTTCGTTGGTAGCGTAACCAAACATCATTCCCTGGTCGCCGGCACCCTGTTCCATTTCGTCTTTGCGTTCAACGCCACGGTTGATATCGCCCGATTGTTCGTGAATAGCAGAGAATACGCCGCAGGAATTTCCGTCGAACATATATTCGCTTTTTGTATAGCCGATGCGATTGATCACTCTGCGTGCAACCGACTGTACATCGACGTATGCATTTGATTTTACTTCGCCGGCAAGCACTACCTGTCCGGTGGTCACAAGCGTTTCGCAGGCCACTTTCGAAGAGCTGTCCAACGCCAGAAAATTATCCAGAATAGCATCTGAGATTTGATCGGCTACTTTATCGGGATGTCCTTCCGATACCGATTCTGATGAAAATAAATAACCCATATCAATTAATTATTGAGTAAATTAATAATGAATGGAGCTGTAAAAGGGGACTAATTTGCTGAAAGGATGGAAATGAATTTACCATTTAGCATTTTTTTCTGTGGTTGCAAGCAGTCCAAATTTCTCCACATATTTTTTAAATCGCTGCAAAATTAGTCAAACATTTTCAATTATCAGTGCGATTAATGTATTTTAATGTTCGTAGAGTCATATATTCAGTTGTCATAATTGTTTGGTTTCCTTTGCCCAAACCGCTGAAAAAAGCTTTACAGTGGGCTCTGGCTGAAAAATATCTGTATAAAAATTTTTGCTGAATCAAAATTTTTTATACTTTTGCACACGCAAATAAAGAACGGGATGTAGCTCAGCCCGGTTTAGAGTACTCGTCTGGGGGGCGAGTGGTCGCAAGTTCGAATCTTGTCATCCCGACCGAAGTAAACGTCAGATTATCAGTGAGATAGTTTGACGTTTTTTTATTCTTATCTTTGTGTTCTTGAAAATGTGATACTTCAATAAATAATAATTGTATAAAAAGAATTGTATCACAGCTATTTTGCGTATCTTTGTGAAAACAATTGAAAAAACAAGTCCGGGTCATTTCCTATTCAATTCAACTTTTTGAAAATCAAAGGGTTAAAAATAGAATCTATTCTCTGTCTTTCTATTCAATGAAAATTCAAATTTTTAATCCTATTTCAAAATGAACATTTTTGTAGCTAAATTGAGCTTCGATACGAAAGACGAAGATCTGAAACAACTTTTTGCAGAATACGGCGAAGTAAGTTCTGCCCGCGTAGTAACCGACAAATTATCAGGACGTTCGAAAGGATACGGCTTTGTTGAAATGTCAGATGACGAAGCAGCCAAAAAGGCAATAAGTGAATTGAACGAATGCGAATTCGACAAACGTGTAATCGCGGTAACAGAAGCCCGTCCACGTGAAGAAAAAACTTACTCTAACAATCGTCAGGGCGGTTTTGGAGGAGGTTCAAGAAGATATTAATACAGAACTACTTCAGTTAAATGCCTTTATGATAAGTAAAGGCATTTTTCATATACGCATACTATAACGTAGTCTGTGTTACTTTCACATTCATCAAAAAAAAACTAATTTATTTCATGGCAAAACCAACCACATACAGCAAACGCGATAACGAAAAGAAAAAACAGGAAAAGAGAGTTGAAAAACAAAAGAAAAAAGAAAGCCGCAAGCTTAACGACAAGCCTGCTGGTTTCGATGATATGATTGCGTATGTGGACGAGAATGGACGTATTAGTAGCACTCCACCTTCAGAACGAAATAACGATATAGTATCAAGGCCAAATAGAGAACACGATCGTTCGAATCAGAATAACGACAGCGAACAGCGTAAGAACGGTAATAAACTGACAGAACTTAAAGGTAAAGTTGAGTATGTAAATGCCGAAAAGGGTTATGGGTTTATCAAAGAGACTGCACAAGTTGATAAATACTTCTTTCACGTAAGTGGTTTGCTCGATGCTGTACAGGTAGGTGATGCTGTAGTTTACGATCTCGAACGGGGTAAAAAAGGCTATAGCGCAGTAAGAATCAGAAAGCAGGTTGCTGACTGATTCTCACTTTAATATTTTAGGAAGTTTTTTTAGATGTTGTGCAACTTCATATAGTTTGCTACCCGGGCGTCCTGCTCGGCTTGAGTCAAGCAGGCTGGTAATTCGATAGTAGTACGCTTGTTGATGCTTATTCGGATTGTTTCACCGGTTTTATCCTTCAGATTTTTCAAAATTGAAGTAATTTGCTGAGATGCGGATGCTTTGTCTGAATGACTAATTCCACCTTCCTTTTTTTGTCCGAATGAATTTTGTTTGGCAATCATAATATTATTGTTTAATTTTTAATAATAAGTTCTTGGTTTGTTGCTGACTGTTAGCGACCTCAAGTCTTTTTCCTGTTAGTCGCTGAATGTCTCTCAGATACGACTTTTCTTCTTCAGCGCAAAACGATAACGCAATTCCGGTGTTTCCGGCGCGTCCGGTTCGTCCGATACGGTGTACATAAGTCTCGGCCACTTCGGGCAAATCGTAGTTTATCACCATTTCGAGTTTGTCGATATCAATGCCGCGTGCTGCAATATCTGTAGCAATCAGCACTCTTGTTTTGTTTGTTTTGAAATTGCTAAGTGCCCGTTGCCGTGCAGTTTGCGATTTATTTCCATGGATAGCTTCGCTGCCAATGCCGGCTTTGCAAAGCATGCGGGCAATTTTATCGGCGCCGTGTTTAGTGCGCGAGAATATCAGCGTCGATTGCTTTTTATCTTTCGAAAGCAAATCGATAAGTAAGTCTTTTTTGTCGGTTTTCTCCACATAATAAAGTAGTTGAGTTACTGTGTCCACTACTGATGAAGTTGGAGTTACTTCTACTCTTACCGGATTTTTCAGAATTGTACCCGACAATGTAGCAATGGCCTGAGGCATTGTGGCCGAAAACAAAAGTGTTTGTTTCTTTTGTGGCAGTTTGGGCAGAATTCGCTTAATGTCGTGAATGAAACCCATATCGAGCATACGATCGGCTTCGTCGAGTACAAAGAAACTAATGTCGTTTAAGTTTACAAATCCCTGATTCATAAGGTCGAGTAGTCTACCGGGAGTGGCAGTCAGAATATCTACGCCATTTTTCAGAGCACTCACCTGTGTGTTTTGTTTTACTCCGCCAAAAATTACGCAATGGCTAACACCTGTGTAAGTGCTATAGTCCTGAATACATTCGTCGATTTGCAATGCAAGTTCGCGGGTAGGAGTGAGGATAAGAGCTTTTATTGGGTGTTTTTTGCCAACAGCTTTAGGACTGTTGTAGATGTGTTGTATTATGGGAATTGCAAATGCAGCTGTTTTCCCGGTTCCGGTTTGTGCAAGTCCAAGCAAATCTTTGTGTTGTAGTACCATAGGAATTGCTTTTTCCTGTATCAGTGTTGGTGTTTTGTAACCTTTGTCGTTCAAAGCCTTTAAAATTGGCTCAATAATATCTAAGTCGTTAAATGTCATGTGTGTAGAATTTCTGCGGATGCAGAATGAAAAGTTTTTTATGCGAAGTTAATTTTGAGTGATAAACAAGGGATTGATATGAGGTCGGTTTCGACAATAGGAAGGCTTATTTATTTAAAATAAGATGATGTGGATACAGGACAAAATGAACCCAATTGTTTACGCTCTGTAAATATACGAAAAATTCCACAGAATATGTTCTTTAGCATAAATTTAAGTGGCGTAAATGTCGGTAATTAATATTTATACATTAATAAATACTATAATTCGCATTTTAGTGGCATTTTTCAGAGAAATGAGTTGCTGAATTAAATCAAATAAATTAGCTTTGCTAAACTAAAATCATTGGATGTTTAAATCAATTTCGGATTTGGTGAAGTAAATAATCATTTTGCTGCTGCAAATTTGATTATCCCCTCAGTTTCCCGGGCATGCTCTTATCCGGGTTATATTCTTATTTTTATAAATTAATTATAACAAAGTCGGAGTTTGTCATTTGGCAAAATTCCGGCTAATAATATTTTACTATCATGAGTAATGAATATCAAAACATACACGAATTCGATTTTAATTTAATCTGCGAATATTTTTCACTTATCGAACGCCAAGGGCCGGGAAGTCCCGAAATGACCCTGAAAGCGCTGAGCTTTATCGACAATCTCAACCCAAAATCACGAATTGCCGATTTGGGTTGCGGAACAGGTGGACAAACAATGACGCTTGCACAGAATACCACAGGAAGCATTGTGGGGCTCGATTTGTTTCCGGGATTTATCGATCGTTTCAACCAGAATGCAAGCAGTTTAAGTCTGCAGCACAGAGTAAAGGGAGTGGTTGGCTCGATGGACAAACTGCCGTTTCAACCCGAAGAGCTGGATCTGATATGGAGCGAAGGTGCTATTTATAACATTGGTTTCGAACGTGGAGTTAATGAATGGCGCAAATATCTGAAAACCGGTGGATACATTGCTGTCTCCGAAGCTTCGTGGTTTACCAGCGAACGACCTGCTGAAATCAACGATTTCTGGAATGAAGCTTATCCCGAAATTGATACTATTCCGTTGAAAATGTCTCAGTTGCAAAATGCTGGTTATGTTCCGGTGGCAGCTTTTTGTTTGCCTGAATATTGCTGGACGAAAATATTTTTCGAACCGCAGGTGGAAGCTCAAAAGGTTTTTATGGAAAAACATCCTGATAATCTGATGGCAAAAGAGCTAATGGCAAACTTATCTCACGAAGAAGAAATGTATCATAAGTACAAGGAGTATTATGGATATGTATTTTACATAGGTCGTAAAATCTGATAGATAAAAGGGCTGTACTTTTTTTTTGAAAGTGCAGCCTTTTTTACCTTAAAACTACTAAATCTGCTAAAATTTACTGATACATTCTGTTGTTTCGCTACAATATGTTATCTTTGATTTTATTCAACTGATTTTGATTCAATAGATTAATTACACTACAACACTATTTACACTACTCACAATGAAATCACAAAAAGTTATGTTCGCAATTGCGCTACTGTTATTGACAGGAATACAACTTGAAGCTTCAAACCCTTATAAACCAGACAAAAAGAAGGCTCCGAAAATTAAGCAAGGAATGAAACTCGTTTGGGCTGAGGAATTTAATTATTCGGGAAAGCCCGATACTGCAATCTGGAATCATGAACATGGTTTTGTGCGTAATGAGGAATTTCAGTGGTATCAGGAGGATAATGCGTTTTGCGAAAAAGGAGTGCTGGTGATTGAAGGGCGTCGTGAAAAAGTGAAGAATCCAAAGTACGATGCAGAATCGAAGCAATGGCGCCGAAACCGTGAGTATGCTGAGTACACTGCTTCGAGCATAAATTCGTGGGGTAAAAAAGAGTTTCAGTACGGACGTTTTGAAATTCGTGCGCGGATTGATACTGCTATGGGGCTTTGGCCTGCCATTTGGACGCTGGGCGTAAAGGGAGAATGGCCTTCGAACGGTGAAATTGATATTATGGAGTCGTATCCTATTGATGGCGTACATTGTATTTTAGCCAATGTAGCTTCGGGAACAACACGTCGCTACAATGCCAAATGGGACAGTGCAAAATATCCTCTCGACCATTTTTTGAAAAAAGATCCTTTGTGGCCTGCAAAATTTCATATTTGGCGAATGGACTGGGACGAAAAATCTATCCGTCTGTATCTCGACGATGAGTTGCTCAACGAAACCGATTTGAGCACCACAGTCAATCCCGATGGTTTTCAACCTTTTCACCAACCGCATTATATTTTACTGAATCTTGCTATTGGCGGACAGAATGGTGGAGATCCTTCGAATACAAAATTTCCAACACGTTACGAAGTGGATTATGTAAGAGTGTATCAGAAATATTAATAATTATTGTTTTGATACTGAAATCGTCTTGACTTTTTATAAACAATATAATTTCGCTCCTAACGGAGCTCTTAAAAACACTCTACAATCAACATCTCTACCATAATATCGCTTCTCCGAAGCTAAAAAATTGCTCCGTTAGGAGCATAATTATGGTAGCTATTATTAGTCCTTTTTGCATAATAGCTCCGTAGGAGCGACATTATAAAAAGTCAAGACGAGTTCACTGTAAAAAAATAACGACCCGCAGTTTTATTTAAAAACTGCGGGTCGTTTTATTATGCTAATATTTAAATAGTTACACTAGTTTGGCCAGCGCTTCTTTGATACGTGTAAAGGCTTTTATAAGGTTGTCTTCGGAAGTTGCATACGACAT
This sequence comes from Paludibacter sp., assembly GCA_034004015.1. Classification (GTDB taxonomy): domain Bacteria; phylum Bacteroidota; class Bacteroidia; order Bacteroidales; family Paludibacteraceae; genus Paludibacter. The sequence goes on from JAVEXN010000007.1 coordinate 86,269, forward strand.
ACGAATGCAATCGGGAGCACCGAAAGCGCCACCACCCACACAAGCTACGTGGCCTACTTCGAGCAGGAAGAGCGCCAAATCGCCTGAGTTTTCAATTTTTTTGCCGTTGTACGATTTTCCGATATAGTAACTTGCATCAGGGAAAATATAGAATGCACCCTGAGGATCGTTTACTTTTAGTCCCGGAATTTCACGGGCCATGCTAACTACCAGATTTTTTCTTTTTTCGAATGCATTACGCATGGTAATCAGACAACTCTGGTCGCCGGTGTAAGCAGCTTCGGCAGCTTTTTGAGTTACCGAGCATGGTCCTGAAGTATATTGTCCCTGAAGTGTATTGCAGGCTGATGCAATCCATTTCGGACCGGCAATCCAGCCCAAACGCCAGCCAGTCATGGCATAAGCTTTCGACACGCCGTTTACAATCACCACACGGTCGCGTACACTTTCAAATTGAGCAATACTTTCGTGTTTGCCCAGATAATTGATATGTTCGTAAATTTCGTCGGAAATAATAATTACATTCGGATATTTTGCCAGTACATTTGCCAGTCCTTCGAGTTCTTCTTTGCTGTAAACGCTTCCTGTCGGATTCGAAGGAGAGCAAAGAATCAGTGCTTTTGTTTTAGGAGTAATGGCAGCTTCGAGCTGAGCAGGTGTCATTTTGAAATCCTGATCGATACCGGCTGAAACGATGACTGATTTTCCATCGGCCAAAGTAACCATTTCGGGATAACTTACCCAGAAAGGAGCAGGGATAATCACTTCGTCACCTTTGCTGATCACGGCCAGAATTACATTACAAACCGATTGTTTTGCTCCGTTCGAACAAACAATTTCTTCGGGTTTATATTCGAGTCCGTTTTCGTTTTTCAGTTTTGCACAAATGGCATTGCGAAGCGCAGGATATCCCGGAACCGGTGAATAAAACGAGAAGTTGTTATCCACAGCCTGTTTTGCAGCTTCTTTAATGTGGTCGGGTGTAAAGAAATCGGGCTCACCCACACTGAGGTTAATCACATCAATACCCTGAGCCTTCAGCTCGTTGCTTTTTTGCGACATGGCAAGCGTTTCGGATGGCGACAATGCTGCCAGACGGTCTGATACTGGAAACTTCATTTGCTTTTGTTGTTTTTAGTTTTGTTTTTATTCCGTTGCAAAAGTAATCAAAAAAGTGCAATCAGGCCAATAAAACTGTCACTTTTTTCTTAAAAAGTAAAGTTGTACTTAATTTTTGACAATTTGCAGTTTTTCAGGGTGTCCAGCTATTTCCGGCGCTATTATTGAACATGTCCAGATAGGATGTGCCTACTGATTCGATATTACTTAGTTTAATAGGCTTCGGGAGCTCAATTTTGTAGTGGTTGTAGTTTTTTCTAAGGTTTTCCAATACATTACGTCTGACAATTTCCACTATAGCTTCTTCGCCTGGCTTTCCATTGCCACTCATACTCCAGCTGTCGTACACATCCATACTGCTATCGTAACTGAAAACATTTATAGTCAATGAAATACTGCTCGAAAGTACTCTTTGAGGTTTTACTTTTCGTCCATCTTTTAGCTGATATTCTATTTCTACTTCGGTTACATAACCCTTACTATCGACTACAAGTGTTGGAACTGCAAAAACCCAGAAGTCCTTCATATTCAAGTCGAAATAATAATCGAACGAAAAATCCTGTTTGTCGATATGCAGCGTATAAGTGCCGGTTTCAAACAAATCGTTGTTTTGACGGGCGAAGTCCACATAATACCATTCCTTATCTCGCTCGTTATCGTCGAACTCTTGGTTTGAAGTATTTATAATGTCGTTATAAGGCTTTGTAGCAGGCCCGGTAAGTGTTGCGTTTTTGCTTATACCTTTAATCTTTTCCGAAAACCAGTCCACATAGCCTTCAATTTTGAGGATGTTTGTACCTTTCAGATCATATGTACCGGTAATCTTAGCTTCTTTTTCTCCTTTAATTCCACATTCTCCGCCATCAAATTGTCGTGAGGTACTCAGAAATATGGTGATATCTTCATACAGATCAGGGATTTTGTTGTTATTCATATCAATGTTTTTGGCCATCGATTCGTAGAATTTTCCTACTTCTTTCATGAAACTAAGCTCAGCCTCTGTCAGTTTGATACTTTTTCCAACAGGGTCGTTTTCAGGAATTACCCGCTTATTGTCGAGTGTAAGTGTCGAAAAATCAATTAAATCGATTTCTTCATCCAATCCCTGAAGCGGTAAAAAGTTTAAACCGCCTGTGTAAAGATTACCAATAAACTGATTATCTCCGGTCAGAAATGTAACCAATGTGGAGTTTCCTAACGGCACTTTGCCCGAGAAGGAGCCATCGGACTTTATTTCGATGATTTGATACTGATTGCCGTAGAATACCATCACTTTGGCTGCATCGGCCAGCGTAAACTCATTGTCCGAAGGTGCTCTTTGCAGAGGCGAAGAAGCTTTTGGGTTTGAAATTTTGCCTTTCAGCACAACTTTATCCAGAAACAAATAATCAATGTCCTGAAACAATGATTCGCAGCTACAAAATAATAATGCCGGAAACAGCAGAATGAACATCTTTTTCATTGGGTATTATTTTTAAGAGTTGATATGAAATTGATGAAAGCTCAGAGTTTACAGAGAAACGGTTAATCTGAAAATTCAGGCTCAGTTTAACCGGAAATAGCAAAGTAATATAACATTAAAACAAAAAAACACAGTTGAAAGTTGCTGATTTTCTATAAATTATTCCACAAACAAAAGTGAATAGTACGGTATAAAAAAACTCCCGCAAGATTTTCAATTCGGGAGTTTATTGGGGTATCTATTCAGTTAGTAATTTTTGCGATTCATTGCTAAGTTGCTGCAGTATATTTCTGGCACTTTTATATCCAAGTTCGTATATTTCGCGACCTTTCTCTACATCAAAAGTATCGTAATTACCCATATCCACAGGTTCTATGAGCAAATCGCAAAGCTCTTTATCGGCCAGAATGTTGGCTTTGAACATAAAGTGATAGGTGCGCGAAGCCACATTGAGCAGCGAAAGTTTATATTCGTCGGCCACGAGCGGACTTGCATTGATACCAATCACTGTGCGGCAACTATCGCGAATGGTGGAAACAGGGAAATTTTTGAGTACGCCGCCATCCACATAATGCACGCCATTGATACGTTTGGGTGTGAAAAGCAAAGGAACGCTGCACGAAGCCACTATGGGGTCGATCAGATTACCTTTGTCGAAAACCACGCTTCGGCCTTTGTCTAAGTCGGTGGCCACAATGCGCAGCGGAATTCGTAGTTCTTCAAATGTTTTTGCACGCAGATTTTTGTACATAAAATCCTCGAAGGCATCAATCCGAAAAAGTCCGCCCTCGGGAATACGGATTTTAGTCATTTTCCGAAAACTTATGTCCTCGAAAAGTCTGGCAATCTCGTCTGGACTGTAACCATCGGCATACAAGGCACCAACTACAGCTCCAGCACTTACACCGGAAATAATATCCGGAAAAATTCCTTTTTCTTCGAGCGCTTTGAGCACTCCTGCGTGACACAGACCTTTTATACCGCCTCCGCTAAGTGCGAAACCTGTTTTGTAAAGCCCATCCGGGGCTTTTTTCAGTACATTCATAAAATAATTGTATTTACCGACTAAATAAAATAGAGAAGAAAAAATTTATACGGAATATTTCGAGAATTTATCCATTACCCTGTCGTAATAGGTTTTTGAGACCGGAATATCGGGTGTGTTCAGCGCATCCATTTCCAGAAAAATACCGTCTTTGGTTTTTCGCAATACTTTTACCATGTCGAGGTTTACAATATACGAACGATGGCAGCGTACAAGCGGCGTTTCTTTTGTCAGATTCTCTTCAATCCATTTTAGTGAGTTACGGATCAGAAAATGAGATAGTTTCGACTTGTTGAGATAATGTATAGTGGCATAATTATCAGCCGAATCCACGTAAAGCAGATTTTCAATCATGACCGATATTTTTATTTCACCCTTTTCGTCGGGGAATGCAATCATCGGCTTTTTCTTGATTTCGGGCACAGCAAATTCCTCTTGTGTAAGCTTTTTGAGCATATTGTTTTTTTCGCGCCACGAAAAATACAGCCACAGAATGGAGTAGGGGAGTAATAGTACCCAACCGGTGTTTTTTGTCGATTGATAAAATATCTCAACTACATCGCGCTCGGCTCCCGAACGTGGTACAAATTTGGCAAAAAGCGTATAGAAAAGCGACATTGCTAATACTTCGCCTGCCACGTACAATGCATATTGCCAGTAAAACAGGTCATGTTTCTTGGTGTAAGAATGCATTATCATTCTGCTGATTACGACCACAAGCATGCCCGTAAGAATAATAAGGCTCGAAAAGAAAAAGTATTTAAACTCAGAAATATCAGGATACCAGTCTCTTGAGTTAAATGGTTGGAAAATATTGATAAATAACAAAGCGAAAGCAGCAGTAAGCAGTATCAACCTAATGATATTGCTTTTCTCGTACATATAGCCCGGAACTTTTGAATTCATTTTGTTGTTTTTTACATTTTAGAAATGACCTACAAAAGTAAACTATTCCACCCAAACGACCAAAGTAGTTTGTCCCGAACTGCAAATTTTTCATCCCCTTATTCGTGTTTTTATCCCACAATTTGCACTTTCGTCCCCTGCGTTTTTTATATTCCCCGATAATTTTCTCTCATTATCAAATAGCTGTTCCTTTGCGTCAGAATTATCTAATAGCACTATTGTATGGATTACGCAAAACGGTTTTTCGAGTTGAATTCAGTATTTCAGTTAGGACGAAATACTGACTTGCCCGACAGTAATTGTCGCATTCAGTTTTTTGGTTTCGATAGTAAAGGTCAATGGCCCACTCACAAAATGGTGGCTGATGAGCCTGTGTTTTGCGATACAGTGACCGAAAACAGTTCGTTTCTGTATCCGGTGTTTATACCTAAGAAAAAGTATAATTCCGAAAATGCCATACTCCTGCTACACGGACTGAATGAACGTAACTGGTCGAAATATCTGACCTGGGCCGAATATCTGTGTCAGAAAACCGGTAAGGCTGTGATTCTTTTTCCAATTGCATTTCATATCAACCGTTCGCCACAGCATTGGTCAAACCCGCGAATGTTGCAGGCTGTTTATGACTTGCGACGTAAACGAAACGGTGACGACCGTATGCTTAGTTTTGCCAATGTGGCATTGAGCGAGCGAATCAGCGAAAATCCTTATCGTTTTTACAGTTCGGGACGCCAAAGTTTGAGCGATATCGAAAATCTGATTTTTAGTATTAAAAATGGCCAACATCCATTGTTCCCGGAAAACACTCAAATTGATGTATTTGCGTATTCTATCGGAGCGTTTTTGTCGCAGATAGCATTCCTGACAAATAATGGCGGACTTTTCAGCGATGCGCGACTGTTTATGTTCTGTGGCGGTAGTATTTTTAGTGAAATGTTTGGCCAATCGCGCACCATAATGGATAGCAAAGCTTTCGACCGACTGTATAATTATTATCGTTTTGAATTTACGCCCGAAAAGGAAGTTGCGGATCAGAATGACGATGCGTTAATGGCTTTTTGCAGTATGATTGCTCCTGAACAAGACGAAATGAAACGAACCTCTTTTTTTGAAACAATGGGTCAGAGGCTTGGTGGTATTTCGCTTACAAACGATAAAGTGATTCCGTACAAAGGTGTGGAACAGGCTTTAGGGATTGAGCTGGCACATAAACGTATAGGATTGTACGATTTCGACTTTCAATATTCGCACGAAAATCCTTTTCCTGTGAATCAACAAAATACCAATGCCTTAAACTATGCTTTTCAGACAGTATTTTCTCAGGCAGCTGATTTTCTGGGATAATGTTTTATTTTGCACCTTTTTGATAAAAAGCTGTTTGCTGTGAATCGAATGGCTTTTTTTAATTGATCAAAGCTGATTTGAAATTCTGCTAAAATGCGGCAATATATTCTTCCTATTACTTATATTTGCAAAAGGATTCAAAACATTAAAAAGGAAAAATTGAAATGGATATATTCTTGATGATATTAGCGGCCATGCTGCTGCTTGTGGGCATTGCCGGATCGGTTTTGCCTGTTTTGCCCGGTTTGCCATTGAGTTATGCGGGTTTGCTTGTGCTTCATTTTACTGAAAAAGTGGAGTTCTCCACCTCTTTTTTGTTTTTCTGGGCAGCAGTTGTTGTGCTTATTCAGATTTTCGATTATTACGTGCCTATTTGGGGAACGAAAAAATTCGGAGGATCGAAACGCGGCGTATGGGGAAGTAGTATAGGGCTTGTTTTCGGGCTTTTTCTGGGTCCGCTCGGAGTGATTTTCGGTCCGTTTGTGGGGGCGCTTATTGGCGAACTCTCGGCCAATAAAAACATGAACGATGCCCTTAAGGCTGCTTTTGGAGCTTTTGTGGGCTTTATTATCGGAACCTTGTCAAAACTTGTGGTCGGGATTTTTATGATTTACTATTACCTTACAGCGGTGTTTTGAACTGCATTTTATCAATAAACTTATGTCTAAATATCTTTTTCTGATTTGTGCAACATTGCTTAGCATTTCGTGTAGCCAAAAACAAATTATGACCGAACAGGAACGAAATATGATACTTAGCGGAGATGAAAATACTCCGTTCAGAGTGTTGACGGTTGACGATGCAGCCGATTCACTCATCTTACGAACTGAATGCATCGATCTGGATTTTAAAGCTGACAGTGCGCTGATTGCCACACTTATTGCCCGCATGGATACAACTATGAAAGCTGAAAACGGAGTAGGTTTAGCAGCGCCTCAAATTGGCATTTTGCGAAATATATTTCTTTTTGTGCGTATTGATAAGCCTGGCAATCCGGTGGAAGTAGCCATTAATCCACGCATTGTGAACAAGCCCGACGAAACCATTTGCTTCGAGGGCGATGGCTGTTTGTCGATTCCCGGCCAATCGGGAAACTCAGTTCGATATGCCTGGATAGAAGTGGAATATCTGAATGCAAAGGGTGAAATGGTGCGTGAGCGTCTCGAAGGTTTTTCACGCAAAACCGATTTTACAGGCATAGTTTTTCAGCATGAGTTCGACCACTTACGGGGTGTGCTCTATACCGACAAATTGTACGAAAAATAGTAGACTGATAGATGTTGGTTTATTTAATTAGTTTTAATCCGTCTGATGCCGATTTGTCGTTCGGTCGCAAAGTTAAAGCATGATTGAACAACACTTTTGCTTCGTTCGATTTTCCAAGTTGCAGTTTGGTCCAACCCAACATAATTACTGAGTCGTAGTCGAGCGGATACAGGTTCACCACTTTCTCGAATAGTTTATTAGCATTGTTATATTCTTTACGGTTGTAATAAATCACTCCTAACCAGTAATTTGCCACTGTATTTTGCGGGTCAATTTTCAAAATATGCAAATACTGAGTTTTCACTTTCTCCCAACTTTCGATGGCGCTCAGTGGTTTTACACAACCAAAGCGGGCTTCGATGGCGTATGGTTTCAATGCTATTGCTTTTTCGTACGAACTAATGGATTGAGTGTATTTCTTTGATAAATAATACAACCAACCAAGACGTAAATTGATGAAATAATCATCACTTTTGTAAACTGAACTGACTTCCTTTATAGCAGCTGTATAGTTTTTTGATTGTTCGTACTCGTAGCTTTTGTGCATTGCTGACTGATATTTTGAGTTTTGAGCTCCAATTTCAACCGATTGTGAAACGAGTACCAATACCAGAACCATTACAATGATTGCTGTTCGTTTTAAAGTTTCCATATTATTCCTCCTGTTATTGAATTTTGATTATAATTACTTAAGTCGCTTACAACTAATTTTTTATCGTAAGTATAGTTGCTGAATAATGTCAGGTTTTTGTTTACATACCAAAACATCGAAGCTCCGGTTCTGAAAGTTGTTTGGTCGTAAGAATTATAAAGATATAAACCCTCGGCACTGACGTAGTTGTTCAGATTTCCAAATGTGACGTTGGCTTCGGCCCAAAATTTCTTAGAAAAAAGCATACCTGCCGACTGTGATAGTATAAAACGGTTGTTGTTATTCTCATTAATGTTATAAAGCGAAGTCTTCAGATAGGTAAAATGTTTTCCGGGAAGTGTAACTCCAGCTTCAATTCCATTTTGTACTGTTGTTTCATAGCCATCGTTAAAGAAGGATGTGCTTATTCCCACATCGAATCGGCTTATGTCAAATTGTATTTTGCCACAAAACATTTTACCCGGAATTTCATATACATAACCTGCACTATCAACATTTGTTTTCACTGAGTGATATCCAAGTTTTAGATTCATTTTGTCAGTAAGCGAATAGCCAAGCAATGCATAGTATTCGTTTTGAACTGAGTAATAAGTATTCTCGAATGTTTGAGAATATCGCGATACCGACTGATAAAGTTTAAGGCGATAACCTAACTGCGAACTAACACCAATACGTAAATAATCAGGATTCGAACGTAAAGTGTTGTCGTTGATTTTTTTGTTGTACTCAGCATCTATGGCATCAATCAACTTAATGGATTTCAGACCAATACTCTCTTTTGTCTCGTCCGGCAATTTTGAAGCGTGGTAAAGTGCGTAAGTTTCATTTCCTGTGTAAAGACCTGAATAATAAATATAAAGATGTGATATCTCATCGTACGGATCGAATGAGAGGGATTTTTCGTAATGGTGCATGGCTTTGTAATATTTTCCTTTTACAAAATATGCGTAGCCTGTACGTTGGCGCAAGTATTTAAAATCAATATTATTTGCAAACGCCTCTTGTGCAGTGAGGATTAGATTGTCCCAATCGCCATTCTGAAATTGGGCATAGCTTATGCTGTCCACCTTTTCGAGACTGATTTGTGCACTTGCAGTCGTTGATGTTATGAGTAATATAATCAGTATTTTACGCATGTTGCCTTTATGTGTTTTTTGCCGTTTTTAAATTCAAATCCGGTGATTCCTTCTTCGGTTATGCTAATAATGCTTTCGCTTTTATTTTTCTTTATATTTATTCCTGACATTGAAATGTTAGAAGTAATTTTCACATTACCAATGCCAAGTGCCACGTCGGACGAATGAATTTTCGAACTGTAGGCTATTTTGAAAAATTGATGAAATGGAGCCACAAAATCGTGCAACCAAGCAAGCCATTTCGATTTCCCAATCATATTCAATGGTAGTGAATCCTGAATTTCCACAAATTCGTTATTCCCTAAGAATATTTTATATGCTGTAAGATAAAAATAATACAGCAATGAATTTTTGTTGCCATAAAATGCTGTAAAATAAAATAATACGCCATCGTTTACATAATAAGCACTGGCGCCTGTCTGAGCACAATAAATATACTTGTAATTAAATGCATCAGTATAGCTTTCCCAAATCTCTTCCATTTGTTCTCCGTTTTCATTTTCAAAGTTTAATTTGAAAACAGTATCGGGTATAATATTAAATGCATTGAAAATGAAATTGTTGGTGGAAACAGAACTTACAATATCACCTTTTTCGGGTTTTTTGAATTGCATTAATACATCCGAATTCTCAGTTTGTTTGTAATAGTATGCAAAGGGATAATCGAGTGTTTTGGCTCCTACGTTGGGTAAAGTTTGCACCTGAAAATGCACATGTGGCTCAGGTGAACGTCCTGAATTTCCGCAATTTGCAAGCATATCACCATTTTTTACAAATTCGCCTTTGGAGACTTTAAAAGTTCCTTTTCGTAAATGCGATATTTGTGTGTAAAGTCCGGTAGCATGACGAATCACAATGCTGTTTCCCCAATTGTTTATGGAATTTACTTTGCCAATTTCATTATCGTCAATATTGTCGATAATGGTTTCCACATAGCCATCGGCAGGTGCAAACACAGGTTTATTGTAACAATAAAAATCTTCGGGTAAAATTCCTGCATTCCGGTAAGTCTTGCCTTCACGGTCGGTAATCATAAAATCGAAAGCTTTTCCCCATTCGCCTTTGTGGGTAAATTCACCATCGTGAGCCTGTGTCACAGTCCATTCGCCCATAAATGGCAATGCTAATGGGTAATAATACCAACCTGCTAAACGGTCTTTGTTGTTGGTGTAAGTGTATAAATTTATTTCCGGAGAATTGTGCTGTACAGGAGTAATAATAAGCGACGAGGCTTTGGTGCGTAATTGCAGAAAATATAGAAAAGTAATGGTGACAAAGGCAAATGGCAATGAAAATACAGGCAACTGTATATATCCCAGTAGTTTATAGAAGAATAATAGAACCAATGAGGTTAGGGGAATAAGTAAAATTGCCCACAAATATGATTGCTTCGAAGGAATCAGGAAAAATCCACCCAACGCAAATCCAATCATCATATAGTTTGCTCCGATATTATAATAATTAATGCTGGCAGCTTCCGAACCGGTAAATTGCGCAAAGAAATAGGCCGATAAGAACCCAATGATGGAAAGCGAAAACATTATGCGCGAACTATACAACAAAGCCAATGCAACCAACGCTCCGGCAATCAGGTTGTTTTGAAAGAAAATGGAGCTTAACGACCGCAGATAAATATCGAGCATCTTGTTAATCTGCATAGAGTCGATGGTTTGATAGGCCTGCAAAAGTGAATTGCCCCCTTTGGCATAAATTTCATTTATCCAGAAAATACTTCGTTGCGTAAGTCCAAGGTTTTCGAAGTGTGACGAAGGTAACACAATAAACCAAAAGGTAACCACAAACGGAATACTCAGAAAAGGCAGGTTTTTCCTGAATAATTGACCACCTAAAGTGACCGAAAGCAACAAAGTTAGCAAAGCTGCCAATGCCAGCAAACTAAAATAAACTACTCCGGGGTCGAAAAATGTGCCCATGCCAATTCCTACCAACAGTGCATTAAAACTGTATACGCCGCTGCGCAGAGTGGCTTTATCGAGATGTAAGCTGTAACCGATTGCCATAGTGAATACTACAGCAGCCAGTCCGCTGAGTCCTGCCCAGAAATTGAAAAAACTCACAAGCATAATGGTAGCTGCGAGTATTTTATTATCGAGAAAAAATATAATGGAATAACTATTCAGAATTCCCGGTAAAAATTCTGATTGAAATACTTTGAATGTTTGTTTTATATAGGCCATTATATTCGAAATTAATGATTGTATCAAGAGTTCCGCAGATTTTTAAAGATTAAAATTGCGGAACTCTCTCTGTCTTAAAAACAAAAAAAATTATTTCAGATGCTCAGGTATTTCTTCTAATTTCTGGATATATTCCAGATTCTCGGCTTTACGTATTATATGTGTATTGTTTTCGCTGTCGATAAGTACAATATTGGGACGCATTGTAATAAATTGCATCCATTGTGTCATATTGTACGCGCCTACTTTGTGCACCACCACCTGATCGCCTTTTTGTAGCATAGGCATATTAATGCTTTCGCGCACCACATCGATATTCATGCAAAGCGGACCAAACATCACCATGTCTTCGGTTTGATTCGTGTTTTTCTGTGCCGGACTAATTTTGTGATCGTACCAAAGCGAAGTAAACAGAGAGTTTAACCCAAAATCCATAATCGTGGCTCTTCGTCCGTCGGATAACCGTTTGGTAGCCAGTACTGTGCCAAGCAGATATCCGGCATCGTCGATAAGTGCACGACCTGTTTCGAGTATCAACATAGGAAGCTCCTCCTGCGTAAATCCGTAAGTGAGAATTACATCGGTAATGGCGTCGGCAAACTGATCGATAGAAGGTACTGTGTCGGTTCCGGGCAGATATGCGCCTTTCAGAGTATTGGTGGAAGGAAAACCACCTCCGAGGTCGATATACTGTACCATTATTCCAAATCGTTCTTTTACGCTCCAGGCCAATTCGCTAAGATTACGGGCTGCTACTGCATAAGCATTGGGCGAAAGCATAAAAGTGCCAATATGACAATGAATGCCGACAAGTTGCAGATTCTCAGAGTTTATGATTCGGGTTAGCGCATTCCATGCTTGCCCGTTTTCGAAATTAAAACCAAAACGATCCCATTTTGGATAAATGCCAGTGTCCATATTTACTCTGATAGCCACGCGGGGTTTCAGCTTGTGTTCTTCGCTGAGGCGAATGAGCGAGTAAAGTTCATCGTAATGGTCGATATGAATCAACGAATTGTTTTGAGCTGCTTTTATCAGATCTTCGTCGCTTTTGTCGGGTCCGTTGAAAATAATTTTATTACCCGGAACATTGTTGTAAAGAGCTTTTTCGTATTCGAAACCCGATACAACTTCGGCCCATGAACCTTCCTGATGGAAAATGCGACAAACGGCGTTCATGTAATTGGTTTTGTACGACCATGCAAACTGCACTTTGGGATATCGAGTTTTGAAAATTCGAATCGCATTCTGATAATTACGTCGGATTTGTTTTTCCGAAATCACAAACATGGGCGAACCATATTGGCTCAACATGCTTTTTACAGGCACACTTTCGATATGCGTTACAGGCTCGTTATTTGTTTTCGTGCCAAATTTATTCATTAGTCCGGTGTTCATTTTGAAAATTACCGGTCTTTCGTATCTTATTTTTTCCATAAAGCCTTTGAATTGTAAATAGTAAATGTTTAAATTGTAAATGTCATAGTTCTCCGTTCCCCGATATTTTCTGAAACTCTCTGATATCAGTAATCAAATCCCATGCATAACGGATGAATATTTTACCTACTTCGTAATCGGTAAAAGGTTCTACTTTTTGTCCGAGCGCCATTTTTACGAGCGATGCCGGTTGATTTTGTCCTGCTGCAGCTGTCAGATAAATCCATGCCGGAAAGCGTGGATTCACTTCCATTATGTAAGGTTTGCCATCGTTGGTGAGCATCACTTCGAGTTCGCAACCTCCGCGCCATTTGGTGGCTTTCACAAATTTTCGTGCCAGTTCAAGCAACGAATCATCGTCGAGTGTAACTCCTGCCCATGCTTTCCCTTTGTCGGTGATATACAATTTTCGCATCGGAATTACGCTGATAGCATTTCCTTCACCATCGCCCAAGGCTGCAATGTTAATTTCTGTGCCTTTTATAAATTCCTGAATGATAATGGGTAAACCCCATTTAGCCTGGAGTTTGTAAAATGCTTTTTCCACCTGCTCCATGCTGTTGGCGATAATGGCATCGTAGAATTTTCCTTTTACCACCATTGGGTATTCGAAATCGTCTTCGAGCTTTTTCAGTTCGCGAAACTCATGAATTATTTTGTCTTCAGGAACGTAAAAATCATATTTTTTTCCGAATTCAAGTAATTTCATTTTGTCGCGCGCTTCAAACTGTTCAAAGTCGGGCATAAAAGTGGCTATACCCATTGTTTTAAGTCTCTCGCGCAATTTGATAAAGTTGAAAAGCTCCGCATCGAAGTTAGGAATGATTAGTTCAAGATTTTCAATTTCATGAATATATTCTAATCGGTTTATCAAACTGTCGGTGCCTGCCGAAGGGTAGGGGATTTGGTAAGTTTTGTCAACCAAATCGTGCATGTACAGCCCCGGTTCGAGCGATTCGTACGAAAGTCCGATAATGCGTGTGTCAAAATCAGTACATTCGCGAATGGCGCGTATTACGGCCACGCCCGGACCAGGACTGTCGATAGCATTTAGTCCGGTAACTGCAATTACAATTTTATTTTTTTTATCTGTTTTCATTTTATTCATTTTTTCGCTAAAACTCAGAATTCAAAACTAAAAATACGTTTTACTCCAGGATACTAAACTCTTTAAGTTGAACACTGAAATCGTCGAGGTCGCGCTCAAAAAGTGAACGATCTACATCGTATTTTTCGCAAATGTAGTCAGCAATTTCCCTAAGCGAGATATCCTTTTTTAGCATTAGAATAATTTCGGCGCCAATGGCGTTGGTCGAGAATGAATCGCCTGTGGTAGGATTAAAAAGAAATCCTTCTTCGCTGGTAGCTATGTTTTTTCGTACTCTCATAATGTGGTTGTTTTATTTTATGTAATTGGAATGAAATAATGTCGTAATTTTTGAGAGCTATTTTGAAATGGATTTTGGACTTGAAAGAGGGCGTTTAGCGGGCTAAACAACCGATTGAAAGTACAAAATACATTCAAAAGAGCCTCAAAAGGTTTAAATGTCTTTATTGTAATAAATTTAAAATGCGACATTATTTTGTTCCTATTACTTATGTTCAAAAATAATATCAGATTTGCCATGATAAAAGTAAAATCAGTAAACAGTTTGTTTTTATCAGTGAAATTAAATATCGATAGTTTCAACATCTTTTTATTCATTTATAATTGAATTATATTCTTCCTGAGAAAGAATTTGTGGTACATATTCAATGCCTCTGAATTTTAGTTGTTTGGCAAAGGCTTTGATATGATTTTCGGAACCTCTAAGCAGATTTGCATACACTAATTTTATGTCAGCATTTTGAGTTTCAGCGATTAGTTTTTTCAAATCGGCAATATCATATTCTTCGATAAATGCTCCTGTCGAGAGAGCTTCCTCAATCGTATTAGCTTCGGAAGTTAGCTTTGTATATAGATGCTGGATTTCTTCGTTCGAATACTCAGCTGTAGGTTCTAATGCAGGATCTTTCAATCCGAAATAATTAATAAGTCGCAGCACTGCACTTGTATGTTTGCTTTCGCTTTTTGCAATGTTGTTGAAAATTGGAATCTGGTATTTTTCGTAGAAATAAGCATAAATGTCCATAGCCATTTTTTCTTCTTCACGCATTAAATACAAACCCATTTCTTCGTTACTCAGCAGTGAGTCAGGGTTGCTTGTAAATTCTATTGCTTCAAAAGCAATGCTTTCGTAGGTTTCGTTCGAAGTTGATACTTCCAATTCGTTTACGAACAAATCGCTTTGTTCACACGAAATAAGGTTGAACGAAAATAATAGCGACATCGATAATAATTTAAGTGTTTTCATAATGCTGTTTTTTAATTTTTTTTGTAAAATTGTTTGTTTGAATAATGACTCAAAATTACATTGAGTATTAAACTATTCAAAATGAATTCAGTAAACAGCTATGAAATATAAGTAAATACGTATATTATGTTCAGATTATCAATGAACGGCAATTACAAAACTACTTTGGAAACATGTCCATCAACTCGGATCAAATAGACAGAGGCTCCTTTGAGGTTGAAAATCATAGTTTCTTCATTAGCTTTTGATTTTAAAACTAAATTTCCCTGAATATTATATATTTCAATTATGTCGGATGCAATTAATCCTTTAATAATTATATTGTTGTTTCCTCTGGCGATAGTAATACGGTTATTGATATTTGCTTTCAGTCCATTTATAAATACCTTTTCCTGAATAGTGCTGAATTCTCCCCAATAAGGTGCAATTCGGTAATTCGCTGCTGTACCCGATGGTACAAGTAGTTCACACACAGATTTATTGATAAGGTCGAAGGTATAATAGTCAACAATCGGTGGAAGTGTATTTGCAATAGATAGTTCCTGTAAATTGCTACAACTATAGAAGGCTCCAGCTCCGATATTTAGTGTGTTTTGTGGTATTTCGAATGCTGTGAGTCCGCTGCAGTACTCAAATGCGTAATTTCCAATTGATTCAACCGTTGAAGGCAGGTTTATTTCGGTGAGTTTTGTGCAGCCATCGAAAGCTGATACGCCAATGTGTTTTACTCCATATGGAATGTTGTAGATACCCAACTTGCTCAGCGGGCTAATCAGTAAACTGTCGACTGCATTGTTAAATACAATGCCATCGCGCGACGAATATCTTGTGTTTCCTGCTTCTACTGCAAATGATTCAATTAAATCGCAGCCATAAAATGCAAAATCGCCAATTGCTTCTGTGGCTGCCGGGATTGAGAGTGTGCCGGTTAATTTGTTGCAAAATGCCATTGCGGCAGGATCGACCGATTTGACTGTGGCTGGAATCTGATATGCTCCCGATTTTGAAGCCGGACAGCTGATAAGCCGGTCACCCGATTTGGAAAAAAGTAATCCGTTTTCACTTTTAAAATACTGATTCGTGCTATTCACCGAAAAATTGCTTATCAGTGTACAGCCATAAAAGGCGTAATATCCGATATAATCTACTGTTGCAGGAATGCTAATTGTAGTGCCAATTTTGTTGCATTTGTAAAAAGCGTGA
Organism: Paludibacter sp.; assembly: GCA_034004015.1. Classification (GTDB taxonomy): domain Bacteria; phylum Bacteroidota; class Bacteroidia; order Bacteroidales; family Paludibacteraceae; genus Paludibacter. Next base: position 102,391 of record JAVEXN010000007.1, read on the forward strand.
CTGCCAATTAGTTTTACCGAAGCAGGCATTTCGAATGCTCCTGTTTTTCCTCCCGGACAAATAAACAGCGAATCTCTGTTTTTACTATAAAATGCATCGTTGAATGAACTGTAGGACGGATTTAAACTGTTTACGTTAAACGATTGTATATTATTGCTTTCCAAAAAACAATATTCCCCCATTTCGGTAAGTGTTGCAGGGATGAACACGGTGTCCGTCAAATTCCAACATCCATAAAACGCTCCATCTTCCATTTTTTTGAGACTTGCTGGTAGCGACAAACTCCCGCTAATCCCAGCACTGTAGCAAAACGCATAACTGCCTATCGACTCCAAAGATGCAGGTAACGAAATGGATGTGAGCGCATAGGTGTTTTCGAATGCCGATGGACCGATGTGTTTTACTGTGGTTGGAATGCTGTATGCTCCTGCTTTGGCTGGTGGGCACACAAATAATGTGTCCTGTGCTTTGCTCAGAATGACTCCGTTAAGCGTTGAATAACGTCTATTGGAGTTTGGAGTTGTAAATGCTGTAATCGATGCGCAACCATAAAAGGAGTAGTCAGTTATGTTTGTTAAACTGGCAGGCAGATAAACAGAACCCGAGAGATTCCAGCTATAATAAAATGCCAGATAACCAATGCTGGTAGTATTTGCCGGAAATTTGAAACTTGTAAGACTCGATTTATAGGTTTTCAGAAGTGGGTTGTGAAAAGCATATTGCGGAATTTCGTTGGCCGGATACGAAGTGTTTATTCCACTGTTTGTACCCTCAGAACCACTATAGGCTTTTATTGTGGTGGAGGTCATGTCAATATCTGCAACAATTTTTAGCTTGTCGCGCAAAAAGGCAAAATCCCTTGCATCCACATTTCCCGACAACACAAGTGTGGTGATTGCATTGGCTTCGGACACAGAAATCAGATTTTTAAGTTCTCCTGATGTTGTTACATTTACTGTCTTTGATAATTGTCCCCACATGCTCAATGCTATTAGCATCGCGCTAAATAATAATAAAATTCGTTTCATGATTTTTTCTTGTATTATATTGAAGTTATCTCGACTTTTGTCACATAGAGCACAACCAACGGTCAACGACACGAAGTGAGTTAATAGTTAAATTATTTAAGAAAAAAGTACACATAGTTCAAAAATATCTTCGATATTTTTAGCTACTGTGGTCGAAAAATTAATTTTGAACTAAAAAACTATGTGTTACTAATGTGTCCAAAAAAGTCAAGACGTCTTCATATTGAAAATCAACTAACTAATATCTCTATTGCATTTTCTTATCCATATATTCCTGAAATACGTCGCGGTACTGATCGCCTACCGGAATCACAATCTTGTGTCCCATAATTATACGATTTCGTTCAATCTCTTTAATTTTGTCGAGCGCTACAATAAACGAACGGTGTACCCGCATAAAATGAGTGTTTGAAAGTTGCTCTTCGATATTTTTTAATCGCATGAGTGTGGTAATTACTTCATTATTATCAAGATGAATCCTGATATATTCGTTTGCACTTTCGATATACAAAATATCGGACAATACAATCCTCACAATTTTATGTTCCGATTTTACGAACAACTCTTTGTTTAACTCGTTATCAACCAATGTTTTTTGTAGTTTTATCTCGAACCACATACGGGCTTTGTTTACGGCTTTTAAAAACGAAGTATAGGCAATGGGCTTCAGCAAATAATCAATGGCATCAACCTGAAATCCATCGATGGCATATTCGCTGTAAGCTGTTGTAAAGATTATCTGAGGACGTTTTGTGAGTGATTTTACAAAGTCAAGTCCATTCAGGTCGGGCATGTTGATATCCACAAATAGCAAATCAACATCTTTTTCTTCTAACAACTCCAGGGCTTCGAAAGCACTCTGACAAAAAGCTGTTTGCTCAAGAAAAGGAGTTTTTTCGATATATGAACTTATTTGCTTGAGGGCCAGTGGTTCATCGTCGATAGCTATACATTTAATTTTCATAATAGTGTGTCTGACATAAATGAATCATATCGGAATGCATAATCTCACTTCGTAAGTAGATTCGTTATCGTTAATTTCGAGAGAGAAATTATTCTGATAAAGTAATTCGAGACTTCTCTTTATATTATTCATTCCAATGCCTGAATATTTGCTTCTTTCGTTTGCAGGGTTTTGATGTTTACTATTTTGAATTATACAAAACAGGGAATTTTCAATAATTCCAATTCGGAAATGTACAAACGAATTGCGTTGATAGCTTACACCATGTTTAAATGCATTTTCGATAAACGAAATAAAAAGCATTGATGGGATTTCTGTATCTGTAAGACTGTCAGGTATCTCTGTGTGAATATCTACTTTGTCAGAATATCGTAACTGCATAAGCATTATGTAGCTTTTAATGAAATCGAGCTCCTTTAGCAGACTTGTTTTACCTTTTGTGCTGTCGTAAAGCAAATATCGCATTAAAGTTGATAACCTGATAATTGCATCCTTCGATTTATCGACATCAAAATCCATGAGTGCGTGAATATTATTCAGCGTATTCATCAAAAAGTGTGGATTTACCTGATGCCGGAGTAATTCAAGTTCGGTGCGTAGCTGAATTTTTTCAATGTCTTTACGGCGTTCTTCTTCTTTTATCCAACGGGTTAGAATTCGGAGCGTGCTTCCTGCTGCCACTACTAAAAGTGCAATAATCAGGTAATCTACAAAGATTAATAAGATGGGTTTCTGAACGTGCTCGTTGTTCATTTTGTAACCCAGAGGCGCAGGCATCGACTGACTAAGTTCCATTGGAGGCAGACCCGGACCAATTTCCATAGCCGGCATCTGTTTCTGATTTTGTGCTCTGAAACTTTGCTGAAGCCAAACCCCTAAACCTACGAATGAAATCGTGAATAGCAATGTGATTGATATATATCTGATATATTTTTTCAGAAAAAGTAGTTTTGGTACCAATACATAGGTGTTTGTAAAAAAAACCAACATCAAAACAGTGATAATGAGCCATTCGGCTAACACATTTTCCCAAAGTATTTTATTGAATATGCGGTGTTGATAGTACGAAAGTGCATACATTACTACCCAGATAATGATGTATACGAAGGAAATGATAAATTCAATATTATTAATCTGTTTTTTTTCCTGTTTTGGGTTTTCCATAATATTACAGTATCTGAATAACAAATGTAGGATACTTATATTTAAAACCAAAGCTATTTCAGTAAAACAACGTTTTTTTTCAGTATAAAATAAAAAAGTCTGTGCGATTCACGAAGAATTGACAGACGATTACAGGTAGTTGGAAGAAAATAATGTCGTGTTTTTCTTCTTGATAATGAAATGAGTGTAGATGAAAAAACCGCTATAACAACATGTGCTATAGCGGTTTTTGTTGATTTTGAATTGACCGGTATATTATTATTCAGCAACCACTTCGAAAGCAACTTCAACAGTTACTTCTTTGTGAAGTTTAAGAGTGGCTTTGTACGAGCCAATTTCTTTCACTGCATCTTTGAGAACAATTACTTTACGATCAACTGAGAAACCGGCTTTTTCGAATGCATCGGCAATCTGGATAGGACCCACAGCGCCAAAGATTTTTCCGGTTGTACTTGTTTTGGCACCTACTGTAAGGGTAATGTCTTTTACTTTTTCAGCCAGTTCAGCTGCTTCGTTTTTCAGACGCTCCAGTTTGTGTGCACGTTGTTTTAAATCTTCAGCCAACATTTTTTTTGCTGAGGCAGTAGCCAAAACAGCTTTTTTTGTTGGGATCAGAAAGTTACGTCCGTAACCATCTTTTACTTTAACGATATCGCCTTTGTAACCAAGGTTGATTACGTCTTCTTTCAATATAATTTCCATACTTTATCCTCCTTGTTTATTATTTCATCATATCGGTTACATAAGGAAGCAACGCAATATGACGTGCTCTTTTAACTGCCTGTGCCACTTTACGCTGATATTTCAGCGAAGTTCCGGTAAGACGACGAGGAAGAATTTTTCCCTGTTCGTTGAGGAATTTTTTCAAAAATTCGGGATCTTTGTAATCAATGTACTTAATACCGCTTTTTTTGAAACGGCAGTATTTTTTCTTTTTTACATCAACCGATGGTGGGGTGAGGTATCTGATATCTCCGTTATTTGCAGCCATGATTTAGTTCTCCTTTACTTCTTTAGATTTTACATTTTTTCTTTTTTCGGCGTACTCGTAAGCGTATTTGTCCAAACGGAAAGTAAGGAAGCGAATTACGCGCTCGTCACGACGGAATTGAGTTTCGAGTGTTGCGATAACCGAAGGTTCGGCATCGAACTGAAGTAACGAATAAAAACCAGTGGATTTTTTCTGGATTGGGTAAGCGAGCTTGCGCAAACCCCAGTTCTCCTCATTGGTAATAGTCGCACCATTCTCTGCGAGAATAGCTTTGAACTTTTCTACCGCTTCCTTCATCTGAACGTCAGACAAAACGGGAGTTAAAATGAAAACGGCTTCATAATGATTTAACATACTGTTTACTAACTTTTTAAAATTTATATTATTGATTTTATTAAAGCGGGGCAAAGGTACGAATAATTATTTGATTGACAAATACGAAGCGCTAAATATTTTCATCTGAAAACCAATAATTTTTACAATCTGCTACGAAAAAAGGGCTCTCTTCAAAGCATGAAGAAAAGCCCTTTTTAGCTGATGGTTTGCCGACTATCAGATTATTTTTTCGAGTTTTTCGATGTTTTTTGCAATGTCTTCTTCGGTCAGACTGTAATTGCCAAGGTCGCCCGACAGATATTGGTCATAAGCGGTCATATCTACAAGTCCGTGTCCTGAAAGATTGAATAGAATGGTTCTCTTTGTTCCTTCTTCTTTGGCTATCAGTGCTTCGTTGATGGCTGCTGCAATAGCGTGGGCCGATTCGGGTGCGGGTACAATTCCTTCGGTTTGTGCAAAAAGAACTCCGGCTTTGAACGAATCGAGCTGATTGATGTCGGTTGCTTCCATCATGCCATCTTTCATAAGTTGGCTTACAATGGTTCCGGCTCCGTGGTAGCGTAAACCTCCGGCATGAATATGAGCAGGCGCAAAATTGTGTCCCAGTGTGTACATTGGAATCAGTGGTGTGTAACCGGCTTCGTCGCCAAAATCGTATTGGAATACACCACGCGAAAGTTTCGGACACGAAGCTGGTTCGGCCGACACAAAGCGGGTTTTCTTTCCATCATTAATATTATGTCGCATAAATGGGAACGAAATTCCGGAGAAATTCGATCCGCCACCAAAACATCCAATCACCACGTCGGGATATTCGCCTGCCATTTCCATTTGTTTTTCCGCTTCGAGACCAATTACAGTCTGGTGTAGCGAAACGTGGTTTAGCACACTTCCTAATGTGTATTTGCAGTTAGGTGTACTCATTGCAAGTTCAATGGCTTCTGAAATGGCAGTCCCCAAACTTCCCTGATAATTAGGGTTTTCAGTGATGATTTTTCGCCCTGCTTTTGTTGACATACTTGGTGAGGCTACTACCTGAGCACCCCAGGTCTGCATTAGCGACCTACGATATGGCTTCTGCTCGTAACTGATTTTTACCATATAAACAGCCAATTCGAGCCCGAATGCTTTGGACGCAAATGCCATTGCTGTGCCCCATTGTCCGGCACCTGTTTCCGTAGTTACATTTGTTACCCCGGCTTCTTTACAAAAATAAGCCTGAGCAAGCGCTGAATTGAGTTTGTGTGATCCCACCGGACTAACACTTTCGTTTTTAAAATATATATGAGCCGGTGTGTCCAATGCTTTTTCTAATCCATATGCACGTACAAGCGGGGTAGGTCTGTATATTTTTAGTTTTTCGCGCACTTCTTCGGGAATTTCAATCCAGGCATCGGTCTGGTTCATTTCCTGATCGGCAAGTCCTTTGGCAAAAAGCGGATACAAATCCTCAGCCTTTATAGGTTCACGAGTGCCCGGATGAAGCATGGGCATTGGTTTATTGGGCATGTCAGCCACAATGTTATACCATTTGGTCGGCAATTCGTTTTCCGGCAAAATGAATTTCTTGGTTTTTTCCATTTTGTATTTAGAATAAATAATTTATAATGAGTTTTTTGATTTTGTTGTGTAATGACCGAACAGAAGATCATTGGTTGCTCTGTAAAAAATTCTGACAAAGATAAGAATAATATCTATAAACTGAAAGCTAATGATTGTCTTCGTTTACGGAATGAAATATTAAATGTGATTTAAATAAGAATTAAATACAGCTGCATGATACTGACATTTCAAAACGCATTACAGATAATGTAAACTCATTTCACATTAACCGTGCATTAAGATACTAATAATTGAATGCAGCAATTTCTGAACTGTTTGGTATTAAATAAAACCTGCCTTTGATAAAATCGGATACCATTTTATTCTATAATAATACGTCTATTCTGCCTTTCCTTAAAAATATAATTTGTACTTTTGCATGCATAATTATTAAAACAAACAAAGCATTATGATTCAATCGATGACAGGCTTCGGAAAAGCCACCTGCGAGTATGCCAACAAAAAAATTGTGGTGGAAATCAAATCGCTGAACAGTAAACAACTCGATGTTTCGACCCGTGTGTCGGGACTATATCGCGAAAAAGATATCGAAATTCGCAATGAACTATCGCAGCAGGTAGAGCGTGGTAAAGTTGATTTTGCGCTGTATGTCGATAATTCGGGCAAGGAATCGGTGACTCAAATCAATCAGTCGGTGATTGAATCATATTATCAGCAAATTCGTCAGCTTTCAGAGAATATTGGTATTGAGATGCCTTCGAACTGGTTCGAAGTATTGCTTCGTTTGCCCGATACAATGAAAACTGAAACAATAGAACTGGATGAAAATGAATGGCTCGAAATTCGCAAAACCATTGCCGAAGCAGTGAATCAGCTTCGTGAGTTTCGTGTTCAGGAAGGTAAATCGCTCGAGGCTGTTTTCAATGCACGCATTGCGCATATCGGCGAATTGCTGACACAAATTGAACCTTTCGAACAGGAAAGAGTTGAAAAAATTAAAACCCGTCTTCAGGAAAATCTTCAGGCTTTGTCCGAAAAAATCGATTACGACAATAACCGATTGGAACAGGAGTTGATTTTTTATATCGAGAAACTCGACGTAAACGAAGAGAAAGTACGTCTGCGCAATCATCTCGATTATTTTATCGAAACAATGCAAAACGAAAAAGCGCCGGGCAAAAAACTTGGCTTTATTGCGCAGGAAATTGGTCGCGAAATCAATACTTTAGGTTCAAAATCGAATCATAGCGAAATGCAGAAAATTGTAGTGGCAATGAAAGACGATCTGGAGCAAATAAAGGAACAGGTGTTGAATGTGTTGTAGGTTTGAGTTAATTAATAAACGTTTTCTCTATGAGCGCTAAGCTGATTATTTTTTCGGCTCCTTCGGGTGCAGGCAAGAGTACTTTGGTACAACATCTTTTAAAATGTAACTTTGGAATGGAATTTTCCATTTCGGCTACAAGTCGTCCGCCCCGTGGCACCGAAAAACACGGTGTGGAATACTATTTTTTGACCGAAGACGAATTTCGTACTAAAATTGAAAACAATGAATTTCTGGAATACGAGGAAGTGTATCCCGGAAAATTTTATGGCACTCTGCGTAGCGAAGTCGATCGTATTAGTTCCGAAAACAAGAATGTGGTTTTCGATATTGATGTGGTTGGCGGACTGAATATTAAGAATGAATATGGCGACAGAGCTTTGGCTGTGTTTATAGCGCCGCCTTCGGTGAATGTGTTGCGCGAACGCTTGCAGGGACGCGGAACGGATACGGTTGAAATGATTGACAAACGTGTGGATAAAGCTGAATACGAAATGAGTTTTGCTCCGCGCTTCGATGTGGTGATTGTAAACGACGACCTCGAAAAAGCCAAAACGGAGGCCGAAAAAGTAATTTCCGACTTTTTAAGCAAATAGTAAATGAATATCGCTGTTTACTCAGGATCGTTCAATCCCATTCACAAAGGGCATCTTCAACTGGCTGAATATGTGATTGATCAGCAACTGGCCGATGAAGTTTGGTTGGTGGTGTCGCCATGTAATCCACTGAAAGAGCAAAAAGAACTGATCGATCATTTTTTGCGGCTCGATATGGTGATTGCAGCTATCAGCAATCGTAAGGGCATAAAAGCCAGCGATGTGGAATTCGATATGCCTGTTCCTTCGTATAGCATTGATACTCTGAATGTACTTAGCAAAATGTATCCTGAGCACACTTTCACTTTGCTCATTGGCAGCGACAATGCATTGGTTTTCGATAAGTGGAAAAATTACCCCGAAATTCTCGGAAAATACAGCGTTTTGGTTTATCCGCGTCGTGGTTACGATTTCGAAACTGTGGCGAAGCATTTCCCGCAAATGAAGCTTTTGCCAACGCCTTTTTACGATATTTCTTCCACTGAAATACGGAGTGCTATTGCTCAAAATCAGTCTGTGAATGAGTGGCTCGAACCGGAAGTAATTGAGTTCATTCAGGAAAATGGATTGTACGAAGAGTAGGAAACGAGGAAACAAGGGGACGGAGAGACAAGAAAATTGAACCTGAAATTTGGAACCTTGAAACCTTGAAACGCGAAACACATTACCCGCTTGTCATTCTGAGCTATTTTTTGTATTTTCGCAGTTCTCAATCTGATAATTAATATACAATATGAATATAGATTTCTCAAAATCAAATGGTTTGGTTCCTGCTATTATTCAGGACTATATGACCTCCAAAGTGCTTATGCTCGGTTATATGAACGAGGAAGCCTTGAAAAAAACACAGGAAACCGGTCAGGTTACATTTTTTAGCCGTACAAAAGATCGCTTGTGGACAAAAGGAGAGGAGAGTGGTAACTTTCTGAACGTGAAGTCTGTAGATGTTGACTGCGACAATGATACATTGTTGATAAAAGTAATTCCTGTAGGATCTGTATGCCATACCGGAACTGATACTTGTTGGGGCGAAAGCAATCAGGGAGACATTAGTTTTCTGAAATTTTTGCAGGAATTTATCGAAGTGCGTCATGCCGAAATACCTGAAGGTTCGTATACCACCTCATTGTTCAATAAAGGCATCAACCGCATGGCACAAAAAGTGGGTGAAGAGGCTGTGGAAACTGTGATTGAAGCTACAAATGGTACCGAAGAAGGATTTCTTTACGAAGCCTCCGACCTTGTGTATCACCTTATTGTGTTGCTACGTTCAAAAGGTTATTCGCTTGACGATATTGGTCGCGAACTGAAAAAGAGACATAAATAGTATATGTTGATTGCGTTCTGAAAAACAGACATTTGATTTTCTCAAAAAATAAAATTTCCCAAAATGGCTAAAAAGCTGCTGATTAAATATGTAGGTGTAAACTTGTATCAACAGGAATTACAGGTTCTCAAAAATGTAAATCTTGAGGTTCATTCGGGTGAATTTATTTATTTGCTCGGAAAGGTGGGGAGTGGAAAAAGCTCTCTTTTGAAGTCAATTTACAACGAATTGCCTATTGAAAGTGGTGCGGCAGGTGTGCTTGGTTACGACCTCACAGCTTTACGCTCACGCGAATTGCCTTATCTGCGCCGCAAAATTGGCATTGTATTTCAGGATTTTCAGCTGCTTACCGACCGTACTGTAAACGACAATCTCGACTTTGTACTTCGCGCTACAGGCTGGAAAGACAAAGAGGCTATTGCAGAGCAAATTGCGCAGGTGCTGAAGCAGGTGGGAATGGCTAATAAAGGTTACAAAATGCCGCATCAGCTTTCCGGTGGCGAGCAACAGCGTATCGTCATTGCACGTGCTTTGCTTAATTCGCCCGAAATTATTATTGCCGATGAGCCTACCGGCAATCTCGATCCCGAAACTGGTCAGCAACTCATAGAATTGTTGTATAATATCTGTAAATCAGGTACAACAGTAATGATGGCTACTCACAATCTGAGTTGGCTCGAGTTATTCCCCGGAAGAATTCTTCGTTTCGAAGACCAGATGATTCATGAAATTGATAGTTTGAGGGGGCTGGATACAGTGCGTATGAAAGTGATTGCTGACAATGATATGGTGGTTGAAAAAACTGTGATTGTGGACGACGATCATAATCCTGAAACAGGTTATGTACCTGTGAACGAAAGATCGGATGTTAATCTACCTTTACAAACAGAAGAAGAAATAAAACCAGATTCAGAAATTTAGAAAAAATGGCAAAGAAACTTTGTCCTCAATGTAAAGTAGGTCGCTTTCGGGTGAAAAATGAAGCAGGCGATTCGGTGGTTGTGACCGTTAACGAGCAATTTGTGATAGAACCATTGCACCCCGATCAGTCGCTCGAAGGTTATGACCTCACAGTGCTTTATTGTCTGGGTTGTTCGTGGAAAGGTTCGACAAATGCACTTGTAAAATATTAAAAAACAGACCGCTGAATTTTCTTCAACGGTCTGTTTTTTTTATAATAGTTCTGATTATGATTATTTTATTTCCACTTTTAATGGCGATTGCAGTTTGTTGCTAAATGTTTGCATGGCTTTAAACCAATCGGCATCAGTCGGGAAGCCCCATTTGCTCCAGCCCCCCCCAAAATAGTAGGTGAATTCGGTGCCCGGTTTGTAGTCGGTCATAATCAACACATGTTCCTTATCCTTTTGCGATTCAGTTGCACCTTTTGGAATCAAAATACCCACATAGTTTCTGCCCGAAGGAACGCCTGCATCCGAAACTGCATTTTCTGCATAAGCAATAAATCCTTTGTCGGCACTGTCCTTTATCGAGCCTTTTCCATCGTGAATAAAAATTCCTCCGGCAAGTTTCATTTCTTTATCGGCTCCTTCGAATTTTAAAATTGCTTTGTTTAGTAAAGATCCTGCATCCGAAGTAATTGTAAGTGTTTGACTATAAGTCTCACCATCGATATTTACAGCATTGTATTTTAACTCAAAAACCGAACGAAGTGGTCCGTTTTCGATGATGCGATAGCTGTTGTAATAATTACCAACCCAAAGTTTATCATTTACATAAGGCGATATGCCGCCAGCGCCCAACGTATGACCCACTTTGTAGCAGTCGAGTCCGTCACCGTGGTCGATATGATATGATTTTCCGTTTACAAGCTCGTCGTGATAACGTTTGTCGACCACCAGTTCCGAAGTACGTTTAAGCCACAAATCTACACCATTGCTCGGGTTTTCGTTAGCCAGAGCAGGTCCGTACATGCGATAACCTGCTAAATCATTTTCCCACGCAAAGTCGTCCTTACGTTCGGGAACCTGACGGGCGAAAGTCAGTGGTTTTACAGCTGACGGTTTACCTTTCGAAATTTCGAAAACAGCTTTTTCACCAGCATTTAGTGTGGCTTGAAAAATCAAAAGTGCTTCGTTTGTATTTTGCTTATTTACAATTTGATATGCAACCTCCTTGTTCTGATTTTTCAAAATAAATGTGGTTTTCGCAGGGTTTATCTGCAAATTGGCCAGGCGAACTTCCACCATTTCGCCTTTTCGCGCAAAATCAGCACTGTTTGTGACGGTGATAGTTTTCGACAACGAACTACAGGATGTAAACGTGCCAATAGCCAAAAGCATTAAAAATAATTTCTTCATGCCGTAATATTTTAATTGTTACATTGATAGATAAAAACAAACGGGCAAACAAATATGCTTACCCGTTTGCAAAAATAATTATTTTACGGGTTATTGAGTAACAGGAAGGAAATAAATTTTGCAATTTTTTGATTCCGGTTACTTGTTTCCCGAATTGTGTTTTATTTGGGTTGTTTTCCGATATAAGCCAGAATTCCACCATCCACGTAAAGCACATGACCGTTTACAAAGTCGGAAGCAGCCGAAGAAAGGAAAATAGCCGGGCCTACAAGGTCTTCAGCATTTCCCCAGCGGGCAGCAGGAGTTTTGGCTATGATAAACTGATCGAACGGATGACGTGAGCCATCAGCCTGAGTTTCGCGTAATGGAGCTGTTTGCGGAGTTGCAATATAACCCGGGCCAAGGCCGTTACACTGAATGTTGTACTCGCCATATTCCGAAGCAATATTTTTGGTAAGCATTTTCAAACCACCTTTGGCAGCAGCATAAGCCGAAACAGTTTCGCGTCCCAGTTCACTCATCATTGAGCAAATGTTGATAATTTTTCCCGAGCGTTTTTTCATCATCGAAGGAATAACTGCTTTGGCAACGATAAACGGACCGTTAAGGTCGATGTCGATTACCTGACGGAATTCGGCAGCAGTCATTTCGTGCATAGGAATACGTTTGATAATGCCGGCATTGTTTACAAGTACATCAATGGTTCCTACTTCTTTTTCGATAGTAGCAACCATTTCGTTTACCTGATCTTCGTTTGTTACGTCGCACACATAGCCTTTGGCTTCGATGCCCTCAGCTTTGTAGGCCGCAATTCCTTTGTCAACCAAATCCTGGTTGATGTCGTTGAATACAATTTTCGCACCTGCACCTGCAAGTCCGGTGGCAATGGCATATCCGATACCATATGAAGCTCCGGTAACCAGAGCAATTTTACCTTTTAAATCGAATGGATTCATAATTTTATTATATTTTTTCCGGAATATAATAGCATCCTCCGGAGTTTGTGTTTGTTTTTGAAAAAATATGAGTTGACGAATGCAGATTTATTTTAAATCTACAATTTTCGAGAATTCCTGATCGCTGTAGTCCAGGTTTTCGCCGGCCATTCCCCAGATAAATGTATAGTTGCTTGTAGCAGCCGCTGAGTGAATCGACCATTCGGGCGATATAACTGCCTGATCGCCTTTCATCCAAATGTGGCGTGTTTCGGTAGGTTCGCCCATAAAGTGGCAAACAGCTTGTTCTTCGGGCACTTCAAAATAGAAATATGCTTCCATACGACGGCTGTGTGTGTGTGCAGGCATGGTGTTCCATACACTACCAACAGCGAGTTCGGTCATTCCCATTTGCAACTGACAGGTTTCGAGTACCTGACAAACCAGCATTTTGTTGATATTACGATGGTTGGCAGTTTCGAGTGATCCTAATTCCATCACAATAGCATCAGCTTTTGTCACTTTACGATCAGGGAAAGTTTTGTGCGCAGGGGCTGAGTTAAAATAGAATTTAGCGGGTTTCGCAGCATCGATACTTTCGAAAGTCACTTTTCTGTCTCCGGCACCCAAATAAAGAGCTTCTTTGAAGTTAAGTTCGAAAACCACACCGTCCACGATAACTTTTCCGGCTGCTCCCACATTGTAAATACCAAGTTCACGACGCGAGAGGAAAAATTCTGATTTCAGCGGATCGATGGCTTCGAGCACTAAAGTCTCGTTTACAGGCATTGCACCACCTACCACTAATCTGTCGTAAAGCGTATATACCATATTTACTTCATCGGCCGAAAATACTTTTTCTACCAGATATTCTTTTCTCAACCGTGTAGTATCATACTGTTTAGCATCCTGCGGATGCGATGCATAACGCACTTCGTAGTTTGTTTTCATTGTACTTTATGTTTTGTGTTATTGTTTCTGGATTATACAAAAAAATCAATTTTTTAAATTGGTCAACCAAAATTAGTGCTTTTATTTGAATAAAAAAAGGAATTAAGAATAAATAATAGTTTTGAGGAGCTAAATCAACAAAATATAGATGTTTTATTGAATAGTATTCAGTTTGTTGACTGTATTAAACAACAAAAGCATGGGAATTTCCACGCTTTGTTGTTTAATAATTTGATTCAGAGTTATTTCAATTTGAATTGCCAACCGAGATTTACTTTTACATTCATGTTATTCGAATAATCGAAATAATCGCGTTTGGCGTTCGAAAAAACATCGCTGACACTGTAAGCTGCACGAATATCGAGCATAATTACCTGTCTGTTGAAGCGAAACGAAAACCCAGGTCCACCACAAAAACCATAATCAAATTTATTGTGAACTGTTTTGGTGTGTTGCTCGGCTACTGAATTTACAGTGTTGTCGATAACTACATTTTCAGATAACAGATATGATAACTGTGGCCCGATATTGAAATGAAATCTGAAATTTCGACCGAAATAAAAATGGGTCATAAAAGGTAATTCCAGATAATTTAGTTGTCGTGCATAAAGTCCGTCGCTTTCGGCCCAGCCGCGTTGCGAATAATTGAGCTCGGCCTGCAATCCTGCTACTTTATGGCCTATGTAACGATAGGATAATCCACCACTATAACCTAACAGGTAAGTAAGGTCAACCGAAGGACTGAAATTCACCATTGAACCTGTAACGCCTCCCTCTATGCCAACATAGGTTTCAGGAAAATCGAGGCGCTTCTGACCGTTCGAATGAATTGCTAAAACTGAAAAAACAACTACCAAAAGCGATTTTAGATATTTTGCGTACATATTGCCGGCTTATTTCTTTTCGGTAAGATATAGTTTGCGATTAATAAATCCGGAATTTTCGTTCTTGCGGGCAAACTTCAATTCGGATTGAATGCCTTGTGATGCAGGAAGTTCCATATTATTATCGGTTGTAAATGAATTGCCATTGTAATAAATCATTGCAATGAAATACGAAGTAAGGTCGTATCCTAAAAGGTCGAAATCAGGATTTTCGGATTTTGGTGACCAGTTGAAGTTTTCGCCGAAAGCCTTTTTATACTTATTGTACTTTCCGTTTTTGTCCACATTTTTAAAAGCTGAAACCGAAAATGTGCTCATGCCTTCAATATTTTGCGTTGCCCAACTGTATTGTTCATAAATAATAATTTCTCCATTGTCTTTAAATGCACTAATTAAAGGTATATACGAACCTGCGTTTGAATATTTGTCGGTATTAAAGAAAATGATGTTCTTTTTGTTTTTCTGAATTAAATCGCTCAGGGGCAGGGGAGAATCGGTTCTGAAACTAACACGGTTATATTGAATTCGTTTCATATCAAGCTCCTGACGTAAAGCTACCGCAAATTCGTTTCCATCGTCGAGGAAGTTTACACCATCGATGTCGGCAAAAATAATATTATCCGATTTGAATTTCGATGCAATATAATCGGCTACAAACTTCACTTCCACTTCTATGCCGGGATTAAATTGCAATACATACGGATTGTCATTCAAATCATTTACTTTCGATGAAAATGGAATCAGTGTATTGATTCGGTTTTCGCGGGCATATTCTGTTACAAAAGGAATCTGGTTACTGTAGGCAGGACCAATAATCATATCCATTTTTTTCAGTTCGTCATTGTTTTTCAGCAGCTCAATAATTCTTTCATCCGATTTTTCGACGTCGAGTGTCAGAATTTCGAGATTCACACCATTGTTTTTTGCTTGTTGAATGGCAATAAGTGCACCTGCATAAAAGTCAACAAAACGTTCGGTACTTCCATCCACTTTTCCGGACTGACTCATAAACGGAAGCAAAAATGCAATTCTGATAGGTTTTTTATTTGTTTTTACAGATTCTGAAATAAGCGTTTTGCTTGAAAATATCGCCTCTGAGTTGTTAGAAGGTACATTTACGATCGTTTCAGACTTTTTTGTTTCCTGTTTAACAGGGATTTTCAGACTCGATCCTTCACGCAGGAAAGTGTCAGTAATCGGATTGAATTTTTTAATTTCGTCAACAGTGACATCGTATTGACGGCTAATGGAATAAAGCGTTTCTTTGCTTTTTACTTTGTGAATAATGAAACTTTCGTTGTCGGGAACTACAGTTGTATTGGAATTTTTATCGCTTTTTTTATCCCTCTTATCTTCTTTTTTATCACTTTTCCTGTCGTCTTTGTTTTTAACGGGAATTTTCAGAACCATGTCTGTTTTAAGGCCGTTTTTAATTTCCGGATTGAGTTCCCGAAGCTCGTCCTGACTTACACCATAAATGCGGCTGATGGCAAAAAGTGTTTGGCGTTTTTTTACAACATGCGTAGTAAACTCCTGACCATTAACTTCTTTTCCTTTGCTTTGTACGGTTTGTTCTGGCTTATTTGTAGTTACATTGTTTTGATCGGGCACTACTATTTTATTGACCGGAATTAAAATCTTTTGCCCTACTTTAAGACCGTTCTGAATTTCAGGATTTAAAGTATTTATCTCAGCCTGTGTTACTTCAAACCTGCGGCTTATCGAAAACAAACCTTCGCCCTGTTGTACAGTGTAAATATAAAATTCTTTGCCATTTATTTGTTTGGTAGGATAGCTGCTTTGTTGCGCAAACACCGAAATACCTAAAAAGATAAAACTGGCAAGTAAAAGAAATCTGACTAATTTATTCATAATGACTGAAACAATAATTAATTGACTTGCACGTTGATAACATGTGCATTTGAATAATTTATTTGAATGTAATTGTTTAACCATTTACTTTGTGCAAATGTACAAAAAATATGCTGAACAATTGAATTTAACAATATGATCAGCAAATTTTCATTTTTGATAATAAAGATGTACATTTGCAGATAAGAATGATTTCGGTTTAATATGCTGATTATATACGACTAAGCCTTGTTTTTAATCCGCAAATTTCACTCCGTACAGTACAGATATTTACCTACGAAAATTTTCAATTTCATGAAACGCATTGCACTGATTTCTGCTATTCTTTTTATTACCATAGAGTTATTGGGTCAGATCACTGTAGGTGGTCAGGCTTTGATTTTCAATAAAAAATATACCGGAATAGATTATCTGATTATATATAATGGTATTGATAATAACGCTTCGTTGAAGTATAATGGTACATACAATTCGATAAACTGGTATAAATTTACGGATGTGGTGAATCCGGTGACAAATCAGGACGAAAATTTCAATGTGGAAGATGCAACAGGTTATATACTTGAAGTAGATGGGTTAAGAACGGCTACTATTTGGGTACTCGATTATACTAATTATTTGCCGGTTCTCAACTCATTGATACCCGCAGTAATTCAGCAGAATGAATGCGAAGGACTTACGCTGATTCCCAATGTGAATGTACCTGAAATGCGTTATAAAACACCCGACGGAATTTCCTATAAAATCGACAGAGAATTCACTCTCAAATATCAGACAAAAGAATGGGGGACAGAGTGGAGCGATAAAGAAATTGAAAAAAAAATTAAGCTGCCTGATAATGAAATTTATATAAATGAAGCTCCGCTGTGCGATACACGTTTTATAATTGAGGGCGATCAGTTTTCCGATGCATTTGGACGTGCTCCTGTACGTGTGGAAAGTGATTTTTATTCAGCGCAGGCTGTGGAGGCGCACATTACAAGTGTAGCAACCATGCGTAGCGAACTTAATGAAGATCAGCGCCCTTCGGCAGCCACAACGCTTGAGGGTTCGGCGCCACTTGAGGCTTTTTTCAGAAGTAATGCAAATACGCCTGTGGCTCAGTTTTATCGTTGGGAGATTTTCAAAGACAATCAGTTGCTTTTTGTACGCAACGATCAGGATCAGCGTTACACATTCAGCGAATCGGGAAATTACAAGGTTCGTCTTACGGCCAGTAATGCAAAATGTGTGTATATAGACTCAGTTGAGGTGAAAATGTCGGATTCGGATCTTCAGGTACCTTTGGTGTTTACTCCTAATGGCGATAATATCAACGATGAGTTTCGTGTGGCTTATCGTTCGCTGGCCAGTTTTAAAGGTTGGATTTACAATCGTTGGGGCAGGAGAGTGTTTAGCTGGGACGATCCGCAAAAAGGTTGGGATGGTCGTATCAATGGACGTGAAGCTGCTTCGGGAGGTTATGTGTTTTTAATTGAAGCAGTGGGAACCGATGGTAAAAAATATAAAAAGAAAGGTGTGCTGAATTTGTTGAGAGGGAAAGAATCGAATTAATATAAAGTCGGATATAAACAAACAGGCTGCAAAAGAATTTCTTTTGCAGCCTGTTTGTTTATATAGTAAGTGCCTGATATTAGAGGGTTTTCTTTACTTCTGTTTCTTCGTAACTTTCAATCATATCACCCACCCGAAGGTCGTTGTAGTTCTTGATGTTCAAACCACATTCGTAGTTTGTTCCCACTTCTTTTACATCGTCCTTGAATCGTTTGAGCGAGTCGAGTTCGCCTGAGTACACTACGATGCCATCGCGAATGATACGGATTTTGTTGCTTCGTTTGATTTTTCCTTCGCGCACCAAACAGCCGGCCACAGTTCCCACTTTCGTAATTTTGAAAACTTCGAGTACTTCCACAGTTGCTGTGATTTCTTCTTTGATTTCGGGTGAAAGCATACCTTCCATAGCAGCTTTGATTTCTTCGATAGCGTCGTAAATAATTGAATAAAGGCGCACATCGATTTCTTCTTTTTCTGCCATTTTTCGGGCTGATGTGGTTGGTCGAACCTGAAAACCACAAATAATTGCATTCGAAGCTGCTGCCAGAAGAATATCCGAATCGGAAATTGCTCCTACTGCTTTGTGAATCACATTTATCTGAATATTCTCGGTCGATAATTTCAGCAGCGAATCAGCAAGTGCTTCTACGGAACCGTCCACATCACCTTTTACAATGATATTAAGTTCTTTAAAGTCGCCCAATGCAATACGACGGCCGAGTTCATCGAGTGTAAAGTGTTTCTTGGTACGTAAACTCTGTTCGCGTTGCAATTGCTCACGTTTGTTGGCAATGTCGCGTGCTTCCTGCTCGGTGTTCATTACATTGAAGTTGTCGCCGGCCTGAGGAGCACCGTTAAGGCCCAAAATCAATACCGGTTCAGCAGGACCGGCTTCTTTAATGCGTTGATTACGTTCGTTGAACATTGCTTTTACCTTACCATGATGCGTACCTGCAAGTACAACATCTCCCTGACGAAGCGTTCCGTTTTCAATCAGAATTGTAGAAATAAATCCACGACCTTTATCAAGTGAAGACTCGATAACTGAACCAACAGCACGTTTATTTGGATTGGCTTTCAGTTCGAGCAACTCGGCTTCCAGTAATACTTTTTCGAGTAGTTCTGCAATTCCAAGGCCATGTTTGGCCGAAATGTCCTGCGACTGATATTTACCACCCCAGTCTTCTACCAGGTAGTTCATGTTGGCAAGAGTTTCCTTAATTTTCTCAGGATTTGCTCCCGGTTTATCCACTTTGTTTATAGCAAAAATCATAGGAACATTGGCCGCTGAAGCATGGTTGATAGCTTCTATGGTTTGTGGCATCACATTGTCGTCGGCAGCAACAATAATAATAGCAATATCTGTAACCTTGGCACCACGTGCACGCATGGCAGTAAATGCTTCGTGACCCGGAGTGTCGAGGAAAGTGATTCGTTGACCATTTTCGAGTTTTACATTGTAAGCACCGATATGCTGTGTAATACCTCCGGCTTCGCCGGCAATTACGTTGGTTTTACGAATATAGTCGAGCAACGAAGTTTTACCGTGGTCAACGTGACCCATTACAGTTACAATCGGAGCGCGTGGCAGCAAATCTTCTTCGCTGTCGGGTTCATCCTGTCCGATAGCTTCCACCACGTCGGCACTTACAAACTGAGTTGTAAATCCAAATTCTTCAGCTACGATGTTAATCGTTTCAGCATCAAGGCGTTGATTGATCGAGACCATCATGCCAATGCTCATACAGGTAGCAATTACCTGATTCACACTTATATCCATCATAACTGCAAGTTCGCTTACAGTTACAAATTCGGTCAGTTTCAGGATGCTCTCTTCATCTTGCTCGCGCTGAGCAATTTCCTGCTGACGGGCATTCACATTCTCACGTTTATCACGACGATATTTGGCGCCTTTACCTTTTTTGTTACCACCTGCCAGACGGGCAAGTGTTTCTTTAATTTGCTTTTGTACTTCTTCTTCGTTAACAACTGTTTTCAGTGGTTTACGGGTTTTATCCTTCGAAGTTTTGGTATTATTCTGTCCTGGTACGGCTTTTTTCGGTTGTGCTATTGTACTTCCGGTTTGTTGCTGTACTTTGTTGATGTCCACCTTTTGATTGGTGAATCTTTCTCTTTTTTTCTTTTTGTTGGCTGCTGCATCTGCGGCTGTGATCACTTTTTTAGTGTCGGCTTGCTGTTTGCCTTTTTCTTCGCGCTCTTTTTTCTTCTGCTCTTTTGTTTTTGGCTTCGGACGAGTGCTTTGGTTGAGCAAATTCAAATCGATAGTACCAACTACCACAGGACCTTTTTCCATAACCGGACGACTCAGAGTGAATATTTCATCCTCTTCAGATTCTGTTACTTCTTCTGCTTCAGGCTGAACTTTTTCAACAGGTTTTTCCGACAGTTTTACTTCCGCTTTTGGTTCTGTTTTTTCCGCTTTTGGTTTCTCAGTAATCTCCGCTTTTGGTTTTTCCACAGGCTTTTCAACCACTGCTACAGGTTCAGGTTTGGTTTCCGGCACTACAGCATCAACAGCTTTAGGAGCTGCTGGTGTAGGTTTTACTTCCTCTTTCGCAACAACCGGTTTTACTTCCTCCACTACTTTTTCGATTACTTTTTCGATCACCTTTTCGGGTGCCGGAGCAGGCGGAGTGGGAGTTACTTCAGTTTTTGTTTCCTGAACAGGAGTTTCTTTTATTTGTTCTTTTCTGTGCTCAGCAGGTTTATTGATGGCATCGAGATCGATATGACCCACAGCCTTGATATGCGGCATTTGGTCTTTCGGAATCGTTGTTTTGATGGTTTCAACGGGTTTCTCAACCGGTTTGGCCTGAATATAACCTTCCAAAGCTACAGTACCTGCCTTTTCTTTCAGATGACGTTCCTGGCTCAATCGCTCCGATTCCATTTTCAGAGCCATATCTTTGTTAAATTCTTTAGCAAGTAAAAGATGAAGATCATCCGACAATTTCAGGTTTGGATCGGCGGACAATTTATGACCTTTTTTTGCCAGAAACTCAATGGCGGTTGACAATCCGACATTTAAATCTTTGCAGGCTTTACTTAATCTTATGGACATATATTTTGTAAAAAGTATTTTATATTGAAATAATAGTTAGCAGAAAATTCAAAGGAAAAAAAGAGTTTATCACAATTATTCTTCTTCGAACTCGGCTTTCAGTATTTCGATGAGTTCATCAATGGTTTCTTCTTCGAGGTCGGTGCGACGGATAAGGTCGGCACGTGGCACTGCCAATACGCTTTTGGCTGTATCGCAACCAATTGCTTTGAGTGCATCGATAACCCATTGGTCGATTTCGTCGCTGAATTCATCGAGATAGATATCTTCTGTTTCTTCGTTTTCGTCAATGTCGCGGAATACATCCAGTGTATATCCGGTGAGCATACTTGCCAGTTTGATATTCAAACCTCCTTTACCGATAGCCTGCGATACTTCTTCGGGACGAAGATAGATTTCAGCTTTTTTCTCGGTTTCGTTCAGGCGGATCGACGAAATTTTGGCAGGGCTTAAAGCTCTCGAAATAAACAAACTTACGTTGTTTGTATAGTTTATTACATCGATGTTTTCGTTGCGCAATTCGCGTACAATTCCGTGGATACGTGATCCTTTTACACCCACACAAGCTCCTACCGGGTCAATACGGTCGTCGTACGACTCCACTGCCACTTTGGCTCTTTCGCCCGGCATACGTGCAATTTTCTTTATGGTAATCAAACCTTCGTGAATTTCGGGAACCTCAAGTTCGAAAAGTCTTTCGAGGAACACCGGTGAAATACGCGAAAGAATAATTTTAGGATTGTTGTTCTTGTTTTCCACCATAGCCACAACAGCTCTTACAGTGTCGCCCTTGCGATAGAAATCGGAAGGAATCTGTTCTGTCTTTGGCAAATAAAGCTCATTTCCTTCATCGTCGATCAGGAGCATTTCTTTTTTCCAGATCTGATAAAGTTCGGCACTAACAATCTGGCCTACTTTTTCGCTGTATTTTGTAAATACACTATCTTTTTGTAGTTCAAGAATTTTCGACGAAAGTGTCTGGCGCAAAGTCAGAATGGCACGACGTCCGAAACCAAGAAAATCAACAGGGTCGGTTACTTCCTCGCCAACTTCATAATCTTCATCGATCTTTTTAGCTTCCGATAGCGAAATTTCCAAATTCGGATCTTCCAGCTCGTCATCTTCAACTACCGTGCGGTTACGATAAATTTCGAAGTCGCCTTTGTCGGGGTTGATAATCACGTCGTAGTTTTCGTCGGAGCCGAACATTTTGGTGATCACATTCCGGAACGACTCTTCCATAACGCTGATAAGTGTGCTTCTGTCAATGCTTTTCAGTTCCTTGAATTCCGAAAAGGTATCGATCAAATTTATTGTTTCTTTTTTGCTCATGGCTTATTTGAATCTGATAATGTATTTTGTGTATTTTATGTCGTTGTAATTAAAATCCAGCGATTCTGTTATAGTCATTTTACGTTTAGCACCTTCGGGTTTCACGGTTTTTTCAATTTCCAGACTAAAGTATTCCGAATTTGCAGCAGAGAGTATTCCGCTTATTTTTTTTCCGCTGGTGGTGAGTACTTCTACTTCGTTGCCAATATTTTTTTCGTATTGTTTCAATACTTTGAATGGCTCTGTGAGACCGGCTGAGCTTACTTCGAGTTCGAAATCTTCTTCGTCGCGATTCAGTTCCGATTCAATATGACGGCTCAGTGCTACACAAAAGTCGATGGAAACTCCGTCGAAAGAGTCAATTTCAATCTGCATTCTGTTGTCGGGGCTGATTTTCAGATCGACAAGATAATAGTCAGTTGAGGCTAAATATGACTCAATAATTTGATTTACAGTATCTTTTAATATCATTTCTAATGTTGAATTAACAACGAAGGGGACTGCTGTCCCCTCCATCTTTTTTCTAACCGGTTGCAAAAATACAAAATAATTCTTTAACCGACAAATAATTATGAGTTTTTGATGTAAAAAATGAAATATAATCGATTTATAAAGCACCGAATTTTGAAGTAGTTACCTGTTTTCGGCCGAAAGATTAAATTTTTCCGGAAAACGTGCATTTACATTTTTATAGTACGACTGAATTTTTTCGATATCAGCCGTTTCGTCTCCCGTGGGGTAGAAAAGGGCCTCGATGGACACTTCTTTTTTAACGTAGTCGAGACATGCAATTTGTACAGGCACTTTGGCGCTGAGCGCAATGTGGTAAAAGCCCATTTTCCATTTGGGTACAAGGCTTCGGGTGCCTTCGGGGGTAATGGCTAAATGAAACTGTTCGCGACGGCTGAATTCCTCGGCCATAATCTGAGTGACGGATGTGCTGCGTGAGCGATCGACCGGAACGCCTCCCATGGCATCGAACAAATATCCCATTGGGAAAAAAAACCACGATTTTTTTATCAGGAATGAAGCTTTGCGACCCAGCGACCAATAACCCAGTTTGCCAATAAGGAAATCCCAGTTGCTGGTGTGTGGCGCTACGCATATTACGCTTTTTGCAGGCTCTTCAACTTTTACAACTACTTTCCACCCGGCAGTTTTCAAAAGCCATTTACTTAATACTTGCATTATGCTGTTTTTAAATTGTGAATGAAAAAGCACTGTTTTTTTTCAGCGCTGAATGTAGTGCAAATATATAGCTTTTTGACGAAACCGTTATGTTGAAAAGATTTTTGAGGAGAAAACAAATCTATTTACTAATTTTGTGGCTCTTGTTTTTCGGGGTTAATTTCCGGAAATATATATCAAAAGAAGAATTTATATCATGGAATTTCTGAACGAACTGAATGAAAGTCAGCGTAAAGCGGTGGAATATATCGATGGGGCTTCGCTTGTGATAGCAGGTGCCGGATCGGGAAAAACGCGTGTGCTGACATATAAAATAGCTTATCTGCTCAAAAAAGGCATTCACCCAACCTCCATTTTGGCGCTTACATTCACCAACAAAGCTGCGCGCGAAATGAAAGCACGTATTGCAGCTATGGTGGGTGAGAAAACAGCCCGCTATCTTTGGATGGGGACTTTTCACTCTGTTTTTTCGAGAATTCTGCGTGCTGAGGCTGATAAAACCGACTTTTCTAAAAATTTCAGTATTTACGATTCTTCCGATTCAAACAGTCTTATTAAAAGCATTGTAAAGGATTTAAAACTCGACGAGAAGCAATACAAAGCGAGCCAGGTACATTCGCGTATTTCATTTGCCAAGAATAATCTGATTATGCCGGAAGCCTATCGTACAAATGCCGACCTGGCAAAAGCCGATTTGTACAGTAAAATGCCCCGATTGGTGGATGTGTACGATATTTATGTGCAGCGTTGCAAGCAGGCTGATGCCATGGATTTCGACGATTTGTTGTTGCAAACGAATCTTTTGTTTCGAAACAGGCCCGATGTGCTGCAAAAATACCGTGATGCTTTTGCTTATATTCTGGTAGACGAGTATCAGGATACTAATTTTGCTCAATATCTGATTGTCCGGAAATTGTCGGAAGAGCATCAGCGAATATGTGTGGTGGGCGACGATGCGCAGAGTATTTATTCGTTTCGCGGAGCGAATATCGATAATATACTGAAATTTAAAAATTCATATACTAATACACAGGTTTTTAAGCTGGAGCAAAACTACCGTTCCACACAGAATATTGTAAATGCTGCAAACAGTCTGATTGATAAAAATTCAGAGCAAATTCGCAAAACTGTTTTTTCGGAAAAAGAAACAGGCAAGCCGATAAAAATTCTGAATACGTTTACAGATCTCGAGGAAGGCGTTGTGGTTGCAGATAATATTAATCAACTGAAATTCAGTCAGAATTTTAGTTATCAGGAAATCGCCATTTTATATCGCACAAACTCTCAATCGCGTGTACTCGAGGAAGCCCTTCGTAAAAAAGGAATTCCTTATCGCATTTACGGAGGACTGTCGTTTTACCAGCGAAAAGAGATTAAAGATGTGATTGCATATTGTCGTTTAGTTGCCAATCATCACGATGAGGAAGCGCTGAAACGAATTATCAATGTACCCGCACGCGGAATTGGCGACACTACAGTTGCCAAACTGCTCGATTGTGCCCGTACGCAGGCTGTGAGTGTTTGGGATGTGCTTAACGATATGCTGGCCTATAATTTACAGGTAAATGCCGGAACTGCTTCGAAATTGGCAAATTTCCGAAAGGTGATAAGTGTATTTGCCTCTCAAACCGAAACGCTGAATGCATACGAACTAATGTTACAAATAGTCAAAGTTTCGGGCATTATCAACGATACTTATGTGGATAAATCGCCAGAAGCAATGAGTCGTCAGGAAAACGTACAGGAGTTGCTGAAGGCAGTTCATGAGTTTTGTGAACAGAAAACAACGGCTGGTGAAACTGCCCTACTGGCCGATTTTCTATCGGAAGTTTCGTTGCTGACCGATCAGGATACAGGTAGCGACAGTGAAGCCGAAAAAATAACCATGATGACAGTTCACGCAGCCAAAGGTTTGGAATTCAGGGCTGTTTTTATTGTAGGAATGGAAGAGGATTTGTTTCCTTCGGCTTATTCTCTCGATAGCGACCGTAGTCTCGAAGAAGAGCGTCGCTTGTTTTATGTAGCTATTACTCGTGCCGAAGAGCTTTGTTTTATAAGCTATTCAAAATCGCGCTTCCGAAACGGAAAAACGAATATGTCGAATCCGAGCCGTTTTATCCGCGACATTGATTCTCAATATCTTGATGCACCGGCCGAAAGACCTGAGACGCGGTGGAAAGGGAATGCCGATTGGGATGAAGACCTTGAGTTTGAGCGAAAATCATTTCAACGAGAAAGTTTTAAACCCCGTCCGGTAGAAAATACCTACGTGCAGCCCCGAAAGAATCTCACAAAAGTGGGATATGCACATCTGCAAACCTCGAAACAAATTATCGAAAACAAAAATCTGCCCATAGGAGCTTTTGTAAAACATGCGGTTTTTGGCATTGGAAAAGTGGTGGAAACAACCATAACGGATGGTAATGAAAAAGCAGAAATTGACTTTGGCGAAAAAGGCAAAAAAAGCCTTTTGCTGAAATTCGCAAAGCTTGAATTGCTATAAAAAAAGCGGACAATCCTCAAAATTGAAGATTGTCCGTTTTTTTTATGTTGATATTTAATTTATTACATTAAATATTGTTCGCTGATTGATTTGTGCTCCTGCACACGGTAAATAGTGTCGGCAAACATATCGGCAATTGAAAGAATGCGTACTTTATCACATTTTTTACATTCAAAAGGTATTGAATCTGTAAAAACAATTTCGGATAGTGCCGATTCCATTACTCTTTGAGATGCTGCGCCCGACATTACACCGTGCGTTACAATGGCCCGTACACTATTAGCACCATTTTTCATCATCAGATCGGCTGCCATGCAGAGTGTTCCTGCCGTGTCCACCATGTCGTCGGTGATGATGACATCTTTGCCTTCCACATCACCAATAATAGTCATTTGACCAACCACATTGGCTTTTTCGCGTGTTTTATGACAAAGTACCATTGGAACACCAAGATGTTTCGAGTACGAGCCTGCGCGTTTCGAACCACCCACGTCAGGTGATGCAATTACCAGATTGTCAAGATTTAACGACTTGATAAATGGTATAAAAATGGTCGAGCCATAGAGATGGTCGACCGGTACGTTAAAGAAGCCCTGAATCTGATCGGCGTGTAAGTCCATGGTAATCACACGGTCAACACCAGCTATGCTCAGCATGTCGGCGATGAGCTTGGCAGCGATTGATACCCGGGGTTTGTCTTTTCTGTCCTGACGAGCCCATCCGAAATACGGAATTACAGCAATTACCTTGTATGCGGATGCACGTTTAGCAGCATCAATCATCAATAGTAATTCCATCAGATTGTCGGAGTTTGGAAAAGTGGACTGAACAAGATAAACGTACTGGCCGCGGATCGACTCTTCGTAGGACACTGAGAACTCGCCATCAGAGAAATGCTCAATTTTCATTTTACCGAGCGGACATTTGAGGCTTTCACAAATTTTTTCAGCTAAATAACGACTGTTAGTCCCTGAAAAAACTTTGAAGGGGGCAGTAAATACTGACATGAATTTTTTTATGTTATTAGTTTTACCGAAATTTTCTGCAAAAGTACGGAAATTAATCTTAAAAACATAAGGAAATACGGATAATTATTACCTGAAAATTTGATTGTATTTAAATACATTTTTCAACGGTTTGTAATAGCGTGATATGTTTTGAAAAGAACAATAGAACTTCATGACGTATCTTTTTTTTATGTGTATCAACAAAGAGTACTTTTCCGCAAACGTTTGAAATGAAAATTGCGACATTTCTTGTTAAGCTAATTGAGTTTTGCTGTATTATACATTACTTTTGAATTCATTTTTCACAGTTAGCCAATTAATAAGCTAAAATTCAAGACTCTATGAAGATTCATTTTAAAATTTCGTACTTTACATACTGGGGGCAACGCTTGTTGGTGTCCGGAAATATTCCTCAGTTGGGAAATGGTGATTTGACGAAAGCACTGGCTTTGAGTTTTCAGCACAAAGAGGACTGGACGGGCGAAATTGAATTACCCGAAATGCCTGCTGAGCCTGTCAGATACAAATATGTATTGTTCAACGAAAACAACGGACTCTACACCGAAGAGTGGGGCGACGATAGAATATTGGATGCAAATCCGGCCAAAATGGCTCACCTGTTTTGCTTCGATCAGTGGAATTCGCCCGCAGCGTTAGAAAACACTTTCAGCACAGCGCCTTTCAAAAATGTATTGATGCCCGATGAACATCCGGTTGGCGAAGACAAAACAACGAAGTTCACGCATGTTTTTAAAGTGAAAGCGCCTTTGCTTTCAAAAAACCATGTATTGTGTCTTGTTGGTAATTGCGATGCACTGGGAAATTGGTCGACTGTGAAACCTGTGCTGATGCAGAAATCGGAAGATGGATGTTGGCTCAGGAAGGTTGATTTGTCGAAATTAAATGCTGATGTGCATTATAAATATGCTGTGTACGATCCGGAGGATAAAAACTTTGTGCAATTCGAATCGGGAGCCGACAGAGTAGCGCCTGTGGTCAATGCCAAAAATTCGATCGTGGTGCTGAACGATGGTTTTGCGGCTTTGCAACTTCCGGCCTGGAAAGGTGCAGGTGTGGGTATTCCGGTGTTTAGTCTGCGCTCGAAACAAAGCTTTGGTGTGGGCGACTTCAGCGATTTGAAGCTGATGGTCGACTGGGCTGAAAAAACGGGACTGAAACTTATTCAGGTGCTTCCGCTCAACGATACGATTGGTACACATACAGATGCTGATGTGTTGCCTTATGCGGCTATTTCGGCTTTTGCGCTGAATCCGCTTTTTCTGAACTTACCTGCTATGGGTAAGTTGCCTGCGACACACGAATTACAAAAAGTGTACAAGCAAAAACAAAAAGATCTGAATGCACAGGTTCTTGTACCTTTTCTCGAAGTTGTAAATTATAAACTGGCTTATGCCAAAGAGTTATATATTGCAAAAAAAGATAAGTTTCTGAAAGATAAAGCCTATCTTGAATTCTTCGGAAAGAACGAATACTGGCTTGTTCCTTATGCTGCTTATTGTGTGTTACGCGATAAATTTGGAACCTCTGATTATCGTCAGTGGGACGGTTTTTCAAAATACAATGCTGAAACAATCAGAGAATTCAGCTCACCCGATCGGCCTCATTTCGATGATATTGCAACCAATTATTTCATTCAATACCATTTGCATTTACAGTTGCTTGATGCAGCTGAATATGCTCACGCGCATTCCGTAGTACTCAAAGGCGATATCCCGATTGGGGTAAACCGTAACAGTGTGGATACCTGGGTTTCGCCAGAGTTGTTCAACCTGAATATGCAGGCCGGTGCACCGCCTGATATGTTTGCCGTAAAAGGTCAAAACTGGGAATTGCCTACCTACAACTGGGATATGATTAAACGTACCGGTTTCGATTGGTGGAAAAAGCGTTTTGCGCAAATGGCAAACTATTTCGACACTTTCCGTATCGATCATATTCTGGGATTTTTCCGTATATGGCAAATTCCAAACAATCAGGTGGAAGGTATCATGGGGCACTTATTCCCTTCGGTACCTGTGCATATAAATGAGTTTTCGGATAAAGGTATCTGGTTCGATTACAACCGTTTTTGCAAACCTTATATTACCGATGCCATTTTGTGGGATATTCTGGGTGATGATGCTGTGTGGGTAAAAGCCAATTGTTTGCAAATTGAAGATGGCTGGATTTTACGCCTGAAATCGCAGTATCAGAGTCAGGAAGCCATTGAGAGAATGTACGCAGAAGGCAAAATAAGCGAAAAGATAAAATGGGGTTTGTTCGATCTGATTTCGAATGTGCTTTTCTTCGAAGCAGAAGGTAGTCAGGGCAAACAGTATTTCCCGCGTTATGGGATGGATAGTTTGCGCTCGTTCCGCGATCTCGACGACTACACCAAACATCGCTTGCGCGAAATTTATGTAGATTATTTTTATCGCCGTCAGGATGCACACTGGTATCAGTCGGGTATGGAAAAACTGCCTGCACTCAAGCGTTCGACCAATATGCTGATTTGTGGCGAGGATTTGGGCATGATGACCGATTGTGTGACGACTGCCATGAAGGATTTGGCCATTTTGAGTCTCGAAGTACAACGAGCTCCGAAATCGAATAAAATTGAATTCTTCCATCCGGCTGATGCGCCTTATTTGTCGGTTGTAACACCTTCGACGCACGATATGAGCACCATACGTGGCTGGTGGGAGGAAGATCGCGCTGTGACGCAGCGATTCTACAACTCGCAACTCGGACATTGGGGTGAAGCGCCTTATTTTTGCGATTGGTGGATTTGTCGCGATATTTTGCTGCAACATCTTTATTCGCCGGCCATGTGGGCTATTTTCCAGTTGCAGGATTTGCTGAGCATCTCCAACGAATTGCGTCGTGAAAATCCTAACGAAGAACGTATTAATGTGCCTTCGAACTCAAAAAGCAGCTGGCGATATCGCATGCATATCAATCTCGAAGAACTGATTGAACAGGAGGGTTTTAATAACGAATTGCGTAACTTTATTAAGCAATCGGGAAGATAGTTTTTGAACTTCTCAATCCATAATTTTTAAGCGAAATAATACAGAAATGTGTTGTTTCGCTTTCTTTTTGCGTAAATAGTTTATTTCTAATTTATTAGCATTTATTGTTGATAAAATGAAATATTAATTGCGTATTTCCTGACAAATCTTTGTGAAGTTTTGTTATCTTTGCAGCGATTTTGGTATCAGGCTTTCCGTTCGGAAGGTTTGATAAAAGGGAATCCGGTGAAAATCCGGGACAGTACCCGCTGCTGTAAGCTCATTTTTAGTTGACAATTGACAATGTACAATTGATAATTAAAAAAACGTATTGAACAACACTTTTGCCACTGTTTTTCGAAAGTGGACTGCCGACTAACCGACAATATATTGTCCACTGTCAATTGTCCACTGTCAATTATTGACGGGAAGGCGTTCAAATACGGGAGTAAGTCAGAAGACCTGCCACAATCGTTGTAAATACATTTTTGCTTTCGGGAAAATATTGCAAAAATCGGATTGTAATCTTCGTGACTGTTGTATTTCATTCTTTATTTCTCAATCTGTTTTATTGTTTTCAATAAGCAATTGTGTGTATTTACATCTATCGGGCATTTTTGTAATTATCTAACAATTAAATATTTAAAACAATGAAAACAAACAAAATTACCCTGTTTATCCTTCTGGCTGCATTTGCATTGGTTTCGTGTCAACCAGAGACCGAAAAAGTTCAAACTGTTATTGATTTCGAAGATGTGGCTTTGGGTGACAACGGTCTTTCTACCGATACTTTTTTTGTAAGTACTGGCTTTAACTTCTATGGCGACCCGAATCAGTTTTGGCTTGGTGGTGTGGTGTGTTCTGCGAAAAACGATACTGTAACAGCCGGATATATGAACCAGTTTAGTTGTATCGCAGGTTCTGGGGCACTAAATTCAGCTAAGTATGCTGTTTTATATCAACCCGGATATATCAAAAGTGTTGCCAATAGTAATGGCGATTTTTACATAAAAAGCATTATGCTGAACAACACAACTTATGCCTACAAAGAGATGAAAAACGGAAGTGATTACAGTAAAAAATTCGCAAGCGGCGATTGGTTTAAGCTCACTATCAGTGGATATTATGCAAAAGCCGAAACATCGAAAGTAGACGTTTATCTGGCAGATTTCAGAGATGGAAAATCGTTTATCATGAACAAATGGCAGAAAGTTGATGTCAGCGCTCTGGGCAAAGTCGATTCAGTAAGTTTCAGTTTCAGCTCAACCGATAACGGTGATTTGGGAATAAATACACCGGTCTATGTCTGCATCGACAATGTGGAATATGAGCAGGAACTCACAAAATAAATTTCAATTTTCAGCTTTGGTATGCAATGCAGCACTTATCTGCCATAATATGTACTGTGCATACAACAAAAACCGGGTAAGTGATTATCCGGTTTTTTAATATTGAAAAAATATTTTTCGAAATACAATTCTGATAATGAACAGGGTAGGGCTGATAACTGAAAAAAATGAGCTGAAGGCCTTGTAAATTCAGGAAAAAGCAGTACTTTTGTCGCCGGATAAGTCCTACACGACCAGCTCCCTTCGAACTCCCCCAGGGCTTGACCGCAGCAAGGGTAGTAGGTTGTAGCGGTGCGATGTAGGGGGCTTATCCACTTGC
The DNA here is from genome assembly GCA_034004015.1 of Paludibacter sp. Classification (GTDB taxonomy): domain Bacteria; phylum Bacteroidota; class Bacteroidia; order Bacteroidales; family Paludibacteraceae; genus Paludibacter. Next base: position 133,992 of record JAVEXN010000007.1, read on the forward strand.
CTCTTTAGCTCAGTTGGCCAGAGCACGTGATTTGTAATCTCGGGGTCGTTGGTTCGAATCCGACAAGAGGCTCAAAAAAAGCTCAGAAAGTAATTTCTGAGCTTTTTTTTATTTTCGTTTCGGTAGTATGGCGGTATGTAGATCGGGACATAAAGCTGCTGTGGCGATAAATTTATTATCTTTGTTTTGTGCTGTGTGATATTTCCTGATAGCCTGGAAAATCTCATATTGTTTTATGATTTTAATATAAGATTATTATGTTTAAAAAAATTGTTGCAATTGAGCCGGTGAATTTGATTCCTGCGGCTGAAAAAGATTTATATTTATATGCTGAAAAGGTAGTGCTTTACAACGATATACCAATCGATGATGAAGAGATTGTGGATCGAATTGCTGACGCCGATGCTGTTCTTTTGAGTTATACTTCGTCCATTAATCAGGTAGTAATCGAAAAGTGTCCGCAATTGAAGTATATTGGTATGTGCTGCTCGCTGTATTCTCCCGAAAGTGCAAACGTGGATATTCGCTTTGCTAATAAGCAGGGAATTGTTGTTACCGGTATTCGCGATTATGGTGACGAGGGTGTGGTGGAATATGTGATTAGTGAGCTTGTACGTTGTTTCCATGGTTTCGGTCAGGAGGCATGGAGCGGAATGCCACGCGAAATAACAGGGCTTAAGGCCGGTATAATCGGGCTTGGAAAGTCAGGAGGAATGATAGCCGATGCTCTGAAGTTCTTTGGTGCTGAAGTGAGCTATTATTCCCGAACCGAAAAAGCAACTGCAAAAGAAAAGGGTTGTAAGTTTTTAAGCTTAAACGATCTTTTGGAGCAAAGCGAAGTTGTGTTTTGTTGCCTGAACAAGAATACAGTACTGTTGCACGATGAGGAGTTCGAAAAGCTGGGAGATAAAAAAATCTTATTCAATACGGGATTGTCGCCTGCATGGGATGAAAAACCCTTTCTTAAATGGCTTGAAGGCAACAATCTGTGTTATTGTGATACTGTTGGGGCGCTTGGCGGAGCGCACTTGCTTGTACATAAAAATGTCAGGTGTATGCAGGTGTCAAGCGGTCGTACCATTCAGGCATTCGACCGCCTGAGCGAAAAAGTGCTGGCAAATCTTTCAGAATACAATAGGCGAAATGATATTTAGTAGCGTGCTAACTACCGACCAACCAGCTATTTCAGGCGTGGCGCTGTACACATCAACAATCGCATGTACCTGATTATTTTTAATTTCCACGCGCTGCGTGTCGCCAGTAAATCCCGGGGTGGATTGCATGGTGACCTGCATTTTTTCAGGACCTACAGAGGCCAGCGATGCTGCAACAGAAACATTAAGTCCGGTTGGGAAAACTCCGATGGCTTCACGGGCCGTTCCTGAAAATACGACTTTTTTTTCTGTTTCTAACGAAGGTTTATATACAACTGATCTTCTCAGTGCTGCAGGTCCCTTTTCGTTGAAAAAGAGGGCGGAGGCGTTGCCCATTAGCGAAGCCGTTCTTAATACATCGAATCCTCCGGTTGCTCCTGATGCAATATATACCCGTGTGTTATTTAATTTAGCTACCCTTTTTACTTCATTGTAAAATTCAGTATCGGCAAATGCGCCAATGGATAGCGTGATAATTGATGTTCCGTTTTCGAGTGTTTTGATAGCTAACTCTTTCATTGCCATTGGCGAGGCAGTTTCTACCAGATAATCTGGTTTCAGGCTCAGTAATTCATTAAGGCTTTTGCAGGCTTTGCAGGCTTTGTTGTGCTGTTGCATTTTGTTTGCAAGATAATTTGCTTTAGCGGCTGATCTGGAATAAACTCCGATTAATTCATACTCGGGCAAAATTCCGTTTATTATTGCGTTTGCAACTATTTCTGCAAGTCGCCCACAGCCTACAATTGCTAATCTTTTCATTTTGTGGAAATGTTTTGTTGATAAATAAATGCGTTTCAAACAAATATAACAAATTAAACGCATAAAAAAAAAGTTTCAGGCTTTATAAGCACTGAAACTTTTTTTATTGGTGCGCAGAATGAGACTCGAACTCACACACCGTAACCGGCACTACCCCCTCAAAGTAGCGTGTCTACCAATTTCACCATCTGCGCATTGGAATTATGTGGGAAAATTTTTGTGCCCAAAACAGGACTCGAACCTGCACAGCCTTGCGGCCACTAGTCCCTGAAACTAGCGTGTCTACCAATTTCACCATTTGGGCAATTGTATTGGCACAAAAAATTGAGAAAAAAAGCGAAACCAGCAGTTTCGCTTTAACTCTGAGCGAAAAACGGGACTCGAACCCGCGACCCCGACCTTGGCAAGGTCGTGCTCTACCAACTGAGCTATTTTCGCAATTGTTTGTTGGATATATACTGAAATCGTTATTTCAATATCTCTTGCCAAGGCCGGATAGTATCCATTCTTTTGGGGCAAGGTCGTGCTCTACCAACTGAGCTATTTTCGCAATTGTTTGTTGGATATATACTGAAATCGTTATTTCAATATCTCTTGCCAAGGCCGGACAGTATCCATTCTTTTGGGGCAAGGTCGTGCTCTACCAACTGAGCTATTTTCGCAATTGTTTGTTGGATATAATACTGAAATCGTTATTTCAATATCTCTTGCCAAGGCCGGACAGTATCCATTCTTTTGGGGCAAGGTCGTGCTCTACCAACTGAGCTATTTCGCGAAAAAAATAATCAAAACAACAAACTGAAATCGTTATTCCTTTTTTGTTTTGCGGTGCAAAGATACTGCGTTTTTGATAATCTGCAAACAATTTCGTCAAAAAAAATCAGAAATTTTTATCTTTCTTTTTTGATCTGTATGCATTATTCCAATAATCAATTATTTATATTTTTTATCTGATGAAATATGTGTATCCGAAAATTGAGAAATTAGCCTTTTGGTTTCTGATTATTGTCTGAAAGTATAACTTACACCTATTGATGCGCGAAATAAGTTTGCAATAACGAATAATGGATTATATGTACTCGGACTTTCATAGCCAAAGTCAGTATAACCACTACCCAGAATGAGTCCAAATTGAAATATGCCTTTCAGGTTTTCATTTCCAGCCTTAAAAGTGTATACCGGTTCAACCTGGAGTAATCTTATTTTCTCGTTTAATTTTACGTAGTCAGGGCTAAACGGACCATCGTAATATGGCAGAATTTCACCCTGAATTTTGTATACAAATATATGTTTGGTCTTAATGTCGAATGACGATTCGAAAAAATCTCCTGTTTTAGCCAATCCTACCTGTAGAAACAGATTTACAAACTGACTCTCTACATCGTATTTCAATGTATTTCTTTCAGTGAACTTATCGTAAACCGATCCAAAGCCAAAACCAGAATATATTTGAAATAAACGATTGCCTTTTTGTCCATAAGGCATGAAACAGCCGCCTCCGAATTCAAATGCATTTTTTTTGAATTCAGCAATGTTTCCGGAGTTTGGTATCGTTTCAAGAGTGATAAACGAATTGCTATTGCTGGTCATGCCGCTGAACGTTATGCCTAAATTGTCGTTCAGCGCATAAGCCGCGTTGAAGTTCCACAGGCCGGATGCCGATAATCCAAGCTTTGCCGTCATATTCAGCTCTTTGTTCATTTTTAACGGTGGGGTGTAAGGTGCTGTTGGCGTGTAGATTATGAATCCTGAGCAAAGGTTGTAAAGTGAAATAAGCAGCAAGCCTGTTTTAATTGTGGTTTATCATAGTAATAGTGCCTTAAGATTTGATGGTCAAAGATAAATACTTTTTTTGATTAACTAATTATAAGTCTTACAAAGTCTGATTCTTTCAGCGGAATTTTTGTATTTTTGCAGCCGTTTTATCAGTTGTTTAAAAATCAAATAAAGCACTTAGTTTCATGAAAATATTTTTGACCATCACTTTGCTTGTGATTTCCAATTTGTTTATGACTCTGGCCTGGTACGGACACTTAAAAATGAAAGAGTTTAAATGGTTCGAAACATTACCTCTTATTGCCATTATATTGATAAGTTGGGGAATAGCATTTTTTGAATACATTTTTCAGGTGCCGGCAAATCGTATTGGCTTTCGCGAAAACGGTGGTCCGTTTACCTTGCTTCAGCTCAAAGTATTGCAGGAAGTAATTACTTTGGTGGTGTTTACCATTTTTTCGCTGGTAGCTTTTAAAAATGAGACTTTTCGCTGGAATCATTTGGTTGGTTTTGTGTTTCTTATTCTGGCTGTATATTTCATTTTTAAAAAGTAGGCATATCAACAGCAAACTTATTACTGAATATATTTGTTTCAAATTTATCGCCTACAATGCCCATTGAAATTTAGTAGTTAAACTGTATAGATTTACATTTTTATTTTATCTTTGCAGACTATTCTTTTTCGCAGTTGTGCTGAAAGGTTATTAAGTTGCTTTGCCCGGATTTATCAGGTTGTTGATTTTTCCTGAAAACTGGATTTTTTTATATTTAATAATGATATTCTCTGTACGAACAAACACGTTTTTGGTAGCCGGAAACTTATGAAAAATGCTGCTGTGTGCGTTCTTCTCAAATGTTGGGACAGTACATATGATACGATAAAAATTACTATTTACACATGAAACAATTTTTCAGAATTATTTTCGCAATTGTCCTGTTTACAGGTACTTACTTCACACTGTCAGCTATTCCGGCATATCCATATCCGATAAAAATTACGCAACCCGATGGCTCCGAACTAACCATTATGCTCAGAGGTGATGAGTTTTACAGATACAAAACAACTTTGGATGGGATTTTATTGGTCGAAGACGCGAATGGAATTCATAAGTATGCCCGTTTGACCGACGATGGACGTCGTGTGTCGACCGATGTGAAAGCTCAGGAGATTCAGAATCGCACAAATGCTGAGAGAAAACTTGTCAAAGAACTCCAAAACAGCACAATTCAGAAAAGAATTGACGGTATTCAAAAAGCTGCCCGAATTTCGGCTGCCGAAAAAGCTATTTTGGCCGACAACGGTTTTCCGCTGACAGGTTCGCCGCGTTCATTGGTTATTCTGGTCAATTTCTCCGATAAAAATTACGTGGTGAGTAATCCTCAAACAGCTTTTACAAACTTATTGAACGAAAAGGGATATTCGGCTAATGGTGGCACAGGTTCGGCACGCGATTACTTCAGTGATGCTTCTAATGGTATTTTTGCTCCTCAGTTCGATGTGGTGGGACCTTATACATTGCCACAAAATATGGAATATTACGGGGGTAATGTGAACGATAATGATAAAAATCCACGTCAGATGGTGCTGGATGCCTGTAGGTTAGCCGACGAAGCAGGAATGGATTTTAAACAATACGACACCGACAATAACGGAGTTATCGATAATGTTTTTATTTATTATGCCGGATATAATGAAGCAGAAGGTGGTGGCGACAATACTGTATGGCCACATCGCTGGTCGATGCCTTCAGGTAGTAACTATCGCTTTGATGGTGTGCAGGTTTGGGACTATGCCTGTACTTCAGAATTAAGAGGCCGCACCGGAACCAACATGTGCGGAATAGGAACTTTTGCGCACGAATTCGGACATGTGCTTGGTTTACCCGATTATTACGCAACTGATGGTTCTGAGCATTTTACGCTCGATAAATGGCATATTATGGATGCGGGTGCTTACCTGAACAATGGAAGAACACCTCCTACTTATTCGGCTTACGACCGCTTTTTCCTCGACTGGCTGAAACCTATAGAACTAAAAGTGGCACAAAATGTAACGATTGAACCTTTGCTTAGTTCAAATCAGGCATATATTATTACCAAAGATGGAAATCATAATATGATTGGTAATAACCCTCAACCGCGCGAGTTTTTTGTGCTCGAAAATCGTCAGAAATCAGGATGGGATACATATTTGCCCGGACATGGATTGTTAGTAACACGTGTGTATTACAATCAGACTGCCTGGTACAACAATGGTCCTAATAATAACCCAGATGCTATGGGAATGGATATTATGGAGGCTGATGGAATTGCCAATTCAAATACAATGGCAGGCGACCCCTTTCCCGGAACTTACAGCAAAACAGCTTATCAGCCTACTTTGCGAGACGGAACTAATATAAATAAACCGCTCACTTTTATCAAAGAATCGCAGGATGGTTTGATTAGTTTCAGATTTATGGGTGGTGGAAAAGTTCCTTTGGTAAATGCAAAAAGCAGCATGCAGGCATTTAGCACTGTACATGGTACGCCATCAGAAATGCAAACATTTAAAGTGTACGGGTCAACGCTAAAGGATAGTGTAAAACTGAATTTTTCGCAAAAGCAACATTTTGAAATGAGAGTGGCAGGAAGCAACGATTGGAAAAAGCAACTGGCGCTTGCCATTGTCGATTCCATACTCGATACAACCACTGTGGAAGTTCGTTATAATCCTGCCGAGCCTTCGTTTATATATTCGCACGACGAAACTGTAAATATAAGTAGTACTGATGCTGAGAGTGTAAAGTTTGTTCTTTCGGGTATATCTACACGCCCTGTGTACGTAGTGACTCCTGTGGCTAACGAAGCAATCGATGTTCAGGAAAATAGTTTTGTGGCTAACTGGAATAATGTATTTGATGCATCGGGATTTTATCTCACTGTCTATACCGAAAACGATACTATTGAAAATGAAAAATGGATAGTTGGCAATAAAAACTTATCGGTCGTGTCTGATACTATCCGATTATTGGTTCCGGCTAAAAAGTATTATTATAAAGTTAAGGCCAGTGATAAAACACTTTATTTGGATAAGACACCTAAGTACGAAAATATTACTGATTTTTCAAATACGGTGGAAATTACAACAAAAACCGAAACAGATGCACAAAAATTAAAAACAGTTGTTGTGAAAAGCCATAATAGTGCTACTATAACTGTGATAATGCCTGAAAAAAACCAAATTCTCTATATTTACAATACTGCTGGTATGTTAATTCAAAAATTGCAGGTTCCTGAAAATACGATTGACATTAAACTTGAAAATTTACCTACGGGTACGGTGTATATATTGAAATCGGGCAACCGACGTGCAAAACTGATTCTATAGACACAATTTGTCAAAAACATATTTTGAAAACTTTCCGCCAAAGACTACCAAGCCTCCCGACGGAAAGTTTTCTTTTTGTTATTTAAAAAGAAACGAGGAGACAAGGAGATAGGGAGACGAGACAATTCATAATTGACAATACCGTATGAAGGATTGTTGAGAATCATTTCCAAAAACTGTAATTTTCAAATCTCAAATCTCAAATCTCAAATCTCAAATCACAAATTTTCAAATTGAAACTCTTGAACACAAAAACGCAAAACACGAAATAATAAATACAATGTTATCAGCAGATGGACTTACCGTAGAATTTAGCGGTAAAACACTTTTTCAGGATGTATCATTCGTGATAAATGAAAAAGACAGAATTGCCCTCATGGGTAAAAACGGTGCAGGAAAATCGACCCTGCTTAAGATTCTGGCAGGGGTACGCGAGCCTAACAAAGGCAAAGTTTCCTTTCCCAAAGGAACTGTTGTAGCTTATTTGCCCCAGCACTTGCTAACCGAAGACAGTCGTACGGTGTTTGAAGAAACGGCACTTGCTTTTTCGGCCATTTCCGAAATGGAGAAGGAAATAGAAGCATTGAACCTGGAACTTACCGAGCGCACCGACTACGAATCGGATAGTTATATGGAACTTATCGAAAGGGTTTCGGCGCTAAGCGAACAATTTTATAGCATCGAAGAAATTAATTATGATGCCGACATTGAAAAGACTTTACTTGGTCTGGGATTTAGTCGCGACGATTTTCAACGCAAGACTTCGGAGTTTAGCGGAGGATGGCGAATGCGTATTGAACTTGCCAAAATTCTGCTCCGTCGTCCGGATGTAATATTGCTCGATGAGCCAACCAATCACCTTGATATTGAGTCGATTCAGTGGCTCGAGGATTTCCTGATCAATACTGCAAAAGCAGTGGTGGTGATTTCGCACGACAGGGCATTTGTGGATAATATCACCACACGTACTATTGAGGTAACTATGGGGCGCATTTACGATTATAAAGCCAAATATTCGCATTATCTTGAGCTACGCAAAGAACGTCGCGAACAGCAGCAGAAGCAATACGACGAGCAGCAGAAAATGATAGCTGAAACTACTGAGTTTATCGAACGTTTCAAAGGTACCTACTCGAAAACGCTTCAGGTGCAGAGTCGTGTGAAAATGCTCGAGAAGCTGGTACTTGTGGAGGTGGACGAAGAAGATACTTCACGCTTGCGACTAAAATTCCCACCTGCACCGCGTTCGGGAAATTATCCGGTTACTACCGAAGATGTAGGGAAATGTTACGGAGACAAACCTGTTTTCGGCAATGTGAATTTTATGATCGAACGAGGAGAGAAAATAGCATTCGTTGGAAAAAATGGTGAAGGTAAATCGACACTTGTAAAGGCAATAATGTCCGAAATTGAACACGAAGGGGTTTTAAGGCTTGGTCATAATGTGAAAATCGGTTATTTTGCACAGAATCAGGCCTCTTTGCTCGACGAAAATCTGACAGTATATCAAACCATTGATGATATAGCTGTGGGCGATATTCGCACCAAAATAAAGGATTTGCTGGGCGCATTTATGTTTGGCGGCGAAGAGTCGTTCAAAAAGGTAAAAGTGCTTTCGGGAGGTGAGCGCACGAGACTGGCGTTGCTAAAGCTTTTACTTGAACCAGTAAACCTGCTTATTCTCGACGAGCCTACCAATCATCTTGATATGAAAACCAAAGATATTCTGAAACAGGCTTTGGTCGATTTTGATGGGACGCTGATTACTGTATCGCACGACCGTGATTTTCTCGATGGCTTAGTGACAAAAGTGTTTGAGTTTGGCGGCGGAAAGGTGATTGAGCACAAGGAAGATATTTATGGATTCCTGGCTAAGAAAAAGTTAGAGAATTTGAGGGAGATAGAGCGGAAGTAGTTTTTTCTTGTAGTATTGAGTTCTGAGTATTGAGTGGTGATATACAGCTTAATACTCAGAACTCAGTGCTTTTTACCAGATCAGAACTACTCTGAATGTCATTGTTTCGGGTTGTGTCTTGAAAAAGTCGGAATTGGTTACATAAATGTTGAGTTTACCGGGTAGATATTCGTAATCAACAGTCCGTGTCCACATTACGCCTTCATTATTTTCAAAATGCCTAACGTAGGGAAGTACCTGCTGCGCCTGATCGAAAGTAATATAAGCATTTACATTACCCCAATCATATACCGTATTTGTAATTTCGGGCATGTTGAACGATGCTGAGTAATACCGGTTTAAGCCTTCTGAGTCGGTGTTTTCTACCCAGTTGTTACTGTTTACCTGCAAAATAATTACTTTGATGTTGGTTTCTTCGTAGTCGGTGCTACACGAAATTAGCAGCAACGCTGCGCTGAGTATAATCAATAGCCGTTTCATATTGAATTTGTTTTATCAGGTTTATAAATAATGTTTTTTGTCATTTCAATAATTATGCCAGTGTTTTAGTTGTTTTTTTTGGAATTATATTGAATTGTTGAGTTAATTATTAGAATAACAGGTATTTGATTCTTTGTGTTGTGCTTTGTGTTTTGTTCATAAAACCTAATTATTTTCAATCTGCTCTAAAAATCTTAGGGTTTTTCCTGAAAAGTACAAATTTTTCCCCATATTTGTTATCGCAACGATATTTCGAATAACCTTAAAAGTATTTTATATGAAGTTACGACTTATATTATTTATTATCCTCTTACCACTTTTTGTTTTTGGGCAGGAGCGGGGAGTGGCTTCATATTATTCGCATAATCTTAAAGGACGCAAAACTTCTGATGGTAGCCGTTATCACCCCGATAGTTTGACCTGCGCACACAAAACATATCCTTTCGGTACGCTTCTTTATGTACGCAATCCGGCCAACGATTATGAGGTGATTGTAAAAGTGACCGATCGTGGTCCGCACACGCGTAACCGATTGATTGACCTGTCGTATGCCGCTGCCGATCGACTCGATATTATCCGTAAGGGGCTTGCTACTGTCGAAATATCGAAACTTGAGTATATGCCCCAACCATTTTCGCTCCTTCCGGTTCCGGTAGCTTATCTTACTGTCGATGAATTTAAAGTTTGGCTACCAAAACTTAATATTCTTCCTTCCCATAAAGCGAAACGTAATAGTATTTTTAATAAATACTGACCGACAAAAATAGTTTGAATTAATTTTTTTCAGTTTATTAGATTCCTCACCGCCGCGGCGGATAAGAATCTCATATGTTTAGTCGGTCTGTAGTAAAAAATGATTTGAAGTAGTTTGAAAAATGACTACAAGTGAATTTTAGAGTACTTATTTTAACTTAGTTAGTCTGTTTTGGAGTAATAATGATTGAAAAATGTAAAATTATAGGTCATAAGCAAAAAAAAACACTGCACAAAAATTTTTTTTTTGTTATCTATTTGTCATACAATCAAATAGCTAATAGTTGATTTTGTTAACTTTTAATGTAACAGTGATCATTTTTTAATGTGCCTATATATAGTTGTTTATCTATTTTTTTTTTGTTTCTGAATTTTACAAATAGAGAACACAATTATTGAAAATCTGATATTTTATTTCATTTTGGTGCAAGTTATCAACAATGTGTTGAAAAATTTTTCATTGATAATTGACAAATATGTACTATAATTGTAAAGTCAATGTATCACAACTCAGTGATACGAGGCAAGTTACTTTCATCAAATAAAATAGTATAGAGATGATTAAGCTAACAAAAGTTCAGCGTCCGAACCCAAAGGATGCAAATGCCGAACGTAAGTTTTACGTAAGCACAAAGAGTTCCGGCGAAGTAACGTTGGAGGAAATGTCGGAAGCAATATCCGACAGGTGTACATTAACTGAGACAGATGTGTTGGCAGCATTAAGCGCTTTACAGCGTGAAATGATCAAAAGTCTGTTGGAGGGACGAATAGTTCGTTTTGGAACTTTTGGTTCTTTTCAGTTATCGTTAAGCAGTGTTGGTGTAGAAAAGGCCAACGATGCAAGTCAAAATCAGGTAAAAGGAGTTCGTGTCCGTTTTCGCCCGGGTTCACGTATTCAGGACAATCTTAAACTGTTGAAATACACTTTAAGTGCCGACTGATTTCAAAACGTATTTGCATACTCTTTAGCAGTTTACTTTTTCTCAAAAAAAGCGTTTGGTAATCCGATATTTTACCATTAATTATTATTATAGTCACCTTCTGTAAGTGTCGCAAACTTACGGAAGGTGATTTTTTTTGCTGATAATGAGCAAAATAATACCAGTCTTTTTTGAAGAAAAGTCTTGTCTTTTTTCAAAAACAACAAGTCTTTTTTCAAAAACAACAAGACTTTTTCCAAAAACATCAGCTTGTTTTCTGAAATACTACCACAATTTACTGTTTAACACTGAAAAGAACCAAAATTAACTCTCCTGTTAATAACAAAAATAAGATTACATCATTTTCAAGCCACAAAGATAGAATAGTAATTTATAAATAATGTTATATGATGTTATAAAAATACTTAATTCGAAAGCCATGAACCTTGGCTCGTTTTACAGTCTGGTTATATAACAATTACTCCCATTGACCTTTCGATCAATGGGAGTAAGTTTTGAGCTTAATGCTAAGTAACAGGAAAATTAAAATGTCGAAATTTTGATATCTATTTTGAAATGGATTTTGGACTTGACTGAGGGCGTTTAGTGGGCTAAGCAACCTAATGAAAGCACAAAACCGTTCAAAAAAGCAACAATAACTTATTTATGACATCTGAAATTCAGCTTAAATGCATTTCTGTTATTAAGACTCAACTTAACTGCTTAACATCCTATATGCGTGCTTTAATCGCTTTTGTAGCTTCCTCGAAGCCTGGTTTATCGAGCAGCGCAAACATGTTTTTCTTGTAAGCTTCTACACCGGGTTGGTCGAACGGATTTACTCCCAATACATAACCGCTTATACCGCATGCTTTTTCGAAGAAATAAAGCAATTCGCCGAGGTAATACTCGTTGAGTTTCGGAAGTTCAATTTTCAGATTGGGCACACCACCATCGATGTGAGCAATCATGGTGCCGAGTTCGGCCATTTTGTTTACTTCGTCCACACGTTTTCCGGCCAGGAAGTTCAAACCGTCGAGGTTGGCTTCGTCGTTAGGGAAAATTTTGGTGTGGTTAGGTTCATTCACCGAAATCACAGTTTCGAAAATAGTGCGTTCGCCTTCCTGAATCCATTGTCCCATTGAGTGAAGATCGGTTGTAAAGTCGACTGAAGCAGGAAAAATGCCCAGATTGTCTTTTCCTTCGCTTTCGCCGTAAAGCTGTTTCCACCATTCCGATACATAATGCATTTTGGGGTGGAAGTTAACCATGATTTCGATTTTTTTGCCTGAATTGTAAAGTTCGTTACGAACAGCAGCGTAAATGGCCGCAGGATTTTCGTCGAAAGCAGTTTCGGTACCACAAAGGTTTTCCATATATACAGCACCTGCTACCAGCTGACGAATGTCGAAACCGGCCACAGCTATAGGCAGCAAACCTACTGGTGAAAGTACAGAGTAACGGCCACCGATATTATCTTCAATTACATAAGTTTTGTAACCTTCCTGAGTAGCCAGTGTGCGAAGGGCGCCACGGGCTTTGTCGGTAACAGCTACAATCAGTTTTTTAGCGGCTTCTTTGCCCTGTTGTTCTTCGAGCTGTGTTTTCAGCAGACGGAAAGCAAGTGCAGGCTCGGTAGTGGTTCCCGATTTTGAAATGGAAATAATTCCGAACTTTTTATTTTTCAGAAGTTCCTGAAGTTCATAAAGATAGTCTTCGCCAATGTTTTGACCGGCATAAACCACCACAGGCGATTTACGTTCGGTAAGCAACCAGTCGAAGCTATTCGAAAGCGCATCGATCACTGCTTTGGCACCAAGGTAGCTACCACCGATACCAATAACCACTACTACTTCGCAGTTATCACGCAGTATTTTCGCTGTGTTTTCTACATCTGACAAATGTGCTTCGTCAATTGAGGTTGGTAAATTCAACCAGCCCAGAAAATCGTTACCTTTTCCGGTACCGTTGTGCAAAGCAGCATTTGCTTCGGCCACTTTCGATTTGTATCCGGCCACTGCCTGTTCTGATATGAAACCGAATGCTTTGTCGATTGAGAGTTTAATGTGATTCATAAAAAATAAATTTAGCCCCCTAAATCCCCCTTCAGGGGACTTCTGGGTTAGTTTATAATAGTTTAATATTTTATCTTTGTTGCAGATATTCCAATAAAGCCCTTTCAAAAGTCCCCCGGAGGGGGATTTAGGGGGCTTCCTCACTTCAACTTTTCCGTCAGTTTTCTGATTTCGAGTGTGGGCGAGCAACGGTTATAAAGAATCTGATACACCGCATCCACGATAGGCATATTCACGCGATATTTTTCGTTTATCTCGTGAATACATTTTGTGGCGTAATAACCTTCGGCTATCATTTCCATTTCTATTTGTGCGGTTTTTACCGAATAGCCTTTTCCGATCATTGTACCAAACAGGCGGTTGCGGCTAAACTTTGAATACGCGGTTACCAAAAGGTCGCCCAAATATGCAGGTTCGTTGATATCGCGATGCAATGGATTTATGGCGTTGCAAAAGCGGTTGATTTCCTGTATGGCATTAGAAATGAGCACTGCCTGAAAATTGTCGCCATATTTAAGTCCGTGACAAATACCGGCAGCAATGGAATAAATATTCTTCATTACGGATGAATATTCAATTCCGAGCATATCGTCGCTGATGGAAGTGCGGATAAAACTGGTGGTAAATCGTTGTGCCAGGATGCGTGCCTTTTCGCGGTCGCTACAACCAATGGTAAGGTAGGAGAGACGTTCGAGCGCCACTTCCTCGGCGTGACAAGGACCGGCAAGAACAGCAATATTGTCTTTAGGAACATTGTAAACCTGTTCGAAATAGTCCGACACAATCATATTTTCGTCGGGGACAATACCCTTGATCGCCGAAATCACCATTTTTTTATCAAGTTTCCGACGCAGTTTTTTAAGGTGTTGTTTCAGAAATGGTGATGGTGTGGCCATGATCAGAATATCGGATGTGGCCACTACATGATTAATGTTGCTGGTAAATTTAATCCTGTCGGTGTCGAATTTAACACCTGTAAGATAGGATGGATTTTTAC